>JAEINT010000020.1 GCA_016342745.1 Labilibaculum sp.
TTGGTAGTTCAGTTGGTTAGAATACATGCCTGTCACGCATGGGGTCGCGAGTTCGAGTCTCGTCCAGACCGCCAAAATAGAGTTCGATTTTATCTCTTTAAAAATTAAATCACATTTTGGTTTGGTAGTTCAGTTGGTTAGAATACATGCCTGTCACGCATGGGGTCGCGAGTTCGAGTCTCGTCCAGACCGCCAAAAATGTTTAAAGCCTTCGATTCTTTTGAGTCGAAGGCTTTTTTGATTCTATATCTCCCTCAAAAAGCATTAGAAAATCGATAAAGTCGATTACATGTTTGCCATCCCGAAAATCGGGACGTATTCGAATCTCACCCATATCTTCAAAATACTATAAACTGTAGAAATATAATTCCCTTCTCACCAAGAAAGAGGTCAAGCGTAAAAAAAAGAGCTATAACTCCTCAATATATTTTTGTATCTTCAAAACAGATATCAAAATTCACACTTATGCAAAAGCAAATTTTTAACGAACTTTGGAAACGGTATACAGCGCAGAATCCATCTGCGCAAGCCATTCACGATCTTTTCACCAAAGAAGGTGAAAATGTGATAAACGATCATGTTGCCTTTCGTACTTTTGATGATCCGCGAATGAATATTCAGATTTTAGCCAAGAAATTCGTAAAAGCAGGCTACGAATATAAAGGAGAATACAAATTCGAAGACAAACATCTTAATGCGGTACATTTAGAACACCCAAGTGAGGAAAATGCTCCAAGAGTTTTCATATCGGAACTAATCCTATCTGAATTTTCGGAAGATTTTCAGAATCTGATTAAAAAAAGAATTAACTCTGTAGGTAATGCCTATTATGGCGATCCTGATATGATTTACAAAGGCCGCGTTTGGGGAAAACCATCATACGCTGAATATGAAACCCTAAGAAAGGAATCGGAATATGCAGCATGGTTATATGTTCATGGATTTAGAGTAAATCACTTTACCGTTAGCATTAATGCTCTAAAAAAATACGACAGCATCGAAAAGGTGAATCAGTTTATTAAAGATTGTGGCTTTGAAATGAATGCTTCGGGAGGTGAAATAAAAGGAACTCCAGAGAAATTATTACAACAATCGTCTACCCTTTCAGAAATTATAAAGGTTGAATTTGAAGAAGGCACCTACGAAATACCAGCTTGCTTCTACGAATTTGCCATTCGTTACCCTGATGAAAGTGGTGAAATATTTTCTGGTTTTATTGCAGCAAATGCAAATAAAATTTTCGACAGCTCAAATTTTAGAGAAGTCTAAATACTTACACCTTATTCTTAAACGCAAAACTCCATAAGGGTTTTGCGTTTTTTATGCAAAATTTCGTCATCAAATCGTTCTAAATGAATAGGTAGCTATTATATTTGTGTCTGTAACAATCCCAAACAAAATGAAAACCCTACAAACATTCCTACTATTCATCTGTATTATTTTGGCAGCATGTAATACTCCGACTCAAAATATTCCTGTAGAAGCTGGCGTTGCCAAGAAAATGGCAGAATATCGTACAAAAATAATTTCTGATCTTGAATATCAATTAACATTCGAGATACCAGAAAATCGAGATGTAAACATTCCCGGAAAAAATACCATTAACTTTAGCCTTTTAGAGGTAACTCAAGATTTGCAAATTGATTTTCGTGAAAAGGCAAGCCTAATTCTCCAGGTAATTTGTAATGGTGAAAAATCAAACTACCGATTCGAAAAGGAGCATATCATTATCCCGAAAGGAGAATTAGCAAAAGGTAATAACAAAATCGAAATTGAGTTTACTACTGGGAATACTTCTTTGAACCGCAATGATGAGTTTCTTTACACGCTATTTGTTCCAGACAGAGCCAGAACTGCTTTTCCTTGTTTCGATCAGCCAGACTTGAAAGCTTCTTTTCAATTGAATTTGAGCGTGCCTAAACATTGGAAAGCAATGGCCAATGGCAAATTAAATACAAAAACAGACAAACAAGACAGAAGCGAATATCGTTTTTTCAAGACCAAAGCCTTGCCAACTTACCTCTTCTCTTTTGTAGCAGGTGATTTCGAAACCATTACCAGAGAGCGCAATGGACATGAGCACACCATGTATCATCGTGAGACAGATTCTAAAAAATTAGCAAATAACACCGATGAAATCTTCCGACTGCTATTTCAGTCCTTGGATTGGCTAGAAGAATATACAGATGTGCCCTATCCTTTTGCAAAATATGATATTGTAGTTATTCCATCTTTCCAATATGGAGGAATGGAGCACACAGGAGCAACCCTTTACAACGCTTCTAAGATGTTTTTAGACGAAAATGCAACTAAGAATAGCCAATTGGGTCGTGCGAATCTTATTGCTCATGAAACGGCTCATATGTGGTTTGGAGACTTGGTTACTATGAAGTGGTTCGATCAGGTGTGGTTAAAAGAGGTATTCGCCAATTTTCTTGCCGATAAAATTACCAATCCGAGCTTTCCGGATATGAACCACAAGCTTAAGTTTGAAATGGCTCATTTTCCTAGCGCATATAACATTGATCGAACATCTGGTGCCAACCCAATTAATCAAGTATTGCCAAATTTAAAAGATGCAGGAACAGTTTACGGTAGTATCATTTATCACAAGTCGCCGATTGTAATGGACATGCTAGAAAAGATTACCGGTGAAGAAGCATTGCAAAAAGGATTACAGACCTATTTGAAAACTTACACTTATGGCAATGCCAGTTGGGAAGATTTGATTGGCATTCTTGATCAGCATACCGAAAGCAATTTAGCAGAATGGAGTAAGGTTTGGGTCGATAAGCCCGGAAGAGCTCACATCACTTCTGATTTGACTGAAGAAAATGGTAAAATATCCGAATTGAAACTTACTCAGAGCGATGCAAAAGGTAATGCTGGAGATTGGAATCAAGATTTGACTCTTGTTCTTGGCTACGCTAACAAAACAATTAGCCTACCTGTTCAGTTGGATCAATCGCAAGTACTTGTTGCCGATGCAAAAGGAATGGCTGTTCCTGAATACATCATCCCAAATGGAAAAGGAAATGCCTATGGATTCTTTAAAATGGATGCGAAAACAAAGAAATTTCTACTTAAGGATATCCATATAGTTAAAGACGATTTGCAAAGAGGTGTTGCCTGGATTAACCTTTACGAGAATCTTAGAGAAGGAGAAATTAGTGGAAAGGACTTTTTACTAGCAGCAGAGGAGCAATTGTCAATCGAAAAAAACACGCTTATTCTATCGCGAATTCTCTCCTACCTTAAATCGGTTTATTGGTTGCATATTAGTACTGACGAAAGAAAACAATTTGGTTCGCACTTGGAAGAAAGCCTTTGGATTCGCTTGAGTGAAGAAAAAGACATGGGCAATAAATCAAGTCTATACACGACATTGAGCAATATTGCAGAAAGCCCAGCTCATTTGGAGCAACTTTACAAGGTTTGGAAAGAAGAAATTGCAATAGGTGGCTTTAGCCTATCGGAAAGCAAAGCTACTGCCTTGGCATGTAATTTGGCGATTAAAATGCCTGAGAAGGCTGATGAAATTGTAGCAACACAAATCGATCGTATCAAAAACCCAGACAGTAAGAAAAAGATGCAATTTGTAGCGCCTGCCCTTTCTGCCGATCAGCCAATCCGTAAAGAATTCTTTGCTAGCCTACACAAAGCTGAAAATAGAGAAACAGAACGTTGGGTATTGGATGCCTTACACTATTTGCACCATCCATTGCGAGAGAAAGAAGCCCTGACTTATCTTCCTGAAAGCTTAGAGCTATTGCAAGAGATTCAGCTTACTGGTGATATCTTTTTCCCTTACAATTGGCTGAGCGCTTCGTACAGTGGACACCAATCGAAAGAGGCTGGCGACATTACGCGCAAATTCTTGGAAGAACGCCCTAATTATCCGGAAAATTTGAAAATGAAGATCTTGCAGACTGCTGATGTGGTGCTAAAGAAGTAAAAATATTCAAGGGAAAAAGATAAAAAAGGCTCTTTCTCATTGTGGAAGAGCCTTTCCCTTTGAATGAAAGATTCTTCGGCAAGCTCAGAATGACCCAACTCATATGATTATTTTATGTGGCTAAAGCCAATTTCTTAATTGCATATTATCAGTTGCTTAAAAGCAACTGCAATAGATACATTTCTCCTGTTAACATATAAACTTACAAAACAAAAAATAGAAGCCCATTACTAAATCCATTTCATCTTATCAGTTATCTGAAAGCAAGAGCAATAGATGCTTCTCTTTTATTTATTGCTGTTTGGCTTTAGCCAACTGATCAGAAATCATTTTTCTATTTTGCTTTAGCATCTTCTAAAAGAAAGCTGATTGAGCACAAAAAAAAGACCAAGCTAAATGCTTGGTCTTTCGATATCTTAATCCGAAACCGTTTTGTTTACGGTAATTAGTTCTTTGTATCTTTTACGATAACATCGTGCGCACCACCTTCTACAATACTTGTAGATGAAACCAAAGTAATTTTAGCTTCGGCTTGCAACTGAGCAATTGTAAGAACACCACAACTACACATGGTCGATTTAATTTTACCAGTTGTGATTTCCAAGTTGTCTTTCAATTTACCTGCATAAGGCACGTAACTGTCAACACCTTCTTCAAACTTAAGGCTGTTGTTACCACCCATATCGTAACGTTGCCAGTTTCTAGCTCTGTTCGAACCTTCGCCCCAATATTCTTTTACGTAGTTGCTACCAATTAAAAGCTTTCTTGTTGGACTCTCATCAAAACGAGCGAAATATCTTCCCATCATTAGGAAATCGGCACCCATTGATAAGGCTAGTGTCATATGATAATCCTGAACAATACCACCATCTGAACAGATTGGAATGTACTCGCCAGTTTTTTCGAAATACTCATCGCGTGCAGCTGCAACTTCGATAATAGCAGTTGCCTGACCTCTACCAATTCCTTTTTGCTCACGTGTAATACAAATAGATCCGCCACCTACACCAACTTTAATAAAATCAGCACCAGCTTCGGCTAAATATAAGAAACCTGCTTTGTCAACAACATTACCAGCACCAACAGAAACCTTACCTTTGTAATGTTCTTTTATCCATTGAATGGTAATTTTCTGCCATTCTGAAAATCCATCAGATGAATCGATACAAACCGTATCAACGCCAGCATCGACCAATGCAGGTACACGCTCTTCGTAATCTCTTGTATTGATTCCAGCACCTACAACTAATCTCTTATGATCGTCTAATAATTCGTTGTGATTCTCTTTGTGATTATCGTAATCTTTTCGGAATACAAAATATTTTAAATTTTGATCCTTATCGATAACTGGAAGCGTATTTAATTTGTGCTCCCAAATAATATCATTTGCTTCTGTTAAAGAAATTCCAAGCTCACCAACAGCCAATTCTGGCAATGGTCGCATAATATCTTTTACTTTTTTACTCAAACTATCTTTACTGATACGGTAATCGCGCCCTGTAATAATTCCTAAAAATTTTCCGTTTGGACTACCATCTTCAGTTACACCAATAGTAGAAAAACCCGTTGATTCTTTTAGGTTTAGAACATCCTCTAAAGTTTGCTCTGGTGTAATATTAGCACGACTTTCTACGAATCCAGCTTTGTGTTTCTTTACTCTTCGAACCATATCAGCCTGCTGTTCGATAGACTGAGAACCGTAAATAAAGGAAACACCACCTTCTTTTGCTAAAGCAATTGCCATTCCGTCGTCAGAAACTGACTGCATAATAGCCGAAACAAAAGGGGTTTTCAAATTGATTTTTGAGGATTCTCCTTTTTTAAATCGAACCAAAGGAGTAATCATGTCAACCTTATCTGGAGTACAATCTACCGTAGTTAATCCTGGAATAATTAAATACTCTGTAAAGGTTCTTGAAACTTCATTAATAATCTTAGCCATGGTTGTTCAGTAATTATGCAATGCTTGTTTAAATAAAAAATTTCACGAAGGTAAATAAAATACTTCTTCTATCATGCATTCAAAATAAAGTATAATCAATCAAAAATAAAAAAAAATATCCTAAGATCTTATTATGTCAAAGATATAACTTTCTAAATACTCTTAAAACTTCTGTATTACAAGTACTCCCGTTAGAATTAGAGCCACGCCAAATGCTCTACCCCAATTAATTGGCTGAACAGGAATACCAAACATGCCAAAATGATCGATCACCATAGAAAATACCAACTGACCAGCTACAATTAATCCGAAACTCAAGGCTGCTCCTAATCTAGGAATCAGAAAAATGATCGAACCAACGAATGTAGCTCCCATCAATCCGCCGATCCAAGCATAGATTGGTGCTTCTTTTGCTGCTAACAACAAATTATTTGGAGTGCGTGTTCCCAATATAATTAGAAGAAGAATAAATCCTCCAACCATAAAATTAACCAATGCAGCCATTATTGGTGCTTTTAAAAAGCCACCTAATTTAGCATTAAGACTTGCCTGAATGGGTAAAAGACAGCCAACAGCAAGAGCTAATAACATTAGAAAATATCTCATCCACAAAAATTTAAATAATTTGTGCAAATGTAAGCTTTTCTTGAGAACCTTCGCCTCATTCTCTTCTCTTCAAAAAAATTGCATGATGATTTACCTGCAGATTAAACGATAAGTTTGTACACCGCAGAAGTATTCTGTAGGGATTCTAAACAATTGATGCGGTTTTGTCGTGAGCAGAAAGGCTTTTTGTTATTTGGTCAAAAAAAGCCCAAGCTGGTAGCATGGGCTGTAAGTTTAGTATTTGGTATCAAGGCTATTAAACGTTCTTCATAAAATTCTATTCGCTTTTTTGCCTTTTCAGAATTTTAGCAATTCTATTATTTATGATTTCTGACAAATTCCAATTGTACAGTTTAGAATCAGTTGTGCTATAGAATTCAACAACAACAGCATCAAGATCTTTGTGATATTTTGCAAAACTTTGGTATCCTGGAACCCAACCTCCATGTTCATATTCATAAATGGAAGCATAAATTTCCTGTTCTCCAGGTTCAAACAATGATCCATCGTTCAATGCCCTTAGGAAAATCCCCACGTCTTCTGCTGTGGCCAACATGCCATGCTCGTCTGTCTTCAAATCAAGGGGATGTCCTACATGATAGCCACTCATTACATCATCTATATTCACTTCACTTAGCGAGCTAAAGGTATTGTTAAGGTTTAGTGGCTTTAAAATTTCTTCCTGAATGAATTGAAAGTTCCCATAACCTAATACATCATCCATTATTCTATTGATTAACAAATAATTCGTATTACAATATTCATAATCTTTACCGGGATCAAAATTGGCCGGCTTATCCAGAATCAATGCAAGACTTTCTTCATAGCTCTCTGTTGGAGCTGCCCAAAAATTCGGAGCGTCCGTAAAATTGGGAATGCCACTTTTATGCTGTATCATCAACCTCAAGGTGATTTTATCTGCATTCTCAATTCTTCCCACAAGTTCCGGTAAATAATCGGCGATGGTTTTATCCAAAGAAAGACGTTCATGACTTACCAATTTGGTGACAGCCACAGCATCATATAGCTTGCTGATACTGGCAATCTTAAATAAGGCTTGCGCTTTGGCAGGTATCTTTACTTCTCTATCGTACCAACCTGAAGCAAAATACTGAGGTGGTTTACCAGCTTGATCTACATAAACAATCATTCCATCAAACCCATGATCAATGGCCTCATCCAACTGTTCTTGAACTGTATTGGGTAGTGGTAAAATCCACGCCTTTACCAAAAGCCATGGCACAAAAAACATGGAAGTAATGGTTCCAATAAGCAATACTATTCTGATTATTCTTTTTGTTAGTTTCTTTGTCATACTATTTTAGGATGGTGCTTTTTTATGAAATTACAATGTGAAGCTACAAAACAATCATTTCTTAGCAAAAGATTTAATAAGGAAGAATTGCGATACCGATTATTAATTTGCAGAAGCTTTTTTGCGCTTCGCTTTAAAGATCCTGTCAGCGTCGAAGGCCTGTAAGCGTTTTAGTAACTAGGCTGCATAAACCGCCTTAAGAATATAAATAGGAATAGCCTGTAAGTACTTAAAATCCTGACAGCGATGTAAAATAATTTTCACAACACAGCCCAAGCTGGTAGCTTGGGCTGTGTGGATTTTAAGAATATTGTAAAAGGATTACTACTTCCTGTATTTCTTTTGCAATGCACTAAGAAAATTTCTTAGGTACTGATCCAAAAATTCTCGATAGGATTTATGATCCGGTTTACGGAAAAAAGCACTCAACTCATGTTTGCTTAATTTTCTATTTGTTAAGGCGAACAGATCTAAAATGTCATCCGATTTCAAATTCAATGCAATTTTTAGTTTCTGAAGAATCATATTATTGCTTAAAGGATCTTCTGCTTCTGGCAAAGGTCCTTCTCTTCTCCCGCGTTTTTCAATAATCAATCCATTAAGGAACATGGCCAGTTCTTTATCTGTGATTTCTATTAATAAAGGATCATCTTCTTTTTTTAACCAGCCACTCAAATCCGCTTTATCTACATCGTGCTCAACCAATTTAAAAAGCTCAATCATTTTAAGATCACTAAAGTCGAATAGGTAGCGAACACGTCGTAATACATCATTATTGGTCATAATCCCTTTTATTTAATTTTCACTTCGTTTCTATTTTCCGAATATAAGACCTTTGCTAATTGTTCGGCAGCGGTAGTGATAAACACTAGTTATATTCTGGCCCCCGAAACTACAAAACAAAAAGTGCTTAGCAAAAGATTTAATCCGCAAAGAATAGCTAAATACTGACAGGCTTGAAGATCTGAGCGTCTTTCCCTTCTTTAAAATGAATAGGATAATCCGAAAAGTAAATCGTAACTAAATTGATTCATGGAAAGCACATTATATGCATTGTCTTCTAACATAGAAGGACCAAAACTACTACTTTCCAACAGGTTACCCTGAAGGGTAAGGATTCCTTTTAAGGAACTGTTTTCGCGCCCAAAAAGCAAGCTTGAAAAGTACCCAACTTTTAAAATCTTTATATCTCCGTATGCAAGCTCTGCATGACAGCCAAGTCGGTATTGAAAAACATTATTGATCGGATTGGTGAGGTAACCTCCTGTGATGGTAAAGCCAGCAGCCTTAAATTTTTCTGTTAGTAGGTTCATACTTTTGGGTACATAGCCACTACTCTTTTGCTCCAAAGCACCTTTGGATTCTGTTTGATAATAGGAAAGTTCAAAACTTCCAAAAAAATCTTTTGCACTAAGATCGTACCTTGCATCTTTTCCCCAAAGCAATGAGTATTTAAGGATGTCGGAATACAGGCTAAATGTATCTCCAGTATTTAATTCATTGCCTTGTTCATCAAATATTAATACTTTTTTATCATCTACCGCATATTCTAGCGAGTACTTGTATTTCGATATGCCAACTGCAGGCATAAATCCGGTAGACTTCCCAAGAATGAAAGCAAGAGCAGATAAAGTCTTTTGATGATCGTGTTCCTCTTCTGTTAAGGTATACCGAGGCACAAAACTATCCGAAGAATACAATCTTATTTGATAATTTCCAATCCAGTAATCTGATAGGGATAGATTTAAAAAGAGTCTTGACATCTTTTTCCCCTCTCCTTCTTCGTTTACCTCTGCACTATAGAGATAAGTATCAGGAGCAGAATTTCCGTATCCTAATTGATATTCGATTTTTGCAGAAAACCTAAGAATTTTTTTTGCTGATTTGGATTTGTCCTGAGCAGAACAAACCGTCGCCAGAATTAAGAAGATTGAAATAAATAATGCTCTCATACTGTATTAGCTGCAATGTGTGTGTGTGTGTTTATAAAGTACAACTGTGTACTTTACAACACCATTTAAAGCGCATCAGGTACAAGATTGTATTTTCGGTTACGAAACTACAAAACAATGATTGCTTAACAAAATAGAGATTAATGCAAAAAAGAGTTTCAAATTATAAAACTCTCACTAAACTTCTATTTTACGTAAATCTAGAATAACATTTTCTTTATCCATTGCCATAACAAACTAGCACCTATAGCTATGCCAGCAGCCAATCCATTAAAAAGAAAATCAGTCATATCAAAAACTCTGTTGGGAATAAAAACCTGAATAAACTCATCAAAAACACCAATTATTAAAGATAAAAGCAGTGCAAGTATTGTAATGTATAAGCCTTTATGCTTGTCTTGATAACGCACAATTAATGCTCTATGTATAAATATGGTAAGTACAGAATACTCTATTAAGTGAGTGCGTTCGGCGAGCCCTAAACGTAGAAATAACATCAGAAATACAGCCACAATACCCAACACATTTACAATGTCGTTTTGGGCTAATTTTCTTCTAAAGGCATGCAAAATAATAGTTGTACCTATTATTCCCATGCACAAAATAAACAGCAATGCTTGCGAATTCTCATTCCCCAATAATCGAAACAAAGGATATGCAAATATCAGGCTCGACAAAATAGCCATCCAAACCAATAAAGCATAAAACCATAATTTTTTCTCCCTTGCTGATGTAAATAAAGACATATTGTAACGCAGTTTTGTATTTTCTTTAATTTACATCTTTTATGGCAAATATCAATTAACATTCCCAAAACCTAAGCCCGTTAGCGGTGGGTATAATAAGCAACTACTTCCCTTTGTGGAATCTTAGCTTGAAAAAAGCCCAAACTAAGAGCTTGGCATTGTTGTATCGGAATCGTAAGAGATTAAAATACATTTCCTTTTCGGATTAACACTCAGTCAAATTCACACCATTTTTGCGTGGTAATCAAATTAAAAGGTTTCACTTTTAATAGTTTTATTTGTTTTTTGAAACTTTTTATGTAACTTCACATAAAGATTTACGACTAAGCTAAGAAAATGACACTAAAGGGAGATATATCAAAATCTGAACATATCGATTGGAAATATATACCAATTACGATTCAGAAGTTAGAATTGGATAAGAAATACAAAATAGCTTTGATTGTAGCTTTTGGATGTTTTTTTGGCCTTAGATTAAAGAGCATATTAAGAATTCGCTGGGAAGATGTCCTAAATAAGGAATCTTTCGAAATTGAAGATAAGAACAAACTAAGAACCATCTTTATTATAGACGACATCCGAAACCTGATCAATCGGATTTATATAAAGTTGGGGTCTGCAGAACCGGATCAATACATATTTTTAAACAACAGCGGTAAGCAGGTTTTGTCCTCACAATATGTCAACAAACAAGTAAAGCTGCTTTTTACAAAGTACGAGATACCTTATCAGAATCTTTCGTCGGATAGTTTTCTAAAGACTTTTTGTATTAAATATTTAGAATCAAAAGACTTTACGATCGAAGCCAAAAAGTGGATATCTAAAATACTAGGGCATGCATCCTGGACCATTACTGCCAACTTTTTAGGCTACTCAGAGGATTCGGATGACAAGGACAACTACAACTCTTTTTCTATGGATATGGGTTTTTAACATGGCAAAAAAGCATTGAAAATTAAACCTAAGCCATCGTGGCTTAAGCGTAAATATTATACCCAAATACTAATTAAAAAAACAAAAATGGAAACTGTATCAATCATTATTATTATCGTATTCGCGATCGTATTTTTCGTATTTTCCTTGATCATCGTTAATCAGAAAGAAGCCAAAATTATGCAACGATTAGGCAAGTTTCATTCTGTACGTAGAGCGGGTATCAGCTTTAGAATTCCGCTTATCGATCAAGTTGTAGGGATTCAAAACTTACAAATTCAAGAATTACGTGTTCCTGTAGAAACGATTACTCAAGATAAAGTGACTTTGAAAATAGAAGTTGCTATTCAGTACCTTATCAAGGCAGATGTGGATAGTATTCAGAACTCTTTCTACGAGCTTTCAGATTCGACTGCACAGATTGAATCCTTTGTTTTTGATGCCGTAAGAGCTGAGGTGCCTAAGATGGAATTGGATAACGTTTATGAGAATAAAGACAATATTGCTAATACCGTAATGGAAGGTCTTAACTCTTTATTATCCAATTACGGATTTGACATTAAGAAAACTTTAGTGGTAGATATTTTACCTGACGCTAAAGTTGTAGGTGCCATGAATGCCATTAATGAGCAGAAGAGACTTAGACAAGCAGCTGAAGAAAAAGGTGAGGCTGATAAAATCTTAATTATTAAAGCGGCTGAAGCTGAAAAAGAAAGTAAAAAACTACAAGGTGAAGGTGTAGCTCTACAACAAATGGCTGTTTTGAAAGGTCGTGAAAAAGCGATTAAAGATTTAACGGTAGGCACCAATATGGAAGTTAAAGATGCTACTGAGTTAGTGATGAAATTGATTGATCAGGACACGCTAATCAGCATGGGTGAAAAGAACAAAAATGTTATTTTCATGACTTCAGACCTAGGTGTGAAAGGCAAAGTAATGGAAGCCATGGTTGGGGCAGATGTTGTTACGAATCACCAGAACAACTAAAGTTCGAATCGTAATATAACTTTACTAAAAAACAACGCCCTCTTGCTAGCGAAGCAAGAGGGCGTTTTAAATATAAAGTAGGTTTAGAAAAAAGGACCAAGCTGTATGCTTGGCCAACGAACCTAAAAGCCTGTTCCTCAGCCATTGCGAGCTTATCGCTCGCGTTCTACTTGCAGAAAATACGCTTCACGCACAAATACATCAATCCAATATGTTCTTGCAAAACTGACAAATTACAAAGCTTCTTTGCTATGAATTGAAAATCGACGAAGTCAAATTTATATTTACGACTCAAGATTCATGTACTTAGAATGTCATAAAAAGGCTTTGGTTTGCATTCACAAAACACGAGCTACAAGCTCTCGCTAGCGGGGGTATTTAGGTAGAAATACCTCTACTATTCATCACAAAATTTATCATCCCTCCATCTCAATGTATTATTTATAATATAATCTCTAATTCTCTGTAGGCTTTCATCATTCCGAATGATGTGATCGTGGAATCGACTCTGCCATGCAAAATTGGTGTGAATTTTTCTGGCGTTTATCGTACATATTCGTTTATATTGATTGATAATAACCCCCAAGGATCCAGGGTTCCATTTTTCCGATGCCATTGTGGTGGTAGAGACGCCCAAATTGGGCGTCCCTACGTTACGTTTATCATTATATCCCCCATCATTAGGTTTGTTGATGATGATGATGCCATGAACATGATTTGGCATGATTACAAATTCATCCAATTCGACAAATGGAAAATGATTGGGTATTTCCTTCCAATATTTATTTGCCAAACGTCCTATTTCGGATAATTGCATTTCCCCATTTACAATATCACCAAAATACAATTCACGATTCGCCGTACAAATGGTAACGAAATACAAACCATTGTTTGAATAATCCCAATTTTGTAGGCGAGCTGACTTTATTCGATATTTGCCTTGAAACTTATCTGACATGATTGACTTCAACTTGAGAATTGGCTTGTTTGTCCAGATTACAATCGTGATAAAACTGCGCACAACACACATGCATTATGGCATTTGTCTTCATTATTTTTTAGAAATATTTAATTTACCTGATAAATGCCAGTATCACCAGTCTCCAAATATTTTTGAATGATATCTATTTCATGGAGTGCTTCGCTTTTTGTTTTATAATACCCTACAACTTTTACATTAGAAGTCCCTGCAATACTGCCTACAATAGCAAACTTCAACTTTCCTCCATAGTTTCTAGTAATTGAAAAACTTGAAGATTGCATCAACATTTCTTTATCTTGAGATCTTATCCACATAATATTATAATTAAAAATTTGCACACATCTTAATCAACCGATGCGTATGGTCTTTCATGCTTTATTATCAACTGAAAATCGAAGAAGTCAAATTTGTATTTACAACTCAAAATTCATGTACTTAGAATGTGACAAAAGGCTTTGGTTTGCATTCGCAAAGCACGAGCTACAAGCTATCGCTAGTGGGGGTTACCACCTATTTTTCTATCTATGTAAGATATTTTTGGATCATCGATTTTATACAACACTGAAATATTTTCTCCAATTTTCAACTTGAAAAAACTGCTTACGTATTCTGCTCTAGTAAACTTTTGATTCTTGATTTCATATGAATAGGTTACTAGGCTAAGGTCACCCTTTTTGGATTCAATTTCAATAATTCTTGCTATAGATGATTTATATTCAGTTGTATCAATTACAGGTTCATTTAAAAGCATAATTGCGACTTCAGGTTGATATTTATTGAGTCTTCCTCGGTACTTTTCTCCAATTTTTAATTTGTCCGTATTGTGTTGGCTAAATTCATATTCTATTCCCTTATGTTCGTATTTAAAAACAGAACTGTGAGCCTTTGCTCGATAACCTACAATTTCACATTTAATATTAATGTAATCTTTACCATTTCTGATATCTGATTCATAATTGGATATTCTTCTAATTATTCCAAAAAACACAACCGATATTATCAATAGTACAATAATCAAAAGATAAGTTAATTTCTTTTCTTTATTTGTGAGATTATCTGGTTGCATTTTAAAGTGACTCATTCTTCTTAAAAATTGCTGGTAACTAGTTTATAACAAGCATATAGATGATATTTCTTATATCTCTTAATAAAAGCTGTTCTTATACAACCACACTAAAGGGATAACAACAACTCATATTTTTCGAATACTAAAAGTAGGCATAAATCCCAGTAAACAGTATTAAATAGAGCACAAAACTATTAATCAAAATTAAATAAAAATAGCTCTACATAAGTGTTTCATAAAAAACATTACGGGATAAAAATTCAATCGAAGCAATCTGCACAAAGTATATTTAACATGACACAATGTCCACATTACGCTTATAGCATGAGTTTTACCACTCGCATTGCCAATTTTTTTTCTTGCAGAGCCAATTTTACCATCCACAAGGTTCATCTCACCTTTACAGACTTAATTTTACTATCTTCAAAATAGATTTTACCGTTCACAATATCCATCCTAAGCTGCAATCGACTATTTCACCATAACACATACAATTCAAAACTCATTTATTAACATTTATTTTGTTTTATGTTGTTTTTTAGTTTCATTTTTTAATTCGAAAACAGCTAAACGCCGACTCTATAAAATACAAAAGCCGACTCTTACGGGTCGGCTTTTATTGTTGTCTATATCATATTAATAGTTTTCGGTCTTCATAAATTCCCCATCATCATAATAGTAGGTCCACTCGCCCACTTTATCACCATTTAGATATTTTCCTTGGGCAATTAGTTGTCCATTTTCAGCATAAGTTTTCCACTCGCCTGTATTTTCATATTTTTCTATTCGGCCAATATACCTCAACTGTCCATTTTTAAAATACCCCTTCCTCTCACCTGTTTTATAATGTCCTATCGACTCTAATTGACCATTATCATGATAATATTTCCATATGCCTCTTGTTGCGCCATTCTCATAACTCCCTGTTCTCAGTAAGTGTCCTATTTTTTTTATATTACTCTTATATATCCCCTCATTAAAATAATATTTCCAGACACCTGTTTTTTCGTTGTTTTCATATCGTCCAATCGATTCTAATTGTCCGTTTTCATGATAAGTTTTCCACTCGCCTACTTTTCTGTAATTTTCAACTTGCCCTATTTTCCATAACTGATCGTTATCATGATAAATTCTTTTCTCACCTGTTTTTACATACTTTTTCACGTCTTGTGCTATCGAAAAATTGGCAGAAAGAGCTATCGCTATAAATACTAATAATAATTTTCTCATCATATTAATTCTCGTTTAAGTGTTTACCAAGATTTCTATCTAAACATGCATAAGTATTTTGATTATTTTCTTCGCAATAGATTTTCATTAGTGTGTGTAAGATTAGTCTTTGGCAATAAGACCTTCCTCATAAAGGTCAGTCCTAATAAGCTTCCCATCTACATCATATTCATTCAGCACTCCATCTCCATTAATAAAGCTTCCTTTATCCAAAGGGTTTCCTTGGCCATCAAAACAATTTATAACATCTTTAAGTCCACCATAACTGTATAAAGCTGTTTTATAAAGCTTCCCATTCGTATGATAATAAATCCATTCACCATCTTCGGCATCCTGTGGCCAAGTTAACTTCACACCAATACATGCTATTTTCCCGTTTGGATGATAATACTTCCAATCGTAATCTCCTGATTCCTCATTCTTTACAGATTCAGACTGAACTGCACCATTCTCAAAGTATGAAGTTCTGAACATGATATAGCCGAAAGCCATACTTGCTTTAACTTTCACCTGTCCTGATTCATAATAAAAGAAATAATCCCCCTCTAACTTATCAGCTTTAAAAAAGGATTTTTCTGCGATTTTACCGCTACTATAATAGGTCACATGAGTACCTGTTCTTTCTCCATTAGTATACTCTTTCTCGATGCTTTTGCCGCCTTCTTTATTAAAAGATAGAAACGGACCATTCAATTTACCATTTGTGTAATTTGCTTTCATTTCCAACTGCCCATTATCAAAATAGGTAAGATATTCTCCTTCAGGCTCTCCATTAACATAGATATTAGATTCTTTTAATTGAGCATTTTCAAAATATACTTTACGGCTCCCATCTAATTTTCCATTTGTATAATTAATTTCAGATTTAGGCTGAGAATTTTCATAATAGACTATACTCAAGCCATTTATTTTGCCACTTTCATTAAAATATTGTAAAGTTCTTGGAACGCCGCTATCGAAATAAGTTCTAAACTCTCCTACTTTTATACTATTCACATAATTTACAACCGATAAAACTTTCCCTTGTTTGGAATATATTTTGGCTACACCATTATACAGGTCATTTCTAAGATTAACAATAGCTGATACTTGTCCACTTTCATAATATTCTTTTCCTATACCAGTCATCTTACCCTTATAAAAGCGAACCACACGCTGAAGTTTACCCGACGGATAGTAATATTTTCCTTCTCCTGATAATAGGCCATCTTCTTTCGCACTTTCCATTTTAATGTTTCCATTGTCATGATACTCTTTGTAAGGTGTTTGCCCATAGGAGTAATAACAAGCAAAAAATAAGACAAATAATATTTTAATTTTCATATTTTAAGAATTTAATTAAGAAGGAGTTCTGTAGAATAAATGATTCCAAATGTTGATTTTATCCCTTAGCATATTTATGCTCTTTGATCTTAATAACACCAACAGCATCGACTAGTATTTTTCTATTTTAAGCGACTAGTTTTCGTAATTCACAACTGGTTTGAGTATGATAAACTGCGTGTTCGATTACCTAATTTAATAAATAATAACTGAATAGAAAACCTGATAACAAGTATATTACCCTATAAGCATTCTTGCTTATCCTTATCATTTATCAATATTTAATACTTCCAAGTCTTTAATTACTAATTTGGCAATCGCAATAGAGACATATAATTTACTGATACTGGCAATCTTAAATAAGGCATGTGAATTTACTCCACAATCAATTCTTTACAAAAAATGCAATCGGCAAAGAGATTGACAAAACTAATATTATCGACCTCCTAATCTGTTAGGTTTTAACTATTAATTAGTTATCCTTATTAATTAGGAGTACCTTTGCGAACGGATTACTAATCTTTTAGTATCAATCATTCACTATCATTTTTGTTGATGAGCTCTCAAAGCACAAATCATCACATTAGCAGACTTCATACTTATAGTTGAATTATCAGCAAACTAGTCCAAACATCAGAGTGCTAATATTTAGTACGCTAGGGGCTTAAATCGCGTTTAGTTTTTTTTGATGATACCAATACATATTATATGAATTCTGATTCAGATAATTATTGTGGTCAAAATCGCATAACTACAGCATTACTTCTTGCGGCTGGTACTGGAAGCCGCCTTTTCCCATTAACACAAAATTCCCCAAAATGTCTTACTCTTGTAAATGATAAATCGATACTAGAGAGACTTGTCACCAACCTAAAAAAACAAGGTTTTAAAAAGCTTGTAATCGTTACAGGCCACCTAAAAGAGTGTATCATGGATTATCTTGGTGAAAAATCAGGAGATTTATGTATTGAATACATTCACAGTCCTTTGTACAAAACAACAAACAACATTTATTCGCTTTGGATGGCTCGTAACGCAATAAAGGAGCCATTTGTACTTTTCGAAAGTGATTTGGTATTGAACTCTGCTTTACTAGATGATATGGTTTATCCAGATCGGATGGCTGTAGCTCTTATGCAACCTTGGTTAGATGGCACAACAGTTTCTCTTGACAAGGCCAAGAAAGTTACCAAATTTCAAAAAGGCACCACTGAATCCTATTCCGATACTCGATACAAAACCGTTAACATCTACAGCTTTTCTCTTCCATCATGGCAAGCAATTGTTAAAAGGTTAAATCAGCATATCGATGCGGGTAATGTTAACTGTTATTATGAAACTGTTTTATCTGAAATGGTCGACAATAAAAGCCTTCTGTTTGATTCGGTATCCTTTGACCACAAGCCATGGTACGAAATTGACAACATGAAAGATTTGGCCAAGGCGGAATTGTTATTCCCAAGGAAGTTGGTAAAATCGTCTAAGCATGAAAGTGCAGTGGCATAGTTAATTGAGGAATAGTAATTAAAAGTATTATACGAAAATGGGAAGCAAATATAAAACACAAGAAGAAAAATACGAATACATCGCAAAACAGCATGGAGGTTATTATCGTCACGATTTTACCGACCATGCTTACTTGTACAATTTATATTTTCCGCCTAAGGATGTATTTACACATCTACAAGAAAACATTCACAATTTGGTTCTGAACTACCCAATGGCACAAGATGCATTGGCTGAACTGATTGGTGACTTAATCGATCAACCTACCGAAAGAATCGTTGTTGGAAACGGTGCAGCCGAAATAATAAAAATATTATCGGGAAGTTTAGCAAAAAAAATAATTGTACCTGTACCCTCTTTTAATGAATATGCTAATGCGGCGCCGGAAGGAAAAGCGGTGGAGTTTCCACTTGAATTTCCATCTTTTCAGCTCGATGTAGATAAATTTGCAGCCGAAGCAATTAAAGTTGGTGCAGATATGGCTGTTGTGGTTACCCCCAACAACCCAACATCTTTGGTAGTGCCTAAGGCCGATTTAATTCGACTGGCAGAAAAACTAAGGACCAGCAATTGCATGCTTATTGTCGATGAATCATTTCTTGATTTTGCCGATAAAAAGGAGCAAATAAGCTTGGAGCAGGATATTGACAAATATCCAAACATGGCAATTCTTAAAAGCATGAGTAAAGCTTATGGAATATGTGGCTTACGAATTGGTTATTTATTAACCGCTAATGCAGATTTTGCTCAAGCAGTACGAAATGGCATTCACATCTGGAACATTAATGGATTTGCCGAAGAGTTTCTTCGCATACTTCCTAAATACAAACAAGAATTTGAGGACAGCTGCGAAATAGTTAAAGCAGATAGAGATGCTTTTTACAAGCAATTATGCGCCATCGAAGGAATGACCGTTTTCAAACCCGATGCAAACTATATTTATTGTCGTTTGCCCGATGCAGCTTTAAGTGGACCCGAGGTAACAAAGCGTCTTTTTATTAAGTACAATATTTATATCAAAGATAGTGTTGGGAAAACCCAACCCGATGCAGATAGATACATTCGAATTGCTAGTCGTACCCAAAAGGA
The DNA here is from genome assembly GCA_016342745.1 of Labilibaculum sp. Taxonomy (GTDB): domain Bacteria; phylum Bacteroidota; class Bacteroidia; order Bacteroidales; family Marinifilaceae; genus Paralabilibaculum; species Paralabilibaculum antarcticum. Next base: position 19,633 of record JAEINT010000020.1, read on the forward strand.
AAACAACGCACTTGTTGATGCCTTACTAGATATCATGTATTAAAAAAGGAAGTAAAATGAATAATAATAAACAAATAAGCGTATTCGGTTTTATTAAAGATTTGCCGAATATTTGCTCTCTTTTAGGCTTACTGAGTGCTGTTACAGCTATTTATTTTGCGATACAAGGTAATTTTCAAGCAGCAATGATTGGCGTTTTGTGGGCCGTATTGTTCGATTGGTACGACGGTATTATTGCACGAAACATGAAAGGCAGAACCAAAATACAAGGTGATTTTGGAGCTGAGTTCGATTCTATGATTGATATTGTGAGCTTTGGTGTTTTTCCTGCTATCGTACTTTTAAGCTATGGAAATTACAATATTTGGTTCTTACCCGGTGCATTTGTAATTATTGCTGCCAGTGCTGTTCGATTGACTTATTTTAATGTTTACGGACTTATTGATAGCAAAACATACAAAGGCTTTCCGCTAGATAACAATGTGCTTATACTGGCTCTTGTATTTGTATTTGAAGGCTTTTTTACGCCTTCGGTTTTTTCCATATTGATTTATGCACTCATGATGCTTCTATCGGCTCTAAACTTATCCTCGATTCCTACACCAAAGTTTGGTGGGAAATGGGTTTATGCTTTAGTTGCCTATGTAGTCGTAATGACAGGAGTTTTTGGATGGATATTGATGAATTAAATTTAATTGAAATGAGGGTCGTTAGTTAAGCTTTACTCTAATAGAAATTGCAAACACTAATAGACCTTCTCTTCCTTAAATCGTAGTTTGTCTTTGTCTAAGAATATCCTTATCACATACAAATGCATATTCTTAGTGCCCAAATTTTCATAGTATAAGAACATATTATCGTCGTTTGGATGGTTGCGAGCAGATAAAGTACCACACATGTATTGATCAAATGTATGCCCATAATAGAGATCATTGGTACGCATCAATTCCAGTTCGTGCGTATGACCACAAAAAACATGTTTGATTTTGTGTTTTTGTACAAAATCGATTAGGGTCGCCGAATTCTTTAAAGGACATTCGTCGGTACCTAAAACAGAATAATGGGTAAGCAATAAAGGAATGTCATATTCTGCCTGTTTAATTGCTTTAGAAACAGCTCTTAATACTTTTTCTTCAACGTAACCATCATCGCTGTATAGTTCATTGGAATCGATACTGATAACCAAAACCTTTTTCCCTTTAATCTCAATTGTTTTAACAAAATTCACATCGGTAAAATGATCATTTAGCTTCGTTATTTCTAAATTTAGAAAAAGATGTTTCTTACTTGTCTTGATTTTTTTTGAAATGGAAATCATCTTGGAATCATCAATATATTCCTGAAATAATTCATGAGAGCGCATGTTTCTTTTATCATGATTCCCAAGAGTAGAGACGATATTTTCACACTTAATCCCTTTGAGGAACTTGCCTGCTAGAGCATATTCGCTTTCCAAGCCATCTGTTGTATTGTCGCCGGTATTAATCACAATATCAGCATCGAAAGAATTAATTTTTTCGAGTAAAAGCTGATCATTACCGTCCCAGTGCCTTGGGCCAAAATGCAGATCTGATAGATGTAAAATATTCATATCGTATTTCTTATTCAGATTTTTATAAAAACCAGGTTAATACTTTTACTCTACATTCTCGTGTTATAATAAGAAAGCGTTATTTACTAAATGTAATCAATATTGCCCGTTTAAAATTTTTATTTCGAATTGATAAAGGAAAGCACAACTATTTTTTTTGCTGCTATCAAATGAGCAAAGCCTAATATTTACATTTTCTAATCAACAAATTTCTACTTCTTCTAAGATTATTTTCATGGGTCAATACAAATCAACCAGATCCCAATTTTGAGTATACCGATAGTTTTTAACCAATTGGCATGAACTTATTTTTTCGAAAATCGAATTCGTAGATAGAATATTCCATTTCGTTGATTGCTTTTTCAAATACCCCAATCTCTCCCTTTCTTTGATTTATCGAGTAAAATCAATCAAATAACTTACTAAAATGAAAAAATTCAGAATCCCGAAAAAGTCAATTGCCTTTGCAGTATCGGCATGCATAGTATCCAGTCTATTGTTTACATCTTGCGAAAATGATGATAGCGATGATGAGAATCCTACAGAAACAACCGAATTCAGTTATTTACAAATTGCTTCTGGACAAACTACCCTATATGATAATGATGGTGCTGTTGTTTCATCATTAAGCGTAGGTGATGATTTCTACGGACAAGATGCCAACTACCTGAAAGGAAAAAGCATGAGCTATACGGATCATGGCAATGAAACAGTTACCGATAACAATACTGGTTTAATGTGGCAGCAAATTCCAACAACCGACGAATTTACATGGCAAGAGGCGGTTGATTATTGTAACGAATTGGAACTTGGTGGTTACGACGATTGGAGAATGCCAAGCTTGAAAGAACTTTTCTCGATTAGTGATTTTTCATCTGGGTGGCCATATATCGATACCGACTATTTTAAGCTTGCCAGTGGCGAAGTTTCAAAAGACGAACAATTTTGGTCGAGCAACTATTATGTAGGCTCAACAGTTGAGGGTGGTTCTAAATCAGCTTTCGGTGTAAACCATGTAACGGGTCACATTAAAGCCTATGCTGCTGAAATGCCAGAAGGTGAAGTTGGTGGTAGCGATGATGGAGCTCCTGGTGATGGTGAAGCTCCAGAAGATGGAACTCCTCCTCCTGGAGATGGTAATGCTGCTCCAACAGGAAATCCTTTAGCAAAATATGTTCGTGCCGTTCGTGGAGACGAATATGGAATTAATAAATACACCAAAAACGATGATGGTACCATTACAGATAGTGCTTCTGGTTTAATGTGGGCGCAAGCTGATAATGGCGAAGCAATGAACTGGGAAACTGCTTTAGCTTACTGCGAAGCTTCTGAATTAGCTGGACATAACGATTGGAGAATGCCAAACGTAAAAGAGCTGCAAGGAATTGTTGACTACTCTTACTCGCCAAGTGCTGAAAATTCTGAAAATGTAGGTGCGGCAATCGATCCAATATTTAGCTGTACGCCAATTATTAACGAGGCTGGCAACGACGATTATGGCTATTATTGGACAGGTACATCAGCTAATTTTACATCTGGCAAGCCGTTCTACTACGCATGGTATGTTGCATTTGGTATGGCTGTTAATGGTGAAGGTGAAGATTTTCATGGTGCAGGTGGTGTTCGTTTCGATACCAAATACGAAGGCGGTCCATTAGGCGAAGGTGGTGAAAGATATTACAACTACGTACGTATGGTTCGCGATGCAAACTAAACTTCTTTAAAAAGCATATAAAAAAATCCGACAAAGAACTTTTCCTTTGTCGGATTTTTCTAGTACAGTCAGCATTCATTTACCAAAGCTTGCTAAAAGTAACTCACCAACTTGATGCCATTAATGCATAAATAAAATCACCATTCTCAAGATTCTGTTGATATTACTTTCAAACCAATGCGTTCTTGTTCTGCATCAATACTTAAAACGCTTAATTTTAACTCATCACCTTTTTTCAAATCCTCTAAATCATCAGGCATATCAAAAGAGTAAACAAAACCCGAAAGATCCCATTCTAATTTAACAAAAAGCCCAAAGTGGTAAAATGATTCAAACTTACCAGTTAAGCTATCATTTATCTGATATTTCTGTTCAAATTGCTTCCAAGGATTTGGCAGACACTGCTTTAACCCGAGCGACATTCGATATTTTGCTTCGTGCACATCCAATACCATCACCTCTATTGTATCGCCAACACTTACTAAATGGCCAGGATGCATATTTTTATTGGTCCAATCCATTTCCGAGACATGAACTATACCCTCTATGCCTTCTTCAATCAGCACCATACAGCCATAATCGATTACATTAGTAACTTGCCCTTTCACCTGTTTTCGTTCCGGATATCGTTCCGCTATTCCTATCCACGGATTTTTTGTGCATTGCTTTACACCCAAACTAATAGACTCTCTTTCTTCGTTTACCTCCAAAACCATAACTTCTATTTTGTCCTCACAACTGACAAAATCTATAGGTTTTAAATTGGTTGTAAGCCAGGCCATATCCTTTAAATGAAGAAGTCCCACAAGCCCCTCCTCAAGTTCAACATAACAGCCATAGCTAAGCATTTTGATAACACGACCTGCATGTATCGTGCCTTCTTTATAATTAGGGGCAATTTCTTGCCAAGTTTTGGTTTTATTCATATGGTACACTACTATTTTTATTGATATAGAAACGAACGAATACAAATATTTTTCGCATCGCAGCACGAATCTACAAAACAAGGCGCGTGAATAAAAGTTCAAGACTTAAATAAACTCGCATTAAAGCATTCTTGATTTTTCAATACTACTCATACTAGCTGCAACAGCACGATAGTGCTTTTACGCACAAAAAACCCGAGGCTGCAGACTCGGGAATTATTTTCTATTTCTTTTCATTTAATTCAACTCTTTACTTCTAGAAAAGGCATAAATAAGGAAAGCCCCAAATGCTATGGCAAGTACACCTACTATTGGAGCGTATGGGTTTACATGTGGAATAAGTGAGTTGATAAATTCCTTAAAACTTCCTTGACCTATAATAAAAAGGATAAAAGCTGCTGCGATAAACAGATAACCAAATACCTTAATAGCAAGAGGATAAAATGACTCCTTTGCCGCAAGAATAAATAAAACACCCAAAGCCAATCTCGCTACAATAGCAGTTACATAAAGCGCAGTGCTCTCCATATTATTTTCGATCCAAGCTAAAATAATTTCAGGTTTAATAAGCAAAGAGATCCCCGCAAGAATAATTAGTATCCCGAACAATTTGATAAGCAATTTCATGATCAGATTATTAAAATTGTACACTTCATCCATTTCCAATCTACAAAACAATCATCAGGCAACAAAAAATACACAAACAAAAAATCCCTCAACAACAACTTGTTAAGGGATTCAAATCTAACTAACTTCTATTTCTAATTTACCTCTAAAATCATTGTTGAACGAGCAGGAATTTCAAAGCTATCATTCAATTCAAATGTCTCACCAGTGATGATATCTTTTACAGATGATTTTCCACTAAGCATTTCATGATATCTCTTGGTATTTAACTTTACCGATTCGATGTTCTTGTTTAAAATCACCATTACTTTTTCAGTATCGGAATATCGGAAAAAGCTATACAAACCCATGTCTGGCGCATAATGCATTAATTTACCTGAATGAATTACCTCTTTATTCTTTCTCCAGTTCAATATCGTTTTACAAAAGGCTTGTGCATTTTTCTCTTGCTCGCCTAAGCCTTGGCCTGTAAATGCATTTACCTTATCTCCTGCCCATCCACCAGGAAAATCGGTACGTAATAATCCGTGGTCTCCACCAGCATCACTTTTCGCTAGAATCTCTGTTCCATAATATACCTGAGGGATTCCTCGCATAGTCAACACATAAGTCATCGCCATTTTATACAGATCATAATCACGATCTACCTGATCGAAAATACGAGCCATGTCATGATTATCTGGAAAAATAACCAAGTTATTTGGGTCTGGATACAGTACATCATTAACTAACAACTCATACAAACGAATTAAGCCTGTTCCCCAAGTATCCTCTTGAGTTAATGCTTCCACCAATGTATGTTGCATTGGAAAATCCATAAGGCTCGGTAATTTTGAATCATACCCATCCTTATTCTGCTTTCCTTTTTGCCAGTAAGAAACAATTGTAGGGTTTGTACTCCACTCTTCCCCAACAATATTCAAATTCGGATATTCCGCCAATAATCTCAAATCCCATTCTCTCAAAAATTCTGCATCAGAATATGGGAAAGTATCAACACGAATTCCATATAAATTGGCGTATTCAACCCACCAAATGGCATTCTGAATTAGGTAAGTTGCCATGAACGGATTGCGTTGATTCAAATCCGGCATCTCTTTCACGAACCATCCATCAGTAAACTGCTTCAAATCTTCTTTCGATGCATATTTATCCTGAACGGTAGTTCTTTTATGAGTACAAGAAGTAAATTCTCCCTCATTGTTAATCCAATCTTTTGATGGCATATCCTTCATCCACCAATGTTCCGAACCACAATGATTCAAAATCACATCCATAATGATACCAATGCCTTTTTCCTCAGCTAATTTAGATAAGTTCAAGTATTCTTCATTGCTTCCGAATCGTCCATCAATTTTATAATAATCGGTGGTAGCATAACCATGGTAAGACATTGTCTGGTTATTCTCTAACAATGGATTAATCCAAATGGCTGTAAATCCCATATCAGAAATGTAATCCAAATTGTCAATCATTCCTTGAATATCCCCACCATGGCGTCCCGATTTATCCTCTCGGTTCAATCCGTCGCTTAAACTTTTTACATTATCATTATCTGGATTTCCATTAGCAAAACGATCTGGTGTAATTAAATACATTGCATCTGCAGACGTAAAGCTTTTGCGTTCGGCCGATCCCTTTCTTCTCTCTTTTAGTTCATAATTGTACTTTACTACAGTTCTCTTTCCCTTTTTAAACAGGATATCAAAACTCCCAGCTGTTAGTTCTGTGCTCAATTTCAAATCAATAAACATATAGTTTGGATTCTCAACCTTACTTACCTTTTCAATACTTACTCCAGGATAATCAATTTCGGCTTGTAGTTCAGCTATATTCTCTCCATGTACCAACAATTGTAAGTTTGTATTCTTCATTCCTACCCACCAAAATGCGGGCTCTAAATGATCAATTTTGTTCTTCGCAAACACAGATACATTGCCTAATAAAAGCACTGTTAATGTAACTAGTAATAATCGTTTCATATATAAATATTTTTATTTTTCGTTTTTTCCTAAAATGAATTCCAAGGGAATATTCAATCTTTTATTCCAAGCATTTTCACTGTGGTTCTCTCCCGGAAAAAACTTAGTCATCCAATTTGTATCATCGTATCCTTTTGCAGTCATTACCGCATCTACTTTTTCTTGTATGGCAGGATACAAAGCATCCAAAGTTTGATCGCCACAATCGAAGTAGATTTTATGCCCTTTAGCTTCAGGTAAATTTTCTCCCAAATACTTAATAAATGCGTTCGGCATGGGATTATTATCCAATGTAAATGTTCCAACCCAATGCGTTGACAAACAGGCTGCCCCACCAAAGATATTTGGATACTCGCAAATGGCATACATGGATATCAATCCTCCCATGCTACTTCCCATTATAAAAGTATTTTCTCTATCAGTAAGTACAGAATATTTTTTATCGATGTATGGTTTTAATTCTTTTACAATAAATTTAAGATAGTTGTCGGATACAGGTTTAAAAATCTCATTTGTCCTACTCGATCTTTTCAACTGAGCATTTACAGTATCCTTTTCGATTTGCGATAAATCTTCAAATGGTCTTTGAGGAAAGTAATCAACATGTCTTGTTTGTCCTCCATTCCAAATACCAACAACAATAAAATCCTTTAGTTTATTGGCTGCTATTAATTCTGTGGCTACATTATCGATATCCCAAGCTTGCTTATTCCATGATTTTTCAGGATCGTACAACATCTGTCCATCGTGCATATACAAAACAGAATATTTAAGAGTATCGGAATAACCTTCGGGCAACCAAACATCAACATTTCGTGCCGTAACATACTTTGATTGAAAATCTGGGTTATTATCTATGGTACCTATCACATTTCCTTTATTCTGTGCATTGGCCAAGAAACCAATAAACAACAAGGCAAGTACTCCGATTTTTCTCATATCTATAATTATTTTAAAATCAACAAATAAGATCTACAAACAATATTATAAACTATTCAGAAGAACAAATAATTTTACGGCTTACAAGTATCCTAATTTATCGGTTGTTGGTATCTAAAAGAATGTAATTCGTACGAATGATCGTATTAAATCCTTCCAAAAACCCACTATTTCCACTTCAAGTTCTAATAATCTAGATAATATTTCAAGCGTATCTATGGATATTTATGGAATCCCAGTGATTCCTTTAAACGTATTTTGTCCTTGCAAAACTGTAATCCATCCTTTCGGCAAGTTTAAACCGTGCTATAATTTGCAAAATGCTGTAAAATCCCTTACATATGTATATTACCAATTTTATCTGCTAACAAATGCAAATCATAACATCCGATAACAAATGGCTTTCCTATATTATTAACAATAGGGCTGTACAACACCTATCTTATTGGATTCTTTTTGTGCTATTCTTTGCTTACGCATGGGGCACTTACGATGCAAATTATCTTAAAACCATTAAGGTAGAGCTGATTAATTTACCTGTTAAAGTCTTTTTAGTTTATACTGTCATTTATTACCTCTATCCACGACTATTGTTTAAAAGAAAAGTATGGCTTTTTCTTTGTGCTTTTGTCTTAATTGTTTCAATCACAGCCATTCTTCAACGCATAATAGATAATCTGGTTATTGTAGAGTACTTTTTTCCGAATTGGGAAAAAGCTCCAACCTTCTCATTTTCTCAAATTGTGAGAAGTGCAGTTAATTTAGGTTCGGTTTTAATGTTACCCATGACTGTGAAAATAATGGAATATTTGGCGAAAATTCAACAGCATGAACAAATACTTCAACGAGAAAAAGTAGAAGCTGAATTGATCTTTTTAAAAAATCAGGTACAGCCACATTTTCTGTTTAATACTCTAAATAGCTTGTACTCCTTAATCTTAAAAAAATCAGATCAATCCTTAGATGTAATTCTAAAACTATCGGACTTATTACGATACATGCTTTACGAAACCACTTCTACCCGAGTAGATTTAACGAAGGAGATTGATTGTATAAAAAGCTATTTGGACTTGGAAAAAATTCGTTATGGCAATCGAATAGATTTGAGCTTAAACATTTGGGGAGATATCAGCACAAATCGTATTGCTCCTATGATTATTCTACCATTTATAGAAAATGCCTTTAAGCATAGTACGAAAGGATTTGATGGTGAAGCTTGGATTACGATTGAAATTGGTCTTAAGAATAAGAATTTAGTTCTTAAAATAGAAAATAGTGTGCCTGATTCAAGTTCAGATCAGGATTCAATTGTAGGTGGTATTGGTTTGCAAACTGTAAAAAGGAGGTTATCTTTAATTTGCCCTGAAAGTCATGATTTAAAAATTGAATCGACTGAGGAATCGTATAATGTGCATTTAAATTTGAAGTTGCAATGAATATAAAATGTTTAATCGTTGATGATGAAGATTTAGCTCAAGATGTAATTGAAGAATATATTAATCGAATTGATTATTTACAGCTAGAGGGCAAATGCAAAAGTGCCGTGGAAGCTTTGTCTATTTTAAATACAAAACAAATTGATTTGTTATTTCTGGATATCCAAATGCCAGGTTTAACAGGAATTCAATTGCTCAAGAATATTTCTAATCCACCAACCGTTATTTTCACAACAGCCTACTCAGAATTTGCAGTTGAAGGTTTTGAATTGGAAGCCTTGGATTACTTAATTAAGCCTATTCCATTTGGAAGGTTTATTAAGGCTGTCAATAGATATTTCAAGCTCAAAAAACATGATTTTCAAATCACGGAGAAAAAGGAATCAATCTCGACAGATCAACCATTCATTTTTGTTAAATCGGATAAGAAAATGGTTAAAGTCTTTCTTCACGAGATCCTTTTCATTGAGAGTCAAAGAAACTACGTGTCAATTTATCTGGAAAAAGACAAAGAAATTGTTACTCTCAATACCATTAGCAATATTCAAGAAAAATTACCAGAAAGCAACTTTTTAAGAGTTCATAGATCATTTGTTATCGCGATCAATAAAATTGAGACTTATTCTTCAACAATTATTGGAATAAACAACAATCAAATTCCAATTGGCAGAAACTACAAAACAACGGTTATTAGCACTCTGGAAGAAAACTCCATTACTTAAGTCACAAATAATCGCTAAAATAGAAAAGCCGCTAAAAAGCGGCCTTTCATTGGGATATTGGTTTTCCGAACAAACGGAAATCGGTTTTACTATTTTACGTATACTCTATACTCCCAAGGCTTCAAATCCACCTCTAGTTGAGCTGCTAAATCGTGCTTGTTTCCATCTTTAAAACAGGCATAATTTCCTGCATTTGCTCCCAACTCAATGTTTGCTTTAACAGCATCTTTACTTAGGTTTAAGATCACAACAACTTTGTCGCCTTCTGCTTCACGAGTAAAGGCATAAACTGCTTCATTTTTATCAGATTGAATTCGTACAATCTTTCCACCTTTTACACCATTTTGCAATGCCTTATTTGAGCTCTTTAAAGACAATAATTGCTTGTAGAAAGGTGCAAGGGTTTCATTACTCCAATCAATCTCATCTTTCTCGAAGAATTTCAATCGCTTGTCCATTCCAGCTTCTTGTCCGCTATAGATTAATGGCATTCCCGGCATCGTAAAAGTCAATACTGCAAAAGCATCTCCACCTTCGCCCATTCTCTCTTTTACCGTACCATTCCAAGAGTTTTCATCGTGGTTGGTAATAAAGTTCATAAGGTATGAATCTGCTGGAAAAACAGTATCATTTTTTGCAAAGAAGGCTTCAATATCATTCGCATTCTTCTCTCCTTTTGCAATGTCGTTCATGATGTGGTGGAAATCCCATCCATAACCCATATCAAATGCATTTTCCAACAATTCATGTCCACCATCTTCTGCCAACATGAATACTGGTTTGATTGCATCTAAATCTTTACGAGCTTTTTCCCAAAAATCGGTAGGAACCATTCCTGCAACATCGCAACGAAATCCATCTACATCAGCATTCTCTACCCAATATTTTAAAGAACCGATCATGTACTCACGCATGTCGTTGTTTTCGTAGTTTAAATCAGCGGTATCTGACCAATCTGTTCCCTCTGGCATAATAATTTCGCCAGCTTCATTTTGAGTGTACCATTCTGGATGCTCGTTAATTAAGAAATTGTCCCAACCAGTGTGATTTGCAACCCAATCCAAAATAACGTACATGCCCATTTCATGCGCTTTGTTAACCAAGTTTTTTAAATCATCCATTGTACCAAACTCAGGATTTACAGCACGATAATCCGCCACAGCGTAATAACTTCCCATGCTTCCTTTTCGGTTCTCTTCTGAAATCGGGAAAACTGGCATTAGCCATAGAATATCAACACCCATTTCTTTCAAACGAGGCATGTGCTCAACAAATGCGTTGATGGTTCCTTCTGGAGTATATTGGCGAATGTTCACTTCGTAAATATTCGCATTGCGAGTCCACGCTAATGGCTTTTCAACTTTTACTTCTTCAGCAACAGCTTTCGCTGCTGGTTTGTTTTGACAGCTAGCAAGCATTCCTGCTAAAACAGCCATGCCCAAAACAATCTGATTCAATTTTTTCATTGGTATTTATTTAGATGATTAGTTTGTGTGTTCCGTATTAACTCTTTACCCCCAAATCCCCTAAAGGGGACTTAATTACATGAATATATTTTAAGCCCCTTTGGGGGTTATATCCTATATTTTACAACAGTTCTAATAATACAATATCAAATTCTGTATCGAAACTTACTTTTCCGTTTTTCACCTTTACAATCTCTCCAGAATAAGCATCATGCAATTTTGTTCCGTTCTCCAAGCCTTCAATTGTCAATTCCTTTTTCCCTATTGGTAAATCCAAACCAACAAAAACCTTATCTTGTAATTCCATGTTGTTATAAGTTCTACTAAAAACATATGGAGTTTCCGAAAGCATCTTATGAACTCCTGCACCAACAGCTGGATGGTCTCTGCGGAATTGACCTAATTTTTGCCAATGACTTAAAACAGCTTGTGTATTTTTATCACTTACAATTTGCTCCCAATTCATGAACGAACGTAGCGTTGCATCGCCAACAGTTCCTTCAATTACTAATGGACGAGCTGACTCATCGCCATAGTAAACTTGAGAAGTTCCTGGGCACAACAACAATTTATTTGCTGATTCGATGCTTCTTTCTCTTTTGGCATCGAATGGAGATCCATCGTCATGCGAAGTCAAATAATTCAGTATTCCATGACCTTTTAAATCACCTTGAAGAATTTCTGAATATTTTGAAAATAACTGTTCATATGAATCTTGTGCATTGTATTTGAATTCAAAATTGATCAAATCGGTAAAACCATTGGCGTAATAATTTACCTGCTTATCACCAAAACTGTAAGCAAATTTATGACTGATATTGTATCCATATATTTCTGCAACCGAGTAGAATTCATTGTCATCCAACACTTTTTCAGGATTATTTTTCTTCCACAATTGGAATGCATATTCGCACTCTTTACGAAAATCTCCCCAAATCGATTCTTCCGTATGCTTTACTGTATCTGCACGATAACCATCTATTCCAAATTCAATAATGTAATCGCACAACCATTTAATCATATGGTATTTTGGCGTGCGCGGATATCCTGTACGAGCAAAGAATTCATCTAATTCTTTCATTTCTTGCTCATATCTTCCTTCATTCTTCCACTTCTCAACTAAGCTTTTAGGAACAGTTACTTCCTGAGTGCTTTCTGTTTTAATGTCTGGCAAATTATCTGTTAAAGTACACTCTGCGGTTGTTTTAAAGTTTTGATAAGTGCAAGTTGGACCTGTTCGTACCCATCCTTCTTCCCAAGCAGGATCTTTTTCTGTTGCTGGTCCTGTATGATTAATTACTGCATCCATCACAATACGAATTCCTCTCGAATGGGCAACTGCTACTAATTCAGCCAAGTCGTCCATTGTTCCGAAATTTGGATCTAAAGCAGTCCAATCTTTTGCCCAATACCCATGAAAACCATAAGTATTTCCAGTTCCTTCGTCAACCGATCCATGAATTTGCTCAGTAATTGGCGTAAACCAAATGGCATTAATACCTAAATCCGTAAAGTATCCTTCTCTTATTTTCTGGGTAATTCCTTTAATATCTCCACCTTCGAAACCTCTTAATTTCCCAGTTGGCAATTCACGCTCAAAGTTTACATCATTATCTGTTGTTCCATTGTTAAAACGGTCAGTTAACAAGAAGTACAAGTTAGCTCCTTCCCACACAAATGGCTTGTCTTTCTCTGCCACTTCCTTTTCCGATGTGGCACATGCTGATAATAAAATCAGCAAAGCTACGTATAGGCTAAATCCTAATCTTTTCATTATTTGGCTAGTTTTATGGTGATAAATTGATTTCCGTCTGCTCCTACTTTAGCTCTAAAGTGGATTGTATTTGATTTTTTACTCCAAGCAAATTCTATCTTTTTCTTTCCTAAAAATACTTTTTTAGGCTCCTTACGAATGTTATGAATTACCCAATTAATCACTTTTTTACTTGCTTTGAATGTCTTGCCCTTTTCTGTAGTAAGCGCCAAATTCAATTTCGAATTAGATGTCTCTGACACAAAATTTAGCAATTCGTACTGTCCTTTTTCAAAAGCATCAGGAGTTTCTCCATCATCGTTATACAAATGTCCTTCACTTGTCGTGATTGATTGATCATGATAGTAATGCAATTCCAGGTTTTTAATTGAATAAGCTCTTGTATTTAGCATTCCATTCATCATTGGAATAAAAGAACCTCCACGTACAAATACAGGAAGCTGATCTTCTCTTGTTTGAATCGTATAGCTTTTGCCGCCTTCATATTTCTTATTCGACACAAAATCAAACCATACCGAATTAGCAGGCATATACACTTCTTTTTCTTTCAATCCTGCATCCGTAATGGTCGACACTAAAAAAGCATCTCCCCAAAGGTATGTATCCGAAATAGACAGTAATTCTTTGTTGTCTTGCTCTTCGAAAAACAGAGGACGCATTAAAGGCATTCCCGTCTGATTATTGTCGAATGCAATCGTATAATTGTAAGGCATTAACTGATATCTCAATTCGATAGATTTCTTTGCTAATGCTTTGGTTTTCGGTTCGCGAAACACAGGTTCCGATGGCACTTCTTCTTGTGCATGTGGTCGAAATATTGGTTGAAAAACACCATACTGCAACCAACGAGTATACAATTCATCATCTAAATTATCTCCTGCAAAACCGCCCAAATCCGAATGCATGTAAGGAATTCCTTGTAAGCCCATTTGCAAGGAAATCTCCGTTTGTGGCTTCAATCCATCCCACGAGCGACTTACATCACCTGTCCATGGAACCATTCCATAACGCTGCGAGCCTACCGCTCCTGCTCTCATTAAAATAAACGGACGCTTATTAGGGAAATCTTTTTGATATCCTTCGAAAACCATTTTTGCCCAATAATGACCGTAAATATTGTGAACCTCATCGGCCGAACCATTCACATGCTGCAACTCTGTTGGATGAACCTCTGGCTCTCCTAAATCGCCCCACCAACCAGCAACGCCTTTGTTGGCTAATCCTTTGTAAATATTCCAAAACCAACTAATAGCTTTTGGCTTAAACACATCAATCAAACCTGTATTCCCAAAATAAAAATCGTAAGTATAAGGATTTCCAATTGAATCAGTTCCTAAAACTTCTTCTTTTACGGCTTCTTCCCATCGTTTTGATGTGGTTAGAACAAAAGGCTCAGTAATCAGGATTGTCTTTACTCCTTTAGCGTCAAAATCGGCAATCATTTTCTCTGGGTTTGGAAATGAATCTTGTTCAAAAGCCAAATTCCCCATCTCACCTTTCATCTCTTTTCCAAACCAAAATAGGTCCAGAATTATCGCATCAACAGGAATGGAATCTTTCAGAAACTGATCGATTGTTTCGACTGTTTCTTTTTGCGAATGATAGCCAAAACGACTAGAAAAATTGCCAAAACTCCAACGTGGCAACATTGGCTGACGTCCAGTTAAATTCGAAAATTCATAAGTAAAATCTTCCCAAGTATCTCCAACAACAATCTGATAAACTTTTCGACCACTAATACTTTCGTATCGCAGTGTATTGGTATTTTCGCTATCCAAATCCAGATAGCCAATCGGTGCATTATCAAAATGAACCGCATATTTTTTAGAAGAGATCACCAATGGCATGGTGTAATTCATCAATTCAGATCTGGTACCGTAGCCATAGTGAGCTCTATTGTATAATTGCAATCTATTTCCTCTTCTGTTCATGCCCAAAACACGAGCACCACCACCAAATAGCACTTCATCTTTTTCAATTGTAAAATCGATATTTTCGGTAGAATCTGTTTTTACATATCCATTTTTTTCAGAAATTAATTCATTTCCTTTATAGCTATAGCTGATGTTAAAAGGCAATTTTGAAATCGCAACCGAAATACCTTTCGAAGTATAAACGATGCTTTTCTCATTCTCAATCAAGTTCGAACTACCTGTGCAAGTCTCCAAAACAACTGCATGCGATTTTCCTATTCCCATTTCCCCTTTCGGGATAAAGGCAGTTTCTACAATCTGATCATTGTAGAATTTTATTTCGTAATTTCCTTCATTGGTCATTACTTCCAGCTTTTCTTCACTCAATTTATGAGATTGATATACTCGCTGACTGTTTTGCGCAAATGCTGAAAAAGAAGCAAGTGCTGCAAACAGAAATACAGAAAAAAACAAGGCAATTTTATTCGTCATCTTCAGAGATTGATAGTTCTTGTGATCGCCAGATCACATTTATTTTAATTCTAAAATTACTGATGTGTTAGGAGCCAAAGAAATACTTCCGTTCGAGAAATCATAAGTTTTCCCGCTAAGAACATCTGTTCCTGATGAAAATTGCTTCATACTTTCTTCGAACCTATTAAGCTTTAAATCTTGTTCCTTTTCGTTCTTATTAATTACAACCATTACCTTTTTATCGGAATTGCTTCGGAAGTAAACGTATGTATCATTTTCTGGAACGTAGTGCATTAATTTCCCTGTATGAATTACTGGATTTTCCTTTCTCCAATTCAATAGCTTCTTCAAGTAATTAAATGCTTCATTTTCTTTAGCAGTTCTTCCTTCAGCAGTAAAAGCATTTTTTGCATCACCTTCCCATCCTCCAGGAAAATCAACTCGCATTTTACCATCTCCATCACTCTTTTTTCCTTCTAATAAAACCTCGGTTCCAGAATATATTTGAGGAATTCCTCTAGTTGTTAAAAGGAAAGTCATTAGGTGTTTGAATTTCTGAATATCACCTTCGAAAGTTGACATGATGTAACCTGTATCGTGATTTTCTGCAAAAATGAACAGATTATCAGTATCTGGATAAAGATAATCCATGGCTAGTGAATTGTACAAACGAATCAATCCAGTATTCCAACCTTCCTTCTCATTAAAAGCTTTTGTCATTGCTTCGAACAATGAAAAATCCATTACACATGGCAAGTTTGAATTGTAGCCATCATGATTTACGGCATCCTTTTGCCAGTAAGCAATTTCTGCTGGTGTGTTTAACCATGTTTCTCCGACAATATTCGAATTTGGATATTCGTTCATGATCGCACCTGAATACAATGCCATTGCATCCTTGTCATTGTATGGGTAGGTATCTACTCTAATTCCTCCTAAATCGGCATATTCTATCCACCAAATGGTATTTTGAATAAAATAATTGATCACCAAATCATTCTGTTGGTTCAAGTCAGGCATGCTACTATCAAACCAACCATTAAAATTCTTTTCGTAATCTACTTTGGAAACGTATGGATCATTCGTAGTACTCTTGCGATGATTCGATTGGGTAAATTCAGGAAAAACATGAACCCAATCGCTTGAAGGTAGGTCATTCATCCACCAATGAACAGAAGCACAATGGTTGGTTACTACATCCATAATAATTTTAATTCCTCGTTTTTTTGCTTCCGCAGATAAACGTGCATAATCCTCATTACTTCCATAACGAGCATCGATTTTGTAATAGTCTGATATTGAGTAATTATGGTAAGACACTCTAGCTTGATTGTCCTCCATTAAAGGCGTGTTCCAGATTGCCGTAACACCAAGCTCTTGCAGATAATCCAAATGATCAATAATCCCCTGAATATCACCACCATGACGACCATCAGGGTTTTCACGATTCCATTTATCCAACATTCCGTCAACAGAATCATTCTTTGGATCCCCATTTGCAAATCGATCTGGCATAATTAAATACACCACATCCGATGCATCATATCCTTTTCGATTGGCTGAATCTTCTTTTCTCTCTTTTAGTTCATAGGTATAACTTGCCTTCGTTTTACCATCCAAAGAAAAATTGATATCAAAATGCCCTGCCTTAGCTCCTTGCTTGATCATTAGATTAACAAACAAATAATTGGGCATATCTGTTTTTATAATGTCATCTATCCTAACACCAGCGTAATTAACACTTACATCGTACTCTGAAATATTATCTCCATGAATCAAAAGCTGTAAGCTCGGATTCTTCATATCCACCCACCAAAACATTGGTTCTACCTTTTCAATTTTTAGATCTTTAGAAAAACAGTTTAAACTAAAGAATGAAATAAAAAGAAAAGAAATCAAATAAGCTCTCATACAATTAGATTAGGTCATTATAAAAATCAGGATAAGAGATACACTCCTATCCTGAATTATTTTATTTATAAATTAAGCGTGTTCGATCACCAAACTGCTTGATTTTTCGATTACATATTCGTCATCAACAATAAAAATTGAGATATCTTCTCCTTCTTCATTAATAACGCCAACACCTTCTTCAGACACTCTTACATTTACCAAGTTTCCTCTAAAGCGTACCTTAAATGAATAAGAAGTCCATCCTTTCGGAATTAGTGGATTTAGAACCAATTGTCCGTTCACCACTCGCATTCCTCCAAAACCTTCAACAATCGCCATCCAGGTTCCCGCCATACTTGTTATGTGCAGTCCTTCATGAACCTCCATATTGTAATCATCAAGATCTAAACGAGATGTTCTTAAATACAAATCATATGCACCTTCGATATCACCAATTTTAGCCGCTAATATTGAATGAATACATGGCGAAAGTGACGATTCGTGAAGTGTTCTTGGCTCGTAAAAATCATAATTTTTCTTGATGGTTTCAAGCTCATATTGATCTTCGAACAAATAAATACCCTGCAATACATCTGCTTGCTTAATAAAGCATGAACGCAAAATGCGATCCCAAGACCAGTGTTGATTAATTGGTCGAATTTTAGGATCCAAATCAGCAGCTAAAATTTGCTCTTTGTCCATGTATCCATCTTGTTGCAAGAAAACACCCGTTTTCTCATCAACCGGATAATACATGTTCTCAATAATAGCATTCCATTTTGCTGTTTCGCCTTCAAAATCGAACTTTAAGTTGTTCATAATTTCACCGAAACGAGCAGAATTGGTTTTTTGAACATGTTCCATTGCTTCTTGGGTATATTTCATACACCAACTTGCAATTGTACTTGTGTACCAATTGTTATTAATATTATTTTCGTACTCGTTAGGACCAGTAACACCCAACATTACGTATTTGTTCTTTGCCTCTGAATAGTTTACTCTTTGACTCCAAAAACGTGAAATACCAATTAAAACATCCAAACCATATTCTTCCAAATATTTTTTATCATCGGTATGGCGAATGTAGTTGTAAATCGCAAAAGCAATTGCTCCATTACGGTGAATTTCCTCGAAAGTAATTTCCCACTCGTTATGGCACTCTTCTCCATTCATGGTTACCATTGGATACAAAGCTGCTCCATTCGTAAATCCTAATTTCTCAGCATTCTCAATTGCCTTTTGCAATTGCTTATGACGATATATCAGCAAATTACGAGTCACCTCTGGCTTCGAAGTACTCAAGTAAAAAGGAACACAATATGCTTCTGTATCCCAATAAGTAGATCCACCATATTTCTCACCTGTAAAACCTTTAGGTCCAATATTCAACCTTTCATCCTCACCTGTATAGGTTTGGTTCAACTGAAAAATATTAAATCGAATGGCTTGCTGAGCTGCAACATCTCCTTCAATTGTGATATCACTATTTGCCCATTTATCAGCCCAAGCTGCTACATGTTCATTCAATAAAGAGTCATATCCTTTTTGATGCGCTTCGCTAACAACTTTTTCAGCATCATTCATAATCTCAGTCTTGCTGTGATTTAATGAGCTTAATACACTTGCGTATTTACAAATTACTACTTCTTCGCCTTGGCAAATATCAACTACGACAGTATTGGATACATATTTTTCCTCTTCGATTAAAGATGGAACAACTGTTTGTTTCTTATCATCTTTGTAAAGGTCATATTTCATCCCCATACAAACATGGTAATCCAACTTTTTAGTACGAGCAGTTATGTATCCTTCTCCTTTTACGGATTTGGTATTCAGGATATCCCAAAACTTCTCATCGTAGTTTGAATCCTCATTTGCCACATCAGCATCTAAATAAGGGTTAAAACTAAGCTGCCCATCAAAATTTAGTGCTTTAACAGAATATTTAATCGCCCCAACCTCTGAAGTAACAATACTAAGAAAACGCCTCGCTTCAATTTCAACTTGATTTCCACTTGACATTTCTGCTACAAAAGAACGCAACAAAACACCTTCTTGCATGTTTAAGGTTCGAACAAAATTACTCACCTTGCATTTTGCTAAGTCGAGCATTTCACCGTTAATTAGGACATCTATACCAATCCAATTTGGCGCATTTAGTACCTTTGCAAAATATTCAGGATATCCATTTTTCCACCAACCAACTCTGGTTTTATCTGGATAGTAAACACCTGCAATATAAGTTCCTTGTAACGTTTCGCCTGAATAATGCTCTTCGAACATGGCACGTTGTCCCATATTTCCATTTCCCAGACTAAATATACTTTCAGACGCGCAGTGATTTTCAGGAGTAAAACCTTCCTCAATGATACACCACTCATCATGTTTTAAATATTCATTCATGATTGATTTTCTTTAAATAATCTACCTCGGATCTTAAAAGTTTAATTGAGCCATAGAGAACCCAACAAATCCGGGCACGACTATATTTGCTTTTCCCAAAACCTCTGGAGAACCAATTCCAACACACTTCATGTTGCCATTTATTGCAGCTTCAACTCCTGCTTCAGCATCTTCAAAAACCACACAATCTAAAGGATCTACATTAAGCAGCTGAGCTCCTTTTAGGAATACCTCTGGATCTGGTTTTGCATTGCTTACATGAGTACCATCAACAATAGCATCAAAATAATTGGTAAGCTCTAATTGATTAAGAATGGTCATTGCGTTCTTACTTGCTGAACCTAAAGCAATTTTCACTCCTTTTGATCTAAGCTCATTCATAAATTCTTTCACACCTGGAAGAATCTCATCAGGAGTCATTTTAAGAATGTACTCCAAGTAGTTTTTATTTTTTTTCTCAGCCAATTTCAATTTGGTAGCTTCGTCAAGTTCAACTTTACCAATTCCAAGAAGAATCTCAAGAGAAGTCATACGACTTACTCCCTTTAATCGTTCATTGTCTGCTTCGGTAAAATCAAAACCCAATTCATTTGCTAAACTTTTCCATGCGATGTAATGATACTTTGCTGTATCAACCACTACTCCATCCAAATCAAAAATACATGCACTTATCTTTTCCATCAGTATATCAAATTTTATAATTTTAATCTTCTTTTGTTTTAATAAAAAAGACTGAAACAGCCCCGAATAACATTAAGACACCGGCGAGTACCAAAATATAAATAGCTTGTTCTTGAAAGAATACTTTTAGAATTGTTCCTCCAAATACCCCACTAATAATTTGCGGAATTACAACTGTCAAATTGAATAATCCCATATAAACACCCATACTTTTTGCTGGTAATACACCAGATAAAATTGCATATGGCATTGCTAAAATCGCAGCCCAGGCAAAACCAATTCCTATCATAGATACCAACAACATGTACTGATCGTGGAACAGGTAAGTTGAAATGTATCCTATACCTCCAAAAACAAGAGCGAAAGAATAAACAAATTTTCGACTTGTTTTTCTAATAAACCAAGGCATAAGAATGGAAAATAGAGCGGCAAATAAACTATAGGCGGCAAAACAAATACCAACCCAGTTCGCGGCTTCATTATATGCTGCAGAACTAGCATCGCCAATTGGCGTATGCCAATAATGCTGTGCTATAGCTGGAGTAGCATATACCCACATTAGAAATAGTGGAAACCACGAAAGAAGCTGTACTAAAGCAAGCTGCTTCATTGTTTTTGGCAAATTCATTAATAATGAAAAGAAACTTTCTTTCTTCTCTTTATCTTCTGCTGTAATATTATTGTATGCCTCAAAATCCTCTGGTGAATGTTCTTTAGTTTTGAATACTGTAACCAAAACACTCAATAGAAGAATTGAACCTCCTAAATAAAACGACCAAATCACAGAATCAGCGACCTCTCCTGCTGGAGCTTCATTTTGAACGCCAAGAGCAGTTAAAATAAACGGCAAAGCAGAACCAATTACAGCTCCGACATTAATCAAAAAACTTTGTACCGAATAACCAACATTTCTTTGCTCTTCAGGTGTCATATCTGCCACTAGAGCACGAAAAGGCTGAAAAGTAACATTAAATGAACCATCCATTACGGCCAACATAACTGCTCCAAATATTAAAGCACCAACACCACCAGCCGAAATAACATTAGGTGCATTTGGCATAAAAAACATGGCTATCATTGAAAAAATAGCTCCTCCTAAAATATAAGGTGTTCTTCTACCAATTCTAGTCCAGGTTTTATCACTAGCAGCACCAACTACAGGTTGTATTAATAGCCCCATTACAGGAGCAACTAACCAGAATAATGATAATGAGTGAAGGTCGGCACCCAAATTGGATAGAATTCGACTAGCATTTGCATTTTGCAAGGCAAAGCCAAATTGCACACCTAAAAAACCGAAACTCAGGTTCCAGATTTGCCAAAAGCTTAAACGAGGTTGTTTTTTCATTGATCGTTGATTTTGTCTTTCAAAAAAAATGATTGACGTTTTAATTACAATACCATTGCTTGAATTGATTCAAAACAATACAATCTGCATTGCTGTATCAAAACAAACTAATTATGAAGATATAATTTTGGAATTTAGATCTAAGTACAAATCAATTTGATCTGCATTAAATAAGACTAACTTAAGCATTTAACACCAAACTTGTGTTAAATGAATATTAGATCTGCTGCATTTCCATCATTCTATCTGGAAACGAGATCATATTAAAAAAGGAAGTAATAAAAATTAAAGTCGGAAAAGAGGTTTCCCTCTGGGATCAAAAGTAGAGAAAAAATTACATTTAGTCAAAACATTGAAGTCACACCAATGCACGAAACTCAATAAAATAAGGCTAGACAACCTATATCAAACGTTTGCAATAAATTTCAAAAAAAATGCATTTTTTATTCAAACAAAGCTAATTTCATTATCAAAATTGGCAATCAAGCATCAAAAAGGCATAAAAAAAGCTGCAATAAAGCAGCTCTAAAAATATCTTCCTATATAATATTATATACGCTTAGTAGATTCACGTACAATTAAGTTCGTTTTCACAACCTTTGTGACAGGTTCGTAATCCATATTCCCCTCGACTATTCGGTCAACTAACAATTCAGCTGCTTTTAAACCAACTTCTAAACCATGCTGTTCCAATGTTGTTAAAGAAGGATCAGAAACTCTAGACACAATACCATCTGTAAAACCTACAATAGAAATATCTTGCGGCACTTTTAAGCCAAATTTCTTAATTACCGACAATGCACCTGCTGCGGTCATTTCATTTACAGCAAAAATTGCATCTGGTGGCTCCACCATATTTAGTAGGTCAGGAGTCTTAATGATGGCCTCATCGAAACTATCACATTTAATTACCAAACTTTCATCAATAGGCACCTTATGCTTCAACATTGCTTGTCGATATCCTTTTTGGCGATTTTGCGCCAGTAGCATATGTTGCGGAGCTGACAAATGAGCAATTCGTTTGCAACCAATTTCAATTAGATGTTCTACTGCGGCAAATGCACCAGTAAAATCATCAACAATCACATTATCTGACGAAAGATCATTACAAACTCGATCGAAAAATACAATCGGAATACCATTATCTCTCAATTCTCGAAAATGACTATAATCTTTGGTTTCTTTTGACATAGAAACCAATACACCATCAACACGACTTGAAAGCAAAGCCTGAACATTATCCATTTCTCTTTGATAAGACTCATTCGATTGGAAAATCATTACATTATAGCCAGCTTTGTGTGCAATTTCCTCAATACCGCTAATAACTGATGAAAAGAAATGATGAACAATCTCAGGTATAATAACTCCAATTACATTGGTTTTACTATGACGTAAACTTAAAGCAACCGCATTTGGTTTGTAATGCCACCTCTTAGCTAACTCATTTACAGCAATCTTGGTTTTTGAACTAATATCTGGGTGATCTTTAAGTGCTCTGGAAACAGTTGAAGCTGAAATACCTAATTCTTTGGCAATATCCTTAATGGTAACCTGTCCACTTCTCATAAAAAAGTCTTAATTTAATAGATAAGAACATACAAACTATACTAACTCAACAATATGATTCAAAACATGATAGACAGTATCTCATCAACTACTGAAAGCATTGTAAATATAGGAAAAATTAAACAATTCAATGGGCTGTAGCATATTTTATTTACATCATATTAACGTATTTGTATTTTTAAATATCAAACGTTTGCGGTGACGTTTGCGATGATTTATTTGCACTTCGTTATCAATCATTTACAGGTACATTTTTACATTTTTTAACTTTGGAGTAAAGAAATAATTAAGGCTAACTTAAAATTAAGGTCATATTGGTTTGTTAAAAAGGAAGAACCCAGGTCGGAAATGCGAGTTCATATAGTAACAACCAAAAAACCTTAATCATTAACTAATTTCTAATTTATCTTAAATTTCTAATTTTATGGAACTTAACATTAGTAGGCTTAGAAAACTACTCCTCATGTTCGTTATGGTATTATCTTTTACCATTGTACATGCACAGGAAAAAGTAGTTACTGGTTTAGTTACCGATGCAAACGATAGCATGGGTATTCCCGGTGTTTCCGTAGTTGTAAAAGGTACAACAATAGGAACCACCACCGACATTGATGGGAAATATACTCTATCTGTAGATGCCAACGCTACAATAATTTACTCCTTTGTAGGATATCGTCCTCAAGAAGTATTAGTTGGTAACCAAACTCAAATCAATATTATATTGAGTGTTGAAACCGAAAATCTTTCAGAAGTAGTTGTGATCGGTTACGGTACCGTTAAAAAAGAAGACAAGACCGGTTCTGTTTCAAGCGTTTCTTCAAAAGATTTTAATAAAGGTAACATTACCTCACCACAAGATCTTTTAGTAGGTAAATCTGCCGGAGTTGTTATTACTTCAGCTGGTGGTGCTCCTGGTAGCGGATCAACTATACGTATTCGTGGTGGTTCTTCTTTCAATGCATCAAATGATCCATTAATTATTGTTGATGGAATGCCAATTGAAAGTGTTGGAAACAATGTAAGTGGTAGTTCAAATGCTCTATCATTCATCAATCCAAGTGATATTGAAACATTCACAGTATTAAAAGATGCTTCTTCAACTGCAATTTATGGTTCTAGAGCTTCCAATGGTGTAATTATTATCACTACTAAAAAAGGAAAAAAAGGATCTCCTTTAAAAGTAAACTACAGTGGAAGTGTTTCTGTTGCCTCAGCAATTGATTATATCGATGTTTTTTCTGGTGATCAGGTAAGAAAAATTGCCAATGAGAACAGAAATCTATACGATGCTGTAAATTATGACAAATTAGGAACTGAAAATACTGACTGGCAGAAAGAAATCTTCCGTACAGCGATATCTCACGATCATAATTTAGCTTTTTCAGGATCGAAGAAAAACCTTCCTTATCGTGTTTCTTTAGGATATACAGATCAAACTGGTATTCTTGAAAACACAGATATGCAAAGATACACTGGAGCATTAAATTTAAATCCTACATTTTTTAATGATGCTCTTAAGGTAAACATGAATGCTAAGTTCATGATGACCAATAATAATTTTGGTGATGATGGAGCAATTGGTTCTGCAATTTCAATGGATCCAACGCAACCTATCAAAGATGGTAACACAAACTCAGATGGTTATTACCAGTGGCAAAATTATGGTGCTAACCTTGGTACACCAAATCCGGTAGAACAAGCTAAGGCTGTAAATAACAAAGCTGACGTATATCGATTTGTTGGAAACCTGAAATTAAATTACACGCTTCCTTTCGTAACAGGGATGCAAGCTAATTTAAACCTTGCTACTGACTATGCTAAAAGTGATGGACAGAATAATCGTCCAACAACTTCACCGTCAACTTTGGTTCCTTCTGCTTGGGGTAAGTTAAGTGATTATACTGCCAAGAATAAGAACAATCTTCTTGATTTCTATTTGAACTACAAAAAAGAATTCAATACAGATCACAGATTAGATGTAACTGCAGGATATTCATGGCAGCATTTTGAAAGAGAAGATACTAACTACACAAGATCAATAGAAGATGCTGATCACCCATTACAGGTTGATAATGATACAGCTTCTGAAACCGAAAATTACCTTGTTTCATTCTTTGGTCGTATGAACTATGCCTTAATGAATAAATATCTTTTTACAGGAACATTTAGATATGATGGATCTTCAAGATTTTCTGAAGATAACCGTTGGGGATTTTTCCCTTCTGCTGCATTTGCTTGGAAAATGCATGAAGAATCGTTCCTAAAAGATGTAGATGTTGTTTCTAATCTTAAGCTAAGATTAGGTTGGGGTATTACAGGTCAGCAAGATATCTCGGATAATGATTATCCTTATCAAGCACAATACATTACATCTCAACAAGGTTACTACTACCCAATTAATGGTTCATTCATTCCTACGTTAAGACCAAACACGTATGATCCTGATATTAAATGGGAAGAAACTACAACTCAGAATATAGCTGTTGATTTTGGTTTTTTAAATAATCGTATTAATGGTACAATCGATTACTATTTTAGAGAAACAAAAAATCTATTAAATAATGTAACTATTCCTAGTGGAAGTAATTTCTCTAATAGATTATATACTAATGTTGGTAGTCTTGAAAACAAAGGTATTGAAGTTTCATTAAACGTTGTTGCAATTTCTACTCCAGATATGTCTTTAAATATTGGACTGAATTACACACACAACGAGAATAAACTAACTAAATTACTACTAACAGATGATCCTGAATACATTGGTGTTACTGAAGGTGGAGGTATGACAGGTGTTAGACAAATCACTAGAGTTGGTGAAGCTGCACATTCATTCTTTGTAAATTCTCAAGTTTATGACGCTAATGGTAAGCCTATTGAAGGACTTTATGATGATTTAGCTGGTAATGGTGGTGTGATTAGTGGAGATAACGCTAACAAGTACATCTATCACAATCCTACTCCTGAAGATATCTTTGGTATCTCTGCTCGTTTCAATTACAAGAAATTTGATATGTCAACATCCTTGCGTGCTAACATTGGCAACTACGTTTTAAACCAAGTAGCAGCAGGTGCGTCATATGATCAAATGCAACAAATCGGTTACTGGAAAAATATGCCAACCTATTTGGGCGAAACGAATTTTGTTAAACGTCAATTTACTTCTGATTATTTTATCCAGAATGCATCATTCTTGAAAATGGATAATCTTAGTGCTGGATACACTTTTGATAAATTTGCAGGAAAAGATATTAATGCAAGGGTAAGTTTTACCGTTCAGAATGTATTTACAATTACAAAATATGATGGTCTTGATCCTGAAGTTGATGGCGGAGTTGATGATAACTTTTATCCTAGACCACGCACATTTACAATGGGTGTAAACTTAACGTTCTAAAATACAAAAGATGAAGAAAATATATATAATATTCAGTATCCTAATCACTGCAATGGTGTATACATCTTGCGTAAATGATTTGGATGTGAAGCCAACTGATCCAAATAAAATTTTGGCAGGTAATCTTGGCGACGATCCGGCATATATGGAACAAACTTTGGCCAAATTGTATGCAAGTTTTATCATTTCTGGCCAAGGTGATGGTGATGCAGATATCTCTTCAAGTGATGATGGTTTCTTTATTACAATGAGAGCTCTTTGGAACTTGCAAACCATTACTACTGACGAAGGAATTAATGCCTGGGGTGATGTTGGTATTTCTGATTTGAATACTCAAACATGGAGTGCTCAAAATCCATTCTTAACTGCAGTTTATCAACGTTTAAGTTTAAGTGTTACTTATGCAAATGACTTTTTAAATGTTACTGCAGGGAATACTGATCCTGCTGTTGTTAAATATCGTGCCGAAGCGAGATTTTTAAGAGCTTTTGCCTACTATTGGTTAATGGATCTATTTGCGAACCCTCCATTCACAATCGAAGCAGACGGTGTTGGTAAATATTTCCCAGAACAGATTCAACGTGCTGATCTATTCGATTTTATAATTGATGAATTGAAAGCTATTGAACCAGATTTGGGAGAGCCAGGATCAAGCTATCCACAAGCAGATAAAGCTACATGTTGGATGCTTCTTGCAAAAACTTACCTTAATGCTGAAGTTTATACAGGAACTGCACAGTGGGATGAATGTAAAATCTATTGCGATAAAGTTATCGCAAGCAATGCTTATTCTTTAGCTGCAGATTACAGACAAAACTTTAGTGCAGATAATGACCGTCAGCATGGTAACAATGAAATGATTTTTGCTTTCGCTGAAGATGGCCTTAATACTCAAGGTAATGGTGGAACAACTTTCATCATTCAGTCATCAAGTGATGCTACCTATCTTCCTGCTGAAACATTCCATGGATTAACTTCAAATACGAACTGGAATGGTAACCGTGCAAGAAAAGATCTAATGAATATATTGGTTGATACGATTGCAGTATATGGTAATGTACCTGTTCCTGCAACGGACCCATTATTCGCCCTTGCTCCTGACAAAAGAATTTACTTAGGTCAAAAACGATCAATTGATATTCCTTCTCCGTCTTCAAGTGGAGACTTTGGAGTAGGTGTTTACAAATTTACTGCAAAAAATCACGATGGTACAGAAGCGGCTAATTACAGTCCTACTTTTGCATCAACAGATTTCCCTGTGTTCCGTTTGGCAGATGCTTACTTAATGAGAGCTGAAGCTTTATTCAATACGGATAAACCAGGTGAAGCTCTTACCGATATTAACCTTATCAGAGAAAGAGCTTATGGAGACGACAGTGGAAATATTACTGTTGGAGACTTAACTTCTGACTTTATACTTGATGAACGAGCACGTGAATTCTACTATGAAGGACAAAGACGTACTGACCTAGTTCGTTTTGGAAAATTCACAGGTGGAGCTTATGTGTGGCAATGGAAAGGTGGAACTCATGATGGAACTAGTACTAGTAGCCATTTAAATATCTTCCCTATTCCTGGAGATGAGATCTCTGCAAATCCTAACATCAAGCAAAATGATGGTTATTAATCATTTAAATCTAAAAAAGATGAAAAAATATTATATAATATTATTCGCCTTGGTTGGGGTATTAGGCTTTTTCACAAGTTGTGATAAAGACGGTGATCAACTAGAATTGAGCGATCCTGTAATTGCACCTACCCTATCGTTACCAGATTTAACACTGGTTAGGGCTAACGGAACTCAGAGCGTTGTTTTTTCTTGTACTCCAGTAGAACCTGGATTTACAGCTTCAGCGACATATTTCCTTGAGGCATGTCCTACTGGTAATAATTTTGAAAACGTAACTCGAATTTACAATGGAATCACATGTGATAACATTGAATTAACTGTAAATCAACTAAATTCAATTCTTTTAGATGGATTTCCTGAAGATGCAACATCATCTGCAGATTTCAGAATTAGATGTGTATTGGAAGCTGATGCAGGTCTTGGCGTTGCTGATTTAGAGTACTTCTCAGAAATTCAAACAGGGAATGTTACTATTTTTGGACTACTTCGTTTAGATGTTCTTGTTCCAGGATCAGAGACTCAGAAAATTAAATCACCAGGTAGCGATGGCATCTATGAAGGTTTTGTAAAATTCGGAGCAGGTGATGCTTTTACTTTACTTGATCCTGATAATGCAATTAATTACGGTGCTGGTGGATCTGGGCTTGCCGTAGATGGCCCTGGTATAGCTGTTATTGATGCTGGATGGCATAAAATTGTTGCTAACATTAATGATCTTACCATTACAGATGAGAACTATTTCATAGGACTTGTTGGTAGCGCTACTCCTAACGGATGGGATGCTCCAGATTCAAAAATGGACTACGATGCTGATACTAAAACCTGGACAATTACGATTGACCTTGTTGTTGGAGCTGCCAAGTTCAGAAGAAATGATGGTTGGGCTTGGAATATGGGATTCACTGAAGGTACTGAAGGTGCTTTAACAGGTACTACTCAACAAGGTGGTGTTGGAAATGATATTCCAATCACTGAAGCTGGTAACTATACTGTTATCTTCACAATCCTGAGTGATGACGCTGGTACTTACGAATTTATTAAGAACTAATTGTATTAGTGAATAATTATAGTGTTCTGTCTGAAAAATGACGGAACACTTCTAAAAAGAAATAAGTATGAAAAATAATATAATTACAAAATTATTGGGACTGGCCTTTATCACTCTTTTTGTAGTGTTTGTCGGTTGCGATAAAGATGATCTGATTAAACTGGATGCCGAAATGGCAACCTGGAAAAATGATGGAATTACATCTACCTCTGTTTTACTTAGTGGAATTGTAGTTGCAGAAGGAGAAGGTATTGCTGAATATGGAGTCGTATGGGGATTAAATGAAAATCCTACAACTGCTGATTCTAAAAAAGTGGCTGATAAAGTTGAAAAAGCTGTTTATTGGATTACTGTTGATGGTTTAGAAAACCTTACTGTTTACAATTATAGAGCGTACGTAATAACTGTAGATGGTAATACCATTTATGGTGAAAACGATACTTTCTCAACTCTTGCAAATATTGCAACAGTTACAGCAACTGATGCTACAGGTATTACAGATATCTTTGCTCAAATAGCTGTAAATGTTCCTTACGATGGAAAAGCAGAAGTTACATCAAAAGGTGTTTGTTGGAATACTGAGCTTACTCCTACTATCGAAAATGACACAACATTAAATGGAAAAGGAATTGGTGAATTTACTGCTGATTTAACTGGACTATTGCCAAATACGATGTACTATGCACGTGCATATGCAGTAAATAGTGTTGGAATCGCCTACAGTAGCGAAGTGTCATTCACAACTACTATTGGTGTTCCTGTATTAACTACGGACAGTGTAAGAGATATCACGAAAACTGAAGCTAATGTTTATGGTAACGTGATTGTAACTGGAGGAGTGGATATTACGGAGAGAGGTTTTGTTTACTCAATGACAGAAAATCCAACAACTGCAGATACTAAGATTGTAGACGCAGCTAACACCACTGGTGAGATGACTGCCGCTCTTTCTGGATTGGCTTCAGGAAAAGCATACCATGTTAGAGCCTTCGCAACTAATAGTGAAGGAACTGCTTATGGCGATAACATTAATTTCTCTACACTATCAGATATTACAACCTGGTACGTTCCTGGAGGTTATGTTGCTGCAAGTTATCCTGGAACAACTTTCGCTGATTGGAGTCCTGCAGACTCTCCTTATGTAATGAACACAGTAGATAATCCAACTACATTAGAAGGATTTGTTTACATGGCTACTGCAAATAACGAGTGGAAGTTTGCTTCTCAGCCAAATTGGGATGGTCCTAATTATGGTGAAGGTGCTAATGCTGGAGAATTAGATGCAAGCGGAGGTAATTTCCAATCACCTGCTGGCTACTATAAGTTAAATGTTGACATGTCTACTACTCCTATGACTTACACTGCTGTTTCTACAGATTGGGGTGTAATTGGTGATGCTAGTCCTGGTGGATGGGATACTGACACTAATTTATCATACGATGCTGCAACTCAAACTTGGAGAGGAACTGTTCACCTTGCTGGTGGTTCATTTAAATTCAGAGCTAATGATGGTTGGGATATCAACTATGGTAGTTCTACTGCAAATGAAATTTTAAATGCAGGTGGTGATAACATTGCAAATGATGTTGAAGCTGATTACGATATCACACTTGACCTAAGCACACCAAATACATACACCTATTCTGCAAACAGATGGGGACTTATTGGTGATGCTACTCCTGGTGGATGGGATACCGATACAGATATGACATGGGATGCTACAAATAGTGTATTTACTGCAACTCTTGATTTAACTGGAGGTGGATCATACAAATTTAGAGCTAATGATGGCTGGGATGTAAATCTTGGTGGTGCATTAGATGGTTTAACTCCTGGTGGTGATAATTTAGCAATTACTGAAGATGGTAATTATACAATCACCCTGAATACAATGACAAATGTGGCTACTGTCACTAAAAACTAATAATTCAATCTTAAAAAAGAGCATACTCCGGTATGCTCTTTTTTTACCTACCAATAAAATAAGGATTTGATCTAGAAAACACTAACTATGAATAAATTATACACATATCTCCTTTCCTTTCTATTTCTGATACCAACCCTTAGTATTGGACAAATAATTGTAACTGATCCTAGTTTTCCTACTGAAGGAAATCAAGTTACCATCACGTATGATGCCGCTTTAGGAACTGGCGGACTAAAGGATTATACTGGTGATGTATATGCTCATACTGGTGTAATTACTGACCAAAGTACATCCAATAGTGATTGGAAATACGCACCAACCTGGGGCGATAATAATGAAAAATACAAACTCACATCACTTGGCGATAACAAATGGAGCTTATCTATTACTCCTAATATACTCGAATACTACGGTGTAACAGCTGGAGAAAAAGTACAAAAACTGGCTTTTGTTTTTAGAAGTGCAGATACCAATATTGAGGGCAAAGGTGACGGAGGCACAGATATTTTTGTTGACCTAAGTGAAGGAGGCTTAAATGTAGAATTTGCTAGGCCTGCAGAAAATTCTGTTTTTGAAAAAACCGCATCTGCACTTATCACGATCAACTCCGAATCAAGTGAATCATTAGAACTTTTTATAGATGATGTTAGCATGAATTCTACTACATCAACACAATTAAATTTTTCTTATACTCCTAATGCGGCTGGCTCTCATCAACTAATTGCAGTTGCTAGTGCAGGATCAGAAGAAGTAAGAGATACGGTTAACATACTCTTCCGTGAAGAGACGCCGATTGAAACGAAACCATCAGGTCTTGTAGATGGTATAAACTACATCTCCAACACTTCTGTTAGCCTACAACTTTATGCTCCTAATAAAGAGTATGTCTTTGCAATAGGGGATTTTAACAATTGGGAATTCAGTAATAATTATCAAATGAAAAAAGATGGTGATTATTTTTGGATTACTCTTGAAAATCTAACCGAAGGAAAAGAATATGTATTTCAATACGTTATTGATGGAGAAATAAAAATTGCAGATCCATATGCAGACAAACTACTAGATCCCTGGAACGACCAATACATTACAGATTCAACATATCCAAACCTAATACCTTATCCTTCCGATAAAACTAGTGAGATAGCTAGTGTTTTCCAGACAGCACAAACTGCTTTTACTTGGAGTGATTCTGAATTTACGGCTCCTGCTAAAGATGATTTAGTTATATATGAATTGCACGTACGTGATTTTACGGCTGCTGGAGACATCAAAACTGTTCAAGACACATTAGATTACTTAGAAAGATTAGGTGTTAATGCAATTGAACTAATGCCTTTTAATGAGTTTGAAGGAAATGATTCTTGGGGATATAATCCAGCATTTTATTTTGCTCCAGATAAAGCTTACGGAACAAAAGATGATTACAAAGCTTTCATTAACGAATGCCACAACCGAGGAATAGCTGTTTATATGGATATGGTTCTGAATCATACCTATGGCCAATCTCCTTTTTTGAGAATGTATTTTGATGGTGAAAAGCCAACTGCAGATAATCCTT
This sequence comes from Labilibaculum sp., assembly GCA_016342745.1. Taxonomy (GTDB): domain Bacteria; phylum Bacteroidota; class Bacteroidia; order Bacteroidales; family Marinifilaceae; genus Paralabilibaculum; species Paralabilibaculum antarcticum. The sequence continues at coordinate 52,648 of JAEINT010000020.1, forward strand.
GGTATAATGTTGATCACAATTTTGAAAATACTGATGCACATTGGGGATATGATATCAATCATGCTAAACAAGCAACAAAAGATTTGGTAGATCGAATCAATACTTATTGGATGAATGAATACCATATTGATGGGTTCCGTTTTGACTTCACAAAAGGATTTTCAAATAAAGTACACAGCAATGATCCTGATAATAGTGAATACGATCCTTGGGGAGGAAATTATGATGCAGAAAGAATTTCTATTCTGAGACGAATGGCAACAGCAATTTGGAATGTAAAATCTGATGCTATAGTCATATTTGAACATCTTTCCGAAAATCAGGAAGAAACAGAACTGGCAAATCATGGGATTTTGCTATGGGGTAATGCCAACCATAATTATAACGAAGCTACAATGGGTTTTAATGAAAATGGCAAATCAGACTTAAGTTGGACCTCATGGAAAGAAAGAGCATGGAATTCTCCAAATCTAATTAGTTATATGGAAAGTCATGATGAAGAAAGGTTAATGTACAAGAATCTTACGTATGGTAAATCTTCTGGAGATTATGATGTAACTGAATTGAATACGGCACTTTCAAGAATAGAAACTGCTGCTGCATTTTTCTTCACCATACCAGGACCTAAAATGGTTTGGCAATTTGGAGAACTAGGATATGATGTGTCTATAGATGAAAATGGCCGTGTTGGGAAAAAACCAATCCTTTGGGAATATCAAGATGTTGCGGAAAGAAAGAAATTATTCCAAATTTATTCTGCTCTTATTGATCTAAAAAAGAAAGAAGAAGCATTTAAATCGGACGATTTTACGCTAATAACAAATACTGCATTAAAGAGAATTGAGATCAACCATTCAGATATGGATGTTCGAGTTATTGGAAACTTTGATGTTGTTGCAGGTACAATTACACCTAACTTTAGTAAAACTGGTGACTGGTATGATTATTTCTCTGGAGAAACACTAACTGTTTCCGATAAGGTAATGAATATTTCATTAGATCCTGGAGAATACCATATCTACACAACAAAACAATTAACAACACCAAATATAATTAGTGCTCCAATAGCTAGTAACATTTCACTATCAGGTATTTTTAGTGAAGATGAAACCTTAACGGCAAGCTATGATTACTCAGATGTGAATGATGATTTAGAAGGAAGCTCATTATACCAATGGTACCGTGCTGATGCTACGAATGGCTCAAATGAAACGGCAATTTCAGGTGCTACAAGCTTAAGCTATACGCTTGGCAGCAATGATCGAAACAAATTCATTCGCTTCTCAGTTACTCCTATTGCACAAAGTGGTGATCTTCTTCAAGGTAACAAAACATATAGTCCATATTCTGATGAAATTGCTGTATCAACAGGAATAAATGACATTCTGAACAAAGAGCTTCGATTGTATCCGAATCCTGTTCATGATATTCTTCATTTAGAGAATTTAAAGCAAGTAGAAAAAATTCAATTGTTCAATTTATCAGGCAAGGCAATTCTGGTTTTAGATTCACCTAATCAAAGTGCCGAACTTAATTGCAATGGCCTAACAAAAGGAATCTATTTACTTGTTTTTAAATTGGAAGATGGTTCAAAACTAAGCAAGAAAATAGTTAAGCAATAGCACGTGTTTTTTTATAGTTAATAGATAAGTTAAAATCCCATCGCTTCAAATTGAAGTGATGGGATTTTTTTATTTTACAATAAGATCTAATCGATACTTAATCTCAGAATCAGTCGGTTTCATAATTAAAGAATATTTACCTGGAAGTAATGGCTCATCAGGCATTGAGACTTTAAATACAAATGGCGACTCCCCATAAACACCTATCTGTTCTATCACTAACTCATCCTTGTCGTTAAAAATTTGCAAGACAAGATCTTTATTAAAAAATTGCCTTAAATGAAATTGAACAAAAACATTTTCTGATTCTGAATAGAAATAATCCTGATCTGCTCCAATAAATTCATCCCTGTCTTGTATATTATTTTCGTTCAAATCAATAAAGCCAGAAAATATAAAAAATCCCTCCTGCCCTTTCTTAAATTCTGGTGCTAGATTGTCTACATTAACCGATGTACCCATTTTCATTTTCGCTTCACTTGGCTCCTCTTCTTCCGTCACTATTAATTCTATATTTTCATCTACTCCTTCCGTTGAATCAACCTTAGTTATCGATTCATTCTTAGTCTCTAATTCTGATGTGTCTTTATTTAAGGAATCTACAATTTGTAGTGTAGTCTTATATTGCTTTACCCCTTCACCCGTTAAGGAAGCGGTAATAAAATATTCTCCTACAGAAGCATTTGCTAATACTCTTAGAAACTCATTTCCTCGATTCAGTGTATCTTCATTCATGGTATAATGCTGCAAACTATCTAATTTTGAGATTTTCATACTCAACAAATCGTAGTCCGAATTCCATACCTGAAAAACAACTGGTACTGGATTCAATGGTAAATTTAAACCCAACTCAAAATCCACTTCTCCAACATTGTAAATATTTTTATTCAATGCAAGAACTTCGGAACTATCCAATTTCATATCACCATCTTCATCAATCCATTGCTTGAATAAGTACATATTTTCTGGCAACAGTTTTTTTCGAATATTAGCATATGTATTCCCGTTTGGTTCCTTTAAAGTGAACCTTATTTGATAGGTAGTATCCGATTCTTCCGGATTAATGGTGAAAATGTATTCACCTACCGGTAAATAACCATCAAATCCAGAATAAGTAAATATTGGTATCGAAGTATATTGTTTTTTTACGGTTCGTATAAGATTACCACTGGTATCCCATATTCTTAATTTTAAATTAGATCCATCCTTTAAATTCGGGTCGTATAAAGACGCACTTATTGGCTCTCCTTTCGAAAAGGATTCCTTACCTAAACCAAAAAATTCGTTGCGCTCTACCAAATTGTTTTCGTTTAAATCGACCCACTTATTGTAGGCGAATAAACCAATGGGGATTTCATTTTTCTCTAATTTCTTTTGCTGGCCAAATTCTTGAATGTTAACTGATGAATCTACTACTTCAAAAAGTTGGTCTGGAGGTTGTTCTTGACTTTTACTAAAAAAAACACTAAAACAAATAATGGTAAGTGACAACAAACACCTACCGGTTACGCGGATGTATTTTTGCAATGCCATGGCTGAAGGTTTAAAAGCTGAATAATAACGATCTCTGTCTATTCAAATACGATCTCAATAGGCAATATGTTTTATTATCAAGCTGATAGTTTGATGAATTGCAGACAAAAAATCGTTAAAAAATCTTAATGGATATTAAGAAATGATATCTGTGGTGATAATTATCAATTTACAATTGACTTTTATTCGTTCGATTCTAGTATGTCCTAGAACCTCTTTCTACTTTTTGTTTATTGGATGTGTGAAATAAAAGGTAGTTCCCTCACCTACTTGAGATTCTAACCAGATTTTCCCGCCCAATAATTCAGTTAAACTCTTTGAGATTGACAAACCAATTCCTACTCCATTATAGGTTCTAGAAAGGCTCTCGTTAGCCTGTCTAAACATACCGAATATATTATCTTTCATTTCATCAGGAATACCAACCCCAGTATCTTTCACATAAAACTTAAGAGGAAGATTTGATTCCAAATCATGCTCGTATAAACCAAATTCAATTGAACCCTTATCAGTAAATTTTAAGGCATTCTTTAACAGATTTAAAAATATCTGCTTAAATCGGTTTGGATCGGTACTAAAAACAAGATTTTGATGGATTTTAGGCAAAACTAAATTTAAATCAATGTGCTGCTTGTTTAATACTTGCTGCTCCATTCTAATTACCACATTTATTTCTTGAAGAATTTGTTCCAATCGATATTTTTGATGTGTAATTTTAACTGCTCCAGATTGAATTAAACTGATATCAAAAAGATCTTCTACAATGTTTAAGAGGTTTTGTCCACTTTGGTTTATCAATTTGCAATAATCTATTGCAAGATTTATCGGTGTTTCGTCATCCACCAATTCTGAAAAACCAATAACTGCATTTAATGGAGTACGCAACTCGTGGGACATTGTAGCCAAAAACACAGATTTTAAACGATCCGATTCTGTGGCATTTTTTAATGCCTTATGCAATTCCTGCTCTGTTCTTTTTTTCTCTATAGATATGCTGATTTGGTGCGAAACCAACTCCAACATTTCTTTATCTTTTTCATTTACAATATTCTCATCAATATAACTTTGAATAACCAAAACACCAATCACCTTTTCTTTTCCTTTCAATGGCATTCCCAACCAAATTTTAGATGGTTCTCCTTTTAATTCAACCTCTCCACGCGATTCCATTTCATCTAGATCTTTTGCCGTGGCAAGTAAAGGTTTTCCATTTTCAACAACCCAACCGGAAATTGTTTTTCCTTTTGGAAAAGTATCAAAAGAATCAAATTCATCATCATGAAATGGCATACTAAACATTTGATTGTCTTCATCATAAAGAGCCACAAAGAAATTAGTTGTATCAATTAAGGTAGATAATTGCTGTCGAATAAATTGTATAAATTCAAATAAGGTATTTTCAGAAAATACTGCATTAGAAATATTTAATATGATTTGCTGTATTTGTTCTTGTCTTTTCCGTTCCGTAATATCTTCTTTAACCGCAATAAAGTTTGTTATTTCACCTCTATTATTTTTCAATGCAGAAATGTTTGCAAACTCCCAAAATAACTCACCCGTCTTTTTCTTATTTTGAAACTCACCTCTCCACTCATTACCTGCCTTAATTTCTTTCCATAAACTTTTGTAGGTATTGGAATGATTGAGTCCAGAACTTAAGATCCGCGGGTTTTCACCTTTCACTTCTTCCAAGGAATAACCAGTTAATTCTTCAAATTTCGGATTTACATATTCGATATCTCCATTAAAATCAGTAATAACAACTGATGTTGGACTTTGTATTACCGATTGCGATAATTTACGAAATTCATTTTCAACTCGAATTTGATTACTAACATCACGAATGGACAGTAAACACACCACTTTTCCTTTAAAAATGGAATTTTTAATATGAACTACAACATCTATTTTTAAACTATTTTTAGTAATTCCATTGGCTTTAATTTTATGTCTAAACTTCTTGGATTCATCAGTGTAAGGCTTAACCCAATACTCCCTTCCTATAAAATTAAAAATAGACATACCAGACAGTTCCAACTCAGAATACCCAGTTATTATTTCAGCACGCTTATTTACTTCAACTATTTTATCACCTTCAACAATAAAAACAGCCTCATTACTAGCGCTAGCTAGTGTTTTATATTTGTTTTCGCTTTCTTCTAATTTTCTGGTTATTCGATAACGATCCAACACAATACCAGTTAAACTAGCTAGTTCTTTTACAAGTGTAATGTCAGTAGAACTTGGAGAATGCACCACCTTATGATAAATAGCAAAAGTACCTAGTATTTTTCCAGAAGGATCCTTAATTGGTTCCGACCAACATGAAGCCAAGCCTGCTTTTTTGGCCAATTCTTTAATATCTTTCCAATATGAATGAGTACTTATATCTTCAATAATTACACTCTCTCCTGTATATGCAGCAGTTCCACAGGATCCTTTTTCTGGACCAATAGGAAAATTGTCTATGGCTTTATTATAAAAATCAGGTAAATCAGGGGCAGCTCCTAAAAGCAGATGCTTTCCTTCCCCATCAACAATTAAAATAGAACATATCGATCCAGGAGCAATAAGCTGAGCTTTCTTAACAATCTCATTTAGAATGAATTCTTCGGATTCTCCTTTATACAACAAATCTAATATATTCGATCTTAATACTTTCATATCCCTAAAATATCATATTTTTCGATTCGTAAAACATGAAACGCAGAATAGTTTTTAATTTACATTTTTTTTAAATTAAATCTTGACACTTTTCAGTAGATCAATAAGTCAAAAAAAAGTGCCACTCCGAAGAGCAGCACTTTTTAAGGTTGCGTATATAAAGAGAAAACTTTATCCTACTAATCTGCTTTTAGGCTTTTGAGCCGTTAGCATTTCTTTTGTTTTGATATCTAGCTTAGAATCTTTCTGCTCTGGTTGAGTAATTTCTCCTGTTGCCTGAGTAGAGTCTCCTCCCATGCTATATAATCCTCTCAGCATTATTGCTTCCTTCTCTTCAGCAGGAATAGCTTTGTAAGCTGCTTTTTTCTCGTCTTCGATTCTTCGCTTTTCAGCTTCTTCTGCTTCAACAACTGCATAGTAAGCATCAGCTTTACGATTCTTTAAGAATGGACCTGCAACAGTTGGGAACAATTCCAACAATAACATTTCTTTCTCGTTTTCAGCAAGCTTAACGCCACCAAACTCTTCCAATACTGGATTCTCTGGTGATTTGTAATTGCTTACATCGAAAGCTGTAGCATCGCGCTGACCACAAATCTTTTGACGGTACTCTGGATCGATATCGATTGGTGTTTCACCATACTCCCCTTTTACAAGGTTAAAGAATTGGTTATTCACGTTTGTATATGGTGCTTTACCACTATTCACATCCAACACATAGTTTACTGCTTGCACCCCAATAATTTGAGATGATGGCGTAACCAATGGAGGACAACCTGCAGCAACACGTACTTCTGGAACTTTCAATAGTACAGTTGGTAACAAATCTTCTAAACCTAAGCCTTTTAACTGAGCCAACATATTGGTATACATACCACCTGGTATCTCCGCAGCTTTAACTTCTTCGTTTGGTGCAGGGAAGTTGAAGAATTTATCGATAGCGTTACAAACGTCTAACAATTCAGCTTCCTTATCCGCTTTCGCTAACTCAATAGCTTTGTCGAATAATGCATCAATATCCTTAGGAAGATAATCAGCAGTTATATCAAATTCTAATGGGAACATTTTGTATGAATCGAATTCTGCAATTCGCTCACGGATTCCTTTTAGTTCAGCATTAATTTTAACAACAGCATCTAAATTTACGCCAGTGTCTAAACCTAACTTATCAGCAAAAATCTGAATGATTTCAAAGGCTGGAGCAGCTGGTCCACCTGCAAAATTCAAGATGTTTGTATCTACAATATCAACACCATTAACAATTGCCATTAAAACAGCACCTAATCCGTAACCTGGAGTACAGTGTGTGTGGAAATCGATAGGCACATTCAATTCTTGCTTCATGCGGCGAATGATGTTACCCGATAATGATGGAGGAATTAATCCAGCCATATCCTTTACGGTAATCATATCAGCACCCAAAGCTTCCATTTGTTTCGCTTTGTTCAAGAAATAATCTACATCGAAAATTTTCTTAGGCAATCTCTTTCCGGATAGCAATGCTTTCCATCTTTGCTTTTTGCTGAACTTTGGATCAACAGTATAACAAACAGCACAATCGGCAATACCGCCTGCCTCTTTCATATACTTAATTGTTGTTTCCATGTTCTTCACATCATTCAGGCAATCGAAGATACGCATGATACCCAAACCGGATTTCACAGCATTTCTGTTGAATCCTTCGATTACTGATTCTGGATATGGAGAATAGCCAAACAAGTTTCTACCACGAGATAGGGCGGTTAGATGAGAAACATCACCAATCACTTCTTTGATTGACTCCAAACGGTGCCATGGATCCTCGTTCAAGTAACGCATTACTGAATCTGGAATTGCACCACCCCATACTTCCATAGCATAGAAATTAGCATCCTTGTACAAAGGAAGAACTGATTCAATCTCAGCTTGAGGTACACGAGTAGCAAATAAGGATTGCTGACCATCACGAAGGGTAAGGTCACGAATCTTTAATTTACCTGTACGTTTAATTGCAGCTCTTTCTTTAGCAATTTTCTTGCGATTTGCTTCTCTTTGAGCTTCGAATTCAACTTTACGCTTTCCTTCTAAGTAACCTTTAGCTACCAATGGGAAAAGCTCTAACAACATGAATTCTTTATTATCAACAGCCAATTTTACGTTTCCGAACTGTGGCAATGTTGGGTTTTCAGGAGATACATAAGCATCTACATCATATTCTACTTTCTCAGCTTTACCTGTAATTTTTTCACGGAATTCTGGAGCAATATCAATTGGTGTTGTTCCATACTCACCTTTTACAAGATTAAAGAACTGATTCGATACGTTAGTATAGAATGGACGTCCTGAATTCTCATCAATTACACAATTTACAGCCTGTACACCAACAATTTGAGAAGAAGGGGTAACCAATGGCGGACAGCCAGCATCCAAACGTACCACTGGTACCACCTCTAATACTCTCTCGAGCAGGGTTTCCAAACCTAAAGCTTTCAACTGGTTAAGCATGTTTGTATACATACCTCCAGGGATTTCCGCGTTCTTAACCATCTCGTTAGGAGCTGGGAAATTAAAATATTCTTCAATAGCATGACAAGCTTTCAACAATTCTTCTTCATTGTCTGCGTTTGCCTGCTTGATTGCCACATCGAATAATTGATCGATGTTTGCTGGCAATTTATCTTTTGTAATATCAAATTCGATTGGGAATTGCTTGTAGCTATCAACATCAGCTAAAGCATTCGCGCGAATCTCCTTCAAAATCTTATTAATTTTCACAACTGTCTTCGCATCACCATCTAATTCGATGCCTAATTTCTGACAGAAAATATAGATTAATTCATAAGCTGGTGCTGCAGAACCTCCTGCAAAGTTCATGATGTTTGTATCGATGATATCAACACCATTTATAATTGCAGTAAGAGCAGAAGCCAAACCATATCCAGGAGTAGAATGTGAATGGAAATCTACAGGAATGCTTAATTCTTCTTTGAATCGACGGATAATCTTACCTGCTAATGAAGGTGAAGCCAATCCAGCCATATCTTTAAGTGAAATCATATCAGCTCCCAAAGCTTCAAGCTTCTTTGCCATGTCCACAAAATAATCAATATCAAAAATCTGATCAGGAAGATTCTTAACTGTTAATCTTTCAAGATCTTCTTTTTTGGTAGGGAATTTTGAATCAACAGTAAAACAAACCGCACAATCAGCCAATCCACCAGCTTCTTTTACATACTTAATGGTAGACTTCATGTTTTCGATATCATTCAAACAATCGAAAATTCGCATGATACCCAAACCAGACTTGACTGCCTGAGTGTTGAAATCTTTAATTACTGATTCAGGATAAGGACTATATCCAAAAAGGTTACGACCACGAGATAGAGCAGTAAGTTTGGAAACATCGCCTATTTCTTTTTTGATCGACTCTAAACGATACCAAGGATCTTCGTTCAAATAACGCATAATTGAATCAGGAACTGCACCACCCCAAACTTCCATTGCATAAAAGTTAGCTTTCTTATATAAGTGCAATACTTTTTCAATTTCTGCCTGTGGCATTCTTGTAGCAAAAAGAGATTGTTGACCATCTCTTAATGTAAGATCTCTAACTAATAATTTCCTTTTTTTCATACCCTGACTTATTAAATAATTATCCCCACTTATTACTCGAGAGTGTTGTTTTAAATTTGGAATAGAACTAATCTGAATTAATTCTGCATCAAAAATAGAAACAATTTCTTATTGAAGAAATTTTTCGGTATTAATAACTGCATGTTCTGCAATACCCCTGCCTATGGGTGTTTACACCCACTATTATTAATGATTTTTTTCTTTAATAATATCGAAATTAAGTCGCAATCGATAGCGAAAATTGTAATCAGAAGATGTTAAAATTGAAAAAGCATAGTAATACCTAGCACTACAGAAAAGTATTTAACACCTACACTAAACTTAACCGATAAAATCTACTGTTAACTATTTCATGTGCTTAAATACCCAATCAAATTTTTAGCAAAAACAAAACCTGCTCCACAACATATTTTAAGCTCGCTTAAAAAAGAAAAAAAACCTCTTTCATTCCTTTTTTTTAATTCAAATAGACAAGAATAGAACGATCGTAAATGGATCTGTAAACTAACTATTCGTAAAAAGATGCTTACATTTACAGCATTATTATTTTTTTAGTGCAAATCACACTTTGTCCCATCTGCATACGAATGCAAATAAGGTCAAGTACAAATAGATAAACTCGTGAGTATAATAGGTCAATACGCAGAACTAAAAGTTGCCAAAATAGTAGATTTTGGTGTCTATCTTGAAGGAGAAGATGAATCATTAATTTTATTACCAACAAGATATGTACCTCTTAAAACCCAATTAGATGATACCATCAAGGTTTTTATCTATCGTGATTCGGAAGATCGAATTATCGCTACAACCTTAAAACCATTTGCAACGGCTGGTCAATTTGCTTATTTGCAAGTTAAAGAGGTTACCAATATTGGAGCATTTCTTGAGTGGGGAATTGCAAAGGACTTATTGGTTCCATTTAGCGAACAAAAAGACAACATGCAGCTTGGTTATTACTATTTGGTATATATCTATGTTGATAATGCAACTGGTCGTATTGTTGGTACTGCAAAATTAGAACGAGTTCTTCGTGATAAAGAAACATCTTATGAAGAAGGCCAAGAAGTAGAAATATTGATTGGACGAAGAAATGAAATGGGATACCAAGTCTTGATTAACGATGATGCACTTGGAATGCTATATAAGAACGAAATCTTCGAATATGTTCTTCCAGGAGAAAAACGCAAAGCTTTTATCAAAAAAGTACGACTTGATGATAAAATCGATGTTAGTTTACAAAGACAAGGATATCGAAACGAAATACCGCAAGCAGGAGAACAAATCTTAAAACAATTAAGAGAAGAAGATGGATTTCTTCCTGTAAATGACAAAAGTACTCCTGAAGATATTTACAGCTTATTAAACATGAGTAAAAAAAGTTTTAAGAAAGCGGTAGGTTTACTTTACAAACAAAAACTTATCACAATTGAAGATGCTGGTATTTATTTAATCAAATAAATACTTTACAAACAACAACACAACTAACAACATGAGCAATTATTTAAAGCCTTTAATTTTTGCTATGGCATTGCTTGTTTCAACAAGTAGCATAGCTCAAGACAAGTCTGACTGGAAAAATGGTGTTCCTGAAGGCTGTACAACCATAACTGTTGGTAAAATGGCTACTGCAGATGGATCAGTAATCACATCTCACACAGATGATAGTCATCGTACAAGGGCCTGGATGGACGTTACACCTGCACAAAAGCATGGCAAGGGAAGTAAATTTGATTTATTTGAACGTTCGGCCTACGATAGTTTGGCAATGCCTACTTATCAGCACAAAAAAATTGGTGAAATCGATCAAGTAGAAAAAACATATCAGTTTTTGAACACTGCTTATCCTTGCATAAATGAAAAGCAATTGGCTATTGGAGAGTCTACATTTGGTGGACGCGAAGAGTTGTTTTCTAAAGAATGTTTAATTGATTGTCAGCGTTTGCAACAATTGATGCTAGAAAGATGTTCATCTGCTCGCGAAGCAATTCGTTTAGCTGATGATTTACTTCAAAAATACGGATGGCGCGATTACGGAGAGTGCCTTACTATTGCCGACAAAAAAGAAGTTTGGCATTTCGAAGTTGTTGGACCTGGCAAAGGAAAAGTTGGTGCAATTTGGGTTGCTCAAAGGGTTCCTAACGATCATATTTCAGTAAATGCTAATGCTAGTACCATTAAAGAAATTGACTTAAACAACAGCGATTATTTTATGGCTTCTGCAAATATTTTTGAAGTAGCTAAAGAAAATGGCTGGTGGAAAGAAGGAGAAACCTTTAAATGGAATTATGTTTATGCTCCAAAAAGTCGTTTATCATTAGCATCAAGAAGAAGAGAATGGCGAGTACTTTCAATGGCTGCTCCTTCATTAAATTTAGACGCAAATGATAAAGACTACCCTTTCTCGGTTAAACCTGATGAAAAAGTGACAATGGATAAATTGGTAGAGATCTTTAAAGATTACTACGAAGGAACTCCTTACAACTTTGTAAAAAACATTATGCAAGCTGATAAAGATGGTAAGCAAGTTTTATCTCCTTTTGCAAATCCTTTTATGCCCTACGATATGAACAGACTATTTGGTGTAAATGGAGGTTGGAACGAACTTGGAGAAAGAACAATTGCCAGATGGTATACCATGTATGCAACCATTATTCAATGTCGTGATTGGATGCCTGATGAAATTGGTGGAATTGTTTGGTTGGCTCAAGACAATGTAGCTACATCAATATACATTCCTGTTTATGCAGGTACTACAGATTTGGCTGAAAGTTACAAAGCTAAGGCAAGAAGAACTGGATACAGTCGAAAATCAGCATGGTGGGCTTTCAACCGTTTAGGAACATTATCTGCTCAACGTTGGGGCGATATGCGTCATGATATCGATGAAGTATTTATTCCTCTTCAAAAAAGTTATTTCGAAGAACAGGTTAAAGTTGATGAACAATTCATGAGTTTAAGCAAGAAAAAAAGAACGGAATTCTTAACCAACAGAACCATTCAGTTAGGAAATGAAGTTGTTGAAAAAGCTTGGGAAATTGGTGATGGTATTTGGACCAAATACGACGAAAAGTTTTAATCTTCATAAGAATATAAAAAGTGAGAGTAGTCATTATGGCTACTCTTTTTTTTGTCTTATCATCAACACAATCACCTATTTATTATTCTAAAAACATTAATACTATCTTTGTAGCGGATTTTAAAATCTTTTTATCTGCAAAACATGAAGAAAGGAATTATTATTGGAGGTGGAATTGCTGGTTTAACTGCAGCAATAGCGATGGAGCAAGCTGGAATTGATTTTACCGTTTACGAAGCTGCTCCTGAATTGAAGCCCTATGGCGCTGGCATTTGGATGGCACCTAATGCCATGCAAGTATTTGACAAGCTAGGTGTAAAGCAAGCTGTTAAAAATGCTGGCATTGAGTTGGAAAAGGTAGATATAACTGATGAGAATTTGAATTTAATTCATGGTTTAAACCTGAAGAAAATTAAAGCCAAATTTGGCTCATCAATTGTAGCTGTTCATCGAGCCAGACTTCAACAAGTTCTTTATTCCTTTGTAAATCCTGACAAGGTAATTCTAAACAAAGCACTGGTTTCTTTACAAGAAAAGGATGGAAAAGTTGTTCTACATTTTGCAGATGAAACTGTTATTGAAGCAGACTTTGTAATAGGTGCAGATGGAGCCAATTCAAGGGTTCGCCAACAGATTATGCCTGAAATTCATTTACGATATTCTGGTCAGACATGTTGGAGAGGTTTGGTTACGCATACGCTTCCAGATCAATGGAAAAATGCAACTCTTGAACTTTGGGGCAACCAATTGCGTTTTGGGTTAGCCGAAATGGCCGATGAACAAATCTATTGGTTTGCTGTTAAAACAGCTCCTGAGAATGGAGTTGATGAAACCAAAGACATAAAAAGCTATCTGAAAGAAGAATTTAAAGACTTTAAAGGTCCAGTTCAAGAACTGATAGAAGCAACACCTCATTTCATGATTCGAAGAACCGATTTACATGATTTACCAGGAGCAAAAAAATGGCATCAATCAAAAATTTGTTTGATTGGTGATGCTGCTCATGCTGCAACGCCCAATTTAGGTCAAGGTGGAGCTCAAGCCGTCGAAGATGCTTACACATTGGTTCAAGAATTACATAAAAGCCAAACTCCTGAATATGCATTTGATTCCTTTCAGAAAAAAAGGTACAACAAAGTAAAACGGATCATTTTCGGCTCTTATTGGATTGGAAATGTTGCACACTGGAAATATTTTAAGGGAATTCGAAATTTCTTCCTACGAAATACTCCTTCATTTATTGAAGAAAGCCAACTAAATAGTATTTATCGTATTGATGATTAAATGAATTGGCATCTGAACAAAAAAGGTTCTAAATTGTTAATCAATTAAAATAGAAGCATTATGAAAAAAGTATTTACAATTATAGCCTTATCCGTTTTTGTAGCATTTACAGCAATAGCACAGGACGGAATTCATCAATTTACGGTAAAAGCAATTGATGGTACGAACTTCAACTTTGCTGATTTAAAAGGGAAAAAAGTGATGGTAGTGAACACTGCTTCCAAATGTGGATTAACTCCTCAATACGAATTATTAGAAGCTTTGTACAAAGAATACCAAGATCAAGACTTTGTAATTGTAGGCTTCCCAGCCAACAATTTCTTAAAACAAGAACCTGGAACAGATCAAGAAATTAAAGATTTTTGCAACAAAAATTATGGTGTTACTTTTCCTATGATGTCAAAAATATCAGTAAAAGGAGATGATATGCATCCCTTGTATACTTGGCTCACACAAAAATCTGAAAATGGAACAATAGATTCTAAAGTAAAATGGAACTTTCAGAAATATTTGATTGACGAAAACGGAAAATTGATAGATGTACTATCACCTAGAGACAAACCAAATAGTGAAAAAGTAATTTCGTGGTTGAATAAATAAAACATTACAAAAAAAAGAGATACGAATCGTATCTCTTTCACTTATCGTTAGGCTTAAAACCTATTTGTTGTCGAGGTATTAAATTATTTTTTTTTTCTATCAATTCATCAAGGTACGTGAATACCAATTCTATATTCTTATCTTGATTATCAAGCTTTTTTTTAATTTCCTCAATTTCCAATTTCACACTTAAACGATCTGTTAATACCTCTCTGATCTTAGTAAAGATCCGCATTATTTGAATATTAACATCAATTGCCCGATCACTATTTAAAATACCAGATAGCATAGCAACTCCCTGTTCTGTAAAAGCATATGGCAAACTTCTTGCCCCTCCCCAACTTGATATTCCAAATTGGAATTTCAAGTTATCAAACTCCTCTTTTGTTAATTGAAACATAAAATCTTCAGGAAAACGCTTGCTATTTCTTTTAACAGCTTTGTTTAAATTCCCTGTTAAAACATCGTACAGTTCAGCTAAATCCCTATCAAGCATAACCTTTACCTCTCTAATAAAGTATATTTTATTGCTAATTATCTCATCAGATAACATTAGGTTGTTTTCGAGTTCTTTTGTCATTATCTTAGTTTTATGATTACTAAAGTAATGATTTTTATTTAAGCCTAAAATTAATTTTATTTCTTTCTCTCCAACTCTTTAAGATTATCCATTTTCTTCTTACTCAAGAAAGAATAAATATCTCCAAGATGCTCTTTTACCCTTTTATTGCCAAACTCGTATACTTTTTCAGCCAAACCATCAAGGAAATCACGATCGTGAGAAACCAAAATCAGTGTACCATCAAATTCTTGTAAAGCTGTCTTTAGAATATCTTTGGTTTTCATATCCAAATGATTCGTTGGCTCATCGAGGATTAATAAATTCACTGGCTCTAATAGTAATTTAATCATTGCCAAACGAGTTTTTTCCCCTCCTGAAAGAATCTTCACCTTCTTTGTTGAATTATCTCCACCAAACATGAAAGCACCTAATATATCTTTAATTTTTGTTCTAACATCTCCTTTTGCAACCTCATCGATTGTCTGAAAAACAGTTAAGTTTTCATCCATTAAGGAAGCCTGGTTTTGTGCAAAGTAACCAATCATGGTATTGTGCCCCAATGTTAATGTTCCACTATGCTGTATTTCCTCCATAATAGCTTTTACAAGAGTCGATTTTCCTTCTCCATTTTTCCCAACAAAGGCCAACTTCTCTCCTCTTTCTATTGTAAAGTTTACACCAGAAAAAACCACATGCTCATCATATTTTTTCTCAACATCCTCAGCAATTACAGGATAGTTTCCTGAACGAGGAGATGGTGGAAATTTTAAACGAAGTGATGAATTATCTTCCTCATCAATCTCAACAATTTCCATTTTCTCGAGCATTTTAACACGCGATTGAACAGCCAATGTCTTAGAATAAGTTCCCTTAAATCGATCAATAAAAGCCTGATTATCGGCAATTATTCTCTGCTGATCGGCAAATGCTTTTTGCTGATGAACTCTTCGATCTTTACGAAGCTCTAAGTACTCAGAGTAATTTACTTTGTAATCGTAAATTCTACCCATTGTAATTTCAATCGTTCGAGTTGTAATCTTATCAACAAATGCCCTATCGTGAGAAATAATGACAACAGCTTTCCCCGAATTAATCAAAAAATCCTCTAACCATTGTATCGATTCAATATCCAGGTGATTTGTAGGCTCATCTAGAAGAATCAAATCTGGCTCTTGTAAAAGAATTTTCGCTAATTCTATTCTCATTCTCCAACCACCACTAAACTCACTTGTTGGTCTGGTAAAATCTTTTCGCTCAAAACCTAAACCGATTAAAGTCTTTTCAACTTCAGCATCGTAGTTTATCTCTTCAATAGAATAATATTTTTCACTTAAAGTAGAAACATCTTCAATTAACTTGTAATAACTATCCGACTCAAAATCGGTACGTGTAGCCAATTGCTGGTTCATCTCTTCAATTTGCTTTTCCATATCGAAGATACTGGCAAATGCCTGAGCTGTTTCATCAAAAACAGTTCGTGTATTATCAGTCATTAAATGCTGAGGCAAATATGCTATCACTTTATCTTTAGGACTTCCTATTCTTCCACGAGTAGGTGTTTCAACTCCTGCAATAATTTTTAAAAGTGTTGATTTTCCAGCTCCATTCTTCCCCATTAAAGCTATTCTATCCTTTTCATTTATCACAAAAGAAATATCTTTAAATAAGGTTGTCCCTCCAAATTCAACAGCTAAAGCATCTACATTAATCATCTCAATAATTTAAGTGAGCCGCAAAGATAATCACTTTCAGGAAATCTGAAATTTACTTTTCACTATATCGCAAGAATATTCCATAAGAACTATATCTATGCAGACTAATTCTATAAATAGATTATTCTTTTATGTTCCATGTAATTTGATTATCTTATGATATCTTTTTTAAAACAGTATATGAAACAGCATAACAACATTAAAAATAAATTCTCCCAAAAGGCAATCACTCAGCCTTTTATAGTTGCCATACTAGTAGTCATATTAATATTCTTCATTACATTCACTTATATTAACATACGAAGCACAAAAGAAATAACAGGAAATCAAATTCAACAAATTGAAAAACTGATTATTCAATCAAAAAAAGATTATATCCAAACTGCGGTAAACAGAACAATTCAACATATTAAACTTGAAGAGACAAGCTTGTTAGAGGAACTAAAAAGGAATAATCCTAAAATTACTAGCAAGGACACATTATTCCTTAAACAATTAAAAAGACGTTGCGCAACTCACATTAGGAATATCACTTTAAAAGATTCCGGTTACATCTGGGTAAACGAAATTTTAAACTACAATGGTGGTGATAATTATGCAATACGTAAAGTACATCCAAACCTACCAGAAACAGAAGGTCTTTACCTTTCTACAAATTTAAAAGACACAAAGGGAAATACACCATATCTAGCAGAATTAGAAGGAATTAAACAGAATGGACAATTGTTTTTCAAGTATTGGTTTAAAAAACCACAATCAAACCAGATTTCACAAAAACTAACCTATGCTAAATTGTATAAAAAGTTTGACTGGATTATAGCTACAGGAGTTTATTTAGATGATGTAGAAAGTATTATCACAACAGAAATCGAAAAAGGGAAAAATGTTGCAAATCGGCAAATTGTTCTTAGCATTTTTATGATTGTTCTATCATTAATATTAGCATTAATAACTTTACTAATATTTAATGCTCGAATTAAAAGAACCGTTCAGTATTATATTAGCCAAGTAAATCAAAATGAAAAATCGCTTAATGAATTCAATGAAAACTTAGAAAAATTAGTTGAAGAAAGAACCTCCCAACTTAATGAGAGTGAACAAAGATATAAAGCTCTATTCAAAAAAAATCAGTCGGTAATGATGCTTATTGATCCATCCAACGGCAAAATTGTTGATGCAAATCAGGCCGCAATTGATTTTTATGGCTATTCTTTTGAGATCATCACCTCAATGAAAATAAATCAAATCAATACCAATTCAAATGCTGATATTAAAAATGCAATCATAAAAACAACCACAAATAATAAGTCTTACTTTACTTTCAAACATCAGCTTGCAAGTGGTGAATTACGAGATGTGGAAGTATACTCTGAAATGCTATTCGTAAATAGAAAAGAACTTTTGTTTTCTATTATTCATGACATATCAGATATAAAACGAACACAACAGGAATTATTAGAAGCAAAGAAAAAAGCAGAGGAAAGTGACAAATTAAAGACTGCTTTCCTTGCCAATATGAGTCACGAAATTAGAACTCCAATGAATGCTATTTTAGGTTTTTCTGGATTATTAGCTAGTCCTGCCAATTCTCCAGAAAAAACGAAACGCTTTATTGAAATTATTTCAAATGCAGGAGAACAGTTGATGACTATTATCAACGATATTGTTGATATTTCAAAAATTGAATCGAATCAATTAAACATTTCTCTATCTAAAATTTCAGTTAATAAAACCTTGATCAATATTTTTGATGTCTTAAAGAAAAATGCAATAGAAAGAGAAAAATACAATATTGAGTTAAAACTCCATCTACCTAAAAACGATCAAGATTATATTATCGAAACTGATGAAATAAGATTCATACAAATCTGCAACAACCTACTAAACAATTCCTTAAAATTTACAGACAAAGGGATCATTGAATTTGGTTATCGGAAACTAAGTAATGATGCAAAATCACATTTAGAATTCTACGTTAGAGATACTGGCTGTGGTATTCCGGAAGAAAAATTTGATGTTATTTTTGATCGTTTCTCTCAAGTTACAGATGAAATTTTTCGTGAAGGAAATGGCTTAGGACTAAGCATTACGAAAGGTTTGATTTCCCTTCTTGATGGCAAAATAAAACTTGAATCGACAGTTAATGTTGGTACTACCTTCTATTTTACCATTCCTTTAAAAGATACAAGTACTCCTGAGCCAACACCAAACATAATGTTTGACGAAAAAGAAGAATATGACTTCTCTGGTACTAAAATTATTATAGCAGAGGACGACTTAACAAGTTTCTCTTTCTTAAATGAAGTATTGCTTCATACAAATGCAACTATTCAACATGTATACAACGGGGCAGAATTATTAAAATCTTTAGAGAATAATAGTCCAGATATTATTCTTTTGGACATTAACATGCCAGTTATGAATGGCTATCAAGCAATTAAAGAAATTCGTAAAACAGATAAAGATTTAATTGTTATAGCTCAGACAGCTTACGCCATGCAGGAAGAAAAAGAACGCATTTTAAATGCAGGTTGTGATGACTACATATCTAAACCAATTAAGAAAAAAGATCTTTATAAAATTCTATCCAAACACATTTATCAAGAATAAAATCTGTAAAATAAATCATTACTTTTTTTTCACAGCCAAATTTTCCAAAACCCATTTATTAGTTACGCTCTTAGGTCTAATTATTGGCTGTCCTAATCCTTGTGCAAGTATATTTTGAGCACAAAAACCCATCACCCTTGAAACGCCAAACAAAACCGTGTAATAATCAAACTGCTTCAATCCAAAATGGTGAAGAAGAGAACCAGACATCGCATCAACATTCGGATATGGGTTTGCAATTTTCCCTTCTTTGTAATTCTTTAAAATATCTGGAACTACTGAAAATAACTTCTTAGCAATCTTAAAACAACTACTATTTGAACAATTCTCTTCTCCGAATTTCATAAATGCCGTAAAACGTGGATCTGTAACTCTCAATACAGCATGACCATATCCTGGAATCACCTTTCCAGAATCTAAAACATCAAGAACATAAGCTTTTAATTCCTCTTCACTCACCTGATCAGAAAGCTGCTCATCTATTTTTAATATAAATCGCAAACATTCTTGATTAGCCAAACCATGCAAAGGACCTGCTAAGCCATTTAATCCAGCAGATACCGCATAATATAAATCAGACAAGGCAGAATTCACTACACGAGAAGTAAAGGCACTCACATTTCCTCCTTCATGATCACAATGCAATACTAAATACAAACGCATTAAATCTGCAAAACTTTTATCTCCATCGGGTATGCCCAGCATGTGAACTAAATTACCCGACCAATCAAGCTTAGAATCATGAGCAATTAAAACACCGTTTCCAAATCGAATGCGATAAATCCCCGCGGCTAAAGAAGGTAGTTTCGCAAGAATATTTAAGGCATCTTCGAGCGTGTACTTCCAGTAATTTCTTTTTTCAATACCTTTTTGATATTCCCGCTTAAATACAGATTCATTTTCCATACTTAAAATCCCAAGACTCAACATTGTCATTGGATGTGTATCTCTGGGTAGGTTTCGCAATACATCCCAGACATATTCTGGTACCTGAGCACGTTGATTTAAATCATTCTGAAATTCTGCTAGAGATTCTGCCTCAGGAAATTTCCCAGTACTTAGCAGAAAAAAAATTTCTTCTGGTAATTTATGCGAAAAATTATCTGTAGTGTAATCACCAATATGCAGCCCAGAGTATGGATCAACATAAGACGTATTGCATGCTAAGGCCACCACACCTCTCATACCACCATAAATTTGTCCAATATTAACTTCTGAAACTTTGGTATTTCGCCCTGCAGTAAAAATACAATCTATTTCTTCCTGTAATTCAATCAAATGATCATGAATTCCTTCTTTTATACTCGACATATCAACCAACTTAAATCGTTACAACACAAATCAAGAATAGTGCGTAGAATTGCACTTTATAGGGACAAGAGGAATGTATATAAGTTACGAAAATTTGCTCAATCTTTTCTATTAATTGTATTATATAGAATCTAGCTCTAGCAGATTCCAAAACAAGATTGTCGGCTATTTTACAATTGAATAGGTTAAATATGAACTTATTTAAATAAGTAAATTAAAATAACTAACTTTTCGATAGATTATTATTGATAGATCAACAACAAAATTAAAATTCACCACATGGAAAAAAGAAATAAAATTATCTATTGGATAGCGACAGGCTTATTAACAGCTCTAATGCTGATTTCGGCAAGTATGTATTTTATGAAATATGAAATGGTTAGCCAAACATTTATCAGTTTGGGTTTCCCTACATTCGTAATCTATCCTTTAGCCATAGCTAAACTATTAGGCTTACTTGCCATTTGGAGCAACAAATCGAAACTTTTAAAAGAATGGGCTTACGCCGGATTTTTCTTCGATTTTGTGCTTGCATTAAGTGCCCATATGGTAGTACAGGATGGACAATCGGGTATGGCTATTGCTGCAATTGCATTGCTAATTGTATCGCGCATTTACGATGCTAAAATAAAGCATTAATATTTTCTAGAACATAAAAAAAGCATCCCAATAAGGGATGCTTAAAACCAAGCTTTATTGCTTTAATTATTTCACTGCTACAACTAAATATTTTGATGCCTTCCAAAACTCATCTGGGTTTAAGATGGTAATTGCTTCAATTTCTTTTTCAGTTCCTTCGAAACGGTATGAATCGCTTGGGTGAGATGTTACCAAACTTACCTTTTTACCTGAAACAGGAATAGAAGTTGTTTGTGTAATATCAATTGTATTAAAGTTTTCAGGATTGATTTTTTGGTTCAATTTATTTGTTGCTCCAATTCCTAATAATCCACCTGAAGAAGTTACAACTTCTCTAGTTTTTAATTCCTTAATATCACCAATAACGTAATGAGCTGTATGCAAATCAGTTATTTGCTCCTCAATTGTTTGAGCTTTGCTATCATTCTCTGTGTTCAAAGCAACAACAGTCCCATTCAATTCTGTTACCTGACCATTCAAATTATCAACTTCAACACTTAATTGTGCGATTTGCTCTGAAAGTGCGTTAATTGAAACATCTTTCTCATCAATCTGCGTTTTTAAACTAGCAACTAATTTCTTCAATTTAGAGTTTTGGTACCAGCTATTCTTCAACTTCTTATCAAGGTTTTCTAATTTAGCCTTGTTCTCTTCAAGTAAGTCTCTAACCAAACCTAAATCTGTTACAATTTGTTCTTTCTGACCAAGAGTAGGATTTTCACTTGCGCTCACAGAAATAATCTGCTCTTTCTCTTTAATAATTGCCAAATTTGCAGCAATAACATCAAATGATTCTACAAAATCATCAATGGTTGAATCTTTCTCCTGTGCCATTTGCGTTAACTGAACATTTTGCTCACGCAACTGCTTTAATTCTTTCTGGTTACAAGCTGTAAATAGTGGTAATACCAATAGTGCAAATACTAACTTTCTCATAATTCTTAATTTTTAACAAGTTTACATCAATTCAAATTCACGTATAGATATGAGAAATCTGTGCCAGAAATACAAAAAGAAACAAAAGAAACACAAGAAGACACTGCAACACAACTAACAATCAATAAATTACAAACCCCTTAATAAAAATCTAAGAATTACACATGTTCATTTCCAAACAAAATAGTGGGGAATCTTTCCCCCATATTGTAGAACCAATTTCTACAAACAAAAAGTGCCTGCAAAATTGCAGGCACGAGGGGCACTTTCATAAAAGCATGAAAGCTATCGGTTATTTTTTGTTCCAAATTAAAGCTGCGGCACCTAAAACTGCAGCATTATCTTTAATCCCCGAAGGCATTACTTTAATTTTCCCTTTGTAAATTGCTAAGAGTTGCTCTTCCAAGGTTTCTTCAACTGGTTTAAACAGAATATCTCCTGCTTTGGTTAAGCCTCCAAATAAAAATATCGCTTGTGGACTGGTAACAGCAACAACATTTGCCAATACCTCACCTAACATCTTCGCTGTATAAGTAAAAGTTTCTTTAGCTACAATGTCACCACGACTCGCCGCTTCCGCAACCATTTTTGCTGTTAGTTGACTAAAAGGTACATCTCTTAATTCACTAGCTCCCATATGGCGAGCTAACAACTTATAAACAGTTCTTTTCACACCAGTTGCCGAAACGTAGGTCTCCAAACATCCTTTTCTTCCGCAGCCGCACTCTCGTCCACTTTTACGTACAATCATGTGTCCAACCTCACCTGCAAAACCATCATGTCCATAAAGTAGATCACCATTTACAACAATTCCGCTTCCCAAACCAGTTCCTAATGTAATCACTATGAAATTGTTCATCTCTTTGGCCGCACCAAATACCTTTTCGCCCATTGCGGCAGCGTTGGCATCATTGGTAATGAAAACGGGAACATTCATTCTTTTTTTCACAAGATCGACCAAAGGTACACTTCCCTTCCAACGAAGATTTGCTG
Organism: Labilibaculum sp.; assembly: GCA_016342745.1. GTDB lineage: Bacteria > Bacteroidota > Bacteroidia > Bacteroidales > Marinifilaceae > Paralabilibaculum > Paralabilibaculum antarcticum. The sequence goes on from JAEINT010000020.1 coordinate 75,802, forward strand.
CACTTTCTATTGTACCAGAATAATAACTAGCATTAGGGGCACCTATTCCAATGCCAATAATATCAAGCTCTTCTAGCGAATTCTCAATTTCTTTTTCAACATGCTTAAATAACTCATCCAAATAATCATTAATATCGTGGTGTTTTTGTGTTGGAATGCTTCCTGTCGATAAACATTTGCCATCCTTATCAATACATCCAAATACAGTATTAGTCCCACCAATATCAATTCCTAAAGCAACTTTTTTCATTACTGATATTTTAACAAATTATTTATTTGTGTTTATGCCCTTTCAATGCATAATATAAAATGTAAGCATAGCATAAAATTGCTACAACAAATGAATTTGACAAACCAAAATTATCAGCTAACATCCCCATTATCAAAGGAACAACTGCTCCACCAACAATAGCTAGACAAAGAATACCAGATCCCTGACTTGTATGTTTTCCTAAACCATCAATTCCCAATGTAAAGATGGTTGGGAACATAATTGAATTAAACAATCCCACCAATATAATACTCCAAAGAGCTACATAACCAGTTGTTAGCATGCTAATAACAATTAGGACAACAACCATAACTGAGTTAAAAGCCAATACTTTTGATGCTGATATTTTTTGCATTAAAACAGAACCAATAAATCTTCCAACCATTGCTCCACCCCAAAAAATGGAAACATATGTAGCAGCATCAGCCTCACCAAATAGATGTAAACCTTCATCTCCAAAGTACATTACCAGTGCGCTTCCTATTGAAACTTCAGCTCCTACATAAGTAAATATTCCAACTGCCCCAAGAACCAAATGGCGAAATTTCCATGCAGAACCTTCTGCTTTTTGTTCCTCGGCCTCTTGTATTTTAGGTAATTTAACGAAAGCAAAAACCACAGCGATTAATACTAGCGTTAATGCCAAACCTACATACGGAAGTTGAACTGCTTCCGCTTTGCTAGCCAAATCTTGATTCGCATTATCTAATATTAACCAAGCTCCAAATATTGGAGCGACAGTAGTCCCTAATGCATTAAATCCTTGTGTTAAATTTAAACGACTCGATGCTGTTTCAGGTGTTCCTAATTCAGCAACGTATGGATTGGCTGCAACTTGTAGCACCACAATCCCAGATGCCAAAACGAAAAGTGCAAATAGGAAAAAACCGTAGGAATGCAATGCTGCTGCTGGATAAAACATTGCTGCACCAATACCTGCAATACTTAATCCTGTAACAATACCCATTTTATATCCAATCTTACCAATTATCCATCCAGAAGGTAAGGACACAAGAAAATATGCTCCAAAAAATGAGAACTGGACCATCATTGCCTGAGTAATCGTTAAATCAAATAAACCTCTTAAATGCGGAATTAAAATATCATTCATGCAGGTTAAAAATCCCCACATAAAAAAAAGAGAGGTAAGTAATGCCAAAGCTCCTTTGTAATTCATTCCTGACGCTTGTGCAGATGATCCACTTGCGCTTGTTGCAGTATTAATAGACACCATATTTTATCGTTTTTCAATCGTTTGTAATTCTGTTTACAAATCTCAATAAATTCCAGAGCATAGCATTTTACTATTTTATCATTTTATTGCACTATATTTACATGATTATTTAATTAAGATAAAGTATATGGTAATTTTATACAAGTAAGATTCTCATTGGATCCTATAAGTCTGAATTTAATTTAACAAAGCTCAGATAACAATTTATTACCTATAATCAATAAAAACTATCTAGCCTGAGATAAAATAGTACAATTATGTCATTACAACTAGAACAAATCCCTATAAAAAACGAGCATTCTTTTCGTTCTAAAATTGACGTATTACCACATATTGAAGTAGCTTGGCATTATCATCCTGAATTTGAATTGATTTTTATAGAAAAAAGCCGAGGTACATTAATTGTAGGTGATTGCATTGACAATTTTAAGGATGGAGATTTACTATTTATTGGTCCTAACACACCCCATGTGATGACCAATGAAGAAGCATACTATCAAAAAAATCCTGATTTGCATGCAATAGCCTGGGTTGTTCATTTCAAAGAAGATAGTTTTGGAAAGGAATTCTTCTTGATTCCTGAAATGTATCGTATTAAAAGCTTTCTGAAAAAATCTTTTCAAGGAGTCCGAATCGACGGAAGTACAAAATACAAGATTATTCAACATCTAAAAACCTTACATGCATCCGATTTCTCTCAGCGGATCATTATTTTACTTCAAATTTTACAAATTCTCGCACAATCCGATGATCTCGAATATCTGGCATCGAAAAATTTTGTAGAATCCTTTCAGCAAAGAAGCAATCAAAAGCTTTATAAAATCTACGAATATGTCAGTGCCAATTTCCAGCAAAAAATTGAGTTAGAAGAAGCTGCCAAACTGGCTAATATGAGCAAGACTGCTTTTTGTCGTTTTTTTAAGAGTAAGACCAAAAAAACGTTTTCTGAATTTTTAAATGAAATGCGAATCAACTATTCTAAAAAACTATTGGCAGAAGGTAGTTTAACTGTTTCTCAAATTGCCTACGAGTGTGGTTTTAATAGTCCATCCTATTTTAACAAACAATTTAAAGCATTAACTGGAAAAGCTCCTTTACAGCTCAAAGGTCAAGGTTTGGAATCATTTTCTCAATAGTCATATTTTAATATAAATCCCTAGAACACTTTAACAATTCCCTTACATTAGAATAGTTTTTCGATGCATCAATTAGCAAGAACTTTTTTTCCAGATCTCCCAAACTTCCTGCGCTTGTACAAATTCTAACTTGCGTATCACCTATTATTTCTACGCCATAATCAACACCAATATGACCGCTTACAATTTTATTCATTGGCATTTCCTTTCGGTCCTCACTCATTACATTCAATAAATCATCATTATATTGCAAGTAATCATTCCCATACTGCCTTTCGTTTCCATTCATTAGTATATCCCATAAATAATCACCTTCGGCAGTTCGCATAAAATCGGAACCTATTTGCGGATCATATTTAGAAATATTTTTTAGATGAGATTCGAAATTTCCCTTGTGCCGATAATCTTTCAGCCAATTAAAACCAAATTCTTCTTCTTCACGATAGCGATTTGAACCACCAGAATGATTAATTAACACACCTCCTTTGGTTCGTATCATCAAAGGCATATCCATAAAAAAACGAATGATAATCTCTCTGCATTTACGAATACGATTTTCAAAATAAGTGGTAAATTCCAGATGTCCACGCGCTAAAGGAATATGGTAAATATGTACAAATTCATGATTTCCTAGCAAACAAATTATATCACTTCCCTTTTTATTTGCTTTAAAATCCAAAAGCTCTTCAATAATTTCTACCGATTCATCTTTCCTCTTACCTGGATAAGCATGAATTAAGTCGCCTAAAAAAATCAAATAATCTGCTTTCTTCTCCTTTTTCAATTGCTCATACACGCGCAATACTTGACGGAAATCATCGCCATTCCCATGCAAATCCGAGACAATCATTAAGTTTCCAGAATCAATATCACAAATCATTATTGTTTTTCTTTAAATTGAGGTTAAAAAGCTACTGCTAAAGTTCTATTTTTTTTATAAATTATAGTAGTGAAGTAACGATTACATCTGAAGTAACGAAAAATTTATATGTTATGCTTGAAGAATTAATAAAAAACACCGAAAAATACTTTTGGACAACCAATAAAGATGGAGATATTGTTCTTGGGAATTCAGATTTGGGACTGAAAGCAAAAATCACATTTACACTCACTAAAAAATGGATTAACTTATCTCCTATAGTTGAATGCTCCCCTGGTCAATTCATTGGAAAACCTAAAACATTTCTTAAAAAAACCAAAGAATACAAACAAGTAACAGAATTGTATAAACTGGTAAAAGCAAATTTAAAAGAAACGACCTTACCAGACCGAATTCAATTATCAAAAAGGACTTTTAAAATCATTCAAAATCATTATAAAGAATAAATCCTCATGGTAAAACCAGCTGTTGTTTTTCTAATGCTTTGTTTGCTCTTAACTCATGTTCTTTTTGCACAAAAGCTTCAAATAGGTGAATCTTTTCCCGAAATTACTGGGGAATTATTATCCTATAAAAAAATCACTATTCCAGAACATTGCAAAGGGAAAGTGAGCATTTTAATTGTTGCCTTTAAAAGAGGTACGCAGCCTCAAATTGACAGTTGGACCACTCCTTTAATGCAAGAATTTAGCAATAATTCTGATTTTCGCTTCCTGGAAATCCCTATGATCAGTAATTTCTACTCCTGGATATCAGGATATATTGATAATGGAATGAGAGGCGGAATAGTAGAAAGCATGCACAAAAATGTAATGACTTATTACGGACCTTTAGATACTTACTTTACCTATTTTGGTGTAGAGGACAAAAAGCTATGTTATCTATTTCTTTTAGACCGAGAAGGTAAAATTCAATTTCTAGCAAATGGCGAATCTAGTTCTGAGCAACTCGCTATTTTGTTCCAAAAAGTAAAAATTCTCTTAAATTCTTAAATCAAATTTAAATAATCCTCTCGATGTAGGATTTTCCTAGCTATTGTACAAAAATATTGGCTAAGAAAGTATACTTTTAAAGCTTCAATAAAAACACATCGAAAATGAATAAAAGAGGATTTGCCAGCGATAATTTCTCAGGCATACTGCCGGAAGTTATGGAAGCCATTCAAAATGCAAACAATGGTCATGTTATAGCATACGGAGGTGATGCTTATACTGCATCCGCCATCGAAAAGTTCAAAAGCCTTTTCGGAGAAAATATTGATGTCTATTTCGCCTTTAATGGTACTGGTGCCAACGTAATTAGCCTTTCAACGCTAACACAGTCTTACCACTCTATTATTTGTCCTGCAACAGCTCATATTCAAGTTGACGAATGCGGTGCTCCAGATAAATTTACAGGATGCAAGGTGATTCCAATTGATTGCCCTGACGGTAAAATTACGCCTGAATTAATTCAACCTCATTTACACGGATTTGGTTTTGAGCATCATTCACAGCCAAAAATGATTTCGATTACTCAATGCACTGAATTGGGAACCGTTTATACACCAGAAGAAGTAAAAGCAATTTGTGATTTAGCACATGCCAACAATATGTATGTTCATATGGATGGTGCTCGTCTTGCTAATGCTGTAGTTAGTTTAGATGTTGATGTTGCAGATTTTACCACTAAAGCAGGTATAGATGTTCTTAGTTTTGGAGGTACCAAAAACGGAATGATGCTAGGTGAAGCAGTAATTTTCTTTAATCCAGAACTTTCTACAGAAGCAAAATATGTTCGCAAACAAAGCATGCAACTGTGCTCTAAAATGAGGTATATAGGTGCACAATTCGATGCAATGCTAACCAATGACTTGTGGTTAAAAACAGCTCGTCATGCTAATAAAATGGCAAAACTTTTAGAATCAGAGGTTTTGAAAATTGACAAAGTTGAAATCACTCAAAAGGTTCAAACTAATGGTATTTGGGCATTAATCCCAAAAGATAAAATTGAGAAATTACAAGAAGAATACTTTTTCTGGGTTTGGGATGAACATACTGGTGAAGTTCGCTGGTTATGCTCTTTTGATACTACAGAAGAAGATATTAATGGATTTGTAGCCTTATTGAAAAAAGAACTTTCAAAAAACTAATTACTGATAACTGTTTACTGATAACTGAATATGGCTGTACTTCGTAAAAACTACTCTTTAAAAAACTATAATACTTTTGGTATTGAAGCAAATGCCAAATACTTTTTCGAATTTGATACGGTAGAGGAAATTAACGATTTTCTTAGCAAGAACGATATCATTAACATTCAATATTTACTATTAGGTGGCGGAAGTAACCTTCTTTTTATAGAAGATTTTAATGGACTTGTTATTCATCCTAAAATAAAAGGCATTAAAATTATTGAAGAAGATGAAGAATCTGTTCTTGTACAAGTTGGAGCCAACGAAGATTGGGATGAATTTGTAGCATGGGCAGTTGAAAACAATTACTCTGGAATTGAAAATCTTTCTTTGATTCCAGGTGTTGTAGGAGCTGCTCCTATTCAAAATATTGGAGCGTACGGAGTTGAAGTACAGGAAGTAATACATAGCGTAGATGCTATTTCAATAGAAAGCAAAAATTCTGTTGTATTCAGTAACATGCATTGCGAGTTTTCTTACCGAAACTCGGTGTTTAAAAAAGAATACAAGAATCAATTTATTATCACCCACGTTACCTTTAAACTAAGCAAGCAACACAATTACAAGGTACATTACGGCTCTATTGATAAGGAACTTGAAGCTTACGGCGAAATCAACCTGAAAAATATTCGTGAAGTAATTATCAAAATAAGAGAAAGCAAATTACCCGATCCTGAAGTTTTGGGAAATGCCGGTAGCTTCTTTAAAAACCCGATTGTAGATAAAGCCCAAGCCGATAAACTAAAAGCCAAACATGAAAATATGCCTTTGTATGAGGTAAACGAAATGGAAAGCAAATTGGCAGCAGGTTGGCTAATTGAACAATGTGGATGGAAAGGAAAGCAAATTGGCGATGCTGGTGTCCACAAAGATCAGGCTTTGGTTATTGTCAACCTTGGCAATGCAAAAGGTCATGAAATACTGCAACTCGCTAACGATATCCGAAAATCGGTTCTTTACAAGTTTGGTGTGAAGTTGGAGATGGAGGTTAATGCGATATAAGTTAGCTCTTCCATTTTACGAACACAATATAAAGTAAACCTTCGCTTAAAGCCGAAGGTTTTTTTATGCTATTTTTTATCATTCCATTCCAAAAAAAATCATTCATTCATCAAGTTAAATAGATTAAGATGCCTTCAATACTTCTATTTTTCTTTTATTAATTATAATCATTTTTCACTTTAAAGAATGATTCTAAACACCTTGTAGCTATTGCACTTCAACATCATTAACATTCAAAAAACTTACATTAATCACTGAATTACTGACGTTTAATTTTTTTATGTGAATTCTTATTTTTTAATTAAGTTGAATTTTAATATCACTAACCACATTACTAACTAAGAAAACACAATTATTTATGAAAAGAATTCTATTTTCAGTAGCATGCCTAGTGCTTATACTAGGAGCTTGCCAGAAGAATGAAAATGAAGTCACTCCAAAACAACAAGAAATTGCTGTTGACATGAGTGATTTTTACGTTTACACAAGTGAAGAAAACACTACAAAATCAGGACATGTTCATGGTCCAAAGTGCGGAAGTATGAAAGTTTTAAACCAACAATTAAAAGATAATCCAGGTTTAGAAAATCGTATGTACGCAATCGAGAAACATACCAGAAAATTAATTGCCGCTAAAAGTTCTACTACCAACAAAGGCAAACCAGTTAAACCAGGTGATACTCCAGATCCAACACCTTACCAAGGAAGTATTACCATTCCTGTTATTATAAATATTCTTGAGGATGCTAATCACCCAGTTACCCAAGCTCACATCGATTCTCAAATTGATATTTTAAATCAGGATTTTAATGACCTTAACCCTGCAACAGGTTCTGTTCCGAATGAATTTAATAACGATGTTGCTAACGTAGACATTACATTCGTATTAGCGGACGTAATCAGAAAAACATCTACAAAAACAGCATGGGGTACTAACGATGCAATGAAGTCATCAAGCCAAGGTGGTATTGATGCTACAGATCCGTCTACCTACCTTAACTTTTGGATTTGTGAAATTGGTGGTGGTATTTTAGGATACGCGCAATTCCCTGGAGGAGCTTTAGCAACAGATGGTGTTGTTATTGGAAGTGATTACTTTGGTAGAAATACTCGTGGTGGCGAATATGGTTACGGAAGAACTGCAACTCATGAAGTTGGTCACTGGTTAAACTTACGCCATATTTGGGGAGATGGTAGATGCAAACAAGATGATTTTGTAACAGACACACCAAGTTCTGATGGAGCAAATTACGGATGCCCTACTTATCCAACTGTTAACTGTAGATCAAATGACATGACAATGAACTACATGGATTACGTTAATGATCAGTGTATGTACATGTTTACGAATGGACAGAATGATAGAATTAGAGCTATTTTTGCCGAAGGTGGTGAAAGAGAAAGCTTCGTAAACTAATCAATTAATTACCATATTAAAATTCATTAAAGACGCCTTTTGGGGCGTCTTTTCTATATTAAAAAATGTTGTATTCTTAACTAAGATAAAACTTCTTATCTACTCTTTTTTAATCAAGAACAACTTTGCTTTACTTAGAACTTATCAATTCCTTTCGTTTACGTTCTTTACGGATACTTCGATAAATAAGCAAGGGTGCAATCCCAAAAATAAGTCCTAAAATTCCCGTTATTATAGCTCCACCCCATAATGAAAAAATACCCGATAATCGTTCACTATTGGGTTTTGTCCGATCATAATATACATCAACCAATTCATTCTCTTCATAAGCCGCAGGATATGAATATTGCGAACTTGCATATATCATTTGCTCGCCAGTTACCGTTTTGTAAACAACTATTGGTGCATAGGTAACATCTCCTTCTGTATCCACAGATTCTATGAAGTCAACTACTTTACCTCTGGTTTTTTCAGCACTATTTAAAAAGCTACGTGTACTTAACACCACATATAATGACAATCCTAATAATAAAATAGATACTCCTCCAAAGACCAATAAAAACACTCTAAGATTCTTAGACATAGTTTTTTACAATTAGCAATTACTCCTTACTTTCATGAAAATACAACATCCCTTTAAACTGATTTTTGCCATGTTTGGCGCCAATAGATTGCAGATATTCGGCAATGGCTTGTTGGTCGCGATAGGGAACCAACCAAAGTGCTTCTTTGGCTTTCGGATTGGCATAGGCCATGGCCCAATCTAGTGGACTATTGCCATCTAAAAGGCACAAGTTGATTTCTGCTCCTGCTTCCACTACGGCTTTTACCGTGGCTAAATCGCCTGCGTTGATGGCATGCCACAGTACCGTTCCTCCATAATCTGGATCTCCATTTCTAGAGTTGATATCCAATCCTAAATTGACCAAAACAGGAATCATTTTCTCTCGACCGCCATTTGCGGCCATATGCAAAGCATTTAGTTTGATATCACCTACTGTTGCATGAACATTAGCGCCTTTTGAAGCAAGAAATTTTACAATTTTTACAGCTTCCATTTCCATGGAATCTATTTCTTCAGTACGACGCTGATCTTTCTCTCGTAAACATTTTAAAGCTCCTGAAGCATTAAGAAATGGAGTTGGATTTGTTGGTTTATTATTAAATCCTTTGTACTCAACATCAGCCCCTCTTTTCAAAACTTCAACTATATACATGTAACTATTATTTCCCACGCAAGGTCTTTCTGTCAGATTCCACAAAGATTCAGAAAGTCTAATTTTATCAAATGTGTCATATAACTCTATCCTTTTTTCGTAATTGCTTTTTTCTTTACATCCAAAAAAAACAACTGCTATAAATAATAATACTAGTCCCTTTTTCATAGCATTAGATTCTAAATTTTATATTTCTTAAATTATTCAATTTGTCTTGTTGAGAGAAATCAACTAAATCATCAAGTAATATCATTTCTCTTCCTATATCTTCGTCTGGTTCCTCAAGTCCTTTCACAATCTTCCAGAACTCTTCCTTACTCCTACTACTCTCCAAAACAGCAATCACGGCATCTTCCTTATCTTCTTCCGAGAATCCCCCAAAAGCACCCGAACCATCATGGCGCATATCATAAATTAAATTTACTTTCATTTGCCAAGTGGCATAGTTCCAACGTGACTTGGCATTTTTAGCACTCAAAACCGTAGCAATCGCCTTATCTTTAGCTTCCAACTCTTTATAATATAGATATACTTTTAACGAATGATAAAACAAAGATGATCCAGTTTACAGCTACTATAGCTGATAATATTTTGAAATATAACTGTAGTCATTAGTACTATTTATTCCAATCATATTTATAATAAGCCTTTATAAACACTCCATCTTTAACTTCTTTAACTTTTCCATTTTCACTATTAACCCATATCCCACCAGTATATGCATCAGGTATTTTAAGATGCACATAATTTGTAAAAACATAATGACCATCAATTATAAAATAAAATAAATGCGGTTGTTGTACATTTTCTTTTTCAGTGTACTCAACCATTAAATCCCAAGCTTTTTCAGGTGTTACTCTTGACTTTTTGATAAATGATTCAAACTCCTCTGTTTTACAAAATAAAACTTTATTATTTTCTAAAAATTTTTCTTCTTTTGATTTACAACCAAGAAAAGTTAAAATTGAGATAATTATACCCATAAATAATATTTTTTTCATTTCAATTAAGGTTTAAAATCAATTGATTCATTTTTAATAACTGTTATAATAGCCTTTTTATTCCTATGTTTTGACGACGTACTAAAAACATGAGTTTTAAAATCTTGCAATATACCAATAGGTTTTTGAGTCATTTCTGGAATATTAATTCCTCCAACTTGTAAAGCAGTTTTAACTGTAGTAGTACACTGTTCTCCTGTCCATGGAAAAACACTATATCTTTTTAGGTGGTGATACCTTTCTTTCCACCATTTAATCATTTCATTAGCCTGATTTTCATTCACAAAAAATTCAATTTTATGAACCTTCCCATATATGTATGTGGCATTTGGATAATTTCTTGAGCCAATAGGTTGTTCTAATCCTTTCCAATGTAATTGAATATGGTTAAGAACCATATTTAAGGTTACATCTTCAGGTTTGATACCTTTCCTGTTTGCAATATGATTTCCCCACCATGACATTCCAGGTGAATTTTTGAAACTAGGGTCATTTAACTGAACAATATCACTTTTATCACCATCATCATTAAAATCTACATCGTAATCTTTTTCTGAATATTTCCCTGGTCTATTATTTGGACCATAATCAAAATATTTATTACCAATTGCCATCGCAGTATGCCCCGCCAGTCCCTTTGCGCCCCAACCAGTTTCTAATGAATGAGGTAGCTCAACTAAAACAGTAATTTTCACCTCTTTTTCATACAGTTTAAGAAAATCATCTTTATTTTCAGGAAATTCATTAACTATAATATCTCCATCAATATCAACTTTTATTTCAAAGTACGTCTCAACAACTTGATCTTTCTCGTATTTAGCAGAATCGCTCCATTTTTCGTCAGTAATAAACTCAATCTCGGCTATATTACCATTAACGAATACGGTATATTTGCTTAAAAAATCGTCACTATTAACAGGATCATAATCTTTAAGTTTTAGCTCCAACTTAGTCCCATCAGGAATATTCTTCGTTCCTATTGTAAATTTCACCTTCTCTCCATAATAGGCCTCCTTAATGCTAACTCTAGATTTAGGATCGGACCAAAAGCCTCCAACGATTTCAGGAGAATCCATCACTAATCCCCCAGTTGAACCACTATTCCCACTATTATCTGATTGTGTAACTATAGCCATTATGATCTTCTTTGTTTAATGGTTTTTAACTGGATTTTCATTATATCAGCAGTAACATTTACTCCTTGAATTAAATCATTATCTACAATAGCTCCATTGTATTCATAATCAATACTGTCATCACTTAAATCAAGATCTACTGATTTACCTACCATATCTCTGGTTTTAACAACAAGATAAATGGTTTGATTTTTTTTAGGTTTTGCAAGAGCTTCACCTTGTTCATTTTCAAAGAAACATTCCAAAATCTCTGGATTTTCACTCACTAACTGAGTAGGCTCCACATTCTGCATGCTTAAATCACTCACTTTCCAGTTTTTTTCGACTAGGGTTTGTCCATCCTGAACGATGATGGCTGGTGAGAGCTGAAGAACGCTGATCATGGGATCTTTACTTTCGTGATGAAAGTAATCGTGATGGCGAATGCAAAGCGTATCGTACAATTCGATGGTTCGACTTTTAGAAGCAAGCGTTACAGGAGAGAATTCCAACTTAACGTACTTCATCTCCAAATTACTGGCTCCCCAAGCATACAGATGCGTATTTTTAGGACTTTCTACCTCTATATTGAATAATCCACCCAAAGGCTGAGTGGAGGCTGTACCATATGTATTTGTTTTTTGATCGATTTACCTGCTTCAAGAAATATTTCTGGGAGCTCGCTTCTTATTGTATTTATCTATTAAATCTTGATTCTCACCTAACTTAAATGCCAAACAGTTAGACTAACTTTGATGTATTCCTTGCTTCATTCCTGCAACATTAACTTCAAAAAATAATTGTAATCAATTTACTCCAAACCAATTCGCTTTTTAAAGTCTTCTTTTAAATAAGGCTTGAGTTCTTCAAAAGAAAAAAAGTACCCCTTTACAAACCATTCTAAAGATTGAAATAACTTAGGTGAACTTGTTTCAATTAAAAAACACATACCTGACTTTCCTTTATCATTTTTACAAAAATATCCTTTAGGGCTTTTTTGTAAAGGAAAATTATCTTCATTATTTACAATCAAAAAAGATCTTATCGTATCTTTCCTACCTATAGAAATAGTAGAACTTTCTATTTCTTTCTTTACTTTTTTGTAAAAACTTATTTCAATTTTACTTAATAAGGGTAAACTTAAGGTATCAACCATTATATCATCAAACAATATCTCTTTTCCTGTTTTTGAATCCAAGCTTAAATAAGAAACACTTCTTTCCTCAGTTACATCTTGTGTCTCTGTTCTTAAAAATTCAAAACTTAATAAACCTTTATTATTGAACTTCGTTGAATACAAAAGTTTCGTGTTGTGCTGAATCACCAATCCTTTTGCTTTTAAATAATTTAACCGCTCTATCTCTTTATCGAAATACCCTTCAATTTCTGTTAGTGAATCGTTTATCTCCTTACTATTTTCAATTAAAGAGCTAGAAAACAACGCTCTTGCAATTGTATTATTTAAGCTTTCTAATCGCAATTCACCTTTGCTTACAAGCTTAGGTAAAACGTATTGATAAGAATAATTTTCATTGACAACAGAATCTTTAATTTCTGTAATTACAATCCTATCTTTACAATTATTATTCTGAGCTACCAATGATATGTGCATCAGCACAAATAAGACTATAAATAAACTAGTTGTTACTTTCATGAATAGATTTTTTAGGCTTAAAACATAACCTTTATTTAAGACCAATTCGTTTTCTAAAACTCTCTTTAAAATAAGGCTTTAGGTCTGATAAAGGAATGAAAAATGAGTAAAAATAACCTTCTAAGTCTCTATAATAATTCGAGAAATTTGTTTCAATATAGAACGCTATTCCATCAACTCCATTACTTGTTGACAAGTAACCTTCTGGTATTTTTTTTAATGGAAAATTAGCTTGATTATACTCTATAACACTTTGTCTTATCTCCTCTTTCATATCATAGGTATTTGTTTCACTATTCATCTCTGCCATAACATATTCAAATATTTCCAACTCAATTCTGGAAAATAATTGCAGTTTGAGTGAATCATTAAATATATCTGCAGTAGAAAACAACTCAGCTTTTTTTGTATCAATACAAACAGGAAACCGATATGAATTCACTCCGTTACTATGCCACGCATCAACATGGAAATTCCAACTAACAAAACCTAGTTTATTAAAACTCATTTCGTAAGAAGAATATACCTCATATACACCATCGTTTTCCTTTCTCTCATTAACACATTTTCGTTCTTTAGTAATCAACTCCTCAAGTGTTATGTTTATTAAACCATCTTCACAACACCCAAATAAAGGAGTATAGTATACAGATTGTGCCATTGCTAAACTCATTTTTCGTTCTTTATCCTTGTCTTTATTAAGTATCTTTGGCAATAAAAAAGAGCAATTGTAATCCGATGTCACTATTGAATCTTTAATTTCAATCACTTCAACCTTTTCAATATTTGGCAACTGCGCCAATGCACAGTTTGTAAAAAGGCACATTAAAATTAATTGTAAATAAACTGTTATTCTCATGGGTTAAAATCTTATAAATAAATCTACTAGAATTGACAGATCACTCTACTTAAAGTTTCTACTTTTATTTCGCTTGTTCTATCTTAAATGTTAGTGTCTCTTTGTTGAGTATTATTGGAATTCCTTTGGATTTAAGTTTGGTAATGGGTTTATCTTTAATTCTTTTTATTATTTGTTCTGCATTATCGTCTCTTAATTCAATTTTTTTTTCAATCCTACTTTCATTTAAATATTCTAGTTGTTTCAGCACTTTTTCTTTTTGCTCTTTACTCCCATTTTTGTATATCTGTAAATAATGCTGAAACACTTTAAATCCACTGTCTCCCCTTGCTTTTTTTGTAAAATCATTTCTTTTTTCTAAACCATTATAACCTCCATTAATCGTTTTTGTAGTAAACTGTACATTATCCTCATCAGCCCATTCAACAGTATATTTCCCTGTACCTGATTTATTTCCTTTTTGGAAGTACCATAATGCCGATTGCACCGCATAAATCACATTTTCTTCATCTGATAACAATTCGAAGTTACCTTTTAACTTTTCTTTGTCTGTTATTTTTGCAAAATCTATATATCCTTTAGGGTCATCAGGGAAAGGATACTTCTTCCTAAATTCAGAAAATGCTTCGTAATTCGCTCTTCCTGTTAATTGTTTAACCCCTCGCCCACAAAACATATATCCTTCTCGCGAAAGTTCTCCTCCTTTGTTTCCATTACGATCAGCATAATATCTAGATAGAAATTCAATAGGAAAAGCATGTCCTCTCTTTAGTAATACAATATTTCTTTCAAGATCAACATCCTCTCCCTTACTGTTTTTCTCTTTAATAATATATGTTTCTACAATCTTGTCATCTAATAATTCACCTTTCTGAGATTTTCTTTGAGCATACAGTTGTCTTATATCTATTTTTATCTGTTGTTTTTTTAATATTTGCTTAAGTTCAGTATTCGTTTTTTTTATAACATTATTATTGGAATCAGTTATTTTAAAAATTTCGATTAACTTATCTTCTAAAGAATTTATAATAATATCATCTATTAATTGATTTTCGCTAAAATATTTCGTATCGGCACTTATGTATCTATAATGCCCACTTTCTTGTAGTGATCTAAATCGCGTTTCAGCTCCAACTTGAGCAATAAAATGAGCTTTGCGCAAGCAAGTATCAAGTTTAAATTCCTTTCTATACTTATTAAAATATACTAACAGTTTTTTAACTAGTATTTTATTTGCTCTTGGTATAACATAAGTAACCTGCTCCAATGTTATCTCTTCCTCACAGTATGGACAAAGAGGTTTAACGACATGAGTTAAAGTGCTATTTTTCGCTTGTTCACTAATTTTGATCTTTTTCCCTTCGTGTTCTATAGATTCTACAGAAGTAATTATTTTACGAGGGTTGTCGCTGACATTTCGTTCTTTAGTCATTATTTTATTCTTTTAAAGTAATAGTACCATCAGCATTAACAATTCCCTTAGCAGTAGAATAACTGATATCACCAGTTTCGGAATCTTTGTGTTTCAACTTAATAATCACTTCATTGTTTACGAGGATATTCGAGACACTTAGCTTCGCCATTACATTTGAATCCTCGCTTTCTACAATACTTTTCTCGTCCAAATCAGTCCATTCGATTCTCATTAACTCAGGCTCATTTTCACTCACGACACTATCTTCAACACCCACTAAAGGTTCTTCACTTGTAGCAGGCACAGCCGTAGGCTCCACATTCTGCATGCTTAAATCACTCACTTTCCAGTTTTTTTCGACAAGGGTTTGACCATCTTGAACGATGATGGCTGGTGAGAGCTGAAGAACACTGATCATGGGATCTTTGCTATCGTGATGAAAGTAATCGTGATGGCGAATGCAAAGTGTATCGTACAACTCTATGGTTCGGCTTTTGGAGGTAAGTGTAACGGGAGAAAATTCCAATTTGATATATTTCATATCAAAATTACTGGCTCCCCAGGCATACAAGTGTGTACTTTTAGGACTTTCTACTTCTATATTAAACAAACCACCCAATGGCTGAGTGGATGCTGTTCCATTTGTATTTATTTTTTGATCGAAACCAAAATCTAATCTTCGGATGTTGTAAACCATATCGTCTACATACATTTTTCCTTTTA
Organism: Labilibaculum sp.; assembly: GCA_016342745.1. GTDB lineage: Bacteria > Bacteroidota > Bacteroidia > Bacteroidales > Marinifilaceae > Paralabilibaculum > Paralabilibaculum antarcticum. Next base: position 91,898 of record JAEINT010000020.1, read on the forward strand.
TACTCATTTTACTATTCGCTTTATTGTAAAAGGAAGACTACTTTCCCCATAAAACCTAAGCTGGAGAACCGTATTCTTTTGTTTAATACACCAATTGACTAGTAAAGATAATAAAAATAAATTATGTACATTGAACAGGTGAGGAATATTGTTAATCACAAATGATATACCTATGCAGAATTAGGAATTGCAGTGGTACTCCACATCGAGATTAGGCAAATGAGGAATAGATCCGAAAAAATCCGCTAAAAGAGAATCCCAAGAAAGGGAAACAAGGATAAGGGTGAAAGAACATATACGGGAAAGAGCAAAGGTGTCTGAAAGCTATTTCATGATTCCCCTTTGGGTTAATGCTCTTTGGTATTTTCGTGCATTTTGGTTGTGCTCACGAAGTGATTTGGCAAAAATATGATAGCCATTAAATTCGGGGCTTGCACAAAAATAGTAGTACTTGTGCTTTTCGTAGTTTAACACAGCCTCTATTCCCGAGATGGATGGCTGACGAATTGGCCCAGGAGGCAAACCTCTATATTTATAGGTGTTGTAAGGAGAATCGATCTTTTTGTGTTTGTTTAGCACTCTACGGATAGAAAAATCGCCTAAAGCAAACTTTAAGGTTGGGTCGGCATCCAATTTTATATTGCGCGTATAGCGGTTCATATAAACACCTGCAACACGTTTCTTCTCATCATTTTTAATGGTTTCCTCGTCGACAATAGAAGCCAGTGTACTTACTTCTATTGGAGATAAACCAATACTTTCAGCTTTTTTTAAACGTTCGGCATTCCAGTAACGTGAATACTCTTTATGCATTTTGTCGGCAAACTTTTCGGCACTCATGTTCCAGTATACCTGATAAGTATTTGGAATGAACATAGCCAAAATGGTATGTGTTTCGAAACCGTATTTCTTGATTTTCGATTTATCCTTTAAAAGAGTTAAAATACTAAGCGAATCGGCCTCTATTTGATTTGCTATTTTCCCTGCAAAATCTTCTACCGTACGAGTATTATTGAAAGTAAGATTAAGAGGTGATTGAATGCCTGAACGCAACAAATCGACCAATTCGTTATTGCAAATACCATTTTTAATCTCAAATCGCCCAGAATGAATGTGCTTGGCATAATTTTTCTTTTCCATAACCCATTCTAGCGAGGCTGCATTTTTCAGGTAGCCTTTTTCTTTCAATAGGCTAATAACATCAGCTTGACTGGCATTTGTAGGAATGTATAGGTAAGTTATTTCTACATCGCCTAAATCAATATTTCTTGAAAAAATGTCTTGATAGTATTTGAATAGTACCGATCCTGTAACTACCAATACAAGCATTACAGCAATCATTACGATTTTCCACATTTTTGAACGATTGTCTTTCAGACGAAATAAATTGATCATTGGTTTAATTTAAAATAAATACCGAACAACTCTACAAATGTAAAAAAATATCATATCTGATGATTAATTTTTCGAAAATAGATTGCAGATTAACATCAAGAAGTAATAGAAATCTTTGGCAAGGAAATTCTAAAAATCTACCTTTGAATGAATCACTAAAAAAACAGACACACATGAATATTTCATCAAATTTTGATGGTGGTAAGATTAAAGTTGTTGATGCTACCAACCCTCAAGACATACAATTAAGCATACCAAACGACACCAATTCGGAACATTTTCAGTGGTTTTATTTTCGTTTAATGGGCGCTCAGGAAGAACCAGTAAAAATGCGAATTACCAATGCGAGTGGTGCTTCTTATCCGGAAGGCTATGAAGGTTATAAAACAGTAGCATCTTACGATCGTGAAAACTGGTTTAGAGTACCTTCTAGTTACGATGGTAAAGAGCTAACCATTGAGCATACGCCAATATATAACTCGGTTTATTACGCTTACTTTGCACCTTATACCTACGATCAACATTTGGATTTAGTGCATCAGGCGCAAATGTCGCAAGAGTGTGAATTGGTTTCTATTGGAAAAACGGTTGAAGGCAAAGACATCGACATGTTAATTGTTGGTGAGCCGGATGAAACAAAGAAAAGCATTTGGGTAATTGCGCGTCAGCACCCAGGTGAAAGTATGGCAGAATGGTTTATGCAAGGATTAATTGACCGCCTTTTGGATGATGATGATCCGATTTCGAGAAGCTTACTAAACAAGGCCGTTTTCTACCTTGTTCCAAATATGAATATTGATGGTAGTATTGCCGGAAATTTACGTGTGAACACCAAAGGCTTTAATTACAATAGAGAATGGGCAGAACCTTCTATTGAAAATAGCCCCGAAGTTTTCCATGTTCGCAACTTAATGGATGAATATGGTTGCGACTTAAATCTAGACATTCATGGTGATGAAACATTGCCATATAATTTCATTTCTGGCATTGAAGGAATCCCTTCTTTTAATGAAAAATTAAAAAATTTAACAGCCTCTTTTATCGACTCATGGATAGCTACTTGCCCTGATTTTCAAGACACTCATGGCTACCCTAAAAACGAAGCCGGAAAAGGAAATTTAGCAATTTGTTCAAAACACATTGGAGAACGATATAAATGCTTATCTTTGACGATTGAAATGCCATTTAAGGACAATGATGATTTACTAGACCTTGATTTTGGTTGGTCTCCAGAGCGTAGTATTTTACTTGGAGAATCAGTTTTACAACCAATTTATAGCGTGGTAGATAATTTAAGATAAAAACAGAATATATACGTAAGTATATTACTCGAAAGGCCCATACTCAAGCTTCCGTGAGCGTGGGTCTTTTTTATGCGCTAAACTTTCGTAAGCTGACCATTGTTTTTAGCTTCTTGTTTGTTTTAATACACAAATATGAGACAAAAACATTTATTCCTTATTTTTTCTTTTTACTCAAGCTGTAAGACTTTTACTTTTCTCCTTAAATGAGAAAAGTAAACAAAAGAATCAAGTCAGCCTGATCCTTTTCAAATCATTGTTCTAACCAATTAGCACGCCATACGGAAGGCTGACAATTCACGCTCAAAAAAAATGCTTCTCAAAACAAAAACTTTTTAAAACAAATACCATTTAACAAACCGTGGCGAACCATTCTCCCTTTAAGAGGAGATGTCCAAAGGACAAAGGAGTGTTTTAAAAATAAAGAATTTACCACCGAGAGCACAGAGTTTCACAGAGAAAAAACTACTACCAAGAAAAATTATATTCAGCACGAAAAACATTTTAAATAAAAACCAAACAAATAATATAAAACAAAGAACAAAATATTAAATAGAGAAATATAAACCCACTATCCATCGAACACAGATGGAATGAGCAACGCAAGTGGGGAACCCATAGGAGAAAATGATGACGAAAAAGAAATTCTGTGGAGTGAGGAACGAGCGGAACCATTATTTCTTTTCATCATTAAGCCGTGATGGGTCACTGAGAGCTCTATCCTAGATTTTTGTTTACTTTTCATCAATGGAAAAGTGAAAGTCTGTCCGACTTGAGGACAAATAAAAAACATTACCACAGAGAAAAACTATCTATAATAAGAAATGAGCATTTTAGAGTAATAAGCAGAATAATGGCACTGAAATTGCGTTTCCCATTCTAACTGCTTATTTTAAAGCTTGAAATAGATTGATAAATGAAAAAAGGTTTTGCATATCGTTTTGTTGGAGTGGTTTCATTCACACTCTGTACTTTAAGTGGATTTTCTCAAAGTTCGTTTGATAATAAAATTGCCAATTACCCTACTCGCTTTGCCTCTTATGAGGATTTAGCAAATCGGATCAAGACTGATTTTTCTGGAGAAGAAGAAAGAGCTAAGGCTGCTTTTGCATGGATTGCCCAAAATATTGCTTATAAAACAAAAGGAATTAATAAAGTGCAAAAGGTTCGTTTTTCGTACACCACAGAGGCTGACTTAAAAGCACAAAAAGAACAATTTAGAAGAGAGCTTGCACAGAAAACCATCCGTGGTAAAAAAGCACTTTGCGAAGGATATGCTACACTCTATCAAGAGATTTGCAGTTTGATGAATATTGAATGTGTTATTGTTCCTGGCATAGCAAAGCGATTCGTTTCGGAGATTGGAAATAGCCAATTGCCTTCTAATCATGCTTGGAATGCAGTAAAAATAAATGGAACATGGCAATTGGTAGATATTACTTGGGCTGCAGGATCTGTTGACTATGCAAAAATGCAGTTTATTAAGGAATATACACCTGGATATTTTGCAAGTGATCCAAAAGAATTTGCTATGAAACACTATCCCGATGACAAGAAATGGTTGCTTCTAAAAGGTGAATTCAGCAAAGAACAATTCGCACAACAGCCTACTGTTTTTAATCATTTTATTGGAAAAAATTACAAAATCAACATGCCTAATAAAGGTTTACTCTCCATAAAAAAAGGAAGTGACATTCAATTCATATTTAGCAATATTCCCAAAGAAATTCAAATCGCTTATCACTTTAAAAAAGACAAATTCGGTCAGTTGGTAAAGCCGATCCGCAAAAAAGAAAAAGTCACATTTAAGGTTCCAACCAATTTACGCGGAAAAGATGAGTTGATCATTTACTTTAATAATGAAGCGGTATTGGGATACAAAATCAGTATAAAATAAAAGAAGCTTTCTGATCTTGAGAAAGCTTCTTTTATTTATTATAGACGCTGACAGGTTAAAAAAAACGCTGTCTGGTCATTAATTTAATCTAATTTTCTTCTTTAAAGAACAACTTGTAATAACTTAAATCACGAGCTGCATCGTATCCTTTTTCAATAAATTTTCTTTGTCCGTGAATGTAAACATGAAAATTCTTATCGAGTTTTAAAATGTGCTTAAAATGTTTTTGTTCTCCTTTTACGGCATCATTATTAATGGTAAAATCTGGATTTACAGTCGTTCCCTGTTCTGACTGATAATAATCTTTGTACTCATCGAAAGCTGTTGCCACCTCTGGTTGTTCAATCACTTCTTCTTTAAACAAGTCTTCGTTAAATTGCTTTTTATCCTTAAAGAAATTAATCGATTTATTCATTAAATCAATCTGATCGGCCTTTGCAACTTCATTTTCATCGTTGTAAACTTCACCAATAAATCCCTTACACATATCCAAATAGTTTTGCGTATGATAGAAATTATCCTCGCGAAGAGTCAAATTCAAAAAGTCCTCTTTCCAGTACAAAGCCTCTTTATTCGCATTGGTTTTATCCACAATACAAACTTTAAAGCCTTTTTCCTTTTCTGAGTTAAAAATCAAACAGCCTTTGTCTAATTTCTTAATGTTGATACCATTTTCGCAACCCAACTCAAAGTTTTCCTGCTTTTGATATACTTTTAAAAAAGTGTCTTTATTTTCTGATTTAAAAATTCCCAATGCATCGCATACCTCTCCATCAACAACACAATTGGAAAATCCTACCAAGTAAAACTCTCCCCCTTTAATGTTCGGATGATTTGATTTTTCGTACAAATGAACAGCAATATTTGTCGACTGATCGTAAAAAGACACATTTTCTTCGAAATATTCAGATGCGTAACAGAACACCTCGTTCATATCCAAGTCAGTTTCATGCTGAAAATTATAAAACTCCTCTTTGTTAAAAGCTGTTAGAAAGTACTTTAACAAGACATCTTTCACATCATCGTCTTCCATCAAGATTTCCGACTTTGATAGCTTTAATTCTTCTTCAAGGTGCTTATTTCCTACATTGTGAACCACAATACGGTCCAAATTAATATCTTCGAAATTGAACATGTTCTTCTTTTTTAAATCTGGCGATAAAGATACAGACTTTCATTAAATTATAATTCCTTTTTCACTTATCATTTACATTCTGTAGATTTATCTAAATCAAACTTCAAATAATGGTTAAATATCCACTTCTTATCACCTTCGTCTTACTCTTATCATGCAATTGTATGAATGCACAACAAACTGAGAAACAATCCAAATCGGGTGTTCACTACCTTGAATACATTCCGAGTGTAAAAGAAAAATCAGAAAAACTCCCCTTACTGATATTTTTACACGGCATGGGAGAACGAGGAGCCGATTTAAACAAACTTAAAGTTCATGGACCGCCCTCTTTTTTAGATCAAAAAACAGATTTTCCATTTATTTGCATTTCTCCGCAGTGTCCTGATACAGTTTACTGGAATGAGGATTTGCTGCTTCCCTTTTATGAGGAAATCATGACTAAATATCCGGTTGATAAAAGCCGAATTTACCTTACTGGTTTGAGCATGGGCGGTTTTGGAACCTGGGCTTCGATAATTGCAAAGCCAGATCTTTTTGCTGCGGCAGCTCCTATTTGTGGTGGTGGAGATCCAAGCAAAGTAGAGGCGATAAAAGAGATGCCTATTTGGGTATTTCACGGAGCTAAAGATGATGTAGTTCCTCTAGTCCGATCAGAAGAAATGGTGAATAGCCTAAAGAAATTGGGCAGCAAAGTAAAATTCACAATCTACCCTGAGGCATTTCACAATTCATGGACAGAAACCTACAACAATCCAGAATTGTACGAATGGTTTTTAAGCCATCAAAAGAAATAAAAAAAGCGGCTGAATTATAAAATTCAGCCGCTTTTGCTTTATGGTTGGTTTAAAGTATAATCTAATACATCATGTAAATATATCCCATAACTGGCTTTTTACCATCGCCTAAACTTAGCACATAATAGTAAGTTCCAGAAGGCAATTTACTCTTCGTCAATCGACCTTTTACATTTCCAAAACCATCCCACGAATTGTCGTAGCGTTTCTTCGTGTAAACCGTATTTCCCCATCGATTAAATATTTCAATTTTATTATTTGGATAATCCTCGATTCCTACAATCGTGAAAGTTTCATTTTCATCATCACCATTTGGCGTAAATGTTTGAGGAATAAATACATCTTCAGGAACAACTTCAATATTAACCCTCGCTACAGCCATAGCGTTATCAATATCTGACACCTGATACTCGAAATATACATCGCCTACAAAATTTACTTTCGTATTGTAAACCAAGAGTTTTAGATCCTCAATACTGATTGTTTCTCCTACTTGAACTGCATGTCCGTTAATTGCAATTTCTCCAAACTTAGGAATGTGTAAAATATGAACAGTCAAATCATCTCCATCAGGATCAAACGGCTCAACAATTTCCAATAAGTTGTTTTGCGTGCCTTCAAATACTGTTATTGACTTGTTGTAGGCTAAAGGCGCATCTTTCACTTGATTAACCATTAAATGAACAGTTGCCGTAGCTGTCTGAACAGGACTACCCAAATCGCTAATTTCATACTGGAAAGAATCTTCACCAAAGTAATTAGCTTCTGGAGTATAAATGTAAGTTCCATCCTCGTTTATGGTCAATTCTCCGTGAGCAACATCGACAATTGCAGTTGTGTTTATTTCTAATACATCCGAATCGATATCGCTATCATTTTCCAACAAGTTTGTTCCACGCAAGACTTCATCTTCATTAACAACAGCATAATCATCTTGTGCCAAAGGCGCATCGTTAACTGCTGTTATAACAAGAGCAACAAACACAGTGTTTCCATCCTTATCACCATCATTTACTGTGTAAGTAAACTGATCGAATGTTGTTTCACTTCCGTCATGCTTATAAACAAATGAACCATCTTCTTCTAAAGTTAGCTCTCCATGCTCAACACCATCTTTTAAAATGGCTTTTAAATGCTCACTATCGATATCCGAATCGTTCACTAAAACACCTTCCCCATTTACGCTTAAAGTTTCTCCTTCTTTCAAGCTATATTCATCTGGATTTGCGATTGGCATATCATTAAAATCAGCAACATTAATTGTAAATCGTTGCTTAATACTAATATCAATACCTCCATTCGCTAAACCACCATCATCTTTCATTACAACTACAAGATCTGCAAGCCCGCTCTTTTCATCAGCAATGGTAAAACTTAAATTACCTTCCGAATCGATTTCTGGTTGCTTGCTAAACAACTCAGTATTCGAATTCTCTATTTTAAATTCCCATGTTTGATATCCTTCATTATCTGGCCCAACAACAATATTTGAAGCCCAATTATTAAATTTCTGATCTCCGGCATCTTCTCCCAATTCAATGTCTGATCCTTTTGTAAAACTTGGAGCATCATTAATATCTAGAATCTCTATTTTAAAGCTCTTCTTATCACTAGAATCCGTTCCTCCTTCAGAAGTCCCTCCATCATCCTTCAAAACAACATTGATCGTCGCAATACCATGTACATCTTTTGCAGGTTGGAAACTTAGGTTTCCATCCTTTTCAATTTTTGGTTGCTTGCTAAATAAATCTTCTCTATCATTTGTTACTGTGAATATAATCTTTTGATTACGCTCACTTGGCGGACCTTTTTTAATGTCTTTAGCCCATCCTTTTTTGAATTTAAATCCCGCATCTTCTTTCACTTGCAATAAAGTATCCATCACAAAAGTTGGTGCATCGTTTACAGGCAAAACATCAATTACAAAATCACCTTCAATTATTGAGTTATCGTAGCTAGTTGCTTTAATTGTTATCGTATGGCTAGTCCACTTTTCGTAATCAATTAAAGCGGTGTTATTAACACTCACAACACCCGATGTTTCATCAATGGCAAACCTAGCATTGGCATCATCGCTCAAGCTATAAATAACCTTATCTCCATCTGAATCTGTTGCATTAGCAGTAATTCCCACTAAATAACCTTCAATCGTATGTTCGTAAATAAAATTATCATTTGCATTGATATCAAATAAATTTTGAACCGCATTATCAGTATCTCCTTCACCAGGATTCGAACCATCTCCGTCCAATACGGCAATTTCAAATACCTTTGTAACAAAACTTCCATCGGTACTTAAAGCTTTTACTTCTACATTATGAGAAGTCCACTGCTCGTAATCCAATTTCGTTTCATCAGCTACTGTGATAATTCCTGTACTCGCATCAATTGCAAATCGTCCTTCAGCATCATCAATTAAAGTATAGCTTACCAAATCCGCATCAGGATCAATAGCCAAGGCGGTAATTCCTACTTCATCGCCATTCTTAGCATTCTCGCTTATTTCATTGCTTGCAGGATCATTATCTGTAATTTCGGATATAGCATGATCTGTATCTCCTCCGCCTGGCGTTGTGCCATCAGCTTCAGTGATTGCAATCTCGAAATCTTTACTGGTTGTAGATAAATCTGTACTGGTTGCTTTTACGCTCACTGTTGCTTTGTGATCAGTAAGATCTGCTGAATCGTAATCGATGTTGCCTTTTACAGTAACCACTCCAGTTTCAGAATCAATCTGGAACCAGCCATGGAAATCGTCAGTCAACTCGTAAGTTACCTTATCGCCATCTTCATCAACAACATTGGCTATCAAATGAACGATGTCGTTTACTGCTGCATTTTCATTGATTTCGTTAGCAGTAAGATCAGTATCAGTAATGTCTTTTCCAGTGATCAAATGATCAGTATCTCCTCCACCCGGCGTTGTGCCATCGGCTTCAGTGATTACAATCTCAAAATCTTTACTAGTATTCGATAGATCTGTACTTGTTGCTTTTACATTTACTGTTGCTTTGTGATCAGTCAAATCAGTAGAGTCGTAATCGATGTTTCCTTTTACAGTAACCACTCCAGTTTCAGAATCAATTTGGAACCAGCCATGGAAATCATCAGTCAACTCGTAAGTTACCTTATCGCCATCTTCATCAAGAACATTGGCTGTCAAATGAACGATGTCGTTTGCTGTTGCATTTTCATTGATTTCGTTCGCTGCAAGATCTGTATCAGTAATGTCTTTTCCAGTAATTAGGTGATCCGTGTCTCCTCCACCTGGCGTTGTGCCATCAGCTTCAGTGATTGCAATCTCAAAATCTTTACTCGTTGTAGATAAATCTGTACTGGTTGCTTTTACGCTAACTGTTGCTTTGTGATCAGTCAAATCAGTAGAATCGTAATCGATGTTACCTTTTACAGTAACCACTCCTGTTTCAGAATCAATCTGGAACCAGCCATGGAAATCGTTAGTCAACTCGTAAGTTACTTTGTCGCCATCTTCATCAACTAAATTGGCTGTCAAATGAACGATGTCATTTACCGCTGCATTTTCTGAAATTGTATTTGAATCCGCATCAATATCTGCAATATCTTTTCCAGTGATCAAATGATCCGTATCTCCTTCACCTGGTGTTGTGCCATCTGCTTCAGTGATAACAATCTCGAAATCTTTGCTGGTTGTAGATAAATCTGTACTGGTTGCTTTTACATTTACAGTCGCTTTGTGATCAGTCAAATCAGTAGAATCGTAATCGATGTTGCCTTTTACAGTAACAATTCCTGTATTAGCATCAATCTGGAACCAGCCGTGGAAATCGTTAGTCAACTCGTAAGTTACCTTATCGCCATCTTCATCAACAACATTAGCAGTCAAATGAACGATGTCGTTTACCGCAGCATTTTCATTGATTTCGTTAGCTGCAAGATCAGTATCAGTAATGTCTTTTCCAGTGATCAAATGATCCGTATCTCCTTCACCTGGTGTTGTGCCATCTGCTTCAGTGATTGCAATCTCAAAATCTTTACTAGTATTCGATAGATCTGTACTTGTTGCTTTTACATTTACTGTTGCTTTGTGATCAGTCAAATCAGTAGAGTCGTAATCGATGTTTCCTTTTACAGTAACCACTCCTGTTTCAGAATCAATCTGGAACCAGCCGTGGAAATCGTTAGTCAACTCGTAAGTTACCTTATCGCCATCTTCATCAACAACATTAGCAGTCAAATGAACGATGTCGTTTACCGCAGCATTTTCATTGATTTCGTTAGCTGCAAGATCAGTATCAGTAATGTCTTTTCCAGTGATCAAATGATCCGTATCTCCTTCACCTGGTGTTGTGCCATCTGCTTCAGTGATAACAATCTCGAAATCTTTGCTGGTTGTAGATAAATCTGTACTGGTTGCTTTTACATTTACAGTCGCTTTGTGATCAGTCAAATCAGTAGAATCGTAATCGATGTTGCCTTTTACAGTAACCACTCCAGTTTCAGAATCAATCTGGAACCAGCCATGGAAATCGTTAGTCAACTCGTAAGTTACTTTATCGCCATCTTCATCAAGAACATTGGCTGTCAAATGAACGATGTCGTTTACCGCAGCATTTTCATTGATTTCATTATCTGCAAGATCTGTATCAGTAATGTCTTTTCCAGTAATTAGGTGATCCGTATCTCCTCCGCCTGGCGTTGTGCCATCAGCTTCAGTGATTGCAATCTCAAAATCTTTACTAGTTGTAGATAAATCTGTACTTGTTGCTTTAACGCTTACAGTCGCTTTGTGATCAGTCAAATCAGTAGAATCGTAATCGATGTTGCCTTTTACAGTAACCACTCCTGTTTCAGAATCAATCTGGAACCAACCATGGAAATCGTCAGTCAACTCGTAAGTTACCTTATCGCCATCTTCATCAACTACATTGGCTGTCAAATGAACGATGTCGTTTGCTGTTGCATTTTCATTGATTTCGTTAGCTGCAAGATCTGTATCAGTAATGTCTTTTCCAGTAATTAGGTGATCCGTATCTCCTCCGCCTGGCGTTGTGCCATCAGCTTCAGTGATTGCAATCTCAAAATCTTTACTAGTTGTAGATAAATCTGTACTTGTTGCTTTAACGCTTACAGTCGCTTTGTGATCAGTCAAATCAGTAGAATCGTAATCGATGTTGCCTTTTACAGTAACCACTCCTGTTTCAGAATCAATCTGGAACCAACCATGGAAATCGTCAGTCAACTCGTAAGTTACCTTATCGCCATCTTCATCAACTACATTGGCTGTCAAATGAACGATGTCGTTTGCTGTTGCATTTTCATTGATTTCGTTCGCTGCAAGATCTGTATCAGTAATGTCTTTTCCAGTAATTAGGTGATCCGTGTCTCCTCCACCTGGCGTTGTGCCATCAGCTTCAGTGATTGCAATCTCGAAATCCTTACTTGTGAAAGAAAGGTCTGTACTTGTTGCTTTAACGCTTACAGTCGCTTTGTGATCAGTCAAATCAGTAGAATCGTAATCGATGTTTCCTTTTACAGTAACCACTCCAGTTTCAGAATCAATCTGGAACCAGCCGTGGAAATCGTCAGTCAACTCGTAAGTTACTTTATCGCCATCTTCATCAAGAATATTGGCTGTCAAATGAACAAGGTCGTTTGCTGTTGCATTTTCATTTACTTCGTTAGCTGCAAGATCAGTATCAGTAATGTCTTTTCCAGTAATTAGGTGATCCGTATCTCCTCCACCCGGCGTTGTGCCATCTGCTTCAGTGATTACAATCTCAAAATCTTTACTCGTTGTAGATAAATCTGTACTGGTAGCTTTTACATTTACAGTTGCTTTGTGATCAGTAAGATCTGCTGAATCGTAATCGATGTTGCCTTTTACAGTAACAATTCCTGTATTAGCATCAATCTGGAACCAACCATGGAAATCGTCAGTCAACTCGTAAGTTACCTTATCGCCATCTTCATCAAGAACATTGGCTGTCAAATGAACAAGGTCGTTTGCTGATGCATTTTCATTTACTTCGTTAGCTGCAAGATCAGTATCAGTAATGTCTTTTCCAGTAATTAGGTGATCCGTATCTCCTCCACCCGGCGTTGTGCCATCTGCTTCAGTGATTACAATCTCAAAATCTTTACTCGTTGTAGATAAATCTGTACTGGTAGCTTTTACATTTACAGTTGCTTTGTGATCAGTCAAATCAGTAGAATCGTAATCGATGTTGCCTTTTACAGTAACCACTCCTGTTTCAGAATCAATCTGGAACCAGCCATGGAAATCATCAGTCAACTCGTAAGTTACCTTATCGCCATCTTCATCAAGAACATTGGCTGTCAAATGAACGATGTCGTTTGCTGTTGCATTTTCATTGATTTCGTTCGCTGCAAGATCTGTATCAGTAATGTCTTTTCCAGTAATTAGGTGATCCGTGTCTCCTCCACCTGGCGTTGTGCCATCAGCTTCAGTGATTGCAATCTCAAAATCTTTACTCGTTGTAGATAAATCTGTACTGGTAGCTTTTACATTTACAGTTGCTTTGTGATCAGTAAGATCTGCTGAATCGTAATCGATATTTCCTTTTACGCTTACTACTCCAGAGTTTGTATCAATCTGGAACCAGCCATGGAAATCATCCGTTAGCTCGTAAGTTACTTTATCACCATCTTCATCAATTACATTTGCTGTCAAATGAACGATGTCATTAATAGCTGCATTTTCTGAAATGGTATTTGAATCGGTATCGATATCAGCAATGTCTTTTCCAGTGATCAAATGATCGGTATCTCCTCCTTCTGCATTGATTACAGTAATGGTGAAAGTCTCATTTGAAGTACTTCCATCAGTACTGGTAGCAACTACTTTTACCAAGTAACTTGGTGTAGTATCAAAATCCAAATTACCATTTACGGTTACAACTCCTGATGTTGGATCAATTGAAAATGGTACTATTCCATCAATTGCATAAGTCACAAGATCACCATCTGGATCGATAGCTTTTGCTGTTAATCCTGTTGATGCGCCAATTGCAGCATTTTCATTGACCTTATTATCATCTGTATTACTATCGGTAACTGGACCAACTGGATTATCTGTATCTCCTTCACCTGTTGTAGTTCCGTCGGCATCTAAAATGGTAATGGTGAAAGTCTCGTTTGAAGTACTTCCATCAGTACTGGTAGCGATTATCTTAACTGAATAACTTGGTGTAGTATCAAAATCCAAATTACCATTAACTTTTACAACTCCTGAAGTTGGATCAATTGAAAATGGTACTATTCCATCAATTGCATAAGTCACAAGATCACCATCTGGATCAGTTGCTTCTGCTGTTAATCCTGTTGATGCGCCAATTGCAGCATTTTCATTAACCTTATTATCATCTGTATTACTATCAGTAACTGGACCAACTGGATTATCAGTATCGCCACCTCCTTGAGTTGAGCCATCCGCATTAATTACTGCAATGGTGAAAGTTTCGTTTGAAGTACTGCCATCAGTACTGGTAGCGATTACCTTAACTGAATAGCTTGGTGTGGTATCAAAATCCAAATTGCCATTTACGGTTACAACTCCTGATGTTGGATCAATTGCAAATGGTACGCTTCCATCAATTGCATAAGTCACAAGATCACCATCTGGATCGGTAGCTTTTGCTGTTAATCCTGTTGATGCGCCAATTGCAGCATTTTCATTGACTTTATTGTCTACTGAGTTGCTATCGGTAACTGGTCCAACTGGGTTATCTGTATCTCCCTCACCTGGCGTTGTTCCATCTGCATTGATTATTGTAATGGTAAAGGTTTCATTTGAAGTACTTCCATCAGTACTGGTAGCGATTACCTTAACTAAATAACTTGGTGTAGTATCAAAATCCAAGTTGCCATTAACTTTTACAACTCCTGATGTTGGATCAATTGCAAATGGTACGCTTCCATCAATTGCATAAGTCACAAGATCGCCATCTGGATCAGTTGCTTCTGCTGTTAATCCTGTTGATGCGCCAATTGCAGCATTTTCATTGACCTTATTATCATCTGTATTACTATCGGTAACTGGTCCTACTGGATTATCTGTATCTCCCTCACCTGGCGTTGTTCCATCTGCATTAATTACTGCAATGGTGAAAGTTTTTGTCTTGCTACTACCATCAGTACTCAAGGCTTTTACCGTTACATCATGAGAAGTTGCATCCTCATAATTCAGTTTTGTATCATCTGCAACTGTAATGATTCCATCAGAATCAATCGCAAATCTACCTTCTGCATCATCAGTTAATGAGTAAGAAATCAAATCACCAGCATCTGCATCCGTAGCTTCTGCGGTAATTCCTACTGAATCGCCGTTGCTTGCATTTTCACTGATCTGGTTTGCTGCAGTATTTGTATCTGTAATTGCTGAAATTTCATTATCTGTATCGCCACCTCCTTGTGTTGAGCCATCTGCATTGATTACGGCAATGGTAAAAATCTTGGTTTTACTACTTCCATCCGTACTTAAAGCTTTAACTGTTACATTGTGAGAAGTTGCAGCTTCGTAATCCAATTGATCTTCATCAGCAACAGTAATAACTCCTGTACTTGCATCAATCGCAAATCTACCTTCTGCATTATCAGTTAAGCTGTAAGAAATTACATCTCCTGCATCTGCATCCGTAGCTTCTGCGGTAATTCCTACTGAATCGCCGTTGCTTGCATTTTCACTGATCTGGTTTGCTGCAGTATTTGTATCTGTAATTGCTGAAATTTCATTATCTGTATCGCCACCTCCTTGTGTTGAGCCATCTGCATTGATTACGGCAATGGTAAAAATCTTGGTTTTACTACTTCCATCCGTACTTAAAGCTTTAACTGTTACATTGTGAGAAGTTGCAGCTTCGTAATCCAATTGATCTTCATCAGCAACAGTAATAACTCCTGTACTTGCATCAATCGCAAATCTACCTTCTGCATTATCAGTTAAGCTGTAAGAAATTACATCTCCTGCATCTGCATCCGTAGCTTCTGCGGTAATTCCTACTGAATCGCCATTGCTTGCGTTTTCACTGATCTGGTTTGCTGCAGTATTTGTATCTGTAATTGCTGAAATCTCATTGTCTGTATCGCCAGAAACCGCATTTGTTATGGTAATTGTAAAAACCTCAGAAATTGAAGATCCATCATCACTTGTAGCTAAAACAGTAATTGTAGCTTTATGAGCTGTCAACAAATTAGATTCATAATCAACATTCCCATTTACGGTAACGACTCCAGAATCCTCATCAATCTTAAACCAATTGTTAAAATTGCTAGTTAAAGTATATGTAATTTCATCACCATCCTCATCTGTTGCTTGCACTGTAATATGAACCAAAGCATCTTCCGTAGCATTCTCATTAATCACATTTGCATTCGAATTAACATCCTGCAATTCTTTTACATCATGATCATTATCTAAAATAGTGATGGTTTTTTGAGTAGAAGAACCGCCTACACAATTCGTTAAATCCCCCAAACTAATAATGATCGTCTCATCAGCTTCTAAATCTTCATCTTCAACACTAGTAACTTTAATCTTTGCAACTTGCACTCCAATTGGAAACTCCATTGTATGTGTATCCGTAGCATTTAAAAGCGTAGCTAAAGAATAATCTCCTGTAACTGTTGTTCCTGTATATTCTAACTCAACTACAACTGGTTTAATAGGAGCATAACTTAAGTTCGCTTGAATAACTGATTCTTCAGCATTTTCTGAGACTTGAATCTTTGATACCGAAAGTGAAACTTCAGGTGCTGGAGTTAGCCCGAAATATTGATCAAAATGCTCCTCTGCCTCAGAGTACATCGTGTAATATCTATAATTTGTTGTAGTAACAATATCTGAACCATTAGATACTCCAAGCAAATACTCTTTTCCTTGTGCTGGCTTAAATAAGAAATTACCGGTTCCAACAGGGTATCCGAACGTACCAGGAGTCTTTGTTACAAAAGTCTCAACCAAAACATCTCCAGCATCTTTTATTTTATTATTATTTACATCTTCATATAAATACACGTCAGCTCCTTCCAATAAAGCATCGGCTCCATTCATAATTCCATCTCTATTGATATCATTAAAAACAGTTCCACTAATACTTCCAGGAACAAATAGATCGCAACCATGTGCAGGTAATTCAAAAACAAAAGTATTTATTGTTCCAGTTTGGTATGAGTTCCAATAAGTATTAATCGAATTTACCTCTCCATAATAAAAATTAGTCCAATTATGGCTTGGAGCTAAGGCTCCTGTAAGCTCAACCTTACGCTGCCCTCCAGCTAATGATTCTGAAATATTTTCATCATCCCAATACAAACGTGGAATATATGTAGTGGGAGTCACTGGACGAACTGTTTTAGGCACAATCCCATTTTTAAGGTATTCTACATCATACATGGGGAAGTGAAAAGTTCCTTGACAATAATCAAATGTTGCCGTAACAGAAGCTGTACCAACAACATTTCCTTGACCATCTTTACCATCCCACGGTATGTCTCTAATTAGAATTCCAGTTTCATGTTCATGGGGATGAAACAAAGTAGTAATAATTCTATCTCTAGTTCCAGGATCATATTTATTTACAACGCCATCGAAATCTAACAACAATTCAATTCTACCCTTTTTCGTAACAGATACTCGAAAGAAATAATTCCCATCACAACCAAATAAACGAGGATATTTTTCATCTGCTATAAATTCACCATATGAATCTGCAGAAGGATAAGAAATAATTTCTGGATCATTAAGGAAGATTTTAAATTCTGGTGATAGTATATTTACATTTTCAACTGATTTTCTGTTGATTGTAAAGTCATTAGTATTATCTGTACCTGTAGCATTAAACGCAACATTAAACGAAGCACCTTGAAAACCTGAATCTTCAAAATCTACTTCAGTTACATACCCTCCCGAAAAATTTTGCTCGGTACAATAACCATAAAGTTTACCATTAAATTTCCGATTATAATGTCCTCCATCAACATATGGAGACACAAAAGACCAGCTTTTTGAATAGACCCTACCATTAATTGCACTTGGGCTACTTCCCTTAGTTGCAACAGTTATATCCCACCATTCCGTAAAAAGATCTCCTGTACTCGAAAAATCACTATTCCTATTAAATTCGATATAGTAATCGCCTTTATCTAGACCCGAAGGGGTAAATACGTATGCATTATAACCATCACCAACACCTATTTGCTTAGGTCCTTTTTTTGCTTTATCTAAAGAACCTATCCAACCAATTCCTCCATCATCATTTCCACTTCTTAAATGATCTACTGATGACCAAACAACATTCCCATTAGGTTCCTTAATTCTAAAAAATGCTTTAGTACTTCCACCATCTTTTGGATAATGACCATTTGTTCTAAATTGAGAAAAACCTAAAAATACTTGTTCACTATTAGGGTTCTCAATATGGATGTATATACGTTGACCATCATCGCCATTTGGAATACCTAAATTACCATATGGTCCAGAACATAAAGCCAAGTGCAATCTATCTCCATTAACTGGAGCTAATTGCTTTGTCCCTTCTGCAAATATATTATTTCGACTTGTTCCTAAAGTTATAATTAGCAAAATCAGCCAAACTTTGACTATTTGATTCATTACTTTCTTAGAGTAAAGTTTATTCATCCTATTTATTTATTGGGTAATCAGTAAATACAGTTTTGGAAATATTTTTTATAAAGTTGTCCTTGAAAGTCAACAGCTAAAAAACAAGCTCTTCTTCTTCTTTGTCTTTTTTAAATATTGTATTGAGCTGAAAGTCGACACATCGATTCAAGCGATACCATTCTTTCATGGATTCGCCTTCCTTTTTCTCAAAAGGAGAAGTATCACCAAGTGCTAGTATCACAACTCTATCGGGATCTATATTGCTATCGATAAAGAATTTTCTGGTGGCCTCGGCTCTTTTATTAGCCAAATACTTATTATACGCAGATTCTCCACGAGTATCGGCTCTTGCCACAAGGGTAACCATTAAATTTTCGTTATTCTTTAAGATTTCAATTACCTTATCGATTCCCTCAAAAGCTTCATTCTTAACAATCGCTTTATCGAAATCAAAATATACAGTAGATAAATCTTCAGGTAGGAATTCTTTCTTTTTCTCTGCTCGAGAAATTGTTCTCATTGCAAATTCTTTTTTATTTCCCACAGAATCTTGCCCGAGACTATAATTAAAATCGAGAGCATAAAAACCATCTTTTTTAGCAAAAAAACGATAATCAATTCCTTTTTCCAGATCCATCATAAAGCTTCCATCCTCTAATTCGGAAAGTAAATCGCGTACAAATGGTTCTATAATCTGAAATACATCTGGACTCAACAAGTTACCAGTATCGAAATCTTTAAATACAAAATTGACATTCTCTTCTGGGATTATAGGAAGCAATCTCATGTTTAAAACATGAGTTGTTTTAGGCTGTAAAAGATGAGTATGTAAAATAGTATCGATAGGATAATAACCTTCCTTTTCGAGCTTAACAGAAAAAGCCTCTCCACCTTTCATGGTAAAACTATAGTGACTTGTTTCTCCTACCAATTCTAATGATTCATTATCAGAACTTGTTGCTATAATTTGATCAGGAATAATCTCAGTCTGATCAATCGAATCTTTTACCTCGATAATAACTTGATTGTATTCCTCAACAGTAAAAGAGTACAAATCATCTTGCCCTAATCCTCCTTCTCGATTTGAAGCAAAATATCCTTTTGCACTTCCTTCTTCAAAAACCATAGAAAAATCATCGGCATCCGAATTTAACGGAGCGGCCAAATGAATAATTTTAGCGTCGGATATATTAAGATTTAAACCATACAAATCTAAACCTCCTAAGCCTTTACGACCATTTGAGGCAAAAAACAAGTTGCCTTCAGAACTTAGGAATGGAAACATTTCATTTTGAGCAGTATTAATGTACTTACCCATATTTTTAGGTTTTGACCACCTCCCATTTTCTTTTTTACAGCTATAAATATCAGTTCCCCCATATCCACCAGGCATGTCTGAAACAAAATACATTACATTTCCATCTGAAGAAATGGTAGGATGTCCAATGGAGTATTCATCGTTATTGTATGCAAATTCCTTTAACTCACTCCACTTTCCATTTTTAAATTTAGAAATATAGATTTTCAAATTACTCGTTCCATCTTTACTTCTAGTCAATTTACCATGTAAGTAATTGTTACGAGTCAAGTACATTGTTTTATTATCATTAGCAAAACAAACCACACCTTCATGATAGCGTGATCTAACCTCTTTTGCGAACAACTTCACCTCAGCATTTTTATCATTCAAATCATATTCGAATAGCTCAAGAAAAAACTGACCATCCCAACCATATTTTGATTTATTCAATTTTGAGACTTTGCGACCAGAAGTAAAAACAAGCTTTTTATTGATAATTACTGGGGCAAATTCTGAATATTCAGAATTAATATTTAGATGAGAAACTTTCCCTTGCATTTCCAAAAGAACTTCCTTTATATTCTGATTCACTTCATCTAATAATTGTAAAGCAGATAAATCATTCTTATTCCTACTTACATATTCTTCTAGACTTTTCTTAGCTTGTTTATAGTTTCCTCTATTTTTTATAAAAACAGCGTAATTCAGCAAATCATTATCTGAATGATTCGAATTTTCTATCAATAACTTATATATGCATTCTGCTTGCTTATCGTTCTCAACCTTATCGTAAGAATCTGCTAAGCATCTTAGCAAATGAAGATTTGCCGAATCGATAGCTAATGAAGCCTCATAATATTCAATGGCACGCTTGTAATTAAATCGCTTATAGGCTTTATTTGCTTTTTCATTAAGTATTGTCTGACTCTGAACCGAGAATGAAATACCCAAAAACAAGAAAACCAATATGGTATATCTCAACATATTAACTTTATCTTTTTTCATTAGAAATATCTTGGAGATTTAATTTTTCGATTCGTTAAGGATAGATCATAACTAACCGAAATTTCATGAGAACCATTTCCTCGTCCGGAAAGTTTTGCAATACCGATATCATAAGAATAGCCAAGTTTTAGTTGACTGGTAAAGTTGTATTGAACGATAGCGGCGATGGCATCTTCTTTGCGATAAGAACTACCTAACCAAATCCTATCATAAAGAATCACCATTCCTGTTAGATCATAAGATATTCGTGAACCTTGTGTTGCTTTTATAAAAACAGATGGTTTTAGCTTTACAACAGGTGATAATTGCATTAAATATCCTCCAGTCAAGTAGTAATGCAATTTATTTCGATCTAAAGAAGATTCAAATTCACCTCCAGAAAGTTTTGTTTGCAACAAATGAGGTATAGAGAAACCTACAAAATACTTTTCACCGTAGAGGTAAGCACCAACACCAAAATGTGGAGACCAATTATCTTCAAGGTTAGCTTGTATCATTTGATCATTATAATCCACTACTCTGGTATTTAAGATATCAAGCTTATAACTCATAAAACCAGTCTTAACACCAAAATTTAAAAATGTTTTGTCTGTAAGTTGAATCTTATAAGAAACATCAATTCCAACATCAGTCATTTTTTCAGGTCCTAACTTATCCGTTGCCAGGGTTAAGCCTAAACCAAGGTTAAAAAAATTAATAGGTGAATTGGCCGATAAAACTGTACTCTCTGGAGCTCCTTCAATTCCGACCCATTGCTTTCGCGAAATCCCTAACAATTGCAAAGCATCTCTAGATCCAGAATATGCAGGGTTTATACCCGATGGATAATTTAAATATTGGGTAAACATTTTATCCTGTTGCCCAAAACTTAAACTAATACTCCCTAGAAATAAAAGAAAAAAGGGTAAAAATTTTTTCATATAATCGTTTTGTTTCATTAATCTCATTTACATCTTTAAAACTTGTATCTATAAGCTTTAACCCAGCTAAAATCCAACCGATAAATCTTCGTAATTCAAGATCAATTAAGGCTAAGATTTTAATTTCAAAGAAGGACAAAGATAATATCCTCCCCTCTTACATGTCTAAGTATTCAACTAGAATATGATCAATGTATTATTCCACATGACAAGTGAACCATACCAGACATTAAACTAACACATCATTTCATTAACAACTCTTAAAACTTTCGTTTTATACCCTACAATTCACATTTAGTTATACAAACTAGACGAAAGCATATTTATATTTGATAAAGACTATGTTTTAATATGTTAAGGACTACTAAAAGCTGATCAGCACTTTCATAAATTTATGATTAAAATGAATTATCGTAGAATTATCAACAACAAAAAAACCCATCCAAAACACAATATAATTATTAACATTATACATTACAATGTTAAGTCTAAAACGTTTGCACTCATCAATGTATTATTGTAAAGTAAAACACATTATTCAAGTTTAACTAATAAGAAGCATCAACTCTCCAAATAAACAATAGCAAAAAAAAGGCTGAATCATTGCGATTCAGCCTCTACTTTATTACATGAAATTATCTAGTATCTTAAATAGACATAACCAGTTAGCTTCTTACCACCACCAATATTTAGAACATAGTAATATGTCCCAGGAGGTAGGCGATTATGTGAAAATTGTCCATTCACATTCCCATATCCTTCCCATGAGTTATCGTAATTCTTCATCTTATAAACCGTATTACCCCAACGATTAAAAATGTGTAGAGAATTATTCGGGAAATTACCAATCCCAACGATCACAAATCGTTCGTTGTACTCATCTCCATTAGGGGTTATCACTTCCGGAATGAATACCTCTTCAGGTATTACTGTAATGTTTACAGTCGCTTCAGCAATTAAACCTGCTGGATCAATCACTTGATAGGTCATTACTTCCTCTCCAACATAGCGATCTCTTGCATCGTATGTCAAATTCATCAACTGGTCAACAGTAATGACATCATCCTTTTCAAGAACGCTACCTCCTGCAATTTTAACAAGTCCAAACTCAACTACCGATATGATCTTTACAGAAAGTACATCTTCGTCAAGATCGATAGGACGATCTACTTCAATAACATTCCCTTTAGATTCCTCCTTTACTTCCATAAAGGTATCGAATGCTTCAGGAGCATCATTAACAGGATTTATCGTAATGGTCACAGTGGCTTCACTACACAACTTAGGATCACCATTATCACATACTTCATAAACAAAAGTATCCGTTCCATTAAAATTATCATCTGGCTCATAAGTGTAGGTTCCATCATCATTAATGGTTAAAGTACCATTACTAACATCACTTACAGGTGTTGTACTAATAATTAAATCATCTCCATCAAGGTCAGAATCATTAAGCAATATATCACCTTCAACTATACCTCCATCTTCATCAATCGTGATCACATCATTTTCTGCAATTGGAGCATTATCATTAACTCCTTCTACTGTGATATAAATTGTCTTGGTATCAACATTACCAGCTTCATCTGTTACATGCACCTCAAATTCATAGATGTTATTTCCATTTGAATCTTGTGGCATTTCAAAGTCTGGCGCTACCCTAAAGCTCAACTCTCCTGTAACTGGATCAATAGTAAACAATCCTGCATCCTCTCCACTGATCGAGAATGCTAACAGATCATCTTCATCAGCATCCAAGCCTGTAATAATTTCAATATAGGTTGTTCCTTCATCAATAGTTACATCAACAGCGGTTATAACAGGAATATTATCATTCACTGGAGAAAGGTTGATTGTAATCGTTGCGACACTTGAATTCGTACCATCACTTATTGTTACAGATAGAACTCTTGTTCCATTATCAACACCTTCGTAATCTAACAAACTTCCATCCTTTACAAGAATCTTATTATCAACAATTTCATATACTGGATTAACTGGCATCGAGTATATTAACACTCCTCCATCCAAATCAGTTCCAGATAATACATAGGCCAAAGTTCCATTGGCTGAATTCTCTGAAATTGTATTATTTCCATCAGTTAAGACAGGTGCATTATCATTTTCTGCCGATAAATTAATTGTAATTACAGCTGTCGATTGATTTAAACCATCACTAACCGTAACTGTAATTACTCTAGTTCCATTACCTGGCACATCATAATCCAATAAAGATTCCTCTTTTACTACAATCTTATTTCCTATAATCTCATATGCTGAATCTTCCGGCATACTGTAAGTTAGTGGATCTCCGTCAACGTCAGTCCCATTCAATACAAATACCTCTGTTCCATTTGTAGTATGCTCAGGAATCGTTGTACCTCCATCAGCTAAAGTTGGAGTGTTATCATTCAATGGAGATAAGAAAATAGTAACTGTAGCATCACTTGAGTTAGCTCCATCACTTACAGTAACAGTCATAATTCTTGTTCCATTTCCTGAAACATCATAATCTAACAAACTACCATCCTTTACAAGAATTTTATCTCCTGATATCTCATATGCTGCATCAACTGGCATGCTGTAAATAAAGACAGTTCCTGCATCAGCATCGGCTCCACTTAAAGTATAAGCTTCAGTACCATTTGCTGAATTCTCAAGAATCGTATTGTTTCCATCAGCTAAAGCTGGAGTATTATCATTAACTCCTTTAACTGTAATTTTAATCAATTTTGCATCTGTATGAAATGCTCCATCGGCAACAGTGACAAGCAACTCATAAACATTATCTCCATTCGCATCTCCTGGTATTTCAAAATCTGGTGCAAGCTTAAAAGTAAGCTCTCCACTCAATGGATCAATATCAAACAATGAAGAATCTGTTCCACTAATTGTGAAAGACTTAGTATCTCCAGCATCAGCATCTGTTGCCAACACAGTTTGCACAACTGTCACGCCCTCATCGATTGTAACATCTATAGCTGACAAAATTGGATCATTATCATTAACTGGTGAAAGATTGATTGTGATAGTTGCAGTGCTTGAATTTGTTCCATCACTTACTGTTACCGTAAATACTCTAGTTCCATTTGCAGCTCCTTCGTAATCCAATAAAGATCCATCTTTTACCAAGATCTTATCTCCTGATATTTCATATGCTGGATTTGCTGGCATCGAATAAGTAAACACCGTACCTGCATCAGCATCTGTTCCACTCAAAACGTAAGCTTCAGTTCCGTTAGCTGAATTCTCTGGAATCGTATTATTCCCATCAGCTAAAACTGGAGTGTTGTCATTTACTGGTGAAAGATTGATGGTGATAGTTGCAGTGCTTGAATTTGTTCCATCACTTACTGTTACCGTAAATACTCTTGTTCCATTTGATGGAGCTTCGTAATCCAGTAAATTTGCATCTTTTACCAAGATCTTATCTCCTGATATCTCATAAGCCGCGTCAACTGGCATTGTATATGTAAATACAGTTCCTGCATCTGCATCAGTTCCACTTAAAGTATAAGCTTCTGTTCCATTTGCTGAATTCTCTGGAATCGTATTGTTCCCATCAGCTAATGCTGGAGTATTGTCATTTACTGGTGAAAGATTGATGGTGATAGTTGCAGTGCTTGAATTTGTTCCATCACTTACTGTTACCGTAAATACTCTTGTTCCATTTGATGGAGCTTCGTAATCCAGTAAATTTGCATCTTTTACCAAGATCTTATCTCCTGATATCTCATAAGCCGCGTCAACTGGCATTGTATATGTAAATACAGTTCCTGCATCTGCATCAGTTCCACTTAAAGTATAAGCTTCTGTTCCATTTGCTGAATTCTCTGGAATCGTATTGTTCCCATCAGCTAATGCTGGAGTATTGTCATTTACTGGTGAAAGATTGATGGTGATAGTTGCAGTGCTTGAATTTGTTCCATCACTTACTGTTACCGTAAATACTCTTGTTCCATTTGATGGAGCTTCGTAATCCAGTAAATTTGCATCTTTTACCAAGATCTTATCTCCTGATATCTCATAAGCCGCGTCAACTGGCATTGTATATGTAAATACAGTTCCTGCATCTGCATCAGTTCCACTTAAAGTATAAGCTTCTGTTCCATTTGCTGAATTCTCTGGAATCGTATTGTTCCCATCAGCTAATGCTGGAGTATTGTCATTTACTGGTGAAAGATTGATTGTGATAGTTGCAGTGCTTGAATTTGTTCCATCACTTACTGTTACCGTAAATACTCTAGTTCCATTTGATGGAGCTTCGTAATCCAGTAAATTTGCATCTTTTACCAAGATCTTATCTCCTACAATTTCATAAGCCGCATCAACTGGCATTGTATATGTAAATACAGTTCCTGCATCTGCATCAGTTCCACTTAAAGTATAAGCTTCTGTTCCATTTGCTGAATTCTCTGGAATCGTATTGTTCCCATCAGCTAAAACTGGCGTATTATCATTTACTGCTGTTACTGTAATTGCTAGAGCTTGAACATCAGTTTGATTTGCACCGTCTTTAACTGTTACAATTACATCATATACATTATTAGCTCCTGCATCTTTCTTGTCTTCAAAATCAGGACTTGATTTGAATACCAAAACTCCAGTTGCTGTATCTAAAGTAAACAAGGCTGCATCAGCACCAGTTAAAGCGTAAGTTAATCCACCGCCATTTTCTGTTTCTCCATCTGCATCTGTTGCATTCCAATCAATAACATCAGCGGTTCCGTTTTCTGCATAATTAATCGCTGCAGTAGGATTGCTTGAGTAATTGGTGATTACTGGAGCGTTATCATTTACTGCTGTTACTGTAATTGCTAGAGCTTGAACATCAGTTTGATTTGCACCGTCTTTAACTGTTACAAT
>JAEINT010000031.1 GCA_016342745.1 Labilibaculum sp.
CTTTTCATAATTAAAGTGATATCTAAAATTAATAATTTATTTTTATTTTAAATAGTACTTATTTTGCAGATACTCTAATTGTGCAATTTCACTTAATATCAGTTCCAGAATAACTAACTGTGAAATTCGAGCTTGACAGGAATAACTTCCCATCAAATTAGCAGGCACTCCAGTTATAAGTGAAATTTGAGTTGAATCGGCTAAACTGGAATGTAAAGAATTTGTTATTCCAACTGTTGTTGATCCATTATCTCTCGCCTTTCTTATAGCTGCAACAACCTCTTCTGTTTCTCCAGAGTGAGATATCCCAATAAGAATATCTTTAGGTTTTAAAATTATGGAAATATGTTGAATTACTGACCGATCATTAAAATATGTACTAAAAATTCCAAGACTACCGAGTGAATCACAAAAAATTTGTGCAACGCCTGCAGAACCACCAAGTGCAACAACAACTACTCTGTTTGCTGAAAAGATTATACGCGAAATTTTTCTTAACTCTTTTATATCAGTATTATCAAGAGTTGAATCTGTCTGAACACTTAAATTCTTTTTAAATACATCTTTTACATTTTTAAGTTCATCATTACCATTTAAGTCTGTATAGAACCTTTTTCCATTACGTAATAATTCTGGCACTAACGATATTTTGAAATCTGAAAAACCATGATATCCTAATGCACGACAAAATCGAAGAACGGTAGGATCACTTGTTTTACATTTTTTTGCAATACCTTGCAAGGACAATAGTACTGCCTCATCCATATGTTCTTGAATATATTCAGCTACCTTCTTTTCAGATTTACTTAAGGAGGCGTATAGATTGTTGATTAACGTTATTGGACTATTCTGTTTTTCAGCCATAATTCTCTACCTTAAAAAGAGTTTGAATTTTTATATTACTACCTTAAAACAACATTGTATTGTTTACTACATTTATTTTATAAAAATATTGGTTTTACCTTATCGCAATTATAAATGATTTTTTTTTGAATGTCAAGTATATTAAACAGTGATGCAGGGTTAAAATAAATATATTTGTAAGCAGACATGAAAAAATGTCAATATGCAGTTGTACCCTTGTTAATCTTGACAAAGTTTAACTTTTGTGTTTCGTTTTTATTTAGTTCATAATATTTTATATTCCTTTAATTTCGTTTTACCATGCCCTCACTTATTCATAATTTATTCTAATCTGATTTGGACTCTTGTTTCAAGTAATATTTTTAAGTAATCCTCATCAAGAGAACCATATTTTAGAAAAGCGAGAAGTTCATTCCAAAGATGTTTTATTGTAATTTTCTTTTTAATGTAACTCTTCAGTTTTTGCCCCAATACTACCAACTGATTTATTATGTGCGCTATTTGTAATGATTGATAATAGTTGTCCCTGTTCTTTTCCTCATCTGCACATAAAAACCACTAAATTTCACTTTTTCTATGATAACATTTCATATTTTTACATCACCCGAAACAACTATAGCTCAGATATGATTAAATCATTACTTGCCTTTATCATCAGTCTATTCAAATCAAGAACTCAGCTACAAATAGAAAATCTGTATTTAAGAAAACAATTGGAAATATATAGTAGGTCTAATAAAAGATCTGTAATGAAACGAAGTGATAGAGTTTTCTTTGGCATTGCAAAGGGACTAATAAATAATTGGAAGGATAATCTAGTAATTGTTAAACCAGAGACTGTTTTTAAATGGCATAGGCAAGGATTCAAGTTACTTAGGAAAAGCAAACGTAGTAGTGGAAGAGAAAGAATAAGTTTTGAAACTAAAAAGCTAATTATTCAATTAGCTGAAGAGAATAAATCTTGGGGCATTCCTAGAATACATGGAGAAATATTAAAGCTTGGATTTAACATTTCTCAATCTACCGTTTTTAGGTATTTGCAGAACTTAAGAAGAAACAAACCATCACAAAACTGGATAACCTTTTTAAGAAATCATTCCAATGAAATTATCTCAATGGACTTCTTCACCGTTCCAACAATTAACTTCAAGTTATTACACGTATTAGTAATGATTGAAAATCACAGAAGAAGAATTATTCATTTCAATGTTACAGAGCATCCAACTTCTATTTGGTCTGTACAACAGATGAGAAATGCTCTTTATAATGAGAACTCTTATAAGTATGTCATCAGAGATAGAGACTGTAAATTCGGCAAGTATTTTGGAGAGAAAATAAATGATGTTGGAATTAAAGAAATTGTAACAGCATATAGATCGCCTTGGCAAAACGGATATGTTGAGAGAGTAATTGGGACAATTAGAAGAGAATGCCTAGATCATTTTATCGTTTTCAACGAAACTCATCTTAGAGAAATACTTAAAGAATACTTCTATTACTACAATAAATTCCGAACACATTTAGGGCTGGATAAAGATACTCCAGAAAATAGACCAATTGAACCATATGGCGAAATAGCCAACATTCCAGTTCTAAATGGTCTGCATAATATTTATTTCAGAGAAGCTGTTTAAGTTTTAGTAGAGAATAATCCACTTCAAAAGAGAAGTCTTTTAAGGCTAGTGCATTTCTATATCTTCTATTAAGAATAATTGCAATAAATGAGCAATTTCTTTCCAATCAAATCTAAATTTGAGTGAACATTCCTGAATTAGCAACAACTATATTAAAACTAAGTAGAGATTCTCATTGAAATTCAACACGGATAAGGTTTTGAACAGGCACAGCTATTTTTTTTAATGAAATATAATTTTACAACTAGGAAAGCAATATTCTTCCATCAATGAATATGATTATTTTGAGAATTCTTCTTTACAAATAGTAATTTTTTTAAGTTGATCGTGTAAAATTTCAACTCCAATACCTGGCTTAGTTGGGACATACATTGTACTATCATTATTTATTTCAAAAGATGTCTCAATAATATCATACTTATAATATTTTTTGCTAGCTGAAATATCGCCTGGTAAAGTGAAATTGGGCAGTGATGCTAAGGCTACATTTCCTGCCCGACCAATTCCCGATTCAAGCATTCCCCCATGCCAAACTGGAACATGATTGTTTTTGCAATAATCATGAATTTTTTTTGATTCGGTAAATCCTCCGACTCTGCCTGGTTTGATATTTATTATTTTACAACTTCCAAGTTCAATAGCTGCTTTTGCGTCAGCAAAAGAATGTATACTCTCATCAAGGCACAGAGGCGTTTTTAATTTTTTAGCAAGTTGAGAATGCTCATAAATATCATCGTAGGCTAAAGGTTGTTCAATCAGTTCAAGATTATATAAATCCATTGCTAATAGAATTTCTATATCATTTAAAGTATATGCCGAATTTGCATCCACTTGAAGTCTAATATCAGGATATTCTTTTCGTAATGCTTTTAAATAGCTTAAATCCCTTCCCGGCGCAATTTTTATTTTTATTCTACGATAACCTTCCGCTAGATAATCGGCAACTTTATCAATCAATAAATTAGGTGTAGATTGGATACCAATACTCACACCAACTTCAATTATTTTTCTAGTTCCACCAAGAATTTTAGAAAGTGAAATGTTTTGGCTTTTTGCAAAGACATCCCAAAGCGCAGTTTCTAGTCCAGCTTTTGCCATTCTGTGTCCTCTTATTCGTGCACCTAATTCAATCGCTATATCAATTGAAATAATATTTTTTCCTAAGAGCTCTGGAATAAGAAAATCCTTTAAAATATGCCAAGCTGTTTTTACTGTTTCAGATGAATAATAAGGAGTTCCTTCAGCAACGCATTCCCCCCATCCTATAATTCCTTCGCTATAAACAGCAACTATTATATGTTCTTCATTAAATTCAACTCCCATAGAAGTTTCAAAGGGCGAAATCAATTCCATTTTAACATGTCTAAGTTCAATTTTTTCAATAAGCATTTTGTTGCCAGTTTTTAATAAGTAATTATCTAATATGTTAATTACAATTGCTTCTGTTTATTTCAAACTCAATTTATTTGAGAAACCTATTATTTATAAGAGATTTTTCACATATGTAAGAAATAATAGCACTAATTAATATTTTTACACAACTTCTATTTTACATCAACAACTTTTAGTATTGGATAGATTTTATGATTAAGCAAATAATTATATTCATCATACTGCACAATACCAAGCATTGATTGTGGTTCAAGTGCAATAACGATTAAATTTGAAGCAAGCTGGTTTAGAGACACAAAATAGTAATCTTCAGTAGAAAAATTAGTCACATTTTTTTCTTCAACCATAGGATCATAATGTTCGTCATCTTCTTCAGTGGATTTATTCATACCCACAATGTCATACTGGACAACTTTTTCATTCTCATTCAATTTAAAATCAAAATATTGTACATGATGTTCGTCCAGCAATGTTTTAAGTTTACTATCAGCTTTAGGAATTAGATACCCTTTTGGTTTTTTAACTTGTAAATAAGTTTCAATTTTAGAGTTAAAATCATCGACAGTAAAAACAGTATCCTTTCCCGCTTTAATAGATTTAAGCTCAACAGAAACAAGGCTATCACCCTTGACATGCTCCATTCTAATAACAATTTTTTCATCAGACAATGGATTAAGTAATTTATCCCTTTCAATTTTAACTAATGATTTTATTTCTTCAGCTCTTTCATAGAGGAACTGTAAATATCCCTTCATTCCTTCGCACTGTCCAAATGCACGATGTTTAATATTATCAATCGAATCTTTTCCATTTTTACCTTCTTGTATAAATGAAAATGAATTCAAAATTCCGAATCCTTGTCTTCCATCATTTACATCAATCGTGCTATAACGCATTCTGTGTTTTCCGGGCGGTCCACCAAGCAAGTATTCATTGGATGATACACCTTTATCCTTTAAATATTTTTGAATATAATCAAGGTATTGTTCCTTTTGAATTTTAATTATATTCTTCGAAACATTTGGATTTGTAAGTGTACCTATTTGTTCATCATAATTTTTCAAATAACCAAACTCTATCCAATCTTCACTATATGGAGAATATTCATGGACATCTAAAGTAGCGTCTGGCAAATATTTATAAAATAAATTATGCAAACCAACTGTTTCAGTTTCACTAAGAATAAGATGGTTTCTATTTAGATCTGCACCGTTAGCATTTCTTCTTCTGTTTTTTTCACTTCCATCTGGATTTACTTGAGGAATTATAAGAATATCCAATCGGTCAAATAAATAATCTAACTCACCATCTGCAATTTCTTTAATTAGAAGAAGTGCACCTTCCTTTCCTGATTGTTCATCACCATGCTGCTGGGCGAAAATCATAACTCTAATTTTATTATTACTTGTAAAATCATCCTTAGATATTTTTACAACTGGAATTTCTCTTCCTTCAGCAGAAACGGCAAAGAATTCATTTTTAATTAAATCACTCTTATTGTCTACTTCATGTATAAAACTAATTATCTCTTTGTATGATGTAAGTTTTGAAAAATTGTTTTTTTCAAGTGGAGTTTTAATAGAAGTTGAACATCCCCAGACTATAATTAGAAGAAACATTGATATTATTATTTTCATGATTTTCACATATTTAATTTTGAAGTATTTTATTTGAGTAGAATCATTTTGTTAACTTGTGAAAAATTATCAGATATGAATTTATAAAAATATAATCCAGATGATAAATTATTGGCAGTAAATTGTATTGAATGCAAACCCGCCTCAAAATAATTATTTGTAAGCTCGGTAACTTTTTGACCAATTATATTATAAACCGATAAGTTTACCTTAGCTGCAATTGGTAAATTGAATTGTATTTGTGTATTCGGGTTAAAAGGATTTGGATAATTCTGACTCAAAACAAATCCTATTTCCGATTTGTTATTAGGTTTAATTGAAGTTATATCAATTAATTTACCTTCTTCAAGTGAATATTTTTTTACTTTTTTTGAGATTGTATATCTCAGATTATCCATCCCCACTGTTTGTCTTGTAAAATTACTTCTGGTTGCATAGTGAGATGAATCAATTATAGAAGTATTTCTTGCATCTACAATTATAATTGGTAGTTCTCCTTCTGAAGAAACAGTTTTTGCTAATTTGTTTATTGAAATAAAATTACTTCCATCACAATAAATTCCTATTTTTTTTCTATTTCTCATCAACCCAAGAAGAAGTGCCGAAGTTCTATTCTCATAGAAATCACTATTTTCAAAAATCATTGGTTGAAAAATAAGATCGCCAAAAATATTTAGTCCTAAATTATTTGTCATTGCTCCATAGTAGGATGCATATTTATCCCTATCGGCATTATTTATATAACTATCACCAAATATTTTGCCAGTACTACCAAGCCCATAAATTGGGGTTCCAATATTTATTTTATTTGAAAATTCTTCACTTGCAGGGAATGAAGCATCTGCTAGCAGAGATAAAGATTTTAGGTCGTCACCAATAACTATAAAACATGTTGAGTATTGAATTTTGGTTGAAATTTCTGGTTCATTTATGGTAGATTCTGAAATTGGTATTTTATTATAGTGGATATTATTTGCATCAAAATAATCTGTTAATTCTATAATGTTTTGTTCATAATTTTCATTTATAATTAGACCTATTGATTCAGAATTTGTAGAATATAGATAATTTGCAAGACCATTATTTATATTATTTGAAATGCTATTATTTCCGCTAAGCCAAATATCTGTTTTAGGAAATTCTAATAATTTGTCAGTATTTAAGTGGGTTACAGACTCAGGAAATTCGCTAATTTTCTTATTGATTAAATCATAACTCCAATTACCTAGTAGCTGATCACATCTCAGATTTTCAATAATGTATTCAGAATTTATTCCACTATATTTTGTGTTACTATCCTTCTGAAATATTGAGACTGATCCACTTCCGAATACTCGACCAATCATGTTGTTATCAATACAAAGAGCGGTCTCATCATCTATTCCTATTCCTAAAATATTTTTGCCAATATTGGAATATGAGTTAAACATGAATGCTATTAATCGTCCAAATCTTCCTCTTTGAATAAAATGAGTGTCAAATATTACATTTGGCACGAGATTAATAAAATTATCATCAAGTTTTACTTTTGAATTAAATGGATTAATCAATGACTCTCGCGAATAGGCAGAACCATTTTTGGCAGTAAATACAACGTCCCCTAAAACCATTGCACCTGCACTTGTGCCAGCAATTACTCCGCCATTCTGGTAAATATATTTTATGGCTTCTTCAGTTTTGGTTCCCTTCCAGTAGTTTACATATTGCCACTGATCACCGCCCTTAATAAACACAGCCTTAGCTGTGATTAAATTATCATAAATATCTTGTTGATCTGCAACTGCTCTTGAAGGTATTTTAATATTTTCTACTGATTTGGCACCCAAAGATTTTAAATAATCTGGAATCCAATTTGTTTGATCGGAATATGAGAGCACATAAATTTTTCCGCTATCCGCTTTTTGAACAATCCAAGAATATGGTTCATCACTCCATGAGCCATAATCTTCAGAACCTCCACCAATAGCACAAATAAATCCTTGTGCAAAAGTTAAAGAGACATTTATGGTTAAGTATAAAACAAATAGATACCGTTTCATCTCTAAAAATCAACACCTAACGAAATTCTATGTACATCTGGTAAAACATTATTTAAGCCATATGAATAATCAAATTTTACAATTGTGTCTTTAAAAGGTACAGATACACCAGCTCCAAAAACTAAATCCTCATCATCATAATTAAATCTATAACCACCACGAATAAATATTCTATCGAAAAAAGATAGTTCAGATCCAACGTTTATTCTTTCTCTATTATCATTTGGATGAACAGCATCTATCTCAGCACGCATTGAAAATATATCTGTGGTCACAACATCAATATTTATTCCTACTTGGAAAACAAGTGGCAATGGATACTCATCAGTTACAAGTCTAGCGGGAGTTAATCTATTTTTGGGTAGGTTGCTTGATTTATCATAAATAATATTTAAATCTTCACCATCATATTGCAGATCTGCTCCGAAATTTCTCATACTCATTGAAATAGTTAAATTTTGCCAATCAAGTCTATATTGGGTTCCAACATCAAACGCTAATCCGCTTGCTGTTTCGTTCCAAATCATTTGTGAGATATATTTTGCTGTTATCCCAAATGCGAATCTATCAGTCAAAAATCTTGAATACGTTATCCCAAGCGCCAAATCCATAGCATCATAAAATCTTCCAGTACCGTTGG
Source organism: Labilibaculum sp. (assembly GCA_016342745.1). Lineage (GTDB taxonomy): Bacteria > Bacteroidota > Bacteroidia > Bacteroidales > Marinifilaceae > Paralabilibaculum > Paralabilibaculum antarcticum. The sequence goes on from JAEINT010000031.1 coordinate 8,207, forward strand.
GTTCAAGTTCAGTTGTAATTTCAGTTTTATCCATAGTGAAAATTATTGCACTTACAGAAAATGTTCCAATGTCTTTAACATTAAAGCCAACTGCAACCGAATTAAAATCGAACATCTCAAACCATCTCATATATGAAAAATTGGCTGAGGCGGATTTAATATTTGCAGCACCAGCAGGATTCCAAAAAACTGATGAGACATCGTTAGCAAGACCTACATAAGCACCACCTAAACCAGCAGCTCTAGCACTTACTGGAATTTCAAGAAATTGAGCTCCTGAGGTTCCTAAATTTGGATTTTGTGCAATTACCTTAACGGTCAACAAAAAGACAAATATTATTAAATAATTCTTTTTCATTTTTATTCCAAACTTTTGTTATTTAATGACTGCAAATCGGCTCATGAATTCGGATTTCTCCGTTTTAACAACGTAAATATAAATGCCTGGAGCAATTTCTCTTCCTCCCTCAGCTCTAAGATCCCAATGTTCATCCCCACTATTTGAATCGTGGTACAGTGTTTTAACCAAATCGGCATCAATTGTAAATATCCAAATAGTACATTGAGAAGGTAAGTTTATAAACTGAATCTGCCTTAATGGCTCTTTTCTTAATTCTCCAAATTCTGGTTCAAAAAGTGAAGAAACTATGTACGGATTAGGTACGACTTTAATCTTTGCCATTTCTGTGGTTTCTTTCTTTTTATCTATTGAAGAACCGCTAACTGAAAATGTGTAAGAATCTTGGACATTAGGAAGTTTAAGAATAATTGAAGTTACTGAAAAAACATTTCCAGCTCCAGGAGGATTTGCAATATCAAATTCAACTTGCCCCTCCAGACCATTAAAAGAAAATTTATCATAATTATACAATGTGTCAAATTTGATGATTAAACTATCATTGAACGAGTCTTTAATTATTAAAGAAATGAAAGACTGGTTTAATAAATCAATTCCATTTCCGATAGTTGAAATAATGTAAGTCTTTTCAGCTAGTGAAGTTTCATCAATAACGTCAAAGGTAATTTCGATATTATCCGTACCACCTATTCTTGAAATATCCTGAACGGCATCTGGTTTGTTCATCGAAAAAAGAACGCCATCGTCTGTTGCCTGACTCTGATCAATAAGAAATCGTCTTGTATTTATAACTGTATCAGCATTATTTTTAATTGCATTTACTCCAAAATGAACACTTATATAATCATCTGCTTTAGGTAAATGTTCAGTATCTGTTTTATCAGGATCGGTTAACTTAACAGAAAGTCCTGTATTAAGTTTATATTCCCTACCAGAAAGATAACCTCTAGGACTAGGTGGGACTTCTTCATCAGTATCAAGATTAATTAGTTCATAAGTTTTATTTGAAAGAAAATGAATTCCATACCCAGTCATTTCTGTTTTTGCAGAATCTTTTATTACAATTTCTATTTGGGTTTTCAGTTTTCCCTTTTCTTTTTTTGCCACATAATTAAATCCTATTTTATATTCATTACCACTTAAGGAATCTTCATTTACAGGTTCAACTATAAGATTGTAATTAGATTTACCAACGCCAGTATGCAAAACATTATCCGAGTAAACAGGTTTGTAGCCAGCAGGTGAAGATAAAGGCATTGCTGCAATTAAATTTGGAGCTCGTGTATTTGTACCTTTTGAACTTTCGAGACTAGCAGTTACAGAATCCCCGCGATCAAAAGCTGTAATTGAATACCAATATTCAAAACCATTATTCACCTTTGTATCAGTGTAGCTATACTGAAGACCAGATTTACTATTCATAAGATATTCAGCCATTTTTTCCCAAGAAACTCCTTCATCAATACTTCTAAATAATCGATACCCTGCAAAGTCATACTCGCCACTAAATTTATCAAGCGATTGTTCTGCCTTATCGTCCCAGTATAATGTTACTTTTCCATCACCAGCTACGTTGCTTAGTGCAGGACTTATAGGCGGTTTGCTTATTTCAAAATTATAATCCATAATTTTATATGCATTGTTTACATACTCCATCATTTCATTATAATTTTGTCCCGCAATAATGGCAGTATAAAATGATATGGTATCACCAGCAGCTAAATTATATGGCCCGCTACTCATGTTTGCTACAAGATCAATTCCAGTTTCCGGAAGTGTTGAAGGATCATCGTAGTGAATATTTGAATTATTTCCCACATGAAAATATTTATTTCCAAGGTTTGAAGAATATAATGATTGAGTGCTTGACATTATTCCATACTGGATTGTATCCTGATCTTGATCATCATCATAAAGATTATAATGCCAATCTGTGACACCTAGTTCAACACCATTTACTTCTGGAGTTTTTAAAAATGCAATTCCCATCATTCCAGTTTTACCGCCGGGCCACTCTGAAGATAATCCATCATCATAAAAGTATAAGAAATTATCTTCCTTCACATAATTTACTTTATCATCGCTCCACTCTGGATCGCCGCCACTTACGTTACCAATATCAAAATCTGAATAGATATTAAAATATACTCCTTCATAATCATCAGAACTTTTGTTAATAATATCGTACTTAAAGAACAAAATATTTTTTGCCAAGTTGATACCATAAGCATAGCCAGTTTGGGCAACTTCAATTTTCAATTGTTTTCTGGAATTATTTAGATCATCATAAACACAGTAGCTATCTTGTTGTGATTTAAATATTGGATTACCAGATGCATCCTTAATGGGCCAGCCAGTTTCTGGCCATGTTGCTGGATCATCAGAAAATGCGACTAATGCAAGGTCGGGGTTGTTATATCCTTCAACAGCTTCAAATTCTTCATTCTCTGTATATCTGCCTTGAACCACATTTCCGGCAATACCCACCATAGGGTTTATTCTGTAAATGTAATGCATTCCACTGTTTATTGGAAACTCGCCAGAAGGTCCTTGGGTTAAACGACGAGGATATAACTTTCCTCTATTCTCAAAAAACAAACCAATATTGCTTGCATTATGTGTACCGGCTGCGCGGTCTCTTATTCCTTCTGGTTTGAGCAACAATTCTTTATCTTTATCCAAATATTTATTTTGAGCAGATAAAGGTTGAATCATAATAAATAATATTAGTAGCAGTATGATTTTTTTCATTTTATTACCATTAAATTTTCATTTTAAATTCTAAAATTTTATTCCAACACCAAGACGAACTAATCTTGGAGTACCAAAGTTTGATGGATCTTTAATATATTCTTCAGAGTGTATTCCTACATTAGTTGCTTCGGGATCGCCTGTATCGGGGTATACATATAAGATATTTCTGTAATCTGTTAAATTTAGAATTTCAGCAAATATTCGTAAATCAAAAAAGTCTGTTAAAGAAAGTTCTTTACCAATTGACAAATCAATTGAATAATTCCAAGGTAATCGTAAGGAATTTTTAACTACAAAACCAACATCTCTTCCGCTTGGAGTGTAAGGATATCCTGACCCAGTTCTTGCAATTAAACTAAAATCCATATTATCAAATATTTTTGAATCAAATATTTCAGGGCCTTCATCTTTTGGTATTTTAAATGTAGTACTCAAATTTATAACATGTCTTTTATCAAAATCTAGATAATACAAAAGTGTAGATTCTTCAGTTCCTGGGTACTGCTCAGTTTCTGAAGATGCACTTCCTTTTGCTATTGAAAACGTATAAGTCAATCCACCAGAGAAATAACGAGTAGATCTTGCATCAACGTTTATTTCAAATCCCTTAATATTACCATAATCTTCATTCACGTATTGTGTATACCCTGTAAATCTACCATCAACATATGGTGAATAATATCTTGTTCCAATAAGACCAGTTACATCTTTATAATATGCTGTTAAGCTCATTGCAATTCGCTCTGTAAATTGATGTGTTACGCCAACTTCGTAAGCAACCGTTCTTTGTGCATCAAGGCTTGGTTGCCCGAATAAAGGTTCGCGAACATCAAAATCGTACTGCTTATTTTCATATAAAAATTGATATTCAGGATTCTGGAAAAAATGACCATAAGAAAAATGCAATTGCGTTCTATCAGAAATAGGATGAGCAATTCCAATGCGTGGACTAATTTGCATCCTTGGATCAGATTTAATAATCGCTCCCGGCAGTAGTGGATTTGACCTGAATTGAGCATTTGCATTCATATAATCAAGTCTAAATCCTAAATTAAGTACAATGTAAGGAAGCTCAATTTTATCTTGAAAATATGCTGATGCTTCAAAAGGTTTTTCATTGTAATTATTTAAATATGGAAATGTTCTTTTAGGATCATAAATTGAAAATAATTTTAAATCATGTTTTTTATACTGAAGACCAAATTTTATTTCATTCGTTCTATTTATTTGCCAGAAAAAATCAACTTTGGAATCAAAAGTACTAGTTTTACTATCTGTAAGTTCAGATGGATCAGCTTTTTGATAAAACTCAAATCCCGTTCCGGCCGATTCCAAATATTCCCATTCAGAAGTAGATAAATACTGAGATGTATCTTTGTTTAGTCCTGAATAATAGCTCTGCTCGAAATAAGATAACCTAACATCGTAGAAAAAGTTTTGGCTAAGAGTATGTGTAAATGTTGCACTTACTTGATTACTGTTTGTTTTTACTTGAAGATATTGATCCGGAATATATTTCCAAGAGTGGTTATATGATTGTCTATCCCCATCACTACCTCGGTAGGCAACTGAAATTTTTGCACCAGAAATGCCTCTAAAAGTTAACTTTGAAAAAAAAGATCCTTCATTACGATGCCCAAATGGTAAATAGCTTCCATTCTCAGATTTTTCACCTGAAACAAAAAAGGTAAGATTAGGTAGAAACAAAGGTCCACTAATATTACCGTTATATCTTAATTCATCTAAATCTGCATACCTTTTTACTCCAAATTCACTGGTTCTTACTTCAACCTTTCCACTTATTTTATCATCACCGTCACGAGTTATAATATTTACAACACCACTTAATGCATTTCCATACTCGGCATTAAAAGTTCCGCTAAGAAGACTCATTTCTTGAATTGCATCGTTATTTATCTGAGTCGCAAGTCCTCCTAAGAGGGGATCCTGCACATACATTCCGTCAACAAGATAGGCAACTTCATTTGAACGACCTCCTCTTATATGAAGATTATTTCCACTTCCTACAACACCGGCTTGCATAGAAAGCAGTTCTGTAAATGTAGAAACTGGAAGTTGTTCAATTTCATCTCGAGTCATAACCGAAGCAGAACTTGTTAATCCTAGTTGAATTAGTGGGGTCTCAGCTGATATAACTACCTGATCAAGTTCAAAAGTACTTTTTTCCATTTCAGCAGATATCATTGTGGTTCTATCAGCAACAATATTTACATTGTTGATAAATACAGTTTGATAACTTACCATGCTCACTTTAAGTGTATACATTCCTGGAGGAACATTCAGAATTAAATAATTCCCATCAATATCTGCAGCAGCACCAAAATTGGTTCCCTCAATCAGTATATTAGAACCAATTAGAGCTTCGCCAGTTTCTTTATCAATTATTTTTCCAACAATTTTACCAGTCGTTCCTGCATTACAAACAACAGGAAGCCATATAAAAAATAAAATTATTAACCTCTTCAAAATTTACTCCTGGTTTAATACTTTATCTAATTACTATATTTTGTTTTATCTATCAACTTATTTAATTCATCAACAATCTTATTAGTATTTGTCCTATTCTGCAAAGCACATTCGGTAGCAATTGTATTTATGAGAACAGATATTGCAGCAAATGAATTATTAAAAACCAAATTTTCACTTTGAACAATTAACTGAACATCGGAAAATCTGGAAATTGGTGCTGATGTTTTGTTTGTAATAGCAATAACCTTAATCTTTTTTTTCTGAGCGCTTCTTGCAACGTCAATTGTTTCAACTGAATAAGGCGGAAATGAAAGTGCAATAAGGATATCATCACTATTTACATAAAGCAACTGTTCTAAAAAAGATGAATGACTATGAGTAATATTTGATGCACTATTGGCTACTTGAGAAAGCTGGTAAGCCAAAATCTCAGCAAGCATGTATGAAATACCTAATCCAATAGTGTATACTCTCTTTGATTGTAGTATGATTTTGATGGATTTATCAAAATTTTTTCTATCAATCAGATTTACGGTTTCCGAAATATTTTTTATTTCCTGATTGGCAACAAGCGTGATATGATCTTCTTTAAGATTATTTTTGCTGTCAATTATAGTAAAAAAATCTTTTTTGTTTATAAACTCTTGAAGGTTTTGAGATATTTCCTCTCTCATTTCTAAATAACCGTTAAATCCTATTTTCTGTGCAAATCTAACAACAGAAGCTACACTTAATAATGTAGCTTCCGCAATTTGTTGAACACTCAAAAACGGTATTGTATCGAAATTATCAATAAAATAATCCGCCAAAATTTTATGATTTTTAGAGTATGAATCATAATTTTCTTGAATCATGTTTTTAATTTTAGGATATCTAGCCATTATTTTAACAGCATCATTTTTTTAACACTTGAAAAATGGTTTGTTGCTATTTTATAAAAATATATTCCACTTGAAAGATCGGTTCCATTGAAATTATAAGTATAATTGCCAGCCTTTAGCTCAGTATTAACAAGATCAGCAACTTTTTGACCAAGGGTATTATAAACTGATAGCGACACATATTCTGTTTCAACAAGACTAAACGAAATTTTAGTAGATGGATTAAAAGGATTAGGATAATTCTGATTTAGAGTATAAACAGTAGGGATTTTTGAGTTTTCATTCTTTAAACTAGTAATTGTTTGATATTTTGAAGCTGCTGCTTGCATATTTTGTTTCATTGCATCTCTATCTGCACCGACAGCAATTGCAACCCAAACATAAACAGTATCATTTAAGTTCATTGAAATGGGGCTTAAACTCATAAAATTAACAGAACCATCAGAACCCGATTCGAATAGAGCATCAATTGAACCGTAATTTAAGTTATTCCAAAATAAAATTTCATCATCTGAATAACCATCCACCCAGTCAATAGAATGAAGTGTTTTTAATGGATGTGATAATATTTGGAACCCAGTATGTGTTGAAGCATCACCAACAAATATATCCATAGTATTTATCTCGCTAATATACTCTGTTGATTCAAACCCGTAAACACCATCAACTTCAGCAATACCTTCAAAACCAATTACAGGTCTTAAGCCACCAGCTTCATGATTTACAATAGTAAATTTTGCTAATCCATATGCACCTGTGTTCCAACCGTATATGTTTACATTAACTAAAAAGTCCGGAGGAAGTTCTGAGTACGCATTATCTGTTGCAACATAGAGTTCGTAGTCACTAATTAATGGGTTTTCAATATTTCTCGCACTATCAACCATTTCAGCATCGTTTTTATAATCAAAAACTTTTGTTAAGCTAGTTCCAACTAGGGCTGAAAATCTGTCGATTTGCACTAATGAATCGGAATTACCAAGGTA
>JAEINT010000032.1 GCA_016342745.1 Labilibaculum sp.
CGGATAAAATTCCGCATCTCCAAATGCTTTTTTTGCCTTTTTTATCAAGGTACACTTAAACACCTAGTAACCTGATCAAAAAAAAATATAATAAAAACAAAAAAATCAATACACAGACAAAATTCATCGCAAAGACTGCCAATTGAAGGCTAGAAACCCATGAATTTTCAAACTTAAAATAAAAAACAACTCCTAGTATATATAAGGCTATTTAAAGAAGTAGGGTGATCAACTAATGGAATAAAATAGAAAAATAGGCGCGTTAAGGTCCCGATAACTATCGGGAGTAGTGGATACCCCACAGCGGTATTCAGAATTGGTAAGAAAAGAATAAAGATTGCTACTTTTAGGTATTAACTAGTATATACTATATATAGAAGCGAGGAGTAATAACGGAAAGCCTGACCCGAAGAATGAGGGAAACGCCCAAACCGCTTTATATAAGGAGTAATAAAAAAAGCCCTCTCGATTGAGAAGGCTTAGGATATCTATAAATCTTTCTTAGATTCTTTATTGTCTCGTTTTGTTTGCCAAGGAAAATTATTCCCGTGTGGGGCTCCGAATTCTTTTGCGGTAAGCTCTTCTGGCTTTAATCGATAAATTTCCACGTTTTTAACCGCTGGAGAATTGTATGTAAATTTCTTATCGGTATACTGCGCCATTGTAATATTTAAAGCATCAACCTTTTGATCGTAATCGGTAATGAACTCTATTTTTCCTCTAGCGACAACACTTTTTCCCTTCATGCGATAGCTACATGCAATATGAGCATCCTGAAAAGCCAATTCGGGTGGTGTACAAAAAGTAATACAAACTTCAGGATTTGCTTTCATGCAATCGATCAATTTCCCAAAATCGGCTCCGTGCAGATAAATATATCCATCGTGATAGCCAAAATTCATTGGTACAACGTAAGGTTTATTATCTGCATCGATAACTCCTATGTTACAGATATCACAGGAACGAATTATTTCTTCAATTTGCTCTTTACCCTCTATAAATACTGTTTTCATTTATGTCGATTTAAAATATTCTATGATATGGTTCTTCCGCCCAATTCTTTATCAATGGCATTTTTAATTTGATCCAAGACCATTTTTTGCTTCATTAGCTCCATCATTCGGTCAGAATCTTTTGTTTCTTGTGCTTTTTGCATTTCCTGCATAACTTCTTTCATTAACAAACGAACCTTCTTTCCTTTGTATTCGTTCACCAGTTTAGGCACAATTTCTTTTAATTTCATCTCTTCTGATTCGATGACACTTTCGTTTCTTGTCCATAAACCACTTAATTGATGTGGCTCACTTAAAATATCGGCAGCCAATTGACTTACTTTCTCATTGCTATGATCTCGAAAAAATGTCTTGGAATTAAAAGAAGCGTTCTTGAGGTTTTCGTTGTATTGATCAAAGACCAACTTGTATAAAGGATTAACAGACTCTAATTCGTCGCTCATTATTTCCGATATAATGTATTCTCCAACCAACATTTGTTCTTCCTTGCCTGCTTCGTCCTTATCGCTAAACAAAATTTCACCACCAAAATTTAGTAATGTTCGCACCAAAGCTCTCTCTTCGAGATCACATTCATTTGCCGAACGAAGAAAAGCTGAGCTTTCTGCAAATTGTTGTGGCGATTGATCTTCTGGAAGATTAGATCTCTGATCTTTTTTCCAAGTATCTTCTTTTACTTTATGGATTATTTTATTGATTTCGTTGTACAATACCGTTTCATCTACATTAAGAATACTGCTGCATTCGCGCACATAAACCGCTCGTACAATTCCATCTGGAATAATAGCAATAGAACGTACGATATCTATAATCAGATTTGCTCGTTTAACCGGATCATCTTTCGCATCTTTTAAAAGCAGGTTGGTTTTAAAAACAATAAAATCGGTTTCATGCTTTTCGATATAGGCCATTAAATCACTTGCACCCATAGTTCTGGAAAACGAATCAGGATCTTCTCCCTCTGGTAATAAGAGTACTTTTACATTTACTTCTTGTTCCAAAACCAAATCGATTCCTCGGATAGATGCTTTAATACCCGCTGCATCGCCATCGTATATAATGGTAACATTATTGGTGAATCTTTTAATCAGACGAATTTGATCGGCTGTTAATGCCGTTCCCGAAGAAGCAACAACATTCTCGATACCGGCCTGATGAAATGATAGCACATCGGTATATCCTTCTACCAAGAAACATTTGTCATTCTGAACAACTGCTTTTTTTGCTTGAAAGATTCCGTATAAAATTCGGCTTTTGTGATAAACCTCCGATTCGGGTGAGTTTAAATACTTAGCTGCTTTGGCATCGTTTTTCAGAATACGACCTCCAAATGCTGTAACCCTACCGGCAATTCCATGAATAGGAAAAATAACTCTTCCGCGAAAGCGATCCAATAAGCGATTCTCTTTAGCGATACTTAATCCGGTTTTTACCAAATATTCCTTTTTATATCCGCTATCTAATGCGCTGTTCGAAAATGCATCCCAAGCTTCCAGGCAATAACCTACCTGGAATTTTTTAATGATATCATCTCTAAATCCACGCTCGCGCATGTATCCCATTCCAACAGCAATGCCTTGCGAATTGGTATGTAAATTTTCGGTAAATGATTTCTGTGCAAAAGAATTTACAATCATCATACTTTCTCGGTCGTTTTTTTGTCTTTCCTGCTCGGGCGACAATTCTTTTTCTACGACTTCGATATGATATTTTTTTGCAAGGTATTTTAAGGCACCAACATAATCGAGGTGCTCATGTTCCATTATAAAGTTGACTGAATTTCCTCCTTTTCCACAACCAAAGCATTTGTAAATTCCTTTGGCAGGAGAAACCGTAAAAGAAGGTGTCTTTTCGTTATGGAAAGGACACAAACCCAAAAAGTTAACGCCTCTTTTTCGCAGGGTAACAAAATCGGATACGACTTCTGTAATTTCTGAAGAATCGAAAATTTTTGCAACTGTTGACTGATCAATCATACGAACAAAAATAGGAAACAAGTTTGATATAAATTAATAGATTTTCAGATTTTAAAAAATTGCTGATTTTTAAATTTGCAATCGGCACAGAATCACGACTTTCTAAGAGAATTTTAACATCAATTAGAACCCTCTCCAATTTTGAATGACATAATTAAATGACTAATTTCAATCTTAAATTATTAATTACTCACGCAATCAGCTTATTGTGTGTAAAAGATAAAAAGATGTATAAAACAATATTAAGCATATTTCTTTCATTCTTGTGTTTGCAATCGTACGCACAAGAACAATTGCCAAGTTCTGCCGACTACAAGCAATTTTACAATACAAAAACTTTAGTTGTAATAGAAGGTAGTCCCCTTTCGGGATACAATTTTAAAATAAAAGAGCTCATAAAGAAAAACTGGCATTTAACTGACTGTGCTTTTATTTCCTATGATGAGTTTAAAAAGAAGAAATCAGATCCAAATTATTCTTTCCTAATTACAAGTACTGTTACTTTTAATAAAGACAAAACCAATGCGAGGTATCATTTTTTAAGTTTGCTTTTGGGTGGACCTGCTAAAGACTTGGCAAGCATGACCGATTTGTGCTCGATTCCTCTTTCTTACCTTAATATTGATGAAGACCGCTATTTGTATAAAATGGGTTCTTTAATTCATTTTGTGCAAAATCATGTTGGTTTGGTAGTGCAGCATCCTGAAATTATCTCGAAAAATGTACTGAAATATTACAACAAGAACAATGTTAAAATAAAAGGCAAGACCTTATACTTACTGCAAGAAGAATTACAGAAGAATGCCAATTCCATTGCTAAAATCAGGAAAGTATATCCTGGAAAAGTAAAATTTGTAAGCGAAGATGAAATTGAAGAGGCAATTGCGAGTAAAAATAAGGATGTAGTTTTTCTTCATAAAGTTGGTCCAGAACAGACTAAACACAAAGCGAGGTGTTTTAAAGTTTTAATTGGTGCTGGCGATGGGAAGTTTTACTATTTCGATTACCATATGGTAAAAAAGAAACAGACAGATCATTTTTTATTGAGTGATTTTAGACGAATTGCGAATTAAAATCGATTTAGAAAGAAATATGAAAAAATTGGTTGTATTAAGTGGAGCAGGTATGAGTGCTGAAAGTGGCATTCGCACTTTTCGCGATATGGGCGGACTTTGGAATGAATATGATGTGATGGAAGTTGCTAGTCCTACGGCATGGGCAAACAATCCAAATTTGGTACATCAATTTTACAATGAACGCAGAAAACAATTGTTCGAATGTGAGCCAAATAAAGGGCATAAATTAGTCGCCGAACTTGAAAAACACTACGATGTTGAAATAGTAACTCAAAATGTGGATGATCTGCACGAAAGAGCTGGGAGTACTAAAATACTGCACCTGCACGGAGAATTAAAGAAAGCTCGCAGCACAGTAGATTCCAATTTGATTTACGAATTGGACAAGTGGGAGCTAACTTTAAAGGATACTTGTGAAAAGGGTTCTCCACTGCGACCGCATATTGTATGGTTTGGAGAAGGTGTTCCTGCCATTAGCGATGCCGCTGAAATTGTAGCCAAAGCTGATGTATTTCTTATCATCGGAACTTCTTTGAATGTTTATCCTGCTGCAGGATTAACGGATTACATTCCTGATGATACGCCTATTTATGTGATAGATCCTAATCAGCCAAATGTACAATCGAAGCAAAATATTACTTATATTAGGGAGACTGCAAGTGTTGGAATGGAAAAACTGTTCGAACTGCTACAATAAAACAATTGCATTATGAAAAGACAAACGCTATTAATAGTACTGGCAATATTCGTTTTGACTTCTTGTAATCATTACGAGTCGGAAGTGCCAATTACAAATTCAGACAATTCAATTATTGATTCAGATCTATTGGGACAATGGTATCTTTCATCAGACAATAAAGAAGATGATACTTCAGGATTTTTAGAAGTAATTCCTTTTAATAAGACGGAATACCTAGTTCAATTAAAAGAATTTGTTGACTCATCTGAACACATTGAATCCATCGTTAACATGCGCATGTTTTCATCAAAGATTAAAAAAGACACTTATTTAAACCTTCAATTTATCGGATCAGACGATGATAATAAATTTTTGATCTATCGTTTCAAATCAATATCAGGAAATAGATACAAACTCTATTTTTTATCAAAAGAGAAGTTCACCAAAAAGTTTACTAATCCAAAAAGTTTTGAAAGCTACATTGAACAAAATTCAAAGGAATTCGAAAAATCATTTGAAGTAGAAGGAATTCTTAAACGAAAAATAAAATAAGAAATTAGTTGAAAAGTAAAAAGGGTATCCAATTTGGATACCCTTTTTAAGTTGTTATATAAATGCAAGCTCTTGCCTACAAATCTTCATCTGTCTCTTCACCATTCATTGTGGTAAAATCACGAGAAGCTTTCAGAAGGTTACCTGAATAAAGTACAAGGTTTTTCGTTTCATTAATGATTCCTAAATAAAGAACCGAATTTCTTGTTCCTACTCTTTCAGCTTTAATTCTTCTAATTTGCTCTTTTCTGAACTTGCGTAAAGAAGTTAGCAAGTCTTTCTGCTTCGCAAAAGCTTTCTCAATTTGATCCAAGTCGTAATTGTTATCTTGTAACAGACGATTAATCGTTTTGAAGAAATCTTCCAACTTAGCTTGAATTGTATTCAACTCTTCAATTTGCTCTGGAACCAAAGATTTGTGATTGTTATCCACATAATCAAAAGCAGGCTCTGCAATAAAGTTAATTGAGTGAGCAATTTCTCTTAAGTAATCAAGTAATTGTACGTAAAATGGACCCGTAGTAATACTATCTTCTGCCAATTTTTGTACTACAAAAGGAACTTGATCTTTCAGAGCTTTTGCTTCCTTATCGAGCTTTCTCACTTTTTTAAGAGACTCTTTTAGATTCGTGCGTTCTTCGTAAGCTAATCCGGTAACAATTTTCCCATATACTTTAGGAATTTTTGTTGTTACAACAGCAACCGCATGTGTTAACTGTTCAAAAATTTCTCCTTTAATAATGATAGAAGCATCTTCTTCATCAGTATTCTCTTCGAGATCCGTAGCATTCGTTTTTTTCTTATGGAAGATATGAGAGCGAACAACAAAAAATATTGCCATGGCTAACAAACCAACAATTGCATATCCACCAAGCCAATTGATTAGGCTTGCAAAAATAAATGCTGCAGTAAATGCACTAAATGCAGTGAAGAACCAACCACCAATTACGGTTAATACACCTGTAATACGATATACAGCAGAATCTCTATCCCAAGCTCTATCGGAAAGTGAAGAACCCATTGCAACCATAAATGTTACGTAAGTAGTTGATAATGGTAATTTAAGAGATGTACCAATCGATATTAAAATACTAGCTACTGTAAGGTTTACAGATGCACGAATCATATCAAATGCAGGCATGTCTTTTTTATCGATTCCTGCAGGAGCTTCAGCTTTCTTAAAACGATTCTGAATTCCTGTTTTAACACTCGCAGGAAGTATATTCTTAAAAGTACTATTTGCTGATAAAGAACGACGTACTAATAGACGAGCAAAGAAGGAAGATCCAAATTTTTCATCTCCTTCGTTCTGATTACTCAATCCAATTTCTGTTTCGGTTACTGTTCTGGCTTTTTTAGAGAACCACAAAGTTACCGTCATTATTAAACCGGCTATAATCAGTAAATAAGTTTCTGTTTGAACTTTTTCACCTAAAATTCCCATGGTCATACCATAAGGATCCATTCCTGGAGTAGCTGCCCAAGCCTGGAAAGATTTGAATCCGGCCAAAGGAACACCAATAAAGTTTACCAAGTCGTTACCAGCGAAAGCCATTGCTAAAGCAAAGGTTCCAACCAATACAATCACTTTTAGGATATTTAAACGAATAAACCATACCAATGCTTGCAGAACAACTGTCCATCCAACAAAGCAAACAGTAATAATGGTAAAAGTATTATCCTGTATCCAACTAAGGGTTTCTTTAGAAATAAAAGAAGATCCTTTTGCTCCTTTAATTAAAATAAAGTAGGTAATTGCAGTAATCGCAAAACCACCAAATATGGCACCGAAATACTTAAAGGTCTTCTCAAATCGATAAGTAAAAATCAAACGAGTTACCCATTGTACCAGAGATCCTGACAAAAATGCGATAACCACACTCAACAGAATACCTGTAATAATGGCCAAGGCTTTTGCCGAATTGATGTAATTTCCTAAATCGAGCATTGTTTGATCTGCCGAATTCATGATTTTCACAACAGCAACAGCAACTGCAGCACCCAATAATTCAAATACAATAGATACCGTTGTAGATGTAGGTAAACCAATCGTATTGTAGAAATCCAACAGAATAATATCTGTTAACATTACCGCAATAAAAATGATCATGATTTCTGCAAAGTAGAATTGATCAGGATGGAAAATCCCTTTTCGGGCTACCTCCATCATTCCACTAGAAAAAGTTGCTCCTACCAAAATTCCAAGACTGGCAATGATCATTATTACATAACGAGGTGCTGCTTTGGAACCAAATGCAGAGTTTAAGAAGTTAACGGCATCGTTACTAACCCCAACAATAAGGTCAGAAATTGCCAGTGCAAATAGCACTACTACAATAATTAAATAAAAGTTCTCCATGTTATTAAGTTCGTAAATTCTTCGCAAACATACTAACACATGGAGAGCCTAATATTTCACAAATATTATTTTTGTGTTAATTTAACGTTAACACGATATTACAATTCCGATTTATTTAGCTTCACTAAATAATCTGCAGTAGCTAAATTTAAAGCCATTGGTACATTATTCAGCACACAAGTTCTAATCAAAGTTTGAATATCGTGCTCGTGTCCATGTGGTGTTTCAGCATCAATCAAAAAGATCACTTCATCTACCTTTCCTTCTAAAATTTGAGCCGCTAGAAGAATATCACCACCATTTGGTCCATGGCCAAATCCTTTTACTTCTAAATCTAGAACAGAATTCAACAGTTCCGAAGTATTTGTAGTACCTATTAATTTGTGCTTTTTTAGTTCATCTTTATGTCTCTTTACCCAAGCAAGCATAACACTCTTTTTCTCATTGTGAGCAACCAACGCAATAGTCTTCATATATTTATTTTTTAATTGAATAGTATTTTAATATATTTCACAAGTTTATGATCTAAAATTATCTTTCGATTTTAATAATACCTACGTATATTACGTATTACTGATTTTTTCACAAATACAGTTAGATGATAGTGATATAGATCTTTTCATTATGATCTAACAAATAAACAAAGTATTATTGAAATCATTAATAAAATTGTAAATTTGTTAATATTATATTAATCTTACCGATATGAAAAACTATATTAGAATCGTATTTATAGCTTCACTAATTCTTTCGATTGGAGTATCTTCATGTAAAGAGGAGGCAAAAACTCCAGAAAAAAAAGAAGTAGCTACTAAAGTGAAAGCTAAAAAAGAAGTTGTGAAAGCAACACCAAAACCAAAACCAGCCCCTAAAAAGAAACTTGAGCCGGTAATAGAAAAGGTTCCAAACAAATATTTCTTAATTCTAGCTAGCTTTCAAGAACTGAAAAATGCCGAGCGTTTGCAGGAAAAATTAACGAAACAAGGATATGTTGCCGAAGTTCACAATGCATCAAATGGTTTTCATAGGGTTTCTTATAAAGCCTTCTCTGATCGCAAACTTGCTTTTCAAGAATTAAAGTCGGCACGTGCTTCGGAAGAAAACAAAGAAAACTGGCTATATATTAAACGATGATTTTCAAATCGAATTCGCAATGGTAAAATTTAACGTCTTCTTACTTCTTATTTTTCTTCTTTTTACTGGATGTAAAGATAAAAAGGTAGTAACTCCTGTTGAGAAAGGTAAAGTTGCTGAACAAACTGCAAAAAGATTAGTTCCGGAATTAACTCCAGCACCAAAAAAGCCGGATCCTAAATTAACAACAGAACAGATTGCTGCCAATAGAAACTCATTGGATTATCACATTGTAGCAGCAAGCTATAATTATAAGAGTCAAGCTGAAAAATTCAAAAGCAGATTATACGAGAAAGGCTACCCTAGTATTGTACTTGAACAAAAAGGTAAATTTCGAGTTGTATTGCAGTCGTTCGCAAAAAAAGAACCCGCAATTAAAGAATTAGTAAGACTACGAAAAATAAATAAGCAACCAGATTTGTGGTTACTGCATCAGTAATAAGCAAGAAGCAACAGTTATCAAACCTAATATAAAACCTGCGTACACCTGAGATGGAGTATGCAGGTTTAATTTTAACCTAGCGTAAGCAATTAAGCCTGCGACTAGAATTCCAATCATAAAAACAAATTTTAAAGAGCTCGAATAAAGAAAGGAAAAACCGATAAGCATACCTATAAAACCACCTATTCCAGCCATATGCAAACTAATTTTCCACTTTAAGGATATTAAGCTTATTAATAAAATAGAAATAATTGCTGCCAATTGAAGGTTTGCAACTACTCTTGTGATTGGAAATTTCAGCAACATGTAATAACCCAATCCATAAAATAGCGTTGTAATTAATAAAGGAATTAAACGCTCGTTGCGTTTTTCCAAACCCATATCCGAAATCATATTCTGATTCTTTAACAGTGGCAAAATACTAATGGGTAATAATATTGTTGAAATCGCTACGATCAAATAAATTACCCGAATCAATACATGTGGTGTATAATCGAGATAAGTTCCTGAGTGAAAAATGACAAATACAGAAATTAATGGCATTAACATTGGATGAGCCAATCCGGAAATTATTCGGGCAAAATTCATAATTCTATAGTTCTATATAAAAAAGAGTATCAAAATGAACTGATACCCATAAGAAAGGTGCAAAGATATTTTTCTTTGCACCAACTTATTTATTCTTCAACAGTATTTATAATTCTTTTCTTAATCGGGCCACAGGAATATTTAATTGTTCCCTGTATTTGGCCACTGTTCTACGAGCAATTTGATAGGATTTTTCCTTTAAAATTGCGGCAAGCTTATCATCCGTTAATGGTTTTTTCTTGTCTTCAGCATCAACACACTCTTGTAAAATCTTTTTAATTTCTCGAGTTGAAACTTCTTCTCCCGAATCGGTTTGTAAACCTTCCGAGAAAAAATATTTCAAAGAAAAAATACCAAAATGAGTTTGTATGTATTTAGAATTGGATACTCTGGAAATCGTGGAGATATCTAATCCTGTGATTTCAGCAATATCTTTCAAAATCATTGGGCGTAACTTTCGCTCATCACCTTCCATAAAATACTCTCGCTGGAATTCAATTATCGCATTCATACTAACCAACAATGTATTTTGTCTTTGCTTTATTGCATCGATAAACCATTTTGCTGAATCGAGTTTCTGCTTCACAAACATCACAGCATCTTTTTTCTCCTTCGACTGGTTCTTTTTATTGGCAGAATAATCTTGAAGCATTTCAGAATATGTTCTGCTGATGTTTAGTTCAGGTACATTTCTAGAATTCAAGCTTAAATGCAAATCTCCATCTTCTTCTTCAAGAATAAAATCGGGAATAATAGTAGGTGAAACCTTCGATAATGGATTATTAAATGCACTTCCTGGTCTAGGATTCAACTTTAATATCTCATCGATAGCACATTTAAAATCTTCATCGTTAGCACCAACTCTCTTCTGAATTTTATCGTAATGTTTCTTGGTAAACTCTTCAAAATTCTTTTTCAAAATGATCTGAGCTAACTTTACGTCAGGATTGTACTTTCCTTTTCGTTCTATTTGCAATAACAAACATTCTTGAAGATCACGAGCACCAACTCCTGCAGGGTCAAAATCTTGAATAATCCGAAGTAATTCGACTAGTTCTTCATAAGAAGTTTCAACGCCCATCGAAAAAGCCAAATCATCTACAATACTATCAATCTCTCTTCGTAGGTATCCATCTTCATCAACATTCCCAATTAAATACTCGGTAAGAGCGTATTTTTCGGGAGTTAGAATCCTTAAACCCAATTGCGATATCAATAACTCATGAAAAGTAGTTCCTCCCGAGAAAGGAATTTCTTCATGTTTATCGTCTTTTGAATAATTTTGAGCTGATAACTTATAGGAAGGAGTATCTTCATCGTTCATATAATCCTCGAGAGAGAATTCCTCTTTATCCTTGTCTGAATCAGGACTTTCTTCCGCCTGATTATCATCGCGATAATCTTCTTCCGTATTTCCTTCTTCGAGAACAGGATTCTCTTCTAACTCCTTCTTAATTCTTTCTTCAAGCTGCAAAGTTGGGAGCTCCAACAATTTTATCACCTGAATTTGTTGAGGTGATAATTTCTGTAACAACTTTTGCTGTAAACTTTGCTTTAGCATACTAAATCTGTTCTTTTTTAAGTTGAAGCAAGGTACATATTCTCATTAAAATCTACAACTACATAAATTATACCAAATTCATTATTACTTCTCCTTGTAATAAATAATACGTAGAATGAATTGTTAGGTTGGAAGAAAGCTAATTTGGACCAAACAAGTCCATGCTCTTTTCTTTCATTAGAGAATGAGGATATTAATAAATAGGAAGGTAAATTATTTATTTAAGCTGCTATTTTATTTTTAATTCTTCGGCGGAAAAAGAAAAAAGGAAGTAAAAGTCCAATGGTACCAAAGGCCAAATACATTATTGTATTTCTAAATCGATCATCGTAAAGAGGATCTACATCTCCCATTGTTACGTAACCAGACCAGAAATAAGGGTGAGATTTTAAAGCATCAGCAGTTTGCAGGTATTGCAATTTAGCCTCACGCAACGCTTCATCTTTCTTTAAACCACTAGCAAGTAGAGTATAAAAATTGCTCATTAAATTAGATCCTGTTTTATCTTCTACGGTCCATAAAGTCATAATAACACTAGGACAACCTGCATAAAAGAATCCTCGAGCTAAACTCATTACTCCCTCTCCCTTTTGCAATTTACCATCGCCAGTATTACAAGCACTCAAGACAACCATTCTTGCATTAAAATTCATGTTGTAAATTTCATGCGTATTTAATAAACCATCTTGAATTGTATCTGAATTTTGCGTAAAAACCAATTTCGAAAACATAGGGTTTTCATCATCAATAATGGTATGCATTGCCAAGTGCAATACATCGTATTCACTCGCATTTGCTTTAAAATTAGCTTCAGTAGCTAAATCATCTACAAATAAATCACCCGCAATTACTTTTGAGATGTTATTTACTTCTTCTTTAACACCTGGTAAAGGATATAACTTATCGCGATATGCTCTTTCTGTTATTAAAATAGAATCATCTACATCATTATAGGAAGGCGCAAAGGCTAAAACCGATTTAGAAGATGAAAAACCATAATTACTCGACTCATTATTAAATCCTAGAGTTGCTGAATTATGGTAGCTAATGCTGTTATCTTTAATCAAATACTTTAGATTTCTATAATTCATTGATGTAGAATCAGCTTCCTCTTTTAAAAGAACACCAAAAGGAATATAGGCCATTTTTCCATCTGGGACAACAAGTAGGTTTTTACCTGTAAGGATGCTATCGTTCTCTCCTACCAAATATTTATACAATTGATGAGCAGATTGTGTGTACCTTTTGTAGTAATTTATACTTGCATCAGCAAAATCATTTGTTTTTAAAGCGTCACGGACTTCTTCTAAATGAAGATCAAAGCTATCTTTTACAATTTCTTGTCGTTGCAATTCGAAACTTTCTTTTGTAATTACAAAAGTAAAAAGAGCTGAATCGGAAATTGAATATTCAAGTAATAAATCATTCTCATTCATTCGATCCTGTAATTCTTCAAGCTCTATGGTTTTAGTATCATATTTTAAAGCATAATATTCTGGATAATCTTCCTCGAACTGAAGCACCATTTGATCGTATTGCGCATTAAAATCGAAAAGTACATTTTGCCAACGTGTAATCGAATCTCTGTTTGGAGCTTGTTTTCTTCTCTCCTCATGAACCATTTCTCGATACTTGGCTATACTCAACTTTAAATTCCTTTCCTGCTCTTGTAATTTTATTGAAATACCGCCGAAACTCTTGGCATTCACATCATTTAAAGAAGACATTAAACTTGCAGCTTTCGATCGTTCAGAATAAAGAAAAGCCTTTTCTTTATACTTAGCGTCTTTTGTTAGTTCATAAAGTCTAACTGCAATATCTATTGCCCTATTAAATGTTTCCTTTTCATTTTTAGATAGAGCGAATTTGCTCTCTTCATCTTGATAGGCAATTCTAATTTTATCGACAATATCTAAACAAAGATCATAGGTTTGTAAAGAAAAATCTAAATCTCCAATACTATTTGTTTTTTTATACAAGCTACTAAGTGCAACTGCTTTTGATTTTAAAATTTCCAGCGTAGATACTTGTGGATCTATTTCACCCATCACTGGATTAAAATAGATTGTACTATTGTTAAAATCCTCTAATTCTGAAATCAATGCTTTCTGATAATATTGCAGTGCGCTTAAATGATCTTTCTTTTTAAAATAATAATCTCCAAAATTTTCCAAACAAAGTGCAATACTGGGATGATTTTCTCCGAAATTTTTCTTGTAAACCTCGAAAGCCTTATTCAAGTATGGTAAAACTTTATCTTCTTTTTTAAATTCATCTTGAAATACTGCATAATTTAAATAGTAAGCTCCTAATAAATAAAAATCACTACCATATAATTTCTCTACTTCTGTAATACTTTTTTGATAATACTTATCCGCTTCTTCATAATTTTTTAATTGCTTATAACAATTACCTATAAGGTTTCTTGTTGTAGAGACATTATCTCTATTTTGTTTTGTCTTAAGAGTTAAAGTTTCTAAAAGATATTTTAAAGCTTCTGAATAATTATTTTTTTTATAAGCAACGATAGCAAGGTTATGCGTTATTTTAGAATACCATTTTGACTCTTTATTATTTTTCAATAGCAATAAGGCTTTTTGATAATGATTTTGAGCTTTAACTAAATTTTCATAATCATTAAAAATATTCCCCTTGTTCACATAAATAGGAACTAATTTTTGTGAGTCCTCACCAAATACTTTTGTGGTGAAACTTTCAGAAAGATTATAATATTCCAATGCCTTTTTTCGATCTCCAAGCCTGTTCAAAATAACACCAAAATTCACATAGGTTCTGTAAATCATTGTATTATCTGATACTCTTCCCTCTTGTATGGTATGAACCGCATTTTCGAAAGATTGAATTGCATACTGAAATTCGCTCTTTCTTATGAATCCACTTGCCCTACTAAATTGTTCTTTAAGTAAAGAATCTGCATCGATCTTTTGAGATACAAATGACTCATTAAATGATAATATAGAATTCATTTTCACACTTCCATTAGATAGAAATGGAAGAAAAAGAGAAAAAATAAAAATCTTTTTTATAAAATTTTTCGCGCGCATATAGTTTCTTATAAAATTCTCACTAGTAGTATTTTACAATACTATAAAAAACTAATAAGGTTCTAAATATAGAGCATTTTTTTTATTTTTTCTTAAAAAAAAAAGCTTTCCAGGGTTACCTTTTAAAAAAAAGAGGAATAAAGGGGTGTAATCCAACAAAAAACTAAAACAAACAACATGAACAATTTTGAAATAGTATCGCAGGAAGAATTACAAAACATTAAAGGTGGTGAAAACGAAATGAATGACGTGTGTGTTTGTGACGACTGTTTAGTTTAATG
>JAEINT010000021.1 GCA_016342745.1 Labilibaculum sp.
TCGGCAGCAAATTCATGATATAGCTTTTTTGCTGTATCGGTCTCAAGGATAAAATCTTTATCTAAAAACTTTTTCATTCTTGTTATATTAGAATCTTGTTCAACCGTTGCCGAACACGGAGCTTAGGCAAATAAAAATTTAAATCGATTGTTTATTGAAAATATTGTGCTTTGATTTAAATCGTGCATTACGTTCGTGTTCGAACACGAAGATAGGTGGTATTTACATTTTTTACAAGTTTCAAAATCAGATTTAAACTGAAACCAAGGCCGAAATAGGAAATATAAAAATAGCTATACTCCTTTAAATCAGCGAGAGAATAGCTATTTCTATTGAATTATATGTCCTAAGTTGTTAAGGTGTTGAAACATGCTTATTTAGATAGGGTCTACGGAGTTTTATAAGGTAATCCCAGTTTTAAAGATGGCAAATTCTCAAAATCCAGTTTTTTCGTGTTTCAATTCTTTGCCATTTGTCGTTTCAATTGCCTAATTAAGAAAGGATTCGGTTAATAATTTCATATCTCCAGTTCTGAGAATTGTTCCAGCATCAAAATCGATCTAGTGCGATTGCATTAAGAGAAAATCTGTTTGGAGGAAAGTTCCCGCTTCTAATGGTATAAATAAAGGTCCCATAAATCAGTTGAATTATGGGACCTTTATATTGGATTAAACCAATCCTACTAAAGAACAATTATTATTGCTGATTTCGTTTAAATAACTTCTTTCATCAATATCTAATGTATTTATTAGATGAGTTTTATTTTTGATTCTTTCTTTTTACCCCACGCAAAGCTTCTGCTTGCAAAGGATTATCAGGCCAATGATGTTTTGGATAGCGTGCTTTTAATTCTTTACGAACTTCGAAATATGCATTGCCCCAAAAACTTGCCAAATCATTCGTGATTTGAACCGGTTTAAAGCCCGGAGAAAGAAGATGCAACAGGATGTTTATTTTTCCATTGTTTACTTTTGGCGTTTCGAGCAAGCCAAATACCTCTTGAAGACGAACCGAAAGAATAGGAGCTTGCCCTTTTAGCTGGTAATTCAATTTGATATTGGATCCACTGGATACCTTTATTTTATCGGGAGCTAGTCGTTCTAGTTCTGATTGCAACTTATAATCTATATGATGTTGCAAAACGGTCTTCAGATCAATTTTTTTCAGATCCTCAGGTTTTTTGATATTGCTTAAATAGGGTGCCAGCCATTTCGAATTGGTTTCCAATAAATTCTTGGTGCTCACATCTGGCCAATTTTGTTCCGGATTCCAAATCTGTAAACTATTCACACGATTTTGCCATTGTTCCACTTCTTTATTAAAATCCAATAACCAAGCACCTTCTTTTGTAATTGCATCTGATATGGCTTGTACTTTTAATTCAGGATTAAAATTACGAAGCGGTTTGGTTTGCAGAATAATACTTCCAATTTTTAAATCGGAACTTGCCTGAAAACCTCCTTTTTTAGTATCCCAACTTACCGTTTCGATAGATTTAACCATCGGAACCAAATCTTGTGGATTTAGAGGAGAGGCCAAAAAGATTTTACCAACTCCATCGTGAGCATGCATATTAGCAATTGCGAGCCATTCCTCATGTGCAAGATCATCTCGGTGACCAGCAGCGGCAATTTTCCCGTTTGCCAATTTAAATTGAGCATTATTGCCCGGAGTAGCATGTGCAATTCGTTCGGGATAGGCAAAAACCAAAATTAAGCCCGTTTCAAATGGATCTACTGTGCCATTATCCTCCTGAATATGGAGCATCTTTTGGTATTGTTTTGCACTTTTTGCAATTCGCATCAGCTTTTTATTTTTCAGATCTCCGCTTCGGTATCTTCTTAAAGCTTCAATTCTAAGATTGATATCTATACCAACCTCTCTGCCTAAGGGATCGCGTTCTTCAAGAATGGCTGCCACATCGCAGGCTAGAGCCGATAAACCTTCTTCTTTTGCCATTAGAAGCATATGAGCCAAACGAGGATGACATGGCAATTGATGAATGGTTTTTCCATGCTTGGTGATCTGACCATTATTCAAAGCATCTAATTGATGTAATAATTCTCGTGCTTGCGCTATACTTCCTTTTGGAGGAGGGCTTAACCAAGTCAGACTGTTAATATCATCTACGCCCCATTTAGCCATTTCCAGTACCAACGAAGTCAAATCTGCTTGCTCTATTTCGGGTACGCGGTGTTCTTTTAATCTTAAATGAGTAGCCTTTGTCCACATGCGATAACAAACACCGGGTGCAAGTCTTCCAGCACGCCCTGCTCTCTGATCAGCCGAATCGCATGTAATCTCTACTGTTTCAAGTTTTGATAAACCTGTATTCGGATTAAATTGTAATGTTCTGCCAAAACCACAATCCACAACACTTGTAATCCCCTCTATGGTTAAACTGGTTTCGGCAATTGATGTGGACAATATAATTTTACGTTTGCCTTCTTTATGAGGCATAATGGCCGCATATTGTTTGCCTGCAGGTAACTGCCCATATAATGGATGAATAGAAATGCCGCTGTGTTTTCTCTTTAGGATTTCTTCACATGATTTGATTTCTGCTTCACCAGGAAGAAAGACCAAAATATCTCCAGATTGTTCATTTACAGCTTTGCCAACTACACTTGCTGTTAATTCGGCTAATAGATAGGGATCGGTTTCTCCTGTATATTTAATTTCTACAGGATATTGTCGACCTTCACTCACAATGGATGGAGCATTTAATATATTTTTCAATTTGGGCATGTCTAAAGTAGCAGACATGATTAGTAAGCGCAAATCAGGACGTAAAACTTGCTGCGCCTCTCTCGCTAGTGCCAAAGCTACATCTGCAAATAGACTGCGTTCATGAAATTCATCAAAAATAACCAAACCAACACCTTCCAAGGCATTATCAGATTGCAGCATTCTTGTTAAAATCCCCTCGGTAACTACTTCCAGCTGAGTGTTTGCTCTGGTGCAATTATCAAATCGAATTCTGTATCCAACCCGTTCACCAACTTTTTCACCAAGTAATTCGGACAAACGCATAGCAATGGAACGAGCAGCCAAACGACGAGGTTCAAGCATGATGATTTTTTGTCCGTTCAACCAGTTTTCCTCGAGCAAAGCAAGCGGCAATAATGTACTTTTACCGGCTCCAGGAGGCGCATTTACAAGTAAGGTATTGGTTTCCGATAATTGTTCTTTTACCTCTTCAATAACCTCAGTAATGGGCAAGTCAAATGTGTATGGATCGAATTTCAAGTTTCTTTAGATTTTGTATTCTGCAAAAATAGTTAAATGAAATAAAGGAGTTGGCGCGGAACACAATGAATGTTACAGGAAATATACAAGGCTTTCAGTTTAAATCGTTTACTGATGCATATAAGCAGCGACTCTATTGAAAATTGGTGCTAAAAAATAAAAAGGTGAAAGCCTCAGAGCTTTCACAAGCGAAAAAGCTAATCCTGTAAAGCAACAAAAGAGAAATAGTTTGTCTCATTTCCACAAGTTTTTAAGTGCTTTAAATCTAGCAAATGCGTCATTTTTGAGCGGGGCAAAATAGTTTGTTGCAGTGTATTAGCAACTGTGTGCGGTGTGGTGTTTTTCAACTTTCTAATCTACACCTTTCAAAACACCATTACAATGCACTTTTTGGTGTTTAAATCGCCTGGAGCTAAATGAAGAAAGCCTTGTAAACGTTAGTTTACAAGGCTTTTCTTTCTGTTGCATTTCTGCGTGGCGGAGAAAGAGGGAGTATATTGATTGTGTTAAAGCATCATATTTATAGTCTTTAAGAGCACTGTGGTTGGTTAGTGTTCACTTGGGAGTTCACTCATGTTGATAACTAAGTATTGTCATATTCTCCAAGGGTCTTTTTAAATTCACCAATTTGGTTGTTATCCTAGCTTAAGCCCAAAAGAAGAACATCTCCCGCATTGGTATGCTTAGTCATATTTCCAAATACAGTTCTTGTGATCATCGACGAATTGTGAATAAGCATAGTTATGACCAAATACATGTATGTTTTCAATTATTTCGGTATGATGTTGATGTTTAAATATTTTTACTATGAAATTTGCTCGTCCATTCATACAACCAACAGTTGAAATGATCCAAAGCTCATCACGAATCCTAACATCTCCATTTTTGTATTTATATCCTTTCAAAATCTTACCTCAGGGACCAATGTTGAGTTCTTTAAATTTAGGAGGATACTCATATTCCATGCAGACCGACAAATTCAGTTTTACATTTTGAACATGAACATTTTCGCCAGAATGAATATTGATCAAGGTGGATGATTTAATAATGATCGGATTGAGATGATTTCATGAGTTATACAACTTCTTTTTTTTGCGATTTGAGGCGGTAAGGTAAATAATCCATCAAAATATGAAGGAGGGGAATCCTTTCTTTCTTTTTTGAAAAATTAATCTTAAATCTCCAAATCTAATAGTTGCATTTACTAATTTAATTTGGGATATATTGAATCAGGTGGTGTTAGTTGGGGAGATCATTTGGATTCTGAGATGATACTCGATCAAAACATTTGGAGAACCCTGCGAGTCTAAATGTTGAAGATAATTTGTATTCCATTATAAGGTTAACTATATCTGTTTATTCTCTCAAAGATACTTTTGTTAAAGTATTACAGCTTTAAAGCTTGCTACTATTTGCTTAATTGTTTAATTCAAAAATATTACCTATTGTATTTAGGGATCTTTTAATTGCAAATTAGAGTTTAATCATTTGTAAGTCTTTTTATGTGGCTGATAATGTGTGTGGTATTGTGTTTTTTAGTCTTCCTGAATTAACATTTATAGCATAGGATGGTAACATTAGTAACATGTCTGTTATCATTTAAACCCTTAATCGTTAACAAATTTTAACATGTAAGAATAAGACCCGTAATATATTTGCAACATGTTTAATAACCGAGTTTTATTTAAATCTGATTTCTATGATGATTAAAAAAGCGAAACAAAAGATTCCGGTGCAATCCTTATCAAGGCAGTTGCTTATTTTTACTGGAATTGCGCTAATGTTGCTTTCTGCAACTGTGGCATATGGGCAGACAGAACGAACCGTAACTGGTGTTGTTGTATCTGCGACAGACAATACGCCAATACCAGGTACGAATGTAGTTATAAAAGGAACTACGATTGGTGGAAGTACCGATATCGATGGAAACTTTTCTATTCAAGTTAACGAAAACGATGTCGTAGTTTTTTCTTTTATTGGTTTTAGATCTCAAGAAGTTCTTATTTCCAATCAGCAGGTAGTAAATATTATATTGGTTGAAGATGTATCCAGTCTTGATGAAGTCATCGTTGTTGGTTATGGTGTTCAACAGAAAAAATTAGTGACTGGTGCTACTTCTCAGATGAAGGGAGATGCAATTCAAAAGCAAAATGCAACTAACCCTTTACAAGCCATGCAGGGGCAAACGGCCGGTGTTAATATTGCGTCTACTTCTGGGCAACCAGGATCTGACATGAGAGTAACAATTCGGGGTATTGGTACGGTTGGGGACTCTCAACCACTCTATATTATTGATGGAGTTCAAGGAGATATCACAACGGTTAATGCTTCGGATATTGAAAGTCTGGATGTGTTAAAAGATGCTGCGTCTGCCGCCATTTATGGTTCTCAGGCCGCTAATGGTGTAGTTTTGGTTACTACAAAACAAGGAAAAGCAGGAAAGGCTCAAATTTCCTTTGATGCTTATTATGGTGTGCAAAATGTAGCAAGAACCACTGATATGCTGAACAGTAATGAATACATTTCAATCATGCAGGAGCAAGCCTTAAACTCAGGGTCTGCTTTGTACGATGCAAGTGTTTTTGAAGGTGGGGCCGATACCGATTGGGTGAATCAAATGTTTGATGACAATGCTGTTACTGAGAATTATTCACTTGGAATTACCGGAGGAACAGATGCTTCTGTTTATGCTATTTCCTTATCCTATATTGATCAGGAAGGTGTTGTAGGCGGAGCAGATGTATCGAATTATGAACGATATGGATTCCGTGTTAATACAGAGCACAAATTGTATGAAAATATTTTAAAGATTGGCCAGCACATGAACTTCAATTATATTAAGAATAATGGAGTTGCAGTTGGCAATCAATACAGCAATAGCTTAAGAGGTGCGTTTGGTACGTCTCCTTTATCACCAGTTTATAGTGATAATAATATTTATGAGAGTCCTTATAACGACACATCTAATTCACAATGGAATACTGGCGATGGTAATCCTTACGGAGCATTAATGACTAACAATAAAAATGCTAATGATCAGCAAAAGATGCTTGCTGATATTTATGCGGAGTTAGAGCCTGTTAAAAATTTAAAAATCAAATCATTGTTTGGTTTTAACTATTATGCTTCTGAATATAGAAGTTATTCACCATTGTATCAGTTCTCTATTTATTCGTACAACAATGATCACACCACAGTGAATCAAAGTATGAGTAAAGGACATACCATGACTTGGACCAATACAGCAAGTTATAGTTTTGATATTAATGAAGTGCATAAGTTTGATGTGTTGGCAGGTATGGAAGTTGTTCGATTTCAGGGAAGTGATTTAAATGGCTCGAACTGGGATTTGCTCTCACAGTTTAATAATTTCGGAGGAGCTTATCTTAATAATACAAGTGGACAAGCAGAGTTAGATAAAGATCCGGAAACTGGTGACGTAAAAGGAGTTATTGAGAAACGTACAGTTGGAGGTGGACCGGCGGTAAAATCACGTCGTCAATCCTATTTTGGTCGTTTGGGATACAACTACAAAGAGAAATATATGCTAAATGCGACTTTGCGTGCAGATGCTTCATCAAAGTTTACCAAAGGCAATCGTTGGGGGTATTTCCCATCTGTTTCAGCAGGTTGGGTGGCAACAAATGAGTCGTTTATGGAAGGTGCTAATGAGTGGATGGACTTTTTAAAGGTTCGCGTAAGTTGGGGACAAGTAGGGAACCAGTCTATTGATGATTTTCAATATGCAGCACCTATTAATACATCAACTAATTTTTCAGGATCTGATCCAGCGGCTAATTATGTGTTTGGTACTGCATTGGTAAATACACCGGGAGCTTATCCAAGTAGATTATCCAACCCGAATGTAAAGTGGGAAACCTCAGAACAAACCAATATTGGTGTAGATGCTTATTTTATGAATAGTCGTTTGGGTGTTAATGCTGATTTTTATGTAAAAACAACTAAGGACTGGCTGGTTACAGCACCAATTTTAGCAACTGCAGGCGCATCTGCTCCTGTTATTAATGGTGGTGATGTTAAAAATACCGGGATTGAGTTAGCCTTGTCTTGGTCTGATCATATAGGCGATTTACACTACCATATAGGTGTTAATGGAGCTTATAATAAAAACGAGGTGGGGCAAATTCCTACTGATGATGGAATTATTCATGGCTTATCAAATATGTTGTATGATAATTCACCAGAGTTTTACCGGGCTGAGAATGGTCATGCTATTGGATATTTCTGGGGCTATGAAACAGCAGGGATATTCCAAAATGAAGCTGAGATACAAGCCTGGCGCGATGCGGGCAATGGGATTTTGCAGGACGGCGTAAAACCAGGTGATGTGAAATATGTAGATCAGGATAAAGATGGAATTGTAAATTCTGACGATAAAATAGATTTAGGTAGTGGTATTCCCGATTTGACTTATGGTTTTAATTTTAATTTGGACTACAAAGGATTTGATTTGGCAATTTCTGCTAATGGTGTTGTAGGTAATGAAATTGTACAGTCGTACCGGAACCAGGGAAATAAGAAATCAAATTACACAACAGCCATATTGCAGCGCTGGACTGGTGAAGGAACCTCCAATAACATGCCACGTGTTTCAGAAACTAATGTAAACTGGCAATTCTCTGATCTTTATATTCAAAATGGAGACTTCTTGCGAATTAGCAATATTGCACTGGGATATGATTTTAGCAGATTAACTCAAAACTCACTATTCAGTCAGTTAAGATTATATGCCGCTGTTCAGAACGCCTTTACTTTTACAAAGTATGATGGTATGGATCCGGAAATAGGATATGGAACAGAAAGTTGGGTGTCGGGTGTTGATTTGGGATACTACCCACGTCCTCGTACTTTCCTGATAGGTGTTAATCTTAAGTTTTAATGTTGATAAAGATTTAGAATTATGAACAAAATAAAATTAAATATTCTAACATTAGGAATGGCGGGTCTGGGATTATTCTCTTGCTCAGAATCATTCCTGGATGTAGAACCGGAGACCTCCATTTTTGATAGTAACTTTTACAAAACAGAGGCTGATTTTGAAATGGCTTTGGTCGGTTGTTACGACGGATATCAGAGAACAACATCCGATGGAGGAACAGCTTTCTACATAGCTTCAGAGCTTCTATCAGATGAATGTTTTGGTGGAGCAGGTGCGGGGGATGATCGAAACAATCAACTTTTAGATCGATTTGATTTAAGTCAGGCACCTTCCTACAACGATATTTTTAACGAGACATGGAAATCCTATTATGCTGGAATTTTTCGTTGTAATAAGTTGCTAACGAAACTGGATGGTATTAGCTGGGAAGGAAAAGAAGATACTCGTAACAGAATAGAAGGTGAGACTCGTTATTTACGTGCGGTATTGTATTTCGATTTAGTACGATTATTTAATAAAGTGCCTTTGCTGCTTGAACCTACTACCGATAATGTGGTACAATCGGAACCATCAGCTATTTATAAAGTAATTGCTGAAGATTTAAAGTTTGCTGCTGAAAATATTAATCAGCCTGCCTATTCAGCTTCATGGGCTGCCTCAAATGATGGCCGAGCTACACAATGGGCTGCTAAAGCCGTGTTGGGAAGAGTATTCTTATTTTATACAGGTTATTATGGTACTGCCGATTTAGAGGGAGTGGTTGATAAAACCTATGTGTTGGCAGGTCTTGAGAATGTGATATCAGAAGGTGGATTTTCTCTTATTTTAGATTATAAAAATCTATGGCAAGCAGCATCTAGTATACCTGATATAGAAAACAATACGTTGGTTAGTACTTGGGCTGGAAGAGGAAACTCGGAAGCTGTATTTACGCAAAAATTCAACTATACTTCCGATTATAATGGAAATGTTGATGGAAACAGATGGTTGGTAATGATGGGATTGAGAGAAACCACCTCTTCACCTTATGGATACGGATGGGGATTATGCACAGTAAATCCTAAAACTTTCCAGAGTTTTGATACTGATGATCAGCGGAAAACAGCCTCAGTTATTGATTTTGTTTCGGAAGGGGTTATAGATGCTCTTGATTTATCCAAATGCCGTGAATATACCGGATATTGTAATAAAAAATACATCCCTCTTGCTCTTCCTGATGGAACTTATGTTGTTGAAGGTTTAGGTGAAGGTGATAACCAAATTTCACAATTTCAGGATTTTATTGTGATGCGCTATTCTGATGTTTTATTAATGGCTGCTGAGTTGGGCAGTGCAAAGGCTCAAACATACTTTGATGAAGTAAGAGGACGGGCAGGTTTAGGTACTAAAACTGTAACGAAGGAAGCCATTATGGCAGAACGTCGAGTAGAGTTTGCTTTTGAAGGAATTAGATATTGGGATTTATTGCGTCAGGGAATTGATGTAGCCGCGGCTGCGATTGCAGAAGATGGATCAGAAGTATTAAGTGCTAATGTTGCTGATTTTATTACGATCACAGAGGCAAACATCAAAAAAACGAATGGTTTTATGCAAATTCCAAATACACAAATTACTCTTTCGAATGGTGTCTTGAAGCAAAATGCAGGATGGGAGTAGTTTTAAAAAATATGATATGATGAAAAAACTATATAATATATTAACATTTCTGATTCTATCAGTAGTAGTGTATACGAGTTGTACACCTGATAACTATGATCTGGAAAAAATAGATGTCAAATCTGGAGATTTAGTGGAAGGCATAGCCTATAAAATAGAGCACGATGCCACAAATCCAAACATCGTTTATTTGACAAGTTTGATGGATTCCAAATATCAAGTTCTTTGGAATCATTCACAGGGCAGAAGTCAAGAGAGTAAGGTAACTCTAAAAATACCTTTCCCTGGGATTTATGATGTTCAGTTTGGAGTACAAACACGTGGAGGATACGTATATGGTGATTCTACAAATTTTGAAGTAGAAGATATGTACACTGGTTTTATCGAAGATGAATTATGGTCGTTTTTAACTGGTGGTGTTGGACAATCGAAATCATGGCGCTTGGATTATGGCGACTATGGTCTTGCTGCCGGCCCTATAACTTATTGTGCACCGGAGACAACATGGACTGAGTGGCAAGCCGGTACTGCTTCAATTGGTTGGGCTCCGGCATGGAGTGGTAATACCTGGATTATTGAAGAAGCTGATAAAGACAGTAGAATGACTTTTAGTCTGATTGGTGGTGCTGTGATGACTACGCATAAAGTTACCGAAGGAGTGGATGAGTCAGGAACCTTTTCTTTGGATGTAGATAATCATACTCTAACTACTACAGATGCAACCATTCTTCGTTCCAACAATTTTATTGCCAATGCAACTAACTGGAACCAGAATTTGGTTATTTTGGAACTAACAGAAAATCAATTAATGGTAGGTGTAAGAAGAACAAATGATGAGGGTGATTACCTGTACGTTTGGAACTTTGTATCGGATGAATACGCTGAAAATTATGTGCCGGAAGATCTACCTGATCCTGAACCAATATTACCAGATGGCTGGCAGGAAGATGTTTCTAAAGTAGTGAGTTATGACATTAAATGGGTGTTATCTCCTGAAACCCCTTTTAACTGGGCTAATTTAGATGGTTCCTTAATGAATGGTGATTGGGTTTCTCCTGAAACATATCCCGACTGGACAGGTTTTAATGCCACGATTCCGGAAACGTACAGTAATTTCTCGTTAACGATTAATTCTCAGGATAATAGTTTGGCAATGGTATTGCCTGATGGCACAGAGTCTAGTGGAACGTATGAGTTAGATGAGAAAGGTGTCTATACATTTACTGGTGTTACTCCTGAATTCAATATTTGCTCTTGGGTAAACCTATCAACAACAGCAGAAAATCAATGGCGAATTCTTTCCATTGAAAAAGATCTTTCAGGCACTGTATCAGGAATGTGGGTTGGTGCTTTATCAACAGAAAATCCAGAATATATGTGTTATAAATTGATCCCTCAATTTGTAGGAAGTGGCGATAATGATCCTCAAGGTACTGAACTAGACTTTGATAACTCGAAATTGGTATTTGGTAATCTGGAAGATAATAATGATAAGTTTCGTATTGAAATATATAGTGACTATGGTGATACAAAAGCTAATCCTCCAGTTGTTCCTACCGATATTATATTCGGAAATCGTGTTGAAATAACATTTACTCTTGGGGGAATTACATTGCTTGATGGTGCGGTTGGCAGCTATAAAACAGCTATTCAAATGGCAGATAACGATTGGTCTATTTCAGATTGGGGTGATGGAACAGGTGCTGGTGAAGCAACGATTACCGGGGACGGTACCTATACTGTGACTTGGGCGCCTTCAAGTCCTTATGATACTGCTTTGGTATTTTGTGTGGACATTATTGATTTAGTACCAGATCTCTCAGATCTAACTGCAGTAACTGCAACTATAGATAAGATCGTTATGTATTAGAAATATTTTATAGAACTAATGAATTTTAATTATCCCGCCCCGTTTGCGGGCGGGATAATTTTATAATCAAAATCACAAACAATGAAATTACATCATATGTTACTATCCATTTTAATTGGGTTAATGGTTTTTGGAGGATGTTCGAAGAATGAAACTAGTGTAGATCCGGAATTGGTAGTTTCTGTTGATAAGCTTGATATCTCAAAGGCTGGGGAAACAAAAACCATTCATGTTAAAAGTAATGTGGATTGGACTATCGAAAGTTCAGAATCGTGGTGTAATGTTACTCCAACATCGGGTGGTGCCGCAACAAATCCGGTCCAAATTACTATCGAGGCCAATACCAGTACCGATGAAAGATCTGCAATTCTTACTGTAAAAGCAGATGATTTGATTAAAGAAATTCCGGTTGTGCAGGCTCCGAGTTATGTATTATTACTGAAACAAAGCACTTTCAGTCTTGATGCTGATGCTCAGGAAATAAGCATAGAATTTCAAACATCCGGAACGGTAGAAATTGCTATTGATGGAGATTGGATTACAAAGAAAGAAGTAAAAAGTATAGTTGATGGATCTCAGACCTTTACAATAAGTGCAAACGAATCTTCTATTGCACGCGAAGGCAGTATTACCTTTACTTTAGATGATATTACAGAAATTGCCACGGTAAATCAGGAGGGAGTTGATGTAAGCATTCCTGCTGACAATACCGGTGTTGAAAGCAATGCCATGACTTTAGCTGGAAAAATGATAGCTGGATGGAATATTGGGAATTCAATGGAAGTGCCCGGAGGAGAAACAGGATGGGGTAATCCGGTTGTTTCCAAACAACTAATAGATGGAGTAAAAGCCGCAGGTTTTAATGCGATCCGTATTCCTTGTGCATGGGATGGTTATATTACAGATCAAGAGGTCTTTAAGGTTTCTGATATCTGGTTTGCCAGAGTAAAAGAGGTTGTAGATTATTGTTACGAAAATGAAATGTATGCCATCTTAAATATTCATTGGGATGGAGGATGGTTGGAGAACAATCCAACTAGCGATAAGCAAGAAGAAGTAAATAAAGAACAATATGCCTTGTGGCAACAAATTGCAGTGTATTTCAGGGACTATGATGAACGTTTGCTGTTTGCAGGAACCAACGAAGTTCATGCGGATTATGGAACTCCTTCAACCGAAAATATTACCGTTCAGCAATCATTTAATCAAAGCTTTGTTGATGCAGTTCGTTCAACGGGAGGCAAGAATGCTTACCGAAACTTAGTTGTACAAACCTACAATACAAACATAGCTCATGGTGTTAATTTTCATGAAATGCCAACCGATGAAGTTGCTGATCGATTAATGCTTGAAGTGCATTATTATGATCCTTGGGATTTTTGCGGACAGGAGGAAAGCGGTTTTAAAACCCAATGGGGAAATGGATATACGGATGTTTCGAGTTACGGACAGGAAGATGACCTAAATGAACAATTCGGGTCAATGAAAACCAACTATTCGGATAAAGGTATTCCTGTAATTTTAGGTGAGTATGGAGCCATGTTACGTGCTGATTTGACTGGAGATGCATTAACAACCCATATAGAATCGAGGAATTATTATTTAAAAACAGTTACCCATGTTGCTAAAGCAAATGGGATGATCCCTTTTATTTGGGATAATGGAGCTACTGGTAACAATAGTTTTGGTTTGTTCGATCGCAGTACGGGGAATGAGGTTCATTCTGATGCAATTGATGCAATTATTGAAGGTGCAACAAATTAAAATACTTGATGTATAGAAATTACTTATATCGGCTCTTTCGGTGCGAAAGAGTTTTGTAATAGGTATTTAAAATAAGATTTTATGATTATTGATAAAAAGAAATTAACTATATTTTGTGCAGGTCTGGGGATGTTGGGAGTGCTTGCTTCTTGTTCGCAGCCAAAATATGAAAAGTTGGAGAACGGAGTAGTTATTTCTCTTAATAAGACGGAAAAAACAGATGCTGCATTGGTCAAATTGGAGGTTGTTTCCAACGAAATTATTCGCGTTAGTTCTACTCCTGAAAAATCATTTCCCTCCAGGGAGAGTTTGGTTGTTTTACCTCAATTGAGTAAAACAGATTATACCGTTGAAGAGGATCAAAACCAAATAATACTTTCCACTGCAACTATCAAAGCTAAGGTTTCTCTTGCAACAGGCAGGGTGGCGTTTTATGATTTGGATGGCAATGTGCTTTTAAAAGAAGCCGATGGAGTATCTAAAGGATTTACGCCTATTGAAGCGGATGGTTTTAAAGGATATTCTTTTCAACAGGTTTTTGATTCGCCAAAAGAGGAAGCTTTTTATGGTTTGGGTCAGCACCAAAGTGATGAATGGAATTACAAAGGTAAAAATGAGGAGTTGTACCAGTACAATACAAAGGTTTCGGTTCCATTTGTAGTCTCAAATAAGAACTACGGTATTTTATGGGATAACTATTCGTTAACGCGCTTTGGCAATCCTGATGATTACGGTCAATTGTCACAGTTTAAACTGTATAGTAAGGATGGAAAAGAAGGTGCTTTAACTGCTACTTATACAACAGGAAAAGGTGAAGAGTTTGTAAAAAGGGATGAATCAGATATTGATTATGAAAATTTGGAGACTGTGAAGAAGTTTCCTGCAGATTTTCCATTTAATAATTCCAAAATTGTTTGGGAAGGAGAGATTGAAGCTAAGGAATCAGGTATTTATCATTTTAAATTGTATTATGCCGGATATACCAGTGTTTCTATTGGTGGTAAAGAAGTAGTTGAGGAACGTTGGAGAACAGCATGGAATCCAAATACTTATAAGTTTACAGTTGAGCTTAAAAAAGGGGAACGAGTTCCTGTTAAGTTGGATTGGAAACCGGATGGTGGTATTTCCTATATCAGCCTAAAAGCATTAAGTCCTCGTCCGGAAGAAGAACAAAGCAAATTGGCTTTATGGTCGGAGATGGGACAGGAGCTTGATTATTACTTTATCCATGGCGATAATATGGACAAGGTAATTAGTGGATACCGTCAGTTAACAGGGAAAGCAACTATTCTACCTCGTTGGGCATATGGTTTTTGGCAAAGCCGCGAGCGTTATAAAACACAAGAAGAAGTAGTAGGCACTTTAGCCGAATTTCGTAAACGTAAAATTCCTATCGATAATATTGTGATCGACTGGTCGTACTGGGAAGAGGATCAGTGGGGAAGTCATAAATTTGATGCTTCACGTTTTCCCGATCCGAAAAAGATGATGGATGATATTCATGCGATGAATGGACGGGCTATGATTTCTGTATGGCCTAAGTTTTATACAAACACTGATAATTACAAGGAGCTGGATGCAAAAGGATTTATGTATCAGCAAGCAGTAAAAGATAGTGTTAGAGATTGGATTGGAAAAGGACACATCGGCTCATTCTACGATCCATATAGTAAAGAGGCGCGCCAGCTTTTCTGGGATCAGATGAAAAAGAATATTTATGATTTTGGAATGGATGCATGGTGGATGGATGCTTCGGAACCTGATATTGTATCTAATTCAAGCATGGAATACCGTAAAAAGTTAATGACTCCAACTGCTATTGGTTCATCAACAGAGTTTTTTAACACCTATGCGCTAATGAATGCAAAGGCCATTTATAACGGACAGCGTAGAGTCGATCCAAATAAACGGGTTTTCTTATTAACTCGTTCTGGTTTTGCAGGATTGCAACGATACAGTACCGCAACGTGGAGTGGTGATATTGGTACGCGATGGGAAGATATGAAAGCACAGATTACAGCAGGTATGAATTTTGCTATATCGGGGATTCCATATTGGACTATGGATATTGGTGGCTTTTGCGTTGAGAAACGTTATGAAACGGCTAAAGAAGGCAGCAAAGATTTGGAAGAGTGGCGTGAGTTAAATGCACGTTGGTATCAGTTTGGTTCCTTTGTTCCTTTGTTCCGTGCGCATGGGCAGTACCCATTTCGTGAAGTTTATAATATTGCACCCGAATCACATAAAGCTTATCAGAGTATATTGTATTATAACAAGTTAAGATATCGTTTAATGCCATATATCTATTCTTTGGCAGGACATGTTTATTTTGATGACTACACCATTATGCGTGCATTGGTAATGGATTTCACTAAGGATACCAAGGTAAATGATATTGATGACCAATACATGTTCGGGCCTTCAATAATGGTGTGTCCGGTTTCTAAATTTAAAGCACGTGAGCGTCAGGTATATTTACCTGAAGGAAGCGATTGGTATGATGCATATAATGGCTCACTTTTAAAAGGCGGACAAACAATTACTGCAAAGGCTCCCTATGAAACAATGCCTCTTTTTGTAAAAGCAGGATCAATTTTACCCGTAGGACCAGAGATTGAGTACACTGGTCAAAAGTTAAATGCGCCAATTAAGTTGATTGTTTATACTGGTGCTGATGCTCAGTTTGAATTGTATGAAGATGAAGGCTTAAACTTTAATTACGAAAAAGGTAAGTTTAGTACAATTTCTGTCAAGTGGTCTGAAACATACAGGAAGCTAACCATTGGAGATCGTGAAGGTGAATTTAACGGAATGGCTCAGGATCGAACATTTAATATTGTGTTTGCATCAGAAACGAGTAAGGTAGATTTCAATTTTGATAGCTATAAAGGCCAAGAAGTTAAGTATAAGGGGAACGCAATTCAAATCGAATTGAAATAGTTAACGTACGGGACGCAATATAATCCCGGCAGAC
The DNA here is from genome assembly GCA_016342745.1 of Labilibaculum sp. GTDB lineage: Bacteria > Bacteroidota > Bacteroidia > Bacteroidales > Marinifilaceae > Paralabilibaculum > Paralabilibaculum antarcticum. Next base: position 16,414 of record JAEINT010000021.1, read on the forward strand.
GAATGTTTGCCGGGATTTTTTTAAGATAAATATGATGAATATCAAAACAATATTTTTTTTATGGTTGGCAATGTTAATTCAATTGTCAGCTTATGCACAAAAGGAAAGTGCGCCCGAAAAAGGATTCGTAAGTTGGTTGCCCGCAGCCAAATGGGAAGATGCGTTATTGTCAGGTAATGGAACAATGGGAGCTATGGTGATGGGGAATCCGTTCGAAGAAACGATCATTCTCAATCATGCATTGTTGTACTTGCCCAATGACGCTCCTGTAACACCTCCTGATATGACTCCTTATTTGGATACAATTAAGAAGTTGTCTTTTGAAGGAAAATATCAAGAAGTGGCCGAATTAGGTGTGAAAATTTGGAAAGATACCGGATATGGCGAAAAAAAATGGACAGATTCTTATGTGCCTGCGGCCAACCTAACTATTGATATGCCAGCTTCAAATGTTGAAAGCTATCGACGGATGGTTAATTACGAAACAGCTGAAACTATTGTTGAATGGACTGATCAAAAAGGAACTTTTTGTCGAAAAACCTTTGTGTCAAGAGCAGATGGTGTTGTTGTAACTCAAATTAAAGGAACAGCACCAATAAATGCTAATATTTCTTTGCATAAACATCCGCATACATGGGAGCAAAATGGTTTAATCAATTCGCTGATTAAAAAATCGGAAACTAATATTGAAAGTGGTTTGATGCATTATCATGTTGAGTATGGTAAGCCACATTCGCATTCTCCAGATGGTTATGATGGTCTTTTAAAAGTGATTAACAAAGGCGGTAAGCTTTCAAAAATTAAGGACTGTTATAAAATTGAAAATGCGCAGGAAGTAATTATTCTTACCTGCATTGAACCTTATAAAGGAAGCAACGAAGAATCATTGTTAGCCATTCAAAACAGATTGAATAATGCCGGCAATGATTATAATGTTTTGCTGAACAGGCAAATAGATAGTCATGGCGAATTGTACGATAGAGCTTCTTTAAAATTGAACGTTTCGGAAGAGGAAAAAGAAATGACTTCAGAGACATTGGTTTCAACAGTGAGAGATGGCACTAGCGCAGGTATTATGCAGCGTCAGTTTGAAGCAGCACGTTACAATATTCTATGTTCTACGGGAACTAATCCACCAAATTTGCAAGGTATTTGGAGTGGAACATGGACACCACCATGGTCGGCTGATTTTACTCACGATGGTAATGTGGAAGTGGCTGTTTCCAATCTGCTGAATGGCAATATGCCCGAGTTGATGATGGCTTATTTTGATTATCATGAACGAATGATGGATGATTACCGAACAAATGCAAAACAATTTTATGGAGCGAGAGGTATCCATATTGCGGCTCATACCAGTACGCATGGTTTCAATAATCATTACGATGAAACATGGTGTATGGAGTATTGGAATGGTGGAGCTGGTTGGACTGCTTCTTATTTTTACGATTACTATTTGTACACAAAAGACAAAGAGTTTCTGAAGAAGAGAGCTTTTCCTTTCATGAATGAAGCATTACAATTTTGGGAAGATTTTTTAACAATGGGAGCTGATGGCAAATACATAGTAGTTCCTTCGTACTCTCCTGAAAATAATCCATTGGAGCATTCTTGGCAAAATTGTATCAATGCAACAATGGATGTCATGATTATTAAGGAACTAACCCGTAATTGGATAGCTGCAGCTAAGATTTTGGGTCTTAGTCGAAAAGAGATCCTGAAGAAAGAAGATTTTTTAAGCCATTTACCAGATTATCAGATCAGTAAAGATGGTGTTTTGCGGGAATGGCTTTGGGATGGATTAACTGACAATCAGGCACATCGTCATGCTTCTCATTTATATGGATTATACGAAGTACCTGATGAGGATATATTGGCGTCTGAAGCTTTACAAACAGCAGCTAAAAAAACCATTACTGAACGCATGAAAATTAGAAAGCAGCATCAAGGGGGTGAAATGGCTTTTGGAATGTGTCATTTGGGTTTTGCGGCTGTTAACATGAAGGATAAAGCAACAGCATCAGAGATCCTCGAATATTTATCACGTTTTTACTGGACGAATGGAATGGCAACAACTCATAATCCAGGTCATCTTTTTAATATGGATATTAGCGGAGGTATTCCCTCCTTAATGACCCGTATGATTGTGAACAGCAGACCGGGATATATTACTGTTTTTCCTACTTTGCCTGATGATTGGAAAAATGGTGAGTTAACTGGGGTATTAGCACGAGGGAATATTAAAGTAAACCGTATTAAATGGGATGAAGAACAAGTTCAAATTCAATTCTCATCACAGAATAAACAAAAAGTTATATTAGAAATTGGAAATCAGATTCAATTGAAGAATTTTAGTGTAAATGGAGCAAAATATAAAGTAAAAGATGGTAAATTAATGCTCGATTTAAGTAAAGATAAAATGGTCGAAATTGAGATTTCCTGTTTACAATAAGCGAAAGAAGAAAATTAAAGGAACGAATATGAAAAAAATACTATTATATATAGGATTAACACTTGGAGTGATGACCAATGTAAATGCACAAAGTGATGCTAAAGTTGAAAAGCAAATTGATAAAATAATAAATCAATTGACTCTAAAAGAGAAAGTGGCAATGTGTCATGCGCAATCAAAATTTAGTTCTCCAGGTATTCCTCGTTTGGGAGTTCCTGAGTTGTGGATGTCTGATGGTCCTCATGGAGTTCGAGGCGAAATAAATTGGGACGATTGGGGATATGCTAATTGGACAAATGATTCGATAACTGCGTTTCCAGCACTAACTTGTTTGGCTGCAACTTTTAATCCGGAACTTTCGCATGAATATGGTGTAGCCATTGGTGAGGAAGCACGTTTTAGAAAAAAGGATGTTTTGTTGGGACCTGGTGTCAATATTTATCGAACACCGCTTAATGGCCGTAACTTCGAATACATGGGAGAAGATCCTTATTTGGCATCGCTTATGGTTGTTCCATATATTAAAGGAGTGCAAGAGAATGGCGTTGCTGCATGTGTTAAGCATTACGCACTAAATAATCAGGAAGAATGGCGTGGGCATATTAATGTGAATCTTAGTGATAGAGCTCTTTATGAGATTTATCTGCCAGCCTTTAAAGCTGCAGTTGAGAAAGGCAATGTTTGGTCTATAATGGGAGCCTATAATCAGCTTAGGGGAGAGCATTGTTGTCACAGTGATTTGTTACTTAATAAGATATTGAAAGAAGAATGGAATTTCGATGGAACTGTAATTACCGATTGGGGAGGAACTCATGATACCAAACAAGCTGCTTTAAATGGATTGGATATTGAAATGGGAACATGGACCAATGGCTTAACTGCTTCTGCTAAGTTTGCTTACGACAATTATTTTTTAGCTGATCCATTTTTGAAAATGATTCAAGATGGCGAAATTGACGAATCGGTAGTCGATGATAAAGCTAGGCGTATTTTGCGATTGATGTACAGAACTAATATGAACTCAAATCGTTCTCTTGGTCGAATGAATAATGCTGAGCATACTCAGGTAGCTCGAAACGTGGCTGCTGAAGGTATTGTATTATTGAAAAATAAGAATGATTTTTTTCCAATTAATCCGGACACGAATATTAAGATTGCTGTAATTGGCGAAAATGCAACTCGTTCAATGACTGTTGGCGGAGGTTCATCAGAATTGAAAGCGAAATATGAAATATCACCATTGGATGGCATTAAAAATCGTTTCAAAAATGCGACTATTCTTTATTCAATGGGTTATGCTTCCGGACCATCAGCTTATGGTCGTGAAATACCCTCTGAATTGAATGCTGATTCGTTGGTGAAAGCCGCTGTTGATGTGGCTTCAAAAGCAGATGTTGTTTTATTTATTGGAGGACTCAACAAAAATCATTTTCAGGATTGTGAAGGTGGTGACCGCAAGCATTTTGAATTGCCATTTGGGCAAAATGAATTGATTACTGATTTATTAAAGGCAAATAGCAATCTAGGGCTTGTACTGGTAAGTGGAAATGCCGTTGAGATGCCTTGGCTAAAGCAGGTTAACGGATTAATGCAGTCATGGTACAATGGCAGTGAGGCCGGAAATGCCTTGGCTGATGTTATTTCAGGTGATGTGAATCCTTCTGGAAAACTACCCTACTCATATCCGGTTAAACTAAAAGATAATGCGGCTCATTATTTTGGAGAACTTTCATACCCGGGCGATAGTATTAATCAGTACTACAAAGAGGATATTTTAGTTGGTTATCGTTGGCACGACACAAAAAAAATTAAACCTTTGTTTGCCTTTGGCTATGGTTTATCCTATACGAATTTTAAGATATCGGATCTCACTACAGATAAGCAGACTTACGCTAAAGGGGATAAGATAAATGTTAGCTGTATGCTTGCAAATACAGGAGATGTAAAAGGTGCTGAAGTAATTCAGGTGTATATAGGGAAACCAAAATCAAAAGTTAAGCGGGCTCTAAAAGAGCTGAAAGGTTTTAGAAAGGTTTCTTTGGATTCAGGTAAGGAAAAACAGGTAGAGATTGAAATATCTGTTGATGATTTAGCTTTTTACGATGAATCAATATCAGATTGGAATCTGGAAAAAGGTTCGTACGTGATTTATGTGGGCAATGCATCTGATAAGATTGTTCAAAAACATAAAATAAATATAAAATAAAGAAAAAGGGATGGTATTTGCCATCCCTTTTGTATTTTAATGCGATAGGAACTTCACAATAGCTTATCATGAAATCATTTGGTATAATTCTATTTTTTGTTTTATCCTGTTTATCAATTCAGGCCGAAAGACAATACTCCTTTCTGAAGGTTAATAATGTTGATGGATTGGTTAATAACCATGTTAATTGTATTTATAAGGATACAAGAGGCTTTATTTGGATCGGAACAAGAGCTGGGTTAAGTCGATTTGATGGCTTTGAATTTGTTAATTATAGACACACAACAAAAGATTCAACAACAATAATAGATAACTACATTGAAAACATACAGGAAGATGCTGATGGAAATTTGTGGATTGGGACTTTACAAGGGTATGTTGTTTTTGATGTAAATAAGGAAAAGTTTTATCGGGATTTATCATTATTTATTGGACAAAAAAACTCTTCGCCAAATATAGAGGTTTTATACATTGATAAGAATAAACAGAAATGGATTAAGCCATATAATCAGAATTATTATCAGCGAGTTGATTCTGTTACGGGCAAATTGATAAGTGTTTTTCCTGAACATGAAAAAGAAGAATGTTGTGTTGTGAATTTTCAACAAGCCAATGGAGATTATTATTACCTTTTAAGTAATGGTATTATTGAATGTTACGATGGTGAGAATTACAATCTTAAATTTAGAAATGATCATTTGTTAGGGCAGTTAGGAGCTGATAGTTTAAGTACAGCCATATTTGTTGATACGGATAATGATATTTGGTTATACGGAAATAACGATGGACTCTATCAATACCAAACATCAAATGAGAATTGGAATCATTACACGATTCATTCAAATAAAATACGTTTAACAAGTAACATTGTAAAAAGAGTTATACAAGATGATAAAGGACTTATTTGGGTGGGCACCGATCATGGAGGTATAGACATAATTAATAAGTTTTCCGGAGAAGTAACTCAAATATATCATCAATCCGATAACGATAAAAGTATAGCTCAGAATTCAATTACTGAATTATATATTGATAATAATAACATAGTTTGGATTGGGACATTTAAAAATGGTTTAAGTTATTATCATGAGAGTATTCATAAATTTCCTCATTACAGACACCTACTGTCTGACCCATCAAGCCTGCCATATAACGATGTAAACTGTTTCGTTGAAGATAAAAAGGGGAATTTATGGATAGGAACAAATGGAGGAGGACTTATTTATTTCAATCGTCAGGAAGATACTTTTAAAAAATATCAATATGACGAAGACAACCCAAACTCCTTAAGTAATAATATTGTTGTTAGTTTGTTTATTGATAGTAAAAATGAACTGTGGGTTGGAACATTTACGGGAGGACTAAATCGTTTTAATGGGAAATCTTTTAAACGATATCAATACGATAAAAAATCTGTAGGTGGAATTTTAGGTAATAATATATGGTCCATTAATGAAGATCGTAATTCTAACCTTTGGATAGGAATTCTGGGAGGTGGGATTGTCATTTACGATCGAACTGAAGATATTTTTAAACCTGTTCCGAATAAAGGAAATGTAAATTTGCCGACTAAATTTGTCAAGCAGATTTATAAATTAAACAATGGCAATTTCTTAATTGCAACAGAGAGAGGTGTGGTGTTTTACGACCTTAAAGAACAACGTTATAAACATCATCCATTGCTTGCAGGATCAACATCTCTTCCTATTAGTAATAAGACTGTTAATGCAGTTTATGAAGATACTCGCGGTTTGCTTTGGATTGCTTCCCGTGAAGGTCTTATTGTTGTGAATCCAAATACAGATTTCGTTAAGAATTTTACTGTCTCAGATGGCTTATCTGAAGATTTTATTAGTTGTATTTTAGAAGATGAGTTTCAATCGATTTGGGTTAGCAAATCAAGTGGTTTAAGTCAAGTAGTAGTTAATCAGACTTTACCAGGAGAGGAATATTCATTTTCGATTTTTGATTACACCGAGGAGGACGGTCTGCAGGGAAAAGAGTTTAACACACAAGCTGCATATAAAACGTCTAAAAACGAACTGATTTTTGGAGGGAGCAATGGGTTTAATATGTTTCAATCCAAGAATATCAAATACAATCAAATTTCACCAAAAGTTGTATTTACCGACTTTGAAATTTTTAATAAAAGCATCAAACCCAATAGCCTAGTTAATAACAAAATTATCCTTAAAGAATCGATTACCTCAGCTAAATCTGTTGAGATAAAGTACTCGATGAATGTTTTTTCAATTGATTTTACAGCACTTAACTTTTTTATTCCGAATAAAATTAAATATCAATATAAGTTAGATGGATTCAATGATAACTGGATGTCATTAGACGCTAATCGAAATCGGGTTACCTACACGAATCTTTCTCCAGGAGACTATTATTTTAAAGTTAAAGCATCCAACAATGATGGAATTTGGCTTGACAATTATGCTGAATTACATATAATAGTGCTGCCGCCTTTATATGCAACACCAGTAGCTTATTTTATATATATTCTTTTAATTATTGGGATTTTAGTGTTTTTCAGATATTCAATGCTTCGTAAAGAACGACTTAAGTTTGCTATTGAGCAAGAACAGTTACAAGCAAAGCGTAATCACGAAATGGATGAGATGAAACTAAGATTCTTAACAAATGTTAGTCATGAATTTCGCACTCCATTAACATTGATTTTAACGCCATTGGATAAGTTGTTGAAACAAACCAAATCATTATCGGATAAAAAACTGCTTGATACAATTGAAAGAAATGCCAAGCAACTACTTAATTTAGTGAATCAGCTGTTGGATTTTCGTAAGTTGGAGCTTCATGGCTTACGATACAATCCATCATATGGAGATATTGTTATTTTTTTAAATGAGGTGATTCATAACTTTGAAGATGCCTTTAATAAAAAGGATATTGCATTCACGTTTGAGCATTCAATTGATCATTTTATATTCAATTTTGATAAGGAAAAATTGGAGAAGATCATGATGAATCTTTTATCCAATGCTTTAAAATTTACTCATGAAAAAGGGATTGTAATACTAAAGTTAGAAGTAGATGATGAAGAAGGAATTGTTACCATTATTGTTCAGGATAATGGTATTGGAATAAATGAAGAAGATATCGATAAAATATTCGTTCGTTTTTATCAATCTGAGAGTAATAAGAAACTTGGATTGTCGGGGAGTGGAATTGGTTTGAACCTTGCCCGAGAGATGATTCAATTGCACAAAGGAGTTATTGAAGTAGAAAGCAAGCGAGGCGAGGGAGCCAAATTTAAAGTGAGCTTACCAATTGATAAAACAGTTAAAATAGATCATGAAGCTTTGGAAAAAGTAGATGAAGATTTCATTAGGTTGGAACAAGAGTCTGAAAGTAATGAGAAAAACAAAAAGCCAATTGTCTTATTGGTTGAGGATAATGTTGATTTCAGATCATTTATGAAAGAGACATTGCAAGAACAGTTTAAGATTTACGAGGCTCAGGATGGTCAAAAAGGATACGATACAGTTCATAAAGTACATCCTGATTTAATTATTAGCGATGTAATGATGCCTAATGTTGATGGGCTTGAATTATGTACGATGCTTCGTAAAGACATTCGAACATCTCATATTCCGTTTATCCTTTTAACTGCACGAACTGCCGATGAGGATAAAATTAAAGGACTGGAAATTGGTGCTGATGATTATATAACAAAACCCTTTAATATGGACTTACTGCTTTTACGGGTTCATAAGTTGTTGGATAAGAGAAGTAAACTGCAAAAGAAGTTTCAAAAAACGGTCGATATAAGCCCGAGTGAAGTTCAAATCACCTCGATGGATGAGAAATTAATTAAAAAGGCAATTGTAACTGTCGAAAAAAACATATCAGAAGCTGGTTTTTCAGTAGAAGACTTAAGTAAGGAGTTAGGGATGAGTCGTGTTTATCTTTATAAAAAACTAGTCTCCATTACAGGAAAATCTCCGGTAGAGTTTATTCGTATCATTAGATTAAAAAGAGGTGCCCAGCTTCTTGAAAAAAGTCAAATGAATATTTCTGAAGTTGCTTACGAAGTCGGTTTTAATAGCCCGCGATATTTTAGCAAGTATTTCAAAGAAGAGTTTGGTATGCTGCCAACGGCCTATGTGAAAAAACATGAGGAAGATACTGAATAGAATTTGTTTATTGAAAGATTAATATTTTATGCCTTTTGGGGAAATGATTGCTTAAAAGAAAGACAAAGGGCGGTACTACTTTAGCTATAAAATAAAAATATGTGTTTAAAATCTGTAATTAGGGTAAGCCTTGTGCTTATTGTTGTATGCTTATTTTCTAAGCTCTCTTATTCGAATGTTTCAATACCTGCAATTTTTGGGAATCATATGGTAATGCAACAAAATTCTGAGGTGAAACTCTGGGGCTGGGGCAAGCCGATGGAAAAAGTAAAGATAACTACTTCTTGGAGTAATGATACTCTTGAAACTGTTACGAGTAATAATGCGAAATGGGCAGTAGTTCTAAAAACTCCTGATGCTGGTGGTCCGCATAGCATAAAAATAGATGGATACAACTCTGTTGTGATTGAAGATATTTTGATGGGAGAAGTATGGTTGCTTTCAGGGCAGTCGAATATGGAATGGAAAACCAGTTTTGGAATTAATAATGTTGGGGAAGAGGTTCTAAATGCCAACAAAAACGAAATTCGTTTCTTTTCAGTAACACTTAAAACATCGCCAACAAAATGCATTGATGTTTCAGGTAAATGGGTTAAATGTACACCGGAAAGCATGAAAGATTTCAGTGCAATTGGTTACTTTTTTGGAAAAAAACTGAATGAAAAACTTCAAATTCCTGTTGGCTTAATCAGTTCTAACTGGGGAGGAACGCCGATTGAAACATGGATTCCAGAAAAGGAAATTTTGGCTTCGAATGAGTTAACAGAATCTGCCCAAAAAGTACCTTATTTTCCATGGGCACCCAATATGCCGGGCTGTGTTTACAATGCTATGATTGCGCCAATTATGCCTTTCCCTATAAAAGGAGTTTTATGGTATCAAGGAGAAGCTAATGTAGATAATTCAGCAACATATACGCAATCACTTGAAACCATGGTAAGAAGCTGGCGGAAAGGGTTTAAAACTGATTTTGCTTTTTATTTTGCTCAAATTGCTCCCTATAAACACTATGCACCGGGTGCCGGAGTTAAAGTTCGTGAAGCTCAACGTCGGGCATTGGCATCAATTGCAAAATCGGGCATGGTAGTTTTGAGTGATATTGGTGATACACTTAATATTCATCCAGCTAATAAAATTGATGCCGGAGAACGCTTTGCAAGTCTGGCACTTAATAAATCTTACGGATTAGCTGAATTTCCTTCATCAGGACCGCTATTCAAAGATTTCACAATCAAAGGAGCAGAAGTTGAAGTTGTTTTTGATTATGCTGAAGGCTTGCATTGTATTGAGGATGAGGTGAAATGTTTTGAATTAGCCGCTGAAGATGGAATCTGGTATACAGCGGATGCCCGTATAAAAAATGATAAAATAATTATTCAGTCGAAAGCCGTAAAGCATCCCGTAAATGTAAGGTTTGCGTGGACTAACACTGCTACACCTAAGCTTTTTAACAAAAATAATTTACCAGCTTCTTGTTTTACGACATCGAATTTTTAAAATGAAAAATAACAATTTATAACAGGGAATTATGTTGAGAAATTTTATTTATCTGTCTTTGATTTTTGTTTTGGGATCTTGCTCTGTTCAAAACAAGAATATCACATTTGACAATCCAAATATTAGTTACGAAGGTCGAGTTGGGTTTCGTTCTGATGCTGCAGAGCTTTCCTGGTCAGGAACATCTGTAAATATACAATTTGAGGGAAGTGGTATTGCTGCCACTTTTCAGGATTTAGATACTGCAAATTATTACAATGTAATTATTGACAATCAGGTAATTTCAAAATTGCATACCGATACGCTGAAAAGAAAATACATACTTGCCTCCGGTTTGGCGGAGGGAAAACATCAGGTGGAATTGTTTAAGCGCACAGAATGGGATAAGGGGAAAACATTGTTTTATGGTTTTGAATTGCATGAGGGTGCAAAACTTCTTCCTCCGGCTGAACCTAAAAAGAGAAAGATAGAATTTTACGGTAATTCTATTACAAGTGGTTATGGAAACGAAGATTATAGTGGAAAAGATCGCTCATATGGATATTTTCAGAATAACTTTGAAACATATGCAGCAATAACAGCTCGTCATTTTGATGCGCAATACCATTGTATTTCAAAAAGTGGTATTGGTATTGTTGTTAGTTGGTTTCCATTGATTATGCCTGAAATGTATGATCGAATCGATCCAAACGACGCAACATCGAAGTGGGATTTTTCCAAATATATACCCGATGTGGTAGTCATCAATCTCTTTCAAAATGATTCGTGGATAGTTAATATTCCAAAAAATGAGCAGTTTAAAAATAGGTTTGGGACGCAAGCACCGGATTCAACTACTATTATTGCCGCTTATGCTGATTTCGTAAGTTCCATTCGAGGTAAATACCCTAATGCAACTATTGTTTGTGCATTGGGTAGTATGGATGCAACCAAAGAAGGATCTGTATGGCCAGAGTATGTGAAGAGTGCTGTTCATCAATTGAATGATTCTAAGATACACACCTGTTTTTTTCCATTTAAAAATTCAGGAGGACATCCAAATGTTAATGAACATCATGCAATGGCTGACAAATTAATAGGGTTTATTGAAGACAATGTTGAATGGTAATTTCTATTTAATTCATCCCTGATTTAGAGTGAAAGCATCATTTTAACATACTTTGTTAACATTTGGGACAGTAGGCTCCAGGCTTAGCTTTGTAATTTTGCCGTAGATAAATCTAAAATATTATAATATCATATTTTTAGATTGATCTTATTAGTAAATTTATAGGACCAAAGTAATAAAAGGTAGTATTGGGAAATCGGTACTGCCTTTTATTCTGTTTAAGCAAGATTGCTTGTGTTAAGCAAATGGAATGGAAAAGATGGAGTTGAGAACTTGTCCAGCGAAAGCCAAAGAAAGAAAAGGATATCTTTTTACTTTAAGATGAAAAAACAAGGCTTAATAAAAGCGAGGAATTCAGATAGGAAATTGACTTTGGCGGATGTTCAGGAAATTCCTAACATGAAATAGGATATTGTATTAAAAAGGAAATTAGAATAAAGAGGTTGCCTCATAAAGCTATAATATGGTAAAGAAAGTCAATTTAGCAGTTTTATTAATCGTTGGTTGTATCGCGTGTTTATCGGCACAGGAATATTTCCCTAAGAAGGATTTGATGTCTGTTGGTGTGTATTATTATCCGGAGCAATGGTCACCTGAACAATGGGAGAGAGACATTAAAAATATTGCCGATAATGGATTCGAATTTATTCATATGGCTGAATTTGCCTGGGCTCAGATGGAACCATCTGAAGGCAAGTATGATTTTTCATGGCTTGATAAAGTAATTGAGTTGGCTGATAAAAATAAGCTGAAAGTGATTTTGGGGACACCGACCCCTTGTCCTCCGGTATGGCTCGGAATTAAGTATCCCGAAATATACATGCAAGATGGTAATTATCAATCTAAAGAACATGGAACCCGTGCAAATCTGTCATTATCCAACCCGATTGTTTTGGAGTATACACAAAAAATTGTTGATGCAATGGCTAAGCATTATGCACACAACAAAGCTGTGTTTGGTTGGCAAATCGATAACGAGCCGGAAGCCAAAGAGGATTACAGTCCGTCTGCACAATTGGCATTTCAGGAATGGTTGCAAAATAAATATGCAAATATTACGGTACTGAATAAGGCATGGGGAACATCCTTTTGGAGTCAATTGTATTCATCTTTTGAAGAAGTTAGAATTCATAACGCTCAAAATGTAGGTTGGTGGGGTGCAAATCCTATTGCTTTATTGGATTTTAAACGTTTTACAGCGGATACGCAAGCATCTTTTTTAGATTTTCAGGCAGAAGAATTGCGGAGATATATTGATGAATCACAGTTTGTAACCACAAACTATGTAGCAAAAGGCAACCAGACGGATCCGCGGAGAAGTAAAAAACTTGATTTTGCTTCATTTACGGCTTATCCAAATTATGGAAGCAGTAATCTGGGAGACTTGGGTTTTCGATTAGGTGACCATTCGGTGTTAATGTATGCCAATGACTATTATAAGTCGATAAATGGTATTACAGGAGTAATGGAATTGCAGCCAGGACAGGTAAATTGGGCCAATTATAATTCGTTGTTGCAGCCCGGAACAGTTCGCATGTGGTTGTGGCATTGTTTTGCCGGAGGGAGTTCTTTCGCATGCACCTATCGCTACAGGCAAGTACTTTACGGTGCCGAGCAATATCATCATGGTGTAGTTCAAACCGATGGGCTTACTTTGAGTCAGGGTGGAGAAGAGTATGTTCAGGTTATTAATGAAATTAATAAGTTAAGGAAGAAGTACAGTAAGAATTCGCAAATACCGGTAAGTAGTAAGATGAGGAAAACGGCTATTATGTGGTCGTTTGATAACCTTTGGAATCTGGAAAGACAGAAGCAAACGAACCAATGGGATACATGGAAACACATGCAGCGCTATCAGGAAATTCTTCATTCGTTTGGTGCACCTGTTAGTTTTATATCCGAAGAAGACAATTTTGATGATTATGAGTTTATTGTAGTTCCTGCTTATGAAATGGTTGATGAGGAACTGGTGAATAAATGGAAAAAGTATGTTGCAAAAGGTGGTAAGCTTATTATTTCACCACGAACCGGAGCTAAAGATAAAAATGCGCATCTGTGGGAGCGTAATTTGTCTGGAATTATGAATGATCTTATTGGTGGTAAAATCCATTCCTTCGATATGCTTCCATCTGGTAAGCAAGCTACTATTTTAATGGATGGACAAAATTATCAATGGAGTTCATGGGGAGATTTAATTACACCGGAAGATAAAACAGAGGTTGTAGCAAGTTATGCCGATCAATTTTATAAAGGAACTGCCTGTATATTAAAAAATGAAATTGGAAAAGGGCAAGTATGGTATATTGGTGTTGAATCGGCTGATGGTAAATTGGAACGGGATGTTTTAAAAAGTGTTTTTAAGCAAAATAAAGTACCCGTAGAAAATTATCCCAAAGGTGTTTTTGTTCAGTATCGCGATGGTTTTATGGTGGCCGTTAATTACTCTTCTGAAGAGTTTGTCTTAGATTTTAATGGAGATTACCTAATAGGAGATAGGGTATTGAAACCAGCAGATGTTGCCGTGTGGATTATGAAGGAGTAGACTATATTGTAAGGTTTTTAAATATGAAACAAGGATAGTTAGATTGGTAATTAATAAATTATACTGATGAAAAATATAAAAATGAGACATGTTAGGTTTGTAATTAGTGCCATAATATTTTTCTTTTTTTATCATATTGTTACTGCACAAACGCCAGATAAATTTAGGAATCCGATATTACCAGGATATCATCCAGATCCTTCAATATGCAGGGTAGGTGATGATTATTATTTGGTTAATTCCTCTTTTGTGTGGTATCCGGGAATTCCAGTATTTCATAGTAAAGATTTGGTGAATTGGGATCTAATTGGGCATGCTATTAATCGCCCTGATCAACTTGATTTTAGTGGATTGCCAGATAAATTAGGTGTGTTTGCTCCAACAATTCGTCATCATAATGGCGTGTTTTATATTATCAATACATGTGTGGCATGTAAAATGAACTTTTACATCACAGCGACTAATCCTGCCGGCCCCTGGTCTGATCCTATTTGGTTGCCAGAAGCAGAGGGCATTGATCCATCATTGTTTTGGGATGATGATGGGAAGTGCTATTATACTGGCATGAAAGGCCCTAAAAAGAAGCAATGGAAAGATCAGTGTGTGATATACAATCAGGAGCTTGATTTGGAGAAGCAAAAGCTGGTTGGAGAAGAACAGATCTTAACTTATGGACATGCTAACAATGCTTCGTATCCAGAAGGTCCACACCTTTACAAAATAAATGGAAAATATATGTTGATGATATCGGAAGGAGGAACTGGTATGTATCATGCATTAACAGTTCACCATAGTGATTCTATTAATGGACCATTTATTTCAAATTACATTAATCCTGTTTTATCGCATCGTCAGTTTGGGGAGAATTACCCATTACAGGCAATTGGGCATGGCGATTTGGTACAGACACAGAACGGTGAGTGGTGGTGCGTTTTACTTGGAAAAAGGCGAATTGAAAGGTTTACAACATTAGGGCGGGAAACTTTTCTTGCAAAAGTCGAGTTTGAAGGAAATACACCCGTTTTTAATCCTGGCTACGGTAAAGTATTGAATGTACAAAAAAGACCAAACTTACCTTGGACACCTGTTGAAAAAGATCCTGTAAGAGATGATTTTAATGGAACAAAAATAGGATTAAAGTGGTGTACGATTAGAACACCGCTAAAAGAGTTTTATAAGCTTGAAAATGGAAAACTAAGCATCGATCTACGTCCTGAGTTAATGGATAGTTTGGTGAATTCTTCAATATTGTTGCAGCGAATTGTAGATCACAAATTTGAATGCATGACAAAAATGCGTTTTAACACTACTAAAGTTAACGAGCAAGCTGGTTTGACTATTTATAGAACCAATGAAAATCATTACAAGCTATTAAAGAGTAAAAATTCATTGGTGTTAATAAAATCATTTGAAGGTGTAAAAACAGAAGTTGCAAGAGTACCATATGTTAATAAAGAGGTTTACCTAAAGGTGGAAGGCAACAATTTGGATGTTCAATTTAGTTATGGAGAATCAAAAGAGGATTTGAAATCAATTGGTGGAATACAAAGTTTAAAGGTAATTGCTGATGGACATGGAAATCAATTCAATGGACCAGGTGTTGGTGTTTACGCTACTAGTAATGGTAAAAAAACAAAGGCGTTTGCAAACTTTGAATGGTTTGATTATCAAGACTTAACGGAATGATGGTCTTTGATTATAGAAATCGTGTTATAATAACTTCTTGTATGTATTTTTCTTTTTTAAGGCCATTCTAAGAGCCTTCACTATATTTTTGCACATATATTATCAATTTAATTCATAACCTATTATCCTATGATTGTAAGCATCGGTAGCTAATGAATATGCAAATTTAAATCTTATCATCTTAAAATATATTTTGCTAATTTATTTAATCTTTTAAATTGAGATATAAGTGAGTTTTGTTAATTTCTATATTATCAATTTCTTGTTGGTTTCTGCTTCCGTTGTAATCTGGTTTTTATCTATTATCTTGAATATTAAGAATTATATTTTTTAACAATTACAATTGAACGGATTTACTATAAGTTGATCTATTTAGGGATTAATTTAAATGAAAATTTAAGTCTAAAAAAGATTCTAACCTCAATCTTAAGAGGGTAATGCAAGATGTGTTTTTGTTCCACAAAAACTCTTGTGCCTTCCAGCAGGGACTTTTCATCCCAGGATGAAAAGCTTGATTGTCCAAAGGACAAAGTAAGGAGATAAGAGTTGGTGATTTATATATTTACTTGATAATAAAAATACCTGTGTGATAGATAATTTATTTTTACAGAAGATGGATGGCTGCCGAAACCTTAGTGATATTTTAATTCGCATTCAGGTTTCCAAAGCCTATTAAAGCCATATGATCTTCGTTTATCACTTCAGATCAGATGGTGTTTTTTGAGGTTTTTATATTCCCAAAAGATTTAAGGTAGCATTAATGGTTTGCATCCGTTAATTCCTTCTTTCTGAGAGACAAAGTTATTTCCATTTTGAAACCAATTTGAATAATGGTATAAAACCGAATCGAATTGTAAGATACAGACCTTAATACATGCGTTGGCAAAGTTGGAATCGGTCGTGGATTGACAAAAGCGTTCGGCATAAACGCGCTCAATCATTTCAAAGCGTTTTTTTTCTTGCGCACAGGCCAGGCAGCAAAGAGCTTTGTATTGATTGCATTCTGCAAAATACAAAGCCCATTGCCAGCCTGCTTAAAACACATTGAAATGATTTTCACAGCCGGCGCACAGGCCATTTATTCCGTTTCCTTTTGGCCATTCATGACCTGAAATTAAAAAGGGATGCTTACGCAAGTATGAAGGCCTCCTTGTATGAAAATAAGATGAAAATAAAATGGTTGATTTACAAGTTAAGTTATCACTTTGAAGATGTACTAAGCAAGTTTATGTTTTGGTGCGACCAAAACCTTAATAACATCCCGTTGGTCTTTATTTAGAAATTGTATAGTAAAAGAATATTAAAAAGGGGAGAGTTAAAATGGGAGAACAATCTTATTCTATGGTAGTGGAATAGGTCAAGTAAATTATAATATTTTTCTAAGTTTGTTCATATCCCTACTTACTTTTTCATTGACCACCTTCGAATAGATTTGAGTAGTACGGATATTTTTATGACCAAGCATAGAACTAATTGATTCGATAGGTACACCATTGGCTAAGGTTACTGTAGTTGCAAATGTATGTCTGGCGATATGGAAGGTTAAGTTTTTGTCTATAGAAGCCAAGTCTGCCAGTTCTTTTAAATAAGCATTTAATTTTTGGTTACTCAAATGTGGGAGAATATGCTCCTCTGTTTTTTTTGCAGGGAACAATTTGTATTTATCAATTAGCTGTATTGCCTTTGGAAGCAAAGGAATGTTAGAAGGTACCTTGGTTTTCTTTCGTTGTGTAATAATCCATAGATTACCATCTATACCATTTCTAATGTTATTTGTTGTAAGATTTATAACATCAATATATGCTAATCCTGAATAGCAGGAAAAAACAAATAGGTCTCGAACAATATCTAAACGAGGTGTCGATAGTTTTAAATTCTGAAGTTTTAGCAATTCTTCTTTGTTTAAGTATTCACGCTTAACTTCTACTAAAGTGGTTTTGTATTTAGAGAAAGGATCTTTGCTTAGCCAATCATTTTTGATCGCAATATTAATTATTTTTTTTAAATTTTTGATGTACTTATAAGTGGTGTTGTTATTGCATTTCCGAACAGTTTTAAAATAGTGATCCAAATCGACTATAAATGAATACTTAATCCTAAATAAATCAATATCCGTTAGCTTGTATTGATGTTTTAGAAAACTCTTAATATGATCTAATGTCGTAATATACCTTTGAATAGTAGCAGGAGCATATGAAATACCTATTAACTCTGAAATTTGCTTGTTATGGTATTCAAATACCTGTATCAGAGTTTTTTTGTTTTCATCAACGCCAAGAAATCGAGCTTTCAATTTTTTAGCAGAAATAAATTCACCATTTTTCACCATTTCAGTATGATGCTCATAGATTGCATTTTTAAGAGCATCTAAAAATTGATTGATTTGAATACCACCTTTCTTTTTAGGAAAAGCTTTATTCAATTTGCTATTCCAATTTTGGAGATTAATGTATCTGCCTGTTGCAATCTCCACACGCTCCTCATCTACAGAGATACGCATATAGATAGGAGCCTCACCCTGTTTGTTAGAGCGATTCTTTCGAATTAAGAAGCTGATATTAAGTGTCGAAAAGGTGTTCATGCTTTAATAAAATCAATTCATACTAAATGTGTATTTTTCAGAATCTTGATTAATTATTGAATGATGTTTAATAAATTTACTAAAAATCAAGCACATTAAAAATTTTATTTTTGAGGTTGATGTGATTTAATCTGTTTTGATTCAGTTTGTTATGTGGGTGTTGGTGAACAAGGAGGGTGTGTAGATTTGTTCACCGGAGAGTTCCCGTATCTAATGGTTTTATTTATACTAGAATGAATAGGGTGAAAACAAAAAAGACTGTAAATCAAGGGATTTACAGTCTTTTGGTTTAGGATAAATCCTAAGTGGCGGAGAAAGAGGGATTCGAACCCCCGGTACGTTGCCGCACAATAGTTTTCAAGACTACCGCATTCGACCACTCTGCCATTTCTCCAGTATGTTTTTGAGCTTTAATTGCTCTGCTATCTCTTGTGATAACGGGTGCAAATATATGGCAAAAAATACTACTGACCAAACATTATTTTGCAATAAGGTGTAAATAATTTGGAAGCCCTTGAACTTCAGTTCAATTAATTTTCATTATCCATGCAAATCCAGTTCATTTAGCATGTATAGGGAGTGTTCTACGGTTTTAAAAATCTCAGAACAGTACTCATTTACCGCTTTTGGACTACCAGGCATCGTATAAACTAAAGTTTTATTCATAACACCTGCAATCCCTCTACTCACAAGAGCATTTGGTTTCTCCATACCGTATTTTACACGTATTAATTCCATAATTCCAGGAATTTCTTTCGTTAGGTGTTTTTTAACAACATCTGGTGTAATATCTCTAGGACCAATACCTGTACCTCCAGTAGTGAAAACAGCATCGTAATTTTCTTTCTGAGCTTTTTTAAGCAGTTTACTTAAATCTTCTTCTTGGTCTGGAATAATCATTTTGTCAATATGGTAATGACGATTCTTGGATTTGAAAAAATCTTCAGCTAATTTTTCCAATAAAGGGCCACTTTTATCTTCATATTCTCCTCGACTTGCCCGATCACTAAGTGTGATAATCATTGTCTTTATAATTCGTGGATGATAGACAAGTACATCTCCAGCCTTTAAATTTCCATCTTTTAAAACCCTACAGAATATTCCTTCTTTGGGCATTACACAATTACCAATTTCGCGGAAAATACTGCAATTATCGCCATGGCATTTTTTACCAATTTGAGTCACTTCTAACTCCAAATCACCGAAAAGGAAACGATCAAGTGGGGCTGTGTGATGAAGTAGAATGCCTTCTGTAGTAATGTTTTCTGCAAATTCACCAAAGTCAATTTTTCGTTTGGCTTTTATTGAGAATTTATCAACACTTTCCTTTGCTAATAAACTTACCTGTCGATGCCAGTTGCCCGAATGAGCATCGTTCGCTACTCCTTTTGAGTTTAACTCGATAGAATCAACAGGTTTTTTTATGGTGCCTTTTTTCTCAGATATATTTACAGACAGTACTGCTACTTTTTTATCGCTCATAATTATC
Organism: Labilibaculum sp.; assembly: GCA_016342745.1. Classification (GTDB taxonomy): domain Bacteria; phylum Bacteroidota; class Bacteroidia; order Bacteroidales; family Marinifilaceae; genus Paralabilibaculum; species Paralabilibaculum antarcticum. The sequence continues at coordinate 36,138 of JAEINT010000021.1, forward strand.
GGCTTTCTTATTTTATATCGATCTTGGTTTTCTCCAATAGAGTTATTCCTACTATTATCATGGATTTATCAACTGCCTTACACATATCGTAAACGGTCAATAGTGCAACACTGGCAGCTGTTAATGCTTCCATTTCAACACCTGTTTGACCGATACATTTAACTCTAGTGTTGGCTTGAACTCCATTTTCTACAATTGTACATTTCACTTCAGCTTTTGTAATTTGAAGTGTATGGCAAAGAGGAATTAGGTCGCTTGTTTTTTTTGCAGCCTGAATTCCTGCTATTTCGGCAATGGTTAATACATCACCTTTTTTAAGCGCATTTTCTTTTATTAATTCAATGGTTCTTGGTTCAAGTTGAATGATACCAGTTGCTTTTGCTTCTCGCATTTGTGGCGTTTTATCACCTACATCAACCATGTTGGCTTTCCCATCCTTATCTATATGACTAAATTCTCCCATTTTACTGATCACTGTTTACTAATAATTGTTCACTGACCTCTGATGACTTTACTTACCCTCCAATACCGTAAAAGCTACCATCCTTATTTTTGGTTCCAGCTTTTGGTTTGTGGTTAATCGATTTGTCAATTGCTTTCTTATTGCCCAATTCGTTAATGTCAAATTCACTAGCATTAAAAAGGCATGGTTTAACTTTTCCGTTAGCCGTTAAACGAATCCGATTACATTCAACACAGTTGCCGCCTTTTCCACCTTCTACAATCGAAAACTCACCACTGGCTAAATCCATTTGTTTAATGAAACGCAGCTCTAGATTATTTTGTTTACAATATTTGTGCAAATGCTCTAGGTCATCTAGGTCAGCATTTGGCATACGAACACAATTAATTTTTACCGGATGTAAACCAGCTTCTTGCGCGGCCTTTATTCCTTTAAAAACATCTTCAATATTACCCAATCGGGTTAATTCCTTATACCTTTTAGGATTCATTGTGTCCAGACTGATATTTACTCTACACAAACCAGCCTCGGCTAATTGTTTGGCAAATTTATCGAGTAAGATACCATTGGTAGTCATTGCGATTTCTTCTATCCCTGAAATTTCAGCTATTATTTTTACTAAATCAACAATCCCTTTACGGACCAAGGGTTCTCCACCTGTTAGTCTCACTTTGGTAATTCCTGTAGCGACAGCTTCTTTTACGAAATCGCCTATTTGTTCAAAGCTCAAAACTTCATCATGAGCCATCAAATCAACGCCATCTTCGGGCATACAATAAGTGCATCGAAGATTACATCGATCTGTAACAGATATTCGTAAGTAATTAATATTTCTGTTATAATTGTCTAACATGTACAAATTCTCCTTCCATAAATTCATCAACTTCACGCGGAACCGCCATAATTCCGTTTGCCATGGTAAAGGCATTTATATGCGCTGAACCGTGATAATTAATCGGAACAACTTTATTGTTGGCATTAAATCGAACAGGTATAAATTCCAATCGATCAGTTCTTTTTCTTTTGTACTCAGATGCTATTGGCATGCGCACCATTGGGGCATTATAATCGTGACCCATTAAGCGGTAAAGCATTGGTTTTCCCAATAACTCAAATTGGACAAATGAGGATACTGGATTTCCTGGTAATCCCAATACATATTTTCCTTTGCTAGTAGCAAAAACAGTATGCTTTCCTGGTTTAACAGCTAGAGTGTGAAACCAGATATTGAATCCTAACTCTTTAAGAATTTGTGGGATATAGTCGAAATCTCCCACGGAAACACCTCCAGAAATAATTAAAACATCATTTTCTTCCAGACACTTAACCATAGCTTCTTTGGTTGCTTCTTTTGAGTCAGCAACAATACCATGGTTATAACCCTTAATTCCCATTTTTTGCAATTGTGCATTTAATTGCCACGAGTTTACATTTCTTATTTGGGATTTATTTGGTTTGTCTTGTGGCTCTACCAATTCACTCCCAGTTGCGATAGTTGCAACTTTTGGTTGGCGGTAAACAGCAGGACTTGAGCACCCAACAGATGCTAAAACCGAAATGTGTTGTGCTTTTAGTCGTGTTCCTTTTGTTAAAACCACATCGTTTTTTAAAATATCTTCCCCTTTAAGGCAAATATTCGATTTTGTTTTTTCTTTCGTAAAACGAATGTGTCCTTCATCAACTTCTTCCGTGTGCTCAATCATGATAACAGTATCTGCACCTTCTGGAACCATTGCTCCAGTCATTATTTTGGAGCATTGTTTATCTCCAATATTTAAAGTTGGAGCCGAACCAGCAGCAATAACTTCTAGGACTTCAAGATTTTCACTTAAATCAGACTGTTTACAGGCATAACCATCCATAGCTGATTTATTAAACGGAGGTAGCGACATATCAGAAAGTACATCTTCGGCTAATACTCGATTCAAACAATCCGAAAGATCAATAATCTCTCTGTCTAATTTAGTTGTGGCATGTTTAACTGTTTTCAATGCCTCGTGAAACGTAATCATATTGTTAGTTTTTTATTAACCAGCCATTTTCGGTAAAAGCAATTTTATTACTGTCAAAATCGAATTTTTCACCATTAAATTCAATCTTTTTGTCAGCCAATTGTTTGTACTTAATAGCTCTGGATTTTATTTGGTTATTGTTTTTTTTATCAATCATTAAAAATAGACCTGGTACAATCAGGTCCCGCAATCCTCCCGATTCACAAATAATTGGATTTTCTGGGGGGATAACCTTTTCAAAATAAGAAAGAATATCTGGAAGAGTATCATCTTTTCCTTGAACGTAATAGACCTCTTTGCTTCCAGCTCTGAATAATCGATTACTATCTTTATTTCCTTTTTTGCTGTATTCTTTTGTAATCACATAATCAGCGGTTTCTTTAATAAGCTCTAATTTATCACTTATTTTATGAAAATGAGGTGATATTTTAATACAAATGAGATTACTTTTGCATTTCAAATTGTTAATTAATTGGCATGCAAACAGGGTTTTACCAACATTTCTGCCAGTTCCTGCAATTAGTAATATGTTTTTTCTGATATTATTCATTCTAAAAAATAAAAACCTCCAACTCATGTCTTGAATTGGAGGTTTATGTTTTAAGAAAGAATAGCGTGCAATTTACCATGGCAGGATAAACGAGACAATCTATTCTTCAGACCTAAATCACAATACTCCTTTCCAATTTTGGGTCTATGCCCAGCGGGAGACAAACTCGTTTCCAAGTTTACCTATCGGTTTACAATCCTTTCCAATTATTTTATTGGTGAAGTAACTGACAACTCGGAGATTATTTAATAGTGGTAAAGATATTAATATTAATGAATCTACAAATGTGTATGTGTGCGGATTTGTGATATCCTATAATCTTCAAAATCGTTATTGTTTTGCGCTATTTTCGGAAAGGCCTGTGTACTTTGACTTTTTAGATGAAAACGTTTGTGTTATTGTTTATTGGTAATTAAATAAGATAGTCTTATTTATATTTGGTTTGATTAAAAAATAAAATACATTCTTATCTTTATATAGGATATTAAATGAAAGTAAATGGGGAATCATAGTCACGGCCATGCTCATCACGACCATGGAGATTTAAAAGGGAAGAACCTAGGGATTGCAATATTACTGAATGTTGGAATTACTGTTGCTCAAGTAATAGGTGGTTTCATCTCAGGAAGTTTGGCCTTGTTATCAGATGCAATGCATAATTTTAGCGATGTTCTTGCTTTAATTATTAGTTGGTATGCAAGTAAATTGTCGGGGCGAAAGCAAACCGCAGAACAGACCTTTGGTTATAAAAGAGCTGAGATTCTAGCTGCTCTTATAAACGCTATTTCTTTAATTGTTATTGCCTTTTTTCTTTTCAAAGAAGCTATTGAACGTATTAAAGAACCCCAAGAGGTTGGTGCTGGAATTGTTATGGCATTAGGAGGACTTTCAATTCTTTTGAATTGGCTAAGTATGCTGTTGGTTAAAAAGGGTGCAAAAGATAATATGAATATGCGTGCTGCTTACCTTCATTTGCTTTCTGATATGATTTCGTCAGTAGCAGTTGTTTTAGGAGGCTTAGCAATGTATTTATGGGAAATACCTTGGGTTGATAGCATTATTTCTATTGTGATTGCTCTTTATTTGGTCTATTCAAGTTGGGGCTTAGTGAAAGAAAGCGTACGCATTTTAATGCAGTTTGCTCCATTGCATATTAATTTAGATGATATTCACGAGAAAATTCAAGAGTTGGATGGAATAGAAAATATGCATCATGTACATGTATGGCAATTAGATGATAAACAAGTTAATTTTGAGGCCCATATCAGTTTTAAACAGGATTTAAAGCTAAGTGAGGTCAACTTGATTTTGCATCAATTAGAGCATATTTTACATGATGATTTTGAGATAAATCATGTAACCCTTCAGCCTGAATTAAATGGTTCGTGCGATGACGAGAGTATCGTGATTCAGGAGAAAGGGCACACGCATTAATTTAATCTTTTAATCAAGAGATTGGATTAGATCCATTGGATGATGTATGATGGTTTGAGCACCGTTTTCTAAAAGTTCTTCCATATCTCGAAATCCCCATAGAACACCAACGGCATGCATGCCTGAATTGTTTGCCGTTTCCATATCAACTCCCGAATCACCAACATACATTAATTCTTCAGGTGCAATGCCCATTTTTTCACTAATTAATAATGCACCTTTTGGATCAGGTTTACGTGGGATATCACCTCCGGCACCAATTACCATTTCAAGTTGCCAGTTGGCAAGTAATACATTTACAACTTTTTGTGTTAGTTCGTTGGCTTTGTTGGAGAAAATAGCAATTTTAAGATTGCGATCTCTCAAGGAGTTAAGTAAATCGGAAATGCCTGGGTATAGAGCCGTTTTTGCGATACAATTATCATCGTAAACTTTCATCATTCTTTGAAAACTTTCTTCTATAAATGATGCATCGCGATGTGATTTAGGAAGTGCATTTTCTACCAAGCTTTTTATGCCTCGACCAACAAATGTTTTGTAGGTAATATAATCATGTGTGTCCAAGTTTTTTTCTTGCAATACCTTATTCATTGAATCAGCAATATCTTCTATTGAATTAGCTAATGTGCCATCCAGATCAAAAACAACTCCTTTATACATATCTATTTCTTTAGGTTTATTCTATGCAAATATTCAAAACTCAAATTAAGTTTACAAAGAGAAATGACGTTTTTTTTTTGCATAAAAAAACAGCCAATTAATTCATTTAATTGACTGCTTTAAGAATATAGCTTATTTTATTATTGTACGTAGTTCTGCATCATAGTCTTCTATAACATCCATCCATTCATCGTACATGTTTTGCCACGATCCTTCTCCATAAATTTCTTCAAATGCCTTTTTATAACCTTGGTCTTTTGACCAATCAGCATAATTGTCAAAGTTCCATACCATTCCAACATCAGCACTTTTAGTAGTGTGAAGAGGATTATTGAAAACTAAGAATGCAAAACCCAGTTTTTCAGAAGTCTTCATAAGCTTTTTAGCAATGGATTTAAAACGATAATATTGCCCCTTTTTAAGGTGAATTGCCCAAGCTTCATAATATTTTGATTTTACAAGGATATCTTTTCCAAAAGACAATTTTTCATTGTAATTCCAAAGTGAGACGGAACCATATTTTTCAACAAGAGGATCAACATTTTTTTTCCAATCATCTTGATGTCCTCCTTCTTCCATTGGTCTCGAGTCTAGCGCGGAATAGGTTGTTGGTCCCATAATCCATACATACCATCCAGCTCTGTCGCCATAATCAACTCTTCGTAAGCCTGCTACGTGGTCACCTTTTTGATGGAATTTATCATTGTGAGCTTTAATTGCTTTTTCAAATTCTTGGTTCATTCCTTTTTTTGGTAACATGTAAACACTCTCAACTACTGTTTGCTCTTTTTCCTCATTGGTTTGAGCAACAATTGTAAAACTGAAAAATAATGCAATTGCTAAACCAATTATTCGTTTTTTCATGTTAATAAGGTTTTGGTGAATAATGACTTAAGATACAATATTTATTTGGACTAAATCTAACTAACTTTTATTAAACTGCTTATGTAGAGGGTTTAGTGAGTTTGCGTAATGTTGTAAAATGAAAAAGAATTGATGTGAAAAGAAGGGTGTTGTATTGAAAAAAGTAGACGTTATTTTTGATCTTGCTATTCTGATGGAGGGCAAAAGAAAAAAAACTGAAAAAAAAGAAAAGAATCCCTCCTTGCTAGTGCTATTAAGAAAAAAACCATATATTTGATCTACTTAAAGATGGAGAATAGATTTTTTGAAACAAATAAATAACATAGCAACCGAAATGAACATGTTGAATACCAACATGCGAATGTCTATGTCTGAAAATTTTATTTGTACTATTTCTACCATTATCGCAACTACCACAACAACCCTTTAGGGGGTTAAATTATTACATATCGCCATAGGTGAGTAGTTGATTACTCAAAAATCAGTAAGGTATTTTGTACCATGTGCAAAAATATTAGATAGATACTTAATTGTATTTTATCATTTTGCATCAAGATATCTTTTAACCAAAATTATATCAATCGATAGCTGACTCGACATTTGTAGGGAGAGAAGGCTATTTAAAGGAAATTAAAAATGAAGGTTTTAAAATTTGGAGGAAGCTCAGTTTCTAATGCAGGGAATTGTAAGCGTGTTCAGGAAATTATTAAGAGGGATTATGCCAACTGTAAGCAAGTTGTAGTTGTTTCAGCATTTGGTGGGGTTACCGATGAGTTGGAAAGGTGCATTAATCTTGCAAGTCAGCGGAACAAAGAGTATGAAATTGCTCTCTTAAAATTAAGGGAAAGACACGATCAGGTAACGAATGAATTAAATGTTCCTGATGAAATAAAAACAAAGGTCTCGAAAAAGTTTGATGAGCTAGAGGAGCTACTTCAGGGTGTGTATCTGCTTGAGGAGATATCCGAGAAGATAAAAAATGCCGTGATGGGAACAGGAGAAGTCTTGTCATCGCTAATTTTTTCAGCTTATCTTATTGAGTCTGGCATGAAGGCAAAGTGTTTCGATTCTAGAAAATACATTAAAACTCAGAATGGGAAGGGTGTATTCTTAAATAGTAAAGAAACCAACGAGAATCTAAAATCAATAAAAGAGGAAGATTTTCAAGTTGCAGTTTTCCCTGGCTTTATTGCTTCAGGCAAAAAAGGAGAGTTAACCTTATTGGGTCGTGGAGGATCTGATTATACTGCTTCTATTTTAGCCGCAGGCTTGAATTGCTCTGAATTAGAAATTTGGACTGATGTTAGTGGAATGTACACTGCAGATCCAAGGTTAGTATCTCAAGCGATTCCTATCGAACAAATGTCTTTTCAGGAAGCGATGGAGCTTTCGCATTTTGGCGCGAAGGTAATTTATCCTCCAACATTAATTCCGGTATTGCAAAATAAGATAAACGTTCGAATTAAGAACACATTTGCACCTGATGACAATGGAACCTTAATAACTACGAACCCTAAAAGTGAGCGATCCATTGTAAGAGGATTGTCTTCTGTAAATCACGTTAACCTATTTACCTTGTCTGGTAGTGGAATGGTTGGAATTAGTGGATTTGCTTCTCGTTTTTTTACATGTTTGGCTCAAAATAAAATTAATGTAATTCTAATTACTCAGGCTTCATCGGAGCACAGTATGAGTGTTGGTATTCATGAAGATGATAAAGATTTAGCGATAGAAGCTGTTCGTTCTGAATTCGAAATGGAAATTGGAATGAATTTGGTAAATGAACCATTGGTAGAGGAAAACTTATCAATTGTTGCTGTTGTTGGTGAAGATATGGGATTTACGCCTGGTATTTCTGGGAAAGTATTTAGTGTACTTGGTAAAAATGGTGTGAACATTCGCGCCATGGCTCAAGGAGGAAATGAGCTAAACATTACCTTTATGGTTCCAACCTACGATGTGAAAAAGGTCTTGAATGTTATTCATGAGGATTTTTTCATTTCAACACATAAGAAAATCAATTTATACATTGCTGGAGTAGGTAATGTTGGGAAAAAATTATTGGAGTTTATTGATCATCAGTACAACTATTTAATAGAAGAGAAAGGATTACAATTAGTTGTGCGTGCAGTTACCAACAGTCGTAAAATGTATTTTGCGGATGATGAAAATATGCTTCAAGATTGGCAGCAAAAGTTAGAGCATGAATCGGAAACTGCCAATTTGCAGGAGTTTGTAAAAAGAATGGATCAAGCCAATCTACGTAACTCTGTATTTATCGATATTACAGCTAGCGAGCAGGTGAGTAAAGTTTATCAGCAAGTCTTAAATTCAACGGTTTCTATTGTAGCTTGTAATAAAATTGCTGCATCTTCCGATTTTGAGAACTATTTAAGAATTAAGGCTGCAGCAAGAAAGCACAATGTCGAATTCATGTTCGAAAGTAATGTAGGTGCAGGATTGCCCGTAATTAGTACTATTAATAGCTTGATAAATACAGGAGATCAAGTGGTTGGTATACAGGCTGTTGTTTCAGGTAGTCTTAATTTTATAATGAATGAGTTTAACAATGGTAAATCATTTGTAGAAGCTGTTAAAATGGCTATGGAGCAAGGATTTACAGAGCCAGATCCAAAGATTGATTTAAGCGGAATGGATGTCTTAAGAAAGCTGCTTATCCTATCTAGAGAAGCTGGTTATGCTTTGGAAGAAAAAGATGTTGAGCATGAACCAATGATTCCATTATCATGCTTAAATGGTGAGACTGCTGAAGATTTGATTCGCGATCTTGAAGAGAATAATGATTATTTTGAAGCATGGCGAACTGTCATGGCTGAGAAGAATATTCGATATCGTTACATCGCTTCTTTTAAAGATGGTAAAGCAAATGTGAGTTTGCAAGAGGTGAAACCAGATCATCCATTTTATGACGTACATGGAAAGGATAATGTGATTTCCCTAAATACAAAATGGTATGACGATCAGCCTTTGATTATTAAAGGTGCCGGTGCGGGTGCAGAAGTTACAGCATCAGGTATTTTTGGAGATATCATTAGAATTACAAGCAATTAATTACCATTTAGAAAAAGAATAAGATGTCAGATAGTGTAAAAGTTTTTGCTCCAGGTAGTGTTTCTAACGTTGGCTGTGGTTTCGATATATTAGGATTCGCCATTGATGGGGTAGGTGATGAAATGATTGTTAAGAAAAATGATCAAAACAAAATAGTAATAGCGCCAATTAAAGATTATGAGAATCTGCCTACAGATCCAAAGAAGAATGTAGCTAGTGTCGCCATTCAGGCTTTATTAGACGATTTAGGAAGCGATCAAGGTTTCGATGTTGAGATTATTAAGAATATTAAACCTGGAAGCGGAATTGGATCGAGTGCAGCTAGTGCAGCGGGTGGAGTAGTTGCAGTTAATGAATTGTTAGGAAATCCTTATTCTCGTTTGCAGTTGGTTGATTTTGCTATGAAGGGTGAAGAAGTTGCATCAGGAGATGTTCATGCTGATAATGTGGCACCAGCAACTTTAGGTGGCTTCTGTCTAATTAGAGGCTACGATCCTTTGGATGTAATTCACATTCAGCAGCCAGAGAATCTTTGGTGTACGGTAATTCATCCGCAAATTGAAATTAAAACAAAAGAATCTCGTGAATTGTTATCTCCAGAAATTCCTTTGAAAAAAGCGATTCGACAGTGGGGAAATGTAGCAGGATTAATGTCTGGACTTTATACTTCTAATTACGAATTAATTGGGCGTTCGCTAGAAGATCATATTGTAGAGCCACAAAGAAAAGTACTAATTCCTGAATTTGATGAATTAAAGCTGTCCGTAATGGAGGCTGGTGCTCTTGGATGTAGTATTTCAGGATCGGGTCCTTCTGTTTTTGCTTTGGCAAATGGAAGAGAAACGGCCGATGTTATTGCAGCAGCTATGGATACTGTTTTTAAACGTACCGATTTAGATTACAAAATATATGTGTCTAAAGTCAGCGATGGAGGAGTTAAAATCCTATAGTGCTCGCAGTGATAGATAAATGAAAGATTGATTTAAATTCAGGAAAGGAACTACCAGTGAAATATTTTAGTACAAATAATACAGAGTTACGATACAGCTTTAAAGAAGCTGTTATAAAAGGCCTTGCGCCTGATAAGGGATTGTTTTTCCCAGTTTCAATACCCAAATTAAGTGATGCATTTTTTAAGAATTTACCTAATTTAAGTTTGCCGGAAATTGGTTTTGAGGTAGCTAAGCATTTTGTTGGAGACGATATTTCAGATGCTAACCTTAGGGAAATTACGGAAGAGGTTCTAAACTTTCCAATCCCTGTTGTACCAGTAGAAGAAGGAATCAGTACATTGGAATTGTTCCACGGACCTACTTGTGCCTTTAAAGATGTTGGTGCTCGTTTCATGTCTCGATGTTTAAGTGCATTTGCGAAGAAAAGTCAGGAAGATGTTACCATTTTAGTTGCAACCTCAGGTGACACGGGCAGTGCTGTAGCAAATGGATTTCTTGGTGTTGAAGGTGTACAGGTTATTATATTGTATCCTGCAGGCAAGGTGAGTAAAATTCAGGAGCAACAATTGACAACAATGGGACAGAACATTACTGCTCTCGAAGTTGATGGTACTTTTGACGATTGTCAGGCATTGGTTAAAACCGCTTTCGCGGATAAAGAATTAAATGAGAAGTTGAACTTAACATCAGCTAATTCAATTAATATTGCTCGATTGTTGCCTCAAAGCTTTTATTATTTTTATGCTTGGGCACAAATGCAGCCAACCAATAAGAAATTGGTGTTTTCTGTGCCAAGTGGAAACTACGGAAATTTAACGGGAGGATTGTTGGCTAAACAAATGGGTTTACCAATTCATTCTTTTGTTGCAGCTGCAAACAAAAACAAAGTAGTACCAGATTATTTGGCTTCGGGTAAATACGAGCCAAAGGCATCGGTCCAAACCATTTCCAATGCAATGGATGTTGGTGCACCAAGTAATTTTGCTAGAATGATGGAAATGTATCAAGATCGCCATGCTGATGTAATTAAAGATGTAAATGGAGCTTGGAACACTGATGAGGAGACCGAAGAAGCGATGTTGGATGTATATAATAGGACTAAATACATTTTAGATCCTCATGGGGCAGTTGCTTATCTCGGATTGAAGAAATACCTTAATGTGAAAGATGAGCTTGGTATTTTCCTTGAAACAGCACATCCAGCGAAATTTAAAGATACGGTGGAGGCAGTATTAAATACCGAAATAAAGATTCCAGACTATTTACAGGAGTGTTTAGGGAAAAAAAAGTTAAGTTTTTTAATTAGTAAAGAATTTAATGATTTTAAGGCATATCTTTTAAAAATAGATTAAATATTCAAAATGCTGTCTCCTATTCGAGACAGCATTTTTTCTAAGCATCTCATAATGATGTATATCATTCTGTTTTGCATCTCTAGTAATATTAAGGTGTTTGTAGATTTGAATAGAATGTATTGATTGCTAGTGCTTATTTGGTTGATAGATAGTTTTTTGACTTGCTTTTTGTTTTGTTTTAATTCAAGTGAGGAGTTTAATATAATTGAATATTAGTAATCAGAACTTTTGCTATAATGGTTAAATAAAATTACCATTTAAATACTGTTATGATTTAATTAATATTCTGCATTTAATGGTTTACGGGGAGTACCGTAAATTTTGTCTCATTTATTATGTTGTACTCATTGAAAGATTAAAATTGTTATTTTTTCTTATTGGAAATTTGCAAACCATCAGAAATCCTTTATATTTGTATATGATTCAAATTTAAAAACAATTTTTAACCCTAAAATTTTATAAAGTTATGAACAAAGCTCAATTAATTGATGCAATTGCTAGCAAAGCTGGTTTGACTAAAGCTGATTCTAAAAAAGCATTAGATGCTTTCATTGAAACTACTACTGAAGCATTAAAAGGTGATGATAGAGTAGCACTTGTAGGATTTGGTTCATTTTCTGTTTCTAAGCGTGATGCTAGAACTGGTAGAAATCCTCAAACTGGTAAGCCAATTAATATTCCAGCTAAAAAAGTTATCAAATTTAAAGCTGGTTCTGAATTAGCAGACTCTGTACAATAGATAATTGTAAGTCAAAAATATTAGAGGGGGTGTATTTATACTACCTCCTTTTTTTTGCACCTAATTTTTTGTGAATGGAGAGAAAAACTTTACAACAAGCAGTTCAATTTTTAGAAGGGTTTATTAGTGATCATCGGAAAGAAATAATTGATAAAAATGTGGCGAATCGAACACGCTATATTAAGATTGTGCTTGAAGATATTTTTCAACCTCAAAATGCAAGTGCTGTAATGCGTTCATGTGATTGTTTTGGAGTGCAGGATTTACACGTGATCGAAAATAGAAACGAATACAATTTAAATCCAGATGTCGTAATGGGCTCCTCGAAATGGGTTCATTTGCATCGACACAATCAAGAAGAAAAAAACACCTTAAGTACGATTTCGCAATTAAAGGAGGAAGGATATCGTATAATTGCTACTACTCCTCATACAAATGACATTCTTTTACCTGATTTTAATCTGGAAAAAGGTAAAGCTGCCTTTTTCTTTGGGACAGAATTGACAGGATTATCGCAAGAGGTAATGGATCATGCTGATGAATTTGTAAAAATTCCAATGTATGGCTTTACTGAAAGCTTTAATATTTCAGTCTGTGCAGCTTTGGTTTTAAATCATTTGTCGACAGAGCTTCGTCGTTCAAAAATTGATTGGCAATTGTCTGACAATGAAACGTTAGAACTTAAATTGGATTGGTTAAAGAAATCGGTGCGAGCAAGTGATAAACTCTTGGTTGAATTCTTTAAAAAGAATAAATAGAACAAAATTCTAGTTCGAATTCATTCGTAATACATTAGGTTAAATATTTGGCGGATGATTATTTTGCGCAAATATTTCGGAAATGGTAAAAAGATTATTATTTTTGATCAAAACTACCTAGCCGTAGATAAATACGATGTTTTCGCATACTTTGAATAAAAATTAACTACCACTATATGAATTGTGTTGTAATTGACGATGATAAACTTTCAAGAAAAGTTGTTGAGAGTTATATTGAAAGAACCGACTTTTTATCATTTGGAGCATCCTACCCAAGTGCAATAGATGCGATTAATAACATCAAGAAAAATGAGCCGATTGATTTAATATTTTTGGATATTGAAATGCCGGAGATGAGTGGTATGGAATTTTTGAATAGCTTAAATTCTACTCCTCAAATTATTATCATTTCTTCTAAAGAGCAATATGCTTTAGAGGCCTTTGAATATGATGTTACGGATTACCTTTTAAAGCCAATTAGTTATAGCCGTTTCTTTAAGGCGGTTAGCAAGGCAAATCGTCGTTACAAGAACAGTGAAGGATTCATGCAGGATAAAAATGAAATTTTTATCAAGAGCAACTCTTCTTTGGTTCGTTTAAATTACGATGATATATTATGGATTGAAGCATTGGAGAATTATGTGGTTGTAAACACATACCAAGAAAAATATACAATTCACTTTACGATGAAGGCCATTGAAGAAAAGATGCCTGCTGCACGATTCTCTCGAATCCATCGTTCTTATATTGTGAATCTAAGTAAAATTGAACTTATTGAGGACAATTCGGTTGTGATTGAAACAGATGGAGGACCAAAGTCTATTCCAATTGGAAAATCATATCGCGATAAATTAATGGGAGACATTAATTTAATGACCCGATAGTTTTTTAATGGCAGGATTTTTTTTGAATTTTGTAGTTCAATAAAAATCCTGTTTATGATTACGAATCGACAATTATTTCTACAACACGTAGCGACAACTTCTGACTATCCTATTTCATTAGAAATTGAGAGAGCGGAAGGGATATATATGTACAGCCCGGACGGTAAGCCTTATTTGGATCTCGTGTCGGGTGTTTCTGTTAGTAACCTAGGACACGGACACCCTCGTGTTCGTCAGGCAGTAAAAGATCAGGTAGACAAATACATGCACTTGATGGTGTATGGAGAGTTTATCGAAACACCTCAAGTTCAATTAGCTAAATTGCTTAGCGATAACTTACCAGAGAGTTTAAATTCCGTTTATTTTGTTAATTCAGGTAGTGAGGCTATTGAAGGCGCACTAAAATTGGGAAAGCGCTATACTGGAAGATCAGAAATTATCACCTTTAAAAATGCATATCATGGAAGTACTCATGGAGCCCTAAGTGTTTTGGGTGATGAGGAAATGAAAAATGCTTTCAGACCATTGTTGCCAGATATTCGTATTATTGAATTTGGAAATGTTATAGACCTAGAGCAAATTACAGAACGTACTGCTTGCGTTATTCTAGAGCCAATCCAATCAGAAGGTGGGATGATCATTCCATCTAAAGAATTTATTCAAACTTTACGTGCTCGGTGTACAGAAAAAGGTGCGTTGTTGATATTCGATGAGGTTCAAATGGGCTTTGGAAGAACGGGTAAATTGTTTGCCTTTGAGCATTTTGGTGTTGTGCCGGATATTCTTTGCTTGGCAAAAGCTATGGGTGGAGGTATGCCAATAGGAGCTTTCATATCCGATAAGAAAATACTTGATTCTTTTAAGAGTAATCCAATGCTTGGACACATAACAACTTTTGGAGGTCATCCGGTTTGTTGTGCGGCAGCAAATGCTTCTTTAGAAGTGTTATTAGAAGAAAATATTGTAGCTGATGTCCAACGTAAAGGTGAGCTTTTTGTTGACTTGCTAAAAGATCACCCTATGGTAAAAGGTTTTCGTCAGTTAGGGCTTTTTATTGCAGTGATAGTAGAATCGAAAGAAATTATGCTTGAGATTATGAAGGAAGCATATGAAATTGGAGTGGTTATGGATGCTTTTCTTTTCTGTGATGATGCATACAGAATTGCACCACCTTTAAACATTACGGACGAAGAAATTCACAAAGCTTCAGAAATGCTTATCCAAGCTATGGATAAAGTAAATAAATAGTCTATGAGAAAGTTTTTGCTAGTTGTTTTTGTTTTTTTTTCAGGCTTAAATGCTTTTGCTCAAGTTGATTTAGTAGTAAAAGAGAAAGAACTTGCTTCTAATTTTGAGCTTTTACTAAAGGCAGATACAGATTCGCTTAAGTTGAGTGTTTGTGGGGATATTGAAGACCAATTTCTCGAGTTGTTGTCGAATGAGGAGAGCTTTGTCTATCCTTTTTCGGGATTAGCAAACATGGGCAAATTAACTTCACCAGATGAATTGTTACGAATATTCAACTGGAACTGTGTACTAAGTGATGGTACTTATCGATATTTTGGAATTCTTCAAATCAAAGAGAAGAAAGCTATTCGTGTTGAAAAATTGGTTGATTCTACTGCTGATACGGATATGATGAAGCAATACTCCATTTCCAATTGGGGAGGAGCATTATATTACCAGATTATTCCGATTAAGCAAAAAGGTTCGCGTTCCTATTTCTTGTTAGGATGGGACGGGAATAATTATCAGACAAGCAAAAAAATAATTGAAATACTAAATATTGATAAGGAAGGCAAGCTTAGTTTTGGCTCGCCCGTAATTTTGTGGAGAGGTAAAGTACTGAATCGAGTTGTTTTTGAATATGCTAAGCAGGCAAGAATGACTATTCAATATGAGGAAAAAGCCAAGCGTTTTGTATTTGATCATTTGGCTCCTTCTAAGCCGATTTACCAAAATCAATTTGAATATTATGGCCCCGATTTCTCTTATGATGCTTTAGAGTATCGCAAAGGAAAATGGGAACTAGTTGAAAATGTAGATGTAAGAAATAAATAAAATGAGCGATACATTCCAATATCAAACCGAACAGTTTGCCGACATTAAAATATTAAGATATCAAGTTCCTGGATTTGAGGATTTGAGTTTACACCAAAAAGAATTAATTTATTATTTGGCGGAAGCTGCTCGTTGTGGTCGTGATATTTTATTCGATCAAAACAATAAGAATAACCTGAGTATTCGTCGTACTATGGAAGCAATTCTTAAGTCTTACGATGGAGATAGGGAATGTGAAGAATTTAAAAGTTTCATCGTCTATACCAAACGTGTTTGGTTCTCAAACGGAATTCATCATCATTATTCAATGGATAAGTTCATGCCAAAATTCTCAGAGGAGTATTTTGGAGAATTGTTGAGCAATACGAATCATGAGTTACTGCCTTTGCTAAAAGGAGAGGATGTTGTTGGATTAATTAGCAGATTGGTTCCGGTTTTATTTGATGAGAACGTGGATGCTAAAAGGGTTGTATTGGATCCTGATTTGGATTTAATTCAAGACTCGGCTAACAATTATTACGAAGGGGTTTGTGAGAAGGAAGTGGAAGACTTTTATGCCAAAATGGAGAAGGGTGATTCGGAAAGGCCAATATCTGCAGGTTTGAATTCCAAGTTGGTAAAGGAAGATGGGAAGTTGATTGAAAAAACATGGAAAGTTGGAGGGATGTACACCGAAGCAATCGAGAAGATTGTGTTTTGGTTGGAAAAGGCAATTCCTGTTGCTGATAGTGACCTACAGAAAGAATCCTTAATTAAGCTGGTTGATTTTTACAAGACTGGAGATTTAAAAACTTTCGATGAATATTCAATTTTGTGGGTGAAAGATTTAGATGCTCATATTGATGTTGTAAATGGATTCATTGAAGTTTATGGAGATGCATTAGCAGTTAAAGCTAGTTGGGAATCGATCGTGAACTTTAAAGATATTGAAGCTACAAAAAGAGCTGTGATCATTTCTGATAATGCACAATGGTTTGAAGATCATTCTCCTGTTGATGAACGATTCAAAAAAGATGAGGTGAAAGGTGTTAGTGCCAAGGTAATTACGGTTGCGATGTTGGGTGGTGATTGTCATCCAGCAACACCAATTGGAGTCAATTTGCCAAATGCAGAGTGGATTCGTAAAGAACATGGAAGCAAGTCGGTTACCATTGATAACATTACACATGCATATCATCAGTCTTCTTTAAAAGGCGGTATGGTTGAAGAATTTGCTTTCAGTAAAGAAGAAGTCGCAAGAGCAAAAGAGCATGGATATTTAGGCGGAAACTTACATACAGATTTACACGAATGCCTTGGGCATGGTTCGGGGCAATTGTTGCCAGGTGTTGGAATGGATGCATTAAAGAATTACCATTCTACTTTAGAGGAGGCTAGGGCAGATCTTTTTGCTTTGTACTACATGATGGATCCAAAAATGGTCGACTTGACCTTGATGCCTAGTTTGGATGTTGCCAAAGCCGAATACGATGGTTATATCCGCAATGGATTAATTACGCAGCTTACTAGAATAGAACTAGGTAAAGATATTGAGGAATCTCACATGAGAAATCGTCAGCTAATTGCCAAATGGGTATTTGAAAAAGGCGAATCCGATAAGGTAATTGAGAAAGTGCAAAAGGATGGGAAAACCTATTTTGTTGTAAATGATTATCAGAAATTAAGAGAACTTTTTGGTGATTTGCTGAGAGAAGTTCAGCGCATTAAATCGGAAGGTGATTTTGTAGTTGGAAAAGCTCTTGTTGAAGATTACGCCGTAAAAGTAGATACTGTATTGCACAAGGAAGTAAAGGAGCGATTTGAGAAATTGAATTTGGCTGCTTATGCTGGTTTTATCAATCCTGACTATCATCCAGTAATGGAAGATGGTAAAGTAGTGGATGTGAAAATATCGTATCCAGATGATTTTACAAAACAAATGCTTGAATATGGAGAGAAGTATTCTTTTCTTCCACATCAGAATTAAGATATAGGAGATGAGTGATCATCTCCTTTTTTCATCTTGAAAATTGAAGCCTTTGTCGAATAATTAGTAAAATAGATTTTGCTTGAATGATCTTTTGCTAAATTTGGAGACAACCTAATAATGATACAAAATGATAAAACAAATAAGCTTATTGCTCTGTCTGGGATTATGGTCTGTTGTAATCTGTGCTCAAGATATGAACTATACCAAGCAATTGGTGAATAAATTGAGTTCGCCAGAGTTTCATGGGCGAGGCTATGTAAATAGTGGTGACAGTATTGCTGCTGCTTATTTATCGAAGGAAATGAACAGGATCGGATTAAAAGGCTTTACGGATAATTACTACCAATCGTATACTACTTCTATTAATACTTACCCAGAAAGCCCAAGATTGGCTCTAGATGGCAAAGAGTTGGTATCGGCAAGTGAGTATATTGTAAACCCAAATGCGAAAACTTGTATTGGTGAGTCGGAATTGACCTGGATCACAAAGGATGTTTTAACAAACCAGAGAGTTTTGGGTGACTTCATGAAAAAAGATCTTTCCAATTCATTTTTGGCAATTGACTCGACCGGCTTAAATAATAAGGACTTGTATAATTTTGCTCAAACTATGTTGAAAAAGAATGTGTTCGATGCAAAAGGGATTGTTTTAATAAATGGGAAACTGAAATTCTCAGCAAGAACAAAATTGGTTGATTACCCAACCTTCATGGTGAAGACAAATGTTATTTCACCTGATGTAAAAAAGATCACTTACGACATCAAAAGTAAATTTATTGAGGAATATAAAACCCAGAATCTAATTGGTTACATCAAGGGGAAATCAGATACTTGCATTGTCTTTTCAGCCCATTACGACCATTTAGGCCATTTTGGCGATAAAATCTATCCTGGTGCAAATGATAACGCGAGTGGTGTTGCCATGGTTTTGAATTTTGCCAAGCATTTTAAGGCTCAAAAAAAGAAGCCTCATTATACAATGGTATTTGCCTTGTTTAGCGGAGAAGAAGCAGGCTTGCTTGGTTCAAATCATTACGCAGATAATGCATTGATATCATTAGAAAAGACTAAAATGGTATTGAATTTTGATATGGTTGCCACTGGAGATAAAGGAATTTACGTGATTAATGGCAAAAGTGTTCCTAGCGAAATGGCAAAGTTTAATGCGATTAATAAAGAGAAAGAATATGTGTTTAAAATGTTTGGAACTGGTGAATCTTCATCTTCCGATCATGCTCCATTTCATGAAAAAGGAGTGAAGGCAGTATTTTTTTACACTCACAGTGCTAATTCAGAATATCACGAAGTAACAGATACAGCAGATAAATTACAATACACCCAATTCGAAGGAATCTTTAAATTGGTGAGAGATTATGCCGAAATGAAGTAAGATATTTGTAGGATACTATTCTAACTATAAAAAAGAGCTTTTGTCGTTGACAAAGGCTCTTTTTTTGTACTTGATGCTCTTGGGATTCCGACTTGAGTTCGGATTCCCAGTAACAGTAGGGCAGATGTAGTTAGTCATACCCCGACATTTACAAGGTGCTTATAGTTGGAGTATGACTGCCAAAGAAAACCTGTCAGGATTCAGAATCCTGACAGGTTTATACTTCGTTGTTTTTTACAGATTAAACTTCAATTTAATACCAGTATCTCTGTGATTCTTTCCATCAAAACTCCAAACAACTTCTACATCCAAAAGAAGAAATATCTGCGATAAGCTATAGCCAACTTCCCAGTAATTTTTCTTGTCAGCATGAGTTAAATAATTAGCAAATAGCTTTTCTTGAATGGCCAATGAATTATTCAAAATAGGCAATCGCTTTAACAGAAAACGATCGGATGTATATTGTAAGTGAGCTTCCAGATAATCTTCTGTCGTTGAGTGTTGGTAGTAATTCAATAATCGGAAGGTATCCCACGAGGTTCCAATCATTACAGTTGGTTTGCTGGTGTTAAAATGACGATAATCAGCAAAGAAACTTTGTTTGTTTGAAAGGAAACTACCAGCTTTAGCGCTATAGTTTATGCGATCGTTAAAACCAATATCGAATGCTTGTTTTATCGAGGCTTCTAATAAGGAATAATCTGTTTCTGAATCGAGCACATCATTAATTCCTTTTTTGTAGAGTAAAGAAAATGTTGGTTGAGAATGATAGTTTACCATGCGTTTAACGCCTTTTTTCACAGTGTATCTGTGTCGAGGTGTATAATCCAATTGGGCTGTAAAGGTTAGTGCCTTGTTGTCACGAACTAATTCTGGTGAAACCCCTTTTGGAATATTCGATGAATAATCTTGATTATCAGGGTCGGAAATGTACCATTTGTTGGTATTGTACAGTTGTTTTCTGTTTGAATATTCCAGTTCTGTATAAAGGTTTAAGCCATTTGCAAGATCGGTTTCATGCCATACACTCACATAGTTTTTATCGTATAATTTCAAATAATTATCCTTAAAATATAAGCTTGTGATATCATTTAGCATTGGGTTTATACCTGAATCGTCATTAAAATCGATTGCTTTGCTACCTGCCTCGAAAGCGATCCAAGCACGTTTTATTCCATTGTAACGATATCTACTGCCAATCGAAAAATCAAGATGCTTTCTTGAGAAAGCATAGCTTACCTCTGGCGAAATATCAAAATAATGTCCGATGGTATCGCTTTTTACATATCGGAAAGGAGCTTTAAATGTAAAGCCTTGAACTGTATTGTAAGATATTTTATCGAAGGCAAATAGACCTGGTGTTTCAAGCCTTGCATTCTCTTCTTTGTATCTGTATGTTTTACCAAACAGAATATGCTTAAACTTAAATTTCCGATTTGCCTGACGTACAGAATCCTTATATTCAGGTGTGCTTCTTACAATTTCAATGGAGTCCTTTTTTAAGAAACTGATATTTTCGTCCTTTGAAAGCGGAATGGGTCTCATTTGTGCCCAATACAAGGAGTCTTTGTTTTTTGCATCCTTAGCAATCTTTAATTTTTCTATTTTGATTTCCAGTGGCTCCTTAATTTTTTCTTTGCGTTTTTCCTGGTTTTCTTTTTCCATTAATCGGTATAGCTTTCGCATGTCCGAATTATTCATATCCTCTTTTGCCAAAAGATTTTGAATTTCGTCCTTCCGCTTTTTTTCCTTAACCGATAGAATTTCTGATTTTTCGGAATTGGTTAAATCATTTATGCTTTCAGCTTCTTGTTTTTGAGCTAATTCTTGTTGCCTTAAATAATCATGATCCAAATCTGGATTCAAAACAATTTTATAATCTTTAATGGAAGCCACATAAATCATATTCATGCCAAAGCCCATACCTTTAAAATTCACATCGAAATCGAAACTTACCGGCATCCAAACGCTTTCGCTAACAGGAGCATATAGTTGATGCATATGCACATCAGTCATTGGAAGCGTGAGTTTTAAATCGGCAGAATGTATGTTCCAGAAGTTTTCGGCAATATTAAGGAAACCACGAAACAAATCTTTTCCTTTTCGTTTGGGCGTTACTTTAATTCTGTTGATCATTCTTCCCTGATCCTCAAAAACAGATTCCAACTGAAATTTGTAAACAGAAAATGCTGTTTTATCCAAGGGTGATATGAAGCCATCTTCTTTGGTGTCGTATAAGTTGGCAGTTATAAATTGCATTGGGTTGGCCTGCTTATCTAAATTAGATGAACGGATGGAAATTACCTCTTCTTCAATTTTATCAGGAAGTTCAAAGTGGATTTTTGAAATGTTTTCGGTTACAAAAGTTTTACCTTCTACAATGTCATCTTCAGCCAGTTTCTTTTTTAAAAGTCGTGGAACACTGGTAATCTTTCCAGATCCTTTTAAGTAGACTGTATTGTCGTATTCGCTAACTTGCTTGGTGTAATAATCGCCCATGGCAATTGCCTTACGCATTACATAGTAAGCTGGATCTTCACCACTAGCCAATACTTTCACTTCTTTTAGTTGATAGGTTTGAGAAGCCAAAGCAACATCCATTTCGATGTCATTGTCACTCATGCTTACTTGAACTTCTTTGGTTTTGAAGCCCAAGTATCTGTATTGAAGATTCCATTCACCTTTTGGGAGGTTTAGTTGGTATTGACCTTCAATATTTGATGTTGTACCAGTAGCCAGTTCCTTAATATAAATGTTGGCAAAGGGAATTGCTTTTCCATCGGTATCACTTATTTTTCCAGTAATTTGTTGAGAATATCCTAAAAAAGATAAAAGGCAAAAAAATAGAAGGAGTAAATTTTTTGTCATGATTTAGTTTTTGCTTGTAATTTTTATGTGACGGCTTTGTTTTTAATTTTGTTACAGTTGTTTGCTGGTTATTTCTGTATTTCTAGACAAACATCATCAACTCTATGCAGTAACAATGCATTTTACATGAGTATGGTTGTCTGGCATGAGTTTAAAAATACACTTCTTAAAAATTCATATTGCTTATGTGTTAAGTGTAATAAAACAATATTAATTATAATGTAAAGTGTGAATTTATGGAAAAAGAAGATAGGGATTAAGCCGATTAATGTTCTTTATGTTTTTTTAACAGCTTTCAGTTCAAGGAGTCATTGTATGGTAAAGACTCTTTATTAGGATGAAATTTCCAATATTAATAGTTGGAAAGCAGGATTCAGAAAAATTTAGGATTTAATTTTTTAAGGCTAAGTGTGACTCCGAAGGAGTCAGATGTTTATAGAATTGTAATTCTATAAACCTACGACCCCAATGGGGTCGAATTACATTTAAATTAGAGAAGAATTTTTATTTTATTAGGACAAGTTTATCATTAAAAGGAAAACCTGTCATGATTATTATTATTCATTAAATATTTTTTTAAGTTTAATTCTAGCATCATGCTATTATCTGGATCGTGTTTAACATGAATATTGAAGGGAAAAGTGAAGTTTTTACACGTTTTAAGTAAAACTACTGACAGTATTCTGCAATTTTTTCGCATTTTCTGTCATTAAGACAGAATTTACTTCTTGGCATAAGCTTTGACTATAGCACTTCTGAAAAATTGTAATTCAAAATTTAAAAACGATATAAATATGTCAACAGGAAAAATTGGTGTTACTAGTAACGATCTGTTTCCAATTATCAAGAAATTTTTGTACTCAGATCACGATATCTTTTTGCGTGAGATTGTTTCCAATGCAGTAGATGCTACTCAAAAATTAAAAACATTAGCTTCAACTGGAGAATTTACAGGTGATTTAGGTGATTTGAAAGTTAGCGTTGCGATCGATAAAGAGGCTAAAACCATTACGATTTCAGATAATGGTATTGGTATGACTCAAGAGGAGATTGAGAAGTACATTAATCAGATTGCATTTTCAGGAGCTGAAGAGTTTTTGGATAAATATAAAGATCAGGCTAACGCTATTATTGGTCATTTTGGATTGGGATTTTATTCTTCATTTATGGTATCCGATAAGGTGGATATTGTTACTCTTTCGCACAAAGAAGGCGCTGAAGCTATAAAATGGAGTTGTGAAGGTAATCCTGAGTATACAGTTGAAAAAGTTGAAAAAGCGGAACGTGGTACGGATATCGTAATGCACATTTCTGAAGAGGAAGAGTCTTTCCTTGAAGAAAGCCGTATTCAAGAGCTTTTGAACAAGTACTGTAAATTTTTACCTATCGAGATTGCTTTTGGAAAGAAAAAGGATTTTAAAGAGGGTAAGGAAGAAGAGACAGAAGAGGATAACATTATTAACGATACAAATCCTGCATGGACAAAGAAGCCTGCTGATTTGAAAGATGAAGATTACAATGATTTTTATCGTCAGTTATACCCAATGGGAGAGGATCCATTGTTTCACATTCACTTGAATGTTGATTTTCCTTTTAACCTAACTGGTGTATTGTATTTCCCAAAAATTAAGAACAGTGTAGAAGTTCAAAAGAACAAAATTCAATTGTATTGCAATCAGGTATTTGTTACTGATTCAGTAGAAGGAATTGTTCCAGAATTTTTAACACTTCTACATGGTGTTATCGATTCTCCGGATATTCCATTGAATGTATCTCGTTCTTACCTGCAGAGTGATGGTAATGTGAAGAAAATTGCGAATCATATTTCTAAGAAGGTTGCAGATAGCATGAACGATATCTTCAAGAATGATCGTGCAGATTTCGAAAAGAAATGGGATGATTTACGCATGTTCGTTCAGTACGGAATGTTAACAGAAGAGAAGTTCTACGATCGTTCTAAGAAATTCATGTTGTTTAAAAATACCGAAGGAAAGTATTTTACAATTGAAGAATATGAAGCATTAATCAAAGAAAATCAGACCGATAAGGAAAGTAGTTTAATTACGCTTTATGCAACTGATGTTGATGCTCAATATACATACATTGAGGCTGCTAAGGCTAAAGGATATGATGTTTTGGTAATGGATAGCCAGTTGGATAATCACTTGATTAACCATTTGGAGCAAAAAACACCTACAACAAAATATGTTCGTGTTGATTCTGATATCATCGACAAATTGATTCAAAAGGATGAAGTGAAAACTTCAAAATTAACAGAAGAGCAAAGAAATGATTTGATTCCTGTTTTCAATGCACATTTACCTGCTGAGAAAGTGAATTACATTGTGACTTTCGAATCGTTGGGAGAGGAAGCTCAGCCATTAATGATTACACAAGCTGAGTTTATGCGTCGTATGAAAGATATGGCTGCTATGAATGCTGGAATGGGCTTCTATGGCGAAATGCCAGACTCTTACAATTTGGTTGTAAATTCTGATCATGCTTTAATCGAAAATATCTTAAGCGATAAGGATGATAAAATGGGTGCTAATTTAACTGATGTTAATGCTAAATTGACTCCATTGTTCGAAGAAAGAGCGCAATTAGATGCTTTGAAAAAGGACAAGAAAGAAGAAGAAGTTCCTCAAGAGGAAAAAGATAAGATGGCTGATGTTCAGAAGCAAATTACTGAAGTGAATGCTGAAAAAGAAGAATTGCTAAAAGGATATGGTAAGGACAACCAATTGGTAAAACAATTAATCGATCTTGCATTGCTTGCCAACAATATGTTGAAAGGTGAAGAATTAGCAAAATTCGTAAAACGAAGTGTAGATATGATCAAGTAAGGATCTTATTATTAATAATATAAAACAGCCGAACTATTCATAGTTCGGCTGTTTTGAATCAAATATTTTGCTCGGTATAGTGCACAAAAAAAAGCCCTTAACGGGCTTTTCTTATTTCTTATTTTTAAGTTTTCGACCTTTCTTTCGGTTTCTCTTTTGAGCTTCCAGTTGTTTTTGTCGACCTTTCGACATGGAAGGAGTTTTAGAATTTTTAGCAGATTTTTTATGAAAAGCTCCACTTTTTAAATCCAAACGTACTGTATTTTTAATTTTGATATTTCGAGTTTGAATTTTTTCATCTTCAAGCAATTGACTTGTAAAGATTACTTCGATAGGAACGGCTCCAATTTCGATAGGCTTTTTAATTAAAGCTTCGATTTTTTCCATCAATTCTTCTTCGCCTTTATTTACAAAGCTAATAGCAGTACCTTCTCGTTCGGCACGACCCGTACGACCAACACGGTGAACATACTCAACGTAGTTGCTAGGAATATCGAAGTTAATTACGTGACTGATGTTTTCAATATCAATACCACGGGCTGCAACATCCGATGCAATTAAAACTCTAGATCGACCTTCTTTGAAATCGTTTAGAGCATTAATCCTTGTGTTCTGAGCTTTGTTCGAGTGAATTACACTTAGGTCGCCACCTAAGAAATCTTCCAAACGATCAACAATTCGATCTGCATTCTTTTTTGTCTCCGTAAAGATCATCACTTTATTAAAAGTCTCTTTATCTTTCAAAAGCTCTTTTAATAAGGCAATTTTACTTAGAATGTTTGGTGCCTGATATTGCAATTGATGAATGTTTTCTACAGTTGAAGCCTGTGGCGCTACTTCAATTCGCACCGGATTCAACAAGAAAGTTTCAGCCATTTGAGCTATGGTATCTGAGAATGTTGCTGAGAACAATAAGTTCTGATGAACTTCTGGCAAAATCTCAAAAATGGCATTTAGCTGAGGCATGAAGCCCAAGTCCATCATTTTATCCGCTTCATCAATAACCAAAGTTTTAATGAGTGTGAATTTCACAATTCGCGTCATGTAGATATCCATTAAACGACCAGGAGTCGCCACAATGATATCGATACCTTCATACAAATTTTCTTTTTGCGTATTGATGTTTACACCACCGTAAACACCTACAGCACGAAGATCCATGAAAGGAGTTAGTAGTTCAATGGTTTCTACCACCTGTAATACTAATTCGCGAGTTGGAACTACAATCAATGCTCTAGGATCATGTCCTTTTGCATAATTTAGTTTCATTAGAATCGGCATCAGATAGGCTAGGGTTTTTCCTGTTCCTGTCTGGGCAATTCCAATTACGTCTTTACCTGCACGAATAGGAGAAAATACATCAGTCTGTATCTCTGTTGGTTTTTCGAATCCCGCTTCGTCAAGCGCCATTCGTATTTGTTTGCTTAATTTGATGTCGTCAAATGAAATCATTACTATGGTATTTGAAAATTTGTGCAAAAATAGGCAAATAAACCGACATTAAGGTCTTTTTGTTAATGTGGATCGCAATTAGTCTTAAAAAATCAATTCTAATTTAACCCCAAAGCACTTGCACTTCAGCTTTAAGCGACGAAATTGCAATTTCGATTGCTGGTTTTTGTTGTTGCATATGCGATTCAATTACAGCTTTGCTCAACACAATAGATGGATCTTCCTTTGCAATTTGAGCAGCTTCTGTATTAATTAATTGAACAATGCTGTTTTTTGCATTTTTAATTTTTACCCATGATTCATCGGTGACATAAAGCTGTTGAGCCAAATTGTGCTCAAATTCGGTACGGATAGCAATGATCAGCTTCTGTTGAAATTGTAAGTTGTTGAGTCCGTTCGTGTTTTCTCTAATAATTAAAGACTCTGGATGAATGCGCTCAAGAAAAAGAAGCAAACGTTCACATGCTTGTAAACGAATTGGAGTTATTTGCTTGTTATTCTTCAGTAAAATCTGATGTTGTATTTTTCGTTCCTCTTGCTTTAAAAAAGCCTTTATTAAAAGATAGGCTGTTGCAAAAACAACCAGCGATGGAATGATATACTTGAAAATTTCAATTAGGTCCTTCATTTTTATAATTTTCTTTTCGATTTTTATTTTTTATCAGTTCTCCGAATGTTTAAAAACAGTATATTTGTTCAGTGAAATAATTGTTCTAAGATAGCTTAATCACACAAACTATTTTGTTTACAAAGGGGGAATAATGATCACAAAAGTATTAACCAATTTACGAAATCCCTAAATTAATTTAGAATGTTGAAAGTTTCGGATCGAATTGCAGCTATGGAGATATCTCCAACACTTGCAATGTCACAGAAAAGTAGAGAAATGAAAGCTCAAGGGATTGATGTTATCAATCTGAGTGTTGGTGAACCGGATTTTAATACCCCTAACCACATTAAAGAAGCGGCGAAGAAGGCAATAGATGATAACTATTCGCACTATTCTCCAGTTCCTGGGTATGTAGAATTACGTCAAGCAGTTGTTCGTAAGCTAAAGCGCGAAAACGATCTTGACTTTACGGTAGATCAAATTGTGGTTTCTAATGGAGCCAAACAGTCTATTGCTAATGCGATGATGAGTGTGGTTAACAAAGGTGATGAAGTAATCATTCCAACACCATTTTGGGTTAGTTACAGCGAAATTGTAAAGTTAGCAGAAGGTATAAATGTATTTGTTCCTGCAAGTATTGAGCAGGATTTTAAAATTTCACCAGAACAATTAGAAGCTGCTATCACACCAAAAACTAAAGCATTTTTGTTTAGTTCTCCAAGTAATCCAACGGGTAGCTTGTATTCTAAAGAAGAACTAAGAGCTTTAGCTGATGTTTTTGTAAAGTATCCAGATATTGTAATCATGTCTGATGAAATTTATGAACACATCAATTATGTTGGAACACACGAAAGCATTGCTCAATTTGAGGAATTGAAAGATCGTGTTGTTGTTATAAATGGTGTTTCGAAAGGATATGCTATGACCGGTTGGAGAATTGGTTACATCGCAGCTCCTTTATGGATTGCTAAGGCTTGTGGTAAACTGCAAGGTCAAATGACATCTGGTGCATCATCAGTTGCGCAGATTGCTTCTGTAGCTGCTTTAGATGGTGATCAATCAACTACGATTGCTATGCGTAATGCATTTCAAAAACGTAAAGATTTGGCATTGGCTCAACTAAGAGAAATTCCAGGATTTGAAGTGAGAGAACCAAATGGAGCATTTTATCTGTTTCCTAAGGTAAGTCAGATTTTCGGTAAGTCGAATGGAAGTGTTAGCATTAATTCTGCTACAGATCTTAGTTTGTATTTGTTAGAGCAAGCAAATGTAGCAACTGTTACAGGAGAGGCTTTTGGAGCACCTGAGTGCTTGCGTTTGTCTTATGCTACTAGCGAAGAACAAATGGCTGAAGCTATTCGTAGAATTAAAACTGCGGTTGAGAAGTTAAGCTAATCAACACAAATCATATTTTAGAAGGCTATCTCATTTTTATGAGATAGCCTTTTTTGTTAAAAGCTGTTAAGGTGGAAAAGTGAGATACGTGATGAGACGTAGATAAGTGTCTTCGTATTGAAAGGAAGTTTTGAATAAGCCTACTTAAATAAAGACACTTATGAAAAATATAATCTTACTATTCACATTGCTGGTTTTTGTTTTTAATGCCAGATTACTACATGCACAATACAGCTATGAAAAGCCCGTTCAACGCGAAACGGTGAATCTTGATCGTAAAGATAAGTTTGGGTTGGGTTTTCATTATGGTCCGGCATGGACAACTGGAGATTCAAAATACTTTGCCAAATCGGGTAATTCCTTTAGTTTGGATTTAGGAGTCCAATCAAATAATTTTTATTTCGGATCAGAATTTACGCTCACATCTTGGCGAGATTTTAAAGATTCAAATGAGGCCAGTGAAATGAATTTTGACGATGTCAATTTTCTATGGTTAATGCATGCAAAAATATTTATGGGAGATGGAAAGGTGAAACCGTATTTTGGCTTGGGAACCGATTTAATTACAATTGTTTTGGGTATACTGGAACCCGATGATGAGGATTGTTGTTACGATTCCTATTGTGATCATTACGATGATGATCGAAATTACAATGCCTGGATTGTTCCTTCTGTAGGAATACGTTGGGATATGGGGCCCGATGTAAGCGGAAATATTGGCTTAAGTGCGAACCTTTCCGATAATTACGATTTTATTCGCTTGCAGGTTGGTATTGTATTTTAAGCACAAAAAAACTCCCCCAAATGGAGGAGTTTCTATATATCAAGTAGATCAGTTCTATTTGTACAATTCTTTTAAGCGAGTTGCCATTCCTTCAGCCAGTGCAGCACATTGATCGAAATCTTCGCTGTTTGGAGCACAAAGTGCTTCAGGTGTAGCTTCAATGGTTTCCCATTTAATTGCTTCAGCAAATTTATTCAATCGCTTAAGGCCTCCGCCTCCCCATGATTTAGATCCGAATACACCTAATACATGATCTTTAACTGCCATGTGTTCCAATTCGTTGATTAATGTTTCCATAGTTGGGAAAACATCACCATTGTAGGCACAACTACCTAAAATTACACCACGAAATTTAAAAATATCGTTAATGATATAAGAAGGGTGTGTTTTTGAAGCATCGTGAATACGAATTTTCTTGATTCCTCGCTTTACCAATTGACGTGCGATGTTGTCCGCCATTTTTTCTGTATTTCCATACATAGAAGAGTAAACAATTACACAACCTTCGTCGGTTTTGTATTGGCTCCACTTATCGTATTTTGCTACAATATCAGCAACATGAGTTCTCCAGATTGGTCCGTGAGTAGCACAGATCATTTTGATCTCTAAACCACCAAGTTTCTTCAATGCATTTTGCGTTGGGCGACCATATTTGCCAACAATATTTGAATAGTAACGACTAATTTCATCATCCAAATAATCCAAATCCAATTCGTCATCGAAAATGCCACCATCAAGTGTTCCGAATGCACCAAAAGCATCACCAGAGAATAAAATTCCATTTGTCGATTCGAAAGTTACCATGGTTTCTGGCCAGTGCAACATTGGCACCATATAGAAATTCAATTTGTGTTCTCCCAAATCGATGTTGTCGCCTTCTTTTACTTCTAAAAGGTTATCCTTGATTCCGTAAAAACGCTCCAGCATAGGGAATGTTTTCTTGTTTCCTACTATTTGCATTTCAGGATAACGTTCAACCAAAGACCTTATAGATCCAGAGTGATCTGGTTCCATATGATTAATGATAAGGTAATCTGCTTTACGACCGTCCAACACTTCTTCAATATTGTCAAGATACTCATCCATAGTGCCTTTCTCAACAGTATCAACAATGGCTACTTTTTCGTCAAGAATAACGTACGAGTTGTACGCTACTCCTTTTGGTAAAGGCCAGTAGTTTTCAAAAATGTGAGTTTTTCTGTCGTTGGTTCCTACCCAGAAAATTTTATCAGTAATGTTGTTCTTATTGTGCATTTTTAATGTTTTTGTCAATTTTGTGTATTCAGACTTTTCAGACCCATTTTCACAACTACTCTAGGGTAGAAGTAGAGTTAAAAGTCTTACGTGCTCAGATTTATAACAAGAAACTAGAACACTTTGTTTACAGCCCACAAAATTAAGAATATTTTTATTTTCGAAATGCTTCTACAACATCTTCTTTTAAAATTCTTACCTATTGTTGCAAAAGCCTGATGAGTTGTTGCTTATTTATGATTTTTATCTCTCTTCTGTTGGTTTCAATTAAACCTTCTTGTTCCATTTCTTTTAAACTACGGGCAAAAGATGGGCGTGTTACGCCAAAGAACTGGGCCATTTCCGACTGGGACTTAGGCATTGTAATTTCACTTTTATCTGGAGCAGCTAATTTTAGAATGTAATTGGCTAATTTTCCTTTTATGGTTTTAAAGTTTAAAAACATCAATTTATTGGCCAAAAACTGACTTCTATTCGATATTGAATTAAGGTAATTGGTAAGAAAAACTTTATTTTCCATGAAAAGATCAATTACTGATGCTTTTGCAAGAGAGAAAATCTCGACTTCGTCGTTTGCAGTAACATTAACTGGAAATTGATTCCGTTGCCCAAATAAAAACGCTGAAGCAATAGGATAGGGTGCCATAATGTCTTCAATCTTAATGCTTTTACCTGATGGATCTAGCATTTCCCCCTTAACACTACCTTTTAAAACGATCATTAAGTTTTCGCAGCGATCTTCACGAAAAGCAATCATGTCTCCTTTGGTATATTTTTTAATTTGAAATTGAGCATTACTCAAGAGTTCTTCCAAATCCTCAGGAGAAATTCCTCTAAATACAGGCGATTGCGAAAGTTGTTGATATAGCATTTTGTAGTATTCCGTTTAAAAAGCATTGCAAGATTACGAGTTTCCTTGAATTTTGCAAGGAATAAAAGAGGTATTTGTCTTAATAACGAATACCTCCTAAACTTTCTTACACCATTTTTAATAAGTTTCTTTTAAAACTAATAACAGAAATTGTAGTTAATAGAGCTCCTATTCCTAATAAAACTAACATTTTTGGATAGATTTCGGAGATTGGTAATTGTCTCCAGAAAATATCAAAGAAGCCTTCCATAGCCCAATAATTTACAGAAATAACAGCAAGACTCTTCATGATTTCTGGCATGAAAATAAGTGGCATCATACTTCCACCAAGAGCTGATATTACTAATATTACAAGTGTTGACAAACTTTCTACTTGCTTTCTGCTTTTGCAAACCGAAGCCATAAAAATTCCAAAACTGGAACAGGCAATAGCAGCTGCCAAAATCATAAGAATTAGAGCAGGAAGGTTAATAAAGATATCTAAGCCTAAAGCTAACCAGGAATACAAGAACATAACCGTTAATTGCAGAACAGCCATAAACAGAGTAGAAAGCATTTTACCATATAAAATGCTGGAGGAAGAAATTGGAGATACCAATAATCTTCGGAAAGTACCATCTTCTTTTTCCTTTAGAAGGGATGCACCACTTGCCGAAACGCTGAAGAGCAACATCATAATTGCGATGCCTGCAATAGCTTGAACCAAGCCTAGGTTCCCATTTTTTTCTTCTCCAATTAATGCTGTCATCGGTAAATTAGAATTTTCTTCTAATTCAGTAGAGTCATCAGAAGCTTCAAACTCTCCGAATTGACTTGCCACTTGTTCTTGGATATCTATAATTTCAGAATCGGAAAGCTTAGGGTTTTTCTCTTTAATGAAAGAATTGACTTTTCCTTTAATTCCTTTTTTCATCGTTATGCCAAACAAATTTGACCATAAAGCTTGTTGCAATAAGCCCATTTCTATTTCTTTCGCTTCGTCGTAAAACAATTCCATAGGGGCTTTGTTTCCTGCTTCAACTGAATCTTGAAATCCTTTGTAAAGAACTAATACGGCACTGTTTTTGCCTTTTTTCACAAGCATTTCAGCTTCAGGTAAAGTTTTAGCGATTAAATTTAATCCATCTTCTTTATTAAGAGTGGTGTAAACTTCCTTAGAAAGTTCTGTGTTGTCTTTATCGGCAAAAAGAAGTGAGATTGGACGAGATTCTTGCGGTTTTCCAATACCTCCATACATTAATGCGAAAATGGTAATTAAGGCAATTGGCAATAATAAGGACAATAAGACCGCTGTACGGTCTTTAAAATATTGGCGTATGTCTTTTAAAGCTATTGTGAACATGATATTGTAGGATTAAAAACGGGTTGGACAAATGATATGAAACTTGCAATTGGAATGGATTAATCTCGTAAAGATTTGCCCGTCAGTTCAAGGAAAATACTTTCTAGACTAAGACTTCTAACATCCAGTTTTTCCAGTTGTAAATTCGCGTTGGTACACAATTGAATTAATTCAGGTAAATCGGTATTGGTTTTTGATGTTGAAAGTATCATTTGATTATCCTGAATAGAAAGTTGACCATTAAAATGATTGCTCATACTAACCAAATCTGTTTTTTGTGGATTGGTGAACTTTACTTGAATTTCTTCCTTAACCGATGATGCTTTTTTTAGCTCATCAAGACTACCTTCCGTTATGATTCTACCTTCATCAATGATTCCTATTCGATCGCATAAGCGTTCTGCTTCTTCCATATAATGAGTGGTGTAAATCATGGTAAGACCGCGAGAATGCAATTCTTCTATCACCTCAAAGATTAAGTTTCTACTTTGTGGATCAATACCTACCGTTGGCTCATCCATGAAAACAATTTTGGGATCGTGAAGAAGTGCAGCGGCAATGTTAATTCTTCTCTTCATTCCGCCCGAATAGGTTTTTATTTTGTGATTTTTCCGATCAGCCAAGCCCAGGAATTCAAGCAATTCATCCGTTTTGCTTTGCAATTGCTTGCCTTTGATTCCATATAAAGTGCCCCAAAATTTTAAATTCTCGATAGCTGTAAGATCTTCGTAAAGAGCAATTTCTTGAGGGACTACACCAATTATTTTTTTGCACTCAGAAGTATTCTTATACAAGGATTTATCTTGATAAAGAACTTCTCCACCATCAGGTTTGAGGAGGGAACTTAAAATACTTATTGTAGTTGTTTTTCCTGCACCATTTGGGCCTAATAGGCCATATAATTCCCCTTCTTTTATGGAGAGAGAAACATTTGAAAGCGCCTTTACATCATTGTAAGACTTACTTAGATTTTTTGCAACGAGCATAGTAATAGGATTGATGATTATTTATCAAGCCTAAATTTACATAACTTATATCGAATTTTTATGAGTTTGATTTAGATATTACCTTAGAAGTGCAACATTGCCTTTTTTAACAACATGCTTACCATCTAAAAATGTTACTTCTAATACATAAACGTAAACGTCAATATCTTGAAGTTGACCTTTGAAAAAACCATCCCAGCCTGTATTAATATTGCTTGTTTCGAATAATTTATGTCCTAAGCGATTATAAATAACAAGGCTTGCTTCCTTTACATCACCACCTCTAATAAATAGTTTGTCGTTGTGACCATCACCATTTGGGGTAAATGCCTTAGGCAAACCTACAAATGGATAGTTTTCAATAAATCCTATATCAATTGTATCGCTAGAGGTGCAGTTTTGATCAGTAGTTACTTCAACCCAGAACCGACCTTCAGTGCTAAGTGTTATTTTTTGTGTAATTTCTCCCGTACTCCATTTGTAAAAGCAATTCGGAGTTCCTGCGTCTAATTGAATTTTTTGGTTTGGATAACTTACTAAATCTTGTCCCAAGTTAATCTCGGGCGTTGATAGCATCGTGATTTCGATACAGTCTGACTCAACATTGCCATTTGCATCGATAATTTCTAAGCAGTAATGGCCTTTATTTTTTAAATAGACTTCGGGCGTATTTTTATTTAAGCCAAGCCATTTGTATTCCAAAGGCAAACTTGGATTTCCTTCCAACTGGGGACTAACATAAACGGAATCTCCAGAGCAGATGATTTGATCGTCGCCAAGGAAAACACCAAATTTTTCACCTTTTCGATGATCGATGTATAAGGTATCTTTGTTTGAGCAAGCATATTGATCGGAAACTTCAACCATGAATACACCGCCACTTTTAGCCGTGATTTTTTGGCTTGTTTCTCCTGTATTCCAAATAAAGTCTGAACCTTCGTTTCCAGCATCTAACAAGATTGAATCTTGATCCCAAAGAACGCGATCAGAACCTAAATCGATAATTGGATTTGGGTGATAGTTTACTTCTGTTTCTCCTGTTTTTTGAAATCCATCGGGATCGGTAATCTTCACCCAATATTCTCCAGCTTCATCTATGTTTATTAAACTATCAGTAGATCCATTACTCCACTCAAACTGATACGCCTGATTGATACTTAGATTGGGTTCTAAATTTAATTTCTCATTCCCACACATGTGAATAAGCTCTGGCAAATGGATATTGAAAAGATCCGATTCCATTTTTGCATAGAAACTCTTGGAATTTGCACATCCATGAGATGATTCCACACGAATTGAATAGCTGCCCGATTCTGTGATTTTTATTTCTGAATCTGTAGAACCATTAGACCATAAATAAGAGCTTGCTTCATCCGTAAGTGTGAACAACGGATTATTATCATCTATTATTATTCGATCTTCAATCTTAATCGAGGGCTTTTCATAAACAAGGATATCGATATCGGCTTTAATTTCTTGATTGTCGGTTAAGTCTGTAACGGAAACATGGTAGTTGCCATTTTTGCTTACGGTGATGTCTTTTGTCTGTTCTCCTGTGCTCCATAGGTAGGAGTACTTAGATGGTAAGTCAATGGAAGGAGATAAGACAACACTATCACCTTCGCAAATACTCTTACTTCCGCCTAAATCAACAGTAAAGCTTTTTACAACTTCCATACCTGCGAAAATGGTATCGCTATTGCAACCAAAGGCATCTGTTTCTATTAACCTAAAATAGTTGTTTGTTTCATTTTTAGGCCATTTAATCTTTACTTCTAGTTCTTGTTTGTTGTCTTTTACCTCGCTATTATGTTCGATTAGCCTAGCGCCATCAGGAACCCATATATCGTAAGTAGAATTCTTACCAATTTTAGCAGAATAATTTTGAGTAGAGCTAATTTTAGCTTTGGGGTAATAATCGTCAACTTCAGGTTTTGCTAATGGCATAACCTGTATGGTTGCAGATTTATATTCTTCAGGAATAAACATTGGTGTAAGGTCCTCTAACCATGCTTTTTTTAGTTCTATATGGTAGTTTTTAATGCGATCGGATGTATTTCTAAAAAATAATGACATGTTGAAGTTGGCAAAATCGATTCCCATTCTTCCGTTTAAAATTATTGCAGGGCTGTTGTTTACAGAGAAGCTTACGAACCATTTTTTGTCTTTTGGACCTTCCAGTAACAACTGAATTTCCTGCATAGGTAATATTTCCCCATTATTGGCAGAGCAATACATGATTTGGTAATCGGAATCGATACGAACTGTATCTTGTTGTGAATAGCTTGAAAATGCAACACTTAGAAGCATGAAAGACAAACTTAATTGCTTCCTGATAAATTCGAAAATATTCTTTTTTCTGCTCATGAGCTCTTTTTTGTGTTGTTATTTGGGAGTGAAAAGAATCATTTTTGTCAAAATACAAAGCATTCTTAAAACTCTCAGGATAGGCGTTTGGTCAGCGTTAGGGATTCATTAATCACTAAAAAACGACCATTAGTCCGATATTTTACGTGAATTGATCTGCTTTTGTTTTGATTCTGCGGCAATATTTTTAAGATGTGTAACATCGGTTACAGTTTTTTTCTCTTGCTAGATCTACATTTGTATCAAGAAATCATTAAAAATCTTTTTCGAGATGGAGAATCAATATTTTAATACCACAGATAGTTTACTTGATATTTGCACTAAATATCCAGAAACAATAAAAATTTTTGTTTCAAACGGATTCAAGCAATTAGAGGATGAGAAGAAAAGAGCGCTTTTTGGAAAATCATTATCCTTGGGAATGGCTTTGAAGATGAAGAAATTAAATGTGGATACTTTTACTACTTTATTAGTGGAAGGTATTGATTTGAATCGTAAACAAGTTGATGGAGATTTAAATCAGAATACAAAAGAACAAAAGGCAGATTCAGTTCACATTCAAGGATTACTTCCTTGTCCAGTGCGTGTTCCTTTGGTTGAAGGTATTGAGGGGTTTATAGCCGAATATGAAAAAGAGCACGATAACGAAATCGTTTATGATTTAAAAGCTGCTTCGATGGGATTAGATTGGTTAATTGATGATGTAATTAATCAGGAGAATACCGATAATTTAGCTGACGTTTTTATTTCTGCAGGTTTTGATTTGTTCTTCGATGACAAATTGATGGGTAAATTCAAAAAACAAGGCGTATTTAAGGATAGTACAGGTTTCGATCGCTTGAACAAAGATTTCGATAATGATGATATTTGTTTGAAAGATCCACAAGGGCATTATTCTATGATTGGTGTTGTTCCAGCAGTATTCTTGGTAAACAAGGATGAGTTAGGAGACAGACCAGTTCCTCGCACATGGGCAGATATTTTCAAGCCTGAATTTAAGAGAAGCGTAAGTTTACCAATTAGTGATTTTGATTTGTTTAACTCCATGTTGCTGCATATTTACAAAGCTTATGGCGAAGAAGGGGTAAGAGGTTTAGGAGCTTGTTTATTGGAAAGTATGCACCCATCTCAAATGGTAAAATCTCATACCAAAAAGAGTCAGAAACCAGCCATTACAATTATGCCTTATTTCTTTACCAAAATGGTAAAAGTTGGAGGTCCAATGATAGCCGTATGGCCAGAAGATGGTGCGATTATCAGTCCAATTTTCATGTTGACAAAAGAAGATCGTTTGGAGAAAACGCAGCCAGTAATTGATTTCTTCGCATCAGAAGGAGTTGGTGAAATTCTTTCGCATCAAGGCTTATTCCCAAGTATCAATCCTAATGTTGATAATCGTTTACCAGAAGAGAATAAATTCATGTGGTTGGGTTGGGATTACATCAATAGTAACGATATTGGTTCGTTAATTACAAAATGTGAAGCTATCTTTAAGAAATCCATACAGGATGAATCGTTTGCAAATTTAGGACCTTTGAATTATACACCAAGCAACGATTAATAATCGTAAAATCAGTAAAAAAAATTGAATACTTAAACAGCACCAGATATGAACTTAGTTACAGTTTCAGGACCTCCTTCATCAGGAAAAACAGCAGTGATTTTAAAGACCATCGATTCGTTACAAAAGCGAGGTTTAGAAGTTGGTGTGGTGAAATTTGATTGCCTTTATACCGATGATGATATTTTATATGAAAAGGCTGGAGTGAAGGTGAAAAAAGGATTGTCCGGTTCACTTTGCCCAGATCATTATTTTGTAAGTAATATCGAGGAAGTAACTCAGTGGGGAATTAAGGAAGGATTAGATTTATTAATCACGGAAAGTGCTGGTTTATGTAATCGTTGTTCACCATATGTAAAAAGCATAACAGCTGTTTGTGTTATCGATAATTTGAGCGGAATTAATACACCAAAGAAAATTGGTCCGATGTTGAAGAGTGCTGATATCGTTATTATCACAAAAGGTGATATTGTATCGCAAGCTGAAAGAGAAGTGTTTGCATCTAGAGTGAATCAAGTTAATCCTGGATCGAGCATTATGCATATAAATGGATTAACAGGACAAGGCGCTTACGAGTTAAGCACATTACTGTACGATGAAAAAGTTGAGATAAAGACTTTAGTAGGTGAGAAATTGAGATTCTCAATGCCATCGGCTCTGTGTTCGTACTGTTTGGGCGAAACCAGAATTGGAGAAAGCTACCAAATGGGTAATGTTCGCAAGATTGATATGAGCGACAAGAAGGACGAAAAGTAGACTAGTAAAAGCTAAAAACAAACACGACATGATCACAGTTCAAGATATACAACAAAAAACAATCGCCGAATTATTCGAGCAATATCCTTTTCTTCCTGGTTTTTTTGAGGAGAATACCTTACAGGTTAATGGTCAGATTGATGAGAAATTAATCGATTATCTGAAGTTTTTAGATGATGAGGAAGAAGCCGAGAACAGAGCCATTGATAAAGACCAGTTGATGGCATCGATGACCACTTACATTACTCAGATGTTGGAGTTTTTAGGTGAAGATGAGGATGATGGAGTTCATAGCATCAGCATTCTTCCAGGAACTAATAAATCTGGTGAAGCTGAGCAGTTTGGTGAATTGAAAATCAGTAAAAGTGAGATTGTTTGTATCGTTGGGCCAACTGGATCGGGAAAAAGTAGATTATTAGGAGATATCGAATGGGTAGCTCAAAAAGATACGCCAACTTCACGTACCATTTTGGTAAATGGAGAAATGGGAGACAAAAAATGGCGTGTAAGTTCAGGACATAAATTAGTAGCTCAGCTATCGCAGAATATGAACTTTGTAATGGATCTTTCTGTTTACGAGTTTCTTGAATTGCATGCACAGAGTAGATTAGTTGAAGATATTGAAAGTGTTATTGCTAAGATAATTGAAGAAGCCAATAAGCTTGCTGGAGAAAAGTTTGCATTAACAACTCCTATTACAAGTTTGAGTGGCGGACAATCAAGGGCATTAATGATTGCAGATACTGCTATTTTAAGTAAGTCGCCAATTATTTTGATTGATGAAATTGAAAATGCGGGTATCGATCGCAAAAAAGCCTTGGACTTGTTAATTGGTGAAGAAAAAATTGTTTTGATGGCAACGCACGATCCAATGCTGGCTTTAATGGGCGACAAGCGAATCGTGATCAAAAATGGTGGAATTCACAAAGTGATTGAAACCAGCGATGAAGAGAGAAACCTATTGGTTGATTTGGAACGTATGGATTCTGTTGTTCAAAACATGAGAACAAGACTTCGTAACGGAGACATCATTAAAAAGGAAGACATCGGATTTTAATTATAAATGATGAATTATTAATTAAAAATATCATGGCATTTGCTTCTTATTTAAGAAACAGATGATAGTATAAGAGTTCTCCCTTTTTGAGGGGAGATGGCGATAGTCAGAGGGGTGTTTTTATTAGAAAATAATACAAATTATAAAATCAGGTTTTGAAATGGGATAAGTTCTAAGATTTCCAATTTAAAATCTAATTAAAAGGAGGATAAAATTATGCATGACGGTTGCGCAGGAAGTTTCGAGAACGGACAACAAGTAGTTGATAAAGTAAGAATGATGGGTTTTGCTCAGCAATTGATGCCAATGCCATTGGATATCGAATGCCACGGATGTAAAGAGACTTTTACAATGGAAGAGTTCGAAGGACATTGTCCTAAATGTGATATGGTACATGGAGTAACACCTTGCCACGCATTTGATCCTAATAACATTATGGCTGCAGGTGTAGGATACTAATGAATTGATTTTGGATTAATTCCAGAGCTTTAAAAAAATCCCAATAGAATATTCTAATTCTATTGGGATTTTTTGTGCCTATTTATTAGTAAATTGATTCCAATTTATAAACAGGATATACAATGAATTTAAATTTAGTTGATCAATTAACCCTTCTTGCATTAGATGATGAAAAGGGAAATTTTGTTGCCGATTCTTTTTCATTTGCATATGGCTTAGCAGGAGCTATTATTTTGGAGCTTTCTTTGCAAAATAAGATTGAGATTAGTGAGAAGAAGATAGAAGTGAATTCGCATAAAACTTGTGGAGATTTATTGCTTGATCATTTCATGGATCAGATTCGAAACTCGAAGAAAAAGAGAGATATACAGTCGTGGGTTCAGATAATTGGAGATAAGCTTTCTTTTGTTCAAGAAGAGACTGTTAAAAAGCTGATTGGCGATGGTATTCTACGCAAAAAAGAAGAAAAGATTCTTTGGGTCTTTTCAAATGACAAGTATCCAACCATAAATGCAAAGCCCGAAAACGAACTAAGAAAACGTCTAAATGATATTCTTTTAAACGATCGTAAGTTGGACTTGAAGGAAAGTATGTTGATTAGCTTAATTGATATGTGTTCTTTGAATAAGGAAGTTTTTGGCAAAGAGGGAGCCAAGAAATACGAAAAGAAAATCAAAGCAATTATTGAAAATGCAAAACTAAGTTCGGAGGTAGGGAAAGCAGTACAAGAAATTCATGATGCTTTAATGATGGTAATTGTTATGATGTTAACAACTACGACAATTATTAATAATTAAGATTTTAAATTATCCTCTTCTGGTCCGTTTTCTTAATTTGACAATTTTATCGGTATAGAAAATCTTCAATTCATCAATGAAAGTATTAGGATCTGGATATTCTCTTAGTACTTTGTAGGTGTGTTTGCTCTTGGCTGCAAGCAGTAAAGCTTCCAATTTTTCCTTTTCTCTTTTTAAGTAAAGATCCGATGTTGATGTTTTTGAAATTACAGTAGTTTCTTGCGTTTGGTTCATTGCATTACCGCTGGTAATGTGTCTGTGAAGCAATTTCAATTCAAGTAAATTCCCAGCTTGGTAAGTGTTGATCAATTTGCTGGTAACTTCCGTTGCCAAATCAATTTTTTCTTCATCCATAGAGAATTTGTCAGGATGAACATGCAACATCGCTTCTCGATACAAACGTTTAATTTCTTTTTGATTTTCAGGGTTTTGAGTGGAATCTTGTTTGTTGCAAGCAAGTTTTATTCCAACAGGTTCCTTGTAATTTTTGCCCCTGCGTTTTTGCTCCAGTCTTTTTTCTTTTTTAAGCTGTTTCCTCTTTTTGTAAAGGATTCTTAGTTCTTGAACTTCAATTAATTCTTCGGCCAATTTAGAGCGAAGCAAAGCTTCAAATGCATTCGTTTCCTGCTCAATTAATTCTAGTTCCTTCTGCAAAGATTCAATTTCTGCTTTTAGAACAAACTGATTTTGTTGATTGGTATCTATGTTCGCTTGTTTTTTCTCTAGCATGAATTCTGACTTCGATGATTAGGCTTGTGCAGCTAATCGATATTCATTAGGAGTGGTTTGCAAGTGTTTTTTAAAGCTGGTTGCAAAATACTGACTCGACGAAAAACCGCAGGAAAAACTAATGTCGGCAATGCTTTTGTCAGGCTTCGAAATTAGAATCTGTTTGGCCATTTCCAGACGAATACGATTCAAATATTGCATGGGTGTTTGATTCGTAATTTGCTTAAAAATATAGGTGAATCTTGTAATGCCCAGGCCGCTGGCCTTTGCCATTTCTTCAGTTGTCCACGGATCTTGCAAGGTTTCGGAAAGTTCGCTAATGAACAATTCGACACTTCGATGGCTGTCGGTTAAGTGCGGATTTAGTTTTACACCACCCTGATCGAATAAATCCAATATCAGAAGAAACAACTCGTTTACACGAAAGCGTAGTTTTGAAGAATTGCTTCCCTCAACATCTGAATCGATCAATTCTCCTAATTTCTGAAAGCAGTCTCTTATTCGTTTGTTGCCTTTCCAATAGGCTTGTTCGTTTTGTCTTAAAAATAGAGTTAAACGTTCCAAATCTGTATCCGATAAGATAATCCAATCGGGCCAAATCCAATCCATATGTGGTTTTCTTACCCCAACATCCAATATCAACCAGTACATTTTCCCTATGCCTACTTCAGGGTTGCCAACCTTATGCGATTGCCAGGGACGAGTAATGGTCATGTCATTAGCTTGTAAGTGAAGTTCAGAATCCTTTAAAAGATAAGGCATGTTACCACTTTCCAGAAAGTGGATTTCGATTCCTTCGTTTCGGTGCCAATCCAATCCCCAATCTTGCTCCGAAGCACCATCCCAGTAGCCCACAGAATTCAATCCTGTTGTTTCGTCGGTTAATCGTTTGCCTGGATAAGTAAATCGCGAAAGCGCATTGTATTTTATTTTACCACGATCACCAGCACCAACCAAGCTCTGACATGTATCGGCATAGTATATTTTGTCTTCTTCTTTGAATGGCTGAATGATCATTTGTTTAAATATTTTCAGTGAGTGATTTTAAACCGCTAATTCGAACAAAGTTAATAATTTTGAGAAACTCTCATTTAGATTTAAGCTAGTTATCATTCAGTAGTTTATCACGCTGAATTGGAATTGTCTAATTCCTTGCAGATAAATGAAATAAATGAAGGTGAATGAATTCGAACAAGAATTTAAGAAGACATATTTACAAAATTAACTCAATAATTTACGATGAAAACATTTTTCACATTCCTATTTGTAAGCCTGTTTACGGTATCATTTGCTCAGAAAGCGCCAACGAATAATTTTGAAATTTCTAAAAAATGGCAGAATCTGCTT
The DNA here is from genome assembly GCA_016342745.1 of Labilibaculum sp. Classification (GTDB taxonomy): domain Bacteria; phylum Bacteroidota; class Bacteroidia; order Bacteroidales; family Marinifilaceae; genus Paralabilibaculum; species Paralabilibaculum antarcticum. Next base: position 78,783 of record JAEINT010000021.1, read on the forward strand.
GACAAGAACTTAACAAATTTTGAGGTTTTTATTGGTGTTCCTCACACTTCCGTTGATATTGATTACGATCACAAGAGTGCGAACGTGCATAAGGGAACACCAATGGGATTAAATAATGATCCTAAAAAAGTGATGTCGACGATTGAAGAAAATGGTGAGATTATTTTAAAGGTGACTGGTGAGATTTATGCAGGATTAACCTCTTTACAGGAGTTCGAGAACTATCATTTAAAGGCTCAGTTTAAGTGGGGAGAGAAAAAATGGGAACCAAGATTAAACGCAAAAAGAGATAATGGGATTTTATACCATTGTCATGGAAAGCATGGTGCCTTTTGGAATGTTTGGATGTCGAGTTTGGAATGCCAGATTCAAGAAGATGACATGGGAGACTTTGTTTCATTAGTACATGCAAGAGCACAGGTGCGTTCATCTAAAATTGGTAAAAACCTTTATAAGGTAACAGGTGAAGATGATGCATTACTTAATTATGGTGGGAAGGGAAATCCTGGTTATTGCCACATCAATAAGTCAAACGAGAAGCCAAATGGAGAGTGGAATACCATCGAGGTAATCTGTTATAAAAATCAAAGTTTACACATCGTAAATGGTAAGGTAGTTATGGTCGTATTGAATACCAGAAAAGAGATTGATGGCAAGGAACTTCCGCTTACAAAAGGAAAAATTCAGTTGCAATGCGAAGGTGCAGAAGCTTACTATAAGGATGTTCAGATTAAATCGATCAAAAGGTTTCCTAAAAATTTCAAGAAAGAAGCAGGATTATAAACCGCACTCGAATTATTTGACTCCATTATGAATAGGAAATTAAGGATGGGCATGGTTGGCGGTGGACAAGGAGCCTTTATTGGTGGTGTTCATCGAATGGCTGCAGCTCTCGATAATGAAATAGATTTAGTTTGTGGAGCTTTTAGTAGCTCTCCCGAAAAATCATTTGCATCAGGAAAGAAATTGTATTTGCCCGAAAATCGGATTTATGGCAGTTTTGAGGAGATGATCCGCAAAGAAAAAGAATTGAGCAAGGAGATAAGAATGGATTTTGTATCTATTGTAACTCCCAATCACATGCATTTTGCGCCTGCAAAAATGGCTTTGGAGAATGGTTTTCATGTAATTTGCGATAAGCCAGTTTGTTTTTCTTTGGAAGAGGCTGAGGAATTGGCCAAGATTGTTGAGCAAAAAGGTTTAATTTTCGCTTTGACTCATAACTACACTGCTTACCCGATGGTAAAGCAAGCCCGAGAGATGGTGAAAACGAATTTGCTTGGGAAAATCCGTAAAGTAGTTGTTGAATATCCACAAGGATGGTTGGCAACACCATTGGAATTAACTGGGCAGAAACAGGCTGCATGGAGATCCGATCCTACTCGTTCGGGAATTGGAGGATCGTTGGGAGACATTGGAACACATGCTGCTAATTTGGCTGAATACATTAGCTCGCAAGAGATCTCGGAGATTTGTGCAGACATTAACATTTTTGTGGAAGGAAGATTACTCGATGACGATGCCAATGTTTTACTCCGCTTTAACAAAGGAGCGAAGGGGATATTGCATTGCAGCCAGATTAGTGTAGGAGAAGAAAATGGTTTGAGCATTAGAATTTATGGCGAAAAAGGTGGTTTGGAATGGCATCAGCAAGAACCAAATAGCCTGCGTTACAGACAGCTTGATCAGCCGCTACAAGTACTACGAACAGGAGTAGGTGATTTGTTTGAAATAACGCAGGCACATACCCGAATTCCTGCCGGACATCCTGAAGGATATCTAGAAGCATTTGCGAACATTTATCGGAATTTTGCATTTCGAATAAAGGCAGATTCTTCGGAACGACTTGTTCTTGCTGAGACTCATGATTTTCCTACAATTGAAGATGGTGTTCGCGGAATGCGATTCATTACCCGTGCAGTAGAATCGGGAAATAGTGAGCAGAAATGGATCAAACTAGCAGATTAAATATTCTAAACCCAAAGAAACAATGAAAGGACCCGCAATATTTTTGGCTCAATTTATGGATGACAATCCACCCTTTGATACTTTTAAATCGGCTTGTGAACAAATGGCTGCATATGGGTATAAAGGAGTACAAATTCCAACTTGGGACAACAGATGTGTTGATCTGGAGAAATTAGCCAACAGCAAAACCTATGCTGAAGAATTGAAAGGAATTGCCAATGAAGCAGGTGTTGAAATCACCGAATTGTCTACTCATTTGCAAGGGCAATTGATCGCTACGCATCCAGCCTACGATCAAATGTACGATGGTTTTGCACCTCCCGAAGTTCATAACAACTCAAAAGCGAGAAGCGAATGGGCAATTAAGCAGCTAATGCTTTCGGCAAAGGCAAGTGCTAATTTGGGAATTACAGAGCATGTTTCTTTTTCAGGATCATTGCTTTGGCCTTATATGTATCCATGGCCGCAGCGCCCGGCAGGATTGGTAGAGGCGGGTTTTAAGGAGTTAGCTGATAGATGGGTTCCTATTTTGAATGAGTTCGATAAATACAATGTTGATGTTTGTTTTGAGCTTCATCCCGGTGAAGATTTGCATGATGGACATACTTTCGAGCGTTTCTTGGAAGTAACTAACAATCACAAGCGTGCAAATATTTTGTACGATCCGAGTCATTTTATTTTGCAGCAAATGAATTACCTCGATTTTATCGATTTCTATCATGAGCGCATTAAAATGTTTCATGTGAAAGATGCTGAGTTTAACCCAACTGGAAAAGGTGGGGTTTATGGAGGCTATTTACCATGGGAAGAACGAGCGGGACGCTTTAGATCTTTGGGCGATGGTCAGATCGATTTTTCAGCCATTTTTAGCAAGCTAACACAGTACGACTTTGAAGGTTGGGCTGTTGTAGAATGGGAATGTTGCATGAAAAATGCTGTAGATGGAGCAAAAGAAGGTGTCGATTTTGTAAACAAACACATGATAAGAAAGCCGGAAAGAGCATTCGATGATTTTGCAAATGCGGGAACCGATGAAAAGATGAATCGTGAAATATTAGGGATTTAAACGAAGTCGTTTATTCAAACGAATATTTCTTATTTTTATAAAATTATTTAGCCCACCAGCCAAATAGTATTAATTAAAGCGAATGAAAGTAATGTTTAAAAAAATTCGATTTACCCTATTAATTGCCTGTTGTTTTATGACTAATTTATCTGGTTTTGCACAGAATAATCCGACGAATGAAGTGCCCAATTTAAAAGGCAAAAATGTACTAATTGTATATGGCGGTTGGAAAGGACATAATCCGCAGGCTTTTGTCGAAAGAATTACTCCTTGGCTAAAGGAAGAGGGAGCTATTATCACCACAAGTGAATCATTGGATTCTTATACTGATGAAAAGTTAATGGCAGAAACCGACTTGGTGATCCAATCGTGGACCATGGGTAAAATTTCGAAAGAACAAGCCAATGGTTTACTTACTGCCGTAAAAAATGGAACAGGTTTAGCCGGTTGCCATGGAGGTATTGGCGATTCTTTTCGCGATAATTCCGAGTATTTGTATATGGTTGGCGGACAATGGGCCGCGCATCCTGGTGGCAAAATTAACTACGATGTAAACATTTGCGATACAAAAGATCCAATTACCGAAGGTTTAAGCGATTTTGATGTGATGAACACAGAACAATACTACATGTTGGTAGATCCTAATGTAAAGGTATTGGCAACAACAACATTTAGTGGAGAGCACAATGCTTGGATAGAAGGTGCTGTGATACCTGTTGTTTGGAAAAAGTATTATGGAAAAGGCCGAGTGTACAATTTGTCGATAGGTCATGAGCCTAAGGATTTTGACAATCCGTCGGTATGGACGCTATTGAAAAGAGGATTTGCTTGGGCTGCTGAAAGTAAATATCAGGCTAAGGAGAATTTGATGTCGCCAGTTTACGATTCCAAACAATGCCCAAAATAAGTTGATCAGGAAAATAATAGTTACTTCTTAGAATTAGAAAATGTTGAAAAGAATATACCTCGCATTAGTGTTGTTGGCAATTGCGATAACAACAAATGCACAAAATTTACAAGATTACCGATGGGAACTGGTAGAAACCAGTGGAGATGTAGTTGGACGTCATGAGAATGCTTTTGTCGAATTTCAAGACAAATTTTATTTGATTGGAGGCCGTGGAATAATGCCAGTAAATGTCTTTGATCCGAAAACGAATACGTGGGAAACCAAAGGCAAAACACCATTGGAGCTGCATCATTTTCAGGCAATTGTTCATGAAGATGCCATTTATCTGGTAGGAGCAATGACTGGACCTTATCCAAAGGAGTTACCCGCAGAAAATATTTGGATTTATTATCCTGATAAAGACAAGTGGACGAAAGGACCTGAAGTACCTATGGAAATGCGAAGAGGAGGAGCAGGTGCTGCTATTCGTGACAATAAAATTTACATGGTATGTGGAATCGAATATGGTCACACTAGTGGTGTATCCAATCGATTTGATTGTTTTAATTTGAAGACCAACAATTGGGAGAGCCTGACAAAAGCGCCTCATGTTCGAGATCATTTCTCGGCCATTGTGGTGAACGATAAGCTGTATTGTATAGGAGGAAGAAATACAAGTGTGCATTACAAAGACAATTTTGGTGCATTTTTCTCGGCAACAATTCCTTTTGTTGATGAATATGATTTTAAATTAGGAAAATGGTTCACACATAAAAGTACACTTCCTGTACCAACAGCAGCAGGTGGAATTGCAGCCATTGGCAATAATATTGTTTACATGGGTGGTGAAGGAATGAGTCGAAAGGCTTACGCCGAAACTCAATGTCTTGATTTAGAAACCAGAGAGTGGAAGCTTCTGGCTCCATTAAAAATTGGGAGGCATGGAAGCAATGCGATTTTTTACAATAACAAAATCTATTTTGCTGCAGGTAGCCCCAATCAAGGTGGTGGTAATATGAATTCCATAGAGGTTTTTACTGTGAAACCATGATATGAATAATGACCGATTTGATATTTCGGTAGAATATATAATTCAAATGAAATCCCAATGAATCAAATTGTTCCATTGGGATTTTTTTATTCAGATACCTCATCCTATCCTTCTCCTGAAGGAGAAGAGAACGCATCTCCAAAATCAGAGCAAATCAAGTGCAATAAGATGTATAAAAGAGATGATTTTAAGAATTAGCACCCTTTCACCTGTCGGTACTTTGTTCACTTTTACTTTTTTTCCAAGTGTGTTCACGAGCTCTGCTTCGCTACGGTACCCTTTCAAGGGAGAGATTGAATATGAAAGTATGTGCAAAAGTTAAAGTAGTGAATTCTCCCATTTTAAGGGGAGATGTTCGAAGAACAGAGGGGGGGCATGTTTACAAATAAACTCTTCATGATATCTCTTGTGTTTTTAACAATACTCTTGATAAAGTGTTAGCTAGCTTGAAAATCAAGAAATAAAAATGAGCAAGCCTTGCTATATTTTGACGAATAAATTCCAAACCGTTTCACAAAATCGCTATATTCGAAACGGAAATAAAATCTTCGAATTGAAACAACGATTAATCATACTATCTGATTTGTGGGGCCTTGAAGATGCTGAATGGATGATTACCTACCAGAAGCAATTAGAGCCGTACTTTGAACTGGAATTTTACGATTCCCGCAAGCTAGTGGATTTAGATTTATCGGATAATTCAAAAAATGGCATTCACGCGCAATTTGTGAATGGTGGAATTGATAGAGCAGCACGCAAACTATCTAGAAAAGAAAAACAAGACGTAAATGTTTTGGCATTCAGTATTGGAGGTGTTATTGCTTGGAAAGCTGCATTTCGAGGACTATCAATTAAAAAACTATACGCAATTTCGTCAACTCGTTTGCGCTACGAAACAGAGAAGCCAGATTGTAAATGTGCTTTGTTTTATGGTGAAGAAGATCAATACAAACCAAGTGTAAATTGGCATGCCAGCTTAACTTTAGATTGCAATTACATCGAAAATGGCGAGCATGAAATGTATCAGGAAGAAGAATTTGCAATTAGTTTATGCAAGAAAATAAGTAAAGAACTGACATCACAACAAAATAGCCCCAAGAATGAAGCAAGAAAGCATAATAGATCAAACCGTAACATTCGTAAAACAAACCCTTGCTGATGCCGAAGGAGGGCACGATTGGTTTCATATTTATCGGGTATGGAAATCGGCTAAACAACTAGCCATTAGTGAAGAGGTCGATTTGTTTGTTGTAGAATTGGGTGCTTTACTGCATGATATTGCTGACTCAAAGTTTCACAATGGAGATGAAGAAGTTGGTCCAAGAATAGCCAGAGAATTTCTCTCTTCACTTTCGGTAGACGAAGCTACCATACAGCATGTGGTAGAGATTATCAACAACATCTCTTTTAAGGGCGGGAAAGAAGCTCAGAAATTCAAATCATTAGAATTGGATGTGGTGCAAGATGCGGATCGAATGGATGCTATTGGTGCCATTGGAATTGCCCGAACCTTTAATTATGGAGGACATAAAAACCGAGCAATTTATGATCCAGCAATTCCGCCAAACCTTAACATGACCAAAGAGGAATACAAAAACAGCGATGCCCCAACTGTTAATCATTTTTACGAAAAATTGCTTTTACTAAAAGACCGAATGAACACCAAAGCAGGAATTGCCATGGCCGAAAAACGTCATGCTTTTATGATGGCTTACCTAGATCAATTTTATTTAGAGTGGGAAGGAAAATAACAGTATTCAGTAAACAGTAAAGCGATCAGTGAACAGATAAGAATTAAAGTTTACATAGCTGGTTAAGCATAGTCAGCAAAAAAAGAAATAATTACAGGTGCCCAATAGGGTGCTTTTTTTTTGTGCCCTAAATCTGTAGAGCTGTTTTGATTCTTAACTTGTTTCTCAGAAAGAATTGATTGAAACCTGCCAATTAGAGAAGGAAAAAACTACGAACGACTTACAAAAGTTACTCATCCTCATTTGTGATGTTTGTTTTTGCAATTTATGGCACAAAAAACTCCTTACAAAGCAATTAAACTTTTTTACTGAAAATATAAATATGTAAATTTATAAGGCTTGCTTCTTTTATAGTTTGCTAAAGCAATAAAATAATTAAAGTTTTTTTTGATGTAGTACAGTTCTTTTTGTTGAAAATTAACCGTTTGTAGATTTAAATAGCTTAAATTAATGAGTGATATGTTAGATAAAATTGTGGCGCATAGAGGTGAGTCTTTTGATGCACCAGAGAATTCTCTTTCGGCCGTTAAAATGGCATGGGAGAGAGGCGCAAGAATAGTTGAAATAGACATTCATTTAACAGCAGATAATGAAATAGCTGTTATTCACGATAAACATACGGGGCGAGTTGGTGATCGAAAATTATTTGTAAAACAAACGAGTTTGCAGGAGCTGAAGAAAGTTGATGTGGGCATTAAAAAAGCAATAACTTTTAAGGGAGAAAAAATTCCAAGCTTAAATGAGGTGATTGAAACGGTTCCTTTGGGAGCAAAATTGGTAATTGAAATTAAATGTGGTAAAAATATAATAAAGCCTTTGGTGCAATTATTAGAAAACTCAGTACTTAAGAATCATCAAATAGAAATTATATCCTTTCACTTGGATGTGTTAGGATTAATGAAAAAGAAAGCTCCACAATACAAAACTTTATGGTTGCTCGATTTAGACTATTATTTGCCGCATTGGTTACTGTATATCAGGCCGAAGAAAATTATTAAGAAGATTAAGGAAAATGGGCTCGATGGCGTGAATGTTTGGGCTGGAAAAATAATTAATAAATCATTTGTAAAAGCATTTCAAAAGGAGGGTTTTCATTTTTATGTATGGACAGTAAACGAATTAGATGAAGCAGAAAGAGTTTTAGGCTATGGAATTGATGCCATTACAACTGACCGAGCCGAATGGATAACAAAACAATTAGCAGGGAGAAAACAATGAAAAAAGTAATCATAGGTGTTCATGGTCTTGGAAATAAACCACCTAAATATCTTCTTGAGAAATGGTGGAAAGATGCCATTAAAGAAGGTTTTTGTAAAAGTGGTATTGCAGATGATTTGCCTGAATTTGAGCTGGTTTACTGGGCTGTTATACTTTATGAAAAACCGCTAAACAAATGGGAAAAGGATACCAACAGTCCATATTATCTTGATGAACCCTACAATAAATCTCCTAAGCTTGTTGTTGTCGAAGACACTTCTTTTCAGCAAGATTTGATTGATTTTATATCAAATCAGTTAAATAAAATATTTTTGAACGAGGATAAAACTTTAAATTATGGCTTTATTACTGATTTTATTCTTCACAAATACTTCAAAGACCTGGAGATTTATTACACCGAAGAGTGTCAGATAGAGGATGAGTTAACTTGTAAAGCAAAATATTTAATTCAAAATAGAATCATTGAAGTACTTAAGAAATATGAAGGTTGTGAGATCATGATAATTGCTCATTCAATGGGATCCATTATTACATTTGATGTGCTCACGTTTTTGATTCCAGAAATAAATATTCATACTCTGGTGACCATTGGTTCTCCTTTAGGTTTGCCTGTAGTAATAAGTAAAATCGCATCGGAATACCGAAAAATCAGCAATGGGCATACTTATATGGCTACACCGCCTGGCGTGCTTAATAATTGGTTTAATCTTGCTGATATTCAGGATAAGGTCGCTTTGAATTACAAACTCAATGATGATTTTAGTCCGAATTTACTTGGAATCTCTCCAATCGATTTTATGATTGTGAACGATTATGAAATTAACAAGAATAAAAATCCGCACAAATCATTTGGATACCTGCGAGCTCCAGAGATGTCAAAAATTTTAAGCGATTTTATAGTTCAGAAAAAGAAAAATTTTGCCAACAGGCTTGTCAATAAATTGGATCAAGTGCTTGAAGATATTAAAGTGCAAACGGAATTTGTTAAAGACCGATTAAAAATTTAATAACTATGGATAGAGCTAAATCATTATCAGTTATTGCAGATACATCAATCCTTTGGGATGTAATTATTATTGGAGGTGGTGCTTCTGGTATAGGTGTAGCCGTTGATTCTGCAGCAAGGGGTTATAAAACTTTACTAGTTGAGCAAGCCGATTTTGGCAAAGGTACATCAAGTAGAAGCACAAAATTGGCACATGGAGGTGTGCGTTATTTGCAGCAAGGGAACATTTCATTGGTACTCGAAGCCTTAAAAGAAAGAGGTATCATGAAGCGTAATGCACCGCATCTGGTAAAAGATTTAGAGTTTGTAGTCCCAGTTTACGACTGGTGGGAAGGCCCTTTTTATGGAATTGGATTAAAATTGTACGATATATTGGCAGGAAAAGAAGGCCTGGGTGCATCTCAGTTTTTGTCGAAAGAAGAAACCATAAATAAAATTCCAACTGTTGAAACAGATGGTTTAAAAGGAGGCGTAATTTATCACGATGGACAGTTTGATGATGCTCGTTTGCTTATTAACTTGGCACAAACCGCTCATGAACAAGGTGCAAGCATTGCCAATTACGTGAAAGCTGTATCCATTTTAAAAAACGAAGATCTAATAAGTGGTGTTGAAGTAGAGGATCAGGAAACCGGTAAAATATATAAGCTAAGGTCGAAACTTGTTATCAATGCCACAGGGGTATTTACCGATACCGTTCGGAAAATGGATGATGCAAGTGCAACACCGATCATGACGAGTAGTCAGGGAGTGCATATTGTTTTGGACAAAAGTTTTTTACCTGGAGACAGTGCTATCATGGTTCCTCATACCGATGATGGTCGTGTATTGTTTGCAGTACCCTGGCACGATAAAATAATTGTGGGAACTACAGATACCCCAGTAAAAGAGTACCCTTTGGAACCAGTTGCCTTCGACGAAGAAATAGAGTTTTTGCTAACGCATGCAGCACGATACTTGACCAATGACCCAAGTTCTAAGGACATAAAAAGTATTTTTGTTGGACTTCGCCCATTGGTAATGGAGGGAGATACTCAAAACACTGCAGCTATATCTAGAGAACATACCATCAACATTTCCCGAAGTGGCTTGTTATCTATTGCAGGTGGAAAATGGACTACCTATCGAAAAATGGCAGAAGATGTTGTTGATCAGGCTATTTTAATTGGTGATTTAGACTCAAAAAAATGCCTAACCGAAGATTTGCAAATTTATGGTTATCACCAACATGCTGAGGTTTTTGGAGACTTGGAACAATTTGGTTCAGCAGCTGCTAATTTGATTAGCTTGCTTGATGAAAAGCCAAATTACAGGAACAAATTGCATCCTGATTATTCACATGTAGAAGGAGAAGTAATTTGGGCAGTTAGAAAAGAAATGGCTCGAAGCATTGAAGATTTTCTTGCTCGAAGAACCCGTTTGTTGTTTTTAGATGTGGAAGCTTCATTGCTTGTTGCTCCAAAAGTGGCTCAACTAATGGCTCAAGAACTAGGACATAACAAAGGCTGGGAGAAGCTGGAGTTGGAAAGATATACTGATTTAACAAGAAACTATAGACACAAGCAGGTGAATTAAAAAACACTATTAAACAATGCTTATAGGATAGTAAATATGTGATTTTCATAGATTTCTATTTAATTGGTCATGGGGTGCCTCCGAAGCTAGGAGGGGTACTTCAGAACCGCTCGTTTGTACTTTTTAAGTAGGGTGGAGTACTTCGAAACAACAAAGCCGGAGCAAAAAGGCTCGGCGAGGGAGCAAAAAGAACCAAACTTGCTTCTTTTAGGTAGGTGGTAGTACTTCAATATAGCAAATCCGGAACTCAGCAGTACCTAGCTGGAGTTAAGAACTACAAAATCAACTTTATTTAGTTAAGCTATAGTGTAATGTAAAATAAACAGGATTATTATTTTATTAGCTAATTATCGCTTTATAGGCGAAAACATTATAAGTGTACTTTTAACCTCTTATCTAGCATGCTACAGTGCATGGATGTACTGTAGCCATACGTTATCGGCAAGCAAAACATACACTACGAATTTGCGAAATCAATAACCTAGTATATCAATTCAACTTTAAAAAGGAATAAATCTTTATTGATAAAATCTCCTATTCTATCGATAAAGTACTCAACTTCGTTGATTCTATTTCTTAAGAAGTAGTTGGAATCATAGTTTAGGTGCATAAATTAAAATGAACCTACTATGAAGCAAATAAATTACATCAAAAATAGTTTAGCTTTCAACAGCTACAAAAGTGCAAAACCAAGTATAGCGAAAGTGTTACTATTAGCCTTTTCCATTTCCATTACAGCATCTTGCGATAATGATGAAGAGACAATAGACGTTGAAGTTTCCGAACCTACAGTTGCTTTTGTTTTAACCGATACGGGACAAAATGCATTCTATGATGGTGATGGTAATGAAATTTCTGAACCAATTGAAGGAGAAGACTATTACGGGCAAGATGCTCAGTATACAGGAACTTCATCATCATTTCAAGACAATGACGATGGTACGGTCTCCGATTTGAATACAGGTTTAATGTGGCAACAAACCCCAGACTTTGAGCGTCATAATTTTTACGATGCCTTTGATTATGTTGATGGTTTGGAAATTGGTGGTTATACAGATTGGAGACTTCCGACTATTAAAGAATTGTATTCTCTACTAAACTCTAATGGTGAGTTAGACCCAACAAATACTTCAGGTTCTCAACCTTATCTTTACGATGAATATTTCGATTTTGAATATGATGAGATGATGCCTTACGCTGGCGCTTATTGGTCAAGTACGAAATATGTTAAAGGAGGCTTGCAAACAACCAACATTGAAGGTGCATTTGGTTTTAACTTTGCCGACGGACACATAAAATCGTATGAAACAGGCTTGTATTTTGATGGGAGTTCGGGAGTTCAAGACCCAGGAAGTTTTGTAAGAGCAGTACGCGGCGAAGAAAATGTATATGGTGTTAACAGTTTTGCCGATAATGGTGATGAAACGGTTACAGACAATGCTACTGGACTTATGTGGCAGCAAGTTGACGATGGTAATACTTACAATTGGAAAGAAGCCTTAGCTTATGCATCAAACAGTGAACTTGCAGGATATTCAGATTGGCGATTACCAAATACCAAAGAGCTACAGAGTATTGTAGACTACGAAAAAACTACAATTCCTGCTATCGATGAAGCGTATTTTACTTGTACAGATGGGGATAGTTGGTTCTGGACAAGTACAACACAAGGTGATTTTAAATACACAGCTTGTTATATGGCCTTTGGAAAAGCATACAGTAGAGATAATAGTTCTGCTACAGAGTATTACGACTGGCATGGTGCAGGTGCACAACGTTCCGATCCAAAAACTGGAAACCCAGAAGATTACCTTCTTGAATCGGACAATGCTGATGATTTACTTAGGATAAGTAACTACGTTCGTTTAGTTAGAAATAATTGATATAGTCAGTAAAATGCTAGTTAAGTTTGGTGCTTTTCATACCTACGTAGCTAGCATGATTTGTAAAATTCAAACACTATAATAAGTCCGTAAATATTATGAGAAAGAATAAATTATTGATTTTTGGTATGCTCTCAATGTCTCTATTTTGGGCATGTAGCACGGATGATAACTTAACAGAATCTATAGACGAAACAGAAGATGCTGAAGAGGTGGTGCTTGATGATTCGGATGTTGATAACATTGTCGACCATGATGATGATGCCGATTACATATGGAATAGTTCTGATGTAGTTGAGGTAAGTTTAAATGGTAGCTCTGTCAGTTCGAGTGGAAGCGGCTTAACGATCGTTGGTAGTAAAATTACGATTACCAATGCTGGTAATTATAGCTTTACAGGAACGCTAGACGATGGACAAATTTATGTAGATACGGAAGACGAAACGATTGTTCGGCTCATATTGAACAATGCTGATATAACTTGTTCGAATAATGCTGCCATTTATGTGAGCAATGCAGAAAAAGTAATGTTGGTATTGGCGGATGGTTCTTCAAATAAAGTTAGCGATGGAGCGGTATATAGCACGGATGAAGAAGATGCAAATGCTGCTGTTTTTAGCAAAGAGGATCTTACTGTATATGGTGATGGTTCGCTTACTGTTACCGGAAATTACAACGACGGACTTACCAGTAAAGATGGATTGATAATAGCCAGTGGGAACATTATTGTTGATGCAGTTGATGATGGTATTCGAGGTAAAGATTACATGGTAATTAATAGTGGAGATATAACTGTTAATTGCGACGGCGATGGATTAAAATCAGATAATATTGAAGATGAAGGACGTGGTTACATTACCATAAACAATGGTAGTTTTGATATTACATCGGGTGGCGATGCAATTTATGCAGGGAAAGATATCTTAGTGCTTATTGGCGAATTCAACTTAAAATCGGGTGGAGGAAGCAATGCTTATTTAAGCAGCGAGGCTTCGGCCAAATCGATAAAATCGGGAATTATAAGCCAGTTTTATGGAGGTATCATAAACATTGATGCGGCCGATGATGGCATTAATTCCGATGGTGACATTGAAATTTATGGAGGAACTTTTGATGTGGCTTCGGGCGATGATGGTATGCATTCAGATGTTGATCTTATTATAGAAAATGCGGAAATTACTATTAGTAGCTCATTAGAAGGTATCGAAGCCGGTTATATTACTGTAAATAGTGGAACAATTAAAGTAACAGCAACCGATGATGGCTTTAATGCAACACAGGGTACAGAAGTGATGAGTGATGATGGTAGTCAGCTGACAGTAAATGGCGGTACTATTACTGTAAACATGTCTGGTAATGATGTTGATGCAATGGATTCAAACGGTGATATTACCATAAGTGGAGGCATAGTTAACTTGTACATTCCTACAAGCGGTCCGTGTGAGGGGCTAGATGCTAATGGAACAATTACAATAGGTAGTGATGCAACGGTTTACGAAAATGACGAGGTATATACTGGTTCTAGTAGCAACGGAGGGCGCTAATTTATTAGATTTTATTGCATAGCCTATTTACGAAAACTCGTATGCAAAAACTACAAATTCAGTAAAATGAGAAATTTGAATGTGCGTTTTTTGAATCGTTACAGGTGTTTTTTTATAGCTGAGTTTGTAATTTTATTTTCAAACTCAGCTTTTCTCTTTTCATTGTTTTTTAAGTTTTAGATGATTTTGAAAGTATGAAAAACAAGTTCGCCATCTAAACTCGCATTTAGTAGACGTTGTAGCAGAGGAGCTAAAATACCGTTCTTGCCTTCCAGACTTTTCCCGGCCTTTAATTGTTCGATTGCATCCTTTTCAAAATCATCATATTTAAATTCATTCGTTTCCATAAAGCTCAAGTTATTAAATGTTTATTTAATATTCACTTGACACACTTTACTGAACAGACTCTAAAAAACCGCTAAACAAATGGGAAAAGGATACCGATAGCCTATATATTGATTTTTTCTACTGCAAGTGCATGTTTTCCTTTCGCAAGCTTATTATTTCTGACGCAGATGGTCTTTTCCTATTGCAATTGGTGTTTTTTGGTTCGCAAGTGCATGTTTTCCTTTCGCAAGCTTATTATTTCTGACACAGATGGTCTTTTTCCTATTGCAATTGGTGTTTTTTGGTTCGCAAGTGCATGTTTTCCTTTCGTAGGCTTATTATTTCTGACGCAGATGATCTTTTTCCTATTGCAATTGGTGTTTTTTGGTTCGCAAGTGCATGTTTTCCTTTCGCAAGCTTATTATTTCTGACACAGATGGTCTTTTTCCTATTGCAATTGGTGTTTTGATGCTAGAATAAGCCCTCGACAATTGGCAAAGGCATTTTCCACAGGCTAATAAGCGATCTTTCCTGCAATTCGTAGGCAAGCGCTAAAAAGACGAAATTATCTTTTATTCTGTTAATCTATAATGTCCTGTAAAATATTCTAATGCTTATTTTGTTTAAGTATTATTGTTTTGTAGATTCATAGGCGAAAAGTAGATTAATGCAACTTATCCACCCCATTTGGTGTTGTGAAGTGCATTAGTGCACTTTATACATACGTTAGCTGCAAGGCAAAACAAATAATCAACGAAGATGAAATTTAAATACAGGCTATTTTTATTTTTTGTGTATCTCTTGTGGTTTTTTAAAGGAGGATTTTTGTTCGCACAGTCATATGGGAATCTAACTAAAATAAAGATTGATTCGATACTAGATTCCCAAATTCTGGAGCAAAATAAAATTGACACAACGTTTTCTTTAGTTGGGCGTACAAAGTTTTACGAAAAAAAGCTAGGATTCATAAAAGTTAGGTCTGGACAAGGAATTTCAAGTGATGATAGAATTTTCAGTAATAAAAATCTTCACATGGCTTTATATTCAAGTACTAAATTAAAAAGGAAGAGATCTGAAAATTACATTTATAGATACTTTTTTATAAATGGGAGCTTCGTTAAATATGAAGCAGTTGAATATTGGACAATAAAAAGTGATAATACAGATAAGTTAAGACATAGGATAGTTCTTTATTTTAATGATAAAGAAGTTATTGAGAAAGTTCTAGATATTAGAGATGATTTTAAGTTGTCTAAGATTAATATTCCTAATATTCTTGAGCAATCTATTAAGTTTGATAAGAAGTTAAATAAAACAAAGCCCAACAGCTAACAACTAAGCATTCGTGTGGCAGGAACTGCCCAACATGAAGGGTTTGTTGACGTAACCGAAAAAAATGGCACT
>JAEINT010000003.1 GCA_016342745.1 Labilibaculum sp.
CCGAAGTTCTCCTTCGTATTAGGCAAGTTACGCTTTTTGTAGAATAATTTGGAATTTACAACAGTACCTTTTTTTATTTCCCAAAATCATCGGGAACCAAAACAGAAATTACCTCGCCAACAACGCAAAGAATGCCGTTTGCATATAGTTCGGTTTCAACAATTGCCTTTCGTTGGCTCACCTCCTTAATTTTTCCTCGAATTTCTATTTCCCCACCAATTGGGGTAGGTTTTAGGTATTTCACTTGCAAAGAAGCAGTAACACACCTAGGAGCGTTAGAGTCTGAAAGTTCAATACCTTTCTCTTTTGCTAAAGCCAAAGCAGCCGAGCCTGTTCCGTGGCAATCGATCAGTGAGGCAAGTAGTCCGCCATATACAAAACCAGGAATGGCTGTATGGTAATTTTTAGGCACAAAGCGAGTGATGGTTTCATCGCCATTCCAATTGGTTTTAATCTGGTGTCCGTGTTCATTTAATCGTCCACAGCCATAGCATTGTGCAAAATGGTCTGGATAAAAATCTTGTATTCCTTTTGCGGGAATTGAGTGTGAGTTGTTTGTCATTTAACTAATTTATTGCTTTTTCCTCAGAATAGGAAACTGCGTTTTTAGTCATATCAACTTCTTTTTTCACCCACTTTAACTGATCATTAAAATCGAAGGTTCTAAGACGTGCAAGGTTTTGTCTTTTGTATCGATTAACATTAATATCTCGATACGATTCCCAGCATGTAACAGCATTGCGAAGTCGATTAACCGCTTTTATCTTTTGCTTTTCATCTCCTGTTTGTTTAAAGTATTCCAAATGCACAGCAGCTAATATTTTATTGGCGTAGTATTCTCCCAAATAGCCCATCGATTGAGCATCCAAAATAGTTTGTTTTAGTTCTTTTGAGTTGTTTTCATCACTTAACTGTTTGCCTCCTTCAATTGCTTCATTGGCAAAATAGAACAAGCTGTCAGCAACCATAATAGGAGTGATTCCTTTGATTACCATTTTATTTAAATCTGCCGTAACGTAATCGTATGGATTCAAAATTCCACTTCCTTCCATTGTTGCAGTAGTTCGGAATTCATCAACGGAACGCAAATCATTCCAAATTTCCATACAGGCTTCTGGTGACCACATGTAGTCCCAATCTCGCCAATGAAAGCGGTTCATTTGAGGGATGATTTTAGATGCTGATTTCCATGTGTAGAGCAATTTATCAGCATCCACTTCAGGGAATTTACTTGCTAAAATATCCTTAAATCGTTGTTCTGGTATGTTTGGATTGTAGCCCATTCTTCCCCAAAGCATAAAACGAAACCAATGCTTGTTAATTTCTAATTGACGAGGGCTTTCAGGGTTTTTGCTGATAAATTCACGTCCCCAAACATAGCCATCTGATCCCATATGAAAACCGGCAGTTTGTTCTGCTGGCATGTTCTTAATAAAATTACTTACATACTCTGGATCGCCCCAACGATGAATGAAAATATCATCATTTCTTAGGTTCCACCACGACTTTAAATTCTGAGGAGCCATCCAATCCAACAAAGGCTTATGGAAAGGAGTATTTACAGAAGAATACAAACGTGCTTTTGCATACTTAAAACTCATGTCAAACTGATCAGGATAATCACCCCAATACTTGGTGATCTTTTTCATATCGGTCCACCAAAAGCGATGAATGAATTTAATCTCACGATTTGGCTGAACAGCTTTCGCATCCATAATGCCTTCGCCATAAGTATCCCACAACCATTTTTCTTTATCGTCATCATTCATTGGAGTGCGCATGTTCTCACCGGCAGTTACACCAAGTCCAGTTAGGTCAGGATAGTTAATAATGAATTGCTTTACTGATTTTCTCAGGTAATCGATGCTTGTTTTGTTGCGATAGTCATTTGTAATGCCATATTTCCCTTTCTTATCGCCAACTTCTTTGTTCGATCCTGGAGGTGCTGCACCATTTAAGCAAATGTTCCAGGTGATGAAATACACATCAATACCACGGTTTTTGGCTTGTTTCATTACTTTCTGCCAAAAGATAATCTTCTCATCAATGCTCATTTTTTTGAGCACTTTTAAGTTCGCAACGGTTTTAATACTTGGCATTTCCGGCACAGTCCAATATCCAGGATTTTCTTGTGGTTTTATGCTGGTTCCGCACACATCTTGAAGGGCAACATTCGGATAATCATCCAATTTTACCATAGAAGAGAAAGGGTGGGCATTCCAAAATGAAATGGCATTGTAGCGGTGGCGAGCCATATTATCGAAAAATTCTTCCCAAAATTTCAGATTCCACATTTCGGCAATATTTTCCTGTGCGGCATCTCCCGAATCATCAAAACTGGAAGTGCGAATGTCCAAAGGAATATTGAATTTGATTCCTCTTTTGGCAATGTATGGCTGATCGCTAATGCTTTCTATTTCATGAATATCTTTGCCAATTCGAATTAATTCACTCAATTCCAATCCACCATATAATAATCCATTGGCATCGGGAGCTAAAATCAGAAGTTCTTTTCTTGTGCTTCTATTTATTTTATAACTCTCTGATTTATTCATGCTCTCATCAATAGCAAAGCGAATAGTGAAATCTGCTTTTTCGCTCAAGGTGTAATTTTTCGAAATTAGTTCTGATTGTAAATCTGAAACGGCAAAAGCGACTTGGTCTATTCTAGAGTTATACTCAATGTGAATAGTTTTAATTTCATTACAAGAACTTGAAATGAAAAGTATTAAACAAAACAATGAGAAAGGAAATGTTTTCATATATCTAATAAAATTAAGGCTTCTATTACTAGTTTGCAAGGTACATTATCAAGTAGAGAATGGGCAGGAAGAGATAGTGGAAATAGAAGGGGGATATTAGAATTTCTAATGATAAGAAGCAATAAGAAAGAAAAATTCGCAAGAGTTTTCGTTTATTTTATATAGTCCATGCGAGAAGATTCGAAATTCCGACCCCACGCCTACCAGACGCGTACTCTAAATCTGGCTGAGCTACGACCTGATTTTTGCATTAACAAATATAATTTCGAATTGCTATCAATAAAGAAATTACTGAGAAAGATAAGATAAACTTGACTTTGCTTTCTATTTTTTTAGATGTAAATAATCGTGATGATACCTATGTTGAATAAAGAAATAATTCCCTAAATCTGCCGGGTCCGTTAACAGGTATTCTACAACCATGCTGTCTATGTTATAAATCTTATTTTTTCGCTAGTCATTTTTTGTATTTTTTAACCAAGCTGCAAAAGTATTTGCTTAATCATTATAAACTAATTTACATACAAGAGTGTTGTAGATATTCCTAAAAAAATCTTTTAATAGCATATTGAAATGAATGGGTAATTATACCCATTTATAGGTGATTGCTAGTGTTTGGATGAAAAATAATGAAAAAGAGTTTTTAATTTGCGTTCAATCCTTGATTGAAAAAAGTCATTGAATTTTTTTCAATATATAATATCATTTTTCAACTCGTTCTTTATATGTTTTACAATATCTAAGGCGAATTTTTGCTGTTTTTTTTTGAATGTTGTTTTGTTGGAGGAATGATCTGGAAAACAGACTGATAGGGTGGTATTTTCAAGGGGGCGGTTTCATATTCAAACGTTTACGTAGTTAAAGTGCTGTTTTTAAACAGTTTCTTATCTACAATGAAAGTATATATATTCGTCCATTATTAATGAAATAATTCTTTAAATAGAATTAGGTTCTAAGCAAACAGCTCTATTGATTGATGTGAAAATTTAATTGCTCAATCAAATGTATGAGGCGTATTAACTGAATAGCAATTGAAGTAAATTAGAAATTCCTTGAGATTTTCTTAGCAAATTACTTGAAAATAAATATATAAGATGAAGGTATCTGAAAAGTTAGATCTCTTAAAGAAAAAAAGAGAAGAAGTTAAAAAGATGGGCGGAGAAGCTCGTGTTGCTAAGCAACATGACAAGGGGAAGCTTTCTGCACGAGAGAGAATAGACTTGCTTTTTGACGAAGGAAGTTTTAGAGAATTGGATATGTTTGTGGAACATCGTTGTGTAAACTTTGGTTTTGAAACAACTGAAATTGCTGCTGATGGAGTAATTATTGGCCATGGTTTAGTGAATGGACGAACAGTATTTGCTTATTCTCAGGATTTTACTTCTCGAGGAGGATCTTTAGGTGAAATGCATGCTGCAAAAATCTGTAAAGTAATGGATTTGGCAGTAAGTGCTGGATCTCCTATTGTAGGTCTTAACGATTCAGGTGGAGCTCGTGTTGAAGAAGGTGTTGATGCATTGAAAGGTTACGGTGAAATATTTATGCGTAATTCAAGAGCATCAGGGGTAATTCCTCAGATTTCTGCTATTATGGGACCTTGTGCCGGTGGTGCAGTTTATTCTCCAGCAATGACTGACTTTGTGTACATGGTTAAAAAGCAGAGTCACATGTTTATTACATCTCCTTATGTAATTAAAACAGTAACAGGTGAAGAAACTACTTTCGAAGAGCTTGGTGGAGCTATGGCTCACAATGCAAAAAGTGGTAATGCACACTTTGCTTGCGATTCAGATGAAGCTACAATTGAAGAAATTCGCGATTTGTTAAGCTATATGCCAAACAACAACTTAGAGGAAACTCCTCAGTTGGCGATGGGTGACGATCCTGCTCGTGTTTGTGAAGAATTGGATACTATGATTCCTGATGATCCAAAGACACCTTACGATATGAAGGCTGTATTAGAATCAGTTCTAGATCAAGGTGAGTTTTACGAAGTACATGAACACTATGCAGAGAATGCAATAATCGGTTTTGGTCGATTAGACAATCAATCGGTAGGTATTATCGCAAATCAACCAATGATTCAGGCAGGTTGTTTGGATATTGATGCTTCTGATAAGATTTCTCGTTTTGTTCGTACATGTGATGCTTTCAATATTCCATTGGTAACATTTGTTGATGTTCCTGGATATCTTCCTGGAGTGCAGCAAGAACTAGGCGGTATTATTCGCCACGGAGCTAAACTTCTTTGGAGTTATGCTGAGGCTACTGTACCTAAATTTACTGTAGTAACTCGTAAGGATTACGGTGGAGCTTATTTAGCAATGTGTTCTAAACCTTTGGGAGCTGATATGGTATTCGCTTGGCCAACTGCTGAAATTGCGGTAATGGGTGCTAAGGGTGCTGTGGAGGTAATCTCTTCTTATAAGAAAGAAATTTCTGCTGCAGATGATAGACAAGCTAAGACTGAAGAGAAGATTCAAGAATATGAAAACGCATTTAACGTTCCTTATTTGGCAGCGCAGCGTGGATATATTGATGATGTAATTCTTCCTAGTGAAACTCGTGCTCGTTTGATTGATGCATTGAATACAATGAAAACGAAAGCAGAAGTATTACCAGCTAAGAAACACGGAAATATTCCATTGTAAGAAAGACTTTTAATAAATTAATTATTAATACCGATAATTATGACACGAGAAGAAAAGATTAAAAAAGCAGCTCTAGTAGCAGTTGCTCACCACATAGAGTTAGAGAAAGCTGAAGCATTAAAAGAAGGAAATTCAACTAATGGTTCTTGGGCACGTACTGGCATTAAAATGATGATGACCAAACGTAAGATTGTACAACTTCGTGGTCGAAGTCTGCGTAGTGCATAATTTTATTTTCCTGCTAATTGGGAAATGTATTAATTCAAAAAATATAAAAAGATGATATTCGATAAGCACGGGGTTTTACAAATGACCCAACTAAATTATGGCAGCGATCGTCCAAAAGCTGAAAATCCAATTAAAATTAATGACGTAAGTTTACGTGATGGTCACCAGTCGCTATTTGCTACACGTGGTCGTACAGAAGATATGTTGCCTGTTGCAGAAATGATTGACGAAGCAGGTTATCATTCTGTTGAAACTTGGGGTGGTGCTACTTTTGATACAATGCACCGTTTCTTGGGTGAAGATCCATGGGAGCGTTTAAGAGTATTGAAAAAGCATATGCCTAAAACACCATTTTCAATGCTTCTTCGTGGGCAGAATGTGGTAGGATACCGTAACTATGCTGATGATGTTGTTCAATCTTTTGTTCAGCGATCAATCGATAATGGTATGGATATCTTCCGTTGTTTCGATGCATTGAACGATTTCAGAAATTTCGAAACTGCAGCTAAGGTTATTAAGGATAACGATAAGCACTTGCAAGGTGTTGTTTGTTATACTCTTAACGAGCCTCGTTTAGGTGGTGAAGTATACAATATGGAATACTACATCAATAAAGTGAAAGATCTTATCGCATTTGGAGTAGATTCAGTTTGTATCAAGGATATGGCAGGATTGGTAGCTCCTTATGATATTTATAACTTAGTGCGTGAAATCAAGAAGTTTACAGATACACCAATTAACTTACATACTCACTTTACTTCAGGTATGGCTGATTTGGCTATCTTTAAAGCTATAGAGGCGGGTGTTGATATTGTTGATACATGTATTGGACCTTATGCTTACCGTACTTCTCATCCTGCTGTTGAGCCAATGATTATGTCATTATTAGGCACAAACCGTGACTCTGGAATGGACATTAATAAAATTAATGACATTGCTGCTGAAATGGAGAAATACATTCCTAAATATAAGCACTTAGACAATAGTCCTAAGTATGCTACTACTGATATTAATGTATTATTACACCAAACTCCAGGAGGAATGCTTTCTAACTTGGTAAATCAGTTGAAAGCTATGGATGCATTGGATAAATTACCAGAAGTATATCGTTTACTTCCTAAAGTTCGTAAAGATCTAGGTAACATTCCATTGGTTACTCCTACATCTCAGATTGTTGGTGTACAAACAGTAAACAATGTACTGTTCGATACTTACGAAGGAGAATATGCACAAATTACCAAAGAGGTAAAAGACCTTTGTTACGGATTGTATGGTAAAACTACTCATCCAATTAATCCAGAGGTTCAAAAGAAAGCTCTTAAGGGTTATCCTCGTGGTGAGGAACCTATTACAGTTCGTCCTGGATCTATTCTTGAGCCGGAAATGGATGCTGTTAAAACTGAATTCGGAGATCTTGCTAAAGATATCGATGACGAAGTTTTATGCGCTCTTTATCCTGTAACAGGAAAACGCTTCTTGAAATGGAAGTATGGTTTGGAAGAAGTTCCTGCTGATGTAAAAGCAAAAACCATGGCCGAAGTTGAAAAAGAGGAAGAATTAGTAAGAAAAGCCCTTTCTGGTGAACTTACTTCTAAAGGAAAAGGTAACGGTCGTGAACTTGAAGTAACTATTGAAGGAGAAACCTTTACCGTAGAAGTTAATGATCCTAACGGACCAGCTGCACCTCAATTTAAAGGTCGTAAGAAAAAGGAAGCTTCTGTTGATGAATTTGCTACAGGAAGTGTTGTTGCACCAATTCCAGGTATGATTGTTGAGTGTAAAGTTAAAGTTGGGGATGAAGTTAAAGTTGGAGATGCATTAGTAGTACTTGAAGCAATGAAGATGATGAATAATCTTGATGCTAAAGCAGAAGGTACTGTAAAAGAAATTAAATGTGAATCTGGCGATTCTGTTGCTAAAGGTGATGTACTTTTAGTAATTGAGCCAAAAGCCTAATGACTATTTAATTATTGAGTTTTATAGCCCCCTGAATTTATTTTCAGGGGGTATTTTTATGCTTTATTTTCTCAGAAGTTTATTCTAAGCCCGGCTGAGCAACACTTCTATTTTTCACTGTTATATATTATCGATCATTAAAGTTTGATAAATAAAAACAATATCAAAGATTAGAGTTAATTGATGTTAACATCTACATTTTCTATGAATAAACACACTTGTAGTTATCTAGATATTTTGTAGATTTGTTTCTCGAAATTACAATTTAGAAACAGAATAATTAAACATATATGGAATTTAAATCAATGAATCTGGAGAATGGCAATTCTGCAACTCCTGAGGGAGATGTAGAAAATGTGAAATGCTTAATCGTAGGATCTGGTCCTGCTGGTTATACAGCTGCAATTTATGCTGCTAGAGCTAACTTGAATCCAGTATTAATTGAAGGCTTACAGCCAGGAGGGCAATTAACAACAACAACCGAAGTAGATAACTTCCCAGGATACGCTGATGGCGTTACAGGACCTGCTATGATGGCCGACTTGAAGAAACAAGCAGAGCGTTTTGGTACGGATTGCCGTTGGGGTTTAGTAACTGAAGTTGATTTTTCTTCACGTCCACACAAGCTAGTTGTTGATGGTAAGAAAGTGATTATGGCAGAAACAGTTGTTTTGGCAACTGGAGCAACGGCTAAATATTTGGGATTCCCAACAGAAGAAAAATACATGGGATCTGGAGTATCAGCGTGTGCTACTTGCGATGGATTCTTTTACAAAGGATTGGATGTTGCTGTTGTTGGTGGTGGAGATACTGCTGCTGAAGAAGCTACTTACTTAGCAGGGTTGTGTAAGAAAGTTTATTTGATCGTTCGTAAGGACTATTTACGTGCATCAAAAGCAATGCAAGATCGTGTTGCTCGAACAGAAAACATAGAGGTGCTTTTCGAGCACAACACCAAAGAGCTTTATGGCGAAGGTGTGGTTCAAGGTGCTAAGTTGATTAAGAGAATGGGAGAGGCTGATGAAACAGAAGTAGACATAAAAATTGATGGGTACTTTGTGGCAATTGGACATACTCCAAATTCAAAAATATTTGCTGATTACTTAAAAACGGATGAGCAAGGTTATGTGTTAACAGAGCCGGATACAACCAAAACAAATGTTCCTGGTGTATTTGCTGCAGGAGATCTAAAAGATCCTCACTATCGTCAGGCAATAACATCTGCAGGATCAGGATGTATGGCTGCAATGGATGCTGAGCGTTTTCTTTCAGAGCAAGAGTAAGCAGCTTACAAGCAAAAATATTTTACCCGACTAATAATAGTCGGGTATTTTTTTTTGCGTAAAAAAAAACGACATCCTTTCGAATGTCGTTTTTAACTATATTTTCTAGAAACTATTGGTTGAAAATATCAGCAAATTTTTCGTTGCTATATTTCCCATCTTTAAGTTTCGCAGCTACTTCTTTAAATGCATTTACAGTGTACTCAACATCTTCTAGTGTGTGAGTTGCTGTAGGAATCAATCTCAATAACAATTGTCCTTTAGGAATAACAGGATATACCACAATTGAACAGAAAATATTGTAATTTTCTCTCAAATCCATAGTTACTTGAGTTCCTTCAGCTACACTACCAGAAAGATAAACTGGAGTAACAGGTGATTCAGTAACACCAATATTTAATCCTGCTTCTGTTAAACCTTTTTGTAAAGCATTTGTTACACTCCAAAGTTTCTCACGTAATTCAGGAGAATTTTTAAGTAATTCCAAACGTTTTAAAGATCCTTCTACAATAGGCATTGGTAATGATTTCGCAAAAATTTGAGATCTCATTGTGTATCTTAAGTAAGTACCAACTTCTTCGCTACAAGCGATAAAAGCACCGATACCAGCCATTGCTTTCGCAAATGTACTAAAGTGTAAATCTACTTTGTCTTCAACACCGAAATGCTCAATTGCACCAGCACCAGTTTTTCCCATCACACCAAATCCGTGTGCATCATCAACAAGTAAACGGAAGTTGAAATCGTCTTTCAAAGCGCAAATCTCATCTAATTTACCAAGGTCACCAGCCATTCCGAATACACCTTCAGTAATAAGAAGAATACCACCACCGGTATTTTCAGTCCATTTGGTAGCTCTCTCTAATTGCTTAGTAAGGTTCTCCATGTCGTTATGTGGATAAACGAAACGTTTTCCAGCATGAAGTCTTAAACCATCCATAATACATGCATGCGATTCAGAATCGTAAACAATAACATCATGACGACTAACTAAAGCATCAATAATTGAAACCATTCCTTGGTATCCAAAATTTAATAGGAAGGCATCTGGTTTTTTAACGAAATCTGCCAATTGAGCTTCTAACTCTTCGTGGCGACTTGTTTGACCGGACATCATACGGGCTCCCATTGGATATGCTAATCCCCATCTTTCAGCTGCTTCAGCATCTTCTTTTCTTACTTCTGGGTGATTTGCTAATCCGATATAGTTGTTCAAACTCCAAGTTAAAACTTCTTTTCCACGAAACTTCATTCGTGATCCAATTTCGCCTTCCAATTTAGGAAATGCAAAATATCCATGAGCTTGCTTTGCGTATTGCCCTAGATTTCCTTTTTTAGAGGTAACTTTGTCAAATATATCCACAGTATATGCTTTTTTTTGAAATGTTTTTATTGCAACTGTGCAAAAGTAATGTTTTTTGGAATTTTAGCAATAAATTATAAAGAATTGTATAATATGATAGGAAATTATTAAATATTTCGGTTGAAAACTATATCTTTGCAAAATGCAAAAAAATAGAGTAGCTGTACCTATGAGAAAATTAGTTTACCTTTTTTTACTTTTCGCCTTTGTTTTAGGTGGATGTAGCGATTACCAAAAACTTCTAAAAAGTAGCGACAATCCTTTGAAATATAAAAAGGCAGTTGAGTACTATAATTCGGAAGATTATATTAAAGCTGCAACACTTTTTGAGGAGTTGTTACCAATTTATCGAGGAACAAGTAAGGCCGAAACGATCAGCTACTATATCTCTTATTGCGCATATGGATCTGGAGATTATATCGGAGCAGGTTATTATTTTAGAAATTTTCTAAAAACTTTTCCTGATAGTCCATATTCTGAAGAGAGTTTATATATGAGTGCATACTGTTACTATTTGGAGTCTCCAAAGCCGAGATTAGACCAAACAGCAACAAAAGATGCGATTGATGCATTTCAATTGTATATTAACCGTTACCCGAATTCTACAAGGATTCCAAAATGTAACGATAACATTGATGAATTACAGGATAAGTTGGTTCTTAAGTCGTTTTTAAGTGCTAGAAACTATTACGATAGAGAGAAGTTTCCGTCGGCTATTGTTGCACTACAAAATGCAATTAAAGATTATCCAGGTTCTTCGTATCGTGAAGATCTGATGTTTATGCTATTGGAATCTCGATACGAATTGGCAATTTTAAGTGTTGAAGAAAAAGAAAGAGAAAGATACAATTTAGCAAAAGAAGAATATTATTCTTTTGTTGATGAATTCCCTAAGAGTGAGTACGCTAAGAGTGCTGAAAAGATGATTAAAAATATAGAATCATACTTAAGTCAGTTTAATACGAATAATTAAAATAGATCTAATTCTTTTATAGTATGGATTACAAAAAAACAAATGCAGCAAGTTCTACAATTACCCGCAACATGACTGAGTTAAGTGCGGAAGTAGGTAATGTGTACGAATCTGTCGTGATTATGGCGAAGCGTTCTAATCAAATTGCTGTAGAACTGAAAAGTGAACTGAATAAGAAATTGCAAGAGTTTGCTTCTTATACAGATAACTTGGAAGAGGTTTTTGAAAATCGTGAGCAAATTGAAATCTCAAAGTATTACGAGAGATTACCAAAGCCTGCGTTAATTGCAGTTGAGGAATTTATTAATGGAAATATCTATTATAGAAATCCTGCGAAAGAGCTTATTACTGAAGAGCAAAAAACGAAATAGTTTACAAGTTCCCTTTGTCACAAAAGGGAACTTTTTATTTTTTAATCTTGACTTATGTTAAAAGATAAAAATATTATTCTTGGAGTTACAGCAAGTATTGCTGCCTATAAAGCTGCTTCATTGGTAAGATTGCTTGTGAAAGAGGGAGCTAACGTTAAAGTGATCATGACAACTTATGCGAAAGAATTTATTTCGCCAGTAACCATGGCAACTTTGTCGAAAAATACCGTCTTGTCTGATTTCTTTAAGCATGACGATGGTTCTTGGAACAGTCATGTAGATTTAGGGATGTGGGCTGATGTTTTAATTGTGGCACCAACCACTGCAAATACAATGGCGAAAATGGCTCACGGTATTTGCGACAATTTGCTTTTAACAACTTATCTATCTGCTAAGTGTCCGGTAATTCATGCTCCTGCAATGGATTTGGATATGTTTAAGCATCCTGCAACTTTGCGAAATATGGAGATTTTAAGATCCTATGGTGATAAGTTTATCGAACCATCAAGTGGTGAACTAGCTAGTGGACTTCATGGTAAAGGAAGAATGGAAGAGCCAGATGTAATCGTTAAAAAGATTACTGAATTTTTCGAGGCTAAAAAAAAAAACTAACGAATAAGAGAATCCTTATCACTACCGGACCAACTTACGAAAAGATTGACCCGGTACGTTTTATAGGTAATTTTTCTTCAGGAAAAATGGGTTATGCCATTGCTGAAGAGTTAGCCGAACAAGGAGCTAAGGTTACTTTAATAAGTGGTCCAACTGCTCTTACACCAAAAAATTCAAATATCGACCGTATTGATGTTGTTTCCGCTCAGGAAATGTATGAGGCATCGAAAAAGCATTTTCCGAATTGCGACGGAGGTATTATGACTGCTGCTGTAGCAGATTTCACACCATTAATAACAGAAGATTGTAAGGTTAAAAGAGGGAAAGAAAACTACTCCATCGAATTAACACCTACAAAAGATATTGCTGCTTCTCTGGGTAATGTCAAATCAGCAGAACAATTTTTAATTGGATTTGCCTTGGAAACCAACGATGAGGAATTCAATGCCAAATTAAAATTGGAGAAGAAAAATCTCGACTTTATTGTTCTTAATTCCTTGAATGATAAAGGTGCCGGATTTCAGCACGATACAAACAAAATTTCCATTATCAACAGAAGTGGAGAATGTAAAAAATATGAATTAAAGTCGAAAACTGAGGTTGCTAAAGATATTGTAGCAGAATTGATCGCGTATTATGCAGAATAAATGTTGTATCTCTTCCGTTTAATTTTTTAACTTTAGCTGTGAACTTTTGAAATTTAATTATGCGAAAACTCTTTATTCTATTATTGACCTTTTGTTTGTCTACTCCTTTGTTCGCTCAGGAGTTAAGATGTAATGTGCAAATTGCAAGTCAGCAAATTCAAGGAACCAATAAACAGGTTTTTAGAACGCTTCAGTCTTCCGTTTATGAGTTTATGAATACAACTCGATGGACCGATCATGTATATAGTTATGATGAGCGCATTGAATGTACTATTTTAATTAATCTAACCAGCCAAATTTCTGCTGATGAGTTTAAGGGGAATATGCAAGTGCAGGTTAGTCGTCCAATTTACAATTCATCTTATAACAGTGTCTTGTTAAATTATAAAGATGATGATGTGCAGTTTAAATATGTAGAATATCAAAGCTTGGAGTTCAACGAAGCAACTACACCAAGCAGTTTAACAGGACTTCTTTCATATTATGCTTACGTTATTCTGGGCCTTGATTATGACACTTATTCGCCTGATGGTGGAGGAGTTTATTTTGCCAAAGCGGAAGAGATTGTAAATAAAATGCAAAACTCTAATGTAAAAGGTTGGAAGGCTTACGAAAGTCGAAAAAATAGATACTGGTTAATTGAAAACATACTAAACAATGCCTACAGTCCTGTTCGAGAGTGTTTGTACAAGTACCACCGTTTGGGATTGGATCGCATGGCAGAACGTTTAACCGAATCGAGAGCTGAGATTGCTGAGAGTCTTAGATTACTGCAGAAGGCATATCGCGCCAAGCCTGGCTCGTTTATTCTTCAAATTTTTTTCGACGCCAAAGCGGATGAATTGGTAAATATTTTTTCAGAATCTTTTACGGATGAGAAAAAGAGGGTTTTCAATATTTTGAGTGAAATAGATCCAGCCAACATTTCCAAATACAACAAAATTATAGGACAAAAGAAATAGTGTTTTCTAATCAACCTATTGTCTAATTACCACTTCATTTAAAGATTTCTATGCTTCAATCCATATCCATTCAGAATTATGCTTTAATCAATCAACTTGATATTGATTTTTCAGATGGCTTTTCGGTTATTACTGGAGAAACAGGTTCGGGTAAATCTATTTTATTAGGTGCTTTATCTTTAGTACTTGGGCAAAGGGCAGAGGTGAATGTTTTAAAAGATAGAGAGAAGAAATGCATAATTGAGAGTTGCTTTTCAATATCTAGATACAAATTAGAGGGCTTTTTTGATAAGAATCAATTAGACTACGAAGAGGAAACATTATTGCGAAGAGAAATATTGCCGAATGGTAAAAGTAGAGCTTTTGTAAACGATTCACCGGTGAGTGTGAAAACTCTTAAGGAGCTAGGCTTTCGCCTGATTGATGTACATAGTCAGAATCAAAATCTGGTAATTGGTAGTTTCGACTATCAAGTAGGTATTGTTGATACTTATGCAGGCAATGCTGAGCTTCTAAAAAAATATCAAGACCAGTTCGATAAGTTTCAATTGTTGAAAGATAATTTGCGAAAGCAGGAAGAAATAGCAGCTAAAGAGAAGGCTGATTTGGATTATTTTCAGTTTCAGTTGGAGCAATTACTTGATGTAAAATTGGTAACTGGAGAACAAAAAGAAATGGAAAATGAGTTGGAGACTTTAACTCATGCAGAGGAGATAAAATCTGGCTTATTTAAGGCATATGGAAATCTTTCTGAGGGAGAATTTCCTATTGTTTCCCAATTAAAAGAGACTCGAAATGCCATTGCACAAATTCAAAATGTATATCCTGATGCTGATTCTCTATACCAGCGTTTAGAAAGTGCTTACATCGAATTACAGGATTTAGCTCAAGAGCTTGAGCAAACAAACGAATCTATCGAATTGGATCCTTCTCGAATTGAATTTTTAAATCAGAAATTAGATGCTATTTATTCTTTGCAACAAAAGCATCATGTTGACTCGGTTGAAGATTTGATTGAAATAAGAGAAGAATTAACACAAAAGGTTGATAAGATTGTTTCTGGAGATGATTTTATTGAAGATTTGAAGGAGCAATTGAACAAGCAAGAAGCTTTGCTTCAAAAGGTTTCTGAAAAGCTTACAAACAGTAGGAAAAAAGTAGTTTCGGCAATTGAAAAAACCATTGTAACTCAGTTGGTGCAATTGGGTATTCCTAATGCTAACTTTAAAGTTGACATGAAGATTAGAGAAGATTTTCAGTATTTAGGTCGTGATTTGCTGTGTTTCTTATTTAGTGCCAATAAAAACGGTCAATTAGAAGAAGTTCAGAAAGTTGCATCGGGAGGGGAGTTATCTCGTTTGATGTTGAGTATTAAGTATTTAGTATCATCGTCCACTGCCTTACCATCGATTGTTTTTGATGAAATTGATACTGGTGTTTCCGGTGAAATAGCGGATAAAATGGGTGCTATGATGAACCAAATGGCAGAAAATATTCAGGTAATAAGTATAACTCACCTACCTCAGATAGCTGGAAAGGGTAAAAATCATTATAAGGTTTACAAGGCCGATGATGAGCTTGAAACCTACTCAAACATTGTGCTTTTAGATAAGCAAAGTCGCATAGAAGAGCTTGCCAAAATGCTAAGTGGAGCTGACCTTACTCAAGCAGCTCTCGAAAACGCTAAGGTTCTCTTGGATAGTTGATTGCTATTTGTATTTTTCAATTAAAGAATTTATTCAGTCTTAATTAAAGTTCTTATTTAGGATCATTCTTAATTTATTTGGCTATCTTTGAACCTGAAAAAAATTGAAAAATCGAATTATGTCATATAATTTATTAAAAGGAAAAAAAGGAATTATTTTCGGAGCGTTGAACGAAATGTCAATCGCTTGGAAAGTTGCTGAATTAGCTGTAGCCGAAGGTGCAGAAATCGTATTAACAAATACTCCTGTATCCATTCGTATGGGAACCATCGATGAGTTAGCTAAAAAATGCAATGCACAAGTAATTCCTGCCGATGCAACTGATCCTAAGGATTTGGATAATTTATTTACCAAATCAATGGAAGTATTGGGCGGAAGAGTTGATTTCGTTTTGCATTCAATCGGTATGTCTCCTAATGTTCGTAAGGGACACGCTTACGATGAATTAAACTACGAGTACCTTAAAAAGACATTGGATATATCTGCTACATCATTTCATAAGGTGTTGCAGTCTGCTAAAAAATTAGATGCTATTAATGAATGGGGTTCTGTTGTAGCTTTATCATATGCTGCTGCACAAAGAACAATGTTCGAGTATAATGATATGGCTGATGCAAAAGCGATGTTGGAATCTATTGCACGTAGTTTTGGTTACATTTATGGTCGTGAGAAAAGAGTTCGTGTAAATACGATTTCTCAATCGCCAACAATGACAACTGCTGGTAGTGGTGTGAAAGGATTTGATTCTCTAATCGACTTTTCGGAACGTATGTCACCTCTAGGAAATGCATCTGCAGTAGAATGTGCTAATTATTGTATTACCTTATTTTCTGATCTTACCAAAAAGGTAACCATGCAGAATTTATTCCACGATGGAGGATTTTCAAGTATGGGTATGAGTTACAGAGCTATGAGTCAGTATAATAAGAGTTTTAATCCGTGTGATTGTAAAGAAGAATAATACGTAAAATATTGTCTTTAAAATCCGGGTTGAAAAACTCGGATTTTTTTTGCAATAAATTGTAATTGTTAAAAGTTTAGATTTTTAAAATCTACTGATAATATGTACATTTGCCCTTACTTTTTAAAAAATTAGAAAGGTTTTAAAAACTTCGAAACAAGAAACGTTGATGACCACAAAAGCAACAAATATCCATCCTGTGTTTGATCGGATTTTAGGTAGGGAAGATAAGGAGGAATTTTTAAAGCAAAATTCCAAAGTAATTTGGATGACAGGTCTTTCTGGTTCGGGTAAAACAACCATTGCTATTGGTGTTGAAAAGGAACTTCAAAAAAGAGGTTTTTTCACGCAAATATTAGATGGTGATAACATCCGTACAGGAATAAATAAAAACTTAGGCTTTTCCGATGAAGATCGCACGGAAAATATCAGAAGAATTGCTGAAGTTTCTAAGCTGTTTTTAAATTGTGGTGTAATCACGATTAATTGTTTTGTGAGTCCGACTGTTGCAATAAGAGATGTAGCTAAGGAGATAATTGGGGGAGAAGAATTTTTAGAGGTGTATGTAAATGCATCTTATAAAGTATGTGAAGAGAGAGATGTAAAAGGATTGTATAAGAAAGCCCGTAATGGTGAAATTAAAAACTTTACAGGTTTAGACGCTCCTTTTGAGGCCCCGGAGAATCCTTTTTTGGAGATCAAAACCTCTGATATGACGCCTGAGCAATCAGTAGAGGAAGTGGTTAATGCCATTTTACCTCAGTTAATAAAAAATAAATAAAGTTGAAGTTATCCACCTTTATGGAGAGAACTGTTTTTACAATGGTTCATATAGAAAGCAAATAAAATATTTTCGAATGAAAGAATACAATATTAATCATTTAAGAGAACTGGAAGCTGAATCGATTTTTGTACTTCGTGAAGTTGCAGCTCAATTTGAGAATCCTGTAATGTTATTTTCAGGAGGAAAAGATTCAATTATCATGTTTCATTTGGCTCGCAAAGCATTTGCTCCTGCCAAGGTTCCTTTTCCATTAATGCATGTAGATACAGGCCATAACTTTCCTGAAACAATTGCATTTCGCGATGAGTTGATGGAAGAAACAGGAACTCGTTTAATTGTACGTTATGTGCAAGATTCTATCGATCAAGGAAAGGCAATTGAAGAAACTGGTTATGATGCAAGTAGAAACAAATTGCAAACAGTAACTCTTCTTGATGGACTTGAGGAATTACAAGTAGATTGTGCTATGGGCGGAGGTCGTCGTGATGAAGAAAAAGCACGTGCTAAAGAGCGTTTTTTCTCACATCGTGATGAGTTTGGTCAGTGGGATCCAAAAAATCAGAGACCAGAGCTTTGGAATCTTTTCAATGGTAAAAAGCACATGGGCGAACACTTTAGAGTTTTTCCAATTTCAAATTGGACTGAAATGGATGTTTGGCAGTATATCTACCTTGAAAATATTAAAATACCGAATATTTATTTTTCTCACGAACGTGATGTTTTCTTGCGTCATGGCAACTTATTATCTGCTTCGGATTTTATCCCAATGCGTGATACTGAGAAAATAGAGAAAAGAATCGTTCGTTTCAGAACAATTGGAGATGCAACTTGTACTGGAGCTGTTGAGTCTGAGGCAAACACTCTTGAAGATATTATCGAAGAAGTTGCTGCAACAAGAACAACAGAGCGAGGTACTCGTCATGACGACAAGCGTTCTGAAGCAGCAATGGAAGATCGTAAAAAAGAAGGGTATTTTTAAGCTAAAAGCTTAAAGGAATAAGATATAAATGAGTTGCAAAATTGCTACTCAAAAATTTTGAACTTATAGCTAATGGCTAACCGCTAATAGCAAAAAGCTAAAAAAAATGTCAGAGAAAACATCAGGATATTTAGATATGGAGCTTTTACGTTTCACTACTGCTGGTAGTGTTGATGATGGTAAAAGTACTCTTATCGGAAGATTATTATACGATAGTAAAGCCATTTTCGAAGATCAAATGGAAGCTATTGAGATTTCGAGTCAAAAGCGTGGCGATACAGAAGTAGATTTAGCTTTACTAACCGATGGTTTGAGAGCTGAGCGCGAGCAAGGAATTACAATTGACGTTGCATACAGATATTTTGCGACACCAAAACGTAAATTTATTATTGCTGATACACCAGGTCATATTCAGTATACCCGAAATATGGTAACTGGAGCTTCAACAGCAAATGCCGCTTTAATTTTAGTTGATGCGCGTAACGGAGTTATCGAACAAACTTTACGTCACTCATACATCGCAAATTTATTGCAAATACCTCACATTATTGTGTGTATCAATAAAATGGATTTAGTTGATTATTCTCAAGAAGCGTATGAGACTATTAAAGCTGATTACCAAAAGAATATCATCGACAAATTGGGTATTAAAGATGTTCGTTTTATTCCAATTTCAGCAAAACTAGGAGATAATGTTGTTGATGCATCAACAAATATGGACTGGTTTTCAGGAGATCCTTTATTGAATCTGCTTGAAGATATTAAGATTGTTGATGATCGTAATCATGGAGATTCAAGATTGCCGGTTCAGTACGTAATACGTCCTCAATCTGATGAGTTTCACGATTACCGTGGCTATGGAGGTCGAGTTGCAAGTGGTGTTTTTAAACCTGGAGATAAGGTTCGTGTACTACCTTGCGGAATTGATACAACTATTGAGGCTATAGATTCTTTTACTGGAGAACAAGAGGTTGCATTCACACCACAATCGGTAACCGTAAGGTTAAGTGACAACATTGATATCTCGAGAGGAGATATGATTGTTGATGCGAATAATGTTCCAAATATTAGTCAGGAATTCGAAGCAATGCTTTGCTGGATGAATGAACGAGCTATGATGCCTCGTGGAAAATATACAATTAAACACACTACCAACGAAACTCGTTGTATGATTCGTGATGTGAAATTCAAAGTGAATGTTGATACTTTGGATGAAGTTGCGGAAGACAAACAAGTTGGCTTGAATGATATTGCATGTGTATCGTTTAAGGCTGCTAAACCATTGTTTTTCGATTCATATAAAAAGAATCGTTTAACGGGTAGTTTCATCTTGATTGATGAAGCAACAAACGAAACTGTTGCTGCTGGTATGATCTTATAAAATTCGTTAATTGCTGAATTTCAAAAAAGGCTGAAACAGATGTTTCAGCCTTTTTTTGTATAAAAAAAGAGACTGTGATTGCAGTCTCTTGTATTATTAATTTTTTTCTGAAATGACTTAGAATCTTAATCCAAGAGTCATTTTTAAATTAAGATTTGTTTTCTCTAAACGAACAACATCACTACCATCATAGAACACAAAGTCTTGATTGTAATTTTTGTATTCTGCAGCAGTATCAAGGAAGAAGTTGTTGAATTTAAATCCAAGTCCTCCCGAGTATGTGTTGTAACCTTCATCGTAATCTCCCTTGTAAGGATCACCTATGTGAGCAAAACCTCCTCGAAGACTAATGTTTGGTGTTGCACGAAACTCAGCACCAATTCTAATATTGGCAGTAGACTCATGAATTGCTGAAACAGTTTTATTAACGGCTCCTAAATCAGTTTTGAACCCTTCAATATAGTTGCCATCATCCCATTCAGTTTCACCATCACTATATTTTGCTTTGCCATAATTTAGCATTTCATAGTCAACACTTATTACAGCTCGCTTACCAAATGTGTAAGCTCCACTTAATATGGTTCTCCATGGTGTTTTAAAGTCTGTGTTGGTATATTCAATCACCTCAGATAAAACAGAAGGGTTCCTAACACCATCTTCAGGGAAGCCATTGCTTATGTTCGGATCGAAGTCTGAATTCATAAAAGTTTCCATTTCAGTATCTAAATTGTACCATGTAGGAGTGTGTACTGCAAGACCTAAACGTAGATCTTGAGTTGCCTTGTAAATGGCTCCTAATTTTATGTTGGCGCCAACACCATCTACCACTCTGTCTTCGCCAAATGTAAATTCGTTTAACGAGCTTTCATTACCTTTGAGGGCGTATTCTGAGTAGATGGTAGATGTTTTATAATACAAATCTTGAATTCCGATTGTCGCTCCCAAATATAATTTATGCGAATAATTTCCTCCAAAAGACAATACAAACTCACTAATGTATCCTTTTTCCACCGTATATTTTTCCTGATCCATGATATCATTACCATCTAATACAGAAAAGTAATTCCCTTCTTCATCTTGGTTAATCATGAAATTCTGATAAGCTAATTCTTCTTCAAATAGATACAATGGATCTCCATTGTCTGCTGCTCCATTTGCCATGTCAGTCCAAAAGTCCAATCTTGAACTAGCGGATGCTGCATTCAAAATAAAGGATTTGCTATCAAAGTTTGCAACTTGATTGTAGCCAATACCAAAATTAAAATTTTGCCAACCTTTTCCTGAATCAACTCTAGGAACATAGCTTGAAATATAGCCAATATTACCTATTCTGAATTTATTTTTGTCTTCGGAAAAAGATCCATTTTCTGACTTGTTCATCTGAAAAGAAGGAGTAATGGTAAACTCGGAACTACGATAAATCGCAATACCTGCTGGGTTGATACTCAAACTTGAAAAATCTCCACCAAGAGCACCAAAAGCTCCACCCATAGCGGTGGAACGCGCAGTCCCACTATAATTTTGCTGTGAAAATTTTAGTGCATCATCTACCGTTTGGGCAAAGGTAAATCCAGACATTAGAAGTAGTCCTAGGAATATATATAATCGTTTCATTTTCGTTAAATTTAGATTTAAATCTGTAATCTTTATTGTGACTGTTTTACAGAATTATTAGCGTTCTATTTATTACTTATGGAGGACATTTTCCATTTTTGTAAGTAAATTATCTTCTACCTGTAGATCTTCTACTTGAGTTATTGGAAGAACTAGATGAGCTACTCTTAGTTGATCTAGAGCTTCCAGAAGAACGGTACGATGAACCTGAAGATCTACTTGAGCTACCAGATGATCGATAAGAAGAGCCAGATGATCTATTAGAACTTCCGCTATTGTAAGATTTATTTGATCTCGACGAACCTGATTTGTATGTAGGTTTCGTTCTGGTTGAACTACTCTTTACTTTAGAGTAATTAGACCTTGTGCCTGATTTTGAATAAGTAGAACTTCTTGTGTTTGACGATTTGTTATAAGAAGGTCTTGAGTTCGTTTTTGGCTTATTATAGCTTGGCGAAGTACTTCTTCTTGTATTTGAATAAGAATTTCTATTTGTTTGAGAGTTTGTTCTATTCCCAGTTGAATAGGAGTTTCTTCGTTGATTCCCATTGTTATAATTAGATCTTGTCGAACTTTGTGTTCCATTTCTGTAACTAGATCCATTTGTTCTGGTTGATATGCCAAAATTCGATCTTCTTGTTGCGCTATTGCTTTGGCTTGCTTTAGTACTTCCATAAGAACTTCTTGTACTGTATCGAGCTGCAGCTTTACTTCTTCTAGCATCGTCGCTAATTGAAGCGCTTGATCTGCGAGTTGAAGTAGAAACACCAGCTTTGGTACTGTTAGCTATTGAGGTTCTTCTGTTCGATGTTGCTACACGACTACTTCCTGAAGCACTTGTTCCAGTTGGCTTATACGTAGACGCTCGACGGTTACCATAACGGTCAGTTGTTCTGGTATAGTTTCTATTTCGATAATAGTTGCTATGTCCATAGTGATTATTGTAGTGTCCATAGTAACTACCATAGTAGCCATGGTGTCCGTAATATCCATGACCATAATGACCATAGTGTCCGTATGAATAATGAGGATAACCCCATCCGAAAGATAAATCCCAATACCAACTGTCTCCAGCTCCCCAACCATAATTATAGGCAAATGAGTTTCCATATCGTATGGTGGAATAGTTATAGCTATTGTAGTTACGATTGAACCAAGTTGGTGTCCACCAAACATTATATCCATCTACATAAACATTCCAGTCAGGATCTCCAGCTAACCACATGGCAGTATTGTAGCCACTGTTGTTATAGTAACCAAATCCTTGAGGATACATTTGACGTAAGCGTTCTGCTTCTTCTCGATCTCTATCCGATCCGTCAAATCCACCAAGATAATAACCAGCATCACCTTCATAAATTAATGTGTCAATATTTTCAATTGAATCATCACTTAATATTTCGGTGTATTTTTTTTGTAGTTCAGCAAAATTCCGATCATCTACATTATCAGAAACTGATGTTGGTTCGATTTTTGTTTTCGATTGGTTTGCTGTAGCAGGAGCCAAGGTATTGGCTTTTTTAACTGCAGGGCTTTTAGCTTCTACCTTTTGAACAATTAAGGGAGCTTGGTTAGGATTGTAATAAATGTCATCTTCATAAACTGCTGATCCCATGTAAGAAGGGGAGCAACTAGTTGCAAAGAGAGCTGTAATTAATAGAATTTTGAAATAGGTTTTCATCGCATGTCCTCCAATAATGAATTATCTAAGATTATTTTTTACTTTTGTAAAGAATTTAATTCACCCTAAAAATAGCAAATACCATACCAAAATAACATATAATGGCAAAAGTTTTAACTAGTAGAAGCGAAAATTACTCGCAGTGGTATAATGATCTAGTGATCAAGGCAGATCTAGCAGAAAATTCTGCAGTAAGAGGATGTATGATTATTAAACCTTATGGCTACGCCATTTGGGAGAAGATGCAAGCGCAATTGGACAAGATGTTCAAGGAGACAGGTCATCAAAATGCTTACTTTCCACTTTTGATCCCAAAATCATTTTTAAGCAAAGAAGCAGACCACGTTGAAGGATTCGCAAAAGAATGTGCAGTTGTAACCCATTACCGTTTAAAGAACGATCCGAACGGGAAAGGTGTAATTGTTGATCCTGATGCCAAATTGGAAGAGGAATTAATTATTCGACCTACTTCAGAAACAATTATTTGGAGTACTTACAAAAATTGGATTCAGTCTTACAGAGACCTTCCAATTCTTTGCAATCAATGGGCAAATGTAATGCGTTGGGAAATGCGTACTCGTTTGTTCTTGCGTACTGCTGAATTTTTATGGCAAGAAGGTCATACAGCACATGCTACTAAAGAGGAAGCATTGGTTGAGACCAAGCAGATGATTGACATTTACGGTGAATTTTCTGAGCAACATATGGCTGTTCCTGTATTAAAAGGGCATAAAACAGAATCGGAACGATTCGCAGGAGCTTTAGATACTTATTGTATTGAGGCTTTAATGCAAGATGGAAAAGCACTTCAGGCTGGAACATCTCACTTTTTAGGACAGAATTTCGCAAAGGCATTCGATGTGAAATTTACAAATAAAGAAGGAAAAGAGGATTTCGTTTGGGCTACTTCATGGGGAGTTTCAACACGTTTAATGGGAGCTTTGGTAATGGCTCACTCTGATGATCAGGGTTTGGTATTGCCTCCAAAATTGGCCCCTATTCAAGTAGTGATTGTACCCATTTACCGTAAAGCGGATGAATTGGCGAAAATTGCTGAGAAAATTGATCCTCTTGTGGCGAAACTTAAGGCAAAAGGTATTTCTGTTAAGTTTGATGATAGTGATAACCGTAAGCCAGGGTGGAAATTTGCTCAATACGAATTAAAAGGTGTACCTGTTCGTTTGGCAATTGGTGCTCGCGATTTAGAAAACGGAACTATAGAGTTGGCTCGTCGTGATACGTTAACGAAGGAAACATTTCCAATTGAAGGTGTTGAGGATGTGATTGAAAATTTGATGCAAGAGATTCAGGATACAATTTTCCAAAAAGCATTGGACTTCAGAGCTGAAAAAACAACAAAAGTTGATTCCTATGATGAATTCAAAAAATTATTGGAAAGCAAAACTGGATTCTTCCTTGCTCATTGGGATGGAACAACAGAAACAGAAGAGAAGATTCAAGCAGAGACCAAAGCAACCATTCGCTGTATCCCTTTCGAAGGGGATGGGGAAGAAGGAGTTTGTATGGTAACAGGTAAGCCTTCTAAGCAAAGAGTTGTATTTGCCAAGTCGTATTAATAGCGATCGAAAAATAGATATAATATCAAACAGCCATCAGTTTTCTGATGGCTGTTTTTTTGTATATTTACTATTCATATTTAAACATACGTACAATGAACATACTAAACACCAAAGCGGCAATTCTCTCAACCATTATGGATAAAGCATCCTTAAAGCAAGTTGTTTATAAAAATACGCAAGTGGTATTTGAAGAACTACGAATTGTAGTTAAGAACCTAATTGAAGAATACAATTCAGAATTAGGTGAGGTTGATGAAAATATTCTTTTGGATTTTGAAGACAAAGGCGAATTTGAATACCAGATCAAAATTGCTTCGGATATATTGGTTTTTAGTTTGCATACAAATGTTTTTCAATTTAATCGTGATCACAATGTTTGGGAACAGCCTTACGTGAAAACCAATCCAGATAATGCATATTCTGGGATTATTCATATTTATAATTTTCTTGCTGATTCTTTTAAATATACTCGTTATGAGGATTTAGGTTATTTAGTAGCGCGTATTTTCATCAATCGAGAAAAGCACTATATTGTCGAAGGAAAAAGACAATTAGGACTGCTTCAAGCAGATTTGTCAGTAACAAAAGCAGATTCTGATAATCTTCGAAACATAGTTGAGACAGCTATTAATTACTCTTTAAATTTTGATTTATTGGTTCCACCATATGATAATGTGAAAATTATGTCGGTAGCGCAAATGTTCGAGAAAATTCAAAATTCAAGAATCCAAACTGGTAAACGATTGGGCTTTCAGTTTAAATCAGACGATATTTAGCTGAGCTGAGTCTAATTTAGAATGTTATTCGTAATCGAATCTATTCTGATTAATCGATCAATTTCGTAATATTGTAAACGCTTCAAATTTTGGAGCGTTTTTATTTAGATATTGATTTGCCTTGCATTTCTAAAATTTAATAGATTAAAACACACCAATGAATACTGTAGTAAATAAATTTTTAAAATACGTAAAGTTCGATACTGAATCAGATACTGAAACAGGTTTAACTCCGAGTACACCAGGCCAGATGGTTTTGGCACAAGAGCTAACAAAAGAGTTAGAAGAAATGGGCTTAGAAAATGTAAGCTTAGACCCGAATGGCTATGTTATGGCCGTGCTTCCATCCAACTTGGATCATGAAGTACCTACTGTTGGCTTTGTAGCGCATATGGATACAAGCCCTGATTTTTCAGGCAAACATGTAAAACCACAAATTTGGGAAGATTACAATGGAAATGATATTCTTCTGAATGAGGAGCAAAAGATCATTATGAAGGTTGCTGATTTTCCTGAGTTGAAACAATACAAAGGACAAACCATTATCACAACAGATGGTACCACTTTGCTTGGCGCTGATGATAAAGCTGGAGTTG
Source organism: Labilibaculum sp. (assembly GCA_016342745.1). Lineage (GTDB taxonomy): Bacteria > Bacteroidota > Bacteroidia > Bacteroidales > Marinifilaceae > Paralabilibaculum > Paralabilibaculum antarcticum. Next base: position 25,867 of record JAEINT010000003.1, read on the forward strand.
CAGAAATTATGACTGCAATAGAATATTTAACTCAGCATCCTGAAATTAAGCATGGTCCAATAAAAGTTGGTTTTACACCAGATGAAGAAATTGGAAAAGGAGCTGATTTCTTTGATGTGAGAAAATTTGGAGCTGATTTTGCCTATACTTTAGATGGAGGAGAAATAGGAGAGTTGCAATATGAGAATTTTAATGCTGCTTTTGCAAAGATTTCATTCAAAGGGCGTAATGTTCATCCAGGAATGGCAAAAGACAAAATGATTAATTCGATGTTAATTGCCAACGATTTTTTGACTCGCTTACCGCAAGAAGAGGTACCTGAAAAAACAGAAAATTACCAAGGGTTTTATCACCTGATTTCGATGGGAGGAAGTGTTGAAAATTCAAACCTTCAATACATCATTCGTGATTTTGATATGGAAGCCTATAATGGTCGAAAGCAATTTATCGAAGCATTATGCACAGAATTTTGTGAAAAATATGGAGAGGATAGTGTAAGTCTTGAGATGACCGATCAGTATTTTAACATGCGCGAAAAAGTGGAACCTGTAAAATACATTGTTGATATTGCAGAAGAAGCAATGAAACAAGTAGGAGTGGAACCTATGATAATACCGATTAGAGGAGGAACCGATGGAAGCCGTCTTTCCTATATGGGATTACCTTGTCCGAACATCTTCGCAGGAGGTCATAATTTTCATGGAAGATTTGAGTATGTTCCTGTAGAGTCGATGCAAAAAGCAGTTGATGTAATATTGAAAGTTGTCGAATTGGTTTCGAAACGATAAGTTTTTACTATATATTATAAGGAAAGGCAGCCAATATGGTTGCCTTTTTTATTCCATCAATTTTTCAAACCTTCTACCACCTAAAAACATGGCTTTTAAAATTGGATGAATCTCCTTGCCTAAATAGGTAAGGCTGTATTCAACTTTCGGTGGAACTTCAGGGTAAACTTTACGGGTTACCAAACCATCTTCTTCCAATTCTTTTAGATTTTTACTAAGCATTCTGTCGCTGATATCCGGTAAGAGTTTCACCAATTCGTTATAACGTTTGGTGCCCTGCATCAAATGCAAAATGATAGTAGCTTTTCGCTTCCCTTTAATGTAGTTGATGAACGTATCGATGGGACAATCTCCTTTTTTCAAAATAAAAAAGTTTTTATGTGTTGATAATCAGTAAAACCGAACAAAATGTTAGTAAGCATACAAAGTGTAAGTTATTGATTGATAATATAAATACATGTAGCTTTGTTGCAAGATAAGAATTTAATTAGGATAAGAAATGGATAGCAAAAGAGAATTTAAAGCACTACGAATTTACGAAGAAGAAGGCAAATTCATTAGACGAATTGAGAAGCGGAAAATTGAAGATCTTCCGGAAGGTGAGGTAATCGTGAATGTGAAGTACTCCTCTTTAAATTTTAAAGATGCACTTTCAGTTTCTGGAAACAAAGGAGTAACAAGAAAATATCCACATACTCCAGGTATTGATGCCGCTGGAATTGTAGAACATTCGACTAGTGAAAAGTTCAAGATTGGTGATGAAGTGATTGTGACCAGTTATGATTTGGGTATGAACACCGATGGTGGTTTTTCAGAATACATTCGTATTCCGGAGTCATGGGTAGTTGCAATGCCAAAAGAGTTGGACCTTAAGCAAGCCATGATTTACGGTACGGCTGGATTTACAGCAGCTCTATCGGTATATAGATTGCTTTCTGCTGGACAAACTCCGGAGATGGGGCCAATAGTTGTGACTGGAGCTTTAGGAGGTGTAGGAAGTATTGCAATTGCTATTCTATCATCCTTAGGTTTTGAAGTAATTGCTGCGACCTCTGAAAATGATGGAGGTGAAGAGGAATTACATGAACTAGGAGCTGCTTCAAGAATTTCTCGTGAAATTTCCGATGATCAATCAGGAAGACCATTGTTGAAGCCACTTTGGGCAGGAGCTATTGATGTAGTGGGAGGAAATACTCTACATACTCTATTGAAAGCTTGCAAACCAATGGGGAATGTGACTTGTTGTGGTAATATTGGTTCTGGTGATTTAGCAATGACGGTTTATCCTTTCATTTTGAATGGAATTAGCTTAATTGGTATCGATTCTCAAAAATGCCCAATGGAATTGCGCCAAAAAGTTTGGGATAAATTAGCTTCAGAATGGAATGTATACAATAATAAAGAACAGGTAATAGAATCATCCTTAGAAGAGTTAGCTACCTATATCGATTTAATGTTGACAAAGAAAAGCCGAGGTCGAGTAATTGTGAAATTATAGATGTTTCAACTCTATTTGAATAGTAAAGGCAGCCTATATGGTTGCCTTTTTTGATATGAGTGAATAAAAAGATTTCTATATTGGTAGGGTATTAAGATTGAAATAATCTTTAGATAAGGACAATAATACTCTAGAATAGATATAATATGAAATCACTAATAATCGCAGTACTAAGTCTACTTGCTATTTCTTGCCAGCAAAATCCATTATCGAATCTTGAATTTTTGGAAGGAACCTGGAAAGTCGAAGATAAAGAGAGCTATGAAGTTTGGGAACGAGTTAGTACGAGCGAACTAAAAGGTTATTCCTATAAATTGATTGATGAGGAAAAGAAGGTTTCAGAAACACTTCAGATTGTATTCGAGAATGGATCGATTGTTTATCGCGCAACTGTTCCCAATCAAAATGAAGGAGCAACTGTCAGTTTCACCTTAAATGAATCAATAGATTCTTGTTTCTCCTTTGAAAATAAGAAGCACGACTTTCCTCAAAAAATTCAATACAAGAAATTCTCAGAACAGGAAATTCATATTAATGTGTTGGGAGAGGATGACAAAGGTTTTTCTTTCAGTATGGTGAAGGAAGAAACGATAGATTAATCTTTAGTTCATGTCACTGCTGAAAAATTCTTCTATTTTGCAGAAGAGATGATATTCTATGCATCTTTTCCTTAAATTTGCCGCATGCGAAAAAGGCTTACTTTCCACATATCCGATACCCAGAAATTTAAAGAGCAATTATTGTTCTGGAGCAAGAAGTTCGAATACGTAAGTATACTCGATAGCCATGATGTAAATCAAAAGGCAAACTCGAAAAAGGAGTACAATACTTACGAACTAATTGCAGGTATTGATTCTCTTCAGCTTATTGAACCAGAGAAAGATTGTTTTGAAACCTTTAAAAAAGAGCTTGATCATGCAAAAGATTGGTGGTTTGGCTATTTGGGTTACGATCTTAAAAATGAGATTGAAAATCTGAATTCAGATAATCTAGATGGCTTAAAAATGCCGAAAATGAATTTTTTTCGTCCGCGTTGGGTTTTCATATTAGATGTTGATACTTTACTAGTTCACTATTTCGATGAGGAGTTTACGGAAGAGGAAATTTATAATTTGGTAAATGAGCTTCAAAAGCTGAGCATACCAGAAGAGAAGAAAGTAAATGTAGCCGAAATTAATTCGCGCATTAGCAGAAATGAATATTTGCAGGCAGTTCAGCAATTGAAAGAACATATCCGAAGAGGAGATATTTACGAAGTGAATTTTTGCCAGGAGTTTTATGTAGAAGAAGCTTACATTCGACCACGACAAACCTATCGTAAATTAATGCAGGTTTCGCCAACTCCTTATTCCTGTCTGTACTGCATGGGCAATAAATTTCTGTTATCCGCTAGTCCTGAGAGGTACATTAAAAAGGTAGGTAAGAAAATTATATCACAGCCAATTAAAGGCACTGCAAAAAGGGGTACAACGCAAGAGGAAGATCAACAGATAAAAGAGCATTTGTATACTGATCCAAAGGAAAGAGCTGAAAATATCATGATTGTTGATCTGGTTCGTAATGATTTGTCGAAAACAGCAGAAAAAGGATCTGTAGTTGTTGAAGAATTATGTGGGATTTATTCTTTTCCGCAAGTGCATCAAATGATATCAACTGTTGTATCTGACTTGAGAGATGATGTTCATTTTGTAGAGGCCATTCGCCAGAGTTTTCCAATGGGATCGATGACTGGCGCACCTAAAGTACGAGCCATGAAGCTAATTGAGAAATACGAATCGACTAAGCGAGGTTTGTTTTCTGGAGCAGTTGGTTACATTACTCCCGAAGGAGATTTTGATTTTAATGTGGTGATTCGAAGCATACAATACAATGCATTAAATAATTACCTGTCCTTTATGGTTGGTGGGGCAATTACAATGCAATCCGATCCTGAAAAGGAGTATGAGGAATGCATGTTAAAAGCAAAAGCCATTATGAAAGTGTTAAAAGACTAAGGATTTCTTAACTTTATAATTCTTATTAATCGATTACCTTAATTTCTAATTCATGCTTCGTAAGCTAGTTCGTTTTGTAGAGGAAGAAAAATTGTTTTATCGCGACGAAAAAATATTAGTGGCAGTAAGCGGTGGAGTAGATTCTGTCGGATTGCTCGATTTACTATGCAAAATGGAGGTAGAATGTGGTGTTGCTCATTGCAATTTTCACTTAAGAGATGAAGAATCGGATGGAGATTTTGAATTTGTGAAAGAATTGGCTGAGCAGCGTGGTTTGCCTTTCTATTCTCAAGATTTTGACACAAAAAAATATGCTGCGGAAAATAAGATTTCTATTGAAATGGCAGCACGCGATTTACGCTACAATTGGTTCGAACAAATTCGGAAGAATTTCCAATATAAATACATTGCCGTTGGGCATCATGCCGATGATGTTGCGGAAACAATCTTAATTAATTTGGCTCGCGGTACAGGAATTCACGGATTGTCGGGAATAAAGTCGAAGTTAGGAAAGATTGTTCGTCCCTTGTTACCTTTTACGAGAAAGCAATTGCTTGAATATTCAGAAGACAATTCGCTTAATTTCCGTGAAGATTCGACCAATGCAGAAACAGATTTTGTGCGAAATAAAATTCGCCATCAAATAATGCCAGTCTTGGAAGAGATTAATCCAGCCATTCGAAATACCATGACCGAAAATGTTCGCCGTTTTCGTGATGTGGAACAAATTTACAATGAGGTTATTGAGAAGAATCGCGATGAGTTAATTATAAATAGACGTAAAGATTTATTGATATCTATTTCGAAATTAGAGAAGGTAACTGCTCCTATTTCTCATCTGTTTGAAATTTTATCGCCGTATGGTTTTCATCATCGAGATGTGAAGAATATTGCTGATGCAATTAAGGGAATTTCAGGTAAACTTTTCTATTCGTCTACACATCAGGTTTTGCGAGACCGTGAATTTTTAATTCTTTCGGAGATTTCTGAAAACGATAAGCAAGAATATTCAATTTCGGAAGAAGTTTCTGTATTGGACTCACCATTTAGCATGAAATTATCTTTTCAGGATAGAACATCAAGTTTTCGTTTTCCTAGGGATTTAAAAATTGCCTCTTTCGATGCCAATAAATTAAAATTTCCATTAAAGTTGAGGAAATGGCAAGAAGGTGATGCTTTTCGCCCAATTGGGATGAAAGGGAATAAGAAACTATCTGATTTTTTCATCGACCAGAAATTTTCAATTCAGGAAAAAGAAAACACCTGGCTACTGTGTTCAGGAAGCAAAATTATTTGGGTTGTTGGTCATCGAATGGATGATCGCGTTAAAATTACCGATGAAACCACAAAAATTTATCGATTGGAATTGGTCTAATTTAAGGTAAATGATATTTCGGTGCGCTGCACCTCCTTTTGGCGACAAGCGTAAATTACTACAAATAGTAGGGTACTCTGTACCCTATTTACATGATTACAATTGTTTAAATAAAGTTTCAGATTCCTGCTTGCGTCATTTTATTGTTGCGAACCACCGATAATATTTGTATGAATTAAATTAACATGCAAACAAAGTTGCTGCAAACCGCTATATCCAGGATTAATAATTCTTTTCATTATCTTACATAGATAAAATATAAGATAATGGGAGACACTTATACTCAAGCTTACTTTCATTTGGTTTTTGCTGTGCAAAACAGAAAATCATTGATTGATGAATCATGGAAACCAGATTTGGAGAAATACATCACAGCTATTGTTAAAAATCAAGGTCACAAATTAATTGCCATTGGTTCAATGCCTGATCATATTCATATTTTAATTGGTTATTCTGTGAAGCAAACAATCCCAGATTTGGTGAATATTATAAAAACTTCTAGTAATCAATGGATAAAAGAGAAAGGATTTACCGCTTTTAGATTTAGTTGGCAAAATGGATATGGTGCTTTTTCTCACTCACGTTCTCAAATAGATAGGGTAGCTAAATATGTATTAAAACAAGAGAAACATCATTCTAAGAAAACTTTTAAAGCGGAATATATTGGTATTCTTAAAAGAGTTCAAATCGAATTTAAGAACGAATACTTATTTGATTTTATTGAAGAAAACCTTGATGTAAAATGATATTTCGTTGTGCTGCTCCTTTTTGTTGCTTCAAGCGTAAATTACTGCAAATAGTAGGGGACTCTGTACCCTATTTATGTAATTATCGAAATAAAGTTTCAGGTTTTTGCTTGCTTCTTTTTTAACGGTGCGGAGCACCAATTCTATTTGTAGCTAATTGTAAGATAATAGACCAAGGTGCAGCGCACCGCAATCTCTTCTTAATTACGATCGGCTTAAATTTAAAATATGCCTACTATTTTATAAATTAGACCATTCAATAACTCACTAACCCAAAACCCAATTATGAATTCAATCAAAAAAGGCATCTCTATTTGTCTGTTTTTACTTATCTCAGGATTCACATTTGCTCAATCTGGCACCCTAGTGAAAGAAGAGCTTGATGGACTTAAGAAGTACAATGAAAATTTAGATCATCGAATAGATCGTTTACAAAAAATGGTTGATGATTTGATTTGGTTCGAGCGCGTAGGAGACGTGGCACACATTGATAAATTATACATTTACGGACCACCAAAATGGAAAGAAAAGAACCCAACTGCAAAAGGTGCTGGAAATCCTGTAAAGTTCTGGACTTATGTGTTTGTTCCAAAAAATATTGATGTAAATAAGAAATATCCACTCATGGTATTACCACATGGTGGTGTACATGGCGATTTCACTACCTATTATACCCACATTGTACGTGAATTAATTGCACAAGGCTACGTTGTTGTAGCTGCAGAATATAGAGGTAGCACAGGCTATGGAAAAGGACATTACGAGAAGATTGATTATGGTGGATTAGAGAATGAAGATGTTTATGCAAGTCGAAATTACATGATAGAAAATTATGATTTTGTTGATGAAAATCGAGTGGGAATTATGGGCTGGAGTCATGGAGGAATGATTACCCTATTTAATTTATTCAACCATCCGAATGATTACAAAGTTGGTTTTGCAGGAGTTCCTGTAAGTGATTTGGTTGCGAGAATGGGCTACATGACACAAAGCTATCGAGATTTATACTCTGCCGATTACCATATTGGCAAAACTGCGAATGATAACATTGCCGAATATCGCCGTCGATCACCAGCATGGAACACACATAAATTTCAAAATACACCTTTGTTGATTCATACAAATACCATCGATGATGATGTGAATGTACTAGAAGTTGAACACCTGATTAAATCCTTAAAGGCAGATGGCAAAAAGTTTGAATACGAAATTTTCCAAGCTGTGCCGGGTGGGCATTCTTTCGACCGAATGGATACTAAAAAGGCGAAAGAAATTCGTGTGAAGATCTATAAATTTCTGGCTAAACAATTGAAGCCAAATCAACCAATAAATTCCGTAAAGGAATTGCAAAAAGTTGGATATCGCTTTTAAAGGAGACGAAATTGAAAAAGAGCTTGTTCATAATTGGACAAGCTCTTTTTTTATACAAGAGTTTTTTAAGCTTCTACTTCCTGCAGTAAACGTTCTTTTAAATTTTTCAGGAGTGCTTTTTTTACTTTACGTGGTTTCTCAGCACTAATTTCTTCGAGAGCAGTAAGGGCAAGATTGCCAATTTCGTATAAACCAACAGGATTTTTGTCGTTGTTATAACTGGCGATAACATACTCTAGTTTTGCTTTTACTTCATCGTAAGCTGAGTTTCCTGGTTTGTTAAGGCAAACCAATACTTCGTGGCAAACATCTCTAAGTTCTTCGTTTTTCTGATTCATAAATTTAAGTTTACTAGTTAATACAATTAAATTTACGTCATTATTTAAGAAAATAGGTTATCAGTATGTTAGCTTTTTGTTTAGTATTTATGTACAGCTAGTTTTTAGGTGTCGAAAATGTTTTCATCTTAGATCTCAATGGTTTGCACTAGTGACAATATGATAGTGAATAAGATTAAAATTTCGATCCACGTAAGTATTTACGCTGTATTACTATTGGTGCTTTTAAAAAAAAAGCACAACCGACTTGGGATGTGCTTTCTATATTTATCAATCTGAAACCGATTTACAATGGAATGTTTCCATGTTTTTTCGGAGGATTTTGTTCACTCTTGTTTGCACACATTTCCAATGCTTGAATTAATTTGTAACGAGATTGTTTTGGTTGAATAACCTCATCAATGTATCCAAGTTCTGCAGCTTTATAAGGATTTGCAAATTTGTCACGATAATCTTCAATGGCATCTGCACGTTCCGATTCTGTCAAACCCTTGTGCATAATATTTACAGCACCTTCGGCACCCATTACAGCAATTTCTCCGGTTGGGAAAGAATAGTTGATATCGGCTCCAATGTGTTTAGATGCCATAACATCGTAAGCACCACCATAAGCCTTACGAGTAATCAGAGTAATTTTTGGTACTGTTGCCTCAGCAAATGCATACAATAATTTAGCTCCGTGCTTTATAATTCCTCCATATTCTTGAGCTGTTCCGGGTAAGAATCCTGGTACATCAACGAAAGTGATTAAAGGAATGTTAAAGGCATCGCAAAAACGTACAAATCTTGCCGCTTTTGTAGAACTGTTAATATCCAATACACCAGCCATAAAAGCTGGATTGTTAGCTACAATACCGACTGGTTTTCCACCTAAACGTGCAAATCCGATTGTAATGTTCTGAGCGTAAAGTGGCATTACTTCAAAAAAGTTGTGATCATCAACAACAGTTTCAATAAGATCTTTAATATTATACGGTTTATTTGGATCTACAGGAACCATTGTTTGTAGCTTTTCATCTTCACGATGAATGTTGTCTGTGCATGGCTTTACTGGAGGATCTTCCATATTATTTGATGGCAGAAATCCGATTAGCTCACGAAGCATCATCATAGCTTGTTCGTCATCATCAGCAGTGAAGTGAGCGACACCACTTTTAGAGTTGTGGGTAAGCGCGCCACCTAATTCTTCCTTGGTAACTTCTTCGTGGGTAACGGTTTTAATCACGTCAGGTCCTGTAACAAACATATAGCTTGTATCCTTTACCATCATGATAAAATCTGTTAGGGCAGGAGAGTAAACGGCTCCACCCGCACAAGGCCCCATAATTGCTGAAATTTGTGGAATTACACCAGATCCTCTTACGTTCTGATAGAAAATATCAGCATAACCAGCTAAACTTTGAACTCCTTCTTGAATTCTAGCTCCACCAGAATCATTTAATCCGATAATTGGTGCGCCCATTTTCATGGCCAACTTCGTGATTTTAACAATTTTGTCGGCATTTGCTCTACTAAGCGACCCTCCAAAAACTGTAAAATCTTGTGCAAATACATATACCAATCGGCTATCGATTTTTCCGTATCCGCAAACTACACCATCGCCAAGAATTTTATTTTTCTCCATGCCAAAATCGGTGGAACGGTGAGTCACCATTTTATCTACCTCAACGAAAGTTTCGGGATCTAAAAGATCCATAATTCTTTCTCTGGCTGTTTTTTTGCCTCCAGCGTGGTGCTTTTCTATTCTTGCTGCTCCGCCACCAGCTTCAGCAGCTTTATTTAACGCTTCAAATTTTTTGATTTTATCTTCAAGTGTCAACATTTCAATTGTTGTTTTTTTGTTATCCTAAATGCTTTAAACTTTAGAAAACGGGTTGTGCATAAATTTTTTTAGTCTAAATCATCAATGAATACTAATGGCTGATTGCCATCAACAGTATCTTCTTCGTGAACAAAAATTTCTTTAATAATACCATCTTTCATGGCTTTGTATTCACTTTCCATTTTCATTGCTGAAATAATAATAACCGTTTCTCCCTTTTTAACTTCGCTTCCTAATTCAACAGGGATTTTAACTACTTTACCTGGCATAGGAGATGAAATAGTACTTGCTTCAGCTTCTAAATTTCCGGCATTTCTAGCTTGTAAGTATTTGGTTTCTGCATCAATAATTTCAGCATCATAGGAATGGTAAAATGTATTGACTGAATATTTCTTTGGTGAATCGGTTTCAATTAATTCTACATTAAAAGAACGACCTTTATACATCACAGAATAAACTCCGTTTTCAACCTGCTGCATGTCGAGATCATATTCTTTATTATCAACCATTATTTTCACCTGGGTTCCATCTTCAGCAAGAAGTTCAACTTTTGCCAGTCGGTCGCCCAATTTTATTTCAATTGCCATTTTATAATTTTTTAGTTTATCCTTTAATTTTCACTTGCTCTAAACATGCCTCTACGTCGACCAAATTCTTTCCACTTGTTATGCGCGGCAGATTTTGGGTTAACTTGGGCATTTTTGAGTTTGTGGTGGTAATCTAAAAAGGCAGTAACTATGGCTAAATCTTCAAAAGATTCTTTCGCCTCGTCAGGAGCAAGTAAAAACTCCTCGTTGTCTTGTATAAAATGAGTATCATAGGTGCCATTTCTAAAGTCAGGGCAATCCATGATTTTTTCCAAGTATTGAATTGAGGTTTTTACACCTGTAATTTTGTATTCGAATAATGCTCTACGCATTCTTTCGATGGCTTCGTCTCTGGTTCGTGCCCATACAATTAATTTGGAAATCATTGGGTCGTAATGAATGGGAATTTCGTAGCCCTCGTAAACGTAGCCATCTGTTCTAACACCTAATCCCATTGGCTCTGTAATATGTGTAATTACACCAGGACACGGCATGAAATTATTCGAAGTGTCTTCAGCATAAATTCTGCACTCGATTGCATGTCCAAACTGAAAAATATCTTCTTGTTTCATTGCCAATTCTTTTCCTTCGGCAATTAAGATCTGTTGTTTTACCAAGTCGTATCCTGTTACCCTTTCGGTGATTGGATGTTCTACTTGTAAACGAGTATTCATTTCGAGAAAGTAGTAGTTGTGATCATTGTCTACAAGAAATTCAATTGTTCCTGCACCATGATAGTTAACTGCTTTTGCAGCTGCTACAGCATGTTCTCCCATTTTTTCTCGCAATTCTGCTGTCATTAATGGAGATGGAGTTTCTTCTACAACTTTTTGGTGGCGTCTTTGCACGGAACATTCTCTTTCGCAAAGATGAATGACATTTCCATGTTGGTCACCTAAAATTTGGAATTCGATATGATGAGGTGAAGAAATGTACTTTTCGATATAAACAGCATCATCTCCAAAGGAGGACATGGCTTCCGATTTTGCAGCTCTTAGACCTTCAAGAATGTTCTCTTCTTTGTCGACCATTCGCATACCCTTACCACCACCTCCAGCTGAGGCTTTAATCATTACGGGAAGTCCAATCTCTTTTACAACTTTAAGGATTGTGGTTTCATCCTCAAGGTTTTCTTTGGTTCCAGGTACAACTGGAACACCTCCAGCAATCATTGTTTTTCGAGCTGTAATTTTATCTCCCATGGTTGAGATAACTTCGGGAGTTGGGCCTATGAAAATAATGCCTTCTTTCTGACAGCGTTTCGAGAATTCTGCATTCTCGCTTAAGAAACCATAGCCTGGATGTATTGCATCGGCTTTGCACCGTTTAGCAACTTCTATTATTTTATCCATATTTAAATAACTTTCTGCTGAAGCTGCAGGTCCGATATGAAATGCCTGATCGGCATATCTTACATGCATTGATGTTCTATCAACGTCGGAATAGACAGCAACAGAAAGAATTCCCAATTCCCTGCACGAGCGCATAACACGCAGAGCAATTTCTCCTCGATTTGCAACGAGAACTTTTGAAATCTTCTTGATCATTTTGGTCTTTGTTTAAAAGCTTATTAAAGCTTTGTTTTTAATCAACTAATTCTACTCTTAGTTATAAAATTGTTTTACCAATAAAGATAACTTACAGCATGAATATGTTGTAGAACACATAAAAGTAATCAAAAAATCGAAGTTTTCAAGTAATTAAATATAAAGATGTTTAAATGTGATGATCATAAGATAGTAGTTAGATGGAGATGTTAAATTAGCTGTTGGTCAATGTTTTATGAGAATGGTAATTAAATGAGAGGAAAATTATGAAATGGGAAATATCAAAATGGGTATAAAACGCCAAAGATGTTGAAGAACAAGTGAGAATCAGATGTGTTTTTCTTAATTAAGTTTAGTACTGCAGAGGAATTTTTGCAATTATTGGATGTTTTAGCTTAAAATAAATTTTGCAAAAGGAGTTTTTGCTATCTGGAGATAGCAAATTGTGCTAATTTACCTTTTCTCCACCAAACTCAAATCCCAAACTTTCGATCTCTTTTTTAATTATTTCTAGGTCGATAGATTTTCCTTGAAGGTGTAGATTTTTCTGTTCTAGATTAACTTCTGCCTTCGTAATATTGGATAACGCACTAATGTGTTTTTCCACACTATTTTTACAATGATTACAACTCATTCCATTTACAAGAATCAATTTATCATCAATAATATTTTCAGAGGTGGAAGCGTTAACTTCTCTTTTACCAGAAAGGTATTTTTGTAAGTATCCGTTTAAGATTAGTAATGTTAATAAAATACTGCTTCCCCATTGCACCCATTTGGGCAGCATCCAATGGCCTTCGTGAGCATGCATGTGATTGTGCAGTGCACTCATTTCAAACCACTCTCTCGGGAACACATTATCAATTAATAATCCGAAAAGCAAAGCGCCCGAAATAATTGAAATTAGATAAGACCACATTGTTTTTTTACCCATTACTTTATTTAGCACGGTAATGGTTGCAGCATTTGTCGCTGGTCCGGCCATTAAAAATACCAAGGCTGCTCCAGGGGAAATACCTTTCATCATTAATATTGCTGCAACAGGAACCGAAGAGGTTGCACAAATGTATAGTGGAATAGAGGCAACAAGAATAACTAACATTCCGATAAAATCATTACCGATGTAACTGGAGAAAAAATCATCAGGAATTAAAACAGAAATGAAAGCTGCCAAAAGAAGTCCAATAATAAGCCATTTCGAAATATCTTGCAAAAAATCAACAAAGGCATATTTAAACATCGTGTATAGAGCAGGCTTCTTTTCTTTCGTTTCTGTAGCACAATTGTTATCACATCCACAATCCGATTCTTTTTCTGTAGTACAGCAAGAATTTTCAATTGAATCTGTAATTGCTTTTTCATCTGTATCGAATCGATTGGCAAGCAAACCTCCTAAGAAGCCTGTAATCAGTGCAATAAAAGGACGAATAATTGCAAAAGGCAAGCCTAATAAAGAATAGGTAACCAGAATTGAGTCAACACCAGTTTGTGGGGTAGAAATTAAGAAAGAAACCGAAGAACCTTTCGAAGCTCCACTTTTGTAAAAGGAAATTCCAGTAGGAATTACGCCACAAGAGCATAAGGGAAGAGGTATACCTAATAAAGAAGCATACAATACAGATTTGCCATTTTTCTGACCTAAATATTTGTCGATAAACTTTTGTGGAAAAGCTACTTTTAAAATGCCAGCAAATAAAAAGCCGAGCATTAAATAAGGAGACATCTCATTTAAGATCTCTATAAAATCGATAAAAAACTGGTTGATATATTCCATGATGTAGGTTCTCTCTGCTTATTCTTTACTGTTGTATTTGGCCTATGTAATGGTCTTATTTTTCTCCAAAAGTATTAAAATATTTGGATAAGTATATGCTTCTTATTAGTAATAAAAGACTCCAAGGTATAAAAATACCAACATTTAGGTATTTCAGTTTATTTAGACTTACTCTACTTTAGCAGTCGAAATAATGCTTGTTTTTCGAGCAGAACAACTAAAAAATCTAATTGAATTAAACTGATGAAAAAAGGACTACTATTTATAGCAATGATTGCTGCAACTTTTGTTGTTAAAGCACAGGACGTTCAGGAACCCAGAAGTATAGGAACTACTATTTTAGAAAGAGTAAAAGATGAGAAATTAAGTATTGGCGGTTATGGTGAGGTTCATTACAACCAGCAGATTAGTGGAAGTACTCGTTATAATGGAAACATGGATGTTCATCGAATGGTTTTATTTTTTGGATATCAATTCAATGATAAGACATCTTTTGTAACTGAGATTGAATATGAGCATGTAAAAGAATTGTATGTTGAGCAAGCATTTTTGAATTACAATGTTCGTCCAAACACAAGTTTACGAGCTGGTTTGATGTTGGTTCCAATGGGAATTGTAAACGAATATCATGAACCAACTACTTTTAATGGAGTTGAAAGACCAAGTGTAGATAAATATATTGTTCCGACAACTTGGAGAGAAATTGGTGTTGGAGTTAGCGGTCGTTTGCCAAATATGCCATTAAAATATCAAGCATATTTAATGAATGGTTTTAACGGTTATGATGCTGGCGGAAAATTAAGAGGATCTGATGGTTTAAGAAAAGGTCGTCAAAAGGGAGCTGAGTCTACATTTACATCTCCTTCTCTTTCTGCGAAAGTTGATTATTATGGAATTAAAGGTTTAAACCTTGGCTTATCAGGTTACTTTGGTAAAACACAATCATCAGAATTTGATGGATTGGATAAAGATGATGATAATGCAGAAACAATTGCTGATTCTACTCGCGTTGGTATTAGTATGTTAGGATTAGATTTCCGTTATAAAGTTGATGCTTTCCAATTTAAAGGGCAGTACATTCAATCTTTTATAAATGATGTAAAGGCATATAACGAGAAAACAGGTAAAGATCTTGGTAAGCAAATGCAAGGTTATTACGTAGAAGCAGGATACAATTTATTGCATGGAAAAGAGCAAGCTTTGGTGCCTTTTGTACGTTACGAAAGTTACGATACACATCACGAAGTTGCTTCAAATATGACAGCTAATAAAGCTTACGATCGTGAAGATTTATTCTTTGGATTGAGTTATCATTTAGCAAAAGGTGCCGTAGTTAAAGCTGATTATCAGTTTTCAAAAGATGGTAACGATGTTAAAAAGAACTTTGTAAACTTTGGTGTAGGCGTTTGGTTCTAAATCATATTTGTTAAAATATTTACTTCAAAGCAATTGGAACTCCTTTTGCTTTGAAGTTTTAACGTAAAATAGAATTGATGATGATACGATTTCTAAATATTATTCGGCTTATAGTGATTGTGTTTGCAGTAGGATTAACTTTTACCTCTCAGGCAAGTAGTCTTCCGAAGTCAATTCAGAAGAAAATTAATAAAGAAGTCAAAAAAATCTTCCCGTTAGAAGATCTGACAATGGATAAGATTGAAGATTTCAATTTTGATACTTTTAAATATCAAAGCATCAAAAATGTGAGCTTGAGCAGATTAATGTGTTCAGACCAGCTAATGGGCTACGCTTGTTTTGCTTCATCAAAAGGGAAGAATGATTATTTTGATTACATGGTTCTATTTAGTGAGAACATGGAAATCAAAAAGGTTATAGTATTAATGTACCGATCTACTTACGGTGGTGAAATCATGGCAAAATCGTGGTTAAAACAATTCATTGGTAAAGTAAAGGGAGAAGAAATGGAATTTGAAAAAGATATTGATGGTATTTCCGGAGCTACCATTTCAGGACCATCGATTACAAAAGGAGTTAAGACGGTAAGTATAATGATGAGTGAATTGAAAGAAAATGGCGAAATTTAAGCTTGAAAAAACAAATGCTCAATAAGGATTCGTAAGCCGATAATAATTAGAACAATACCTCCTAATATTTCAAATTTTTGACTCATTTTACTGCCAATCTTTTTTCCCAGAAGCATTCCCAACATAGAGACAATAAAAGTAACTACTCCAATTATTATTGCTGGTAACCAAATTACTACATCAAGCAAGGCTAAACTTAAACCAATAACCAAAGCATCAATACTTGTTGCTATTGAAATTCCAATTAAGACCATTAGTTTTAACGGATTGAAAGAGCAATCTTTTTCTTTGGATGTAATGCTTTCGTAAATCATTTTACCACCCATTCCTGCGAGTAGGATAAAAGCGATCCAATGGTCAAAATCTTTAATCAAATCTTTTAACTCCCATCCGGTTAACCAGCCAATAATTGGCATTCCTCCTTGAAAAAGAGCTAAAAAGAAAGCTATTTTTATTGCTTGTAAGAAGTGAATTTTTTTGATGGCTAAGCCAGAGCATACCGAAGCGGCAAACGAATCAACAGATAAACCAAGGGCAAGAAGAATGATACTTACTATTTCCATTTCAATTATTTTGGAATGCAAAGATATGTTCTTCCTAAGAATTGTGAAAAGAAATAGCAACTTCAGTTTTTGAAATTGCTAATTTGAATTAGTTCTATAAATATTTAAGCCGATTTTAAAGAAAAGGTAAAGCGGCTACCCTTGTTCAGTTCACTCTCTACCCAAATCTCACCACCGTTTTTAGTAACGAATTCTTTGCAGAGGATTAAGCCTAATCCACTTCCAGCTTCGTCATCCGTTCCATAGGTTGTAAAATTACTATCAATTCTGAATAATTTCTCTTGGTTCTCTTTGCTGATGCCAATGCCAGTATCCTTTACCGAAAGCTGAATAAATTCATTGTCTAATTTGGCTGAAAGAAATACCTTTCCTTTGGAATCGGTGAATTTTAAAGCATTACTAATCAAATTACGTACAATTGTATCTACCATTTGGATATCTCCGTACGCTAGTGTTCCAGGTTTTATATCAGAACTAAGTTTTATTGATTTGTCTGCTGTTTTCAAATTAAAAATACGAAGGTTGTTTTGAACCAATTCGTACAAATCAAACTGAATAGGAGCGAATTTTAATTGTCCTCTTTGACTGTTTGCCCATTGTAGCAGATTCTCTAATAAATTATACAATCCGTTTGCAGACTCGTTGACAGAGTTATTATATTCTTTTAAAACAGCAACCTTTTGTGTCGTATTTAGTTCTCTTTTAATTAATTCAGAAAATCCTAAAATAGCATTAAAAGGGGAGCGTAAATCATGTGCTATAATCGAAAAAAACTTATCCTTAGTAATGTTCATGATTTTAAGTTTAGAGTTTGATTCCTCTAATAGACCATAAACACGCCTCATTTTATTATGAGTATTGATTTTTGAGCGAAATAGAATTACAATTAGGATAATTACAAAAAGAGCTAAAATAGAAAATACATAAAGGAATTGAGATTTTGTTTTTTCTTGTTCTAGCTTATCGTGGGTAAACTGATTTTTCACTCTTAGAATCTCATTTTCATTTTCTTTTTTTACAGATTCAAATTTTGCTTGGAGCTGTGCGATTTTAGTAGATCTAGCATCATTCTGCACACTATCTTTAAGAGCATTGTAGGCTAAAATTGAAGAGTAGGCTTTTTTATTGTTTCCAATCCTATGATAGTATTCTGCCAATAACTTCAGCAAATCGGATCTTTTACCTTTGGTTTTATGCTTTTTACTTAGGCTAATACCTTCATTCAAGCATTTTATGGCTTGTTTATAATTTCCTGTTGCTAAGTGTATTTGAGTTAAAACTTCTAAATTGTAAATTATTTCATTTTCTAATTTCAGTTTTCTGTGAGTCGCCAATGATTCGCGAAGACAAACAATAGCCTTTTCATAATTTTGCATTAGATAATAATTCTCACCAATATTATTTAGAGCTAGTGCAATACCTTTTATACAACCTGCTTTTTTTTCGTTTTCAAGACTCTTTTGAAAGTAGGTTTGAGCTTTTAAATAATCTTTTTCGTCTTGGTAAATTATTGCTAAATTGTTGTAAAGAACCGATAAGGTTTCCTCATCTTTCATTTCTTCAGCAATTTCTTTAGCCTGATTGTAATAAGATTTAGCTTTTTCAAGTTGCTTATCATCACCATAAATGTTACCCATGTCAATGAGTAAACTTAGCTTTATGTGATTGTCTTTTATTGCTTCGGAATACTTAGATGCTTTTAGGTAATTACTTAAGGCATTTTCAAAATCTCCTCTTTCATAATTTATTTCACCTATGCCAATTAGTGCTTGGGCTGTATTTAGTTTATAGTTAATAAGATCACTAAGTCTTTTAGATTCATTGTAATGAATAATAGCACTGTCAAATTTGCTGTTTTCAGAATAGAATGCAGCTAAGTTTAAATGAATATCACAAATTTGAGTGGTATCTTGAATTTTATAAGCTAAGGCTTTTGCATTATTTAAAGAATGCCTTACTTCTTTTGAATTTGAAGTAAGTAGGTAATTGTAATAAAGCTCAAGATATGATTTAAGAATTAATTGATCATTCTTGTTTAATTTTGATAAAACAAGAGCTTCTTTGGCATAATAAAGGGCACTATCATTATTGTTAATATAATAATAATGATCAGATAATTTTAAATAAAGTTCAGCCTTTTCGCTCTTAGAACTGTTTTTAATTTGTGTTCTAAGTTCTCGAGCTGAAGATTTTGCTTGCGATGTATTTACGAATAGTAAAAGGCAAGATAATAATAGTAGGGGAAAACGCATTTTGTAGTGGTCTTAGATGTACTTGTTTTTCTTTATAGATTAAGCTTGTTTAAGTAGTTAGTATTTTGTAATTGGCTGTAATTGAGTCGAAATATACCAATATTTCTTATAATATTCGAACACATTTTATTGTAATTTTTGTTTTGATAAGCAATGTGTTGATCTGTGATTTACATATTGGTTTTATGATTGATGCAAAAGTCTTTCAAATGGTATGAAAGGCTTTCGTGTAATTAACTAATTTCTAGCATTTTTGTTATGGAATGAATTGCTTTTTCCGCTATTTCTTTAGGAACAATTACTTCAAATTGTTCTTTTTCTAATGCTTCATATAATCCTTGTAATTTTACTCTTTTCATAGAACCACAAATGGTTTTTGGATGTATCAAGATAAACTCTTTGGATGGATTTTCTTTCGTCAGTTGATGAAGGGTACCTAATTCTGTTGCAATTATAAATTGCTTTTTATCTGATTTCTTAGCGTGTTCCATTATGCCTGCAGTAGAATAGAAGTAAGCATTGTCCAAATTAAGAATTTGATCATCTCCAGAGCAATTACTTTCGGGATGTATTAAAACATCAGCCTCAGGATATTTGGCAGACATATCCAACACCATTTCAGTCGTAATTGGCTCATGAACGCAACAATCTCCATTCCAAAGTTCCATTTGGATACCAGTCTTTTTTACAATGTATGCTCCAAGATTCTTGTCTGGTGTGAAAAATATTTTTTTATCTTTTCCCAAATGATTAATGATCTTTAAAGCGTTGGAAGAAGTACAGCAATAATCAGTTTCTGCTTTAACTTCAGCCGTTGTATTCACATATGATACAACTATTCCGTCAGGATTATTAGCTTTCCAATTTTGAATGTCTTTGCCAGTAATGCTTTCAGCAAGAGAACATCCACATCTTTGTGCAGGAATTAGTACTTTTTTTTGTGGAGAAATTATCGCAGCTGTTTCTGCCATAAAATGGACACCACAAAAAACGATAATATCAGCCGAAGTATTTCCAGCTTCTCGAGCAAGTCCTAACGAATCACCAATATAATCAGCCTGATCCTGAATGATAGGATCAGCATAGTAATGAGCTAGTATAATTGCATTTTTTTCTTTCTTCAGTTTTTTAATCTGATTGATTAATTCCTGTGTTTCCATATTTGGAGATAATCTAATTGTAATTAAATAATAATGTTTTGACTGATGTCTAAAGCAATAACAGAATGAGTTAAAGCACCAACCGAAATAAAGTCGACACCAGTTTTTGCGACACCCGAAATACGTTCTAAATTCATATTTCCTGAAGCTTCAATTAAGGCTTTGCCATTTATTAAATCAACTGCCTCACACATCAATTCATTGCTCATATTATCCAGCATAATGATATCTGCACCAGCATTAACAGCTTCCTCTACTTCTTGTAAATTGGTCGTTTCAACTTCTACTTTAATTTCGCTTGGAATAGATTTACGAACCTGCTCAACGGCTGCTGTAATTGTTCCAGCCATTTTAATGTGGTTATCCTTAATCATTACCATATCATATAAACCAATACGGTGATTGGTGCCTCCACCCATTTTTACTGCGTACTTATCGAAAGTTCTTAGGCCAGGAACGGTTTTTCTGGTATCTAATATCTTCACTTTACTGCCTTTTGTTTCAGCAACGTATTTTGCCGTTTCTGTAGCAATACCCGACATGCGCTGCATCAAATTTAATGCTAACCTTTCGCCAGTTAATAAAGCTCTAAAAGTTCCTTTTATTTCAAGAATAACATCTCCCTTCTTAACGGAGTCTCCATCCTTAATTTTAGGATTCCATTCTAAATTTTCATCCAACTTTCTAAATACC
Source organism: Labilibaculum sp. (assembly GCA_016342745.1). Classification (GTDB taxonomy): domain Bacteria; phylum Bacteroidota; class Bacteroidia; order Bacteroidales; family Marinifilaceae; genus Paralabilibaculum; species Paralabilibaculum antarcticum. The sequence continues at coordinate 46,420 of JAEINT010000003.1, forward strand.
ATTTCTGCAATGTCAATACCAGCAATAATACCATCAGCTTTCGCAGTCATACTTGCGCTAGCCAATTTATTTTCAGGAACAATATTATTGGTTGTGATATCTCCATTTCCAATATCTTCTTGGAATGCATGATTGATAATTAATTCAATCTCTTGAGCGTTAAATCCAGATTTTTTCATTTTAACGATATAATTTAATCCTGTGATTCATGCTCAACAGGAATGAAATGTAAATTTTTATTGATTTGTTGTATTGAGTGAGTTAGGTATTTTGATTTTTCTTTTGGGTAGTCATCTCTGTAATGTCCACCACGACTTTCCTTTCTTGCTATGGCAGCTGTTGCAAGAAGCCTACAAACAGTTATAAGGTTTTCTAAACGATGACTGTAATATTCATTCTTCTCAAAAGGGAAAGATTCTTCAATAGTATCTAGTAAATCGTTAACCTCAGTTAGCTCTTTCTTATTGCGAATAATGCCAACTTTCGAATTCATTGTTAAAGCAATTTGATTCTTTTGTTGCAAGAACAATTCTTCCAAATTAATATTGGTTTGCATTTTTGAATTACCGTCATCTACTTCGGTTGTTTCAATATGTGTTTTTCGAGCGTGATCGACGGCTCTTTTTCCAAAAACCAAACATTCCAAGAGAGAGTTTGAAGCCAATCTATTAGCACCCATAACCCCGGATGAAGCAATTTCGCCACATGCGTACAGTTGAGAAATATTTGTTTTGCCGTTAAGGTCAGTTTTTATGCCACCAACCATATAATGTGCAGCAGGAGCAATGCGAATCTCTTTGCACATATCAACACCTTCTAACTCGCAGTTTTTATAGATTGAAGGAAAACGAGCCTTTATTTTTTTTCCGTCTAAATGTTTTAAATCTAGAGTGACAAATGGATTATTATCTTTTTTCATTTGATCGAAGATCGACCTAGCCACAATATCTCTCGGTGCTAATTCTGCAAGTGGGTGAATTGCTAGCATAAACCTTTCACCTTTTGAATTTAAAAGATGTGCACCTTCGCCTCTTACCGCTTCACTAATCAAAAAGGTTTTTCCTTTTTCTGAATAAAAGGAACTAGGATGAAATTGAATGAATTCCATATCAGCAATTTCTACACCTGCTTTATATCCAAGAGAAATTCCATCGCCAACAGTCGTGTTTGGATTTGTAGTTCTTTGGAAGATTGCAGATGCTCCACCTATTGCAAGAATTGTACGTTTAGCTTCAATTAATACATTAGAATTAGCGATTGTGTTATAGCTTTTTGCTCCAAAGCATACTTCATTTTTAGTAAGTAGCTCATAAACCATCTGGTTTTCAAAAATCTCGATATTTTTCTGAGCTAAAACTTTCTGAATTAGAAACAAGATCATTTCCTTTCCCGTCGAATCACCTCCAGCATGCAGTATTCTTCGGCGATGATGTCCACCTTCCAAGCCCAAGGCAAGCTTGCCATTCTCGGTATCGAATTGCATGCCCATTTCAATTAGGTCATCAATACGATCAGGACCTTCATTGACAAGAATAGTTACAGGAATCGTATCACACAAGCCGCGCCCAGCGGTTAAAGTATCTTCCATATGATACTGTGGGAAGTCTGCAGAATCTGTTACAGCAGCAATTCCACCTTGAGCATAGTAGGAATTACTAACATCAAGTTTCGATTTTGTTAAAATGGCGACTTTTCCATATCTAGAAGCGTATAGAGCTGAATATAAGCCAGATAATCCGCTTCCGATTATTAAAAAATCGAACTTTTTGTGTAACATCTTTTAAAAAATCTTGGTTTGTGCGAAAATAGGGATTTTCATTGTATTGACTGCAAAATTATAGGAATTTTAAAGAAGAGGAAAATCTAAGGCAAGTTTTCTGAAAGAATTACGGTTCTAAGTAAGAATGGGAAATGAAAAAAGTGGCAAATCGTTAATTTGCCACTTTTTCGTTTTATTCGAAATGATCTTTATTCTGCTAATTCTGTAAGTAATTTACGAACAGACTTAACCGATTCAACTTTGTATTTTGCAGCTGTATGTTTTAAGCCGACTTTAATTGTATGCGCCGATTCAGGAAGTTCCTTGAACATGTATTCGTCTGTCCAGTCATCACCAATAGCAATGATGAAATCAAAATTCTGATTTTGAAGAAATTGCATTGAGGCCACTCCTTTATTGATGCCACCACTTTTTACTTCAATTACCTTGTTTCCTTCTAATATTTCCAAATTGTGATTGGCAATCATAGTGGTTAATTCATCTTTTAGCTCATTTGCACGCAATTCACCTTGTTCTGGTTCGGATTTGCGGAAATGCCATACTAAAGAATAGTTCTTTTCTTCGATAAATGAACCAGGAGTTCGATCTACAAATGTTTCTAATGTAGGCCTAATACTAGGTTTCCATGCATCCGTTGTATTGGATAACATTTTCCATTCTTTCTGATATTTTTTAATCCAAACACCATGTTCTACAATCAAGTTAATTTTATGACCTTCGAACCAAGTCTCAAGACTCTCTCTATCTCTACCACTAATAATGGTAACGATATTTCTTGGATCTGCTTCAAGCTTGTATAGTATTTGATGAAGTTCTTCATCAGGTTTCGCATCATTAGGATTTTTCTTAAAGCCAGTAAGCGTACCATCGTAGTCAAGAAAAATAGATCTTTTCTCAGCTGATTTATAGGTCTCGTTTAGCTTATCCATGATCTTACTATTGATTTTTTTAGCATAGAATGAGCTTTGAATTTTTTCAACTTTAGCCAATGACTTAACAAATTCACTCGACCATTTGAATACATCGTAACGCTTTATTCTGTCTTGCAGATATATCATTCTTTCACGCTGCTCGTCAAGTGGCATTGTTAAAGCTTGATTAATTGCGTCTGCAATTTCTTTAATGTTATTTGGGTTAATCATGATTGCTTCACCCATTTCTTTTGAAACACCAGCCATTTCACTCAATATAATTACTCCAGTACGATTGGTTCTGGATGCAACATATTCTTTGGCCACAAGGTTCATACCATCTCTAACAGGAGTTACCAATGCAACATCACATGAACTGTAAAGCTCAATTAGATTTTCGAAAGGTAGAGAACGGTAAAAATACCAAACTGGCGTATAATTGATGCTACCAAATTTTCCATTCACATTACCAACTAATTCATCAACCTCTTTCTTTAAATTGATATAATGTTCTACGGTCCCTCTTGATGGAACAGCAAGCATAATTAGGGTGACTTTTCCTATAAACTCAGGGTATTCTTCCAAAAATTTTGAGAAAGCACGTAAACGGTTCGGAATTCCTTTGGAATAATCCAATCGATCAATCGAAAGAATTAATTTTCGATCAGGAGAAACTAAAAAGTACTTTTCTAGTTCTCTATGCAATTTTGATTTTTCTTGTAATGGTTTTTGGAATGTCTGAGTTGCTGCATCTCTAAACTTATTGTAGTCAATTCCCATTGGGAATGAATCTACAATAATGATTCTATCTTCAATATGAATTTGATTAAACGATATTTCATAGCCCATTAATCGCCTAACACTACTAAAGAAGTGACGTTGGTAATCGAAGGTATGGAAACCAATTAAATCGGCGCCTAACATTCCTTGTATCAGTTCTTTTCTCCAAGGTAAAATGCGGAAAACTTCGAACGAAGGAAAGGGAATATGAAGGAAAAAGCCAACGGTCACACCTGGTTTTTTCGATTTAATCATCTCTGGCACTAGCAATAATTGATAATCATGAATCCAAATTGTATCACCTTCTTCAATGGTTTCTAGTGCTTTATCAGCAAATTTTTGGTTTACACTTACAAAGGCATCCCATAATTCTGGATCGTAATCTATATATTGAGCAAAGTAATGAAACAAGGGCCAAATTGCTCGATTACTGAAACCGTCATAGTACAAATCTATTTCTTCTTTGGATAGGTGAACAGAAACACAATCTTCTTCAACTAGCTTATCTTCAATTCGGTTGGTTAAGTCTTCATCCAAGTCATCGCTTGCTAAGCCAGGCCAACCAATCCACTTCCCATTGTACTCCTTATATACGGATCTCATACCTGTAGCCAAACCGCCTACACTGGGAGTTAGTTCAATGTTATCATTTTCTACGTTAATACTAACAGGGAGTCTGTTGGAAACAATGTGAATTCTGTTCATAAAATGTCTGTTTAATTTTGGTTCGAAAAACTATATATTGTCGTGAAAAAACTCTATTTTCCGTATAGTTTTTATGGTTAAGCTCTAAATTAGCATTTTTTTATGAAGAATTTAAATTACGGGATAGTAGGAAACTGTAGAAGTGCGGCATTGATATCTGAAAAAGGTTCTCTGGATTGGGTGTGTTTACCCCAGTTTGATTCGTCTTCTGCCTTTGCTAAGTTGTTGGATAAGAATAAGGGAGGTAGTTTTGAAATTCTGCCAGAAAATCTGACGGATGTTAAACAGGAATATCGAAAAAATACAAATATTTTAATTACACGTTTTGAGTGTATCGATGGTGTGTTTGAAGTTTTGGATTTTATGCCAAGATATCTAACTGAAAAAAATGATTACTATTCACCGCCAGATGTGATTCGTTATTTTCGTTTAGTGTATGGAAAACCAAGTTTTAGAATTAAGTACGATCCTCAATTGGATTATGCGAAAAACGAAACGAAAAGTAAAGTTTCCAGAGAAGAATTTATTAAGTCATATACTACTTCAGGTAATTACGATTCTTTGTATCTGTATTCTAGTTTTAGAAAAACGGATATTTTAAACGAAGAAATCATTCAGTTAGAGAAAGATGAATTTTGTCAGATAAGCTATAATCAAAAGTTATTAGAGCAAAACCTTGACCGTACTTATTTAAAGCTGCAAAGAACGAAAACTTACTGGTTAAATTGGAGTGAAAAGACAAAGGAACTTCCTTTATATAAAGAAGAAGCTATTCGAAGCGCTTTGGTTTTGAAACTATTAAGTTATCAGAAAAGTGGTGCGGTGTTGGCTGCTCTTACTACATCATTACCAGAAACAATAGGAGAGGTCCGAAATTGGGATTATCGTTTTTGTTGGATTCGTGATGGTTCAATGGTTGTTAAGATTTTGACTCAGTTAGGACATTACAATGTTGCCAAGAGATATCTGAAGTTCATTATGGATATTATTCCTGAGAAAAATGAAAAAATCCAAATCATGTACGGTATCAATGGTGAGAAAAGACTAACCGAATATGAATTGGACCACTTGGAAGGATATGAAGGCTCTAAACCAGTTCGTGTGGGTAATGCTGCATATAAACAAAAGCAAAATGACATTTACGGTATTCTGCTTGACTTGATTCATCAGCATTTCGAGATGTTTGAAAATTCATTGGATCATAGTGAAGAGCTTTGGACAATTGTAAGAAGTATTGTAAAAGTGGTTGAGGACAATTGGAAGAAACCGGACAGAGGAATATGGGAAATTCGTGGTAGAAGCCTACATTTTACCTTTAGTAAGGTGATGTGTTGGGTAGCATTCGATCGTGCAGTTAAAATTGCAGCTTTATTGGAACGTGATTATTATGTGGGAAAATGGACTGTGTTGAGACATTCTGTTAAGGATGATATCTTGAAGAAAGCTTGGAATGAAAAGAAGCAGGCCTTTACGCAAACCTATGGATCAGAAGATATGGATGCTTCTGTATTATTAATGGAAAGTTATGGCTTTATTGCTGCTAAAGATCCGAAATATAAATCTACTGTGCTTACCATTCAAAAAGAATTGGAACACGATGGGCTGATGTATAGATATAAGAATCAAGATGATTTTGGAACGCCAAAATCGGCATTTACCATTTGTTCGTTTTGGATGATTAACAGTCTGTATAAAATAGGGAAGAAGAAAGAAGCTAAGGAGAAGTTCGACAAATTATTAAGTTATTCTAATCACCTTGGACTGTTTGCCGAAGATATCGATTTTGCAACCAAAAGAATGTTGGGAAATTTTCCTCAAGCATATTCACATTTGGCAATTGTTGAAACGGCAATAAATTTTTCAGATGGTAAATTTGATGATGAAGATAATTTAATTGATCAATTAAGAAGTTGATAGACGTATTTGAAAAAGAAAAACCGAAATCTCATTCTGGGATTTCGGTTTTTTTGTTTTTAAAGGTTCTACTTATTTTTTATTCTATGGAATTGAAATAGAAACGACAGTTCAGCAGCGAAAATTTGTTAATTGAACATCAGTACATCAAGCAAGGATTATTTTTTGGATGCGACTTCAATAATTGCAAATCGTAACATTCATTATTTACAAACAATGTATTTATGCTTAATATTTATCTGTTTAAAAAATATTAAATAACTCTTATGGATTTATTGTTTTTGTAATGGTAATATTCTTGATAATTAAGTCTCTATGTGTCTCTTTTGTTGACTGGGATATGGGCTTCTATGTATTCTCCAAAATAAAACAATTTTTAATGTCATTTAATGTCATTATATTTATTAGCTTTTAAATTTAATTCAGCTTAAGAATTGAGTTTAATATTGTATTGAATCATAAGTAATATAACCAATGTAATAGCTAAATACTATGTTCCTTAAAAAAATTACACTACAGTTATTCTTGTTATTCTTTTTATTTGGATGTGTGGCAAATAAAAAAATGAATAAGGAAGAGGTAAATACCCAAAAAATGACCTATCAGCAAGTCGCAGAAAAAAAAATGGGAAAAAGTATAGACTATAGATTGAATGCGGATAAGAGTTGCGTATTGTGTGAAAAGATTATTGCAGAGCCAAATCTTAATCCTAACCAATTGGTCGAGTTTTTAGTATATAATATTGAAGAGGAAAAAATTATATACATGGAAAAAATAGCTAATGTTAAAATATCTTGGCACAACAACACACAACTTCTGATTACCAAACAGAAAGGATATATTACTAATCCTACCGATACGGGGAAGTCATCTTATATTTTTGATCTTAAATCAAAAAAAAGCTTGACCTCAACTAAAACAAAATAGAAAATCACAACCAGCTAATTATTATATTTATGAAAACAAAACACATCTTACTAATTGTCGGACTCCTGACCTTGTCGGGAATTCTTATTAGTAATTACACGCAACATTCGGAAAAGCAATTTTCCAGTAATGAATTTACTCCTAAGGAATTTTGGCAAAAGCAGTATCAAGAAAAAAAGGAGAAAAGAAAAGTGGGCTACAGTAAAGCCAATAAGCCTGACATGTACAGTAAGTACTTTAAAGATATTACAACCAGGATTGGTGAAAATGAATCTGGTTACCAAATGAACTATAAAACATTAGAGTTGCAGAAAGCTCGCGGAAATAGTTCTAAACTGAAAAGTGTAAAAGCAGGCCTAGAATTTATTCAACGCGGACCTGCTAATGTTGGAGGTCGTACTAGAGCCATTCTTATTGATCCTGATGATGTCAACAAAACTACTTGGATTGCAGGTAGTGCTACCGGAGGAATTTGGAGAACAACAGATGGTGCTGAAAACTGGACAAATCTATCTGATGATTTGACCAATTTATCGGTAAATGCTTTAGCCATGGCAAGTTCTAATCATGATATTATTTACGCTGGTACTGGAGAAAGTTTTCCAGGAAGTGCTCAGAATCTCGGAAATGGGATATGGAAGTCGCTTGATCGAGGATTAAGTTGGAGCCAATTGAGTAGTACTTCAACAGATAAAAAATTCGGTTATGTGAATCGTCTTTTTGTAAATCCAATTAACGCGGAAATCGTAATAGCAGCTACGGAAGCTGGAATATTTAAAACGATTAATGGAGGCACAGATTGGGCACAAGTTTATGAGAGTGTTAGTGGAGTGGAAGATTTAGCAGCTTATCCTACAGCAAGAGATACCATTTTTGCTGGGGAAAATAGAAAAGGAATTCTTCGAACTGTAGATGGTGGTGATAATTGGGAAGTTTTCTCTAAGGGATTATCAACAGGATCTCGTTATGAAGTTGCTGTATCTCCTGTAAATAGAAATTTTGTTTATACCAGTATCGATATTTCTGATGAAGTATCAGAGGTATTCTTTTCAATGGACAATGCAAACAATTGGGCTAAGTTTGATGATGCTCAGAATTTTCTTGGTGGACAAGGAGGATATGACAATACACTTGAAGCGCACCCATTTATAGACAGTGTGGTATTCGTAGCTGGTGTAGATATGTGGAAACTAGCATTTAATAAAACAGCCACAGAAAAGTCTTCTGCTGTAAAAGCGGCCTACACTGTAGATACTGATTTTCTTTCTTTCGTTAGTTTCGGAGGAAGCCATTTAAATGGTGGTCTAAGTACTGAGGAAGGTTCTAATGTTCTTTCGACCGATTGGACTTCAGTTGAAATCCGATTTGGTGCTGGATTAACTCAAAAAGCACATCGTTTTACTATTCCTGATCAAAAAACATCAGGAGTTCCTGCAGCTGAATATACTTATGTAGATTATGTTGAGGTTCCTTTTCAAGTTTGGGATATTACCAATAACAAACAGCTAATGGTTTCATTCCGTGATCAGGAAAATGATGGAGTATTTAACCTTTATACACGTGATGGTGAAAGTGATGCATATGGAGATTTGGGACGAGAATACATCTTTATTAATGCTATAGATTATAGTGCTGATGTGGCAAGTGCAAGTATTGCTGTTGCTGGAGGACATTTAAACAAAGCACTTTATATGATTTGGCCAGAGTTAACTGCAGGTGCAACTTGGGATGCGGCGAACCTTCCTACTTCAAAAGTAGTGGTAGAATATGGAGCTGTAGAAGTATATGATGGTGAAAAAACAAGTGTTGCTGATGCTTATGGCAATAATGGTGGCGCAAATAGATATGATCAAGGAGCTGGATTTGGTGACACCAAGATTCCTGGCTTGCACCCCGATCATCACAACATCACAATTATTCCATTTGAAGATGGTAATTTTTGGGTTGTTAATGGAAATGATGGTGGAATAGGTGTTTCGGAAAACAATGGTGTGACATTTACACAAAAACCGAACAATTACATTACCACTCAATTTTATGGTGTGGCTAAAAATCCTGATGCCAACGAGTACATTGGTGGAATGCAGGATAACGGAACATGGCAGTCTGCTGCAGCGGAAGATGCTTCATCAACCTCTAATTACTTCTTTAGATTAGGAGGAGATGGCTTCGAATGTTTATGGCATAGAAGAGACTCTAAAAAGCTTTTGGGTAGTATTTATTATAATGCCATTTACAGATCAACTAATGGTGGAGATACTTGGGGAGGCGTTCAAGGAATCACTGAAGACGATGGTCCTTTTGTTACCAAGTTATCAGCCTCTAAATGGAATCCAGATGTTGTTTTTGCGGTAGCGAAAGAAGGGGTTTATAAATCTACTGATTTTGGAGCTAACTGGACACTTAAAGCAATTGAATCCTTTTGGGGAGGAGTTAATAGCCAGCATAATGTAGAGGTATCTCTAGCAGATGCTAACATTGTATGGGCCGGAGCAGGAATGGTAAATGATGGAGATTTTAAGATCCACGTTTCACAAGATGAAGGTGAAACTTATACTGCAGTAAATGAATATGCAGATAAGGATATGAGAGCTTATATTAGTGGAATCTCAACTCATCCAACGCAAGCATCAACAGCTTATTTACTATTTTCTAACAGTAATTCACCTAAAATATTAAGAACTACAGATCTTGGTCAAAACTGGGAAGATATTTCAGGATTTGGAACAGGTGAGGTGAGTACGAATGGTTTTCCAGATGTTGTAACTCATTGTATGATTGTAATGCCTAGTGATACAAAAACACTGTGGGCTGGTACTGAGATTGGAATATTTGAATCGACTGATGATGGCGTTTCATGGCATGCTTTGGAAAGTAACTTTCCTCCAGTTTCTGTTTATGATATGCAAATTGTAGGTAAGCAGGTTGTTATAGCAACTCACGGTAGAGGTGTTTGGAGTGTAGATATTCCAGATATTGATCGTATTCCAGAAATTTCAGAGTACAAAGAGGTTCAGGATAAAATCATTAACCTTAATATTGATGTAAAAGTTGATTACGATAAATTGGAAATTTACCTAAATGGAGTTGTACACCAAACTATTGATACTCCTGAAAAAGGAGAGCAAACTTTCCCTATTACTGTTGATCAAGCTGGAACTTACAAATCTTACGTAATTGGTTATATTAGTGATGAGCCTTTTAAATCGAACGAGGAAGAAGTAGTAGTAGAGGATAAAATTCCAACAGTTAGTTTATTAGAAGTTATTGCGGAGTATAGATTAAATCTTGGAGTAGAGATTCCTGTTCTATTCGATAAGTTTGAAATCTATGTTAACGACGAAATATTCAAGACGGTAAACAGTCCTGCAGTAGGCACAGCTTATTATGAAATATATGCTAAAGATGCTGGTGTTTATAGTGTTTATATTATTGGTTACATGTTTGATTCTCCATTCCAATCGAATACAAAAGAAGTGGAAATGATTATCACTGATGTCGAAACGATTAATCAGGAAGTAGATCAGATGAAGATTTATCCTAATCCATGTAGAGATGAGTTCAACCTTCAACTTGGGAATTTATCGCAGAATTATTCATTGGAAATTCTCGATTTAAGTGGAAGAACAGTATTTGTGAAAAAAGATCGCAATGCAGGAACCAATACGATTCAATTTGGATCCTTGGAGGCAGGACTTTATATCGTTCGTGTAACATTGGATGATAAAGTAATGTCAAGTAAAATTCAAGTAATTAAATAAGAATAAAGATTTCTATCTGATAGAAAGTTCTTAATCGATATAAAAACCTCAGGTGCTAGTCATCTGAGGTTTTTTTATTTCTAATTTGTCTGATGGGTTGCGAAAGATCTTTCACAAGGTATTGGGAATCGTATCAGCTAACTTAATGGGGACAAAAAAAATACCCCCTTGAAAAAGGAGGTATTCTATATATAAGTAGTTGATCTTATTTTTTGTGTTCCAAGATCCAATTTTTAGCATTAACAAATGCTTCAATCCAAGGTGAAACTTCATCGTCAATACGATCTTCACTGTAATGAGCCCAATTCCATGGATAAGTTGCTCTCTCCAAGTGAGGCATCATTGCTAAATGGCGACCATCTTTCGATGAAATTGCCGCTGTAGCAAATGGAGAACCGTTTGGATTCGCTGGATATTGGTCGATATTGTATTTCATTGGAATTTGATACTTGTCTTCGCCGTAAGGCAATTCAAATTTACCTTCCCCGTGTGCTACCCAAATACCCAATTTGCTTCCTGCTAAAGTGGAAAGCATAACTGAATCATTTTCTTGAACGCCTACGCTCACAAATCCGGATTCAAACTTATGAGATTCGTTGTGCAATAATTTTGGATGCTTTTCGTGATCAGGATAAATTAAGCCTAATTCTGAGATTAACTGACAACCATTACAAACACCAAGACTTAAAGTGTCTTTTCTTGCGTAGAAATTATCAAGTGCTTTTTTCGCTTTCTCATTATAAAGGAATGCTCCAGCCCAACCTTTAGCCGAACCTAAAACATCAGAGTTAGAGAAACCACCTACAAAAACAATCATGTTTACATCTGAAAGATCTTCTCGACCAGAAATTAAATCTGTCATGTGAACATCTTTTACATCCATTCCTGCTAAGTGCATCATCCAAGCCATCTCACGATCACCATTTACCCCTTTTTCACGGATAATTGCAGCTTTCGCTCCCGATTTTTCTTTACGCTTAGGATTGATTCCGTACTGCTCAAATTTTCCTGTAAAATCTGCAGGGAAACTAAATTCAAGAGCATTTTCTTTATAAGATTTAAATCTTTCTAAAGCCAAATCATTACCCGATTGATTTCTATCTAATAAGTAAGAAGTCTTAAACCATAAATCACGTAAAGAAGCGATGTCAAGATCAAGAATCTTGTCTTCTTTAGTGATGGTCATTTTGCCAGCTTCGGCTAATGAACCGATAATATGGAAGTCAAGTCCTTTTTCTGTTAATACAGAAGAAACTGTATCAATATCTTTTACCTGAATAAGTACTCCTGGATTTTCGCTAAACAATAGCTTAACTAAATCAGATTCCTTAATTGAGTTTAAGTTGATTTTAGCACCAAGTCTATTATCTGCAAAACACATTTCTAATAAAGCAGTAATCATACCACCAGCAGAAATATCGTGTCCGGCTAATACTTTTTCATCTAAAATTAATTGCTGAAGTGTTGTAAATGCATTCGCAAAGTATTTTGAATCTTTAACATCTGGAGTTTGAGTTCCTAACTTGTTAACGATTTGAGCAAAACTACTTCCACCTAATTGAAATTCATCTTTAGAGAAATCCAAATAGATTAATTTCGAATCAGCTTCGTCCTTAAGAACTGGAGAAATCATTTTATTGATGTCGATAATCTCACCAACAGTAGAAATGATAACTGTGCCAGGAGAATAAACAACATCGTCTTTTCCATATTTTTGAGTCATGGAAAGAGAATCTTTTCCTGTAGGAATATTGATTCCTAGTTCGATAGCAAAATCACTAATCGATTGAACTGCTTGATACAAACGAGCATCTTCACCAGGGTTTTTACAAGGCCACATCCAGTTTGCAGATAATGAAACACCTTTTAGGCCTTGCTCAATTGGAGCCCAAACCATATTGGTTAAGGATTCAGCAATTGATAAGCGAGATCCGTTTGCAGAATCAACCAAAGCAGCAATAGGAGTGTGTCCAATAGAAGTTGCAATTCCTTTTTCTCCTTGAAAATCAATCGCAACAGCACCTAAATTATTCAATGGTAATTGAAGAGGACCAGCACATTGTTGCATCGCAATTTTTCCAGTTACCGAACGGTCAACTTTGTTTGTTAACCAGTCTTTACAAGCAACAGCTTCTATTTGAAGAACATTTTCAATGTATTCCTCTATTTTATTAGTATCGTATTCAACAGCTTCAAATTTTTCATTTAAAGTGTTGTCTGTTAAAACCGTTTTTGGAGGTTTACCAAACATTTCAGATAATCCAAGATCAATAGGGTTTTGTCCAGTTTTCTTATCCTCAAAAGTAAAACGCATATCATCAGTTGTTTCTCCAACTTGGTAAATAGGGGCTCTTTCTCTATCTGCAATACGAGTTAATAACTCAGCATCCTTTTCTTTAATAACCAATCCCATTCTTTCTTGAGATTCGTTACCAACAATTTCTTTTGCTGATAATGTTGGATCTCCAACAGGAAGTGCATTCAAGTCAATCTTTCCGCCAGTTTCTTCAACCAATTCAGAAAGACAGTTCAAGTGACCACCTGCACCATGATCATGAATTGATACGATTGGATTTTCGTCTAATTCAGCCATTGCTCTAATCGCATTGCAAACTCTTTTTTGCATTTCTGGATTAGAACGTTGAACAGCGTTTAGTTCGATGGAGTTTGTGAACTCACCTGTTGCTACAGATGAAACAGCTCCACCACCCATTCCAATTCTATAATTGTCTCCTCCTAAAAGGATAACTTTATCTCCTTTTTCCGGAACATCTTTTTGAGCTTGCTCTAAACGACCATACCCGATACCTCCAGCTTGCATGATCACTTTATCGTAACCATATTTTTTATTGTTTTCGAAGTGTTCGAAAGTAAGAACAGATCCACAAATAAGTGGTTGTCCAAATTTATTTCCAAAGTCACTTGCTCCATTTGAAGCCTTAATAAGAATTTCTTCTGGTGATTGATACAACCATTTTCTGGCCTCAGTTGCATTTTCCCATGTGCGAGAAGCTTCAAGTCTAGGGTAAGAAGTCATATAAACGGCAGTTCCAGCCATTGGAACTGAAGCTTTACCACCAGCAATACGATCTCTAATCTCTCCACCTGTTCCGGTTGCTGCACCATTAAATGGTTCAACTGTTGTAGGGAAGTTATGTGTTTCCGCTTTAAGCGAGATTACGGTATTGATATCTTTGGTTTGAAAGTAATCAGCTTTGTCGTGAGTGACTGGAGCAAACTGTTCCATTTTAGGTCCTTCTAAAAAGGCACAATTATCTTTGTAAGCTGATACAATTCTATTGTGATTTTCTTTTGAAGTTTTCTTGATTAGTTGAAATAAAGAAGATTCTTTTTCTTCTCCATCTATAACAAAGGCACCATTAAATATTTTATGGCGACAATGCTCTGAATTCACTTGTGAAAAACCAAAAACTTCAGAATCGGTTAATTTTCGTCCTATTTTTTTAGCAACGCCATCTAAATAGGTGATTTCATCCGCGCTAAGAGCTAAACCTTCTTGTTGGTTGTATTCAGCAATATTTTCAATATTTACAATTGGTTCAGGTTGTTTTTCAATTGTAAAAATATCTTGATCTAATTTTTTATAAAAAGCTTGTAGCATTGGATCATACTCAGCTTTTTCACTTTCTACCAAATGAAATTCTTCAATTCGGATAATTCCTGAGATTCCCATATTTTGGGTTATCTCGGCTGCATTGGTACTCCAAGGAGTAATCATTTCTTTTCTTGGGCCAATAAAAAAACCAACTAACTTGTCTTCCTGAATTTTAGTTGCATTTCCAAATAACCAGGAAAGCTTGTCATAATCCAGTCCATTTAATTGGTTAGTTGATTGAACAACAAAGTGTACTTCGTCTTTTTTGAAGAATAGTATCATCTTAGAATCTACTTAAGAATTTATAAAAAATGGTTGAAACTCGTTTCAGATTGCAAATATAAGTAAAAGACTTTATAGAATAAGATAAAAAAGGATAAGGAAGGAGGTAATTTTTCACATCAAGCAAGAATGCTTTATTGATTCTTAAGGAATATTATGAATTGCCGAAAGCTAATGGCTTAAATTGTCTTGATTTTTCAATTTTGAGAAATGAAAAATAATTGTCAAAAACATGTTGAGGAATAGCAAAAAATATTTCTGTTTTATTGGAAAAGCGATTTCCTTTGGGTTCGTTAATCAAGAGGTTTGTCGGGTTAGAAAAAGTTATGCAAAGGTTTTCGAAGAATTCAATTCTAAATTAATAGATTGAAGTCTTATTTAGAAGGCTATTTGTTTGATTTATAGAAAGAAAGTGAGATCTTCCTCTTTTCTTGTACATGTTGAGAAACAACTTTTATAATGTTAAAGATCATTGATTGACGTATTTCTATTCAATATTTTTGTAATCTATTAATTTAAAATAAAACATATCTATTATGAAACCATCACATATTGAACATATCGGTATCGCAGTAAAAAGTTTAGAAGAAGCAATTCCATTTTACGAAAAAGTATTAGGGTTGGAATGCTATGCAGTTGAAGAGGTCGTGGACCAGAAAGTAAAAACAGCTTTTTTTAAGGTTGGGGATACTAAGATTGAATTGTTAGAGTCTACAGATCCAGAAGGTCCTATCGGGAAATTTGTAGCTAAAACAGGTGGCGGAATGCATCACATGGCATTTGCTGTTGAAGATGTTCAGGAAGCATTAAACGATGTTCAAGAAGCAGGTTGTCAGGTTATCGATAAAACTCCTCGTAACGGAGCTGAAGGATTGAAGATTGGATTTTTACATCCAAAATCAACTCAGAGAGTCTTGACTGAGATTTGTGGCAATAAATAAGAAAACTCAATAATTATATAATAACTCAATAAGTTATGGCTAGTCAGGATAAAATTAAAAAGTTAATTGATTTAAGAGCAGAGGCTAAGCTTGGTGGAGGTGAGAAAAGAATCGCATCTCAACACAAGAAAGGCAAATACACAGCTCGCGAAAGAATCGATATGCTTCTTGATGAAGGAAGTTTCGAGGAATTTGACATGTTTGTATCTCACCGTTGTACTAACTTCGGAATGGAGAAGACAAAATTCTTAGGGGATGGGGTTGTTACAGGTCAAGGTACAATCGACGGAAGATTAGTTTTCGTATTCTCACAAGATTTTACAGTTTTTGGAGGATCATTGTCTGAAACTTTTGCACAAAAGATTTGCAAAGTAATGGATATGGCAATGACTATGGGTGCACCTTGTATTGGATTGAATGATTCAGGTGGAGCTCGTATTCAGGAGGGTGTAACAGCTCTTGCTGGTTATGCTGAGATTTTCCAAAGAAACATTATGGCATCTGGAGTTATTCCTCAGATTTCTGCAATTTTCGGTCCTTGTGCTGGTGGAGCAGTTTATTCTCCTGCTTTAACTGACTTTATCATGATGACAGAAGAAAAGTCATACATGTTCGTTACTGGTCCTAAAGTAGTAAAGACTGTAACTGGTGAAGATATTTCAGTTGAAGATTTAGGTGGAGCTAAAATGCATGCTTCTAAATCAGGTGTATCTCACTTTATGTTGGAAGATGAAGAAGAAGGTATCATGATTATTCGTAAGCTTCTTTCTTATATGCCTTCTAACAATCTTGAAGAGGCTCCAATTATAGAGTGTGCAGATCCAATCGATAGAATGGATGATATCTTAAACGAAATCATTCCAGCAAATCCTAACATGCCTTATGACATGAAGGATATTATCTATACAATTGCTGATGATGCTGAATTTTTAGAAGTTCACCGTCACTATGCTAAGAACATTATTGTAGGTTTTACTCGTATGGGTGGAATGTCAGTAGGTGTTGTTGCAAATCAGCCTAGTTTCCTTGCTGGGGTTCTAGATATTGAATCTTCAAGAAAGGCGGCTCGATTTATCCGTTTCTGTGACTGTTTTAATATTCCTATTTTAACATTGGTTGACGTTCCTGGATTCCTTCCTGGATCAAGTCAAGAATTTGGTGGTATCATTACTCATGGAGCAAAATTAATGTTTGCTTATGGAGAGGCTACTGTGCCAAAAGTAACTATTACTCTAAGGAAATCTTACGGTGGTGCTCATGATGTAATGTCTTGTAAGCAACTTCGTGGTGATTTAAATTATGCATGGCCTTCAGCAGAAATTGCTGTTATGGGAGCAAAAGGTGCAATTGAAGTACTTCACGGAAGAAAAATGGCTGAAATGGGCGATGCTGATAAAGCGAAGTTTATTACAGATACTGAAATTGAGTACAACGAAGCATTTGCTAATCCTTACAATGCAGCATCATATGGTTATATCGATGATGTAATTGAGCCACGTAATACTCGTTTCAGAGTGATTCGCGCATTCCAGTCTTTACAGACTAAGAAGCAAGTGAATCCACCAAAGAAACATTCTAATATTCCATTGTAAAAAATCGTTCTATGTTAATGAATATTTTATCTATAGGAAGTCAGGGTGGATGGACAGTTGCTATCGTAGGTTACTCAATTGTATTTGTTGCATTGGTACTACTGGTTATTGTTTTTATCAATTTACCTAAATTATTACAACTAAACTTGAGAAAGAAGCTTGTAAGAGAGGGTAAGCCTTGCGCTGATGTTGATGATTTGAACATCGAAGGTGGTGTTAATGCAGCTATTGCTATGGCTTTACATTTGCACTTTGACCAAATTCACGATGAGGAAAGTAATATCATCACAATTAAAAAAGTTACTAAGAATTATTCACCATGGAGTTCTAAGATCTATGGAGTAATGAATCAACCAAGATAATTAAAATGAAGAAGTTCAAATTTACGATAAGAGGGCAAGAATACGACGTTGAGATCAAAGATCTTCAAGGTTCGAATGCCAAAATTGAAGTGAACGGAACGAGTTATGATGTTGATGTTCATATTGAAGAAAAAGCATCTAAAACTCCTAGATTAGTTCGCAAAGCGGTTGTAAACAAGCCAGGTGAAGGAAGTATTAAAAAAGGTGGAGCTGGAGCAGCTACTGTAAAAGCACCACTTCCAGGTAGTATTATTAAAATTAACATTGCAGTTGGTGATTCTATCAACCCAGGAGATACTCTTTTGGTGATGGAGGCAATGAAAATGGAAAATAATGTACTCGCAGAAAAAGGAGGAACAGTTAAAGCTATTAAGGTTGCAGTTGGCGATAGCGTTCTTCAGGATGACGTACTTGTTGAAATAGCGTAATTTCATACAAAAGGGAAAAACTATATAATGAGAAAACTTTATTCAATGGTATTCTCTATGATCTTGTTGATGGGGCTTGCTTTTAGCGCCATCGCCCAAGATTCATCGGATACCGCAGCAAAACTAACAACTGGGAAATGGGTAAATCATGAAGATGGTTATGTACCTAACCCAATTGGAATATCTGATAAAACAGTAAAACGTTATAAGACATTTGAGTTTAAAGGAGATCATACTTTTATTATGGACTCGGTTAAACAACGTTTTAGTGGGAGTTGGAAAACCGAAGGTGAAAATGTAATTATTATATTTAAGCCTAAGACTGTAACTCATCTATTTAAAAATAGTGATCCAAATTCTGGATCAAACGCTTACAGTACAACTAAAGAAGTACTTAATCTTGGTACACGTATAGCCAAGGTTGATGGTGATATGCTTAAGTTCGCTAACCCTTTACTTAATTGTGAAAATAATTCAAGTGCGGTTGTAGGCTTGAAGAATTTTTATGAATTCACAGGCTTTGCAAACGTTACCGCTGGTCACTTGTTAATGGTTTTAATAGGGTTAGTCTTTATCTTCTTAGCTATTAAATATGACTATGAACCTCTATTGTTAATACCAATTGGAACAGGTGTAATTATTGGAAATATTCCAATGTTTCAAGCTGTTGATTTTAACTTAAAATTAGGTATTTACGAGCCAGGATCAGTATTGAATATTCTATATTCAGGAGTTGTAAATGGTTGGTATCCTCCATTAATATTCCTTGGTATTGGTGCAATGACCGATTTCTCTTCGTTAATTAGTAATCCAAGATTAATGATTTTGGGTGCTGCAGCACAGATCGGTATTTTTGCTACTTTCCTTGGTGCGCTTTGGTTAGGCTTTGCGCCTCCAGAAGCAGGTGCGATTGGAATTATTGGTGGTGCAGATGGTCCTACTGCGATTTTCTTGTCTTCAAAACTTGCCAATGGAATGAACGTAATGGCAAATGGAGAAACGGTTAAAAACCTAATTGGACCTATTGCGATTGCTGCATATTCTTATATGGCATTAGTTCCAGTGATTCAGCCTCCAATTATTAACTTGTTAACAACTAAGAAGGAAAGAAAGATTAAGATGAAACCACCTCGTGCGGTAACTCGTCTTGAGAAAATTATTTTCCCTATTATTGGACTGTTACTAACAGCATTTATTTCACCTACAGCCTTGCCTCTATTGGGTATGTTGTTCTTTGGTAATCTACTTAAAGAATCAACAGTTACAAATAGATTAGCTGATACGGCAAGTAATGCTTTAATTAATACAATTACGATTCTGTTAGGGGTAACTGTTGGTGCATCTACTCAAGCAGATGTATTCTTAACAAAAGATTCAATCTTGATTTTCGGATTGGGAGCGGCATCATTTATTGTTGCTACTGCAGGAGGTGTTATCTTCGCGAAAATTATGAATATCTTTTCACCAAAAGATCGTCCTATTAATCCAATGATTGGTGCGGCTGGTGTTTCTGCAGTTCCTGATAGTGCACGTGTTGTGCAGGTTATGGGATTGGAAAATGATCCAACAAACCACTTGTTAATGCATGCAATGGCTCCAAATGTTTCTGGAGTAATTGGTTCAGCAGTAGGAGCTGGTATTTTATTAAGTTTCTTGATGTAATAAAAACATCATATAGATATTAAAAGGGAGCCTATTAGGCTCCCTTTTTTATTTTAAACCAATTGTCAGAGATTGAAATATTTTTTTTATTCAACAAAATTCTTATATTTAATATATTGTAAATAAGATGCAAAATGGTATGAAAGGAGAGGTAGGAGCTGATTATTGATGTTCTTGCTTCTCTTTTTTATTTTTAAGATTTCTCATTTAACACATATTGGGTTATGAAACTTGTAAAACGTCTAGGTGAAGCAGGAAATAGTAATTCGAAGAGTAAAGGGGATTGTCATGTTAAGATTGAAATAAAAGAAGCAGAAGGAATTGATTTTGTTTTAAATTCTAAAGTGAAGGTTTTTTATGCTTCATCCATAGAACAACTGTGTCGTTCTGTTTTGGTTTTTTTCAATATTAAAAATGCCCTTGTAGAAATAAATGACAATGGTGCCTTACCCTATGTTCTAGCGGCAAGAATAGAAGCTGCCGTAAAAGCAATAATGCAAACAGACAAGGATTTTTTGTTGGATCTTATCCCTGAAAATAATTATCAATCTACGAAACGACATTTTAGACTATCTCGCCTATATTTACCGGGTAACACGCCCTATATGATGTTGAATGCTGGTATTCATCAACCCAACGCAATTATTTTAGATTTAGAGGATTCAGTATCAATCCAAAAAAAGGATGAAGCCCGAATTTTAGTCCGAAATGCCTTACGCTCACAAAACTTTTATGGCGTAGAAAGAATGGTTCGAATAAATCAAGGACAAAGAGGTGTCGAAGATTTGTCCTATCTGATTCCTCACAATGTTCATCTGATTTTAATTCCGAAATGTGAAACCGTTGATGGCGTTCTTCTTGTCGAAAAAGAAATAGCAAGATTAAAAGAACGTCATGCGATTGTGCATGATATTTATTTAATGCCAATTATTGAAAGTGCTCTTGGGGTTGAGAATGCCTTTGAAATTGCTTCGTCATCATTAAATATAGCCGCAATGGCAATTGGATTGGAAGATTATACCGCAGATATAGGAGTACAAAGATCTGAAGGTGCTATAGAGTCCCTATATGCAAGAATGCGCATTGTAAATGCATGTAATGCAGCGAATATTCAGCCTATAGATTCTGTGTTTTCAGATGTTGCGGACATGGAAGCTTTGGCTTTAAATGTTAAAAGATCAAAGGAATTGGGTTTTCAAGGAATGGGATGCATTCATCCAAGACAGATTTCAGTGATTCATGAAAATTTTGCTCCTGACAAGAAGGAGATTGAAAAAGCTAAAAAAATCATTTTGGCTTTCGATGAAGCGGAAAGAAATAAAATTGCAGTCGTTTCAATCGGGAGTAAGATGATTGATCCTCCTGTCGTAAAAAGGCAGCTTAAAATTCTTGAATTGGCTATTGAGATGAAATTGGTACGTGTAAATTGGAGGGATTGTGATGAAGCATAGAATGGTTGAAAATGCGATAGGTAGATTTGTGCCAACTGAAATAAATGGTGAGAAGGTAATGCCGTTTATGGGAGTTGGGAATTACATGCCAAATGGAAGAAAATACAATGCATCTATATCTTCTAGTGTAAGTTTTCCTTCCGATGGCAACAAGCAAGTGAAATCTTTAAAAGGAGCATTAATTAAAGCAGGACTATCCGACGGTATGGTGATTTCGACGCATCATCATTTTCGGGATGGTGACCTAATTGCTAATTTGGTATTTGATATTGCGCATGAATTGGGAGTTAAAGGATTAGTTTGGTTTCCATCTGCATCTTTCCCATGTCATCAGCATTTAATTAAGTACCTCGAAGATGGAACCATTTCACGAATAGAGGGAAGTATGAATGGTCCATTGGGAAGATTTTGTTCTGAAGGTAAAATGAATGGAGTTGCAGTTCTTCGCTCACATGGAGGCCGTTATCAGGCGATTCAAGATGGTGAAGTAAACATTGATATTGCAATAATTGGAGCAGCTTGTGCCGATTCATTTGGTAATGCAAATGGTTTAAGAGGAAATTCAGCCTCAGGTTTATTAGGTTTCGCTCTTGCCGATTCTCAATATGCTGATAAAGTAATTGTCCTTACTGATAATATGATTCCGTTTCCATGTATTCCTTGGCAAATTCAGGGGAATTTTGTTGATTATACAGTTGAAATAGAACAGATCGGTATTCCTGAAAGAATCGTTTCAGGTACAACTCAAATAACAAAAAGCCCAGATCGTTTGTTTATTGCTGAGCTAACGGCAAAATTTTGTGATGAAGTTGGAATTATAACAGAAGGATTTTCTTTTCAAGCAGGAGCGGGTGGTACATCATTGGCAATTGCGGAGTATTTTGCTCAGATAATGAGGAGAAAGGGTGTGAAAGCAAGGTTTGCAAGAGGAGGTAGCAATAAATACTTGGTGCAAATGCTCGAGGAGGGGATTGTAGAATATATTTTAGATGGACAAACTTTTGATTTAGAGGGCGTACGTTCAATGAGAGAAAACTCAAATCACGTGTGGACTAGTCCTTTTACAAGTTACAATTATCATGGCAAAGGAAATTTTGCAGGTATGGTAGATGTTGCAATTCTTGGAGCGACAGAAGTTGATGTCGATTTTAATGCAAATGTAGTTACTCACTCCGATGGCTATTTGTTGCACGGTATTGGTGGTTGGCAAAATTGTTTGTTTAGTAAGACGGTTATTTTACCTATTCCCTTGTTTCGAAATCGCATACCAGTTGTAAGAGATCGCGTTACAACTTTATGTGGACCCGGAGAATTAATTGATGTAATTGTTACTGAAAGAGGAATTGCAATAAATCCACTACGAAAGGATCTTTTAGAGAAAATGAAAGAAACAGATTTACCAATAAAGACAATTGATGAGCTGAAGGAAGAAGCTGAAATGATTTGTGGTAAAATGGATTCAATTCAGTTATCGGATGAAATTGTAGCTGCTATTAAATGGGTGGATGGAACATTGATTGATGTGGTAAGAAAAGTGAAGGCCTAAAAAAAGCTTCGGATGTCCGAAGCTTTATATTACCAAAGCTTGAATTTACTAGCTTGTGTTTTATCTATTTTTTGTGTCACTTTTGGGACTTCTGTATCTAATATGCTATTAATGTAGCTAATGCATTTTCCACAACCAGTATTTGCTCCTGTGTACCTGCGAATTTCTTCAATAGTGGTAGCATTCTTCTCGTGAATTGCTTTATCTATAGATTTTCTGTCAACCATTTGACAATTACAAACGATATCTCTCATTGCTTATTTTTCTTTTAATGATTTTCTGCTGTAAATATATATATAATTCGATTTAAAACAGCAAATCAAAGCAATTTTATTTTTAATGATTCTAGATAAGCTTTTTTCTATAATTGATTTTCTAAAAAGATTTTCATTTGTCTGTAGGTGTCAATGACTTCATCTTTTTTAGGCATTGTTTCAAAAATCTGCTTCAAGTAGGTCTTTTCACTTATGATTTTGAAACTTTTTTTGGAATTAAGATCAAAGATTAATGACATTTGTTGAAGTTTAAGATCGTTTAAGGTCATTACATCTTTATAGTCAACAACTTTTTCATTAATGATACTTTGAAATACTTTTTTAGAAATATCATGTTTATCACTCAATTCCATTTCAAGTCTTTTGTTGCTCCCTTGCTTATTATTAGAGTAGTAGTTCGCAACAATGTGAAGGATGTCAATTTTATCAGCATCTCTAACAAGTTTAACAAATGGAAGACTAGTTGGGCTAATAGACTTTGGCAATAAAGTTTCGTTATGGTTTTGAATGCTATCAATTACAATTTTAGATTCTTCATCACTCAATTCCGATAGCAGATTGTTCTCTTCCAGTGTCGAAATTCCTAGCTGTATGTGATTGTTTTGCTCTGTATCAGAGAAAGTTCCATATTTAATCAACTGTTCAAAGCGACCAAGGTCATGCAACAGTCCTGCTATTCTAGCTAAAATAAGATCTGCTTCATCAAGCTCCCACTCTTCCGATAGTTCAGTGATCAATTCCGAAACTCTGAAAGAATGATTCTTTTTCAATTCGATATTCGTCCCAATTTCTTCAATCTCACTTTCAAATCCAGCAACATAGTTTTCAAACCATGCTTCGATATTATTGTAAACCTCTTCCCTCACTGCTTAAGTATTAAAAAATTGCTCACAAAAATACGCTTTTTATCCTATTTGAGAAAGGAATTTATCGTGTATTGATTTAGGAAAATTTGGAGTAGCTGTATTGCCTGACGAATGATTGTTTTGCTTTGATCAACCTAATTTAAGGTGGTATAATATTTCAGTAAAAATGTGTTGGAAATCAAACGGAGGAGATTTTAAATGTTGATATCGCTACAGTGCAAAAAAAAAGACAACTCAAATTAGAATCGTCTTTTTAAATGCAATTGAAAATATTAATTACTTGGTATGTTTTTGATCACATCAATTAAATGTTTCCAAAATTTATCAACCGTTTCAATATTAATTCTTTCATCAGGAGAATGCACATCTCTTAAAGTTGGACCAAAAGAAATCATATCCATGTTAGGATATTTTTCTAGAAATAAACCACATTCAAGTCCTGCGTGGATAGAACGAACAATAGGATCTTTTCCAAATAGATTTTTATAGGAGTCAACTGCCACATCTAATATTTTAGAATTAGGATTAGGAGCCCATCCTGGGTATCCATCTGTATGTTCTATTTTTGCATTGGCCATGGTTAATGATATACCAACCATTTGTGCAATATTGTACTTTTCACTATCAACATCACTTCTTTGTGAAGTGGTGATAAGGATCTTGTTGTCATCCGAAAATTTTACAGATGCAAGATTTGTTGAAGTTTCAACCATGCCAGGCATTTTTGAGCTCATTGCAAATACACCATGTGGACAGGCATAAATCGCATCCATAAAATTGGAAGAGCATTCTTTATCTATAACGAACTTTGGAACATCTGTAGATTCAAGACTTATTTTAAGTTTCGGCTCACTTACACTCCATACTTCTTCCATATCTGCTGCATAGATGTTTAAATCTACTCTTACGTTCTCTTTAAATTTAGAAGGTAAGGTAATTATGGCATAAGCTTCACGAGGTATTGCATTTCTTAGGTTTCCACCATTAAAATCTGCTATTCGAATGTCGTATTTTTTGTTTATTTGCCAAAGAAAACGATTTAGGATTTTATTGGAGTTCCCACGACCTTTGTTGATTTCATCACCAGAGTGTCCTCCAAGAAGACCTTTTACTTCAATGCGAATAGGGAAGTGGTCTTTAGGAATTTCTTCTTGTTTGTAATCCATACTGGCAATTGTATCAATACCTCCAGCACAACCAATAAATAGTTCCCCTTCATCTTCCGAATCTAGGTTTAGGAGTATATTTCCTTTAAAGAAATCAGGCTGTAAGGCAAAAGCTCCAGAGAGTCCAGTTTCTTCATCCACCGTAAACAAGCACTCAATAGGTCCGTGTTCAATGTCTGTTGAAGTTAGTAGAGCCATTTCTGCGGCCATACCTATGCCGTCATCAGCACCTAAGGTCGTGCCTTTGGCTTTAACCCAACCATTATCAATCCAGGGAACAATAGGATCCTTCTCGAAATCATGATCCGTTTCACTATTTTTTTCACATACCATGTCCATATGCGATTGCAGAACTATAGTTTTTATATTTTCTTTTCCCGGTGTAGCAGGTTTACTGATTAATACATTGCCAATCTCATCTCTTTTAGTATCTAGATTGTGCTTTTTTCCGAAATCCATAAGGAATTCGATGATTTTATCTTCTTTTTTTGATGGCCTTGGAACCTGACAGATATCTTCAAAGTGATTCCAAATTTCCGTAGGTTGTAATTCAGAGAGTATTCTTTTCATTGTTGTTTAAATTTTTTACCAAATGTAATAAATCAATAGCTATTGAATGGTAAATGATATAAAAAAATAAGTTGTTAGATAATATATGGTATTTTTCAATCTCACCCCTTATTTATTATAATATAATGCTAAAAAAAGGTCTTTTTACTCAGTCAAGTGGCTAAATATGGAGTGAATTTAAAATCTAAATACTATTTCTAAAAAAAAACACTATTTTTTTCAGTTATAAATAATTGTCCAAAACAATAATGAAATCAATAAACTTAGAGGCTTGTATTTGATTGATTTTTAACTACACAATTGTTTTCGATACCCCATGATTAAAAATCCATAAACAACTTGTTTTTATTTCAAAAACAAGTAAAATATGACATAAATCATGAGTTTAATAAGTGTTAAAAGTCTGTTAATTTTTGTTAAAAGCATTAAAAATACTATTTTTAGAGTCTAGAATTACCATTAACCATTTTGCATCTTTACTTAATTACTAACTAAAAAGTTTTTTTATGAAAAAAATGATTGGACTATTTGTACTTCTCATATTTATGGGAACGCAAATAGTAAATGCTCAAAGCAAGCAGATTTCCGGTACTGTAACAAGTGCAGAGGATGGCCTGGGGATACCCGGCGTATCTGTTATTATCAAGGGTACTACTATTGGTGCTAGTACTGATATTGATGGAAATTATTCACTTCAAGCTGATGCATCGGATGTTTTGATGTATAGTTTTGTTGGTATGATTACACAGGAAGTTACGGTTGGAAACAAATCTGTAATAAATGTTGTAATGGAAACTGAGTCTATTGGTGTAGATGAAGTTATTGTAACCGGTTTTGGTATCAAACGCCAGAAGCGTTCTGTTACTTATCAGACTGAAAAGGTGGACAGCGAAGAGCTGATGGCTGGACAGCAGACTGCAGTTGCTGCAGCTCTTACTGGTAAAGTAGCTGGTGTACAAATCAATATTCAAAATAATGGTGTGAAATCCGAAAGTCAAATCTTACTTAGAGGATTGCGTTCAATTTCCGCGAATAATGAAGCTCTTATTGTAATAGATGGTTCTATTGCATCTACTGGTGCTTTTGATGATTTGAATCCAAATGATGTAGAAAGTGTAAACGTTTTGAAGGGTGCTAGTGCTGCAGCTCTTTATGGTTCTCGTGCTGCCAATGGTGCAATTATCGTAGTAACCAAAAAAGGGAAAAAAAGTTCTAAATTTACCGTAGGTATTCAAAATTCTACAACTTTTGAATCTGTTGCTTATATGCCTGACTTCCAAACTGAATATGGTACAGGATGGGATGGAGTATATAACAACATTGAGAATACTAACTGGGGACCACGTTTTGACGGTCAAGATCGTCAGATTGGACCTGTATTTAGAGATGGTACATTCCAAGCAGTTCCTTATGCTCCTGTAAAGGACAACTTAAAAGATTTTTTCAATACAGGTACTACATTACAGAATACTGTATACATGAATGGTGGTGATGATACTGGTAGTTTCTACTTATCTGTAGGTCATCAAGATACAAAAGGTATTGTGCCAGATGATTCATATGAAAAATACACAGTTCGTGTAAATGCAAATAAGAAAATTGGTAAATTAGACATTGGATTGAATTCTAGTTTTATGTCTGATGATAAGGATGTTGTTGGTAGTAATATTGGTGACCAAGATAGAGCATTCTACTGGTTTCTATTAAATACACCTGCAAATATTCCTTTGGATACATACAAAGATTGGGATAACCCACTTAGTTATGGTCACGCTGATAGATATTTTAATGCATTTTATCAGAATCCTTACTGGGCAATTGGAACAAACAGAGATCGTGATAGAACAAAGAGAGTAAATGCAAATTTACGTGCATCTTATGACATCACAGATAAAGTGAACTTTACTGTTCGCGCTGGTGTAAACAGTACATTTGGTGATGGTAAAGACTGGAGAGCGGCTCAAACTTATGATTCGTTTACACAGCCTTATCATTCAGCAGTTGGTTCTTACGTTACTGATTCAGAATTTCAAAGTACATCTTATACATTAGATATGTTATTAAGAGGTGAATTTGATTTAACTGAAGACATTAACTTAAAAGCAATTGTTGGTTCTGCAACTTATGCAACCAGATATAGAAGTAGTTACTTGACTGCAAACAATCTTAGTATTCCTGATTTTTATGATGTTTCTAATGGAACAGGTGAACTTCAAGGTGGTGTAAGTGAGTCTCGTAAACGTACATTTGGTGTGTTTGCCGATCTTACTTTCGGTTACAAAAATTGGGCTTTCTTAACATTAACAGGAAGACAAGATGTGACTTCAACACTTGCAAAAGATGATAGAAGTTATTTCTACCCAGCTGCTGGTTTATCTATCGTGTTAACAGAAGCAATTCCTTCTTTAGCTGATAATTCATTCCTTTCAACTGCTAAGGTAACTTTAAGTAATTCTACAGTTTATAATGATTTAGGAGCTTATCAAATTAATGAAAGTTTCTATCAAGCTGGTGGATTTCCTTACGGAACAGTAAATGGATTCCGCGTTGCTAACACTGCAGTTGCTGAAAGTATTAAGAAAGAGAAATTAAATAGTACTGAGATTGGTATGAACATGTCATTCCTTCAAGGTCGAATTAATTTAGATGCTGCTTACTTCTTTACAAAAACTACTGATCTGATTACGAACACAACTCCATCTATTGCCTCAGGTGCTTATGGTTTCTTGACAAATATTGGTGAGTTAAAGAGTACAGGTGTAGAAGTTAGTTTAGGTGGTAGAGTTATTCAAGCTGGAGATTTTAGCTGGAATATGAATGTTAACTTTTCTAAAGCAGACACTGAAGTTGTAGAAATTGTTGGTGATCTTAAAGAGGTTGCAATTGAATCTTATACTGGTGGATTCGGTACTTATGCTGTAGTTGGTGAAACTTTCCCAATGTTGAAAGCAGTTGCTTACACAAGAGATCCTCAAGGAAGAATTGTTGTAGATGCTGTTAGTGGTGACCCAATTGTTGGTGAAATCGAAAACATGGGAAGAACAACTCCTGAGTATATTTTAGGTTTAAATACTTCTGTTAGCTATAAAGGACTTACTTTATCTGCTACCATGGATTATCGTGCTAACTATGTGTATTACTCACAAGGTTCAGACCTTATGGAATTTACTGGAAGATCTATGGAAAGTGTTCAAGCGAATAGACAAGATTTCGTATGGCCTAATTCATCTATTGAGGTAAGTCCTGGAGTATATGAAGCAAACACAAATACTCAAATTACTGGTGGTGAAATGTCTTTCTGGAAAGATCATTACAACCAAATTAAAGAAAACTACGTGAAGGATGCAACTGCTTTCAAAATTAGAGAGCTTGCGTTAAATTATACTTTCCCTAAGAGTCTTTTGAATAAAACTAATTTTGTGAATAAAGTAACAGTTGGTTTTGTAGCAAGAAACTTATGGACCTCTCTACCAAAGCAGAAGTACAGATTCTCTGATCCTGAATTTAGAAATACGAGATCAACGGATGCAGCGAATGGTATTGGTATTGGTGGTTACTTAACATCACCTCCAACGAGATCGTTTGGATTTAACGTAAATGTAGAATTCTAAAAAAACATACTTAGATATGAAAAAATATTTTTTATTAATAATACTTTCTGGACTTCTGTTTACAGGGTGCGATGAGTTTTTGGATGTCAATGATGACCCAAATAACCCAACAACTGTATCACCAGATCTTATTTTGCCAGTAGCGCAAGATTATACTGCGAGCTACAATACTTCAAGTAGGAGAACAAATCACTTAGGTAATATGTTAATGTATAACTGGAGTGAGACTTATGGATTTTCATGGTACGATGAAGAATTCAAATATTTGGTAACACCAACTTTTTACGATCAATTATTTAGAGATGCTTATGGTACTGCATTAAAACAATACCATGCTTTAGCAGATCTTGATGAAGAATATGGACATTATAAAGCTATTGGCTCAATAATGAAATCATTTCACTTTCAAATTCTAGTTGATTTATATGGTGATGTACCTTATTCAGAAGCTTTAGCTCGTGGAGCAGTTGCAACACCTGTTTATGATGATGCTTTGACGATTTATAATGATTTATTGGTTCAATTAGCTAACGCTGTTACAATGATTGAAGCTGCTGAAGCAAACGAGTTATCTGTTGCTCCTGGTGATGATGATATCATGTTCGGTGGAGATATGGATAAGTGGAAGCAATTTGCTAACACAATTAAGTTAAGAGTTCTTGTTCGTATGTCTGATGTTACTGACATCAGTGCTGGAATTGCAGAAATTAACGCTAATGGTTATGGTTATATCGGAGAAGATGTAACGGTTCAACCTGGTTACCTGAATGAAGAAGGAAAACAAAATCCATTTTGGGAAACTCTTGGTTCAAAGGTAGATGGAACAGTTACTTTATCTAACGATGCAACATGTGCTACTCAATACGTTCTTGATTACCTTACAACAACTAATGATCCACGTCTTGCCTTTTTATACGAAACGCCAGATACAGGACATTTAGGTGTTGAACAAGGATCAAATCCAGATGATAATTACGCTGCGGATCTAGTTTCGAATATCGGACCTGGAGTTTTAAAAGCTGCAACTATGGAAGCTGTTGTTTTCACATTAGCTGAAAGTCATTTTAACCAAGCAGAAGCTGCATTAAAAGGATTCGGTGGAGACGCTGAAGCATCTTACAATGCAGGAGTTGAAGCATCATTTGCTAATCTTGGAGCTGGTTCATCTGCAACTTACTTATCTCAAGCTGTAAACAATATTGCTTATGCAAGTTCAGCTAACAAGTTAGAAGCTATTATTACACAAAAATGGCTTGCTTTAAACGGTGTTGACGCAATTCAGTCATGGTTTGATTATACTAGAACTGGATTCCCTAGTAATTTGCCTGTTTCATTATTGGCATCAACTTCGGATCGTCCTGTGAGATTATTCTATCCATCTAGTGAGATTACTGGTAATACAATAAATCTTCCAAGTCAACCAAACGCCTTTACAAGTAAAATATTTTGGGCAAACTAAATTGATATTAAATTATGAAAAATATAAAATACATATTATTTCTTCTAGTAGGGGTTCTGATTTGGAATGCTTGTGATGAAGATGATTCTGTTGTGTATGACATCGATGGCGGTACTAATTTAGCAGTATTTGAACAGTCACAACAGGCCGTAACACGAATTGCTGATGGTACGGAGTACCCAGTAGACGTAAAAATGAAATTGCAAGGGCCAAACTTGTCAAAAGTAACAGGTGATGTTACTGTGACAATTGCAGCTCACTCATCTTCTACAGCAGTTGAAGGAACTCATTATCGTATCGATAATAATTCAGTTACTTTAAAGAGCGATAATAATTATTTAGCTTTATTTGATGGTGTAACCATGTTAACAGAAGGAATTGCTACTCCGTTAGCAACTTCTCCTAAATTGGTTTTAGAGGTTACTACAGCATCTGGAGATAATTCAGTTGTTGCTTCAGGAAAAACAATTCCTGTGACTCTTAATTATGCTTGTCCTTCAGAATTGCAAGGTGCATACACAGTTGTTGTATTGCGTGATGGTGGTGTAATTACTCCTTATACTAATGTAACGATTACTCAAACAGGTGTTGGAACATACCGTACTTCTGAAGTAGGTCACTGGGCAGCTGCAACTTTGGGTAATACACCAGGATTTACATTTACAGATGTTTGTGGTGTGATTGCAGTACCTCAGCAAAGTCTTGTTGAAGCTTATGGTAATCAAGTACAAAGTTTCCAACCTGGTAGTGTTGATCCAGATACAGGAGTGTTACATATCGTTTATAAGATTAGTTCTTCTGGTTGGGAAAGTGAGTACGACTGTACTTTCACACCTGTCAACTAGTCATTTAAATTCTAATTAAAAAAAAGAATGATGAGAAAAAGTTTAATATATAATATTTTAGGTGCTTTCTTTATGTTGATTGCTCTAAGCTCTTGTTATGACCAAGATGTTGAGGCGCCACAAAGTACAGACACCTATCCTATAGCAACTTTCACTACAGATTTCTCAGGAACTGAGATTATGGAAGGTGAAACAATTGACTACACGATAACACTTGATAGAATGCTTGACCATGATATTACTTTCACGGTTCAAGCGACAGGTGATGCTGACGATCATGATTTTTCATTTGAGCCAGTAACAATCCCAGCTTATACTAAAACAGGGCAAATTTCTGTTGCTTTTACTGCAGATAATCTTCCTGAAGATGGTGAGGCATTAAATTTAGAATTCGGTATTTTTGATTTGGCAACACAGTACACGATTAACCCACAAACTGTTTATCCTAATTTGGATTTAACAGTGGTTAATAAGAACGTTGCAGGCGGACTTACTGTATCTTTTGAATGGGACAATCATGATGATGATTGGGACTTGATGATCATTGATGAAGCTGTAACTGCTGAATGGTCAGGTTGGGCTGGTGCAACTGGTGCAAATCCTGAAATTACTGTTTTGACTGATGATCAGCCTGATGGTGTTTATTATGCTGAGCTTGATCCTTATAGTGTTGATACAGAAATGATCAACTTTACAATAAGAATTGGTTTTGCTGATCAAACAAAT
This sequence comes from Labilibaculum sp., assembly GCA_016342745.1. Lineage (GTDB taxonomy): Bacteria > Bacteroidota > Bacteroidia > Bacteroidales > Marinifilaceae > Paralabilibaculum > Paralabilibaculum antarcticum. The sequence continues at coordinate 78,596 of JAEINT010000003.1, forward strand.
CAGTTTTTTACTGCAGCATTTGATGATTCTCTTGCGGGTACTTATCCAACAGGTTCTGGATATAGATTTGTAAAGATTGTAAAATCAGGTAGTGACTATACATGTACATTAGTTCCAGAATTTGGAAGTTAGTGTATGGTTTTAATATAATTAAAGAGCCGGACGTAAGTTCGGCTCTTTTTTGTTCTTTCATGTCCTGAAAAGGGCAACAGAAACTATTGATTATTTCTATTAAAATTTAATGGGGTTACATTTTTAGATTTAAATTCTTAATCACGTCTAAAAAAGAAGTATTGCTTGTAAGTTTTAAACTAATAGAAATTTAAATAATTTATTTGGTTTACAATTATTTAAGAGGAAAAACAGTAGATTCTGATGATATCATAAGCTTAAGCAACAGTCAAAGAAGTATTAACTAGGAAGTTGCATATTTAGTAAGCTTCAATTTAGCAGAAGAGCTTTTAAGTAAGCACAAATCATCTTTTACTGATGGAATTAATTGTTGATATAAAGGAAGAATTTATATTTTATAACTAATACCCAGTACAAAATTCCTACCTGCAGCACTAATGCCAGATGAATATGGTCTGTATCGCTTGTTTAAGATGTTTTCAAGGCTTATGTTAGTGCTAAATCGTTTACTTATTGTAATTGTATTTTTGATGCTTACAATTGCCCAAGAAGGAGTGTAAGGAAGCCCTTTTTCATTTTTTGCGTACAAGTAGTCTTTGCCTTTTTCCGTATCTGCTAAATTATTGTAGGAAATTTCATCATTAAATTCAAAAATTAATTGACTTCGAAGCCTATTCGATTTATAGTTTAGGGAAAAATTCCCAAAAATAGGGGGGACGTGTCTTACTGGACTGCCATCTTTGTATTTCCCTTTTGTAATGTTTAGATTCGATTTTACTGAGAATTGATCTGTTAATTTAAGTATGGCACTAATATTTCCACCCCAAACCCTAGCATTATCTGTATTAACAATAGCCTGTATATCGCTTTCAACACCGTCATAAATCATTGTACTTTGACCGTTGAAGGAAAAATCTTGTCTGGTCATCGCATTGTCCAAGAAAGAATAAAAGGCGTTTAGATCAAGGAAGAGTATGTTATTGAAGGTTTTACTCAAGTTAAACTCAAAATTATAAACATACTCAGGTTTTAAGTTTTTATTTGGGACAATTACTTTCCCAGGTTCTGAATCAAACACTTTGCCTATGTCATCAATGTTAGGAGCGCGAAAACCGCTTGTTGCATTTAATTTAAGCAGCCATCCTTTATCAGATTGGTGACTAACACCAATTCCTCCATTAATAGAACCAGTGGATAAATCGAGGTTCTCAAATGGAAAGTTGTAGAATGTGTCATCAAGTTTTGACTTGATCCACACATGGGAATAGCGAATACCCGTGTTTAAGGTCCATTTGGAATCTAGTTTCCATTTTAAGTTCGAATAAATAGCAAAGCTAGAATAACTGGAATTGTTGGGATATCTACTCGCAATTGCAGATTTTTCGTCTGTCAGTATGTTGGTGCTATTTCCTTTTGATTTTAATTTGTTATAGGTCCATTCGCTGCCATAATAAAAATGGAACGACTTATTAATCTGTTTTTCAGCATCAGCATTTACCGAGTAGATGTTTAGATTTTCAGTTCTGGCCTTTAAAGAAGAGGAGTTAAAGCTTCTGCTGTATCGACTCTCTTTATAATTTTGATAGGCTGAGATTACTTTAAATGAATCGTAGAATAGATTTGATTTTGAATTTTTTATTTGAAATCCATGCAATTGAAGGTTTTGTGGACCGTAGTACCATTCTGCATATTTTAAATTCTCATCAGAGTACTGTATTAATCTGTCGTAACGAGGAATATTAGAAGTTTCAGATAGCTGAAAGTTGTAAAGGAAATCTAAGTTGTTGGAAGCTTTGAAACGAATTTTCTGCAGTAAGTTTAGTTGAGAGTAAGCACTGTTAATTTGCTTTCGAGAATCTGTGTTTTTTACAATTTTATCTTCTCCATTCTGTCTGGATGCATATTCCGGGTGAAGGTAGTCATCTGGCCCATCGCTTCCCATTTTTAAATCTGAAAAATCACTATAGCTTACACTTCCCGCAAAAGCTAATTTCGCTTTGCCAAAATTATAATTAGCATGGTTCATGATCTCCTTATTCGCAGAAGAATATCGTGATCTATAGTTAAGCTTAAAATTTGCTTTTTTAGAGGTCGACAGGAGTGGGTTAATCGTATGAAAATCCATAACACCACCAATTGCATCACTACCGTAAATTATAGAACCAGGACCTAGAATTACTTCAGCAGACTCCAGACTATTAGGATCGATATTGATTACGTTTTGTAAATTACCACTTCTGTAAATTGCATTGTTCAAACGAATGCCATCCAATACAAGTAAAACTCTATTCGCCGAAAATCCCCTTATCATAGGACTTCCACCTCCTAATTGACTTTTTTGGATGTAAACTTGATTACTTTCTTTTAGTAGGTCGGCACTAGTTTGTGCTGTACTGTGGCTTATTATTTCTTTGCTGATATGGGCAATCTTAAGTGGTATTTCACTTCTTTTTTGTTCCCATTTGTTAGCAGAAATAAGAATTTCATTGATTGGAAATATATCTGATTGCAATTGAATATTGAATGAAAGTTTAGTGATATCATCAAAACTTAATTCGATATTTTTATAGGCTGGATGTTGAAAGTAGATGATTTCACTTTTTGAAAATCCAGATAGATTAGCTTCTCCTGATGCATCAGATAAGACAGAATTTTTAGAATTAAAAATGTAAACATTTTCAATTGCTTTCTTAGAGCTGATGTCAAAAATTGTAACTTTTTGTGCACTACTATTCATAGTAAGGAACAGAAATACAGAGAGGAGAGCCAGGCGAATCATTGGGCGAATCTTTTCAATTTATAGATAAAGTTCAAATATATGATAAATCTTTCAGCTAGATAAAGGAATTAAAAAAAAGGCACCGCCCAAGTGCCTTTTTTTGTCTTTAAATTAGTTGTCGGAGAGAATAACTTTTTCTCCCTGATCGTAAACCAAGTCTTTTGGAATTTTTGCTCGTTGAATGCGATACAAGTCCTGCAGTAATTCAGTATGAATGTAACCTTTCTCTTTAATAAGATTAGCTGCAGCTTCATAATCTCCATTACCTTGTATTTCAAGAATTGTGGACGACAAGGATTCAATGGCTTTTTTCATTTTATACAAATTCACCTTATAGGTTTTACTCTTGTGATTGTATTTGAATGCTTCATGTTCCTGGAAGTAATAAAAACGAATCATGTTAGCTACTCCTTGTGAATCTGTAACACCAAAGCGAATCGATCGAAAAACATCTGCCATATAGGTAACATAGTTATCCATAAGTTCAGCATCTTTTATTTCTCGCATTTCGTGCAGCTGATCTATGAAAAACATTCGTAATACATCATTTTTTAATTCAGCAATTACATTGTGATGTTCCTTTAAGGCATCTTTAACGGTACCTTTTCCATTAATTGTTTCCGAAATGCCTAAACTATTACTTATTTCATAAAATATAGTGTTTAAGAAAAAAGATTTGAAGGTAACATGTTTACGTTGGTTTTCATCTATTACCAAATTTGTTATTGGTTGTAATATTTTATCAAATTTAGCTTGCATTACATTTTTGAAATATAGTTTTCTAGCACAATTAACATGATTGGTTCCAATTGGTAAGTTTAAACCGATTAGTTTGTTTCCTGCATTGCAATATCCCGCATTGTACAATACATCGTAAATTGCAATGTTTGCCGATCCCGATGGTGTTTCTGTTTTGTAATCATCACCAACAGGTAAGTTTTTTTGTAGGTAAGGCAAAAGAGAAGCGAACTTTTCTACGTCTTTGGTCCAGGCTTCATTTCGCATAAGAATAAAAGCTCCATAAGAGTATTTTGACCAAATAAGATGATCTTCAGTATTTGAAATTGGACCGGCTATAAAATCAATTGGATTGTCAGATAATTTCATCCAAAGATGATCACTTTTATCAAAATCATCAACAAGTAAATCCTCAGCACGCTGAAGTAAATACTCCTTGAAAGTTTCAGATTCGGTTAGCTGCGCAGCATTTTTGATGTGAGTAGTTGCATTTTGAATATGAGACTGGTATGCTGTGTGAAACGGAATCACTTTTAGTAAGCCATCGTTGGTACGCTGCAAACTTGTGAAGGGATTGTATTTTGCATCTTCTTTTAACGCGAAAAACTCTTCCTGATTAATGTCATTGGGGAAAAAGCCTAAGCCTAATGGCCTTGGAGGAAAGTCTTCCGTAAAAGGTATGAATCCGTCTAGTCTATCCCATGGGCCATAATTAATCATGGCGTATTCCTTCATGTCTGTATCGGTAATTTCATCTAATAACTTATTTTTGTCACCATAAGCCTGAAGCCAATAAATATCATCAATCGCATTGGCTGCTCTAATTAATTCCGAAAATAGCTTAATCTGATTTGCCGATAAAGTACTTATATCTGCCGATAATTTAACTTTGGCATAATTGGCCAATTTGCGCTGCATTACCGTATCGTAAGCTTTCTTTTCTTCTGTTTTTTTATTTTGTTGACATGAAAATGCAATCGTGATAGAGATAATCAGGCTAAATAAAAATATAGTTTTTCGTATCATAATAGAAGGGTTTTGAGTTTAAGATACTGTACTTCTCTGGTATATTAATGCGAATTATTCCCTAGGTTTGTCAGAACGGATCGGTCTTTATGGATAAGCATAAAGCCTATGATGATACCTATAAGTTACAAAAAAATGGAATGCAAAAAAAATGATTAGGGGACTTGTTAACAGTCTTTTATATTGATTTATTTAGCTTTTTCATAAAAAAAAAGTTTCCATACTTTTTTTGGTTAAAAAAGAGTGGAAACTTTAATTGTTTATACTTTGACTTTATTTATTTTCTTTAGGATATTCAATCCTCGCATGATATACGTTGATCAATGCATTTGTGAATATTTCCTTCACCTGATTTACATTTTTAAATGTGATATCAGCATTTTGAAAACGATTTTGACTGACTTGCTTGTCAATAATACTATTGATAAGATCTCGAATTGTCTCAGGGGTTTTCTCTTTTAGGCTTCTAGAGGCAGCTTCAACAGAGTCAGCCATCATTAAAACAGCAGTTTCTTTCGTAAATGGATCTGGACCAGGATAGGTGAATTTCTCTTCATCTATTTCCTTGTCGGGATATTTGTTTTTAAAAGAGGTGTAGAAATATTGTACCCTTCCAGCTCCGTGATGAGTTTCGATAAAATCAATAATTTGTTGCGGCAGTTTATGCTTTTTTGCCACTTTAACACCATATTTTACATGGTCTGTTATGATCTGCGCACTTTTATCAAACTCAAGTTTATCATGCGGATTTGTATTGGATAGTTGATTTTCAATGAAATAAATAGGGTGTTTCATTTTTCCTATATCATGATACAGTGCTCCCGTACGAACAAGTAATGGATTTCCACCAATCTGATTAATGGCAGCTTCAGCTAAATTAGCAACTTGCAGAGAATGCTGAAAGGTTCCAGGAGAATATTGCGTTAATTGTCTAAGCAGAGGATGATTTTGATTGGATAATTCAATTAGCGTTACATCCGAAAGGAAACCAAATAGTTTTTCGAAAATGTAAATTAAAGAGTAAGAAAAAGTCAGGAATAGACCATTAATGGCAAAAAACATAAAGTTTTCCCATTTGATATCAGCAATGTTTGTTTCTTGAGTTATGGCAAATGCAAAATAAACTATGCTGTAGGTTAGGAAGGTGATGATGCCAGTAAGTACAAGCTGTCCACGACGTTCGAGTCTTGGCAGACTGTAAATGGCCATAATTCCTGCCGAAAGTTGAAGGAATACAAATTCAAAGCCATTAGGAGCAAGAAAACCAGTAAGTAATACGGTAATGATAAAAACAAAAAGAGCAGTTCTACTATCCATTAAAGTTCTTACAACTATGGTTATCAATGCAAATGGAATGATGTAAACATTTACCCTTGGGAAATTAAGAACTAAGGTTGTAATTGCAACATAGAGCAATACAAAAAGAAGTATAAACAATAGTTTTTTGTTATCATGTAAAATTTGCCTTCTAAAATTCCGCAAGTATAAAAAGAGTAAAACAATACAGGAAATAATTAGTAAACATTGGCCAATTACAATTAAATAATGACTTTGAGAAGAGCCCAGTATATTTTCATAGTCTTTCTTCAATGATTCTAAAACAATGAACGTTTCATCATCAATAACATCGCCAACCAACACAATTCGAGTACCCGATTCAACAATTCCTTTCGATAGAGATACATTTGCGAGCATGCTAGTTTTAACCTGATCCGACATTGTTTTGTCATAGAAAAGATTAGGCATGAGGTAAGAATCAATATTTAATTCTTGAATAAAACTCTGATAGATGGATGAAGAATAGTCAGATTTGCTTTTATTGGCAAAATATTGATAGGCACTTTTGGGTGTGTAGATGATAGATGTAGCTACAACTTCGTTTAAGTTGTTTACCGATTTGTTAATGTACTCGGGTTCTTTAAATCCAATTTCCTTCAACTCATTTTGAAGATTTGCAACTCCGGTATCGTAAATGTTTTTGAAATAGCTTAAGAGATACTCTTTTATTTTATCATGCTCTCTCTGAATGCTATTTTTCGATTTATTGCTTTTTTGGAAGGATTTTGAGCTAACGAATTTTTTCCATTTCTTATCAAAATCAGTATTGAATTCTTCTGTAACCTTTTCGAAAACAGATGGATCAATTGTAAAGAAAGGATAGAATTTATTTAAGATACTATCTTTTTCTTGAAGTACTTCGCTGTCTGTTTTTAGAATCGCAAAATCAAAAGGAGCAATTAGCGTTTCATGCATCCATGGTTTCCCTTTTTGATATTCATACTTGAAATTACCAAGATTAGGAAAAAGTAAGCTTATTAAGATAATGGTCATTGATGTAATCAAAAACCGATAGATATTGTTTAAATTTTGTCGAATCCACCTTAAATATTTACTCATTTCTGATGCTTATTTGTGTAGGGTATATTTTGCATATAAAAATAAGGGAATATTTTGGGGATGAAAACAATTCGAGCTTTCTTTTAGATGTGCTATTTTATTGGCAATTTTGCAGGGTCAGATGTGAATACATAATTTTATTTTTTATATTTGATTGATAAGATAAAAAAGAGAGCAATAAATGAATTACGGAATTTCTGATCTTAGTATTATTCCTGTGCGAAAAGAGCCTGCGGAAAGTAGCGAAATGGTGACTCAATTATTGTTTGGGGAACATTTCGAAATCATCGAGCACGCTGAAAACTGGTCGAAAGTTCGCTTGGCTTTTGATGATTATGAAGGCTGGGTTGATTCAAAAATGATGACACCAATAGAGGAAGGGCTTTATCAGGATCTAAACAAAGAGTTGCAAGTTGTTGCAAACGATACGTTTAATCTTGTTTTTCAAGAGAAAGATTATTCTAATAAATTAATTGTTCCAGGTAGTTCTTTTCCTTTTTGTGATTTGGAGAAGAAATCATTTAAGATTGCTGATAAAAAGTATTTTTATCAAGGGAAGGTATCTGAAAATTCAAATGGCGAGAATATAAGAGACTCAATAATTGAGAGTGCGCTAAAATATTTTAATTCCCCTTACTTGTGGGGAGGAAGAACACCTTACGGGATCGATTGTTCTGGTCTTACTCAAATTGTTTATAAGCTAAATGGAATGGTTTTACCGCGTGATGCTAGTCAACAGGTGAAAATAGGTGATCCATTAACATTTGTTGAAGAGGCTTTGCCAGGCGATTTGGCTTTTTTCGATAACGAAGAAGGCAGAATTACGCATGTAGGAATCATTTGGGATCGTCATAAAATTATACATGCTTCGGGTAAGGTTCGAATTGATAATGTCGACCATCAGGGAATTTTTAATGTAGATGAGAAGCGATATACTCATAAACTGAGGGTAATTAAGCGAATTATTAAATAGCTTCGAGCGAATCCAAAATTTACCAATGTATACCTACGAATACCCAAGACCTGCTTTAACCGTCGATTGTGCCATTTTTTGCAAAACAAATCAGATGTATCATGTCTTGCTAATTCAGCGAGCTAATCCACCCTTTAAGGGTGAATGGGCGTTTCCTGGCGGCTTTGTAGATATGGATGAAGATTTGGAAACTGCTGCTTATCGGGAACTGAAGGAAGAAACAGGCTTTGAAGGAATTAAATTGGAGCAATACCGAACTTACGGTACTGTAAATAGAGATCCTAGAGGTAGAACTGTTTCTGTTGTTTATACTGGTATTATTGAGCGTAACGAATTACCAGTTGTGAAAGGTGACGATGATGCTGCTCAAGCGCAGTGGATTGCTATTCCCAATCTACCATCATTAGCATTCGATCACGATATCATAATGAAAGAGGTACTAGCTTATTTACAAATCAACAATGCTTGATTCCAGATAGCTTAAACTGTCGGGCCCTAAGTTGAAAATCAAATCTAGAATGCTCAAGTTTTCCTGAAATCCATGCTTATCTCCAAATACTTGTGTGTATTTTTCCTGATTGAATGTGCGATCAATACCTGATTTAGACGTTTTAGGGTGAATAATATTTCGATAATCATCATATTCGGAATTCCCAAATTCAATAAAGTCATCTGTAAATTGAATGTTTGGTTCAATTTCTAATAAGCCCAAAATTTCATCTTGAATTTCCTTGTTGAATTCAAGTAGGTTATTCCATTTTTTTGTGAAAAAACGTTCAAAATCATCGATATAGTATTCATAGAATGGAGAAGACTTGTAAGCCGCCTCTATTCCTTTCCAATGTAATTTTTGCCAGTTAGTATCGTAAGAAATCCTTACATCTTTCGTTAATATTTTCTTGCTTGTAGCTTTTACAACAGGAATTGAAAGTGGTAAAACTCCATTAGCACCATATATATTGCAGCGATTTCGGTACGTTTGTTTGGAATAGTTTTCCCATTGTTCAACAAATATTTCAGGATATTGAACCAATTTACAATAGTATTGAATTGGCGCAAAAAAAGAAGTGGCTAATAAGGTTTTTGTATTTTTCATCGAATAGGTACTGCGTATAATAAGTTACAAAAATAGAAAAATATGCAAAAGAAAAAGACACCTGTTGAGGTGTCTTTTTAGTTATATCTATTTTAGTTGATTAGTGAATCCATTTAAAAATGCGATCCCATCTAATTTTACTAAATGCGCTTTTGTCTTTATCTAATGATAACCAGATGAAAGATGCTTTTCCAACAACGTGATCTTCTGGCACATATCCCCAATATCTTGAGTCGGCGGACATGTGTCTGTTGTCACCCATCATCCAGTAATAATCCATTTTAAAAGTGTATGAATCAGCTGCCTTTCCATTAATGAAAATAGTTGAATCTTTTACAGATAATGAATTTTCCTCATAAGCATTAATAGCTCTTTCGTAAAGCGGTAATGTTTCTAAATTCAGTTTTACGCTTTGTCCTTTTTGTGGGATTACAAGAGGTCCAAAATTATCTCTGTTCCAAGTATAATGATCGCTAAAAGGGAAAACATCTTCAGGAACACCAACATTGTAAGTCATTTTTACAATTGAAGAAACATTGCTTAGTTTACCCAATTGTTCAGCTTTTTCCTGCGATAATGGCATAGAGTAGGTTGAACCATTCTGTCCAATTTCACTTTTGGTAACGTGCATTTCATCCAATTTTCTAGGATTTATTAAGCTACCATTGGTGTTTACTTGGTATCGGTACTGTAAGTTTTCAATTTTAATCTGCTTTTTACCGTTAATGAACAATTGTCCGTCGATACTTAGAATTGTATCTCCTGGCATTGCAACACAACGTTTAATATAGTTCTCACGCTTATCAACAGGTCTGCTGCTTATTTCATTATTATCAGCCAAGTGCTTTCTAGCAATTTTCTTGTAATAACTATCTGCTTGAACCTGACGACCTTTTTTCATGTCAGATCCTTTAATAGAATTTACAATTTGTCTGATTCTTGAATAATAATCCGGATTTTCTTGTCCAACGATTATGGTATCACCTGCAGGGAAATTAAAAACGACAACATCGTTTCTTTTAATTTCAGTAATACCAGCAAGACGTTTGTATGGCCAATTGATCCACTCTAAATACGATTTAGTCTTTGTGGTTGTCGGCATTGTATGATGCGCGAATGGGAAAGACAAAGGAGTATTTGGAATTTTTGGTCCATAAGCCACTTTACTTACAAAAAGGTAATCACCTACCAATAATGATTTCTCCATTGATGATGTAGGAATTGTGTAGGCTTCGATGAAAAACATTCTAATGATTGTAGCGGCAACTACAGCAAAAATAATGGCATCTACCCATTCTACGGTAGCACTTTGTTTTGCTACGCCTTTTTTCTTCCAAAAAGCCCAATGTACTTTCTTACTAATGTAAACATCAAAAAGGATAGGAAGGCCTAACAGTAGCCAATAGTTACCTACCCAAACAATCATCAACAGACAAATGATAAGGGCTATTGAAAATTTAAACCATTTGTTTCTTAAAATGCTTTTCATTCAATTGATTTTAAATGATAATTTCGTTTCTTTTTTAGCGCAAAGGCTAATATTTATAGATTTAATAAATCTTTCATTCCAAAGAATCCTTCCTTTTTAGGCATGAATTCAGCTGCTAAAACGGCTCCTAAAGCAAAACCTTTTCTGCTATAAGCCAAATGTTGAATTGTAATTTCATCAACTTCCGAATGCCAGGTTACGGAGTGCGTTCCCGGAACTGCTCCATGACGCTTAGCTAAAATACTAAGTTCGTCTTCCTTCATACTCGTTGCTTCAATCCATTTGTCCTTTTTAGGATGATTGTCAATAATTCCTTCGGCAAGCGTAATTGCAGTTCCACTTGGAGAATCCAGTTTATGGATGTGATGAATTTCTTCCATGTCTGCATTGTACTCTTCGAAAGGAGCCATCAACTTGGTCAGCTTCTTATTTAGCTCAAAAAATAGGTTTACGCCTAAGCTAAAATTTGATGCATAGAAAAAGCCACCTCCAGCGTTGCATTTTTCTTTTACGAGATCCATTTTATCTAACCATCCAGTAGTTCCTGAAACAACCGGTACTTTGGCTTCGAAACAAATCTGATAATTTCCGTATGCAGATTCAGGATTCGTAAATTCTATGGCAACATCTATATCTTTTAGTTGATCAGCATTCAAATCTTTTTGATTATCCTGATCTATAATTAATCCTATTTCGTGTCCGCGGTTACGAGCAATTTGTTCTATTTCCTTGCCCATTTTTCCGTAACCAATAAGTGCTATTCTCATTTGTGGTTTTTTTGAGGTACTTGTTCGGTTAATAGATTTATTCTGTTTACTGATTTCAAAAATAATAAATACAAAGCATAATAAGGCTTGTAAAAGGCATTATTGGAAGCCTTTTTCGATAAATTGCCTACTGTACGCAATAAGTATTGTCATTTAGGAGGTAAACAAAAAACGGGATTGTCCAAAAACAATCCCGTTCTAAAGTAAATAATTTATAGTATTATTTAGCTGCTTGTGCTTTTCCAACAACAGCTTTAAATGCTTGAGGATGGTTCATTGCTAAATCAGCCAAAACCTTACGGTTAATTTCGATATTAGCTTTGTGCATCAAACCGATTAATTGTGAGTATGACAAACCTTCTAGTCTGGCAGCAGCATTAATACGCTGAATCCACAATGCTCTGAAATTTGATTTCTTCTTTTTTCTATCACGGTATGCATACTGCAAACCTTTTTCCCATGTATTCTTTGCTACCGTCCACACGTTAGCTCTTGCACCAAAGTTTCCTCTAGTTTCTTTAAGAATTTTCTTTCTTCTAGCTCTTGAAGCTACAGAATTTACTGATCTAGGCATTTTTTCTGTTTTTTGAATGTTAGCGTTCCATTTAAGGACTCTTTTGTGCTAAGCAATCGATTAATAAACTTTAAAAATCAAATGTTGATTTTTACAACATGTTAAGCATTAACTTAACGTTTTTCTGGTCTGCTTTATTTACAGTACCAAAGTAAGTAAGATTTCTCTTTCTCTTGGTGCTTTTCTTAGTCAAGATGTGACTTTTAAAAGCGTGCTTTCTTTTGATTTTTCCAGATGCAGTCAAAGTAAATCTTTTCTTTGCGCTGCAATTTGTTTTCATCTTAGGCATCGTACAAACTGATTATTGATTATATAAATTACTTTACTTTTTCTTTGGTGTTATGAACATGGTCATACGTTTCCCTTCCAATCTTGGAAGTTGTTCAACCTTTCCTAACTCTTCAAGATCCTGAGCAAATTTCAATAATAGAATTTCACCTTTATCTTTAAAAAGTATTGAACGCCCTTTAAAGAACACGTAAGCTTTCACTTTAGCTCCTTCGTTCAGGAATTTTACAGCATGCTTTACCTTAAAGTTATAATCATGTTCGTCGGTATTTGGTCCGAAACGAATTTCTTTAACAATAACTTTAACGGCTTTTGCCTTCATTTCCTTCTGCTTCTTCTTCTGCTGATAAAGAAACTTCTTGTAATCAGTGATCTTACAGACAGGTGGATCGGCTTTAGGTGAAATCTCAACCAAATCTAATTCTTGATCTTCTGCAAATTTTAATGCTTCCGAAATAGAATAAACACCTGGTTCTACGTTTTCTCCTACAACGCGAACACTTCGAGCTCTAATAAATTTATTGATTTTATGTAGAGCTTCTTGAGGTTTTCTTTGTCCTCTGTTGTTTCTGTGATGAAATCCAGCTATGGCTAGGTCCTCCTAATTAAGTTAGTACTTTTCAATAGAAGACATTTGATCTTCTACTTGTTTATTTATGAAATCTGTAAATTCCTGAATGCTCATTGCCCCCATATCTCCTTCTCCTTGTTTTCGAACAGAAACAGTACCATCGGTAGCTTCTTTTTCGCCAACAATAATTAGGTATGGGGTCTTTTTCAACTCGTTGTCACGGATTTTACGTCCGATCTTCTCGTTGCGCTCATCTAATACGGCGCGAATATCGGAATTATTTAACGAATTTAAAACTTTTTTCGCATAATCATTATATTTTTCGCTAATAGGCATAATTACAGCTTGTTCTGGAGTAAGCCATAATGGAAATTTACCACCTGTATGTTCCAGTAAAACAGCGACAAACCTTTCCATAGAACCAAAAGGAGCTCTGTGAATCATGATTGGGCGATGTTTCTGATTATCACTACCTACATATTCTAATTCGAAACGTTCTGGTAAGTTGTAATCAACCTGAATAGTTCCCAATTGCCATTTACGACCAATAGCATCTTTGATCATAAAGTCAAGCTTAGGACCATAGAATGCAGCTTCGCCATATTCAACAACAGTATTTAAACCTTTTTCTTCAGCAGCTTCTATAATTGCGTTTTCAGCTTTATCCCAGTTTTCTTCTTTACCAATGTACTTGCTATGGTCATCCTTATCTCTAAGAGAAACCTGAGCTACATATTCAGTAAAGTTTAACGCTTTAAAGATGATGAAGATGATATCAATAACTTTTTTGAATTCTTCTTTCAATTGATCTGGAGTACAGAACAAGTGAGCATCATCTTGCGTAAAACTTCTTACACGAGTTAATCCGTGAAGTTCACCACTTTGTTCGTAACGATAAACCGTACCAAATTCAGCATAACGAATTGGTAGATCTTTGTATGAGCGTGGCTTAAATTTATAAACTTCGCAATGGTGAGGACAGTTCATAGGCTTCAGTAAATACTCTTCACCTTCTTGAGGCGTTTGAATAGACTGAAATGAATCTTCACCATACTTGTCGTAATGACCTGAAGTTTTGTAAAGGTTAATATTTCCAATGTGTGGAGTGATGATTTGCTCGTAACCAAACTGCTTTTGAACTCTCTTCAAGAAATTCTCTAAGCTTTCTCTTAGCTGAGCACCTTTTGGCAACCACAATGGCATTCCCTGACCCACATTTTGTGAGAAAGTAAACAATTCCATTTCTTTACCTAGCTTTCTATGGTCGCGTTTTTTAGCTTCCTCCATCATCACTACGTACTCATCTAAGAATTTCTTTTTAGGGAAAGTAATTCCATAAACACGTGTTAGCTGAGGTCTTTTTTCATCGCCTCTCCAGTAAGCTCCAGCAACTGAATTTAATTTGATAGCCTTAATGTAGCTTGTGTTTGGCAAGTGAGGTCCTCTACATAAATCTGTAAAATCACCTTGCTTGTAAAAGCTAATGGTACCATCTTCTAATTCGTTGATCAACTCAAGTTTATACTCTTCATTTTTTTCTTTAAAAAATTCTAGAGCTTCTTCTTTTGTTACATCGGTACGGTTATATTCATTCTTGCATCTTGCAAGTTCGAGCATTTTTTGTTCAATTTTAGGAAGATCCTTGTCCGTAAGAACAGTTCCGTTTCCTAAATCAACATCGTAGTAAAAGCCCATTTCAATAGCAGGACCGATACCAAATTTAACACCAGGATAAAGAGCTTCCAATGCTTCTGCCATAAGGTGAGCAGAACTATGCCAGAATGCATATTTTCCTTCTGCGTCATCCCAAGTGTGAAGCTTAATGCTAGCATCTTCGTTAATTGGACGAGTAATATCCCAAATGTTATCATTTACAGTTATGGATAAAACTTCCTTTGCAAGTCTATTGCTTAGGTTTCTCGCAATGTCAAGACCGGAAATTCCAGCCTCGAACTCTTTTACGGTGTTATCCGGAAATGTAATTTTAATCATTATATCGTTTTAAATATTCATTTTTATTTCGGTCTACAAAGATATAACTTTCTCTCTAAATCATAGCTGAATTTTGTAGTCAATATTCAGTAATTCAAAAGAATTACCATCCTTCTTTACTTAAAATAGGTTTGAAAACTAAATTTTGAACTTGGAATTGCCATTAGATGCTTTTAATAAGATATGCTTTTAGAAAGAGAATAGGTGCTAATCATCCATTCTGAAATTAAATTGTTGAAAGGAATTTTTCTTTTCTATAAAAAAGTAGAATCTTTGAAAGGGATTAGAAAAAACAACATTTACTAATGATAATAAATTTAAATATTATGAAGATTAATTGGCATATTCTTGTCTTAAGTATGTTATTGACTTGTAGTTTCTCTGTTTTCTCGCAAGAGGGAAGTAAGAAAATTACAATGGAAGATTTGATGTTGCAAGGAACATTTAGTCAGAAATCGGTTAATGGTTTACGCTCTATGAATGATGGTATTCATTATACTACTTTAGAAGAGGGCAGAACTAAAATTGTAAAACACAGTTATGCAAGTGGAGAAGTTGTAGATGTACTTTTGGATTTAAAGGAATTGAAGGATGCAAAAGTTGAAATGATTAATGAATATGAATTTAGTGCTGATGAAAGTCGAATTTTGTTGATGACAAATCCGCAAAGAATTTACCGTCGTTCATTTACTGCTGATTATTTTATTTTCTCTTTTAAAAATAAAGAGTTGGTTTCTTTATCGGAAAAAGGGAAACAGCGATTAGCAACTTTTTCTCCTAATGGAAATCGCATTGCTTTCGTACGTGATAATAATTTGTTCATTCATAATGTATTGTTTGGTTCTGAAATCAGAATTACAAAAGATGGAGAATGGAATAAGATTCAAAACGGAACACCGGATTGGGTTTATGAAGAAGAGTTTGAGTTCAATAAAGCATTCGAATGGTCGCCAGATAGCAAATTTCTTGCTTACATGAAATTTGATGAGAGCGAAGTGAAGATGTTCAACATGAATAAGTTTGAAGGTTTGTATCCTCAAGTAAAAGAGAATGCGCTTTACCCTGAAAACTATGCCTACAAATATCCGAAAGCTGGAGAGAAAAATTCCAGTGTTGAGGTGTTTGTATATAATGTAGAGGATAGAATCACAAAAAGAATGGACGTAGGAGAGGAAAAAGATCAATACATTCCTCGTATTAAGTGGACCCAAGATCCTAAAATGCTTAGTATTTACCGATTGAACCGTCATCAGAATAAGTTAGAATTTTTAGTCGCTAACGCCAGAACAGGTAGTTCGGATGTAATGTTTACACAAGAGAACAAGTACTATGTAGAAGAGAGGAATTTTGATCACCTTTCTTATTTAGAGAATGGAAAACAATTTATTTATTTGGATGAAAAGGATGGTTTTAATCACTTGTATTTGTATGATATGGCGACTGGAAAAGCAGTGCAGCAAATTACAAATGGCGATTGGGATGTGACCGATTACTTAGGTTTTGATGAGAAGAAACAGGTTTGCTACTATGAGTCTGCAGAAGTTTCTCCAATGGATCGCAACGTATATTCGGTAAAGCTTAATGGAACAAATAAGAAGTTGATTACTCCGGAAAAAGGTACGAATAGAACTGTTTTTAGCAATGGTTTTAAATATTACATCAATTATTTCTCAAGTGTAAGCCAGCCAAATACAGTTAGTTTATTTAGTAGTAAGGGAAAGAAGATTCGTGTGTTGGAAGACAATAGCGAATTGCTTGAAAAATTAAAAGGGTATCAGTACAATACAAAGGAATTTACAATGGTTCCTGCAGCTGATGGCATGACGATGTTGAATGCATGGATGATTAAGCCTTTCAATTTTGATGCATCTAAAAAATACCCAATGGTAATTACACAATACAGCGGGCCTAATTCGCAAAGTGTAAAAAACAGCTGGAGTTTTGATTGGTATCAGTATTTGGCACAAGAAGGATATATTGTTGTTTGTGTTGATCCTAGAGGAACAGGAGCAAGAGGACAGAATTTTCGCAAGTGTACTTACATGCAATTGGGGCGATTAGAGTCGGATGATCATATTGCTGCAGCTCGTTCTTTAGCAAGCGAGAGTTTTATCGATGAAGATAAAATTGCGATTTGGGGATGGAGTTATGGTGGATTTATGTCTTCGCTTTGTTTAGAAAAGGGTGCTGATGTGTTTAGCGCGGCAATAGCTGTTGCACCAGTAACCAATTGGAGATATTACGATTCGGTTTACACAGAAAGATTCATGAGAACTCCTCAGGAAAATGAAAAAGGCTATGATGATAATTCACCTATCAATCATGTTGACAAGCTAGAAGGAGCCTTATTGCTTTGTCATGGTACAGCTGACGACAATGTTCATGTACAAAATGTGTATGAGCTAGCGGAACGATTGGTTCAGGCAGATAAGCAATTTGAAATGCAGATTTACACCAACCGTAATCACAGTATCTATGGTGGTAAAACCAGATTGCATTTGTACAAGCGATTCAATAAGTTTTTAAAAGACAATTTGTAGTCTTCAAAAGCTTGTAAATAGATAAAGAGGAGATTATTCTAAATAATTTCCTCTTTCTTTTTGTCCAAATAATCAGAATTTTAGCCGTGTTTGAGAGGATTTATTGAAATTTTTTTGCTGATTTTGCTTGTCAAAAGACTTAGAATATCTATATTTGCATCGCTAAAGATAAGAACACATGTTCTGATTAGTATGCGAGAATAGCTCAGTTGATAGAGCACAACCTTGCCAAGGTTGGGGTCGCGAGTTTGAGTCTCGTTTCTCGCTCCAAGATTATTGAAGTTTTTCCTTTCTTTCAATAATTAGAGTTTTTAAAAAGGAAAATGCGAGAATAGCTCAGTTGATAGAGCACAACCTTGCCAAGGTTGGGGTCGCGAGTTTGAGTCTCGTTTCTCGCTCAGTAAAACGGTTTCATTAATATGAAACCGTTTTTTTTATGCCCTGTATTTTATTAAAAGATAAATCCTAAATCGAGGCTAATCAGCCAAGCCTTTAATCCATCACTTCTTTTGTAATAGGCCGATCTTAGATTAATGCTTTTTAGTTGGGCTGTTTTTGAGCTTTTAAAAGGCGATTTGAATTTGCGAATTGCAAAAATGGGAGCGTAGGATATGCCAATGCCTGTTTTATAGGAATGAAGTTTTGATAAATCGTAGTCTGCAGTATGGTAGCGTGGAGGGTTTAAGGCGTTTACGGTAGCAAAAGGAGCAAAATACCTTGCTGCTGATTGTGTGTGATATCGGAAAAAAGGAGCAAGGATGAAGGTTTGAGATGCGAAAAATGGTGTTTCAATGCTTGCTGTGTGGGCTTGTATTCCCCATGTGTCTGAATAGATTCGGTAATAGCTTTTGAATCTAAAAAAATCGTTCAGGTAATAATGATAACGAAGAGAAATAGGGAGTTTGAATCTTCTGTTGGGTAGTTGCTCTGTATGACTCAAGAATTCTAAATCGTCGAATAATTTGCCAGCAGCATCATTAAAAAAGACTCTGTGGAATGGTGTAGAAAGTAGGCCAAATTGAAATACCGGTTCGACAGTGATGCCAATGGTCGATTTTTGATTGAGAACCTGAGTCAAGGATAATTCTATGCTAAGCGTATTCCTAATATCTGTGCTTAACCAGCTTTCTTTACTGCGTAGTTCGTGTGGATAGATTAAATGCCAGTTGTCTCTGAAATAGCTTGTAGATATTCGCAATGATCGATTAAGGTCCTTTGAATTGATCATGTATTTGCCTCCTATGCCAAGTGAATAAATATCAGATTCGATGGAAAAGCCAAAATGGAATCCATATTTGTTTTCTGAATGGGCAAGCTGACGTGTGTAATCAGCATTAATATGAGCTCTTCCATCTTTACCAGAGGCGGAAGATTGGTGTGTTTTAAAGTAATCAATCTTGTCTGTTGATGCTGATGTATAGGCATCGATGCCTAGCTCTAAAGTAAGTTGAGTTAAACTGTCGGGAAGCAGATGAACAACGATGGAAGAGCTGTAATTGTTAAGTTTCTCGCTTCCTATTCCTCCTGTAACGGGTGAATTGTCGCCATCTTGAGCGTAATAATTGAAGAGAAAATTTACCTCTGTATCCTTTTGTTCTTTGTCAAGTTTGATTTTTGACTTCGAGTTATCTTGGGCAAATCCGCAAAGAGACCCTAAGAGAAATAGAAAAAGGAGATAAAGAGCTTTATTTCTGTTCATTCACTTAAGATAAAAAAAAAGCCTCGATGTACGAGGCTTTTTATAGAATATGTTGATTACTAGAAAGTAAATCCAAAATCGAGACTTACCATCCAAGCATTTAAGCCATCGCTACGATCGTAGTAGGCGGTTCGTAAACCAATGCTTTTAAGTTGTGCTGTTTTGTTTTTTCTGAATGGAGATTTAAAGTTGCTAACACCCATTACTGGAGAGTATTGAAGGCCAACTCCAATTTTCACACTGTTGAGATCAGATAAATCGTAATCTGAAGTATAGAATTCAGGTGTATTGCTTGCACTAGCTTGTCCAAAATCGTAGAAATCGTCAGCAGCAGTTTGCGTGTGATACCTTACAAATGGCGACACGATAAAAGATGGAGAAACCATCATTGGCAATTCTAGGCTTGCTGTGTGAGCAGAAATTCCCCAACTATCCGTATAGAAACGATAGAATGTTTTAACGCGAATAAAATCACTTAAATAGTAATTAAAACGCATCGAGACTGGAATTTTAATTCTGCTATCGTCAAGGCGTTCAACATGACTTAAATTTCTTAAGATCGCATTGCTATCACCAATGTTTGCATCGTCGAAAAATACACGATGGAAAGGAGTTGAAAGCAATCCTCTTTGCGAAACAACTTCGGCCGAGAATAAGGCTTGTAAGCGTTTGTTGATTACCTGCGAATACGATAAACCAAATTTTACAGTTGTTCTGGTGTCATCTGTAATGGTTTTCTTCGCAATATTATCTCTAATTTCGACAGGATAAAGTAAATTCCAGGTGTCGTTCATGAACAGACCGTCAATGGTAAGTGAACGATTCTGATCTTTAGAGTTCAAGGTGTAGGATCCACCAAAATTGAATGAGGATACATCATATTCTTGTGAAAAGCCTGCCATAAAGCTGTAGTCATTTCCCGACTTGGCTAATTTACGTGAATAAGAAGCATTGATATGCGCTCTTGCATCCATTCCTGAGGCTGACGATTTGTTGTCCGCAGCTTCGAAAAAATCAATATTATCTGTCGAGGCAGATGAATAAATATCAATCCCAAAATTTAAATCCAGGCTAGAAAGTGAATCCATAGGAATGTGTACCACAAAACTTGGTGCAATATTATCCAGTTCTTCAGTTCCTCTTCCTCCTGTTACTGGAGAATGATCACCATCTTGCTCATAATAATTAAGCAAGAAATTCACCTCGGTAGTTTTAAAATCTTCGGGAGCTTTGTCTGTCTTTACTTTTTTACGACTGTCTTCTTGTTTGTCGTCTATGCTGTTTTTATCTGTTTGAGCAAAGCCTGTTACAGAAATTCCTACTAGTAATAGTAGCGTGAATAGTTTCTTTAGTTGCATCCGCATCCTCCTCCTGATTTACCACCATTAGCACCAGCTGCACCTTCACGGTAAGCCTGAAAATTAGTTTCGTAAACTTCTAGTTTTTTGGCTTGAAGAGCCATTTCTTCATCGTTAAGATAAGTCTTTTGATATCCTGCTACAGAAACACAGCTATTCATTGCTATAACAGCGAAAAGACCCATCAGAAGCAAGTTTAACTTTCTTCTATTTTTCATTCGTTTCTCCTATTTGAATTTGATATTTACTTTTCTGATTCTTTATGTTGTGGTACTCTAACTTTAAGTTTGTCGAGGTGATCAGTTTTTGATCATCACTTACTAAAATGCACTCAATTCCTTTTAGCTGATTGATTAATTCGAGGCCTTTCTCTTTGCCAAGTACAAAAACCGAAGTTGCCAATGCATCTGCTAATTCTGCATTTGGACAAATAATCGTTACACTGCTTAGCCCTTTAACAGGATATCCCGATCGAGGGTCGATAATGTGACTGTATTTTACACCATCAAACTCAACAAATTTTTCGTAATTGCCTGATGTTACCACAGCAGTTTCGCCTATGGTTAGCCATGAGTAAATTTGATCTTTGTTTTTTGGGTTCGAGATCCCGATTTTCCAATCTTTATCACCTTCATCCTTTCCCCAAGAGATTAAATCGCCCGAGGCATTTACCAATGCACCATCCAGATTCATTTTTGCCATTAACGCTAATGCTTTATTGGCAGCATAACCTTTTCCGATGGCTCCAAATCCAATCTTCATTCCTTTTTCTTTTAGGAAAACAGTTTTTTGCTTGGCATCTAAAATGATGTTCTCGTAATTGATTTTGCTTACCGAAGCTTTTACCGAAGCAGAATCAGGCATCACTTTCATGCTGCCATCGAACTTCCATATTTTATCCATCGAAGCGTAGCTAATGTCAAATGCGCCATGGGTTAAGTTCGAAATTTTTATCGATCTTCTAATCAGGTTAAACAGTTCTTGATCTACTTTAACTGGCTTAATTCCCGCATTGCGAATAACACTACTCGTTTGCGAATTGGAATCCCAGGAGGAGATCAAACTTTCAATCCTTTTGATTTCTGCAATTCCTGCGTGAATGGCCTCCTTTGCCAAAGCTTCATTTTCACTTACAGCGGTAAGTTCAAATCTTGATCCCATCAACAACAACACTTCTTTGTGAGATTTATTGCTTTGCGCGTTTACAGAAGAGGAAAAAGCACCAATTAGAACAAGAATAATTCCAATGTATTTCATTGCTTACTTGTTAATAATAGATTGAATGTGTTGAATGTATTTCTCTGGAGAAATCTTTTTGTAAGCTGTTTTCCCAAGCACTTTTCCATCTGAATCCATCAGGATGATTGTTGGGAACTGACCATTTTTATTGTATTTCTCAGCCAATGCTTCGTTGGTAGCAGTTTGCTCTTTCGATAGTTTGTTCTTTTTTAACCTTGGGAAATCCAGATCAAGAATCACCAAATTCTCACCTGCATATTTTTCAAACTCTTCAGTGTTAAGGATTGTCTTTTTTAATAGGATGCAAGCTCTACACCAATCAGAACCTGAAAAGTTAATGAATACCGTTTTGTTTTCTGATTTTGCTTTTAGTAGTGCTTCTTCTAAGTTGCTTTGAGCAAATGTGCTTGCGACGCTAAAAAGGATGATGCAAACAAATACAGATATGATCTGGGCAATTTTCTTCATAAGTACAATTATTATTTGTCAGTAATAGTTACTTGAATTTCACGATTTATTTTTGTTTAAACAAATCTAAAGAAAATATATCTTGTGCGATATAAATAATTGTTAAAAGATCTAAAAAGGTAGATGTTTATATTGTATGGGATAGAGGCTATTTATTAATTGCTCTTTTTTTTGGGGGAGTACTTGTATTTGCAAGCTGCAACTCCGAGCTAAAGCACGGGGTAAAGCATATTATTTTTGGATCTTTAGTCTGTTAAAGGGTTTTGCACTTTTTCACCCTTACACTTTTTTACTTTTGCACCTTTCTGTTTTACAAAGTAATGCCGTTGTTGTGAAGAATGCTTTTTACATCATTGCCAAGAATAGTTTTTAGAAGAGATATCAGCTTGTCAATTTTTTCATTGTTGATGTCTAAAAGACCAAGAAGAATATAGGCAGAATTGCTGTCTAGGGGAGCATCTTTAACCAATTCGATCATGATTCTGGCACCTGAAGTAAATTCTTTATTGGACAAAACAGAAAGGTTAACGAAAAATTGGCTTGCCGCACGAATAACATCACCATCTTCTTCTACCTGAATAAAAGGAAATAAGGCCATAATCGCTTTTGGTCTATTTTTTCGAATGGAGGCACTTAATGCGGTTAGCATTTTTATTCTTTCCTCGCTAGTAGTAGTTGATTGCAGGTGCTCATAAATTTGAAACAAGACAGGAATCATTTTTTTATTCTGACTTTCGCCATATAAAAAGCAGGTTCTGAATGTCATGATCTGAAATTCATTCTTATTTAATTCATTCCATTTTTCAGGTTGAACTGCTAATTTGTCGAGGTAGGTGTAATCCTTTTTATTTTCTGCCATGTATCTTTTTAATATTTCACAAAGATAGAAAATGAAATTCATCTCCAAAGAAGAATTATAGGGAATGATATTTTATTTAGAAGTACTATGAATGGGGCGATGTGTTTTGCATTTGGTTCTTTTTTGTTACTTTTGCTAGCCCTTGCCCAGGTGGCGGAATTGGTAGACGCGTCAGCTTGAGGGGCTGGTGGCCTTATGGTCGTGAAAGTTCGAGTCTTTTTCTGGGCACATTACTCTAATAAAACCAAAAGCGCTTCATTCGAAAGAATGGAGCGCTTTTTTTTGTTCTCATCGTATTTGCAATAGCATAAAAGCTTGTGGGAGTAGTTTTTAACTCTCTTGGGCTGTGTTTATTGCATGATCTATTCTTTTGAATATGGATGTTTTACTTTCCTTCTTTTGTGGAATGTACAATTGAATTCTTTTTAATGTTTTTGAAAAAAAAGGAATGCGCTCTAGCAGGGAATATTGGATTGGAAAGAAAGGTTTTGCTCGCTTGTTCAGATAATAGAAGTCTATTTCTGATAAAAATGCCTCTTGTATTGCACAAGGGGCATTTTTGTTATCCAGCCATTTCTGACACAAGTATTTTAAAGGTGTGAGGTACTTATTAAAAACAAAACGAGCTTACTTTTAAGAAGTAAGCTCGTTTTTTTTTGGAAGGTATTTAAATCTTATTTTTTAGTGTTTAAAACAATTTCCTGAGCTTGTAAACCATTCGAACTGGCCGTAATTCTTATTTTTCCTGCCTTATCGGTCGATTTTACAATTAACAAGCACAAACCATTAAAAGCATTTCTGTAATTGGCTTGATACGGTTCTGTTGATGTTGCATCACCATTTCCTACTGCAGCAATGCTTCCTTTTCCATCAACTGTAAAGTTGATAAGATCATTTGCCTTAGGACACAAGTTGCCATCTTTGTCTTCTACTCTCACGCTGATGAAGGATAGATCCTTAGCATCTGCTTTTATATTTGATCGATCGGCAATTAATTTGATTTGGTAAGGCTTTCCTGCAGTTTTAATTGTTTTCTCTGCTTGTTTTTTGCCATTCTTATAGCCAACAACTTTCAACTCACCAGCTTGGTATGGCACATTCCACGATAGTCGGTATTTCGAGTAGTAAGTTCCTTTTTCAAAGAAATGAAACTCTGCAGGAATTGGTGTTAAATCCACACCTTTAACTTTTTTCCCATACGATTTACCATTCACAAAAAGTTCTACTTCATCGCAGTTGGTGTAGGCCATAACAGGAATTGTATCTCCAGTTTTGTTTTCCCAATTCCAGTGCGGTAAAACATGAACCATTGGCTTTTTTGTCCACTGACTTTGATACAAGAAATACCGGTCTTTCGGGAAACCGCACAAGTCAACGGGAGCAAAATAAGACGACCTGGAAGGCCAATCCGCATTCCAGTAACCTTTTGTCGAATTGTCTTTGCCACCATAAGGCGTAGGTTCTCCTAAATAGTCAAAACCAGTCCACATAAATTCTCCTAAGGAACGTGTTTCCTTTTCTTGCTGCTCAAACTCAACATCTGGAGGGTAAGCCCAAGGAGGTCCAACGGTCACATCGTAACTTGAAACCTGATTGGTTTCATGCTTCTCTTTTGCTTCAATTGGAAAATGGTATACACCTCGGCTACTGGTTTGAGATGAGGTTTCGGAACCATAAACTATCATGTCTGGATTTTTCTCTAAAATCTCAGTGTAATTTAAAGGCCAATAGTTCATTCCTACGATATCGACATATTTTGCCAATTTATTGGTGAAAGGAGCAGGGTAATAGTTAAAGCCTGCTGTGCTTGGTCTTGTTGAATCTTCATCGTGACAGATATCGGTAAGTTTTTTGGCTATTTTCCATCCATCTTTTCTCGACTGTTCTAATATTTCATTTCCAATGCTCCACATGATCACCGAAGGATGATTGCGATCTCTTTTAATCATATCACGAAGATCTTTTTCGTGCCATTGATCGAAGTATTTGTTGTAGCCATTGGGTACTTTTCCCATTTGCCATTCATCAAATGCTTCTACTTGCACTACAATCCCTAGTTTATCACAAATTTGAAGAATTTCAGGAGACGGAGGATTATGACTTGTTCGCAGTGCATTAACACCCATGCTTTTCATGATCTGCATTTGTCTTTCCGTAGCTCTGTAATTTACAGCAGCTCCTAAAGGACCTAAATCGTGATGCATACATACCCCATTTAGTTTTACCGTACGCCCATTTAATTGAAAGCCATGTTCTGAAGAAAACTGGATCGATCTTACCCCAAAATTAGTCTCAAAGCGATCAATCAATTTTCCTTTCAGGTAAATGTTGCTGATAGCTTTGTATAGGTGTGGTGTTTCAAGATCCCATCTTAATGGATTTTCAATGTTCATTTTCTGATCCACATAACCGGTAGTTTCAGCTTGTATAATGATATCGCTATTGGTTGTGCAAACTTCATTTCCTTTCGCATCTATCAGAATGGTTTCCAATTTTGCTGTTTGTTGGCTTTTGGATTGATTGCAAACCGATGTTGTAATTTCAACACTTGCATTCTTATCGGTAATGTGAGGTGTACGTATTTTTGTTCCCCACTGTGGAATATGAAGTTTGTTGTTAATCTTGATCCTAACATTCCTATAGATACCAGCTCCAGGATACCATCTGGCAGAAAGATCTTCTGGAGATAATCTTACAGCAATCACATTGTCTTCTCCGAACTTAATGAAAGGAGTGATGTTCAGCTCAAATCCGATGTATCCATAAGGACGATTTCCGGCAAATTCACCATTAACCCATACATGAGCATTGTTCATTGCTCCATCGAATTCTATGGCAATTTCTTTATCCGAAAATTTTTCTTCCACCTGGAAGTGTTTTCGATACCAACCTGTTCCATGAACCGGTAATCCTCCAGTTCTGGCGTTATTTTCATTGCTAAATGGCCCTTCAATTGCCCAATCGTGCGGTAAATTTAGTTTGCGCCATGCTGAATCATCAAGATCGGCTTTCTCAGCTTTTTCATATTCTCCTTTAAAGAACAACCAATCCTTGTTGAAATCTTGGTCGGGAATAGATGAGCTTTGCTGACACGCTCCCAATCCAAATGCAAAAACTGCAATTGTTAGAAGGCGAAGAGCTTCCATGAATTTTGCTTTGCCTGTTTTTTTAATCATCCGTTTTTCTTTTAAAAACTTGTATACACTCTCCGTATTGGAGTAATCAATTGTCGCTTTACATCCTATATCATTACAGATATAATTTGTATTACAAAGATAAAGTACTCATTGTAGAAGTGAGGGGAGATTTACGGACAGACTTGGGGGTAGTTTCTTGAATTAATTTACGCTTGATGAAGCAGAGAAATGCAATTGTTTTGTGATCAGAGCGGTAATGGATTTGCATACTGAGAATGAACAAGGCCTTCTGTATATCAGAGTGGTATGGGTATTGCTTGTGCGATATTACACATCGAAAAGAAAAAGCCCCCCTGAAAATTTATTAATATACACCCTCTTGTTTTTATTTAATGATATTAGGTTTGAAAGTCTATTAAAAGCTTATTTTTGATAGGCAATAAACTTGAATTTTAATTTTTTACACAATAATATGAGAAACGTAAAATTATTACTTCTAGCAGTGATGGTCTGTTGTGCTAATATTTCCATACTTAGTGCGCAAAATGAAAACTATGAGTGGTTCAATTCCGAGCTATCCATCGACTCAAGAATTGATGCGCTTATCGACGCAATGACGCTAGAGGAAAAAGTTTCTCAGTTAACTGATGTAAGTGTGGCTATTCCAAGATTATCGGTGCCAAGATACAATTGGTGGAACGAGTGTTTGCATGGTGTAGCACGAAATGGGCGATCTACGGTTTTCCCTCAGGCAATTGGTCTGGCTGCAACCTTTGATCCTGACTTAGCAAAAAGAGTATCAACGGCAATATCCGATGAGGCTCGTGCAAAATTTAATATTTCCATTAAGAATGACAACAGAGCAAAATATGCAGGACTTACCTTTTGGACTCCTAATATTAACATTTTTAGAGATGCAAGATGGGGAAGAGGTCAGGAAACTTATGGAGAGGATCCTTACTTAACGTCAAGAATAGGGGTTGCTTTTGTGAATGGATTGCAAGGAGATGATCCAAAATACCTTAAAGCAGCGGCCTGTGCAAAGCATTATGCTGTACATTCAGGTCCAGAGGCATTAAGACATGAGTTTGATGCCATCGTGTCGAAGAAAGATTTATATGAGACTTACCTACCAGCTTTTGAGGCTTTGGTTCGAGAAGCGAATGTAGAATCAGTAATGGGAGCATACAATCGTGTGTTAGGAGAGCCTGCTTGTGGTAGTCCTTTTCTTTTGCAAGAGATTTTAAGAGACGATTGGGGCTTTAAAGGTCATGTTGTTTCTGATTGTGGTGCAATTTCCGATTTTCACTTGTATCATAAAGTAACCAAAAATGCGGTTGAATCAGCAGCATTAGCAATTAACAGTGGTGTCGATTTAAATTGTGGTAAGGTTTATCCTAATTTAGTAAAGGCAGTTGAACAAGGATTGGTAAAAGAAGAAACCATTGACAATAGCTTAAGAGCATTATTAAATACAAGATTTAAATTAGGTTTCTTCGATCCAGAAGAAGGGAATCCATATAGTAAATTAGGCGAAGAAGTTATTTGCAGTAAGAAGCATAGTGATTTAGCATTGGAAGTAGCAAGGAAATCAATTGTATTGCTAACCAATAAGAACAATGCATTGCCTTTGTCTCCAGCGATTAAGAATTTATATGTTACAGGGCCTCAGGCTAATAATTCAGAGGTGTTATTAGGTAATTATTACGGGATGAGTAATCGCCTGGTTAATGTTTTGGAAGGCATTACTGCTGCAGTAAGTTCGAGTACAACAATTAATTACAAAAAAGGATGTTTGCCATACCGCAAAAATGTTAATCCTATCGATTGGACAACTGGGGAAGCGAAAAATGCCGATGCAATAATTGCAGTATTGGGAATTTCAAGTGCCATGGAAGGTGAAGAAGGAGATGCGATTGCATCAGAAACAATGGGAGACCGTTTGCAGCCATTCTTACCTGCAAATCAACTTGAGTTTTTGCGTAAACTGAAAAAAGACAATAAGAAACCTGTTATTGTTGTGATGACCGGTGGAAGTCCAATGATTATTCCAGAGGTAGCGGACTTAGCAGATGCTATTGTATGGGCTTGGTATCCTGGGCAAGAAGGGGGAACCGCTGTTGCTGATGTTGTATTTGGTAAGATTTCTCCTTCAGGAAAATTGCCATTAACATTTCCGAAGAGCATGGATCAATTGCCAGCTTATGAAGATTATAGTATGAAGGGGCGAACCTATAAATACATGAAGGAAGATCCATTATTTCCTTTTGGTTTTGGCTTGAGCTATAGCAAATTTAAATATGATGATTTCAGTTTAAGTTCAGCGAAATTGAAGAAAAATGAAGATTTAGAAATAGCGATAAAGCTTTCAAATGTTGGTGAGATGATGGCTGATGAAGTAGTTCAAATCTATTTAGCTCAGCCTGGAGCTGGAGAAACAGCACCATTAAGAAAATTAGTGGCATTTAAGAGACTTAGCCTAAAGGTAGGAGAAAACAAAAACTTGAAGTTTACGATTGGTGCTAAGGAATTTGCGCAGGTAACAGAAAAAGGGAATAGTGAAATTCGTAAAGGAAAATATACTCTTTTCATTGGGGGCAGTTCTCCAGTTAAGGATCTAGAAAATAAAGGTGTCTCAGCTCTTCAAAGCATGAAATTTGAAATAAGATAAGCTGAAAAAATAGTGTGAATGGAATGTATTATATGCTTGTAAAATTAAATTTTCCCGATATCTGATGTCGGGAAAGTTTTTTTTTTATACATTATGCAGTTATAAAGAAAATTCAGTAAACCCTAGTGCTGCTTATTTCTTATTTGAAATTGAAAATCGGTTAATAATTAAGTTGATATGCGTTTATTTCTCTCTACTCTACTGTTATTTGTATTTTTTTCTTCCTATTCTCAAACGGATTTTGAGCGATTAAGTACTCTTGATGGTCTTTCCCAAAATGATATCAATTTTATTTTTCAGGATTCTAAGGGATTTATGTGGTTTGGAACCGTTGATGGACTGAATCGATTTGATGGAATGAAATTCATCACTTACCAGAGAACCACACCAATGGAACATCCTATTGGCAGTAACTTGCCATTTTGTATGGTTGAAGATTCAAAAGGTAATTTTTGGATAGGAACTTCTGATAATGGGGTTTGGTTTTTCGATAGAAAGAAGGAGGAGTTTCATAAGGTTCCGGAAATTATGAACGGCAAGCGTATCTTAATGGATCTGAAAGTGGGTAACATTTTTCTGGATAGAGATGGTATTTTATGGATAAGCTCATCAAATGGTGTGAGCCTTATTGATACCAAAACATATAATACTTCAGATGTTAAAGGCGTAATTTTTGATGCAGCTTCAGATAGAGAAAATAAATTTTACTCATTGCGTTCTGCAAATTTATTTTTTCAAGATTCAAAAGGACAAATTTGGCTCGGTAATACTAATGGGCTCTATAAGGTAGGCCTTACCAAGGATTTGAAATTGAAGATTGAACGGATTCCTATATTAGCGGCGAGAACTTTCCATTCAATTATTGAAACAGAAAGAGGGTATATCGCCTCGTGCGGTGATGGTGCATACTATATTAAAGAGCAAGGCGGAGAATTCACAGCTAAAATGATAGCACCCTACTTTTTTTCATCATGTTTAAAAACCAGTAAGGGCTTCGTGTTTGGAGCTAATAACTCTGGATTATTTCAATTTGTTTGGCATGAAGATGAGGAAAGTCTTGAGTTAATAAAACATTTCCAATACGAGTTTTATAATTCTAAAAGCCTAAGTGCGAATATTGTAATTGACCTGTACGAAGATAATTCAGGACTTTTGTGGGTTGGTACTAATGGAGGTGGTCTTAACCGGCTAGACTTAAATGAAAAGAAATTCCATCATATTAGTAGGACTAATGCCAAAGGAAGTTTATCGTATAATAAAGTTCGAGCTGTTTATGAAGATGGAAAATCTAACCTTTGGGTGGGTACTGAAGGTGGAGGAATTTCTTGTTTGCTGGCAAATAAGAAAGGTGAATATGAAACAGGATTTATTAATAAGGCTATAACCGAGATTGTAAACAATCAAAACTATGTATACTCTATTGCAGGTTTACCCGATGAACCTAAAGGAGTGATATTTGGAGCTGGATATCCTGTGAGACTTGGTCTGGCGAAAATAAATAGGAGTGGTGAAATTGAAATAGAATCTTTATCTCATTTAGTTGAAAATTCGGTATTTACAATATTAGTTGATAAAGATGGATATATCTGGCTTGGCACCTATGGTACTGGACTATATAGAACAAAGTACGATAGCGTAAAAAATGAGTTTATTGTCCTAAATAATTATAGAGCTAATGGGGAAGGTTCATTGTGTTCCGATATTGTAAGGAGTCTACTTGAGGATGGTGATGGGAACATATTGGTGGGTACCGATATGGGCTTAAATATTTTGCCGAAAAGGGAAAAGGAAAACTCAAGTCCTTCCTTTATAACAGTCGTAAATGATCCAGAGAATGACACGTCGTTAACGCATAATTATGTGCTGGCCATGCATCTCGATAGTAAGAATAGAGTATGGGTTGGAACTATGGGAGGTGGACTTTGTCTGTTAGAAGGAGGATCAGGTAGTACGACTAAGTTTAAAGCATATACTTCAGAACATGGATTGCCAAATGATGTTATTAAGGGAATTGAAGAGGATCGCGAAAGAAATTTATGGATTTCAACAAATCGAGGATTAACAAGGTTTAATATCAATACGGAAGAGATCAGGAATTATACAATGTCTGATGGATTACAGGATTATGAATTTAGTGAACTAGCCTCTTTTACAAGAAAAAATGGAGAAATGGTATTTGGTGGTGTTAATGGTATTAATGTATTTACTCCAAGTGAAATTGAAGATAATCCATATGCATCTCATGTTGAGTTTACAGAGCTGTTTATACTTAATGAACAAATTTTAACGGGAAAAGAGTATCACGGGAGAATTCTTCTTGAAAACGAAATGCCATCTACCGATTCTGTTTCAATAAAATATTCCGAAAATAGTTTTTCAGTTGGCTTTACTGCACTCCATTATGTTGCACCTGAGAAAATCAAGTATAAGTATATGCTGGAAGGTTTTGACAATGGTTGGAATATGGTAAATAGTGTTGAACCGAGAGCTAAGTACACAAATATACCTCCTGGGGAATATACTTTAAAGGTTTTAGCTACAAATAACGATGGAGTATGGACAACTATTCCTTCGATGTTGACGATTGAGGTCGTTCCTCCATTTTGGAGAACAATTTATGCCCTTTTTATCTATGTATTTATTTTTGTAGTACTTCTGATTTTCTTCAGAAGGTATTCGGTTATCGCTGTTACCAAGAAGAATGAGCTGATGATGGAGCATTTTGAACAAGAAAAAATGGAAGAGCTAGTTCAAATGAAATTACAGTTTTTTACAAATATTTCTCATGAATTTAGAACCCCTTTAACCTTAATTCAAAGTCCTTTGGAGCGTTTGATTTCTGGTAATGATAAGATTAGTGGAGAGGATCGACAACAGAATTATTCTTTGATGATGAAGAATGTTCGAATGTTGAATCGATTAATTAACCAATTAATGGAATTCAGAAAATTGGAGAAAGGCAAGATGCCATTGGCAGTGAATAGAGGCAATGTGATGGAACTTGTTAATGAGGTTTTTGATGCGTTTAATGAAATTGCTCAATCAAAAAACATACGTTTCGAACTAAAGAATTCTTACCCTTCGGTAGAGTTATGGTTCGATTACGATAAACTGGAAAAAGTACTGTATAACCTATTGTCTAATGCTTTTAAATTTACACCACAAGGTGGAGAGGTAGCGATTATTGTAGAAGAGGAAGAAATTGACGGTAAAGAATGGGTGAAAATAAGCGTTAAGGATAATGGTCCTGGTATCGCTAAGGAGAAAGTACAATATCTATTTGATAGATTTTACCAGACAGGTAGTCATAAATTGTCAAAAGTTTCTGGAACAGGAATTGGACTGGCTTTTGCAAAGAATTTGGTTAACCTTCATCAAGGTAAAATTTCAGTATCAAGTAATCCAAACATAGCAACACTATTTTCAATCCAAATTCCAAAGGGTAAATTGCATTTTAAAAAGGAGGATTTCTCAGTTCAGGCGAATCAATCCGTTAGCGAAGTACCAACAATCGTTAAGGATTATCAGCATGAAGAAGCAATGTCTGATATCTCTAGGGATCTAGAGATAGACGAAAAAAAACCAGTTGTATTAATTGTTGAGGACAATTTCGATGTGCAAGCATTGATAAAGGGTAATCTAAAAGAGGAATTTAATTGTATACAAGGATATAATGGTAAAGAGGGAATTGAACTTTGTAGAAAGTACAATCCAGATTTAATTATTTCTGATGTGATGATGCCAGAAATGGATGGATTTGAAATGTGTAATATTATCAAAAAAGATGAGTTGACTTGTCACATTCCAATTGTTGTACTTACGGCAAAATCAACCGATGAAGATAAATTAACAGGCTTAACGGAAGGCGCTGTTGCATATATGTCTAAACCTTTTAATATCGATGTTTTAATTGCTCAAATTAAATCAATTCTAGAAGCTAGAAGACAGGTAAAGAGAGACTTTAATCAGAAAGTAGAAGTTGAGCCCAAAGAGGTCACTTTTACATCCATTGATGAAAAATTACTCGAAAGGCTATTAAAAGTAGTAGAAGAAAATATAAGTAATCCTGAATTTACAGTTGTGCAGTTAGGGCGTGAAGTAGGAATAAGCCAATCGATATTGAATAAGAAATTAAAAGCATTGCTTGGTCAAACTGCAAACGTGTTTATACGAACAATTCGTTTAAAAAGAGCTGCTCAATTGTTGAAATTAGATCGATTATCTGTTACCGATGTTGTTTATGAAGTTGGTTTTAATGATATGAAGTATTTTAGAGAGTGTTTTAGAAAACAATTTGATACGACTCCTTCAGACTACATTCGCCAATATCGAAAAGATCATCTTGAAGAATAATATTTAAGATATAAAAGTAAAGAGAACCTATTTTAGGTTCTCTTTTTTATTTAATGAAATTCGGCTTCTTTTCTTTCTTTATTTTCAAATCCCCCCTTCTTAAACTAATATTTTGTAGCCTTTACTTGTGGTCTGACCATATATATTTGTAATGTGCTTTATACATTTTTTTAGTAATCAATTTATTCCAGTAAGGACATTCTTAATTCGAACTGGTTTTATTACAATTAAAACAAATAAGAATCCGCAGTAGAAGAAAGTAGTATTGCTTTTTTAAACTGAAATATTCTTGTGAAAATTAAAATTACTTGAGAAGGACAATTGAATTTATTTGTTACCTCTTTGCGATGTAACAATGGCTAAATTTTATTGTTATTAAAACGACTATAGTTAAAATAAAAAAAACATATGAAAAGACTACTATTAAGTATGTTGTTGGTAGGCTTGTTATTTAGTTCTTGTATGGATCGTAAAGGTTCTACAATGGTTAATAATGAACCTTTTGAGGAGGATTGGAACTCATTAGCTAAATACCAAACACCAGATTGGTTTAGAGATGCCAAACTTGGTATTTTTATTCATTGGGGACCATATAGTGTTCCTGCTTTTCAATCAGAGTGGTATCCTCGTTTAATGTATATGGATTCTGTTATATGGAGTCCAACAGGAGAGCTACAAGACAAGAATGGGTCTTCTGTTAATACTCATCATGTTGAGAAGTATGGTGATCTAGGTGAATTTGGATACAAAGATTTTATCCCGATGTTCAAAGCAGAAAAATTTAATGCTGTAGAATGGGTCGATTTATTTAAAAAAGCAGGAGCTAAGTATGTTGTGCCAGTTGCAGAGCATCACGATGGTTTTGCAATGTATAAATCGAATTTTACTCGTTGGAATTCTGTAGATATGGGGCCTAAGCGTGATATCTTAGGAGAAATGTCGAAAGCAACAAAGGATGCTGGTTTGTATTTGGGAGCTTCGTCTCATTTTGCTTTTAATTGGAATTACTTTACTCATAAAGAAGGATTTGATACAGCAGATCCAGAGTATGCTGATTTGTATGCACGTGCACATGATCACTATGCTCCAGCTGATAAAGAATTTCTTGAGTTATGGTGGAATAGAACACAGGATATCATTGATAATTATCAGCCTGATATTCTTTGGTTCGATTTTGTTTTAGATCATGAGGAGTTTGTACCCTATCATGCAAAACTTGCTTCTTATTACTATAATAAGGGGATAGATTGGAATAAAGATGTGGTTCTTCAAACAAAGAATTTCAATTATGAGACTTTTCCAGAAGGAACAAATGTCTTGGATATAGAACGTGGGAAATCTGCCGATATTCGAAAATTCCCTTGGCAAACTGATACATCAATTGGAACCAATAGCTGGTGCCATACTGTTGATTGGAACTCTAAAGATGCAAATACGCTTATTGATGATTTAATTGACATTGTAAGTAAAAATGGTAATATGCTTCTTAACGTAGGACCAAAAGCTGATGGTACAATTCCTCAAGATCAAGCAGATATTTTACTTGAAATTGGTAATTGGTTAAGTGTTAATGGTGATGCTATTTATGGCACTCGCCCTTGGAGTATTTTTGGAGAAGGACCTACTGAAGTTAAGACGGGTCATCATACTGAAGGTAAAAACAAGAAATTAACTGCAAATGATTTCAGGTTTACTCAAAAAGATGGTAAGATTTACGTGATTGCTATGGATATAGCTGAAAATGGTAAGTATTTAGTTAAATCTTTTGCAAAAGGAAGTGACCTTTGCAAAGGTGAAATCAAATCTGTAAAAATGGTAGGAATGGATAAAGCTTGCGAATGGCAAGTTGGAGAATCTGGTCTTACAATTGAAGCAGAGGGTAATGGAGATGCTAATTATGCATGTGCATTCGAAATTGAAATGATTTAATTTGTTGTTAGTGTGATAATAAGTTGGTTAAGTTGTGTAAAGAGGTGCCCCAGGGCACCTCTTTTTTGTTTTATCTAATGTATCGTAAAACAGGTTTTATTGTCGTCGGTAATTTTTAATTCACATATGTTTCAAGTATTTTGTTCGAGCTTGTAGATTATAATTTGTTGCCGTAGTTATTCATATAATTATTAGGGGGGATAAAGTAAATTAAGAGGGGTATTTAAAACTCTTAAGATTTATTGCATTGAAAATTAGCTTGTTGTGTTTTTTTGATTGATTGTTAATAAATGAGCTATAGATCTATTGTTTTAGAGGGGATTAGGCTTCAATGACTGGTATTTTTACATTATTTAACAAATATCCCCCTCCTATTGAAACTAATTTTTTCCAACGATTGCATGAATGAAAAGTATATTTGTTACAAGAAATGTATAAAGCGCATATAATTGTAAAAACTAATCTATTTTTAAATTTTATGAAGGACACAAGGTACAGAAGTTCATGGAAGGCGAGAGGAATAATCTTATCCCTCTTGTTGATGTTGACCTTTAATATGTATGGTCAAGAAATTCAAGTCCGAGGTAAAGTTATTTCTTCGGAAGATAACTTGGGAATACCTGGAGTTAGCGTTGTTATTAAAGGAAAAACCGTTGGTACAATAACCGATATTGATGGACTCTATAATATTAATGCTATTAAAGGAGAAACTTTGGTTTTTAGCTTTATGGGAATGGAAACCTTAGAGCAGGTAATAACAAGTGCAAACATTGATGTTGCTTTGCAAGCGCAATCGTTTAATATTAACGAGATCGTGGCAATTGGTTACGGAACACAAAGAAAAAAAGAAGTATCAGGTGCTGTTGTGCAGGTTAAGTCAGAACAGTTAACAAAAATGGCAACTTCCGATTTAGGTACTGCATTACAGGGACAAGTTGCTGGGGTTAGTGTTCAAGCAAGTTCTGGTGCTCCTGGTGCAACTGCAAACATTCAAATTCGTGGTATTTCTTCTATTAATGGTGCAAATGCTCCATTATTTGTAGTTGATGGAATTCCTCAAGATGGAGATCCTAGACTAAGTAATAATGAAATTGAATCAATCGATATTCTTAAAGATGTTGGTTCTGCCGCGATTTATGGAACTAGAGGTTCAGCAGGTGTTATCTTAATTACTACGAAAAAAGGTAAGCAAGGACAAATGCGTATTTCTCTTGATTCTTATATGGGTATTCAAAAAATTACATCAGGTATTGATTTGATGGATTTTGATGAGTACATGTATTCTTATTTATTAACAGCAAATACAAATCAAGGTTTTACAACTGATGAGGCTTGGACACCATTAGAGCAAAATAAAAATGATTTTACAAATAATGTAAACCTAATGGATATCATACAAAATGATAATGCAATTGTGCAAAATCATTCTGTAAATATTTCAGGTGGTAAGAAAGATTTAACCTATAGCCTTGTTGGTTCATATTACAAACAAGATGGTGTGTTGATGAATTCAGACTACGAAAGATTTAACATTAGAAGTAATACAACTTACAAAAAAGGTAAGTGGACTATTAATACTGGTTTAGGTTTTAGAGTTGAAGAGCAATCATATGTTCCTTGGAATTTATTATATGATGCGTATAAGTATAAGCCTTATGCAGCTCCTGTAGATCCAAATCAAGATATTACTGGTGCTTCTGGTAGTGGTAATGATGCTATCAATATGGGTAATATGATGGCAAAATTTAAGCAATCTGATGTTCGTAATGGTGAACAGTTTAGTGGAAACATTAACTTAAACTACGAGATTATGAAGAATTTTAACTTCACCAGTAGAGCCGGTGTAAGTTATGATAATAATACTCGTATACTAATAAATCCTAAATTTGAAGTATACACAGATGAAGGAGAGTTAGTAGTAAATCCTAACACCAGATCTAAAGTTAAAAACACTAGTGATAGAGGAACAAATTTCACTTGGGAGACTGGATTGAATTATATGAAAGAGATCGGAGATCACAAAATTAAATTACTAGGTGTATTTTCTACTGAGAAAAGAACATTCTCTAGTTTCTTTGGTGAGAAAAAGGATATCTTCAATAATGAGATTACTACTTTAAATGGTGCCACAGCTGAACCAAATGCTGGTTCTGGAACAGAATGGACTATGGACAAAACATCAACAATTGTTGGTTTGATTGGACGTGTTCAGTATGATTATAAAGGTCGTTATTTATTTAGTGCTAGTGTTCGTCGTGATGCTTCTTCTAGATTTGCGAAAAAGAATAGATGGGGTTCTTTCCCATCAGTTTCTGTTGGTTGGAATGTTGCCGATGAAAATTTCTGGGCACCACTTTCAAACATTGCCAATTCGTTAAAATTGAGAGCTAGTTACGGAACTTCTGGAAATCAAAATTTCTTAGATTATAGTTTCGCTCCAACAATTAGTCTTGGATACGATTATCCATTTGGTTCTGAAGGTACTGGAGCTCTTGCTTTAGGTGCAATTCAAACAGCTTATGCTAATCCAGATGTAAAATGGGAGACTACAGTTCAGCAAAATATAGGTTTTGATTTGGGAATGTTTAATAACAAATTAACATTTACTGCAGATTTCTATAATTCTGATAAAAAGGACATGTTATTTCCATTGTTAATTCCAACATCAGCAGGTGCCGGACAAGGTAAAACTGTAATTCTTAATGTTGGTGATATGAATAACAAAGGAATGGAATTTGCTTTAGGCTATCGTCATTCTGGTGAATTCTCATGGTCTGTTAATGCTACATACTCTAAAAATGTAAATGAAATTACGAAAATGAGTGGTACTGCACCAATTTCATATTTCAATGATGGATACATTTTAAATGAGAGCGGTAATAAGGATAAAGTTACTGCAATTAAAGAAGGTTATGAAGCAGGTGCTTATTTCGTTATGAAAACTGATGGTATTGCTAATACAGAATCAAAATTGGCTGCCTACCAAAAAATTGATCCAACGGCTAAAATGGGGGATTTAATTTATGTGGATACTAATGGTAACGGAAGAATTGAAGAAGAAGATCGTGTATATGCTGGTAGTGGTGCTCCTGAGTTCGAATTAGGATTAAGTGCTTCTGCTGAATACAAAGGATTCGACCTTTCAATGGTTTGGTTTGCTTCTGTTGGTAATGAAGTTGCTAATGGTTCTCGTGCTTATGCAATGATTTCTGGAACTCATAAAGATCTTTTATATCAATATACTGATAAGAATCCATATGGTGTAATTGCAACAAACAGAGGTGGTTCACATATGAACTACAGAGGTTGGAATGATACTTGGATTGAAGATGGATCATTTGTTAGACTTAGAAATGTAACTCTTGGATATACTTTACCAAAAAGTTTAATGACTCGTCTAAAACTGTCTAAATTAAGAGTCTATGTTGCCGCTGATAATCCACTAACTCTAACAAAATACAATGGGTATGATCCTGAAGTAGGAGGAAATGGTTTAGCAACTCGTGGATTAGATAGAGGTAATTATCCAGTTAGCTCACAGTATAGAGTTGGAATTCAACTAGATTTTTAATTTATAAAAGTTGAAATGATGAAGAAAAATATTTTAAAATATATATTGGGCTTAATGGTCGTTGCATCATTAAGTAGCTGTGAGGATCACCTTACACAAGTTAATCCAAATGAGATTACCACGGGTAGTTTTTGGAAAACCTTGAACGATCATGAAATGGGCTTAGTGTCTGTTTACAGTCAGTTTTCAAATGGGTCTATTATCAACATGGGTGCAGAGACAAATAGAAGTGATATGTCTTGGCCAGGTTGGGGGCGTCCAAATTCTAGTAATGAAGCTTACCTGCAAACATTTAATTCAGGTTATAATGATTTGAACAATAAATGGGATGCTCTTTACAAAGGTATTTTTAGAGCCAATCAGGTTATTAAAGGCTTAGAAGGAATCGAAGCTGAAATGATTACTGAAGAAGAAAAGGAACAATGGTCATACATAATGGGACAGGCTCGTTTCTTTAGAGGTTTATTTCACTTTTATCTTCATAACTCTTTTAATAAAGGAAGTGTAATCATTTATGATTTTGTTCCTGAAACAGAAGAGGATTTTTACCAATCATTAAGTACTCCTGAACAAGTTAAAGAATTTTACTTGGCTGATTTAACAGCAGCTTTAGAATTATTACCTGCAACACTTCAAGAGTATGGAGAAAATGGAAATACTGCTTTAGATAATTTCAAGGGAAGAGTTCTTAAAGGCACTGCCGCTACAGTTATTGGGAAATCATACTTATACGAAGGTAATTACGATGTAGCGAAAGAATATTTTGCTGCTGTAATTAATAGTGGTATTTATCAGTTAGCTGATATAAGTGAAAATGGAACTACAAACGGAGAATTCAATAGCGAATCAATTCTTGAGGTAGGATACGACGCTAATTACAAACCTGAAGAGGATCAGTATTCTCCATTTGGAACTACTAACAATACAGCAAACATGCTTTCTTCTACTTCTACAGGAGGATACAGAGGTATTTATCCAAGTTGTTGGTTGATTATGGCTTACAAAAATGATTCAATTGACATTAACGATCCGCGTAATGTTATTTCTGAAGAAGCTGGTGTTAAGGTGTATAGAAAGTATTCATTACGTACATCACATTCAATTGCATTAGCTGATGATGAGGATATGCCACATTATCAAAAAAGAGCAGCACTAGCTTCTCCATTTAATAATAGTGAAACTTCTTATTGGAAGAAAAATACGAATTGGGATATCACAACTAGTGAGAAGGACCTTAATCCTCCAGCTAGATCAGGCGTTAACTATAGAGTAATTCGTTTGGCAGATGTATATTTAATGTATGCAGAGTGTGTAATCAAAGGCGGTACTGATGATTCAGGTGTTGATGAGGCTTTAATGTACATCAATAGAGTTCGTCAAAGAGCTGCATTACAGTTAATCGGAACAAGTTCTTCAGAGTTTGGTGCTGCTGATGTTGATGGTGTAACATATAATGCTGCAAGTGTAATGGATCACCTAATGTATGTTGAGCGTCCGCTTGAATTAAGTGCAGAGGGTCATGCAATTCGTCATCTGGATTTAAGAAGATGGGGAATTAAAAAACAAAGATTCGAAGAACTGTCTCAGATGGTATGGAATAAAGTAAACTATGTAACAGTTGATGATAAAGGTAAGGCAAAAACTGTTTGGGGTGGTCTTTTATTAGATGGTCCTGGTGCAGCGGAGCTAAGAGATTATCAACAAGCGGCTGTTAACTATGTTGAGGATGTACATGCTTATTGGCCAATTCCGAATAGTGAAACAACTGCTAATCCAAATGTAAACTAACAAGAGAGAAAAAATATGAAAAATATAAATTTAATCTTCGGTTTATTCATGTTACTCCTGGTAGTAGGTTGTGATGATGAATATGAGCCATTGAACGAATACTCTGATGTTCAGTGGTACACAGATCTTTCACATGGAAGATCAAACGCTGTAGGTTTGGACAAGTATTTGTCTTTTTCGGACCTATCGCAAAATGCTCTTTCACATGAGTGGCAACTGGAAAAAAATTCAGGAGCTATGTATTTAACAGGAAATATTAATTATAAAGATTCTGTTTATACTAATTTTATTGATGAAGATGCAACCAATATTAGTTATGATCAAACTGTAAGTGTTTTGTTTACTAAGCCGGGATTGCAAAATCTACGTTTATTAAATACTTATAATGAATATGTTGAATTTATTGGAGCTGACACTTTGGCTGCAGTTAAACAGGGAGATGTTTGGGTAATTGATACAACTTTTGTTTTGGATGTATATGATACTCTTCAGCCAGCAGTAAAACTATTCCATAATGGAGTTGAAATTTTAGATGTTCCTGCAAATTCAGGAGTGGTTCTTGCAGATTCAGCTTCATGGCCAATTTACGAGATTGAGGCAGGTGAGTCAATTGAATTTGTTGATATGACAACTATTGATAGACCATCTGGAAGAAATTGGATGGTGCCAGGTGGTTCGGGTGTTGCATCTGATTCAGTTGCTGAATATTTCTTTTATCGCTTAGGAACATTTAAGCCAATGATGGATTCGAATCGTGATGGTGTTGGTATACCATACGGATATGAGCGTCAGGTGATTCCTATGAAAATTAAGGTAAATAAATCAAGTCTTCCATTCGAACTTGTTGGTAATATTAATGAATTGGAGGATCAAACTCTTCAACTTAGTGTTACAGGAGAGATGGTTCCATTCTTTAATCAGGAAGAATTCTTTACTGTTCATGTAACTAATCCAAATGGTTTCGA
Organism: Labilibaculum sp.; assembly: GCA_016342745.1. Lineage (GTDB taxonomy): Bacteria > Bacteroidota > Bacteroidia > Bacteroidales > Marinifilaceae > Paralabilibaculum > Paralabilibaculum antarcticum. Next base: position 119,995 of record JAEINT010000003.1, read on the forward strand.
TCAGGATATTGCTGTTGAATCGGTAAAAATTAATGCTCAGGTTGGAAATATGATTGATATTAAATTATCAGAGCCAATTTATTCATATAATGATGTAGTAACAGTTTCTTACTCTGGAGGTAATATTGAATCTCTTGATGAAAGAGCTTTAACCGAAATGGTAGATCTTCCCGTAGTAATGTATAACCCTAATGTTCTTAATGATCCAGCTTATGGATTTGAGGATGCTGGTGCAGGTTGGATTCCAATGTGGGATAATACTGCAACTTTAGATTATACTACTGAAAAAGCTGCTAGTGGGTCTTATAGTTTAAAAATGACTCAATTTGGTGGTAAAGGTAAGGTTGAGAGTAAAAATGCCCCAATTGCAATGAAGGTTGGTGCAACTTACTTATATACCTACAAAGTATGGATTGATGCTTCAACAACTGCTGGAAGTATTAGTACATGGTTCTTCCCAGAATGGAAACAAAATTGGGTAGGAATTGGTAGCACTCCTAGGGGAGAATGGGTTACAATTTCGAAAGAATATGAGTATAATCTTGGAGGTACATTAATTATAATGTTTACTATCAATGGTGACGGTCTTGTTTATGTTGACGATTTCAGTATGATTGAAATGGATGTTAGACCATAATTAATAATTTAAAAATGATCCGGCTCTATTCGTAGAGCCGGAAATAAATAGAAAATTACTATGAAAAATATTATAAAACTATTGAGTTTTATTATGGTATTTGCATTTATTTCCTGTGAACCAGATGAATATGCTGTGCCTGATATAGATAAAGTTCCAGTTTATAACATTACTGAAACTGGAAGTAACGACTTGTTTGAAATTAATGTTTATCAAAATAATCCTTTACTAAGCATTTGGACAAATAAAGGCAAAGTAAGAGTTCTTGCTACCTCAGCTTACGCTGATACTTCAGATGATACCAATTATATGGTTTCATTTACAGCTACTGAAAAGGTTAAAGTTGTAGACTCGGAAGGTGTAGAATCTGTGGTTGTGAAAAGTTACGATTATACTATTAGTGGCGATAAAGCTACAGGTGAAGGATCAATGGATATTACTACAGTTGTTGACGGTGTTTCAGATACTGTTTCTTACAATATGATGATTAAAACTGATACAGTTTATAATTAATCAGGTTAGTTTTTAGTTAGTATTTGGGGCTGCCGTTTGGCAGCCCTTTTTATTTGCATAGAACTAAAGTCTATCGCTTGTAAAATGGATTATTTAGGCATTCGAAGAGCTGGCTATTTTCATTCTTTATTAGCCTTACCTGTAATCAGATTGAGGCAAAATCTATTTGTTAATAGATAACCCTGAATGAAGATATTTGATTTAACTGTGAATTAGCTTTCGAGACAAGCCGAAAGTTTGTTTGTAAATCTGTGCAGGTATTTAATTACAAGGTGTTAGATGTGCTAAGGATAAATAAAAAAGGCGTTGATTACTCAACGCCTTTCTTATTTTATTCTTGCTAATTATTACTTTTCTGAAGAAATTGTAAATGAATATTGATATTCACCAGAATATATTCTGTACTTTTTAATTGGTTCAGCTTTTGGAGACCAAGTATCGCAACCACCTACACCAGTTTGAAGCAAATCAATATTAACAGTGTAGAAATTTTCTTTCTTCAATTCGTTGGTATGTCTTGCTTGCTCCAACGATGCGGCTGTCCAAGGCCAAACAGAAGTACTTAACGCTTGTGCTCCTTCGAATCGTAAACCTGTTCCGTTTTTATTCTCAAGTTGCAGCCATCTAACGTCAGTTCTGTTACTGCATTCCTGTGGCTGAGCATATTCAAAAACAAAATCAGCAACATTTCCTTTGTAAACATTCACTTCTGCAGCTTCGGCACGATCACTGTAGTTTTCCCATGGCCCTTTTCCGTAATAACTCATTTTAGACAAGTTTACAGGTACTTTTGTACTCATCCCAACTCTTAATAGTTTAGGAAGAGATTTGTCTGCATTTAAACTGTAATCTACTTTTACAGATCCATCACCAGTAACAGTATAGTTTAGCTTCAAATTAAGTTTGTCTTCAATTTTTAGAACAGAAGTAAGGCTAACAGAGCCTTCTTGATTTTTAACTACATCGAAAGATTCTAATTTTAGGTTTTGAACAGCTGTTTTCCAGAATGCAGATTGTAACTCAGGTTTCCATCCTCGTTCGTCGTTATCTGTTTTCGGACGCCAAAATTTTGGTGTCATTGCTCCATCAATAAGTGTATTCCCCTTTGAAATTAGTTGTTGGATATATCCGTCTTTTTCTGAAATTTTCAAGTTGAAATTCTTGTTGGAAAGAACAATCATACCGTTCTCTCTTTTTTCTGATATTTCAGGGAAATTTTGTTTTCGGGAATCTTTCTTTTCAATACCAATTGGAAGTTTGAATTGTTGCTTAGCAATTTCAAATCCTTTATCAGCCCACAGATTGGCTTTTGTGCTATTCATGCTCACACGAAGCCAGTATTCGGCACCTGGAACTAACTTAGGTGTTTTGAATGGAATGCGAATCTCTTTTGAAGCTTCTGGATTAATTATTTGCATTGGCAAATTACCTTCCTGTAGTTTTTTTCCATCCTGATACAATTCCCACTTGAATAATTTATCGGAAGTATTGGAAAACCATTGACGATTACGTATTCTAATTAAACCTTGGTCTAAGTTAACCGCTTTAAAAGTTACTGGTTGGTACACATATTTGCATTCTTCAATTTCAGGTTTTGGCGTTCTATCGGAAGCAATAATACCATTCAAACAGAAATTTCCTGCATTAATTGTATCACCGTAATCACCACCAACAGCATAGTATGGCTTACCATTTTCATCCTGTCTTAAAATTCCTTGATCAATCCAATCCCAGATAAAAGCACCCATTAGGTTGTCATATTTATGAATCAAATCCCAGTATTCCATCATGTTTCCTAGTGAATTTCCCATTGCATGTGCATATTCACATGGCATTATTGGACGATGGATGTATGGGCTATTGGCCAAATTCTCAAACTGTTCCAAGCTTGGATACATTCTGCTGATTACATCAACATAGGCTGGATCTGTTGGGTTTGCATAATTAATATTTTCCCAATTACGCCATTCGTCAGAAAATACTTTTTTGTAATGTTCATGATTCTGATCACCTTGAGCACCTTCGTAATGTAAAAATCTTGTAGGATCATAGTCTTTAATCCAAGCAGCCATAGCGGCATGATTTGGACCTGATCCAGATTCATTTCCGAGGGACCATGAAATGATACTAGCATGGTTTTTATCTCTTTCAACCATACGAATGGCTCTGTCAACATAAGCTCCTGCCCAAGTTGGCTGGTTCGAAAGTAAACCTCTTACGGCGTGAGTTTCCAAATTGGCTTCGTCCATCACATAAATTCCGTATTTGTCGCATAATTCATAGAAATACGGATCGTTAGGATAATGTGAGGTTCGAACAGCATTAAAATTATATTGTTTTAGCAGTTGTACATCCTTTTCCATTGCTGCGCGAGAAATTACTTTTCCGCCTGTTTGATCATGATCGTGACGGTTAACTCCGTAAAGTTTTACTTTTTTACCATTGATCAGCATAACATTGCCATCAATCGTAACATCTCTAAAACCTACTTTTTGAGAACGATGATCAATTTGGTTGCCATTCTTATCTTTTAAACTTAATACCAAAGTATACAAGTATGGATCTTCTGCTGACCATTTGCGTGGACTTTCAATATTTTGTTCTAATAATCCGAAATACACATTATCTCTTTGAGGATAATATTCATTTGCAACCTTGTTAGCGTTTAGCTCAATTTGTTTCATCACCTTATTTCCATTGGCATCAAATAAATTGGCTTCAATCTTAAGATCATTAAAATTCACCTTGTCAATTGATGTCAATCGAGGTCTGATTTGTAATAGTGCATCATCGAGATTAGAGTCAAATTTAGTTCGAACGAAAAAGTCGTTAATAGCAATTTTGGGCTGTGTAAGAATCATTACCTCTCGGTGAATACCACTCAAACGCCAATGGTCTTGATCTTCAAGAAAACTACCGCTTGTCCATCTGTAAACTTCAACAGCAAGAGTATTTTTTCCTTCATTTAGAAATTCGGTAATATCAAATTCAGCAGGCAAACAACTGTCTTCACTATATCCAACTTTTTGGCCATTAACCCATACATAAAAAGCCGATGTTACACCACCAAAATGCAGGATGACTTGCTGATCATTCCACTTAGGATTCCATTCAAAATTTGTAATGTATGATCCAACTTCATTTGCCCAAGGATAATGTGGCGGATTTAGATTTACTTTAAAATCGGAATTCACATAAACAGGATTGCCATATCCTTTCAATTCCCAATTTGATGGAACATCTATTTCATCCCACTTGGAACTATCAAATTTTCTATCGGCAAAATTTACCGGTCTATTTTCAACTTCCTTAGAGTAATTGAATTTCCATTTGCCATTTAGTAATAGTATCTCAGAATTTTCACGATTACCTTCAAGAGCATCTTTCATATTTCTGAAAGAATAACTAGTTGCTCGGGCATTCATTTTGTTGACACTAAAAACAGCAGGATTTTCCCAGTCGTTAATTGGTTTTTGAGCTTGTGAATTAGCAAGCAAGCTACACATCATTATTAAAAAGAATAACTTATTCATTTGTTAAAAATTTGCCATTATGAAATTGATAATTTTCCTTATTAGTATAAGTGTAAAAATAGGTCGAAATATTTTATTCATCAGTCTGTTTTCGATGTAATATAAGGGGGCATTTAAGGTTTATGCTTGGTTTTTAAAGTATATATCCCCCAAATACACGCGCTTTTATTCCTGTTAATTAGATTAATTCAGTGTAATATTGTTTAGTAATTGGAAGAACAATCTAATTTGATAAGCTGGTCTTCCGAACTAATGTTTTGTACTGTAAATTGAATATTTTAGATATATGAAGAAAGTTGTATTATTGTTATTATTGTGTTGTTCCATTGGACTACAATTAATGGCAGATCCACCGATTCCACCAAAGGGATTTAGATGGGTTCTCAATCAAGAATTCTCTGATGAATTTAATGGATCCGAATTGGATCAAAAGAAATGGAACAATTATTTCCCAGGTTGGGAGGGAAGACAGCCGGCAATGTTTATTCCAGAAGCCATATCCGTAAAAAATGGAAACCTAGAGATAAAAAGTGGAGTGTTAGATAAGCCAGTTAAAGATTACACGATTTATGGTGGAGCGGTTTCTTCAAAATCATATGACGCTTACTACGGCTATTATGAGTGCAGGGCGAAAGCATCTAAAATAGCAATGTCAACTACTTTTTGGATGTCCAATGCGAAAGTCCCTTTCACAGATACGGAAGATGCTAGAGATTCTTATAGCCAGGAGCTGGATATTCAGGAATGCATTGGTGGTGGTACTGTACATGCAAAGTTTCGAAATGGTATGAATTCCAATACTCATTTTCGATATATAAAACCAGGTGATAAAAAAGAAACATTTATTTCAAGAGGTTCAGGTGCGATTTTGAATTCGGAAGTGTCGGATGAGTTTCATACTTATGGTGCGTGGTGGAAAAATGCCAACGAAGTACTTTACTACGCCGATAATCAGTTGTCTGATACGGTACTGGTTCGTACTGATATTTCATCCAAACCATTTGATCGCCCGATGAAATTGAATATGGTAACTGAAACCTACAATTGGCAACCAGCTCCTTCTAAAGAGGATTTATTAAACGATGAAATTAATACTGCGTTTTACGATTGGGTAAGATCATATGAATTGGTGAAAGTGGATCAAAAAGTGAAATCGACTTATGACGAGCCGATATTTACCGAAAATATAGAACTTACTGCATCTAGCAAAGCGAGTTCTTTACTTGTTGATTTTACCTATAAAGCCAATCAAAACGAGAAAATTGAGTTCTCATTTTTAGATAAAGAGGGGAACGTTATACATCAAAAAAGGATGACTGTTTACGCAGGATATGGTAGCAATTCACTTGAAATAAAAGTGGCAGATTTGAAAAACAATAAAAAACCATATCGAGTTCAAGCAAAATATGCTTCAAAATCAGAATTGAAAACGGCAGAAGCTATTTTTTAAATATTTACGATTATTATTTTAATTATTAGGATGATGAAAATATTATTAGGCAGTCTTTTAATGACTCTTTCACTATTTGGTTGTCAGTCTAAAAAGGAGATTGTAAAACCAAATGTAATTTTAATTGTTACTGATGATCAAGGGTATGGCGATTTAGCTTGTCATGGGAACCCGATTATTAAAACACCAAATATTGATCAATTGCATGATGAAAGTGTTCGCTTGACGAACTTTCATAGTGGTACAACTTGTACGCCTACCCGTGGAGGCTTAATGACTGGTCGAAATTCCAATAGAAATGGAACTTGGCATACCATTGGCGGATGTTCCTTATTGAACGAGAAAGAAACGACAATTGCTGATGTATTTTCTGAAAATGGATATACAACCGGAATGTTTGGTAAATGGCACTTGGGTGATATGTATCCATTTCGTCCAAATGATAGAGGATTCGATTCTGCTTTTTATCATGGTGGTGGTGGTGTAGGGCAAACACCAGATTATTGGAACAATGATTATTTCGACGATACCTATTTTAGAAATGGAACTCCAGAGAAAGCTGAAGGATATTGTACTGATGTTTGGTTTAATGAAGCAGGTAAGTTTGTTAAAGAAAATAAAGACAAACCATTTTTCCTTTATGTGTCGTTAAATGCACCACACAGTCCTTTTAATGTGCCTGAGAAGTATTACGATTTGTATGAAAATGCAAATCTTAAACCAACACAAAAGCGTTTTTATGGTATGATTACTGAGTTGGACGAGCAGTTGGGAAAATTCAGAAAAAAATTAGAAGAACAAGGAGTGTCTAAAAATACAATCTTGATTTTCATGACTGATAATGGAACTGCTGCTGGTTACTATTACGATAAAAAAACAGGTGAATATACAGGTTATAATGCAGGTATGAGAGGAACTAAGGGCAGTCATTATGATGGTGGACATAGAGTGCCATGCTTTATTAGCTGGCCTGATGCAATGCCAGAAGAAGGACGAGATGTTAGTTCTTTAACTGCTCACGTGGATTTATTGCCAACATTAGTTGATTTATGCGATTTGAAACATACCTATCTATCGGAAATGGATGGGATATCAGTAAAAGATATGATTTTGGATAAGCCTACTGAAACAGATTTTGAGAAAAGAATGTTGGTGACAGATACGCAACGTATTCAATGGCCTAAAAAAGGTAGAAATTCTTGTGTAATGACAACGCGCTGGCGTTTGGTAAATGGAGATGAACTGTACGATATTAATGATGATCCAGGACAGAAAGTTAATGTTGCCAAAGCATATCCTGATGTAGTTTCTGAAATGAATTCATTCTATAATAAGTGGTGGACAAGTACGGAAAAGGATTTTGAATTCTCTTTAATGAAATTAGGTTCGGATAAGGAAAATCCAATGCACTTAACTTGTCACGATATGCATAGCGAACAAAATATTCCTTGGAATCAGAACATGATTCGTAATGGTATATCCTTTGATGAAGGAATTTTTGTAACGGAAGTTATGCAGCAAGGGAAGTATAAATTTACAATTTCCCGTTATCCACAAGAAAGTGGATTGGCTATTGATGCTTCAGTTGAAGGAGAGAAAGCTACGGATTATACAGAATGGATTGCGCCAGGTAAATCACTTGATTTGAAAGATCCGGTAATTCGAATTAATGGTAAGAAATACTCGTGTGCATTAACTGATGATAATGCATCAGCAGAAGTTGTAGTTGAACTGTCGGCAGGGAAAATGGAGTTTGACGGTGGTTTTACCAACAAGGATAATAAACATGAAATGGCTTATTATTTTGTTGTTGAGCGGTTATAGACAATGAATTTAAAAGTTAAAAAACCCGAAATAGAGCGATACTATTTCGGGTTTTATATTTTATTTTTTATTGATTTTTCGAGAAGAATACTGAACGCCCATTTTTAAGAATTTTGGCATCACCCTTTATATTAATTGTTCCGCTTAAACGGATATCAGTGCAAGATGCTGCTAGCTTAAAATCATATTTTCCTGGTACTACAATCCATTGGTTATTTTTGTATTGAACCAATTGCTCAGGTGAAACAAGGAATTTTATGGATTTTTCTTCACCTGCTTTTAAATCTACACGCTGAAAACCTTTTAATTGTATTGGTTTCATACTTGAATTTTCATCGCTAGGAGAGACATACAACTGAACGATCTCAGTACCGTCCTTTTCACCCGTATTTTTCACTTTACAGGCTATTTCGAAACGATCATCTGTAATTTTAGTGCTAGAGTTCAATTGCAAATCACTATAAGTATAATTGGTATATGACAAACCGTATCCGAAAGGATATTGAGGTTCTTCATTTGTGTATCCATTTTTGTAGTTCACCTCTGTTTTGTCTTCCGATTTAGGGTAAGTGATACACAATTTAGCAGACGGGTTAACTTTACCGATCATGATATCAGCAATTGCTTGTCCACCTTCTTCTCCAGGGAACCAAGCTTGAACAATAGCAGCACAACCTTTTTCCAACTCATTTACTACTTGCGGACGACCACCGTACATAACCAAAATTACCGGTTTTCCAGTTGCAATTAATTTCTTTACGAAAGCTTCTTGTTCTCCTGGTAAACGAATTCCTTTTCTTTCACGCCCTTCACCGCACAAGTAAATGTTTTCTCCCATTACGGCGATAATCACATCACTTTCCTTAGATATTTTAAGGGCATTATCAAGATCCGGTTGAGGTACATCTTTAATGGTTAGCATTTTTACTTTTGCCAAACGACTATCGCCTAATCCATCTTTTTTGATCATTGATTCTAAAGGTGCACTCCAATCGCAACCTCGTTCATGTGCAATGCTAACATCATCTCCAAGAACATTGTGTAAACCTTCGCTAAGACTAATTAGTTTAGGATTGTTAGGGTCGAAAGATTTACCCCACCAAAACGAAATCATCGATTGGTATGTGTAATCACCTAATAAACCATGCACTGTAGCTGCATTTGGTCCAACCAAAGCAATCTTTTTTACATCCTTTTTAAGGGGTAGAATACCATTATTCTTTAATAAAACGATAGACTGACAAGCAGATTCATAAGCCAATTTACGGTTTGCAGGAGGATCAAAATTTAATTCTCCATCAATACCAATTGCTGGATTTTCATCCAATAAGCCCAAACGAGCCTTCATGATTAATGAGCGTTTTACTGCATCGTCAATTTTTTCTTGGCTTACCAATCCTTCTTTCAATGCTTCAGGTAAATATGGAAAAGCAATTGGTTTTGCAAGTTCAATATCTGTTCCAGCATTTAAAGCCATAACTGCAGCTTCCTTCGATGAAGATGCCAGTTTGTGTCCAGAATAGGTAAGGTTAATTGCGCCATAATCGCTCACGACAACACCGTCAAAACCCAACTTTTCTCGTAAAATTGTAGTTAGCATTTCTTTACTGGTCACTACAGCTTTACCTTTGAATCTACCGTAAGAAGGCATTACACTTTTTACGTTTCCTTTTTTGATTACTACTTCGTGTGGCATCAAATATTCTTCATAAAATTCCTTAGGATTATTGTTTTGTGTTCCATATCCTGCAAAGTGTTTTGTTGTAGCGGCAACTCCATTACTGATGTCCTCTCCTTGCAATCCGTTTACAAACGCCAAACCCAAAGCAGAAGTCAAGTAGGCATCTTCACCATAACTTTCTTCAATTCGTTCCCAATGAGCGGTGCGACTAAGGTCGAGCATAGGAGACAGGGCATAAGTTGCTCCAGCAGCTCTCATATTTCTTCTTGTAGAAGCTGAATTTTTGATAATTTGATCTTCATTCCATGAACAACCCATGCCAATTTGCTGTGGGAATGTTGTTGCTCCCTGAGTTGCAAATCCAGTGATTGCTTCTTCGTGAAAAATAGCTGGAATTTTGGTTCTGGTTTCGGTCATTAGATAATGCTGAATCTCACGAACAAAGTCTCTTAACTCCGATGGACTCTTGGTCAAGGAAGATGAAAATTGACAGAAATGTCCTATTCCATGAGGAATGATTTCTCTGCATTTTTCAAGAGATAATTTGCCATCAATCATGAGGTCATTTGGCCGAATTCCTTCTATTTGTGCTAATTTTTCCTCCAGAGTCATTCGACTCATTATTACTTCAACTTTTGCATCGATTTCTTTATTTGAGAAAGAATTCGATTTTTTAGGCTTACTGGAGTCTGAACCGCATCCAAAACAAATCAGTAGGATAAAAAGAATTGAAAATTGGAATCTTATGGATTTTAAAATCATATCAATACTAGTAATTATTATTTGATGTAATCAACATTGTTTAAAACACTTAATTTGACTGAACTAACTCGTCCTCCATTTCCATTAAATGAAATTTCGATAGTGTTATCCTCTTTCACAATTTCACTTGGAATATTTACTTCCATAACTCCAAAGAAGCCAGTCTTAGTTCTATCAGATTGATCATATCCTTTCCAGTCACTCGGGAATTTGATGTTTTTTCCATTAAATGCTAAGCTTGCATTAAGCGACTTATCTAATGGTCGGGCAATACCTATTTTTAAACTAGCTCTTTGAACATTTGAGTCTATTCCCTTAATGTTAAATTTGATCGCTCGTTGATCTTCTATTGGCAATAGATATTCATCAGCAAAGTAATTCCTGTTTTGAAGTGTTTCAGATTGAGTAATATTATCCTCAAATGTATACTCTAGAATTACTGCTTCGTCTTTCGCTAAACTTAGATGTTTTATCTTCGTGTCAAGTGATTTTATATCTAAATTAGGTTTACCTTCAGATAGGTATAGTCTTCTTATTTTTAGAGATTTGACCTTAGGTAGGTTAATGAAATTCAAATCGATATTTTTTTCATTATGCTCCAAGTTACTTAAAGCAATAAATGCCTTGTTTTCATGGATAAAACTATGCGCTAAAATATCTGGATCTGAAACTTGAATGTCACTATATGAACCTTGAATATCTTTCCAAAACTCATAGAATTTGATAAGATGAGTCCATTCATATTTACCATTTACTTTTCGCATACTAACCCATGGATATGGATGATTTTCTGGTGTTTTGAACCATTTCGCTTTAGCAGTAATGAATGAGACAACTTTTGCGATCTGATCAGGGCGATCCATAAACTGCATCATTTGATGATTGATTGACCTGATGTTTTTCCAATCTCTAAGTTCACTATATGGAGATCCAATCCAATCTGGTCGTGTTATTCCATGTTCTGACATTAAAATAGGCTTTGTTTTCCCCCATTTAATTGTAGCATATGCATCAATTACATCCATTATGGCTTCCGCATTACTTCCAGATCTGAATGAATCACCTCCGGTTACATTTTTCCCATCATAAATGTGATAGGATAAAAAATCCATTTCATCTCCGGCCAAGTCCATGAATAATTTCATTCGCTCGTTCCAATGTCTAAAATCCCATAATTCAAATGATGGCCATGCAGAGGCAAATCCACCTATCATTACTTCCGGAACTTCCGTGTGTAATTTTTCTGCGAGACTTTTATGGAATCGACACATTTCTACGCGTACATCTTCTGAATCAATTCCTTTGATATCCTTTGCATGAACAAATGGCTCATTCATTGGCTCATAGAACTTAGGAAAGGGTAATTCTCCATTAGAACTTTTACCGTATAAATTTTTAAACACACGTGCAATGTATTCCGCCTCCTGAGAATAGTCTGCATTTTTCCCTTTCCATTGAAAAGCATACCTACTATGTTTGTGAGTAGGATGAGATGTGAATATCATACTTCGATCCAGTTCGATTGGAGTTTTCATCCATTGTAATGATTTTCTGCGTGAAGACTTAATTCGCTTCAGGTGATTAGCTTTTGAAGGAGTTTCATTAGCCATAAATTGTCCAACAGTTGGAGCACTGAAAGATCTTCCAAAACCAACACCTAATTCTTGCAGATATGCCAATTCTTCTGAATTAAAGCTTTTGGCTTGCGCGTGCATGTTGAAGAATTTTGATCTGTCAAGCTCGGCAACTTTTCCATACATTTTCTTTGTTTGAAGATCAATATCCACTTGTACTTGAGATATTGATGAAAAACCAGTGAAAATGATTAGTCCAGAACAAACTAATATGTCTTTAATTTTCATGTCTATTTTGATTCAAGTTGTAAATTGGAACTTTCAAGTCCTTTAGAATGAGCTGAGAATAAGATTTGACCTTTTTCTTTAGTCGATTTTATAATGACTAAACATTTGCCCTTAAATGCCTTTCGGTATGAAGCCTGAAATGGTTCATGGCTCATGTTGTTCCCATTTCCTACGCCTACAATCGTGGCTGGACCTTCAATTGAAAAATTAATTTTATTACTTGCGTTTGGAACGATATTTCCTTCAGCATCAAAAATTGTACATTCCACATATATTAAATCTTGACTATCTGATTTCATTTCTGTTCTTCGAACGCTTAGTGATATTTTCTTTTCTTTTCCAGCTGTCTTGAGTGTTTTTTCTGCAACTTTCTCACCGTTTAAATAAGAAATAGCCTTAAGCTCCCCAGCCTTGTATTTTACTTTCCATGTTTGATATTCAACACCCTTTTTATCATTTGATTTTTTGCCTAAGGATTTTCCATCTTGAAATAGTTCAACTTCATCACCATTGGTAAATGCGAAAACATCAACAAGTTTACCTTCCATTCCACTTAAGTTCCAGTTTGGGAAAATATGAACCATTGGTTTATCACTCCATTGAGATTGGTAGAAATAATATCCATCTTTTGGGAAGCCGCATAAATCAAGAGGAGCAAAGGAGGACGATCGCGCAGGCCATCCAAAAGGAATTACTTCTCCTAAATAATCAAATCCTGTCCAAATAAATTGTCCCATTACATGAGGTCGTTTTTTTACCGCTCTCCAAGCTTCCATGCCACTATCACCTGTAATACCTCTTTTCTCAGTCCATTCGTAGGCTTCTTGACTTTCGTATTGTAATGCATTCCACCATTGTTTTTTCGCATCATCGTATAAATAAGTTGATCTAGGGTAGAAAGATTGAGCTGATTCACATTCTGTTACAATTGCTAAGGCAGATGGAAATAATGATCTTTCTTTATCAAATCCTTCATCTTTGATATAGTTATAGCCCTTAATATCGCTATGAGATACGGCCGAATCATTTGGCCAACGATCCCAACCATACCCATAAACACCATTAGTAACAGGACGATAGTCCAATTCATGAACAATCTCAGCAAGTCTTTTCGCAATTGGAGCTCCTTCATCACTCATCATTTGTTCAATTTCATTTCCAACGCTCCACATAATAACTGAAGGATGATTTCTATCTCGAAGCACGAAATCTTTTAAATCGATATCTGCCCATTTTTTGAATTCTTTGGCATAAAAATCTACCGGAATTCGAATCTTTTTCCCATTTTGAGTTGTGGCTGGAGATTTAGCTTGTTCCCATTCGTCGAACATTTCGTTCATTACCAAAAATCCCATTCTGTCACAAACATTCATAAATTCTTCTGAGAAAGGGTTATGTGCAGTCCGAACCGCATTACATCCCATTTCTCTTAAAATTTCTAACTGTCGCTCAATCGTTCGCTCATAAACTGCAGCTCCCAAAGGACCACCATCATGATGCAGACAAACACCTTTTAGTTTGATGTTTTTTCCATTTAACAAGAATCCGTTTTGGGCATTAAATTCCAATTTTCGAATTCCTGTTTTATTAATCTCAGAATAGATTATTTTACCATCTTCAATAAGTTCCGTTTTAATTGAATATAGGTTTGGAGTAGAAGGATTCCATAATGATGGACTTTCAATATTCAGTTCCGATTTAATGATTCTATTCTCTTTTGATAATAAAGTTTCTTGCAGATCAATTGAATTGACTGCCTGGCCATCAGGATTAAAAGCTGAATGGCGTATTATAATGTTCTTTTTAGTATCGTAATCATTTTGAACCTTTGTTTCCAGTTTTATTGTTGCACTTTCATCGTTATAATCATTCGCAACAATGTAATTTCCCCAAACAGGAACGTATAATTTATTTGTTGTAATGAGGTGTACATGACGATAGATTCCTGTACCACTATACCAACGAGAACCGGGTTGTGAGGAATTATCAATTTTCACACTTATAACATTGTTGCCACCAAATTTAATATACTTGGTAAGATCATAATGGAATGCAATATAACCTAATGGCCTTTTGCCTAAGAAATGTCCATTTATCCAAACTTCAGAATTTCGATATGCACCATCGAAATAAATTACAAATCGTTTATCTGAATTGCTTTTGGATACCTTGAAAGATTTGCGATATGCACACTTTCCAGCAGGAAGCCATCCTCCTCGCGAAAATGAAGAATTCTCTTTACTAAATGGACCTTCAATGCTATAATCGTGTGGCAAATCTACAGTTTGCCAGGAAGTGTCATCAAAATCAGGATTTTCAGAATCTATCGCCTCACCTTTTGAGAATTTCCAATTGAAATCGAATAATTCTTTGGTATTTGTAGGCTGATTTGCTTGGCAACTCGCCAGAAAAATGATTATCAATAATAGAATAGATATTTGTAGTTTTTGCATCCTAGTTGGTTTTAGATCAAATGTTTAAGGTGTAGTTTTGAGCTTGTATACGATTTTTTGTAGAATTATTAGCTAGCAGATAAATAAAGCAGCCTATCCATGGTTATGAATAGGCTATCTGTAATGTGGTCTTTGTAAGTCATTTAAATATGACAAACGTTGTTTTACCAATTTGTTTTCTAAAACAGACTTTTGAATTTTATTCTCTTTAAGATCAAAAGAATACTTTTGTCGTCCACCTTGTAATAAAGTAACCGAGTTAAGAATTAACAATGCCTCGGCATTATCAGTAGATTCATAAAGTGCTTTACTAATTGCCTTTACAGGATTCTCTATTTTCGTTAACCCCAAGTATTCAGCAGCACGAACTCTATTGATTAGCTCAGGATCATTCTTCGAAATATTTTTAGTTAATGCGATTAGCTTAGTATCCTTTTTATGAAATCCACTACAAACAATTAAAGCCCAGTATCTTTCCCATGGATCATTAGACTTCAAGTACGATTTGATTTCACTTTCAACCGAATCAAAATCAGAAAGTGATAGGTTGGCGATGTGACGATAAGTACTAAGTTCCTTTTTGTGTGTTTGTCCAAAACTTGCAGGATCGCTAATTGCATTTTTAAGCAAGTAATGTTCTGGATAGAAAGATAGATCGGGCATGCTGTTTTCCCAATTTTCCAACTTTGCTCTTAGCTCCAATAATTTGTCTGAGTATTTTGAATCTGTAGCTAGATTATTTGTTTCAAATGGATCTTTTTCAATATCATATAAAGCCTCAGCTTGTTTTGGTTCAAAAAAGGCCGATTGTACAGTGTTTAATTTCTTAGCTTCGTATAACTCTCTCCATTCTTTATACGCCAACTGCTTGTACCTATAGTTGTTCATCAAGCCATCGAAATTGAATGGTTGGTAATTTCTGATGTATTTGAAATTCCCTTTTCTGACGGCTCTAACCATGTCATATTTTTCATCAAAACGATCCGCGTAAGAGTAGGTCTCATCTCTCGATTCCAAGTCTTCTTTGCTTACACCTTTACCAAGGAATGGTTTGCCATCCATATTCTTCGGCACTTCTATTCCTGCAAGGTTTAGTACAGTAGCTCCAAAATCAACAAAACTTACAAAGCCATTTGTTTTACTGCCTTTTTCTAGGTCAACAAGCTCTTTGTATTTTTCTGGAATATGTACTACAAGTGGCACGTGCAAACCTGTTTCATACAAATATCCTTTACTTCCAGGTAAAACTCCACCGTGATCGCCATAATAGAAAATAAAGGTATTCTCTAATAAGCCATCTTCCTTAAGTTTGCTTACAATATCGCCTACTTCTTGATCCATGTTTACGATTTCATCGCGATAGAGAGCATTTGAGTATTTGAATAGGTCGGTTTGAGGATGATTTGGCTGAACAAAGCATGAGTTCGGATCACACTTTGTCTTTTCTGTACGATACTGTTCTTCGGTAAAATGCAAGCGTCCTTCATGAGTTGTACCAATGTTTTGAACATGAAAAAATGGCTGACCATCTTTTCTATTTCTCCAACTGGCTTTCTTCGAAGAGTTATCCCAAACATTGTCTGCTTTAATGATATTATAATCTTCTTTAGAATTGTTGGTTGTATAGTAACCTGCTTTTCGAAGATAGGCAGGAAACATTTCCATCGAATCCTGAAGGATAATGCATCCCATTTTACGATGGTAATGCGAAGCCATTCTAGGACCATAACAGCTAGAAATAAGAGTTGATCGAGCGGCACTACAAACTGCAGCATTCGAAAATGCGCGATTGAATATTACACCGCTATTTGCTAGCTTTTCAATATTTGGAGTTTCAATTCCATTTTCGTCAAACAAGCTCATGTAATGTTTAGAGTTGTCTTCCGATACGATCCACACAATATTAGGAGGAGTCGCTGTTTTGTTTGTGCTACACAAAGTCTGAATAGAGATCAATGCAAGAAGGGCAAGGCTTACAAAACGTAATTTCATCTAATTGATTTTACTAATTAAAATTTCCGGTTACTTCTTTATTTTTTCGAATCGTATTGTACTTTGTAAACATCGATTTAATACGATTTTGCTGTTTTTTAGAGTTGATCAGATTATTAACTTGTTTCTCTGTTGGATCCTTTTTAAGATTATACAAAGCGATTGGTTTTCTTTTTTGATCGGTTTTATCTTTTTTATCGACTTGTATAATTAGTTTCCAATCATTTTCAATTAAAATGACCTCTTTACCTGTGCCTCCTTGTAACATTAAAAAAGCATGGGAATCTGCATTTTTTTTATTTTTAAGAATTGGCAGAAGATTGTAAGAATCCATTGCTTGATCTTTTGCAATTTCTTGTCCTGTTACGGAAGCAAGTGTTGCCATAATATCCAGACCCAAAATAGGTTCATTCGAAGTTTTGTTCCCTTTAAATTGTTCAGGCCAAACAGCAATAAATGGAACGCGGTGTCCACCTTCAAAAGCGGTATTTTTTCCGCCACGATAAATATCGCTCGGACTATGACCAGAAGCCAAGGTTTGTTTATTGTTTAAGAGTCCGCCATTATCCGAAGTGAAAATAAAAATTGTGTTTTCGTAGATTCCTTTCTCTTTTAAAGCCTCCACAAGCATTCCCATTTGTACATCAAGCTCCTTAATCATGTCCATATGTTTCGATGGAGTTGTTCCTGCAATTTTAATTCCGTTTAACTCTTTCGATGGAGTGTGTGGTAAATGGACAGCCTGCGAGCAGTAATACATGAAAAAAGGCTTTTCTCTATTGGAATGATTGTTAATGTAATCAACAGCCTTATTGGCTAAAAGTGGTCCCATGTTATGAGGATCCCAATTTGAATCACCTAAACCTTCCGATTTATCCAGTTTTACACCGATTTTAGTCATGTTTTCTTGAGAAATATAGGTGATTTCTGAGCTGCTCTGTAAGGGCATCCATTTTTCATTCTCGTAAACAGCATAAGGAACATCTTGAATTCCTGCAGGGAAAGTTAGACTGTAATCAAATCCTTGCTGTTTTGGACCATTTCCGATTATTTTACTGATGTCTACATCTAATTCTGGCTTGTAGCGAGGACCTCTGTAAATTGTATTTTTATCATCTTTCTTAAGATAGTCTCCTCCCAAATGCCATTTACCTAAGAAAGCCGTGGAATATCCTGATTGCTTCATCAGTTTTCCTAAGGTCAACTGATCTGCTTTTATTGGTGATTCTTCGTAAGCTCCCCAAACTCCCCAAGGTTTAGGACTTCGATAACAACTATTGCCAGTCATAATCGCATATCGAGAAGGAGCACAAAGCGCTGCTGGCGAATGTGCATTTGTAAATACAACTCCTTCATTGGCTAGTTTATCAATATTTGGTGTTTCAAGAATGATATTGTTCGAGTGCATTCTTCGATAATGCGAGATGTCTCCAACACCTATATCATCAGCTAAAACAACAATTACGTTAGGGGGATTTATTGCAAACATACAAGTTGTAAATAATAGTAATCCTAAGGCCAGAGAATATTTTTTCATGTTATTATTTATTGATGAAAATTGCATTTTGTTTAAAAAATAATTCTTTCCAAGAAACAAAAGTGAAGAATATTCATTTGTTCCATGTTGAAAATATCATTAGAATTAGGACTAATTGAATTTGCCTTCTCCTCTTGTTGCAGCATCAATATAGTTTTGACGCTTTTCCTCCTCTTTTGAAAGATTTTTGGCATGTGGATCTTGCCATAATGCAGGAACTGTTTCCTTGTTCCATTCTGCATATAATCCTTTTAATTCTTCCAGTTTTACAGGTAATTTCGAGCTTAAATTTGTATGCTCATAAGGATCATTTTTAATGTCAAACAAAAAGAATTCTTTTTTGTATCCTGACATTACCATTTTGTATTTGCCTTTGCGCACTGCATAACCCGCACCATCAGAATACCGCCAGAATAGTACCTTATGAGGTGCTTTTTTGTTTTCCCCTTTGATATAAGGTAAAAGATCTACGCCATCTAATTTTTCAGGATTTGGATGTTTTACTCCAGTTGCCTTTAGGATTGTTGGATAAATATCTAAGGCTGAAATTATTTCGGTGTATTTCTTATATGACTTAATTTTACTAGGCCATGAAACAAGGAATGGAACATGAATTCCACCTTCGAATAACATTCCTTTGTGTCCACGATATGGTGAATTACTAGCACCGTGTAAATGACCACCATTATCGCTATAAAAGAAGATTAATGTATTATTGAACTCACCAGTTTCTTTTAATTTTTGAATTACTTTTCCAATTCCAGCATCCATTCCAACAACCATAGCTGCATAACCAGCACGCTTACCATCTTCAATATGTTTAACCTTCTCAGTATATTCCTTGGTTGCTTGAATAGGAGCATGAGGTGCGTTGTAAGCCAAATACATAAAGAAAGGTTTGTCTTCTTTATTGTATTCTTCAATATATTCTACTGCAGCATTGGTAAAATCATCCGTTAGGTACGTCAATTCCGATCGAGGAACAATTTTACCGTTACGAAGAACTCCTGCTGTCGCTGGTTTTTTTCCTGTATCTCCCCAATAGCTCATTCCACCACCCCAGAATCCAAACCAATCGTCGAAGCCTCTTTTATTTGGCCAGAACTGCGTGGAGTCACCAAGATGCCACTTTCCAATAGCGCAAGTTCGGTAATCATTTTTTTGCAATAGCTCTGATAACATTAGCTCATTCAACGGAAGGCCATCATCTGCTTTAGCATCGGTGTAAGGCAAATTGTTTTCGTGCCCGAATCTTTGTTGGTAACGCCCTGTTAGCAATCCAGCTCTGCTTGGGCTACAGTATGGATGAGAAGCGTATCCTTGAGAAAAAACGACGCCGCTATTTGCTAGTTGATCTAAGTTCGGAGTTGGAATATCTGTACAACCATTAAATCCAACATCGCCAAATCCTTGATCATCGGAAAGTATTATTATCACGTTAGGTTTATCTTTTTTTTGAGTGAATCCACTTAAAAAAAGAAGGGATAATAGAATGGCAATTGTTATTTTTTTCATGTCAATACTGATTTAGTTTGTGTTCAGAGGCTTACTATATACACTGAGTATATTTGCCTAATACAAAAATACAATTTCAGAGGCGGTCAATTGGAGGTATATTAGTTGAATATAGGGGGGCTGTATGCAAGTTTTAAATTGAGTTGGCATATTATTATCCATTCCCAAATAAATAGGATACGTTAGGTTTGGGTGGCTTGGTTAGATCTCTTGTAGTCAGTAGTTTGTGATGAGGTTTTGTTAGTGCTGTCAGTATCTTGATTTCAATCTAAAAAAGTTTTTGTCTAGTTTATATTAAGTGTTTTGTCTATCATTTTCTTAGTATAATTCTATTTCACCCCTTTATGTAGAATAATTTCTCACTAATTTCTTCTATTAGTATGTTACTTTTAATGATTCGTAAACGAGTAGAGAAAGATCGCAATTATAATCGATAGAAATAGGATTTGCTGATGTGATTTAATGAATGAAAAAAGATCTCCTTTGCTTTTGCAGAAAATAAAAAAAGAATAATGAAAACAATTATGATTGGCATCTTAGTGGCCACATTGGGCTTGATATCGGCTAGCTGTTCTCAAATAGATGAGAAGCAAAAGCCAAATATTATCTACATCATGTCGGATGATCACACCTCGCAGGCAATTGGAGCTTATGGTGGTCGTTTGGCAAAATTAAATCCAACTCCAAATTTGGATCATTTAGCTGATGATGGAATTGTTTTTACCAATGCATTTTGCACGAACTCTATTTGTACTCCAAGTCGAGCATGCATTATTACAGGGCAATATTCTCAAACTAATGGTGTACTGGATTTAGATGGTGAATTAGCCGCTGATAAACAATATTTGCCAAAGGAGATGAGTAAATTAGGCTATTCTACAGCAATGATTGGGAAGTGGCATCTTCATGGTGAACCAACGGCATTTGATTATTATAAAGTCTTACCTGGTCAAGGAAAGTATTTTAACACTAAATTCCGTGAGAAAGGAAAAGGGGAATGGCCAAATAATATCGTGCAATACAAAGGGCATTCTACCGATATTATAACGGATCAGTCAATAGAATACCTAAAAAATAGAGACAAGACGAAGCCTTTTTTCTTGATGCATCATTACAAAGCACCACATGATATGTTTGAGTATGCTCCAAGATATAAGGAGTATTTGGCAAATACAAAGATACCAGAACCCGAAAGTCTTTATCATCAGCCTAATTGGGGATCGGAAGGAACCAAAGGGAAGAATGATAGTTTAATCAACTATATCGGGACATCTGTTTCGAAAAGGAATATGCATAGAAACTACGTTCAACACTACCAAAAGGATAGTATTTCTGGTGATGAAGCAACAAGTATGGCCTATCAAACTTATTTAAAAGATTATCTGCGTTGTGTAAAAGGTGTTGATGATAATCTTGGGAGGTTATTTGATTATCTGAAGAAGGAAGGATTGTGGGAAAATACGGTTATTATTTACACGGGAGATCAAGGAATGATGCTGGGAGAACATGATTTGCAAGATAAAAGATGGATGTATGACGAAAGTATGAGAATGCCTTTCATTGTGCATTACCCAAAAGGAATTAAGCCTAAAATGAAAAGCGACTTGCTTATAAATAACACGGATTATGCTCCAACAATGATCGAGTTGGCAGGAGGGAAAAAACCTGATTATATGCAAGGTGAGAGTTTTATAAACACTCTTCAAGGAAAAGGTGAAGATAGTTGGAGAGAGGCGACCTATTATCGTTATTGGATGCACATCATTCATCACTACGTACCGGCTCATTTTGGCCTTAGAACTAAAGATTACAAGTTGATTTTTTACTATGGGAAAATGTATCGCGATACCTCTGAGTTTAAGGATTTTTATTGGTCTTCTCAGTATGAGGGAATTGATAGAGAAACGCCTGCTAGTTGGGAATTTTACGATTTGAGAACAGATCCTCAAGAATTAAATAACAGATACAATGATCCTGAGTACAAGGAGATCATTTCCAAATTGAAGCTTGATTTGAAAATTCAAAGAGAGGAATTAAATGAAACAGATAAGAATTTTCCAGAAATCAATGCAATAATTGATGCAAACTGGGACAAATAATTTACTACACCAGCATAAAATTAAACATGAAGAAATTAGGACTAAGCTTGTTAATGATTATACTTTTTGCAGCAAATTTTGCCATTGCAGATAATCCTTTGGTAAGACATATGTATACTGCAGATCCTACTGCAAGGGTAATGAATGGGAAGGTATTTGTATTTCCGTCAACAGATATTAAGTGCGAAGAAGGTAAAGGGAATAATGGATTTTGTATGCCAATTTATCATGTGTTCTCATCTGAAAATCTTTTTGATTGGACTGACCACGGAGTGATCATTGATCAGGCTGATGTAAAATGGGGTGTTTTTGATGGATTTGGAATGTGGGCTCCTGACTGCATTGAAAAGGAAGGTAAATATTATTACTATTTCCCAGATATGCCAAAGGATACGACTGCATTTAGAAGAATTGGAGTAGCTGTTGCGGACAATCCAGAAGGTCCATATACACTAGAGGATGATTACATGAAAGGTTTAGATGGCATCGATCCAAATGTGTTTATTGATACTGATGGTCAGGCATACCTATATTGGGGTGGTGGCGAAAAATTGTATGGTGCAAAATTGAAAGCTAATATGAAAGAATTGGCTTCAGAACCTGTTGTTATTAACGATTTACCTTCAAGGTATAAAGAAGGATCTTTTGTTTTCGAAAGAAATGGAATTTACTATTTCACTTTTCCACATTCTCCTCACGGAACGGAAGAATTGGCGTATGCAACAGGAGATAATCCTCTTGGACCATTTGAGTATCAAGGATTCTTTATGAAACGATGGACTAATGGATGTTGGACAAATCATCATTCAATAGTTGAATACAAAGGTCAATGGATGGTATTCTATCACCATAAAGACATTAGTGATAATGAGCATTTACGCTCGATGTGTGCTGATAATTTGAATTTTAATGAAGATGGTAGCATTCAAGAAGTAATTCCAACTTTACGTGGTATTGGAGTTTGTCCAGCAACTAATGAAATTCAGATTGATAGATATAGCAGAATTGGTGAAAAAGAGATTCAAGTGAACAGAATTGGAAGTGGACTTCCTGCTAATTGGCAGTTGGATTACATTACTAATGATTCATGGGTTGCTTACGATCGTGTAAATTTTGAAGATGGAAACTTAACTGAAGTTGAGATAAATTGTGCTTCGGCAGCAAAAGGTGGAAGCGTTGAAGTTCGAATTGGAGGCGCTACAGGTAAACTATTGGCAGTTGTCAAAATTACAAATACTGGTGGGTGGAATCAATGGAAGACATTCAATGTAAAATTAGACAAAAAGGTTTCTGGTATTCAAAATTTGGTATGTGTTTTTAAGGGCGAAGAGGGAAACTTGTTTAATGTTGATTGGATAAAATTTAAATAATAATTATTAATCGAATAATAATCATGAACAAATTAATTTTACTTGCATTTAGCTTGGCTTTATTTTCTTGCAGTTCTAAACCAAAGCAGGAAAAAATCGTGAAGATCGATTATCAGCCTGAATGGGAATCTTTAAAGCAAAAAGAAGTGCCAGAATGGTATCAGGATACAAAATTCGGCATCTACTTTCATTGGGGACCATATTCTGTTCCTGCTCATGAAACAGAATGGTATGCCATTCACATGTACACAAAAGGACATCCAATTCGAAAACATCACGAAGAAACTTATGGACCACTAGATGAATTTGGTTATAAGGATTTTATCCCAATGTTTACTGCAGATAAATTTGATGCTGATGAATGGGCTGAATTGTTCAAGAAATCGGGAGCACAATTTGCTGGTCCAGTAGCAGAACATGCAGATGGTTTTGCAATGTGGGATAGTGAACTAACAAAATGGGATGCAATGGATATGGGGCCAAAACGAGATGTTGTTGGTGAAATGGCCAAGGCAGTTCGCAAGCAAGGTATGAAGTTTATTGCCACTTATCACCGTCATTGGTTATATGCATGGTACCCAACTTGGGATAAAGAGACAGATGCTTCTAATCCTGAATATGCAGGATTATATGGTCCATATGTTCCAGAAGGTTCATTCGTAATGGCTACTGGAGATTATCCTAATCCTCCAGAAGATGCTTTTCATCAGGAGTGGCTTGATAGACTGAATGAATTGATGGATAAATATCAACCAGATATTATTTGGTTTGATAACAAAATGGATATTATTAAAGAAGAGTATCGTAAGCAATTTTTGGCAAATTATTATAATAAAGGACAGGAGTGGGGAAAAGAGGTAGTTTGCACCTACAAATTTGAAGATATGGTTGTTGGTTCGGCTGTACTGGATTTGGAAAGATCACGAATGAGTGAGAAGAAGGATTTTACATGGCTTACGGATGATTCTATTGATTGGAAAGCATGGTGCGATATCAGCGATCCAAAGTATAAGTCGACAAATCGTTTGATTGATTTCCTTGTTGATGTAGTTAGTAAAAATGGAGCTGTATTGTTGAACATTACACCAAGAGCTAATGGTGAAATTCCAGAAGCAGTAAAAACTCGTTTATTGGAAATGGGAGATTGGTTCAATGTGAATAAAGAGGCAATTTATGGCACTCGTACCTGGAAAGCTTATGGTGAAGGTCCACAAGAAATTGTAGAAGGACATTTAAGTGAAGACAAGAATGCAGACGCAGTTGCAGAGGATATTCGATTCACAACAAAAGGTGGTAATTTGTATGCGATTGCATTGGATTGGCCTAAAGAAAAGATGGTAATCAGATCTTTTTCAAAGAAAGAAGGATTATTGACTAATGAAATTGATAAAGTAAGTATGTTAGGTTCTAAGGAAAAATTGAATTGGAGAATGACAGAAGCTGGTTTAGAAGTTGAAATGCCAACAGAAAAACCATGTGAACATGCTTTTACTTTGAAGATAGAATTGAAATAGAAATAACTTAAAGGGAAGAGCTTACAATATTTTGTAAGCTCTTTTTTTGGCTTAAACTCAGATGAGTTAATTCAAAATCAAGGAGCAAAATGAATAAATACGTCTATTTTATTATTGTATGTCTTTTGTTTGGATGTAATCGTCCGAAAAAAGAGGTTAGAACAAGTTTAGATTTTAATTTTGATTGGAAGTTTAATCTGGGAAATGTTGAAAAGGCCCAAAAAACTGGATTGAATGATTCTTCTTGGCGTGACGTTCGCTTACCACACGATTGGAGTGTAGAGCATTCGTTTACACAAAAAAATACCGGAGGTGCAACCGCATTTTTGCCAGGAGGAATTGGTTGGTATCGAAAAACATTTATGATGCCAAATGAAGCTGTAGATAAAAATACAAGAATAGAATTCGATGGTGTTTATACCAATTCAGAGGTATGGATTAATGGCCAATACTTAGGTAAAAGACCATTTGGTTATGCTCCTTTTGCCTACGATTTAACTCCTTATTTGAATTATGGTGATACAAAGAATTTGATTGCTGTGAAGGTCGATCGATCGGCATATTTGGATTCCCGTTGGTATCCAGGTTCAGGGATTTATCGAAATGTTAAGTTGGTAACTTGCGGGAAGGTGCATATCCCTCAGTGGGGAACTCAAATTACCACATCTGAAGTTTCATTAGCGAAAGCGAAGCTTAGTATTATTACTGATGTAAATAATGATTTAGAGGAAGACAAGTCGATTATTTTGAAAACAAGGATCTTATTTCAGGATAAGGAGATTGGTTTTGAGGAAACTAGATTGATTGTTAAAGCAAATAGGCTTCAGAAAGTAAATCAAAATATTGAATTGTTGACACCTAAGCTTTGGGATACAAAAAATCCGAACTTGTATCGACTTGTTTCAGAATTGTTTGTTGAGAATGAAAAGCTTGACGAGGCTTCAAGCACTTTTGGTATTAGAAGCTTTCATTTTGATAAGGATTTAGGCTTTTTCCTAAATGGAAAGAACATGCTTTTAAAAGGTGTTTGTTTGCATCACGATGGTGGTTTGGTTGGTGCAGCTGTTCCAAGAGGAGTATGGGAACGTCGTTTAAAAGCCTTAAAAGAGGCTGGTTGTAATGCAATTCGCACCGCTCATAATCCAGCATCTTCTGAGTTTTTGGACATTTGCGATGAGATGGGTTTTTTGGTTCAGGAAGAAGCCTTTGATGAGTGGCAAAACCCAAAAGACAAGCGAAATAACTACAATCAGGAAACAGAAGAGGATATTACCAAAGGTTATACGCATAGTTTCGAAGAATGGGCAGAGCGAGACATCAAGGATATGGTGAAGCGTGATCGAAACCATCCGTCAATTATCATGTGGAGTATTGGGAACGAAATAGAGTGGACTTTCCCTAATTATGGAGCTGCAACGGGATATTGGGGAAGTAATAAAGTGGGAGATGTAAACTATTATTGGGATGAACCTCCTTTGTCTTTAGAGAAGGTGAAGTCTAATTTCAAGAATCATCCTAAACAAAAATATCATGTAGCAGAGACTGCTCACAAATTATCGAAATGGGTTAAAGAGGTTGATTTATCAAGACCTGTAACCGCAAATTTGGTGATTCCTACAGTGAGTAATTTTTCGGGTTATGCAGATGCTTTAGATATTGTGGGTTTGTCGTATCGACAAGCTGTGTATGACTATTGCAAAAAGAATTATCCTGATAAAGTATTTTTAGGAACAGAGAATTGGACCCGATGGCACGATTGGAAACCAGTTGTTGAGAAGAAATTTATTGCTGGTATTTTTCTTTGGACGGGAATCAATTATATGGGTGAATCGAGAGCTTGGCCGAAAAAAGGTAGTGGTAGTGGTTTGCTCGATTTTGCGGGCTTCAAAAAGCCATCTTATCAAATGTTCAAAGCGCTTTGGAATGATGAGCCTCACGTTTACATTGCTACTCAGTTATTGTCTAAATCGCCATATAAGTGGGATGCTAAACAAAATTTATTAGTAGAGAAAGAAAAAGATTGGGCAAGTCATCAAAAATGGGGATGGCAAGATATGAATGAGCATTGGAATTATTCGCATGGAGATAGTATTGCCGTAGAAGTATATACCAATCAAGAGAAGATAGAATTATTTTTAAATGATAAATCTGTAGGTATTCAATCTTTATTGGATAATGAAGATCACATTGTAAAATTCATCTTACCTTATCAAGAAGGGAAACTTACAGCCAAAGCTGTCGATGGACAAGCGACTTATTGCTTGCAAACAGCTAAAGAAGTTCAAAGCCTCTCGCTTGTCGCTGATCAAGAAAAAATAAAAGCTAATGCTTATGATGTAGTTCATTATACGTTACAGTTAACTGATGAAAATGGGATTCCAGTGAAAAATCAGGAGATGGAAGTTGAGTTTGAAATTACAGGACCAGCTCGATTACTTGGTGTTGATAATGGTTCGCCATCGAATATTCAAGATTATCAGTCAAATAAGATTAAAACATCGGGCGGCAAATGTTTACTAATACTACAATCTACCTTCAAAATTGGGAAAATTACAGTGAAAGCCAAAACAAAAGAATTGACTAGTTCTGAGTTAGAAGTGTTAGTTAATTAAAGAGATAAGGGAATGATTTTAACCTAAACAAACTAAAGTAATGAATCAATTTCGTAGATTTTTATTTCAAATATCATTGCTAGTAGGCCTATTGGCCGCAAGTAATAGTTCTTGGGGACAAATTAAATTACCTGCAGTTATTGGCAGTAATATGGTTTTGCAACAACAGTCGAATGCACCTATTTGGGGTTGGGCAAATAAGAACCAAAAAATACAACTTAGTGCCAGTTGGACCAACGAAAGTTTTGAGGTGAAAGCTAACAAATTCGGAAAATGGATGATTACTATTCCTACTCCTGAAGCTGGCGGACCTTATTCGCTAACGATCTCTGCTGATAAAAAGATTGTTTTATCGAACGTAATGATAGGAGAGGTTTGGTTGTGCTCTGGGCAATCGAATATGGAAATGCCTTTTAAGGGTTTTAACAACCAGCCAGTTTACGGATCGAATGATTATATCGCGGCAGGAAATAATTCATCCATTCGCTTATTTAACATGAAGAATGCTTTTGCGGAATCTCCTCAAGAAGATTGTAAGGGCGCATGGGCAGTGTCTTCGCCTGAAGACGTAGCCAATTTTAGTGCGGTAGCATATAGTTTTGCGAAGTATCTACAAGATAAATTAGGTGTTCCGATTGGTGTAATAAATAGTACTTGGGGTGGTACTCGTGTTGAAGCATGGATGAACAAAGAAACGTTAAGCGAGTTTGGTGCTGATATGACAGTATTGGGAACTGATAAAATGAAATTTCAATCGCCAACGGTTTTGTATAATGCCATGATTAATCCGATTATTCCTTATGGAATAAAAGGTGCTATTTGGTATCAAGGAGAATCCAATTCAAATCAACCAAAAGAGTATACTGATTTGTTTGCAGCCATGATTAAGAGTTGGAGAGGTTTATGGAATCAGGGTGATTTCCCATTTTACTATGTGCAAATTTGTCCTATGCAGAATTATGACAAGACAGAAGGAAAAAATACTGCAGAAATAAGAGAAGCGCAGCTACAAACAATGAAATATGTGCCAAACACAGGAATGGTTTCGACTTTGGATATTGGGCATCAATGGATGATCCATCCTCCTGAAAAAATCACAATTGGAAAGCGTTTGGCTTATTGGGCATTGGCTAAAGATTATGGGTTTAAGGGAATTCAATATGGTGGCCCTGTATATAAATCAATAAAAATTGAAGAGAACAAGGCTTACTTGAAATTTGATAATGCACCATTGGGTTTAAGCAATATGGGAAAAGAATTGAACGACTTTTTAATTGCTGGAGAAGATAAAGTATTCTATCCTGCCAAAGCGCTAATCGTATTAAGGAAAGGATTGGTTGTTTGGAGTGATGAGGTAAAGAATCCGATTGCTGTGCGTTACGGATGGTCAAATTGGGTCGTAGGGAGCTTGTTCGATACGGCAGGTAATCCTGCTTCCTCATTCAAAACAGATGATTGGGAAAAATAATAGTTTCAACGAAACTAAAAAGGGAATTGCCGATTTTAGCAATTCCCTTTTTTATTGTTTAAAATTAAGAGTCTATTCTTCTAAATTATTAATCCAAGTGCAGAACAAATCAGTCCATGAATTAACATGCCCTTGTTTGTGTCCAAACGAAAAGCCATGACCTCCTTTTGGGTAAATGTGCATTTCGGTGCATACGCTATTTTTAATTAGCGAACTATACATTAACATACTGTTTTGAACTGGCACGGCTTTGTCATCCGATGCATGAATCAAAAAAGTAGGTGGTGTGTCTTTAGTTACTTGTAATTCATTGGAGAATTTGTCAACCAATTCCACATCGGCATTCATTCCTAGTAAATGTTTCTTTGATCCATTATGAGTTACACCATTTTGCATGCTAATTACCGGATAAATAAGAGCCATAAAGTCAGGTCTAGCACTTTCTTGGTCGATACGATCGCTCGGAGTATACATTACTTCATTGAAATGAGTTCCAAGTGTTGAAGCTAAATGTCCTCCGGCCGAAAAGCCCATTACACCTATTTGACTTTTATGAATGTTGTATTTCTTTGCATTGTAGCGAATCGTTCTTAATGCTCGAATGGCATCTTGTAAAGGAGCTTTGTAGCTTTCAATCACCGATTTTGAATCTGGCAAGCGATATTTTAATACAAAAGCTGCAATTCCTTTCGAATTCAACCATTTTGCGATATCAGTTCCTTCCCAATCGTAAGCCAAAATACCATAACCACCACCCGGACAAATAAGTACAGCTTGACCTGTTGCATTATTTCTAGCAGGCAAAAACACTTCAATTGTTGGGTTTTGGACCTTTGATATTCTGATGATTCCGGTTGATTCCACAAGCTCAACCTCATCAGTAATTTGTTGATTTGGAACTTGATTTGGCCAAAGAGGAACAATAGTTTCTTGGCTAAACGAAGTCGCGACCGATATCAGCATAATAAATGAAAGGATAATTGATTTTTTCATACTAGAATAATAGCTTTTTTATGACTTGCTAAAATACAGATAAAATCTTAATCTTATTTAAGTAATAACCAATTCAAATTAACCGATTTGGTATTACCCCAATCAGATTTAAAGACAACAACTAGGTTATGCGTTCCTGTAATCGGCTCTTTAAGTTCTGTTTCTATAGTTTCCCATGCGTTCCATCCACCAGTATAGTTTATAGGGAATTCTGCAATTAATTTACCTTTTGGATTGTTCAATCTTATTTCGAAACTACCATTTCTTTGACCGCTTGCTATACGAGCTTGGATTTTTTTTGCTCCATCAAATTTTACTCGATCAAATCTCACAGAACTCATCATTTTAGCATCACAAACCATCCATCCGTTAGGTTCGTTACCACCAACAAAAGCTGTTTTTGCACCTGATATTTCGTTGTAACGATCAACCTGAATTGTATCATTTACCTGAGGAGTACCAATTCCACGAAGCGTAGGCTTAACCTTTTTAATGGTCCCATCTTTTTTGAACGTCATGTAATCTGCTCTCATCGAACGTAGCTTGTTGTATCCGCTAATATCCCACGAATGGTAAAATAAAATCCATTGATCATTGTACATAACAACAGAATGATGATTGGTACCATTGTAAATATTGTCCATTATTTTCCCTTGGTAAGTATAAGGTCCCATTGGTTTATCACTGGTAGCATAGCCAATTGTATATCCTTCATCTGGAAAAACATGAGCAAAAGTTAAATAGTAAATGCCATCTTTCTTAAATGGGAACGATCCTTCCTTATATCCAGCAGGCAATCCATGAATTAGAATAGGTTTGGCCGCTACTTCTTTCATGTTGTCTTTAAGGGGTGCAGCATACAATTCGTGCCCACCACCAAAGAATAAGTAAGCTTTATTGTCATCGTCCAATAGTAGTCCAGGATCAATTCCAGTAACATCTTTTATGAAACTTTTTTCCCACTTAAATGGTCCTGTTGGATTATCAGAAACCCCAACGCCAATTCTTCTAAAAGCTCTATCATTTTTTGGTTTCGCTGGGTAGTAATAATAGTATTTTCCATCTTTTTCAATACAATCTGGAGCCCACATAGCGTAAGTGTCTTTTTCACCCCAAGGCACATCATTTTCTTTCAATACCCAACCATGATCTTTCCAAGTGGAGCCATTCTCTAGAGAAAAGGCATGATAACCTGGCATGCAAAAGCGTGGAAATTCTGCTTCTCGTCCATTAGGAGGATAGGTATCGCTTGATGGAAATACATATAATTTCCCATTAAAAACACGAGCCGTAGGATCGGCAGTAAACATGTGCGTAACAAGTGGGTTTTGTGAATACCCAAGAGAGTATTGCATTGCCAATAGTAAAAAGAGAATACCTCTTAACAGGATAGATTTGTTCATCAGTTGATCATTTAAAGTATAGCTCAAATGTAAAGTTAAAACTTTATACGCATAGGGGGAATATAATTGATTATCTGTGGTGTATTTCTATATTGGACTTGTATTTGGCACTTTAGAAACCAATGGAATTGCTTCTTTTTATAAAATTTGATTTGATATTTGTGAATTTTTCTTACTCTGTAGGGGTAATTGTTATTTACAAGAAGTGATACTACTAAGTAAATAGAATTGTTAATTTCCCCCTATAATCATTTGGAATTATTCCCCATAATATTGACGAAAAATAAGTCTATTTGTAGTGTAACTTTCATTTATTGATTTGTAGACTGGAGAAAAGGACTGCTTGAGTTGATGATGATACTAACTTGTTATTTTAGAATGAGAAGTAAATATTTTTTAAGTATAGCCTTAGGATTAGCAACAATTTTTAGTGCAAATGCTAAATCTATAAAAAAGGAAACAAAACCGAATGTAATTTTTATCCTTACGGATGATCAGCAATTTGATTTGTTAGGATGTAATGGGAATGAATTACTTCAGACACCACATTTTGATAAGATGGCTGAACAAGGCGTAAGATTTACGAATGCCCATGTTACCAGTGCAATTTGTACACCAAGTCGAGTTTCAATGTTATTAAGTCAGTTTGAACGTAAGCATGGCGTCAATTTTAATTCAGGAACAAGTGTTTCTCCTGAAGCTTGGAAAGAATCATATCCAGTAGTGTTAAAGGAAAGCGGATATTATACGGGATACATTGGAAAAAATCATTCTCCGATAGGAGAGGGAGGATATCAAAGTGGATTAATGGATAAATCATTTGATTATTGGTATTCGGGTCACGGACACCTTTCTTTTTATCCTAAGAAAAGACATAAAATATTTAAAGGAGCTAAAAATGATACTCAGGTTGAGATTATTAATGAGGGAATAGAGGATTTTTTGAATAATAATGAATATCGTTTGGATGGAGCAGTTCATTTTTTGGAGTCGAGACCAGAAGATCAACCATTCTGTTTAAGTATTTGTTTTAATTTACCACATGGTGCTAGTACAAGCACAATGAAGCAATTGGAAAGTGATTCAATTATTTACCGTGAATTGTATCGTGATCTTGATATTCCTTTAGTTCCAAATTATATTGCTAAAAAAGATATCATAACGCCAAAATTACCTTCGGATTTATTGAGATCAGAAGATCGTCAAGTTGGTTATAATTATACCGATACACCAGAAGATGTAAAAGAAAGAGAAATAAGGCAAATGCAAGCCATGACAGGAATTGATGGTTTGTTAGGGAAATTGAGAGCTAATTTAAAGAAACAAGGTTTAGATAAAAACACAATCATTATTTATACTTCTGATCATGGTTTGTTCATGGGACAGCAAGGCTTAGGAGGAAAAGCTTTGTGCTACGAACAATGTACACATGTTCCAATGATTGTTTATAATCCAATGACATCGCGAAAAGCGAGAGGTAGAGTTGTTAATGAATTGATTCAAACAATTGATATTGCACCAACCATTTTGTCTTATGCTGGTGTAGATACTCCTAAAAGTTATCAAGGAAAAAATATTTCTGGTATCGTAGATGCTTCGAATGAAAAGGTGAGAGATTTCTTGTACACAGAAAATTTATGGTCTACTCAATTTGGAAATCCTCGATGCGAATCCGTTCAAAATAAAGAATGGAAATACATCCGTTATTATAAGAATGAGAATCTCTCGGCAAGTGTGAAAATTGCAACAGCAAAAGAGTTAGGTATCAAACTAAATAAAATGCTGTATGCGGTTCACGATCCGGATATTGCTTTGTATCGGTCATTTGCAGAGGGGCCTTTAAAAGGTGAGCAGCCTGTTTACGAAGAGCTTTACAATTTAAAAAATGATCCTCAGGAACTAACTAATTTAATTGAGAACTCACAACATACCGATAAACTAGAGATGCTTAGAGAGCAGTGGGAAATTTTAATTAAAGAGGCTAGAGGAACAGGTAAACCTAAAGTTGTAAGATATACTGCGGACAGTATGATGGAGGAATATGGTTTTGTTAAGGATGAATAAGAACATTCAAAATATTAGATGATTTTTCATAGTTGTAGTTAGATAAATTGGTAGCCGCTTCTTAATTTTAAGAGGCGGTTTTTTTTATCCTTTAGATTACTGAAAGGGTGGAGGTTTAGGATTCTTATATTTAAAATCCCCCCGTATTTAATTGGCTTTTCTTTCCACGATATTATTTTTTTTTCGACCTCTTTGTGTAATCGAAAACGATTTAAATGAAACCTATGAAAAGAATTTTTACTCTTTGTACTCTTTTAGCTTTGTTTGTTTGCATTACTTCAAGTAATGCACAAAATAAAATTACGGTAGATCCATCTATGCAGCGCTATATTGGTGATGTATCCGAGATTGATAGAAGCAAATTTTTTAATTTGCATGGAGGATGGGCCGATGAGAATATGACAGATGATGAGTACAGCCACTTTACAGGTGAGTTGAATGCTAACTTTGGGCGAGGATTTTGGGGACCTTTTGCATGGGCAAAAAACAATGCAGGTGGAGTAATGGGTGTTTATCCAGAGGATGAGCAAACCATTCTAGAAAAGGGAAATAGCAATAAAAATTATTCACAATCAAGACCTTATTACTATAGAAAAACGAATAGACATATTGTTACAGCACATCCTAAGTCGGTTGTAAGATGGAGTATAGATACGGATAAAGCCGCAATATGGGCTGCTGAATATTTTAAGCATTTTTATACCGATGAGGATCGTCCGATGTGGTACGAGCCAATGAATGAGCCATTTGTTCATGCAGGAGATGCAGATTTTTCAGCAGAACAATCTGATGATGCTAAAATGCGTCAAAGAATGGCTGAATGGTTTGGAGCGATTGGTAAAAAATTCGATGAAACACCAGAATTGGAAAATGTAAATGTAATTGGTTATTCAAGCGCATGGCCATCTGTAGAGTTATGGGATTTTGGACATTGGGATTCAAGAATGAAAATGTTTATGGATGTTGCAGGCGATCACATGGATGCTTTTTCAACTCACTTATATGATGGAATTAATGTGACAGGTGGAGATAATAAGAGATCTGGTTCTAATTCTGAAGCTATTCTTGATTTAATTGAAACCTATAGCTATGCAAAGTGGGGCGTTGTTAAACCTCATGCAATATCAGAATTTGGAGGAATTGAGAAAGGTTATCCAGATGGTTATAGTGATCTGAAAAATGTACAATCAGTAAAAGCTATAAACCATATCATATTTAATTTGCTTGATAGAGAAAATGATTTGCAAATTGCAATACCATTTATTACACCAAAAGCTCTTTGGCATATTAATGCAGACAATAACTATGAACCATACGGTGCGGTATTATGGCGTCCAAGTGTTACTGGTGTTCCAGTTGATTCTAATACAGAATGGGTGTATACTCCGAGAGTACATTTCTATGAATTATGGCAAGATGTAAAAGGGAAAAGAGTTTTTGTGTCTTCGGAAGATCCGGATATTCAGAGTCATGCTTTTGTTGATGAGAATAGGTTGTATTTGGCATTGAGTAATTTAGAAGAGTCTTCAAGCACTGTAGATTTGGAATCATTTGAAGAATTGAATGATTTGACTTCCGTACGAATTAAGAGTTTGAAAATTTGGGATGATAAAGATCCTGAATACACAGATAAAACCCAGAATACTGCTCCAACGAGCATAAAATTAATTGCTGATGAAACAGTTGTTTTGGAATACTCCTTCAATAAGAATATCGTTTTTACGAATGCAATTCGTTCGAAAAAGTATTATACAAGTGAGCATTTGAAAAAAATAACGGGAGCATTAACATTTCATATTAACGGTGTTGATGTTGGTGATAATGGCGGAACAGCAAGTATTCGAATGTCAATAGGAAGAAAGCACAATCGCTCAAAAAGACCAACTGTTCGTATTAATGGTAATGCGCTTACTCCTCCTTCAGATTGGGCTGGATACGATCAGGCTAATCGCGATGATTTCTTTGGTATGATCGAAATTCCAGTTCCAATTGAATATGTAAAGGAAGATAATGAAGTGTCTATTCAGTTTTCTGATTCCGATGGCCGTGTAAGTTCGGTGATAATGCAGGTTAATTTACACGATAACAGATTGGCTGTTGGAATAAAAGATGCAAAAGAATATGGAGTTAAGGTGTATCCAACTTTAATTACAGAAGGATGGATGAAAGTAATGATGATTGAAAATACTTTTAGAACACTAGAGCTTGTTTCGATGAATGGGAAAGTTATAAAATCAGAAAATATAAACAGAGGGCAATCGGAAATACATATTTCTGATATGCCAACAAGAAAAGGTCTTTATATTTTCAGATTAATAGGTGAAAGTGCTGTTTATACTCAAAAGATTATTGTGAATTAGAGTTAGTTGGTTAAAGACTTATTTTGGTGAGTCTGAAATTAAAACCCCACGTCTTCGACCGCGTGGGGTTTTTATATGCAAGATTTTTTACCAACCAATAGTTTCTTCTATGTGTTGGATCAATGCTTCACCCATTCGTTTTTGATCTGCAATTTGAGGATGCCCTTTGCTTTTTTTGTAAGGCATGAAAAAGCTTGAGATTTTATCATCCTTTAAAGTATTAACAGCTTCTTTTACGTAACCAGGCCATAAAGAACCCTCTTGAGTTACATCCATATTACCTAGCATGCAAATAATATTAGCATTTGGATAATGTCTTCTAATTTTGCTTACGAAATTAGCGTATGATTTTACAATGTATTCTTTGTTTGGTGTATTGTTGGTAAATCTTCTTTTATACTCTTCATGTTCTGGATAATTTACAATCCATGAATCGTTTTGAAACAAGTTAACAATTACCACATCAACAGGATTTGAGTTAAAATCCCACTTCGAATTACTATCTGTTGGATCGTGACGATAATACAAGTCGGGCATAATTTGGTTGAACCAACTCACCATGATTCCAATTCCGCCTCTAGCAATGCAAGAATATTGAGCATCAAAATGTCGAGCTGTTACCGAAGCGTATGTATTGTAATTATTGGAGTAGATGCTATCCCAACGATCTTGTTCAGTTGGATCATCGGTTCCGTGACCCGCAGTTATAGAATTGCCATAAAATTCAATACTTCGTTTCTTTATTGCTGAAGCAGGCAAAAGTTTTGCATCTCCTTTAATGCTAAATCCATAAAATTGAGTTTTTCCAAAGGTCCATTCTGTTCTTCTAAATAGTTGAATGTTGTGTTTTCCTTTGGGTAGATTTTTGGCTAAAATATATTCCTTTCTTAGGGTGTCAATGCGTAAAATTGTGTCCATTACACCATCAATAAGCACATTATAATAATTGTCGCGCAGATTATTTTTTAAACTTGCTCGTAGCTCTTGGCCTTCAAAGTTAATTTCAACCGAAGCTCCCGACCAGCACAATTCAGTGGCTGAAGAATCTGAAAGAGTAATGGTTCTTCCCATATAACTTAATGCCTCGGAATTTGGGGAGACTGTAATGTTTTCCGTGCTCGTATTGCACGAAATCAGAATTTGTGCGAAGAGTAGAATTCCAATAAAGTACTTCATAATGTGTTTATTTTTTATGAATTAAGATGAAACTAGATTTTAAATTTATTTGCAATTTCTATTTTTTTCATGACAATATCTAAGCTTTAATCCAGTAATTATATGTTGATTACATTGAGCAGGAATGAGACAGGTAAGCTTTTGTTGTCAGATAATGAGTGTGTTGAGTGCATTGTAGGGATTTGTGTGTTATTTACCCCCCTCTTTTGTTGTTAATCTATCCCAATAAGCAGTATAAGCTTATGTAATTTTGAATTGAAGGAGAGGAGTTAAGGAAATACTTATTCCAAGCATGGAAAAAAACCTATATAATAAAATTTTATGTCGTCAGTAAGGAAATTGTTATTGATCGTATTTTGCATTAGTGTTTTTACAATATCTAAGGCAGAGATTAAAAAAGAAAAATACACTAAGAGTTTAATTGCGATTCAAAAATGGGAAGTTGTGGATATTTCCTTTAAAGCAAAGAGTAAACTTAAAAATCCTTTTGTTGTAGATTTTTCGGCCAAGTTTATTAGTCCGCAAGGTAAGGAGCAAATTGTTCCCGGATTTTATAATGGAGAAAATGAGTGGCTAATTCGTTTTTCAACTGCTGAAGCTGGAAAATGGTCTTATACTACAAGTTCTGAGATAAAAGCATTAAATGCTAAAAAAGGAGTGTTGCTTATTGATGAGAAGGGAAGAGAGGGACAAAAAGGTGGAATCGTTTTGAATCCAGAAAAACCAAGAAGCTTTTTTTATGAGAGCGGGAAATCTTATTTCTTAACTGCATTTGAGTGTGATTGGCTTTACGCCTTGGATTACCATAATGAAGATGGTTTACCAAAAACAGAGCATTTATTGGATTTATTAAATGAGAATGGTTTCAATCAGGTAGTGATGAATGTTTTTTCATATGATGTAAGTTGGAATAAAGATGAAAAGTTAGCAAAGCATCCGGAACATGAATATGGTGGTCCAAAAGATATTTTTCCATTCTTAGGAAATAATGATAATCCTGATTATTCTGCTCTAAATGTTGAATTTTTTAAAAAGTTAGATCGTACCATCGAGTTGATGAATGAGAAAGATATTGTTTCTCATTTAATGATTTATGTTTGGAACAAGTTGGTCGCCTGGCCTGAAATGTATTCTGATGCCGACAACATGTATTACGATTATGTGGTGAAACGATACGGAGCCTTTCCAAATGTAATGTGGGATGTGTCCAAAGAAGCATTGTATTACGGTAGAGCTGATGATGCTTATATTTTGGAGCGAATTAAAAGGTTACGAGAAGGAAATGCGTTTAATCGATTGGTAACAGTTCATGATTATGGATTCTGTAAGCGTCATCCTGAATCTGTTGATTTTATTTCTCGTCAGGATTGGACTTTTTCTTTGTATCACAACATGCTTGATGATTACAAGAATTACAAAACGAAGCCGGTTTTCAATATCGAGCACGGTGGTTACGAAGAGTCGCCATATGAAGTATTTGTAGGAAGTTATATCAACCCGGAAGTTTGCTTGAGAAGAAATTACCAATGCGTGTTTGCTGGTGTATATTCAACTTATTATTGGCAGGCTGCCAGTTGGAATGTGGTAATTCATAATCCTTATGAACAAGCGGAAGATTTTATCAAACCAAAGTTCGAGTATTTCAAACACATGACCAATTTGTTTTCAAAATTCGATTTCAGCAAGTTTAAACCAACACCTTGGCGCAATCAGGCAGGATATTGCTTAAAAAGTGACGATACTTACCTGTTTTATGTGCCGAATGAAACCTATCAATTTAGAGCGGAATTTCTCTTCCATGAATATGAATCAGTAGAGTTTCAATGGATGAATACATTAACAGGAGAATACAGCCAAAACATGGTGATAAATAAAAAACAAGATTTTGAATCACCATGGTACAACAATGCCGATGCTGTTCTAATAATCAAACCACAAAACAAGAAGAACTAATGAAACGATACCAAATTATATTTTTATGCTTGCTTTTAGCTGCTAATTTATTTCCTGTTGCAGGATGTAATGCAGAAAAGAAGACAGAAGGTGATCAACCCAATATTGTTGTCATTTATGTTGATGACTTGGGTTATGGAGACCTTTCATGTACCGGAGCAACGAGAGTGAAAACGCCAAATGTTGATAAATTGGCCAAAGGAGGTGTATTGTTTACCGATTCGCATTGTTCATCGGCAACTTGTACACCTTCGCGATACTCATTACTAACCGGAAGTTACGCATTTAGACAAAATGCTGCTGTGTTGCAGGGAGATGCTCCTTTGTTGATTAAACCAGGAACACCAACCTTGCCAGCAATGCTGCAAAAGAAAGGATACAAAACTGCGGTAATTGGAAAATGGCACTTAGGATTGGGAGATGGTAGTTTGGATTGGAATAAGGATGTGAAACCCGGTCCACTTGAGATAGGCTTCGATTATTCTTTTTTAATCCCGGCAACAGGAGATCGAGTTCCTTGTGTACTCGTTGAAAATCATACGGTTTTAGGTTTGGATCAGAGCGATCCGATTAAAGTAAGCTATGACGGAAAAATAGGAACAGATCCTACAGGAATAGAAAATCCGGATTTATTGCGTTACGGAGCAGATCAACAGCATGGCAAAACAATTGTGAATGGTGTTAGCCGAATTGGTTACATGACGGGTGGTAACTCGGCACGATGGAGAGATGAGACTGTTCCTTATCAAATGTTACACAAGGCAAGAAATTTTATTGATGAAAATGAGGATGGACCATTCTTCATGTATATTGCATTTCATGATATTCACGTACCACGTTTGCCCGATCATCAGTTTCAGGGAGCTACGGAAATGGGACCAAGAGGAGATGCAATTGTTCAGATGGATTACATTACAGGACAGTTGGTAGATTATCTGGAATCAAAAGGAATATTAGAGAATACTTTGATCGTTTTCTCTTCAGATAACGGGCCTGTATTGACTGATGGATATGATGATCAGGCAATGGAATTATTGGGAGATCACAAACCGGGAGGAATTTACCGAGGTGGAAAATACTCTTGTTATGAAGCCGGCACACGAGTTCCAACAATTACTCATTGGCCAAAACGTATTAAGGCAGGGCAAACGAATAACGCTCTGGTATCTCATGTTGATTTGTATGCATCTATTGCCTCTTTACTTAATTATGAATTGGACGAAACAGAAGCACCAGATAGCTTCAATACGATTTCTGCTTTTTTAGGTGAAGACTCAAATGGCCGGGAAAGTGTAATTGAGGAAGCTTATGCTTTATCAATCCGCCACGGAAAATGGAAATACATTGAACCTTCAACACGTGTTGCAGATTGGATTACTAATGATAAAAACATTGAAGCAGGTTTAATGAATGAAGCACAGTTGTTCGATTTAGAAAAAGATCCTCAAGAGAAAAATAATATTGCAAAAGGCAACAAAAAAATAGTGAATAAACTTGATGCTAAAATTAAGAAAATCAGGAGCGAAAGCAGAAGTAGATAGTAAGATTTTACATTAAGAAGAAACTCAAAATATGAAATTAATCGTTGATTAAATCAACAAAAAATCAAAAACATGAAACTAAAGCTTGGTATAATAGGATTGTTAGTGTGTTTGGCATTTACAAATGCTCAGGGCCAAGAGGCAATATTAAAAGGTAAGGTAATTACCTTTAAAGGCTATCCTGTGGCTAACGCAACTGTAGCCGCTTCAAAAAGTAAGCAAACTACCACGACTGATTCTCTAGGATATTACAGCATATCATGTAGGGCTAAAAAGGATAATATTAAAATTAAAGTTGCGGGGTTTGTTGGTCAAAATTTCCGATACCGGGGCGAGAAAGAACATGCCGTTAACTTAATTTATATTCATAACGAAAGCTCCTATTATAATGTAATTAAGAATAAAACAATGACCAAGGAGAAGCTTGATTATTGTATTGAAAACTTGTTGCATGAAAACAACAATTTCGATAGAATGGCCAACATCTTCCAAATTATTCAGTTTGTACATTCTACTGCGAAAATTGAAACGATTAATGGTGTTAAAACAGTAGTTCTTAATTCAAGAGGGCCTAATTCTATTCATGCAGGGCAACAGGCTTTGCTTGTTGTAGATGGGATTGTAACTGAAGATATAGGTTCGGTGAGTCCAAAACAAGTAAAATCTGTTGAGGTACTTATTGGGAATGAAGCTTCAGAATACGGAGTCAGAGCCGCTAATGGTGTTATCAAAATTAAATTAAAAGATAATTAATAATCGATGAAGAAATTATTGTATTTATTGTTATTTATATTCGTAGTTAGTTGTGCTACCGATAAAAAATATGCTAGTTCTTTGGAATCACCAAACGAACAAAATAGGTTTGAGTTTGACTTGAATGAATCAGGACAATTGTTCTTTACAGTGAATCATGGTGATTTGCAATTCATAACTAAATCGGCATTGGGCTTCGAGTTAAAAACGAAATCTTTAAAGCAGGGGTTTGAAATTTTAGCTTCGGAGACAAGAACCAGCGATAGTGAATGGACCACAGTATGGGGACAGCGCGAGAAGGTTCGTGATCATTATAATGAGTTAACTCTTCATTTGAAGCAATCGAAAACTGGATTGTTACTTGATGTTGTTGCGAGGGCTTACGATGATGGTGTTGCATTTCGATATGTTTTTCCAAAACAAAATAACTTGTCTGATTTTATTATCATGGATGAGTTAACGGAGTTTACTTTTGCAGATGATTACAAAGCTTGGTGGAATTTTGCTGATTACGACAACTACGAGAAAGTGTATTACAATTCTCCAATTAGTGCTGTTGGTGATTCATTAAATTTCGAAAGACGTCCAGATAAAGAGGAGAGAGCCAATATGGCCAATACTCCAACTACGATAGAGGTGAATGATAAATTGGTGATTAGTATTCATGAAGCCGATTTAACAGATTATGCAGGAATGAATTTGTTAAATACGCACAATGGAGTACAATTAAAAGCTCATTTAACACCATGGAAGAATGGTGATTTAGTGAGAGCAAAGGCACCTTTTCAAACTCCTTGGAGAACCATTCAGATTTCAGATAATGCAGGCGGTTTGGTTGAATCAGATTTAATCATAAATTTGAATCCACCAGTGGCTTATGAGAATACCGATTGGATTGAAACCTACAAGTACATTGGTATTTGGTGGGAATTGCATATCGGGAAAACTGCTTGGGCGGAAAAAACACAGTTTGGCAAGTCAATTTCTCATCCGCATGGTGCAACTACCGAAAATGCAAAAAAACATATTGATTTTGCTGCTAAGCATGGAATTCCAGATGTTCTGATTGAAGGTTGGGATAAAGGTTGGGATAATATGGAAGGTTCTTGGACTGGATATGGAATATTTGACTGGAAAACCTCAACTGACGATTTTGACATAAAAGAAGTATGTCGATATGGTAAAGAAAAAGGTGTTCGCATGATGATGTATCACGAGACTATTTCTGATATCGATCATTACGAGCCTGCAATGGATGAATTGTATAAAATGTGTAGCGATTTAGGTATTAAAACTGTGAAAATGGGATACACGGGTGATGTAAATTACGATTACGACACCAAAACATACAAACAACATCATCATGGGCAATATATGGTTCGCCATTACAAAAAAATGGTGCAAACTGCGGCCAAATACGAATTGATGATTGTAAATCATGAACCAATCAAGTTTACAGGAGAACAGCGTACTTATCCAAATTTAATGGCACGTGAAGGTGTGCGCGGACAGGAGTATAATGCGTGGAGCAAGGGTAATTCTCCTGAGCATGGTGTTGTGCTTCCATTTACAAGAATTCTTGGGGGACCGATTGATTATACTCCAGGTATTTTTGACATGATTCTTCCTGCGAAATCATGGAGTGAAGATGATTTTCGGGTAAGATCTACTATTTGCAAACAGTTGGCCTATTACCTAACCATGTATAGTCCGATGCCGATGGCTGCCGATTTACCGGAAAACTACGAAGGAGTTCCTGCATTTCAGTTTATTAAAGATGTACCAACCGACTGGAGCAACTCTAAGGTATTGCATGCGAAAATTGGTGATTACTATACTGTAGTTCGACAGGAAAGAGGAACCGACAACTGGTATTTGGGAAGTATTACCGATGAGAATGCCAGAGTGTTGAGCACTGATTTATCATTTCTTGCAAAAGGGAAAAAATACGAAGCCACAATTTATGCTGATGGCAAAGGCGCGGATTGGAAAACAAATTCGGAAGTTGTAGAAATTAAGAAGATGCAGGTGACCTCTGAAAGTAAAATGGATTTGGTTTTAGCAGCAGGAGGAGGTCAGGCAATAGAGTTCAAGCTGATCAAATAAAATTACTGCACCTCGAGAGGGGAATAATAACCTTAAATTACGCTCATGAAATTAAAATTAGTAACATTATTAATATTGGTATTCGCAATTGGAGGTTCTGTTTTTTCTCAGAATTTAACGATTCCGCCAAAGAACTATGTCGATTCGGTGAATTTAGAACATGCACCGGCAAGAACGAATGCAGACTACCCACTTTCCGATCAATCCAATTCTAAAGATTGGAAGAAATTGGAAAAATATTCAGACGAATTCAATGCAAATCAAATAAATGAAACACTTTGGTATCCTAATAATCCAGGTTGGAAAGGCAGACAACCAACTTATTTTCATGGATCGAATGTGAGTTTGGAAAATGGAAATGTAGTATTTCGTGTAAACAAACATGGAGATGAAAAACTTCCAGAAGGTTTTACCCATTCTACAGGTTTTATTAAAAGTAAAAATAAATTTCTGTATGGATATTTCGAGGCAGAAGTGAAATTGATGGATGCTCCTTGGGTTTCCGGGTTTTGGATGACTAATGTGGGTAAAGACTGGTGGACAGAGATAGACATTTGTGAAAATGCACCTGGCTTGTCATACAATCGTCACGATTTGAATTCTAATATTCATGTTTTTAAAACACCAAAAGACAAAGGAGATATTAAGAAGCATTTTTCGAGAACTAAGAAGTTTTATTTTCCTGAAGAATTGCAGGCCAATTTTCATACGTGGGGATTAGAATGGACACCTGAATATATTCGCTTTTATATTGATGGTATTTTATTTAGGGAAGCAGAAAATACACATTGGCATCAACCACTGGAAGTCAACTTTAATTGCGAATCGAATAAATGGTTTGGTGCATTGCCAGATGATAATAGATTAGATGGTGAATACAAGGTAAATTACTTTAGAGTTTGGGAAGAGAAGTAAATACATTGTGCAACAATTTTGTAAAATTACATTGAAAAAATAAATGAAACACTGTTGAAATGGTGATTCTATTATTATTATAGATAATCCAG
The DNA here is from genome assembly GCA_016342745.1 of Labilibaculum sp. Taxonomy (GTDB): domain Bacteria; phylum Bacteroidota; class Bacteroidia; order Bacteroidales; family Marinifilaceae; genus Paralabilibaculum; species Paralabilibaculum antarcticum. The sequence goes on from JAEINT010000003.1 coordinate 164,173, forward strand.
TGAGGGGGGCTTCACTGGATTTTTTTTTTTAAAAGAACGCTTATTATCAGACACATAAAGAAGATCGTTTGAATGCTATGGAGAGTGATTTTAAGTATGATGTTAATTTATCACATTATAAATAATAATTAAATTAGATAATGTTATACTTTTGTGTTTGCAATAGCATTAGAATATGGAAAGAAAAAAAGTAACTCTACAAGATATAGCAAAGGCTTTGAATATAACTCCTTCTGCAGTATCAAAAGCCTTAAGTGATCACCCTCGAATGAGTCAAAAGACGAAAGATGCGGTGAATAAGATGGCTGAAGAGTTAAATTACAAGCCTAATCAAATTGCCGCTGCTTTGCGAAGTGGGCAAAGTAAATTGATTGGTGTTATTGTTCCTGCAGCAAATATTTCTTTCTTCTCTTCTGTAATTCGCGGTATTGAAGAAACGGTAAACAAAGCTGGCTATAGTGTAATCCTTACACAATCCGATGATTCCGTAAAAAAAGAAAAGGATATTATTAATACTTTATTGGCAACAAGAGTCGATGGTGTAATTGCTGCTCTTGGTCTCAAAACCAAAAAATATCAACATTTCGAAAAATTAAAAGAGGAGAATGTGCCTTTGGTTTTCTTTGATAGAATTATTAAAGATTTCGGTGTAAGTACTGTTGAGGTTGATGATTACAAGGGAGCCTACAATGCTGTTAGTCACTTGATAGAACAGGGGTGTAAGCGAATTGCTCATTTGGCTGGACATTCTCATATGGAACTATATAAGAATAGACTAAAGGGATACAAATCAGCCTTACGTGATGCTTCTTTGCCAGTTGAAAAAGAACTAATTATTCAAAGCGATTTGCATTTAGAAGATGGACGAAATGGTATGCTTCAACTGTTAGAAATGAAGGACAGACCCGATGGGATTTTTTGTTCGAGTGATTATACGGCTGTAGGGGCTTTACAAATTGCACGAGAACAGAATATTATTGTTCCAGATGAGGTTATGATTTTTGGTTTTAGTAACGAACCTTTTACTTCTTACTTAGATCCAGGAATTAGTTCTGTTGACCAGTCTAGTATTATCATGGGGCACACAGCAGGAGAATTGGTTCTTGAACATATAAAGTCCACAAATTCAGATTTTACAGCAAAAAATATCGTTCTAAACCCAACCTTGATTATTCGAAATTCATCGAAAAATTTTTAATTGATCTAATTTTTTTCTTACTTTGTGTTCAATCGTTTGAACAGTTTGGTGAATTAATTCATCTTGGCTAAAAAAACTTGGTAGTAATTGTCGCTTAATTATCTATTTGTTTGATATTTTTTTACTGATTTGTTCAATCGATTGAATTATTAATAATATTACATATCCAATTATAAAATTTGTTTTAAGCTTAATTACATTTTTTTTCAAGTGTAGTTCAATCGATAGAACAAGCCAATGCTTATGAAAGAGAAGTTGATAAAAATTAGTCAGAAAGATAATTTACTGGTTGCTTTGGTAGATATTGCTGCAGGTGAAACCGTAACTTATCAGAATGAAGAATACCTAGTAAAAAATGGTGTTCAGGTGAAGCACAAAATTGCAGAACTAGATTTTAACGAAGGTGATGTAATTGTAATGTATGGTCTTCCGGTTGGTAAAGCACTCAAGTTTATTGGTAAAGGAGAGGTAATTACAACTGATAATATTGTGCATCACACAGGTGGATTTAGTAATACAGCATCTGAATATACTTGGACTGCGCCTGATGTAAGCGAGTTTGAAAATAGAACTTTTAAAGGATACAAACGCAAAGATGGCAAAGTAGGAACTGCAAACCATTGGTTAGTAATTCCATTGGTGTTTTGTCAGAATCGTAACATAAAAGTACTTCAGGAAGAATTGGAATCTCAATTAGGCTATAAGCATGAGACTTCTCACAAAATCAACCTAGATGTATTAAAAGAAGCATCTGCAAAAGGAGCTAGTGCTGAAGAAATTCTAAAAATGGATGTTTTGAACTTGAACAGTGAAAAACAATTTTCTCCATTTTTTCCAAATGTTGATGGCATTCGCTTCCTAACTCACGAAGGTGGATGCGGTGGCACAAGAGAAGATGCAATTGTGTTAAGCAAGCTTTTAGCGGGTTATATCGCTAATTCGAATGTTGCTGGGGCAACAATTATCGGATTGGGTTGCCAGAATGCAGAAGTGAAATATATAAATAGCTTTTTAGAAGAGTTTGGTGTGTTAGGAAAGAAGCCTGTTCATATTTTGGAACAGCAACAAAGTACTTCGGAGCGTGATTTTATTGCGGAAGCAATTAAGTTGACTTATGCTGGCTTAATGGAAGCAAACGAATACAAAAGAGAAGATACACCGCTTAGTGAATTGTTAATTGGCCTTGAATGTGGCGGATCTGATGGTTTTTCAGGTATTTCTTCAAATCCATTATTGGGTTATGTGAGCGATATGATCGTGACTTTAGGTGGAGGTGCAATTCTTTCTGAATTCCCGGAATTGAATGGAGTAGAGCAGAATATTGTTGACCGTTGTGTAAATCCAGAAGATGCAGAAAAGTTCTCAGATTTAATCAAAACTTACGCTAAGCGTGCTGTTGAAGCAGGTTCTGGCTTCGAAGCGAATCCTTCTCCAGGAAATATTAAAGATGGTTTGATTACAGATGCAATGAAATCTGCAGGAGCAGCTTTAAAAGGCGGTGCTTCTCCAGTTGTTGATGTGTTAGATTATACCGAAGTGGTAAGCAAAAAAGGATTGAGTCTACTTTGCACACCAGGTAACGATGTTGAATCAACAACTGGTCTTGCATCATCAGGAGCAAATGTAATTTTGTTTAGTACAGGATTGGGTACGCCAACCGGTAACCCAGCTGTTCCCGTTGTTAAGGTTTCTAGTAATACTATGCTTGCCGATAAAATGGGTGATATCATCGATTTTAATGCCGGTACCATTGTAACAGGCGAACATTCTATTCGTGAAAAAGCAATTGAATTGTTAGAGCAAATTATTAGAGTCGCATCTGGTGAAGAATTGGTAAAAGCAGAAGAGCTTCGTCAGTTTGACTTCATTCCTTGGAAACGTGGAGTTTCTTTATAATAAATCAGAAATTGAATAGTAAGAATAATAGATCGTAATGATGAAATTAAATAGAACTAATAACGACGTTGCCATTGCTTCACTTCCAACTAAAGTGTTACAGTTTGGCGAAGGAAATTTTTTAAGAGCTTTTGTTGATTGGATGATTGATACCATGAACAAAAAGCAAAATTTTGAAGCTGGTATTAAAGTAGTTCAGCCTATCGATCGTGGTATGGTTGACATGTTGAATGATCAAGATGGATTGTACACACTTTATCTTCGTGGAATTCAAAATGGTGAAGCAAAAAGTGAACACACTCTTATTGATGCTATTCAGGGAGGTATTAATCCTTATACTCAGAATGATGAGTACATGGCTCAGGCCGAAGAGGACAGTCTTCGTTTTGTGATTTCGAATACAACAGAGGCAGGTATTGCTTTCGATGCAAATGACAAATTGGAAGACAAGCCTCAGAATTCTTATCCTGGAAAATTAACTGCTTTTCTTTATCGTCGTTTTACTCATTTTAAAGGTGAAGCTGCTAAAGGTTTAATCATTATTCCATGTGAATTGATTGATGCCAATGCAGATCGATTGAAAGAAATCGTATTAAAATATGCTGAGCTTTGGAAGTTAGATGCTGATTTTGTGAAGTGGATCAATGAAGCAAACTACTTCTGCAATACTTTGGTTGACCGTATTGTTCCTGGTTATCCAAAAGATAGAATACCAGAAATTAAAGAAGAATTAGGATACGAAGATAACTTGGTTGTTGAAGGTGAATTTTTCCACTTATGGGTAATTCAAGCTCCAGAGCAAGTTCAAAAAGAATTTCCAGCTCCAGCAGCAGGTTTAAATGTGATTTTTACGGATGATATTACTCCGTACAAGAAACGTAAGGTGAGAATTTTGAATGGTTTGCATACCATTTTAGTTCCTGTAGCTTACTTATATGGAATTGATGCAGTTAGACAAGCCGTTGAGGATGAAGTTTGTGGGCGTTTTCTTAAAAAAGCATTGGAAGAAGAAATCATTCCATCTTTAAATATGGATAAGCAAGAGTTAGAAACTTTTGCAGCTGACGTTTTAGATCGCTTTAGAAATCCTTACATCCACCATTTATTATTGTCAATTTCATTGAATTCATTCTCGAAATTCGAAACTCGTGTATTGCCAACTTTATTGGCTTATCAGGAGCAAAATAATGAAATTCCTCAGCGTTTGAGCTTTGCATTAGCAGCAATGTTGTACTTCTATCGTGGAAAACGTAACCTGGAAGAAATTCCTGTAAACGATTCTCAAGATGTGATGGACTTAATGAAAACAGAATGGGCTGCAATGAAGTCTGAATTAGAATTTGGTTCTCTTGTGAAGAATGTTTTGGCATACGATAAAGTATGGAAAAGAGACTTGAATGAAGTTCCTGGATTGTGCGAAGCAGTTACAGAATCACTTCAGTCAATTCACGAAAAAGGAATGAATAAGGCAATTGAATCAATGTTGTAATAGTTGATAAAAGATATTTAAGATGAATAAGAAAGTAGTATGTTTTGGTGAGATAATGTTACGTTTATCAACTCCAGGTTATGAGCGTTTTAGTCAAGTTTCGGAATTTAAAGCTACCTATGGTGGTGGTGAGGCAAATGTTGCTGTATCCTTGGCTAATTACGGTTTGCAACCTGATTTTGTAACTCGCTTGCCTAAAAATGATATTGCACGTGCTTGCGAAATGGATTTGAAGCAGTATGGTGTATCAACTGATAATATTGTTTACGGTGGAGATCGTTTGGGAATCTATTTTTTAGAAACCGGAGCAGTTACTCGTGGTAGTAAAGTTGTTTACGATAGAGCTAATTCGGCAATTTCTGAAATCGAATCAGGTATGATCGATTGGGATCAGGTATTCGAAGGTGCAACATGGTTTCACTGGACAGGTATTACGCCAGCTATTTCTCAAGGAGCTGCTGATGTTTGTTTAGAAGCAATTAAGAAAGCAAACGAAAAAGGAATTACTGTTTCTTGTGATTTGAATTTCCGTAAGAATCTTTGGAAGTATGGTAAAACAGCAGGAGAAGTTATGCCAGAATTAGTTGCAGGAACAGATATCATTTTGGGTAATGAAGAAGATGCTGCTATGGTTTTAGGAATCCATCCTGATGGTTTGGATGTAACTTCTGGACACGTAACTGCTGAGGCTTATCTTTCGGTTTCTGAGAAAATCATGAAGGAATACCCACGGTGCAAAAAAGTAATTACTACGCTACGTGGTTCTATCAATGCAAACCACAATTCATGGGCAGGTGTTCTTTATGATGGTAAAACTTTGTTCAAGTCAAATAATACCTACCAAATTACGCACATTGTTGATCGTGTTGGTGGTGGTGATTCATTTATGGGTGGGTTAATCTACGGATTATTAACCTATGCTGATGAGGATCAGAAAGCATTGAATTTTGCTGTTGCAGCATCATGTTTAAAGCACACCGTTTTTGGCGATTACAATCAGGTAAGCGTTGAAGAAGTTGAGAAGTTAATGGATGGTGACGCATCAGGACGTGTTTCAAGATAATACTGAATTATAAATGATGAATTAATAGTTATGAATTGGAAAAATCGAATGCTCTTGTCAATAAAGCAAGGCAACTCATAATTCATAACTTATATCTCATAATTAGAATAGAAATGGCTCGATTTTCAAGAATTGAAGTAGCAATAAAAATGAAAGAAACAGGAATGGTTCCTGTATTCTTTCATTCAGATATAGAAGTTTGCAAACAAGTTGTAATGGCTTGTTACAAAGGAGGAGCAAGATTGTTCGAATTTGTGAATCGTGGTGATTTTGCACACGAAGTTTTTGGCGATTTAAACAAATGGGCAGCCAAAGAATGTCCCGAAATGATTTTAGGAGCTGGTTCGGTAATTGACGCTGGAACTACTTCATTATATATTCAGTTGGGTTCAAATTTTATTGTTTCTCCAATTTTAAATGCTGAAATGGCTAAGGTTTGTAACCGAAGAAAAGTTGCATGGTCGCCAGGTTGTGGTTCTTTAACCGAAATATCGTATGCAGAAGAATTGGGTGCTGAGGTAGTAAAGATTTTTCCAGGTGCACAAGTTGGAGGTCCTGAGTTTGTAAAAGCTGTGAAGGGTCCTTTTCCTTGGTCATCAATTATGCCAACTGGAGGAGTTAAACCTGAAAGAGAAAACCTGACTCAATGGTTCAATGCAGGTGTTCATTGTGTAGGAATGGGATCGCAGTTAATGATAAAAAATACAGATGGTACATTCAACTACAAAGCTATTGAAGAGGCAACAGAAAATGCGATTTCAATTATAAAAGAAATTAGAAATCAGTAAGAATATAAGCTTATGAAAGTACAAAAAATTGACTCCCATCAGCATTTCTGGAATTACTGTCCTGAAAAACATAGCTGGATATCGGATGAAATGGCTGTTCTTCAAAATGATTTTGCACCTAAGGATTTGCAAATCAATTTGAAGGCTATTGATTTTGATGGATGCGTTGCTGTACAAGCAGATCAAACCGAAGCAGAAACCGATTTTTTAATTGGTTTAGCAGAGAATAACCAATTCATAAAAGGAGTTGTAGGTTGGATTGATTTGAGAGCAGATAATTTACGCGAAAGATTAGAATATTATAGCAAGTTTCCTGTCTTAAAAGGATTTCGTCACGTTGTTCAGGATGAGCAGGATGATAATTTCATATTAGGGGAGAAATTTTGCAATGGCATCGCCTTATTAGAAGAGTTCGGCTTTACTTACGACATTCTAATTTTTGCAAAACACTTGAAGCCAAGTGCTGAGTTTGCAGCTAAATTTCCAAATCAGAAGTTTGTATTGGATCACATTGCGAAGCCTGAAATTAAAGATCAAAAGATGGATGATTGGGCTGATGGGATTCGCAAAATTGCTGCTTTGCCAAATGTTTCTTGCAAGTTATCCGGAATCGTTACCGAAGCAGATTGGGCAAATTGGACAAAAGAAGACATAAATCCCTATTTGGATGTTGTGTTGGAAGCTTTTGGTCCTGATCGATTAATGATCGGATCGGATTGGCCAGTTTGTACTTTGGCTGGATCTTACCAGAAGGTAATGAATTTGATTATCAGAAAAATTAAGAAATATACTACCGCAGAACAGGAAGCTATTCTTGGAGGTAATGCAATTGAATTTTATCAACTAAAAAAATAAAACAAAATGAATACAAAACCGACATATATTAAAGGAGATTATAAGAATAGTAATTTTTTCTCAGGTCAGAGCCGCCTAGTTTGCGGATGTTCTGGTTTGGGTGGTGTATGGAGTCCTGTTGAAGAAAAAGATGCTTTGGAAGCAATGATGTATGCTTTGGAAAGAGGTGTTCGTGTTTTTGACACAGCTCCATCTTACAACATGTCTCAAACTTACCTGGGAAAAGCATTACGTCAGTGGACAGGTGAAAAACCATTTATTAGTACGAAAGTTGGTCGTTTAAGAGCTGAAAAAGCTGATGATTGCATCGTAGACTATTCTCCAGAGACAATGAAAAGAAGTGTTCATGAGAGTCTTGAGGTTTTAGGTATTGATAGAATTGATCTGTTATTTTTACATGAGCCACATTTGGTTCCAGTTGAAAAAATGGATGAGATTATGGATTGTTTACAGTCTTTCAAGAAAGAAGGAATTGTTGGTATGTTAGGAATTGGAGGAAACCCAATTGATCGTTTTTACCCACACATGATCAAAGATAATTTTGATGTATTGTCTGGATTTTTGAAAATGGATGCTTGTAACCTAGCTGGTTTCGAAAAAGATATTCCTCAAATCCGTGAAGAAAATATTGCATACTATGCAGCTTCTGCTTTGCACATGGGCTTATTAGGAAGACGTTTGGATATGTATAACGAAGACAGACCAAACAATGAGTGGATCACGAATTTGGATGTTGACACTGCAATGAAAACAAACGAGATTGCGAAGAAACACAACATACCATTGTCAAGATTGGCATTGCGTTACTTATTCTCTATGGAAGAGGCTGATCGTGTAGTTGTTGGTCCTCATACAAAAGCTCAATTGGCTGATTTACTTGATGCTTGGGACGAAGGAGTATTGAGCGAAGAAATCTTTAACGAGATTACTGATAATGTAGTTGCTTCGCGTAACGTACTTGTTAAATAAGCAAGCATTAGGATAAGTAGAGAGAATTAACCGAATTTAAACCTAAAAATACAACAGTGAGCACAAAAGATAAAGTAGTTTCGAGGGCAGTATTAATCCCGTTTGTTTTAATAACATTCTGTTTTGCACTTTGGGGATTTGCCAATGATATTACCAACCCAATGGTAGAAGCTTTTTCCCGAATTTTTAACATGGGAGCAAGTGGAGGTACTTGGGTACAAGTAGTTTTTTACGGTGGATATGGAGCAATGGCTTTTCCAGCAGCTTTATTCATCAGAAAGTACACTTATAAGGCAGGTATTCTTGTCGGATTAGGATTATATGCAACAGGTGGATTGTTATTTCTTCCAGCAAGTGCTTTAGGAATGTATTATCCATTTTTGATTGCTTATTTCGTAATGACTTGTGGTTTGTCATTCTTGGAAACCAGTGCAAATCCATACATTCTATCTATGGGAGCTGACTCTACAGCTACTCGTCGTTTAAATTTAGCACAGGCTTTTAATCCAATGGGTTCTTTAACAGGAATGTTTATTGCGACTACAGTGATTCAGGCTCGTCTTGATCCTCGTGGTGCTGAAGCAAGAACTGCCTTATCTCCAGCAGAATTTGAAGCGGTAAAAATGAGTGACCTTAGTATTTTAAGTACTCCTTATATTGCTATTGGATTGGTGATTATTGCCATGTTTATTATTATTGCATTAGCCAAAATGCCTAAGAATGAAGATGCGGATCATAGCTTGAATCTATTTGGAACTTTATCTAAGTTGCTTAAAATCAAAAAGTATCGTGAAGGAGTTGTCGCTCAGATGTTTTATGTTGGAGCACAGATTATGTGTTGGACATTCATCGTTCAGTACGGTCAGCGTATTTTCGTTAAAGGTGGTTTAACGCCTCAAGATCTTGAATCGGGTTGGTTAAGTATTGTTAACTCATTAGGATTTCTTTCCGATAGTGTAAGAGATATTATTGTTTCAGGAAAAGGAGCTAATGGACTAACCGAAGGAGCTGCTGCACACATTGCTCAGTTGTATAACATTCTGGCGATGTTCTTTTTCTTAGTTGCTCGTTTCGTATGTACTTTCATGTTAAAATATATCAAACCAGGAAGATTGCTACAGTATTTAGCGATTGGTGGAGTTGTTTTAGCAACAGGAACAATCATGTTGCAAGGAATCTCTGGATTGTATTGTCTAATTGGTGTTTCAGCTTGTATGTCACTAATGTTTCCAACCATTTATGGTATTGCTTTAGAAGGAATGGGCGATGATGCCAAATTTGGAGCTGCAGGATTAATCATGTCAATTGTTGGTGGTACTTTCTTACCAAAAATTCAGGCTGCTATTATCGATATGGAAACTGTTTTCGATATGCCAGCAGTTAACTTCTCATTTATTTTACCACTAATCTGTTTTGTTTTAATCGCTTTTTACGGATACAGAACAGTGAAAATTCACATGGCTTAATTTAAAGGAAATGTCGAATACAAATAACTATAAAAGATATTGTAAATCACTTTGTTTGAAAAATGATGACAAACTGATTAAAGAATACAAAGAGGTTCATGCAGCTGGTGCTGCATGGCCTGAAATTACTCAAGGAATGTTAGATGTTGGTATCATTGATATGGAAATCTACATTGTTAAAAACCAATTGTTCATGATTATGGACACACTTGCTGATTTTGATCACGACAAAGCAATGACTGAATTGGCTACCAAGCCACGTCAATCAGAGTGGGAAGCTTATGTTGCTCGTTTTCAGAATACATCAGCAGATGCCAGTGCAGATGAAAAATGGCAGTTAATGGAACGTATTTATAAATTAGGACTTTAAAAAATATAAAAATGAAGCAATTAGTATGTTTAGAACCAGGTAAGTTCGAGATGCAAGATCAATCTCAACCTGAAAGAAAAGAGGGGAATGCTTTATTAAAAATAAAGAGAATAGGTATTTGTGGAACCGATTTACATGCTTTTGAAGGAACACAGCCATTTTTTTCTTACCCAAGAGTACTTGGACACGAATTAGCTGGAGATATCGTTGATATTGCAGCTAACGATAAAGGTTTCGAAAAAGGTGAAGCTGTTACTTTTATTCCCTATTTTCCTTGTGGAGATTGTGTTGCTTGTAGAGCTAGTAAGCCAAACTGTTGTACTACTATCGAAGTTGCCGGAGTTCATATTGATGGCGGAATGGGAGAGTATATGAATGTACCTGAATATGCTTTGATTCATGGTCAGGGAATGAGTTACGACGAGTTGGCTATGGTTGAGCCAATGGCTGTTGGTGCGCATTCAATTCGCATTACAGAAATCAAAAAAGATGAATTTGTTTTGGTAACAGGTGCTGGTCCAATTGGATTAGGAGCTATGGCTTTTGCAAAGATTCAAGGAGCTAAAGTAATTGCTTTGGATGTTCAAGATAATCGTCTTGAGTTCGCAAAAGAACACTTTGGTGTTGATTATACAGTTAATGCACTAAACAATCCTTTAGAAGCTATTAAAGAGATTACTGGTGGCGATATGGTAACTGCTATCATCGATGCTACTGGAAACAAAAGAGCTATTGAAGGTAATCTAAACTTCCTTGCTCATAGTGGAAGAATCACTATGGTAGGATTACAGTTGGATACTTTTAGTTTCTCACATCCTGAATTTCACAAAAGAGAAACCACTCTAAGAAGTAGTAGAAATGCGACTCGTGAGGATTTCGATCACGTAGTGGATTCGATGAAAGCTGGTAAGGTAAATGTAAATTCTTTAATTACGCACAGAGCGAAATTTGAGAATATGATTGAAGATTTTAAAACGTGGCTTGATCCTAAGACAGGTGTTGTGAAAGCCGTTGTTTCTCTAGACTAGATTTGTTGATGTAAATCTATAGTTGCGTATATAATAGTAGATTGAAGGCTGTCCATTTGGACAGCCTTTTTTGTATTTCTATTTCGAATACTGATCGATAATTAGTTTGATTGCTCGTTGACAAGCGGGGCAAAATTCATCGTGACGAGTGAACATGATACAGTTGGAAGCACTTCGGTACAAACCTTTTGATTTGTATTGAGCTCCTTCAAAAGCACCAACTTTACCACTGTGTTCCATATTTGCCAATAGTTCATCATCCCAACTTCTTTTCTTGATAAAGAAATCTTCCATTACTTTTTCATCCACCTTAGCTTTGCGCATTTCTACACGCTTTTTTTGAACAGCTATGCTATGTTTGTCATACTTCTCTTTTTCCCAAGGAGTTGGGATTGGAGTTTCTGGTGTAACAATATCTTTCCACTTAATGGTTTCAGGATCAGTGTTAGCTGTAACGTTTAATTCCCAAGGCTCTAGGTGTTCAGCATCCATTTCATAAGCTGTCGCAGATGTGTAATACTCATCGGCTAAATCAGCAAAGTGATGACCGAATTCGTGAACAAATAAGTACTCTTGGAAAGCATTATCAACTGCCGCAGTAATGTATAAATTGTAAATTCCGCCACCACCATAAATGGAGTCATTCATTAAAATAGCAGTAAATTCGTAAGGTACAGCTGCAGCAGCATTACGAATTGTTTTGTTATCGTAACCAAGTGCATAACGTTCCGAATCAAAAGCTCCGTAGGTTACAGAAAGTGCCGAACGTGTATGAATATCCTGATGAGGATGATTTACACCAGAATCTGGAGATGGAGTTTCTACTGCTCTAATCGAGAATTTATCTTTAAAAGAAGCATATGGTTCTGTATTCAAAAGAACCTTAGCAAAGCGTTCAGCATCTTTTTTGAATTTTGCCATGTCTTTTTTAGCATATCCTTCGCCTAAAACAACAATGTCAACTTGTTTTTCAGGTTTGCCATTCACAACAATATCTAAGGTGTTGTAATGATTTTTCACAGGAGTTGAAAAGGAACGATGATGTTTAGGATCTACTTTGTAGGTCCATACAGGATCGAAGCCATTTCTGATATTTCGTTTCGATATAATTACATTTACTTCTGCTTTTGGCCAAGGAAAACGTAAGGACTCATGAAAACTTCCCCATTCTGCTTTTGCTTCAGGTGTTGTTTCCCATTCTCCGTAAATACTCGCAAATCCTCTTGAGTAAAGTGTTGTTCCTGTTTTAATATCTTTTACTTCAAAAAAGTACTTTCCCAATCGCAATTCATCAATAAGAACAGTTTTGCTTCCTGCCCACTCGCCATCGTTTACCATTTGATCGAAAGCAAAGTGTTCTTCTCCAGAATTACCAACATGATTGTAATCCAATCGCATGCATGCTGATGTAAAATATTCAGCATATTGTGCATTTGCTATGGCCGAAATGCCAATGAGTACAAAGGTAAATAGTAAAATCTTTTTCATAGTGTAAGTGTTTTCTTAGAGTTTTGTTGAGCGTACAAGATAAGGAATATCTGATATTGGAAAGATGCTATTCGTCATATCCGGATAGAGAAAATTAATACTGATTTGTGCAAAAGCTTTTTCATAGATTAAGGGCAGCTTTCGATAATTTCTGTATTTTTAGCTTTTTAGTAAATTTAATCTTTTATGATAGGAACACTCGTAAATGTTATAGCAATAATAATAGGTGGTAGTATAGGCCTTTTGTTTCGTACAAAGATTCCAGAACGAATGTTTAAGATTGTTTTTCAGGCAATTGGAGTTTTTACTTTGTATCTTGGTGTGAGCATGGCTTTAAAGGCTAACGAACTTTTATTAATGGTATTCAGCCTTGTCGTTGGATCCTTAATTGGAGAAGGATTACGTTTAGAAGAACGAGTTGAAAACTTGAGCGAACTATTAAAAAGGAAGATTGGTAGTAAGGAAGATAAATTTTCGACTGGTTTCGTAACGGCTTTTATGCTTTTCTGTTTGGGAACTTTAACCATTTTAGGAAGTATTGAAGAAGGAATGGGAAAGGAGCCAACTTTATTAATGACTAAATCTGTAATGGATGGATTTTCAGCCATTGCATTAGCAGCAGTGATGGGCGTTGGTGTAATTTTTTCAGTTATTCCATTGCTGATTTATCAAGGAGGTTTAACTTTGTTAGCTGCCTTGTTTGGTGAAGTGATTCCAGAAGTAATTATTAATGAGATAGCTGGAGTTGGAGGAATATTAATTATAGGTTTGGGAATAAGTATTCTTGAAATAAAAAAGATAAAAGTCTTAAATATGCTTCCAGCACTTTTGATTGAAGTACTATTGTGCTATATCTTTTTGTAAATTTGATGATCAGTAAAAAAAATAGGAACCTTAAAATATATTAGATTTGAAAGAGGAAACAAAAAATGCTCTAATTCAACTATTTGAAGAGTGGGCAGACGACAAAGTTGTGGAGACAGAAATCTTACCACAATCAGGTTCTTATCGTGAATACATTCGATTAATTGGAGAGAAAAGAACTGTTTTGGGTGCGTATAACGCCGATAAAAAAGAGAATAATGCATTTATCAGTTTCAGCAAGCATTTCGCATCGAAAGGTTTATCTGTTCCTGAAATATATCATGAAAATGCAGAACAAGATATTTACCTTTTGCAGGATTTAGGAAATACAACCTTATTCGATTACATCTTACACCTACGAATTGGTGAAGGATTTGCGACCGATTTGGTTTTGATTTACAAGAAAATCATTACTCAATTGGTTCGTTTTCAGACGGAGGGAAGTGACGGTTTAGATTATAGTGCCTGTTATCCTAGAGATAGTTTCGATAAACAATCAATGATTTGGGATTTACATTACTTCAAATATTATTTTCTGAAATTGGCTAAAATTCCTTTTGATGAACAATTGTTGGAAGACGATTTTCAGAAATTTTCAGATTATTTATTAGATGCTCCACGAGATTACTTTTTGTATCGCGATTTTCAATCAAGAAATATCATGTTGGTAAACGGTGAACCTTGGTTTATCGATTATCAGGGAGGAAGAAAAGGGGCGCTACAATACGATTTAGCTTCTTTATTATACGATGCAAAGGCAGATTTGCCACAAGAGGTTCGCGACGAATTATTTGATTTCTATTTGCAAGAGATTCAGAAAGTTCAGGATGTAGATCCGAAAGCATTTGGATCATTTTTCCAAGGCTACGTTCTGGTAAGAATCATGCAAGCAATGGGAGCGTACGGTTTTAGAGGTTTCTACGAAAGAAAAGAACATTTCTTAAAGTCGATTCCATTTGCCTTACGCAATTTGGAAACCATATTGAATCGTATGGATATTCCTGTTGAATTGCCGGAATTGGTAAAAGCACTAAAATCTGTTATTGATTCTGATTTTTTAAAAGAAGTTGGGAAAGAAGAGAAGCCAAAATTACATGTTGAAATAAATAGCTTTTCGTACCGTAGAGGGATTCCTTTGGATAAAACGACTAACGGTGGAGGATTTGTTTTCGATTGTAGAGCAATTCACAATCCAGGAAGGTATCAGGAATATGTTGAAATGACAGGGAAAGATCAGCCAGTAATTGACTTTTTTAAAGTAAAGAGCGAAATGGATGAGTTTTTAACTTCGGTTTTTTCTATTGTTGATATGAGTGTAGATAAATATATCGCACGAAATTTTGCCAATTTACAGGTGAGCTTTGGTTGTACTGGAGGAAGACATCGATCCGTATTTTCAGCAGATAGTTTAGCAAAACATCTACAAGAGAAATTCGATGTGAATATCAGTTTAAGACATATTGAAAGAGAAATAGAAGGAAGTTAATTATGGCCAAGAAACGTTGTAAATTGTCTCCTGAGGAGTACGCAGAAAAAATTTGCAATGCGGAGAATTTTATCTGCAAAAAATGCAATCGTGTCGCAAAAAATGTAAAACGATTGTGCGATGCAAAAAAGAAAAAGCAATAAGAAAATCCAGTAATGTGTTTACTAATAGTGATTTAATGTGGTTTTCACAGTTCACTGATAACCGTTCACTGAAAACTGATATAGATGTTAAACGCCATGATATTTGCTGCAGGTTTAGGGACTCGCCTTAAACCTTTCACCAATAACAAGCCTAAGGCTTTGGTTGAATTAGCAGGAAAACCTCTTTTGGAAAGAGCCATTTTAAAATTGATTGAATTAAAGGTCGATCGTATTGTAATCAACGTACATCATTATGCCGATTTAATCGAAGATTTTCTTCGTAAGAACAATAATTTTGGTGTTGATATTCGAATCTCAGATGAGAGGGAAGAACTTTTGGATACTGGTGGAGGATTAAAAAAAGCAGCTGACTTATTTATTCCGAATGCTCCCGTATTAATCTATAATGTTGATGTGTTATCTTCTTTAGATTTGAATGAACTGATTGATCAACATACAAAAAGCGATGCTTTAGTGAGTATGGTAATGCGCGAGAGAACGAGCAGTCGATATTTGTATTTTAATACTAAAAATCAGCTTACAGGCTGGAAGAATTGCAAGACTGGAGAAATAAAAGAAGCAAGAGATGACATGAATAAATCCCAGCCAATGGCATTTAGTGGAATCCATCTAATTGACCCAAATCTTTTCTCATTAATAACAGAGAATGGGAAGTTCTCGATTATTGATTTGTATTTGCGATTGGCAAAAGAAGAGAAAATTCTGGCCTTTAAGGATTGTTCAGAAATATGGACAGATCTCGGAAAACCTGAGGATTTAGCTTGGGCACAAGAGCATCTTAAATAATTTACTTATTTTTGGACACAACAATTAAAATGGCATTATCTACAAGTTAATGTACAGATGAATTACTTGTTGTGACAGATCAAAACTAAAAACGAAATTCATGTTAGAATGGTTAATTAACCTTGATAAAGAATTGTTATTGTTACTAAATGGGCAACAACATTATTTTTGGGATTATTTAATGAGGCTAATTTCTGAAAAGGAAATGTGGTATGTGTTTTATGTTGTGCTTATTGGTTGTATTTTAAACACTTATGGCTGGAGAAAAGGCGGTTTGATTCTTATCAGTTTAGTTTTGGTAATCGTAGTAAGCGATCAAATAGCTTCTGGAATTTTTAAACCACTGTTTAAAAGGTTTAGACCATCAAGAGATCCAGATTTTAGTCATATGGTTAATTTGGTACAAGGATATACAGGAGGTAAATATGGTTTTGTTTCCTCGCATGCAGCAAATTCATTTGGATTAGCTGTGCTTGCCAGCTTGATTTTAAAGAATAGAATTACCAGTGTTTTTCTGATATTTTGGGCAATAATTGTTTCTTACTCTCGAATTTATTTGGGTGTTCACTATCCTGGAGATATTCTTGTTGGCTCTTTAATTGGAATTGGAATGGCGTATTTGGGCTATTTTTTACTGCAAAAGTATTTTAAATCAAGTTTGATTAAAAAACCAGTAGAACGAACCCACCCAATGGGCAGAATTTATCAAATTAGTTTGATAGGAACCTTGCAATTTGTAATGATGGCTTTCTCTGTCTACTTTTGTTTTAATCGTTAATCAATCGATATTTGTGATACGATCAGGAAAAATATTAATAAAAACTATTTCATAAATATATTATAAGGATGAATCTAAAACCAATTATTTACGCTGCTGTTCGAGTAGTATTGTATGCTATTCCTGTTGTGGCTTCTGCATTAGTTATCAAAAGCGATGCAGGAATTCTTGTCGATGGTATTAAGTTTGGAGAAGGATCTTCAACAGAGTGGATGCAACAATTGTTTTTGTTGCTAACTAGTTTAACTTTTATATTGGCTGGTATTCGTTCGAAATCACATAAGGCAATATCTTACCTTTTTGGAGGTGGTGCTTTGGTTGCTCTAATCAGAGAGTTAGATGTTTATTTCGATCAGATTTACCATGGTGCTTGGTTTCCTTTTGCAATAGCTGTACTGGCAATTGCTATTTTTCTTGCTTATCGTCAGAAAAAGCAAATTTGGGAGAATTTGGAAGAGTTTTTCACAACACCGGCATTTGGAACTTTTATTGCTGGTTTTCTGAGTGTATTTGTTTTCTCTCGTTTGTTTGGAACCAAAAAAGTTTGGAGAGCTTTATTTGATGTTGAGAAATTAGAGCCAGTACAACGTTGGGTAAAAAATGCTGTGGAAGAAGGAAGTGAATTGTTCGGTTATACCTTACTGTTTATAGCTGCAGTCGAGTTTTTTGTTTATGTTTCGAGAAAATTGAAGCAGTAAATGCTTAAGATATATGAATAAAAAAAGGCATCCAACAGGATGCCTTTTTTTATTTATATGTTTTTGAGATTAGTCAATCACTCCCGAACCAATTAATTCTCCTTCATCATACCAAGCGGCAAATTGTCCGGAAACTACAGCTCTTTGTGGTTCATCAAAAAGAATATACAATCCTTCATTTTTGAAATAAATTGTTCCTTTTTGTAAGGGTTGTCTGTATCTAATTCTAATATCATATCTTCTTTCACATTCTTCGGTAGGTATTAAATCTTCACGAACCCAGTGAATTTCTTTCTTTGGAATAAACAAAGCTTTTCTTTCAAGTAAAGGATGTCCATGCCCCATGCCAACGTAAATAATGTTTTTCACAACATCAGTACCAATTACAAATAGTGGTTCTTTTTTACCTCCAACATTTAATCCTCTTCGCTGACCTACAGTAAAAAAGTGTGCGCCATTGTGCTCTCCAATAACATTTCCATGTTCTGGTTTAAATTCATAAGGCATTGATATAGCTTCCAATGAATCTGATTTCGGAACTATTTCATCTGCTTTTTCAGGCATGATTTCAATGATCTTACCCTTCTTTGCTTTTAGCTTTTGCTGTAGGAAAACAGGTAAATCTACTTTTCCAACAAAACAAATGCCTTGTGAGTCTTTTTTCTCAGCAGAAGCCATTTTTTCACGGCGAGCAATTTCTCTTACTTCAGGCTTTATAATGTGACCAATTGGAAACATCGCCTTTGAAAGTTGTTTCTGCGAAAGTTGGCAAAGGAAATAACTCTGATCTTTATTGTTATCCTCGCCAGCAATTAATCGATAAATTTCTTTACCATCTTTTACAATGGTTTCCTTTTGGCAGTAATGTCCTGTGGCTACATAATCAGCACCAAGCTCTACTGCTTTTTCTAGAAATACATCAAATTTAATTTCACGATTACAAAGAACATCTGGGTTTGGTGTGCGACCTTTTTCATATTCCGAAAACATGTAGTCAATCACTTTTGCACGATATTCTACGCTTAAATCCACAAAATGAAATGGGATTCCTAGTTTTTTAGCTACCATTTGAGCAAATAATACATCTTCTTCAAATGGGCATTCTTCAGATTTTAAACCAACGGTATCGTTCCAGTTCTGCATAAAAAGTGCTTCGACTTCATACCCTTGCTCAATTAATATATGAGCAGCAACACTAGAGTCTACTCCTCCCGATAATCCGATTACAACTTTCTTCTTCATTACTAATTTCTCCTTCTTTTCAGATTGCAAAAGTATTCAAATTTTGGCTTAGTGCCAATTGTCCCTGACGAATTGGGAATAATTTAACATGTAAAGTTACTTATGTATTTTTTTAGAATCGAAAAATGACTTAACTTCGATAATGTTTTATGTAGGGTGATTTTATTATGCCACCCTAAATCATTAGTTTATTAAATACAAAAAAAATGAAAAAACTTAGTTTTACATTGCTACTTTCTTTTGTAGCTATATTTGTTTCCGCACAGGAAAAACAGGATACCTCATACTGGAAAAAAGGAGGTATGGCTTCTATCACATTTTCACAAACATCATTAACGAATTGGTCAGGTGGTGGTGATAATGCCGTTTCAACAAATGCTATTTTAGATGTTTTTGCAAATTTTAACAAAGGGAAAAATAGTTGGGAGAATGTAATGAAACTTGAATACGGCTTGGTGAAGCAAGGCGATGAAGGTGTTCGAAAAAGTATCGATAAAATTGATTTTACATCGAAATATGGATATAAAAATGGTGGACATTGGTTCTACACAGCCTTATTTGATTTTAAAACACAGTTTGCTAAAGGTTATAATTATAGTAGTACCGATGGTGTTGATGATGTAAAAGTTTCTAACTTTTTGGCTCCAGCTTACATGACTTTCTCTGTGGGTATGGATTACAAACCAAATGATATTTTTTCAGCTTACATTTCACCTTTAACTAGTAAAATGACTGTTGTTAATGATGATGATTTATCGGATGCAGGTGCTTTTGGTGTTGATGCAGGTGATAAATTCAGAGGTGAGTTTGGTGCTTTTACAAAATTGGCTGTGAATAAGGATATCATGAAAAATGTGAATTTTAAATCTACTTTAGATTTATTTTCTAATTATTCTGAGAACTTTGGAAATGTTGATGTTACTTGGGATGTAATGATAAACATGAAAATTAATAGTGTTCTTACCGCCACAATCAATACTTCATTGGTTTACGATGATGATGTTGATTATATTGATGATGAAGGAATGAACAAAGGACCAAAAATTCAGTTTAAGGAAATTGTAGGACTTGGATTAGCTTATAAATTCTAATTGAATTTTTGAACTAGTAAAGCAATCCTAGATATTATAAAAGGGAAGAATCAATTATTTGATTCTTCCCTTTTTTTATCTTCTAACCAGAGATATTCCTGTTTTTTCTTCTACAAATAGAAAGTAATTGTAAAGTTTATAATTGATATCAAATCCATAATCTTCAAAAGGATCATAACTTATGTAATTCTCGAAATAAGGATGACCTTGAAGGTGCTTTTGGTTCCATTCTGTCACGTAAATATGATTCCAATTTTTATAATAGGTATTGGAATGTGCCGTGGCGATAGAACTTCTAGTAGCCAACCATGATTCAAAACCAATATCTAGAATTAGTAGCTCATATTCAGTACTGTCTTCTGCCAGTATTTCAGAATTGGTATCATTAATAGGAATCGGTTTTTTAAATGCTGATTGAGTAGCACAGCCATACAGAAATAAGCTTGTTATGGCGAAAAAAAGAATCTTTTTCATGATCAAACAAATTTATAAATTGAACTTTGCCTTTGCAGTCTTGTATGAATTAAATGATAAGAGTTTGTAATAGAGAAACGTTTAGGTAATGAAAAGGTTACAGGTTGGACCATAAAAAAAACGGACCGGTTATGTTACCGGTCCGTTTTAATTCTGATTAATTGATTTTATAATTTAATTAATTTTTTAGAGATGATTTCTTCTCCATCTTCGATTGAAATAAAATACATTCCAGATGGAAGATTAGAAACATCAATTCGGTTATCCTCTTGGTCAAGAGTTAAAATTCGAATTGTCTTTCCTGTTAAAGAGCTAATTCTAACTTTTGATTGAATATTACCTTGAATATAAAGACTTACATAATCTTTAGCCGGATTTGGATACAATTTCAACTCTTCGATTGGAGGAGTTTGACTAAGTGGACTTGTAAATCCAAAAGATGAAGATTTTGTAGCCATAGCAGGAGCAGAATTACTGATGTTGATCGTGTAATCTTCTACTTCTCCCTGACTGAAAATATCACATGCTGTTCTAGCTGCTCTTCTGTGTTTAAGAATAACCCTCATTCTTGTTTGACCTAAAGCGGCACCAGCAGGAACTGAAACATTTGAGCTGGAAATTCCAGAGCTTGCTGAATAGCCAGAAACGACTAATTCATTGCTTGTGAATTCACCATCGCGGTTAAAATCAATATAGATTTTCCAGTTAGTTGTATAGGTTCTCGATTTGTAAGCTGAAGAGAAATTTAAAATGTAACTATTTCCTGGAGCTACGTTTGCTACCATTCCAGTATAATCACCATAACCTCCATCATCTCCAGAAGGATTGCTCATATCTGCAAATTCTACTAAATCGATATATTCATAACGAGTTGCCTTACCATAAGAATCACAATAGTCTGGAGTTGATGCTTCGGCAAGAGTAGTTAAAGATTGTAAAGCCGAATAATCACTAGAACCACTTGTATTACTTGCTAGTACTTGGAATTCATAAGTAGTTTCAGCCATAGCTGTATTGTAACTTAAATCCGTTGCTGAAGTAGTAAAAGTTTCCCAATTTCCGCCTTGTTCTCTAATTTGAACATCGTAGTTGTTTGCGAACTCTACACTGTTCCATGAAATTGTGAAAGAGTTGGATGTAATGTCAGAAGCAAGAACTCCTGTTGGTATAGCAGGAACAGGAATGTCTTCAGTAGTAAGTAATCCTACTGCAGAATAAGCTCCCGATCCTATGCTATTATTAGATCTTACTCTAAATTCATAGTTAGTGGAAGCCAAAGCTGAGCTGAAATCATAAGTTGTTGCACTTGTGTTTACGCTAGACCAGTTACCACCTTCTTCACGAATATCAAGATCGTAATTATCTGCATCA
Source organism: Labilibaculum sp. (assembly GCA_016342745.1). Classification (GTDB taxonomy): domain Bacteria; phylum Bacteroidota; class Bacteroidia; order Bacteroidales; family Marinifilaceae; genus Paralabilibaculum; species Paralabilibaculum antarcticum. Next base: position 185,737 of record JAEINT010000003.1, read on the forward strand.
GCTGCTACATCCCAAGAAATTGTGAACGAATTGTATGTAATATTAGATGCCATCACATTAGCAGGAGCATCTGGTGGCGTTGGAGCTTCTAAAGTAGTTGCACTTATAGCAACAGAATAACTACTTGACCCAACATCATTATTTGCTCTTACTTGAAATTCGTATGTTGTTTCTGCATCTAGTCCAGTAAAATCATAAGTTGTTGCACTTACGTTTACAGCAGTCCATGTACCACCACTAACTCTCATGTTTACGTCATAGTCATCAGCATCAGTCGTTGCATCCCATGAAATGGTTAAAGAGTTATAAGTGATGTTAGATGCCATTACATTTGTTGGCACTTCTGGTGCAGTAGGTCCTACAAGAGTTGTTGCACTGGAAATGTTAGAGTAATCACTTGAACCAATTCCATTATTTGCTCTAACTTGAAATTCATATGTAGTTTCTGCATCAAGTCCACTGTAATCGTAACTAGTAGCAAGAGTATTAATAGTTGTCCAAGATCCACCGCTAGCTCTTACATTTACATCATAATCTTCTGTGTCGGCCATTGCATCCCAACTGATTGTGAAGGAATTGAATGTAATGCTTGAAGCAATGATATTAGTTGGTACTTCAGGAGCTGTAGGAGCAACTAATGTAGTTGCACTAACAAGAGATGAATTAGCACTTGCACCAATGCTATTATTAGCTCGTACTTGAAATTCATAAGTTGTTTCAGCATCAAGACCTGTATAATCATAACTTGTTGTAGCTAAATTAACAGTAGTCCAAGAACCGCCAGCAGGTCTAACATCAAGATCGTAATCATTAGCATCAGTTACAGCATCCCAAGTTACCGTTAAGGAGTTATAAGTAATGTTGGATGCACTAAGATTTACTGGAGCATCAGGAGCAGTTGGTGCAGCAAGGGTAGTTGCACTAGCAAGGTCTGAATTCGCACTTGCACCAATGCTATTATTAGCTCGTACTTGAAATTCATATGTTGTTTCTGCATCAAGTCCTGAATAATCATAGCTTGTAGTAGTTAAAGCAACAGTAGTCCAAGAACCACCAGAAGGTCTAACATCAAGATCGTAATCGTCAGCATCCGCAACTGCATCCCAGGTTATTGTTATTGAGTTATAAGTAATGTTGGATGCGCTAAGATTAACTGGAGCATCAGGCACAGTTGGAGCTGCTTCTGTAATAACTGAAGCCATTGCCGAATAACCACTTGAACCAGCATCATTATTTGCTCTAACTTGAAATTCATAAGTTGTTTCTGCTGTTGCACCAGAATAGTCATAAGTTAATTCTGAAGTGTTAATGGTTTGCCAAGTTCCTCCTTCTTCACGAACCTGAAGATCATAAGAGGTAGCACCACTTACTGCAGTCCAACCTACTGTAAAACTAGTTTGTGTTACATTTGTAGCAGTTAAGCCAGAAGGAACAGAAGGTAAGTTATCATCGCTAAGTGCTTTGAATGCATTTAATCGACCACTACCTAATTTTCCTGCATATCGAGAATCGTTAAGATCATCTATTGGGTCAGTATTATCAACAAGTTTATTCCAAAGTTCTGTAGGTGTAATATTACCCGCATATTTAGAAATAACTAATGCAGCAACTCCTGAAACATGTGGGCAAGCCATAGATGTTCCTTGCATAACTCCATAGTTATCATTAGGATATGTGCTATGGATAGCAGTTGGATCTTCATTGGTAGTTTCTAATTCTCCACCTGGAGCTGCAATATCAACCCAAGTTCCATAATTGGAATAATAAGATCTTTCATCATTCTTATTGGTAGCAGCTACAGATAATACATTATCATAATAAGCTGGATAATATCTACTTTCTGAGTTGTCGTTACCTGCGGCAAAAATAACAATACCACCGTTCATTGGAGCATTAGGTCCACCAGCATTGGCAATAAAGTAATCGATACCATCTAATACAGCTTGATCGTATTGGTAAGGATAGCTATAACTCCAACTGTTTTGAGAAATAACAGCACCATTATCAGCAGCATAAGAATAAGCCTCAGCAAAACCGCCTGTTGATGCACTAAATACATTACATGACATTAAGCGAACACCATCATTGTTTCCGCTTCCTCCTGCGATACCACTAACACCAACACCATTGTTAGATACAGCAGCAACAGTTCCAGCAACGTGTGTTCCATGATCACCAACATAAATATCACCAGTATCATCTCCAAAGTTGTACCCGTAAATATCATCAACGTAACCATTGTTGTCATCATCGATTCCATTTCCAGCAATTTCACCTGGGTTTACCCACATATTTGCAGCTAAATCAATATGGTCAAAATCAATACCACCATCTTCAATAGCGACAATTACATTTGGATTTCCTGTTTCAATTTGCCAAGCTTCTAACAGACTAATATCTTTACCAGCTGTTCCATCATTTTGTCCTGTGTTTTCATAATGCCACTGATCTCCAAAAAGAGGATCATTGGTACCTGATGGCAAGGCTGCAGGGGCTACCGATAGGTTCGTTGCTGTACTAGGAACACCTGTTATTTGTCTAGTAGCATTAATTCCTTCAGCAATAGAGATTTCCGCAACGCCTTCATACGATTTTAATAACTGTGTAACAGGAGTTGTAGTACTAAATTCTACTTCGTACCATAAATGTAAGCCATGTTTTTTATGTCTAGCTTCAAATTTTCCAGCATCGCGGAATACTCGTCGCATTTTATTTGCCTTAAATCTTTGGTTTACTTTATCCAGATTAGGAATGTTAGTTCTTACAAAATCTTCAGTACTTTTTACTTTTAGTTTTTTTCTTTCAACAAGCAGTTGGTTAAGTGCTGTTGCTTTTTGATCTGATTTTACATCAAATTTAATTCTGATAATTCCTTTGTATTTACCATTCTCGTTTATTTCTCGCTTTTGAGAATAAGAAGATGGGATAAATAAAATACAACAAAGAATAAGAGTAAAAATTCTATTCATAATTAATGGTTATAAGTGAATATTTTGATAACAAGACAGAAGTTAAGATATTTTATGGAGGATATCAATACTAGTTGGTTAAGTCAATTTCACATCGGCACTAATTTGAATAATTATGTTATCCATGATGTAATTCTTACTGTTTACTATTATAGCCTTTGATTATGGGGGGTTTCAATTTTATACAAAGTGAAATTATTTTATGAAAAATTAAACTTTATAAATTATTAAGTAAAATGATATTTTTTCATAAATAAGTAATTTTTCTACTTTGAAATAGAAAATATGAAGTGTGCATACTTTATTATCTGTTAGATTACTTCCTAAAATATATTATTGTTATTTTCGGATTAAATTAAAAAGAGCATATGTCCGAATTATCCATTTATAGAGCTTCAGCGGGATCTGGAAAAACTTATACACTTACAAGAGAATATCTAAACTTGGTATTCGAAGATCCTTTAAATTACAAAAGTATTTTGGCTGTAACCTTTACCAATAAGGCTACAGATGAGATGAAGTCTAGGATTATTAAAGAGATTCATTTGCTATCCAAATCGGATAAGTCTCCTTATGCTAAGGAATTATGCGAAAAGAATGGATTCAGTCCGGAGGAATTAATGCTACGGGCAAAAGAAATATTAAATAGACTGCTTCATGATTATTCACGATTTTCTGTGACTACCATTGATAGTTTTTTCCAGAAGGTTGTCCGATCTTTTACTCGTGAAATTGGCTTGCAAATGGGATATAATATTGAGCTGGATCAGGGGAGAGTGTTAAATGAAGTTGTAGATCTTCTTTTTACAGATGTAGATAAAGATCCGCAATTAAGATCTTGGTTGACAGATTTTGCAGAATCTAAAATTAGAGAAGGTAAAAACTGGAACTTTAAACAAGAAATTTTAGGAGTAGGGAATGAGATTTTTAAAGAGGATTTTAAAAATTTTTCGGATAAATTGGTTGAGAAATTATCAGATAAGAAGTTTTTAAGTTCCTATCGTAAAATTTTGAAGGAGATTAAAGATGAATTTGAACAGTTCTATTCTCAAATAGGAGAAGATGTTCGTAGAATTATTTCACAGCACGGATTGGATGTGTCTGAATTTGCTTACGGAAAATCAGGTGTAGCTGGCTATTTGTCAAATTTGGGTAAAGGTGGCAAAATGGAACCGGGAAGTAGAGCTCGAACGGCGATCGATACGCCTAAGAAATGGACTACTGGCAAGGCAAGTTCAGAAACTAAAAAGGCTGTAGAAACTGCATGCTCTGCAGGTTTAAATGATTTATTGAAAAAGGCTGTTTCCCATTACGATGAACAGTCGATGCTCTACAAATCGACAGATAAAACCCTTAGTTATATTTATACACTTGGCATTCTAACAGATCTTTCAAAAAAGGTGCAAGAATATGCAGAGGGTGAAAATATTTTTCTTTTATCAGACGCCAGTCGTTTACTTAGAAATATAATTGGAGATAATGATTCTCCATTTATTTACGAGAAAATTGGAAATGTATATCAACATTTTATGATTGATGAGTTTCAAGATACATCATCTATGCAATGGGATAATTTTAGGCCATTGGTTGCAAACTCATTGGCCGAAGATAAGCATTCATTAGTTGTAGGGGATGTTAAACAGTCTATTTATAGATGGAGAAATGGGGATTGGAAAATTCTCTCGGAGCAATTGGATCAGGACTTTGAAAGTTTTGGAGTTAATGGATTAACATTGAATTACAATTGGCGTAGTTCCAGAAATGTTATCAATTTTAACAATGCCCTTTTTGCAATTGGAGCGCAAGCATTGCAAAACAATTACAATGGATCAATTCCTGCAGAAATTGCAGATGGCTTAAAAGAGGAGCAAGAAAAAATTACAGGAGCTTATCAGGATGTATATCAGCATTTCCCCGGAGATGAGAAGAAATATCCAGGTTATGTTAGAGCCAATTTTATAGAAAAAGACAATGAATCAGATTGGATTGAGAAGGTTCTTGAGGATTTGCCTTTAAAGATTGAAGAGTTCCAGGAAAAAGGTTATGAAGCAAGAGATATTTGCATTTTAGTAAGAAATGGAAAAGAAGGAGGCCTTGTTGCTGATACCTTAATGGCTTATCGCGCAAGCAGTCTGGCTAAGGAAGGTGTAAATTACGATGTGATTTCGAATGATTCTCTTTACTTAAAGAATTCTTCAGTAATTAATTTTTTGGTACATCTATTAAATTTTTTTGTTTCTCCAGATGATAAAATCAACTTAGGCTTTTTGCAACAAGAATATCAAGTTTATATTCAAAGGCAAGAAAATGAGGATCAAGATAAATTATACGCAATCTCGCATGAGGAAAAATCATTCGAATCAATTTTTCCGGAAGAATTTACTGCGAATGTAGAAGAATTAAAAAGGCAAGCATTGTATGACCTAGTTGAAAAGCTAATTCAGATTTTCAATTTGAATGAACATGCAGAAGACTTTCCTTTTTTGGAGGCTTTTCAAGATTTAGTATTGGGATTTACAAAGACCGATGCACCTGATTTGAATTCTTTCGTCACTTATTGGGGAGAAAGAAAAGACAAGGAAGTAATTTCAGTTTCGGATCAACAGGATGCCATTCGAATCATGACAATTCACAAATCGAAAGGACTAGAATTTAAAGTTGTTTTATTGCCATTTTGTAGTTGGGAAATAGACAGTACCAAGCATGCAAATATTTTATGGTGTCAGCCGAAAGTAGAAGGCTTTGATGTGCTTGATGTTCTTCCGGTACGTTATAGCAGCACATTGAAAGAAACCATCTATTACCAAGAATATTTTACGGAAAAGCTACAATCGTATATTGATAATTTGAATTTACTCTATGTTGCTTTAACGAGAGCCGAGGATGCTTTTGTGAGTTATTCTCCTCTTGCCGCAAAAAGAGATTTGAAAAATATTGCTGATGTAATGCTTCATGCATTTGAAAATTCAGATAATTATTCTTCAGACTTTAATGGAGATAATATTATTTCATTAAGCGAAAATTGGAATAAAGAAACGTTTTGTTTTGAGTTAGGAGAACTTGAATTGAGACCGTCTAATGCAATTCAAATAGAAAAAGAGAAGCGCAAAGAATACCCAGCTTCTTTACTAGATGATCGATTAAAGTTAAGAGCACATTCTGCAGATTATTTTGATTTTTCGGAAGCTGAATCGGTAGAAACTTTTTCACCAGTCAGTAGAGGAAATATTCTGCATCAGCTATTTCAATTGATTGAATATAAGGAAGATGTTACAAAAGCAGTGAGTTTATTGCAATTTGAAGGGAAGCTTGATCAGAAACAAGCTGATGAAGTTTTAGAATTTGCAAAGGAGTTACTGGAAAATCCAATGGTAGAAGAATGGTTTTCTAAAGATTGGACCGTTGTTAACGAACGGGATATTTTATTGGGAAAAGGTGGTGTGCAGCGACCAGATAGAGTTATTTACAAAGGAAAAGAAGCGATTGTTATCGATTTTAAATTTGGGAAGAAAAAGGAAAATTCACACAAGAAGCAGGTTTTGACTTATAAAAAGTTAATTCAAAAGCTTGGTTTTGAGCATGTGAAAGCCTTCGTTTTATATGGAAAACTAGCAGAAATTGATGAGGTGTAGTTTCGATTGAATCCAAATGGAATTCCTATTACCTTTCATCATCAAAAAAATACAAATAAATGAAGAATCTTACTTACTTATTACTACTTCTAGTTGCATTTAATTCTTGTGATTTTATAAAGCAAAAGACTGAAAAAACACAGGAGAAATCAGCAGAAGAAAATGCTGTTACATCAAATCCTAAGATAAAAAATGGTGTTAAAAAGTATTATTTCGATACTGGAGAGTTGAAGTCTCTTGTTACATACAAGAATAATAAAAAAGTGGGCGTTAGTGAGACTTTCTATAAATCTGGTGAAAAACAGTATGACATTCCTTATGTTGATGGCATGAAGCATGGGGTTGTGAAATGGTATTATAAGGATGGGAAAGTATATCGTGAAACAGATTATGTAAAAGGAAAGAAATCTGGTTATCAAAGAAAATTTTGGGAGAACGGAAAGTTAAAATCAGAAGCTTTTTACAAAGATAACCTAGCAAGCATAGGCCTAAAAGAAATCAGTAAAACAGATAAGAAGAAATCAACGCCTACTATCGAAGTACAAAAAATCAATTTACTAAAAACGAAACAAGAATATGTTTTAAAATTTAAATTGAGTACTGGCCGTAAAAAGGTGAAATTTTATCAGGCTAAATTAATTGATGGAAAATTCTTTCCTGAAAATGGCGGAAAAGGAATTAAAGAGCTAAAAACAGTTGCAGGTGTTGGAGAATTGAGAATACCTGTCGGGAAAGGTTTTAATATCGATAAGGATATTAATATAGTAGCTGTTGAATCTACAGCTTATCAAAACAAAAGAATTATCAGTAAAAAAGTACATGTATCTGTACGAAACCCTTTATAGGTCTGATTAAAATATGATATTAAAAAGGCTCCATTTTGGAGCCTTTTTTGTTGTCTAAAAAAAACAAATTTTATTTCTAAATAAATCATTTGTAAATTGTTATAAGAAGAGGATTGTGGCGATAGATTAACTTGTGAAATCATAAAGTTATGAGTAAAAGAACCATAGTAGCTATGCCTGGAGATGGTATTGGTCGTGTTGTTCTCGACGAAACCATAAGAATTTTAACGACTGCCGGATTCGAAGCCAATTATGTTGAGGCAGACATTGGATGGGAATTTTGGTGTAAAGAAGGAAATCCACTGCCTAAACGTACCATTGATTTGCTTGAAAAACACAAAATTGGCTTGTTTGGAGCAATAACTTCTAAACCGAAAGACGATGCGGCAAATGAATTGGCTCCTGAATTGAAAAATAAAGGATATGTTTATTCTAGCCCGATTGTTGGCTTACGTCAGTATTTCAAGTTAGATATTTGTATTCGACCATGTAAAACTTACAAAGGAAATCCGCTCAATTTTATTCGAAGAGGAATAGAAGGCAAGATTGAAGAGCCAATTGTTGATGTTGTAATTTTTAGACAAAATACCGAAGGATTGTATGGAGGTGTTGAATGGTCGAATCCTGATAATACAGTTTATGCAGCTCTTACAAGCCATCCGAAATTTGTGAAGAATTTTGGAGATGTTCCTAGAGATGAATTGTCTATTTCCACAAGAATTTTTACGAAAAATGCTACCAGTAGAATACTTACTGCGGCCTTTGAATATGCCAGAAATAATTCTTACAAATCAGTAACAGTATGTGAGAAGCCAAATGTAATTAGAGAAACTTCAGGGATGATGTTTAAGTTGGCTCAGGAGATTCAAAGAAAACAATTTCCGGAAATTGAATTGTGGAATACCAATATCGATGCTCAAATGATGTGGTTGACAAAAAATCCTGAGAATTATGGTGTTATTGTTGCTGGAAATATGTTTGGAGATATTGTATCGGATGGTTTTGCAGGCTTAATTGGAGGTCTGGGCTTTGCTTGTAGTGCACAAATGTCGGAAGATGGAATCGCTGTTTTTGAGCCAACTCACGGTTCAGCACCAAAATATGCTGACTTTAAAATGGCTATTGTTAATCCGATTGCAATGGTAGAATCGGCTTGTATGATGTTGGATTATTTGGGAGAGATAGAAATATCAAGAAGAATTCGAGAGGTTGTGGCGGAAGTCATTCTGGAAGGAAAAGTTCAAACATATGATATGAAGAAAATGTCGGGAAAGCCGGATGTTATTCAAAAAGGAGCTGCTTCAACCTACCAAATGGCTGATGAAATTATTGCAAAACTAAAAACCAAACATTCTAGCTATGGGTATGAGAAAAGTTGTTAAAGAATTATGGCCCGAATTGGAGTGGATTCAAGATGACGTGCTAAAAGAAAAAACTACAAAAGTTTGGGAAATTGCCTTGGAAAGAAGCGTACTAACAGCACAAGATTTAGAGAGAATACCTTTTACATTGTTATGTGGTCCCGATCTAAAGGTGAGTTTTATGGATCATAAACAATGCGTTGTACATATTGCTAAAGCGAGTGGTAAGAAAATGAATTCCTTTTTTAAAAAGGAACTTCCTGTTGATTTGGATGTTGTAGTTGCAGGTGCAATACTATGTGATGTTGGGAAGTTATTGGAGTATGTGTTGGATGAAAAAAACAATGCAATTCAAGGAAGCTATGGGAAATATATTAGACATCCTTTTTCTGGTGTTTCTCTTGCCGAAGAGTGTGGAATTCCACCAGAGGTTTGTCATATTATTGCGACACATGCAGGGGAAGGTGATATGGTAAAAAGAAGCACCGAAGCTTACATTGTTCACCATGCAGATTTTATGACATTTCTGCCTTTCAAGGAGCGTTTAAAATAGCACCAACACTGCTAACTATATTTGGCATTTTATTTTCTGTGGCCCATTCAATTTTGTGTTGAAATAAATCAGTCATTATTGCACTAACATCAAAACCAAAGGCAATCAAATTGTAACGTATTTTCTCAGGAATATGGCATGCTTTGCCTTCTGCAACTTTGCAAGTTTTGCAAAATTCACAGCTATTTGCAGCAATCATTTTTTCATTTGGCAATTCTTTTTTTCTTAAAAAAGATTGTAGTTCCTCTTTAATAAAATTGTAAGCGGATAGTGACCTGTCTTTTTCATCAAATTGAATGAATTGCTTAGGAGAAGTGTAAAATAAGTACAAGGAAATACTAGTATGATTTTTAGAATATTCTTCAAATGGAGGGCAAAAAGGAGGACAAGTCCATTTTTGTGAATGATTTGGACAACCGTTCTTACAATAAGAATTCAATAGATTAGGATTCAAATACTTAGAGAGATATTCTTTGTTTAGTTTTATTTGCTTGTAATGAATCTTTACGGCAGTATTATGAAGCGTTTTTTCAAAACTGCCAATTTGCTGATTATTCATATCTCTCTTTCTGAATTGAGCACAAATTTAACTTTTTTAAGCTTGCATATATAGAAGAGAATAAGTTTATGGCTATGAATTAAATTTGTTTAACAATTCATAATCGGAAAGGATTGTATTTTTCGCTTTCAGATGCTAGTATTTTTGTATCTTCGTCTCTTAATCTATATCCAAATCCTAGTCTATGCTCTCATTTGATGCGATCGTTGTTTTAATCGTATTGGTTTTTATTCTAATTTCATTCTATAAAGAGTGGGTTGGACCTGCTTTTACTTTCCTTATTGGAGTGGTTGTTTTAGGGATTTTTGGAATTCTTACACCATCGGAAATTTTGAGTGGTTTTGCTAACGATCAGATGGTTGTGATCTTAATGCTGCTGCTGATTGGTGATGTGATTAGAGATTTAGGAATTGTAGAAACACTATTCGATAAGGTTTTTCGGAAGGCAAAATCATACCGACAATTTATGGCTCGGATGATATTTCTCGTGGCAAGTTTTTCAGCCTTTTTGAATAATACGCCTTTGGTTGCTGTTATGATGCCATACGTACATAGTTGGAGCAAACGAAATAAAATATCTCCTTCAAAATTATTAATACCTCTATCGTATGCAGCTATTTTAGGAGGTTGTATAACACTTATTGGAACATCAACAAACCTGATTGTGAATGGTATGGTTGTCGACCAAAAAATCATACCTGGTTTGGAATCTCTCGATATGTTTAGTTTTGCATATGTAGGAATTCCAATGATGTTTATTGGTTCAATTTATTTGCTTCTTGTCAGTAAAAAATGGCTGCCCGAAAAGGAGGATGTTTTAGGTGAATTTTCTGAAAATACTAGAAAATATATTGTTGAAGCACATGTAAAACCCAATTCGATATTAATAGGGAAATCAATTGAGGAGGCAGATCTTAGAAATTTAAAAGGTCTTTATCTTTTTCAAATAAATAGAGGAGATACTCGAATTTCTGCTGTTTCTCATGAATACCGATTGCAAGAAGCAGATCGATTGCTTTTTGCTGGGGATACCGAAACAATTGCCGATTTAGTGCTTCCGAATTCAGGATTGACATTGCCTACCGTTGGAATGTTAACACATAAAAAACACATTGAGGTTGTCGAAATTGTAATTTCTCATAATTCAACACTGATATCTAAAACGGTAAAAGAAGCTAATTTTAGAGGCCAATACGATGCTGCTATCATTGGAATCCATAGAAATGGAGGTCGAGTAAATGGTAAAATTGGTGAAGTGAAATTGCGAGCAGGTGATGTTCTCTTATTATTAGGAGGTGATGATTTTGTTGATCGTTCTCACTTGGTGCAGGATTTTTATTTTATTTCGAAAGTAAAAGAGTTTAGAAAGCAAGAAGGATACAAAATTGGATTGTTGTTAGGAGGAACAGTATTAGCAGTTTTACTTTCTGCCTGTAATATCGTCCCGTTATTTATGACATTAGTCGTAATGATTATTATCATTTTAGGCTTAAAGATTACTAATCCAAAGGATATTGCAGGACGTGTAGATTTTAACTTGGCTCTTATCATTTCCTTAGCCTTGGCTTTTGGTACTGCGATGATTAAATCTGGTTTGGCTCAGATTCTCGCCGACCTTTTAATTTCGGTTTTTATACCTTTAGGTAGAGTTGGTGTCTTGTTTGGTGTGTATTTAATAACATCGGTATTAGCAGCTTACATTACCAATAAAGCAGCAGTCGCTATCCTGTTTCCGATATCCTTAACCATGGCCTTAAATCTTCATTTAAATCCTGAGCCTTTTGTTCTGGTTGTTGCATTTGCCGCAGCTGCAAATTTTATGACTCCTATCGGATATCAAACCAATTTAATGGTTTACGGACCAGGAGGATATACCTTTAAGGATTTTTTTAAGATTGGTTTTCCGCTCACGATTATTTATATGATTGTTACCGTTACCATACTGTCTTACATTTATTTTTATTAATTGATAATTCCACAATCCAAAAGGGTTGAAAAGCATATTTATACATGAATTTTAGTAAAAGAAAAGAGCTTCTTTTAGCCGCAATTTCTGCTTCATTAAAGGCGGGTAAAGAAATAATTGAAGTATATAATTCTACCGATTTCGAAATCCAAATTAAATCCGATAATAGTCCTTTAACCATTGCCGATCAGAGAGCGCACAATGCAATTGTCTCTGTTTTAGATGAATTGGGAGTGCCTGTTTTAAGTGAAGAAGGCGAGAAGCTAGATTACACAACTCGTAAAGCTTGGGATTACTGTTGGATCGTTGATCCATTGGATGGGACAAAGGAATTCATCAAACGAAATGATGAGTTTACGGTTAATGTTGCTTTAATAGAAAATGGAAAAGCAATTGCTGGCGTAATTTATGTTCCGGTATATCAACAATTGTATTTTTCGGATAAGGAATTAGGTGCCTACCTAATAAATAACATTAAAGACTGGACTGGTACTTTGGATCAATTGGTTTTAGAATCTGAAAAATTACCGCTTAAGCATAACCGATCAGTTGTACGTGTTGTTGGTTCTCGCTCGCACATGAGTCAGGAAACAACCGATTTTATTGAGAAGTTAAAACAAGAATACGGTAAGGTTGAGTTAATCTCAAAAGGAAGTTCTTTAAAATTATGCATGATTGCAGAAGGGGAAGCTGATGTGTACCCAAGATATGCTCCAACAATGGAGTGGGATATTGCTGCTGGGCATGCGATTGTAACAGCTTCTGGAGGAAAAGTTCTACACTTAAATTCGGAGGAGGAGATTTCATATAATAAAGAGGATTTATTAAATCCTTGGTTCATTTGTAAGAGAGACAACTAAATACTATAAAGGATAATTATTCGAGTCATGAGAAAGTCATTACTATTCATTTTGCTATGCCTTTTTGTAGGCAGTGCAATGGCGCAAAATTCAAAGCAGCCATTAAAACATTCTGATTACGACCATTGGAAGAATTTGAAAAATCAAAAAATATCGAACAATGGAGAATGGGTTAGTTATGAAGTAAATCCACAAAAAGGAGATGGATATTTGTATTTGTATGAAGTAAATACAGGAAAGTTAGATTCTATTTCTCGTGGTTATAAGGCTGTGTTTACGCCTAATTCGGATGTGTTGTGTTTTCAAATTAAAGCTCAGTTTGATACCATTCGAAAAGCTAAAATGGATAAGGTTGAAAAAGAGAAACAACCCAAAGATTCTTTGGCAGTATGGAATTTAAAGAAGAATTCTATTCAGTGTTTTGCAGAATTTAAATCTGTGAAAACACCAGAAGAAAAAGGAGAATGGTTGGCTTTTTTATTGGAAATGCCAAAGGCGAAAAAGGATAGTTTGGCAAATGATTCTATTAAGGATAAGGGCAAAGAAGAAAAGAAAAAAGGCTCGAAAGAAAAGTGTGATGTTAAAAAAGGAGAATTGGTGATTCTAAATTTTCTATCAGGAAAAGAGTATAGATACAAGGATGTTGCGGATTACAATTTGTCAGAAAATGGAAATGCAGTTTCTTTTGTGCAAGTTGTTGGAGATAGTATACAAAACTCAAAAGTAAATTGGTTTTTAGCTAAAAATGAAGAAGTAAAGACCGTTTTCGAAAAAGAAGGCCTGGCTAAAAAAACCGTATTGGCAAACAATGGTGATCAGTTATCGTTTCTTTTTTCTTCGGATACGCTTAAGAATAAAACCTTCGACTTGTATTATCAAGATTTGAAGATGAATCAGCTAAATCGATTAGTTGATCCAAATACTGTTGAAATTCAGGACAAGTGGACAGCTAGCGAAAATGGTGAGATTTATTTCTCTAAGAATGGCGAGAAATTATTCTTTGGAGTAGCTCCAAAGCCAATTAATGAGGAAAAAGACACTTTACTCGATGAGGAAAAGTATAAAGTTGATGTTTGGAACTGGAAAGATCCTTTATTGCAACCACAACAAAAATTGCAGGCAGAGAAGGAAAAGAAAAGAACTTGGTTAGCGGTATATAATATTGCTGATAACAAGTTGGTTCAGTTAGCTGATAAAGAAATGCCAAAGGTAAAGTTATTTGATCATGGAAATAAACAGTTTGCTTTAGGTTCTTCAAATTTACCCTACCAGCAATTAACTTCTTGGGATGATTGGTATTCAGATTATTATTTGCTTGATACAAAATCTGGAAAGAGGGAATTGGTTTTGGAAAAAATGAATTCCAGGGTTAATCTTTCTCCAGCTCAGAATTACATGTATTGGTACGAATCGCGAGATAGTGTGTGGTACTCTTACCAGATTGACACTAAAAAAACAATTGCATTAACGGCTAAAATAAAAACAAATTTCTACAATGAAACTCACGATACACCTAGTGATCCTAGTCCGTATGGGATTGTTGGCTGGACAAAGGATGACAAGTTTGTGATTGTAAAGGATCGTTATGATTTTTGGAAGTTAGATCCGAAAGGAGTGAAGGGAGCTGAAAACATTACCAATGGATTCGGACGTAGAAATCATATCCGCTTCGATTACGAAAAGTTGGATGAAGATGAGTTGTTTGTTGATTTGAATGGGACAGTATTATTAAGTGCCTTTCATGAATTTTCAAAAAAATCAGGATATTTTCAGTTAAAGAAGGATGATGATCCAAAACAGTTGGTATTCGAAGATGTTAGCTATCGAAAAACATTAAAAGCAAAGAATGAAGATCGATTACTGTGGACGAAATCAACTTTTAAGGAGTATCCGAACTTGTGGACAAGTAAGCTTGATTTATCAGAGCTAAAGCAAATATCTGATGCAAATCCACAACAGAAAAATTACTTGTGGGGAGATGTTGAATTGGTGAAATGGACTTCGGGAGATGGAGAAGAGTTGCAAGGTTTGCTTTACAAGCCTGAGAATTTTGATCCAACTAAAAAATATCCAATGTTGGTTTATTTTTATGAAAGAAGTACCGATCGCTTGCATGCTCATCATGTTCCTCAGCCAAATTGGTCAATTATTAATCCAAGCTATTGTGTTAGTAACGATTATTTAATTTTTATGCCAGATATTACCTACCACAAAGTCGGTTATCCTGGCGAAAGTGCATACAGTGCAATTGTAACTGGAACACTTGCTATGGCTGATAGATATTCATTTATTGATAAGAAAAAGCTAGGTTTACAAGGACAAAGTTGGGGTGGATATCAAATCGCTTATTTGGTTACCAGAACGAACCTATTTGCATGTGCAATGGCAGGAGCTCCTGTCACGAATATGACTTCTGCTTATGGAGGAATTCGATGGGGATCGGGTATGAGTAGAATGTTCCAATACGAACATACACAAAGTCGTATAGGAGGAACTCTTTGGAACAGTACTTTGCAATACATCGAGAATTCACCTGTGTTTTTTGCACCTAAAATTGAAACGCCATTGCTAATGATGCATAACGATAATGATGGTGCGGTGCCATGGTATCAAGGTATCGAGTTGTTCGTAGCCATGCGACGTTTGCAAAAACCTTGCTGGATGCTTACCTACAATGATGAGGCGCATAACCTAAAGAAGCGTCCGAACAGAGTTGATTTATCAATTCGAACAATGCAGTTTTTCGATTATTACTTAAAAGGAAAGTCAGCTCCCGTATGGATGACTGAAGGTATTCCTGCAGTGAAGAAAGGTAAAACTGATGCTTATGAATTAACGAAATAAGATAAACCAAATAGAGCAAGAGGAATGCGTCCATACGGGCGCTTTTTTTTTTTTGAGTTGGTGGAATAAAAAAAAACCTCGCTCCAGGAAGGGAAAGAGGTTTTTTTCTAGTGTGTTGTGTGTTTGTTGTTGTGTTTGTTTTTGGTTGCAAGCAACCTATATGTTTGTTGTGTTGTTCCGTACTATTTGCTAGCAAAGTAACGACCTTTCCGTTATATTTCATACATTCCCATTGTAATTAAGTAATAATTACCGAAATTAGCGCCAAGTAAAGTGTTTTTCACTTTCAAATGTTATGCAAACGTTATAAATGGAGTAATTTTTTCTGATATGGAAAGTTTAGATCAAACCGATAAGACTATTTTAAGGATATTACAGACCGATTCAAAAAAGACAGCAAAAGAAATTGCAAGCATGCTGAGTCTTACAGTTTCACCAGTTTATGAAAGAATAAGAAGACTGGAGAATCAAGGCTTTATTAAAAAGTATGTGGCAATTTTAGATAAAACAAGAATTGGTAGAACTGTTACTGCCATGTGCCAAGTTTCCATGCGATATCATAACGAGGCTTTTATTGATGAGTTTGAGGAGCAAATTCAAGATTTAAAGGAAGTTCAGGAATGTTACCACGTTGCAGGGCAAGTCGATTTTATTCTTAAAATTCATGTTCGAAGTTTAGAAGAGTATCATGAATTTGTTCGTTACAAATTGTCTAAAATCAAAAATATTGGCGTTCTCAATAGCACTTTCGTGATAAAAGAGATTAAGCAATCATCGGAATATGATATTTAAAAATACTTGCTGATTATAGATTGTACTTACTAGGTGATGTAAAGGATATTAAAATTGATAATCTCATTTTTTTTATTCAGTTTTGTTCTGCATTGAAAAACAAATACTGTGAAACATATTCTAACGATTTCCATATTCTTTTGCATACTGTATTTCACTTCTTGTGATTTTGTATCAAATAAAAAAAACGAAAAAGATGCAGAGCAAGTAAGGCTCGATAAATTTAGTGTAATTCAGTATGATCCAGTTTTGGTATGTGATAGTTTATCAGCAAAAGTGAATGAACAATCAGGTTTGGTTTGGTATCAAGATTTGTTTTGGGTGAATAACGATAGCGACTGTGCAGCGAGTTTATATGCATACAACAAAGCAGGAGTTATAAAGAAGGAGCTTGCAATTTCCAATTTTAAGAACCTGGATTGGGAAGATGTAACGGATGATAAGGATTATATTTATATCGGTGATTTTGGAAATAATTTTGGTGTTCGAAAAAATTTAAGAGTGCTTCGGATTCGTAAATCAAGTTTCAGCTCACAAGATAGTTCTTCAATTGAGGCCGAGGAAATGCCACTTGCTTGGGCAGATCAAGATGAGTTTGTCCCACGAAAGCAAAATCATGATTACGATTGTGAAGCTTTTGTTGCTTTTCGTGATTCCTTGTATTTCTTTTCAAAAAATTGGGCTGACTATAAAACTCGAATGTATGTGGCGTCGAAAGATTTTAAAAATCAAAGCTTGAAGGTGAAAGCGGAGTTTGATGCAGATTTGTTAATTACAGGTGCCGATCTTAGCTCAGATGGGAAGGTATTGGCCTTGATTGGTTACAAAGACTATCGCACTTATGTATTGCTATTTTCATCCTATAAAGGAACAGATTTCTTTTCAGGGAAAAGTTTGCGTTTGGATCTAAGCTCGCTTGGTGGAGCACAAACAGAAGCAATTGTTTTTGATGATAATGATTCTTTGTATATATCCACAGAAGAGACAAATATTCCTCATGCCGTATATGAAATTGAGTGGAGAAAATGGGCTGATATATTAAAATGATCAAAACGTAAATAGCCTTGATCATCTTAATATTCATTGGTTAATTCATTCTAAAATAACGATCGCAAATAGGGTAATCTACTTGATTTGAAGTTTCTTCTAAATAACTAATAATCGTTTCTGCATCAGTCATTGTCTGTATTTGTGCATTGTCTGGAAAGTAGCTATCATGAACCGCAGGAATATAATCATTTAGTCCTACTGTTAGAGTCGTTTCATCGTCCAGTACATTGTTTTGAAGATCTCTTATTTCAACATCTCGATCAACCTGTTCAATTTTTATTCCAGAATAGTAGAAGCCAGATCCCGATCCTCTCAGAAATTTTTTGATGTCAAGAACCGACATCGTGTAAATTACCGTCCCATTATTAAAAGGAGTTATTTCGTAAATTTCCCTTTTCGTGATATCGCCTTCATTTAGGCCAGAACGAATTCCTCCTGTATTTTGAAAGCAGACATCAACATTCATTTTAATTCGCAAAGCATCGGTGTAAAAACAACCAACCATGCCGCCATCATGATATCTGCTAGAGTAACCAATTACATCTGTTAAATATTCCTGATTATTGTATTCGTCGATAAGCGTTTTTAAATCTGAGTCATATTCATTAATATCGTTTAGCTCGATTAATTCGTAGGAAATTGATTCGATTTTTTTGTTTGTGACTGTAAGCGAAATTTTACCTAAATAGTTAAGATTGCTACCTGCCTGAAAGATTGGAATGCCATTTACTTGAGTAGATAATTTTGAATGCGAGTGACCACCTATTATTAAATCAAAATAGGGGAAGTTGTTTGCTAAGTTACTATCGCCATTTTTCCCTAAATGACTTAGGGCGATGTATAAGTCCGATTTTTCCTCTTCTTTTACCTTGGAAAAAAGTGAAGCGATGTCTTCTGCTCTTTCGAATAGAATGTCTTTAACTCTCCATGGATGAGTTGAAGGAATGATCCCATCATCTTTTCCGTTGGTTTCAACTAAGCCGAGTAGAGATATTTTTATGTTTTCTTTAGTTATTGTTTTGTATTCAAATGGTTCTGGTACGCCTGAATTTTGCATATCTACATTTGCACATACCCATGCAAAATCTGATTGCTCCATTCGTTTCTTGAGAAATTCAGCACCATAGTCAAATTCATGATTACCGATTACGGCTGCATCGAAGCCAATTCGATTCATTAAGTCTATCATTGGATATCCTTTCTCGGGATGATTGTCGACAACAGGATTGCCAGAAAATAGATCGCCGCCCGATACTACGAGTACATTTGTTGATTCTCTTTCTTTGTCGATAATGGATTTGATCTTAGAGAAATTATCTATTTGTCCATGAACATCATTAACACTGAAAATTGTAAGGTGTTTTGGATTTAAATCTTCTGGTATTTCGGGAGAATTAGGCGTATCACTGCTTTTTGAGCAGGATGCCAGTATTGAAATAAATAAGAGTAAGTAAAGGAATTTAAGTTTGTTCATGCTGTGATTCGATAGGTTTGATTTCGTGAAATTATCAAAAAACATTCCATAATCATAATATGTTGTTGTAGATTTTATTTCTTTTTTATTACCTCAATTTGGAGCTAAAGAATGGAATCATTTTAAATAATCTTTCATTTTGATTTTGAAATGCTTAAAAAGAAAGTATTTTTGTAGCCCAGTTTACTGAGCAACCAAAGTTTAGGATTTTAATTGGTTAAGAAGAACGATTTGAAAGACAAGTACAAAGAAATATTCGATAAAGGAACAGATTTACCTCTAGTTGAGGATTTCTATACCATTCAGGGTGAGGGATATCACACAGGTAAGCCAGCATATTTCATTCGCATTGGTGGATGTGATATTGGTTGTCAATGGTGCGATAGCAAAATTTCATGGAATCCATCAGAACATCGTTTGATTTCCGTTGAGGAAGTTGTGCGCAAAGCTGTCGAATCACCAGCCAAAGCAGTTGTAGTAACAGGGGGAGAGCCTTCTTTGTATAATTTGGAGCCTTTGTGCACCGAATTGAAAAAGCATAACATCGAAAATTTCCTTGAAACATCAGGTGCTTACGAGATAAGTGGTGAGTGGGATTGGATTTGTTTATCGCCTAAGAGAAATAAATTACCAGTGCCGTCTTCTTATCAAAAAGCAAATGAGTTAAAGGTGATTATTTTCGACTTGGAGAAAGATTTTGAGTGGGCTGAAGAGTTGGCTAAGAATGTTGGGGATGATTGTTTGCTTTATTTACAGTCTGAGTGGAGTCAGTACGTTCACAATGTAAAACCAATTGTTGAGTATGTAAAGAACAATCCAAAATGGAACATCTCTCTGCAGGCACATAAATTTATGAGAATTCCGTAGGGAAATTGAAAATACAATAGAAAAAGCTGAATCTATTTAGATTCAGCTTTTTTTTTAGCCTCAAAAGAAGCTTCAATCGGGGAGGTTAGTGTTGCTTAGAAGGATACTCCAAAAACAAGGAATAAATTCTCAGCCATAGGGTTAGCAATTACAGATGCTGATAGTGGTAATGAAAAATTTTCTGTGATAACAACTTCTTTAGATGCAGTAAATCCCATGTTTACAAATCCTGCAGTGTCACCATAAAATCCTGATTCTCCTTTGTCTTCGTCTGCATCGATAGGTGTGAAACCTGCAAATAAATCAATGGCTACTTCTTTGTATTCAAAACCATATCCTAATTCGATGTAAAGAGAATTTTGCTGATCGCCATTGGCGTCTTGATCAGCACCCCAGAAATTCATGGCAGCTAAAATGCTAATTGGAAATCCGTCACTCCCATTAAAAGCAAGCGTAGCTTCCATGATATGTCCTGTAGATGCTTTTTTATAATCGAAGTAGCTGTTGTTTACAGCAATTCCATCTGTTGGGAAAAAATAATCGGTTACAGTAGCTGTGAATAAATCATCAGCAAAAGTGTATGAAGCATATAGATCGGCTTCAGCTCCATCAGAACCATCTTGTGCATATGATCCCCAGGCTCCTAATGCGAATCCTCCTTTGCTGTACTCAACTGCTGGTTGTATTACAGGACCTGTAGAAAATTGTGTTCCTCTCCATACGTATCTACTCATAAGGTCAGCTCCAAATGTAACATCTCCTTTTTCTTGTGCAAATAGATTTCCTGTTACTACAAGAGTACATATAAGTATTGCGAAAAATTTTCTTGCTTTCAACATAGTAATAGATTTTAGATTAAAAAAAAATGGTAAACGGTTAATATTATATAAATGCAATAATGTGGTTTCTTGTTTTTTTAGTTAAAAAACCAAACCACCCCCTTTTGGAAAGGGGGTAGTTGTGGAATAAATCAACTAATTTCTATCCTAACCCTAATATGAAGGGGTTTCGATTTCAAAAGTATGAAAAAAAATGAATAATACTATTAAATTTAGGGGGTATACCTTTAAAAAATGCATTTTTTTTAATGCAAAGGTTTTAAATAGGGGGGAGTGAAAAAAATAATTTTTCTTCTAAGAATGTGTTGTTGCTTGTTGAGGTGAAATTAATTTTCTGAAAAAAAAACATTTTCATTATTATATAAATAAAGGCTTGTTTGGATTTACCAATAAGGATTTGTTTTTCTGCTTCTTTTGAGTTGGCCGTTGTTGGATGTCAAACTGATTTCCTTTGTTGGAATGTTATTGATGTGTAAAAGTGAGATTATTCTCGTTTTCTTTATTGAATATAAATTGTTGAAAATTTCTCTTTATTGTGATAATCTCTTCGAAAAATGAGGATATTTGTAATGGAATCAAAAAAAATAAAATAATGGAGAAAAGTATAAAAGGAACTGAAACTGAAAAGAATTTATTGAAGTCTTTCGCAGGTGAGTCTCAAGCAAGAGCAAGATATACTTATTTTGCAAAGCAAGCTAAAAAAGAAGGCTATGAGCAAATTGCAGCCATTTTTGTAGAGACTGCTGAGCAGGAAATGCAGCATGCTAAACGATTTTTTAAATTTTTAGAAGGTGGTGATGTTGAAATTACAGCCGCTTTTCCAGCAGGCAAAATTGGAACAACAATCGAGAATTTGAAAGCTGCAGCAAGTGGGGAGAATGAGGAGTATACTGAATTGTATCCAGAGTTTGCGCGTATTGCTGAAGAAGAAGGATTCAAAAAAGTGGCAACTGCATTTAAATTGATCGCTAAGGTTGAGAAAATGCATGAGCAACGATATTTAAAGCTGCTTAGCAACTTGGAGGAGGAGAAGGTTTTTGTTTCTGAAGAGAAAGAAGAGTGGTATTGCAGAAATTGTGGTTATGTGCATGAAGGAACTAAGGCTCCTAATATGTGCGCTGCTTGCGAGCATCCACAGTCTTATTTTGAAAAGAAATCAACAAACTATTAATTGTTGGTAAAAAAAAGAGCTTCATTACAGAAGCTCTTTTTTTTTTATTCGTCCAATAAATCAGGACGTAATCGTTTTGTTCTTTCGTAGGCTTGTTCTTCCTGCCATTTTTCAATTTTTTTATGATCTCCAGATAGTAGTATTTCTGGAACTTTCCATCCTCTGAATTCTGCAGGGCGTGTGTAAAGAGGTGGCGATAAAAGATCATCTTGAAAGGAATCTGTTAAAGCAGAAGTTTCATCTCCCATTCCACCTGGTATAAGTCTAACAACGCTATCTGCAATAATAGCTGCGGCTAACTCTCCTCCAGTTAAAACAAAATCCCCAATTGAAATTTCTTTGGTGATAAAATGATCACGAATGCGTTGGTCAATTCCTTTGTAGTGTCCACATAGAATCATGATATTTTCTTGAATCGATAAGGTGTTTGCAGTCCTCTGATCATATTGGTCCCCATCTGGAGTCGTAAAAATGATTTCGTCGTAAGTTCTTTCTGCAGTCAGTGATTCAATTACTTTAACGATCGGCTCTAGGCGCATTACCATTCCTGCGCCTCCGCTAAAAGCATAGTCGTCAACCTTTTTGTGTTTGTCTTCCGAATAGTCTCGGATATTGTGAATGTAAATTTCTACAATTCCATTGTCTTTTGCTCTTTGAATAATAGAGTGATTTAGAGGACTCTCTAATAATTCAGGAACAACAGTAAGTATATCGATTCTCATTTTTTTAAATTTTGTGTAAAAGTATGTAACCCAAACTTGGCTTGCAAGCAAATTGAATATAGGGACTATGTATTTTGCAGTAAAAGACAATATGTCACTATGTTTTCATGAAAAACAGACGTTTTGTCATCAAGATTTGGTTTTATGCGGTCATTTTGTGAACGGAATCGGCTTGGTATAGACTTTGGAATTGAAAGTTCGAAATACAGAATTTATATTTTAGGATCCGGAGCCTGAAAGAAAATGCAAATAAAAAATAAGGAGATATAGATATGACAATTTTAAAATATTCAAACAGAGGAAATGATTTTTTTACAAATCAGTTAATGAATCAATTGTTTAGAGAAACAAGAGGAGCTTTAAAAAGCACGCTTGATAATGAAGTCGTGAATAGAACAAGTGTTAATGTTTTCGAGGAAGAGAATAATTTCATTATAGAAATGGCGATACCAGGATTCGCAAAGGAAGATGTTTCTATAAAAGTTGAGAAAGGAGTCTTGAATATTTCTGCAAATAAAGAGGAAAAACAAGAGCGGAATTATTTGAGACGAGAGTTTACTAGGGGTAATTTAGAGAAGAGCTTTAAGTTGTCAGATGGTATTGCTGAAGAGGAGATTAATGCAGAAGTGAAAGACGGTATGTTGTTCGTGAAATTACCAAAAATGCAAGTCGAGGAGCCAAAGGCAAGAGAAATCGAAATTAGGTAAGCTAGGCATTCGTTTATCTCAATTTTAAAAAATGAATGATTAATTTTTGAATTGAGAATAGAGCTTGAAGTGTTTTATTTTACAATGAAAAAGTTAATGTTAGATTAAGTAATTGGTTGGTTTTAGTTGAGGGGTTCATGTATTGCGTGAACCCCTCTGTATTTTAGGTAAATAAAATTGGCGAAAATCTTTGAGGATTAGGACATAATTAGTTAAATTCGTAAGGAATGGACCTAAATAATCCTTTGGATATTGTATTGTTAACGTGGGTTTTCTTTTTTGGAAAGCCAATCTAATGCAAACTACATGAAAGAAAAAGATCTGTCTAACCTCTCACATGAGAATGAAGTGAATGAAAATTTAGATGCTAAGGATAATGTGATTGATTCTCATGAAAAAGAATCTGTTGAAAAAGAATCGCCAGATGCTGAAATTGAAAGTGAAAAAAATGTCTTGGAGGTAGATCAGGAGGAAGTTGTTGCTGAGGCAACAATTGAATCTCCTACAGATAATCTTGAAGAAAAGCCTAATGTTGAAGCTGCACCTGTTGCTGAAGTTAAAGAGGAGGAAACAGAGCTTCAGAAAGAACCTGATTATTCTTTAATGGAGAAGAAGGAATTGGTAGATCGTTTGGTTCTCTTATTGGATAATAAGTCTGTAAAAGGAATAAAGGATCGTTTAGATGCGATTAAGCACAATTTTTACAAAAAGCATAACGAAGAAATTGCCGAAGCCAAGAAGAAATTTTTGGACGAGGGAGGTAAAGAAGAAGAATTTGATTTTGGTAAAGATGAGTTGGAATCAAAAATGAAGGAATTGCTTCATGATTTTAGAGAGCGAAGGACGGTTCAGAATCGAAATATTGAACAAGAAAAGGATGAGAATTTAAAGATTAAATATCAGATAATTGAGGATATTAAAGATCTGGTAAATAGAAAAGAAGCGTTTGATAAAACGTTTCATGAGTTTAGAGCTTTGCAAAAAAGATGGCACGAAACGGGTATGGTGCCTCAGCAAGCCTTGAAAAATTTATGGGACAATTATCATCATCACGTTGAGAATTTTTACGATTACATTAAAATCAATAAAGAACTTCGTGATCTTGATTTAAAAAAGAACATGGTAATAAAGGTGAAGCTTTGCGAAGAAGCTGAAGGCTTGCTGAACGAAGAATCAGTTGTAAAGGCTTTTAATACTTTACAAAAGTACCATGAGCAATGGCGAGAAATAGGACCAGTGCCAAGAGAGCAAAAAGAAGAGTTGTGGGCAAGATTTAAAGAGGCAACAACTACAATCAATAGGAAGCACCAAGAGTTTTACGAAGGATTAAAGTCGGAACAGAAAGTCAATTTAGAGAAGAAATCTGTTCTTTGTGATAAAGCTGAGGTAATTGCGAATGCTGAGATAAAATCTCATAAAGAGTGGAATGAAACCTCTAAAAATATTTTAGATCTTCAGAAAGAATGGAGGACGATTGGTTTTGCTCCGAAAAAAGACAACAACCGAATTTACCAGCGATTTAGAGCTGCTTGCGATTTGTATTTTGATCGTAAGAGAGAGTTTTATTTGAAGTTGAAAGATAAGTTAGGTGAAAACCTTGTAAAGAAAACGGAGCTTTGTGAAGTTGCAGAAAGCTTGCAAGATAGTACTGATTGGAAAGCAACAACTGAAAAGTTAATTACGATTCAGAAACAGTGGAAGACAATTGGTCCTGTTCCAAGAAAGGTCTCAGAGGAACTTTGGGTTCGTTTTCGTGCAGCTTGCGATAAATTTTTCAATAGTAAATCGGAGCATTTTAATCATGTTGATTCAGATCATGTTGAAAACTTGAAATTAAAGGAAGATCTAATTAAAAAAATATCAGAATTTACTTTGTCGGAAGATGATGAAGGAAACATGACTAAAATTAGAGACTTTCAAAAACAATGGGCTCAAATTGGTCACGTCCCTTTCAAGAAAAAAGATAAAATTCAGGATGAATATCGTCGTACTTTAAACGCCATTTACGATAAGATGGACTTGGATACCGAGGATAAAGAGGTTCAGAAATTTCAATCAAAAATTGATAATTTGTTAACCATGAGTCATTCGGAAGATAAGATTATTGTTGAGAGGAATAAAATTGCTGGGAAAATCAAGCAATTGGAAAGTGATATTGGACTGTGGGAAAATAACATTGGTTTCTTCTCAGCCTCAAAAACTTCAGGATCTATCGTTCAAGAAATTGAAGAAAAGATTGAGAAAGGGAAGCAGACCTTGCAACTTCTTCAAGAAAAGTTAAAAGTTATTGATGGTTTAGTCTAATAGATTAAATCGATTGGAAAAATATAATCCCTCATTATTGTAATGAGGGATTCTTTTATTTCGGAATAAGTAGTGGGATAAGACTTGAATGCCTGATATTCAGGCGAGTTTTGATGATGAAGGATTGATTAAGGCATTTTGTTAGGTGATGTGTTTTTAATCGAAAAACAAATGAAATGGTCTTTTGTCAAAATTTGATCATGTGAAACATGTAAATAGTTTCCTAAAAATGCATAAATTAACTACTTTTGCACCTTTAATAATCCATAAAACGTTTAGAAAGTGTCAACAACCAAATACATCTTCGTTACAGGTGGGGTAACCTCCTCATTAGGAAAAGGAATTATAGCATCATCATTGGCTAAATTATTACAAGCTAGAGGCTATTCCGTTACGAACCAGAAACTGGACCCTTATTTAAATGTCGATCCAGGTACCTTAAATCCTTATGAACATGGAGAGTGCTTTGTTACCGACGATGGAGCTGAGACTGATTTGGATTTGGGACATTACGAGCGTTTTACGAATTATCCAACCTCTCAGGCAAATAACGTAACTACTGGTAGAATCTATCGCAATGTTATTAATAAAGAGAGAAAAGGGGACTATTTAGGTAAAACAGTTCAGATTATTCCTCATATCACAGATGAAATTAAGCGCAATATTAAAATGCTTGGTTCAAAGCAAAAATTTGATGTTGTAATTACTGAAATAGGTGGTACTGTTGGTGATATTGAGTCTTTACCATATATCGAGGCAGTTCGTCAGTTAAAATGGGAGTTAGGACATGATGCTATGGTAATTCATCTGACATTAGTTCCTTATTTGGCTGCATCTGGTGAGTTGAAAACGAAACCAACACAGCATTCCGTAAAATCATTATTGGAAACAGGTGTTCAGCCTGAAGTGCTAGTACTTCGTACCGAGCATGAATTACCAACTGATGTACGTAGAAAAGTTGCATTGTTCTGTAATGTAGAACCAAAAGCAGTTATTCAGTCAATTGATGTGAGCACCATTTACGAAGTTCCTTTGAAAATGCGTGAAGAAAAATTGGATGTTATTGTTTGTGAAAAATTAGGTTTAGATTTGAAAAAAGAACCTAAGTTGAAGGAGTGGACGAAATTCTTAACTCGCTTGCAAAATCCTAAATCAGAAATTACAATTGGTTTGGTTGGAAAGTATGTTGAATTACATGACGCATACAAATCAATTGCAGAATCATTTATTCATGCAGGTTCGGTGAACGAATGTAAGGTGAACATTAAGTGGATTCATTCTGAGAAATTGAACCACAAAACTTACCAGGATGAATTGAAAGATTTGAAAGGTATTTTGGTTGCCCCAGGATTTGGACATAGAGGCATGGAAGGTAAGATATTAGCAGTGAAATATGCTCGTGAAAATAACGTTCCATTCTTAGGAATTTGTTTAGGAATGCAGGTTTCAGTTATTGAATTTGCACGTAATGTTCTACAATTAGAAGATGCAGATTCATTAGAAATGAACCAAAAAACACCACATCCGGTTATTAACTTGATGGAAGAGCAAAAGAATGTTACTGAAAAAGGTGGTACCATGCGTTTAGGTGCTTACGACTGTGAATTGAAAGACGGATCGAAGGCATTAAAAGCATACGGACAGAAAGAAATTTCGGAACGTCACCGTCATCGTTATGAGTTTAATAATGAGTATTTAGAGCAGTTCGAATCGGCTGGTTTAAAAGCAACAGGTATCAATAAAGATACTGGACTTGTTGAAATCGTGGAGTTAGAAGGACACAAATGGTTTGTTGGTGTTCAATTTCACCCAGAATACAAGAGTACTGTTATCAAACCACAACCTTTATTCGTAGAGTTTGTGAAGATAGCAATGGAAGGTTAAGCATAGGTGTAGAAATACATTTAAGGCTTTTGATTCTTAGAAAATTAACTTATTTAAGATATAAAAAGTAGAAAATGGATAAAAATTCGATTTTTGGCTTATTACTAATCGGAGCAATTTTGATTGGGTATACTTACCTAACAAAACCTTCCGAGGAAGAAATTAAGGCCCAGCAAACTCGAGATTCAATTGCACTTGTTGAACGTGTGCATAATGAAAAATTTGAGGCTGAAAGATTAGCAGGTTTAAAAGCTCAGTATGCTGAGGTAAAACAAGACACCGTAGCTTTGAAAGAAACTTATGGCGTTTTTGCTAGTGCTGTTGGCCAGGACGAGGAATTTGTTACTCTTGAGAATGAGCTGGTAAAGCTTACGATTAACACAAAAGGAGGGCGAATTGCTAATGTTCAACTGAAAGAATTCCAAACCCATGATTCTTTACCATTGTTATTGTGGGAAGAGAAAAACAGTAAGTTTGGTATTTCTTTTTATGCAGAGAATAAACCATTGAATACGCAGGACTTGTTTTTTGTTGAAGCAAATGGTGCAACATCTGTTGATGCAACGACTTCTGAAAAAGGAGTAAGTATGCGTTTAATGGTTGGTGATGATCAATACGTAGAGTACAAATATTCTTTGGCTCCAGATTCGTATATGGTAGATTTTACTGTAAACCTAGTTGGAATGCAGAACTTAATTTCTCGCAGCACGAACTTTGTTACATTCAACTGGCAAGCAGATCTTCCTAGTCATGAAAAAAGTCATAAGATCGAAAATCAATATACTGCCTTGTACTATAAATTCTTAGATGATGAGGTGGATTATCTTAGTATTTCTGGAGATGATGAGGAAGATCTAGCAACAAGAGTAAAGTGGATTGGTTTTAAGCAACAATTCTTCTCTTCTGTTTTAATTTCTGAAGATTCTTTTAAAGGTGTGAAGTTGAAGTCGGTTGAAATGGAGGAAAATGCTCCTGTTTTGAAAAACTTTTCTGCAGAAATCACATTGCCATATAAAGGGAATCAAGTGGAGAGTCATCCAATGAAATTCTATTTTGGCCCTAATAAATTTAAAACGTTACGCGAGTACGGTAAAGATTTTGGAGGGAAAGATATTCAAATGCACAAGTTGATCGATTTGGGATGGATGATTTTCGGATGGGTGAACAGATACTTTGTTATTCCAATCTTTAACTTCTTAGAAGGATTTATTTCGAATTACGGTATCATCATTCTAATTTTAACCATCATCATTAAGCTTATTTTGGCACCATTGACTTACAAGTCGTATATGTCAACAGCAAAAATGAAAGTGTTAAAGCCTCAGATTGATGCAATTAATGAAAAAATTCCGAAAGACAAAGCAATGGAACGCCAGCAAGCGACCATGGGCTTGTATAAAAAAGCAGGAGTGAATCCGATGGGTGGATGTTTACCAATGTTGGTACAGTTTCCATTCTTGATTGCCTTGTTCCGATTCTTCCCTGCATCATTCGAATTGCGTCAGCAAAGTTTCCTATGGGCAGAAGATTTATCGTCTTACGATTCAATATTTACACTTCCTTGGGATATTCCTTGGTATGGTGATCACGTAAGTTTATTCTGTTTGTTGATGGCAGCCACCAACTTAGTGTATACTCGTATGAATGGTCAAATGACTCAGACATCAAACCAGATGCCAGGTATGCAAGCCATGATGTATATGATGCCAGTAATGTTCTTGGTATGGTTTAACAACTATGCATCAGGTTTATCTTATTACTACTTTATTGCTACCTTATTTACAATTATCCAAA
Source organism: Labilibaculum sp. (assembly GCA_016342745.1). Taxonomy (GTDB): domain Bacteria; phylum Bacteroidota; class Bacteroidia; order Bacteroidales; family Marinifilaceae; genus Paralabilibaculum; species Paralabilibaculum antarcticum. The sequence goes on from JAEINT010000003.1 coordinate 214,930, forward strand.
CATTTGCCATTCGCAAATACATGGTTGACGATGAGAAGGTATTGGCAATGTTAGAAGCAAACAAGATGAAACCAGCGAAGAAGAAATCTAATTTCCAAAAGCGCTTGGAAGAAGCTGCTAAGCAAAAAGGCAAAAAATAACATTTCATTATTTTGATATATAGAAAGAGCTCCAGTTTTGGAGCTCTTTTTTTTGATTCATAATCTCATACCCCAATCTCTTCTCCTAAAGTAGAAAGGTGGCAATTTGCTGATTTATCAACTAAAGTTCCCTCTCATTCAGGAGAGGGCAAGGATGAGATATTATTTAGTTAAAGTAAATGTGTTTCATGCTGAATAACATAAACTTACTCCTTTCGATTGATGCAATAATGTCGGAAATTATATAATGTAAAACTCTTGAGTATAGATCTGTGAAGTTGGGTGTTTTTATTCGTTCCCAGCAATAGTATTTGCTAAGTTCTCTTATCAGGTTTCCCAATCTGAATAGTAGCAAAAACAACATTCCAATTCTCAAAAGACCTAGCCATGGCTAAATTTACCAAAGAGGATGCCCTTCGCTACCATGAAGGCACACGTCCAGGAAAAATTGAAGTAGTCCCGACCAAACCTCATTCAACCCAATTGGATTTATCGCTGGCCTATTCGCCTGGAGTTGCTGAGCCATGTTTGGCAATAGAGGCAAATCCTATTGATGTATACAAGTACACTGCCAAAGGTAATTTGGTTGCAGTTATTTCCAATGGTACTGCAGTTTTGGGTTTAGGTGATATTGGAGCCGAGGCAGGTAAGCCTGTTATGGAAGGGAAGGGATTACTATTTAAAATTTTTGCTGATATAGATGTATTCGATATTGAGGTGGACAGCAAAGATATAGATGAGTTTGTAAAGATTGTGAAGGGAATTGCTCCAACATTTGGAGGGATTAATTTGGAAGATATAAAAGCGCCCGAGTGTTTTGCAATTGAAGAAAGGTTAAAGAAAGAATTGGAAATACCTGTAATGCACGACGACCAACATGGCACTGCAATTATATCGGCAGCGGGTTTACTTAACGCCGCTGAAATTCAAAATAAGAAACTCGAAGATATTAAATTGGTGGTGAATGGGGCGGGAGCATCGGCAGTTGCTTGCACACGTTTGTACATTTCTTTGGGTGTACAAAAAAAAAATATTGTGATGGTCGATAGTAGAGGAGTTATACACAAATCTAGAACCGATTTAAGTGCAGTGAAAAAAGAATTCCTCACCACTAAAGATTTGAATACCCTTGAAGAAGCCTTAGTAGGAGCTGATATGTTCTTAGGTTTGTCGGTAGCAGATGTATTAACGCCCGATATGATTAAATCGATGGCAGACAAGCCTATAGTTTTTGCAATGGCTAACCCTAATCCTGAAATTGCTTACGATTTGGCAATGAAAACTCGAAAGGACCTTATCATGGCAACTGGTCGTTCGGATCATCCCAATCAGGTGAACAATGTATTGGGTTTTCCTTTTATTTTTCGAGGGGCTTTGGATGTAAAAGCTACAGGAATTAACGAGAAAATGAAAATTGCTGCCGTGAAAGCTTTGGCCGATCTAGCAAAAGAAGACGTTCCGGATATGGTAAACATTGCTTACGAGGAAATGAATTTGACTTTTGGTAGCGATTACATAATACCCAAACCTCTTGATCCAAGATTATTGACCGTAGTGGCACCAGCTGTTGCTAAAGCTGCAATGAATTCGGGTATCGCGAAAGCACCAATAGAGGACTGGGAAGCCTATAAATTCGCCTTGGAAGATCGATTGGGACGCGATAATAAATTACTACGTGCATTCACCGATAAAGCAAAGCGGAACCCGAAGCGAGTGGTATTTGCTGAAGGAGCGAATTTTAAAGTGTTAAAAGCTGCCCAAACGATTTTAAACGAAGGAATTGCACAGCCAATTTTACTTGGTAACCCAGAGTATATTGAGAAAGTGATTAAGGAAAATGAATTGGATTTGGAAAATGTTCCAATCATTAATTGGCGTTCTATTGAAGAACGTACAAGGAGAGAAGAATATGCAAAAATTCTATATGAGAAAAGAAGGCGTAAAGGCTTAACCTATCCTGAAGCACTAGATAAAATGACTAATCGAAACTATTTTGGTGCTATGATGGTTGAAATTGGAGAAGCTGATGCTCTTATTAGCGGAGCTACCTCAAAGTATGCCGATACCATTCGCCCTGCGATACAAACGGTAGGTATCAAATCTGATATCAATCATATTGCCGGTATGTATTTAATGATGACCAATAAAGGACCGATTTTCTTTTCGGATACTACAGTAAATCCACGTCCTGATGCACAAACCCTTGTGGATACAACATTATTAACTGCAGAAGCTGTTCGTAAATTTAATATTGAACCAGTTATTGCTCTAGTTTCCTATTCTAATTTTGGTTCGGTACGCTCAGGAAGCCCTATCCGAGTTCAAAAGGCAGTTGAAATATTACATAGAGAGTATCCCGATTTAATAGTTGATGGCGATATTCAGATGAATTTTGCGATAAACAATGAACTGAGAACAAAAATGTTTCCTTTCTCGAAATTAGGAAGCCGTAAGGTAAATACCATCATATTTCCGAATTTAAGTAGTGGAAATATTGCATATAAAATGATGCAAGAATTGGGTGGAGCGGAAGCTATAGGGCCAATACTATTAGGTATGAACAAATCAATTCATATTATTCCACTTGAAAGTTCGGTGCGTGAAATCGTAAATATGGTTACTATTGCTGTTGTTGATGCTATTTGACGTTATGTTAGATAGTGTAGCCCTTAATAAACTGAATATAATTTAATTGTTAAGAATTGATTTATTCCACGAATTAATTTTATTTCCTGATTAATGGCAACAAATTTATGTTGCCATTATTTTTTTTTATCTGATCCATTAATACCTAAAAACACGCAGTGTAAGGAGGTTTTAAAAGGTTTCATATAGAGATGATAAGTTAAATTTTAAGATATCATAAACAAGTTCATATTGTTTAATTTTTCTTAGCATTAGAAATCATATAAAAAACGATGTTGATCAGGGAATATCTTACTCTCACCAAATTTGTTTAGATTCTTTCTAAGTAATGTGTCTTCATATTTGTTCAGTTCCTAAAATGTCCCGAAATTCTATTAAGTAATTGAATTATATCTTAATCTAACTTTCTAAATAGTTATAGAAATATTTTGAGAGAATTGTGAAATTAGCTATCGATTGTATTACTCAAAAAGATCGTGCTTTCATAAATTAAATTCAATAACCAATTAGCAGCACAAAAGCTTTCTGTGTCTGAGAGGGCGAAGCTGTGTCGAGTAGTATAATAATTGCACCTTACTCCAAGAAATGAATAGTCTTCAACCAACTATTAACGAATACTTCTTGTAGATCTTCTTATTCACTTGTAATAACCTTAACTCAACCTAGTATGCAAGTCAGAAAACTGGCCTATTCGTGGCATGCGATCTATACCAGATCTCGTGCCGAGAAAAAGCTGTATAAAGAATTGTGCTCGAGAGAAATCGAGTGTTACCTTCCTTTACAAAAAGAGCTTCGACAATGGAGTGATCGTTCGAAATGGGTAGAAGAGCCTCTTCTGCGATCATACTTATTTGTAAAAGTCAGCGAAAGAGAATATTACGACGTAATCAACTCAAGTTTTGCAGTTCGTTACGTGACTTTCGGGGGCAAAGCTGTGTCTATACCCGAAGAACAAATTGAAGCGCTTCGAATTTTTTTAGAAGATGAAAATCGCAAAGTCGATTTAAGTCATGATAATCTGGAAAAAGGAGAAAGTGTTGAAGTTGTTGCTGGGCCACTAAAGGGCATTCAAGGCGAAATTATACAAATAAGGGGGAAGAATCGAATTGTGATCCGCTTCGATTCTTTGGGGACTTGTGTCTACACGGATATTAGTTTGGATAAAATCAAACAAGTTCAAGCAGTCTTATAATTATTCCAACAAATCATATGAAGAAATTTGAAACAGTTACCACAGTGGGTATGGGGTACATTGGGCTCCCTACGGCTGCTCTTATCGCCAAAAGCGGTCTTCGAGTGCATGGTGTTGATGTGAATCCAAAAGTTGTTGAAGCGGTAAATGAGGGGAGAATTATTATTGTGGAACCAGATTTAGATGAGCTGGTTAAACTGGTTGTCGATAAGAAATTATTGAGTGCAGGTTTAACACCTGTCGAGGCAGATGTCTATACCATTGCCGTGCCTACTCCTTTCAAGGGGAATCACGAACCAGATATTTCTTACGTAATGGCGGCTGCCAATGCAATTGTACCACACTTAAAAGCTGGTGATTTGTTTATCATTGAATCTACCTCTCCCGTTGGGACAACAGAAAAGGTACGTGATTTAATTTACTCGAAGCGATCGGAATTGGTCGGAGAAATATTCATTGCATATTGTCCAGAGCGCGTTTTACCTGGGAATATTATTTATGAATTGGAACACAACGACCGGGTTATTGGCGGAATAAATGAAGAATCAACCGAACGAGCTTGTCAGTTTTTTAGAAACTTTGTGATTGGTGATTTACATCAAACAAATTCTCGTACCGCTGAAATGTGCAAGTTGGTTGAGAACTCATCGCGCGATGTGCAAATTGCTTTTGCCAATGAATTATCGATTATATGTGATAAGGCAGGAATTAATGTTTGGGAATTAATTGAATTGGCAAACAAGCACCCAAGGGTAAATATTCTAACTCCAGGATGTGGTGTTGGAGGACATTGCATTGCTGTAGATCCTTATTTTATTGTATCCGAATATCCTTTGGAAAGCCAGATTATAGGGAAAGCTAGAGAGATAAATAATTACAAAGCATTTTGGTGTGTTGAGAAAATTAAGAACGCACAGTTAAAGTTTCAATTGGAACATGGTCGAGAACCTAAAATTGCCTTAATGGGAATGGCATTCAAACCAAATATTGATGATTTACGAGAATCTCCTGCAAAGTATATTGCACAAAAGGTAATTCAATCAGGACAGAATGAAATTTTACTTGTAGAACCAAATGTTGATGAATATTCAGATCATAAATTGAGTAATTATCGGGAGGCTTACGAAGAAGCTGATTTGGTTGTATATCTGATAGCTCACAAAGAGTTTTATGCCCTTCCCAAATCAAAAAAGAAATTGATTTTAGATTTTTGTGGTGTAACAAATAATCAAAGAGAAGATATCGAAATGGAAGAGATCAAAGAAAAGGTATCTGTTAGTAAATAAAATCAATTTAAACACATTGGCAACTCACCAATGTAATTCACTCTTCGATTCTGAACGAATGTCAACCACAGTATTCAGAATTGACCTACAGAGAAAATATTCACTTTAAAAACAAAACCGAATTATGAGTGTGAATGGACAACAAAAGGTACTTTTGGTTTTTGGTACCCGACCAGAAGCGATAAAAATGGCGCCATTGGTGAAGGAATTTCAGAAATATCCTGACCATTTTGAAACGATTGTATGTGTAACGGGGCAGCATCGGGAAATGCTCGATCAAGTTCTTGATTTATTTGATATTATTCCGGATTATGATCTCGAGATTATGAAGTCGGGACAAGATTTATATGACATTACCAGTAGAGTAATACTTGGGATGCGCGATGTGTTAACGAAGTCTAAACCGGATTTAGTTTTGGTACATGGTGATACAACAACTTCTTCAGCGACTGCACTTGCAGCTTATTATCAGCAAATAGAAGTTGGACATATTGAGGCTGGTTTGCGAACCAATAACATGTATTCTCCTTGGCCAGAAGAGGGAAACCGTCAGATGACAGGTCGCTTGGCCAATAGACATTTTGCACCTACCATTATGGCACAACGCAACCTAATGGACGAGGGCATTAGTAAAAATAAAATTTTGGTTACAGGTAATACCGTAATCGATGCATTACAACTAACGCTTACCAAGATACATCGCTCATCAAAAGTTGTGATGGATATTATCAATACACTTCAAACGAAGGGAATTCCTACAGGATTAGTAGCCGATTGGGTATATCGTTCACGCAAAATGGTTTTGGTAACAGGTCATCGTAGAGAAAATTTCGGAAAAGGTTTTTTAAACATTTGTGAATCAATCAAGTTTTTAGCGGAAAAGTATCCTGATGTAGATTTTGTGTATCCAGTACATTTAAATCCTAATGTTCAGAAACCTGTTTACGATATTCTTGGGAAAAATAAAATTAATGGAGATGCTGGTCCAAAGAATGTATTCTTAATCGACCCGATTGATTATTTACCATTTGTGTATATGATGGACCTTTCTTACATGATTCTTACCGATTCTGGAGGAATTCAGGAAGAGGCGCCTTTCTTAGGAAAACCAGTCTTGGTAATGAGAGATACAACTGAACGTCCCGAAGCCTTGTCGGCAGGTACCGTTAAGCTAGTTGGAACCGACTCACATAAAATTATCGAATCGGTAGAAATGCTTTTCAACGAAGAAGCCATTTATCGAAAAATGTCGCAAGCAAGCAATCCTTATGGTGACGGAAAGGCCTGTATAAGAATCGTTCAAGAACTCAAAAAAGAAAGTACAGTTCGAGAAAGAGTTGTTGCTTAGATACCAAATCAAATGTCCAATTTAAAAAGCCAAACCATAAAAGGTGTTTTCTGGAGTTTCATTGAGAAATTTGGAAGTCAGTTAATTCTGCTTATTTCTCAGATTGTACTCGCTAGATTGTTAGAACCTAAAGATTTTGGTTTGTTAGGGATGTTGGCCATTTTTATTGCTGTATCTCAGGCATTTATAGATAGTGGTTTCGACAATGCTTTGATTCAGAAAAAAGAGGTTAACCAAACCGATTACTCTACCGTTTTTTACTTCAATATCACCATCGGTATTGTACTCTATCTAATTCTGTTTTTTGCAGCCCCTTTAATTGCTGATTTTTTCCATCAACCATTATTGGTTGACCTAACTCGAGTTGTTTGTATTGTTTTGGCAGTTAATTCGTTTGGTTTAATTCAGTTTGTAAAGTTTAAAATTGAAATGAATTTTAAAGCAATTGCACAGGTTGTTGTAATTGCCAACTTATTATCTGCATTTGTGGGTATTGCAATGGCTTTAATGGGGTTTGGAGTTTGGGCACTTGCAGGGCAAATCATTGGGATTTATTTTTTTAGAACGGTTTTGTTTTGGATCAAAAGTTCTTGGAGACCTTCTTTTATTTTTTCATTTCAATCATTTAAGCAGCTATTTAGTTTTGGTTCGAAGCTTCTTTTATCGGGAATTATTAACCAAGTTTTCCAGAATATTTATTTGATGGTAATTGGACGTATTTTCTCAGCAAGTTTGCTAGGATTTTATACACAGGCGAAGAAATTACAAGAAGTTCCAGTTACAACCTTGGCACAGGTTGTTGGAAATGTTACTTTTCCTGCTTTTTCAAAAATTCAGGATGACAATGTAAAATTAAGAGAAGGCTTTCGAAAGTTGATTAAGCTGATGGTCTTTATTAATTTTCCTTTAATGTTGGGACTTGCAGTAGTAGCTGAACCTCTTCTTGTTTTAATTTTGGGTGAAAAGTGGTTGCCATCGGTTCCTTACTTTCAACTACTGTGTATCGCAGGTATGATTTATACATTACATGCCTCAAACCTAAACATATTAAAGGTGAAAGGGCGTTCCGATCTATTCCTTTACCTAGAGATTATTAAAAAAACCATTGTTGTAATTGCAATTTTTATAGGATTAAATTGGGGTATTATTGGTTTGATTGTTGGTCAAATCTGCACTTCATTTATTAGCTTTTTTATCAATGCATTTTATACTGGAAAGCTAATTTCTTATACCATCCCTAATCAATTAAAAGATATCAGTCAAACATTTTTCATCAGTTTAGGAATGGTTGCCTTTATGTCTATAGGTTGGTTTATTAATAATCAAATTATCTCTCTTGTATTCCAGATACTAATCGGTATCGGATCTTATCTACTATTGGCAATTGCGACTAAACAGGAAGCATTGACCGATGGCTTGCTCATTTTAAAAGAAGTAATACCACTTAGAAGATGGAAAAACGTAAAATATTAGTCACTCGTCCTCAACTGCCCCCATTAAATGAGTTTATTCCTATGTTGGAAGATATTTGGGATAGCAGATGGTTAACGAATAATGGTAAATACCATGAGGAATTTGAAAAAGCTTTGGCTATTTTTCTAGGTGTTCCTTACGTTTCTTTATTTGCTAATGGCACGCTTGCATTAATGGCTGCGCTTCAGTGTTTGCGAGTTAAAGGTGAGGTGATTACAACTCCTTATAGTTTTGTTGCTACCACACATTCTTTATGGTGGAATGGTATAAAACCTGTTTTTGTTGATATTGATACTGTTTATGGAAACTTGAATCCTGATTTAATAGAGGCAGCCATTACACCTGAAACAACCGCAATATTACCAGTACATGTTTATGGAAATCCTTGTAAAGTTGAAGCGATTCAGAACTTAGCCGATATTTACGGCTTAAAGGTGATTTATGATGCAGCTCATGCATTTGGTGTGAAGTTAAAAAATTCAAGTGTGCTAAATTATGGAGACTTGTCAATTTTAAGCTTTCATGCAACAAAAGTGTTCAATACCATAGAAGGAGGAGCAATAATTTCGCATGATTTAAAAACGAAGAAGAGAATCGATTTTTTGAAAAATTTTGGAATTGCTGATGAAACAACGGTAGTTGCTCCAGGAATTAATGCTAAAATGAATGAGTTGCAAGCAGCATACGGAATGCTTCAATTAAAGTATTTCGATACTGCTATTGATGGTCGCAAGCACATAACAGATAAATATAAAGAGGGATTAGAAGATATAGCTGGTATTCGATTTTTAAACGAGGCTACAAATGTTGATTACAATTACTCTTACTTCCCAATATTTGTGGATGAATTAGAATTTGGACGATCGAGAGATGATGTTTTCGAAGAATTAAAGAAGTATGATATTTATGGAAGAAGATATTTTTATCCATTGATTAGTGAATTCTCCGCTTATCGAGGTTTACCTTCTGCGAAAGGTCTTGATGTTGCTTACGACTTGTCTCGTCAAGTAATTTGCCTTCCGCTTTATCCCGATTTAGCAGATGAGGTTGTTGAAACTATTGTTTCTATCATTCTGGAAATGTCATTGGATGAAACGAAGAAAATCCCTGTTAAGATGCTGCATCAAATCAAAAGAAATAAATAGTAGTTAAGTTCAATTTATCGAGATTCCTGAAAAAAGCTCAACATGCAAAAACCATTTGTAAGCGTAAAAACCATAACCTATAATCATGAAAAATTCATTGCGCAGTGCATTGAAGGAATCATGATGCAAAAAACCAATTTTTCTTTTGAATACATAATTGGAGAAGATTGCAGTCCTGATAATACAATGAAGATCGTTCAGGAATATGCAGATCGTTATCCAGATGTAATTCGAGTAATTTCGAGTGAAAATAATGTTGGTGCAGCTGAGAATGATCATCGTACAGATTTGGCATGCCAAGGGAAATATGTAGCTTTTTGCGAAGGAGATGATTTTTGGACAGATCCATATAAACTGCAGAAACAGGTTGATTTTTTAGAGACTAATCAAGAATATGGAATGATTCATTCTAGTTTTTCTTGTTTGAATGGGAATAAGTTAATTGATGATGTGTGGCGAAAAAAAGAAATGCTGCAGGGAGATTTATTGGATCATTTAATAACAGGAAATTGTATTGCCACAGCTACTGTGTGTATGCGAAATGAATTGTTGCAGAATATTCGTATTGGCGATCAGGTAATGGGAAATGAATGGAAAATGGGTGATTATCCACTTTGGATTGAAGTCGCAGCACAATCGAAAATTGCATACATGTCCGACGATACAATGACTTATCGAATTCATTCAGATTCGGCAACACATGCTCTTGATCTAAATGGTGATTTTAAATTTTTCAAGAATCGTTACGAGATTAAAAATTTCTATGTGGATAAATTCAATAGAAAAAACCTGACCCCATTTTTGGAGAGAATGTATCACAAGGAATTACTTAAATATGCCATCTTTTTTAAAGATGAAGTACTAAGGAAAGCTTGTCTAGACTATTTCAATACAAACAGGAACCGTAATGAATTGCCATATCTTCTATTTTCGAAGTATTCCTTTTTGGCACCTATATTTAGGTTTGTGTATTCCTTTAGAAAAAGGACGCAAACTTTAATTTAAATACGGATTGTTTTTCATTTCGATTAAAAAAGCACAAAGCATGAAATCAGATAAAAAAAAGTTACTAATGTTGGGTGGATCTCCTTTTCAGATTCCCTGCATTCAGTACGCAAAATTGGCAGGTTATTATGTTATTACGTGCGATTATGCTCCAGGAAATCCGGGACATCAATTTGCCGATGAGTATGTAAATGTAAGTACAACAGACTTAAAAGCAGTTTTAAAGCTATCTAGAAAATTAGAAATTGATGGGATTCTGGCTTATGCATCTGATCCCGCGGCCCCAACTGCTGCTTATGTAGCAGAAAAAATGGGTTTACCAGGAAATTCATATAAATCTGTTAAGATTTTATCAGAAAAAGACTTGTATCGCAGTTTTCTGCGTCAAAATAAGTTTAATACGCCATGGTACGGTGGCTTTAGTACTTTTAATGATTTTTCTAGTAATTCCACAGATTTTACTTATCCAGTTTTGGTGAAGCCTGTAGATTCATCAGGAAGTAAAGGTATTACTTTGGTGAATGATTTATGGGAAATGGGTGATGCGATTAATTATGCCATGAAATTTTCACGTTGTAAGCGTTTCATCGTAGAAGAGTTTATTGAAAAGAAATATCCACAATTAGATGGTGACATATTCGTATTTAATGGTGAGATAAGTGCTTATTATTTAGGTGATCAGCGTAACGATGAGAGTGTAAATCCATTTGTACCTTCGAGTATTAATTATCCATCCCTGTTGCCAGAGAATTTACACAAAAAGATAAAATCAGAACTTCAGCGTGCAATTGATTTGTTGAAAATTAAGTTTGGTGGTTTCAATATTGAGGTGATTATTGATGCGAATGACAATATTTATTTAATAGAGATTGGTGCGCGCAATGGAGGGAATTGTATTCCGGAAATTATAAAATGTGCAAGCAATGTCGATATGATTGAAATGAGTGTTGATGCTTGTATGGGAGTAGAGCCAACAATTAAAAATAGAAAAGAAATAGAGAAATTTTATACCACCTATGTTATCCATTCGAATGAGGATGGCAAATTTCGATCAATAAATTTGGATGATTCCATTACTGACTTTGTTTTGGATATTAAATTAATGGTAGAAAAAGGGGGAGATGTATTTCGGTTTAGTGGTTCCAATTGTACGGTTGGTGTTGGTTTATTGGAGTTTCCAAATCTTCATACTCGAGATCAGATAATGGACAATATTGAAGAATTAATTGCTGTAGAATTGGAATAAATGAGAGATAGAGCAATAGGAGGTTATTTTGAGTTAGAGAATCGGGTTGAATCGGAATATCACCAGAATTTAATTCGCTTAAATTCTGGTCGAAACTGTATCGAATATATTCTTCGAGCAAGAGGGTACAAGAAGATTTATATTCCACGTTATAGTTGTTTGGCTGTAAAAGAACCAATTCTTAAACTAGGAATAAAATACGAACTTTATTCTATTAATAGTGAGTTAGAACCACAGGAAATTAAGATTTTAAATGATGACGAAGCCTTTTTAATCATTAATTATTTTGGCTTAAAAGGAGAATATATAAAATCAATAAGCAAGAGTGTTAAGAATTTAATCGTAGACAATTCTCAAGCATTTTTTGAACAACCAATTCCAAGTATCGATACCTTCTATTCTGCTAGAAAATTTTTTGGTGTTCCTGATGGTGCTTATTTAAGTACCAATTGCATGTTACGGGAAGATTTATCAAGAGATATATCATGGAATAGAAGTGAATTTCTTTTAAGAAGATTAGAGAATGGAGCCCAAGACGGGTACAAAAGCTTTCAGGATAACGAGCAATATTTGTGTGGGCAAGAAATGAAAATAATGTCCAAGCTAACCACTCGTTTACTTGCTAGTATTGATTATAAGGAGGTGAAAAAGAGACGAATTCAAAATTTTCAATATGTGCACTTAAAACTTGCTTCCATTAACCACTTGCATATTGTTGAAAAAGATATTATTGGCCCAATGATTTATCCTTTTTTAGTTGAATCTGGCGAAATTCGAAACGAATTGATCAAACAGAAAATATTTGTAGCGACTTATTGGCCTAATGTTTTGAATGAGAACAAGAAGAATAGTATAGAATACAAGTTTGCGAGTAATTTATTAGCCTTGCCTATTGATCAACGATATGGCTTATTGGATATGGATCGTATATGTAGTGTATTAAAACCCCTAATGTAAACATGAGGTACGTTGAGTTAGCAATATGGATGGTATTGTTTTTCATTGCTTTTTTCTTGAAAAGCTATACTGTTGGTGGGCAGGAAATGGCTTATCTATGGAAACTACCATTAATCGTATTTCTTTTTGTTGGTGTACTAGGTCAAAAGGTAAATTATAACTTTTTGATATTAGGCTATGTATTCGCAATCAAGAATTTAGTAAGCACATCTTTTTTTGATTACCCCGTTGATGCGATCATCAATTTTTCGAAATACTTAACAATTCCTTTAGTAGTTCATTGGATTTATTTGAATATTAATAGTTTAGAAGCTTTAAAGAAGTTGCGCTTGATTCCACTTTATTTAGCTGCTTTTTTAATTATAGCGAACATCCCATATTATTTAGGCGTATTTTCTGCTCCAGTTAGTAAAACAATGCTTTGGATGGAAGATACCAAATTGGATGGATTGGTGGGGATTTTAGGAGCACCTCATTATACTTCTGCATTATTATCGATCGCTTGTATTATTCTTTTAGAGCACATTGTAAAAAAACGAAGTGATCTATTGGTAAATTTTGTTTTGGCTCCCATATTGGTTTTAGGTCTGTTTTTTCTTTTTAAAACCTATACAAGAACAGGCTGGTTGATGTTTGTTATTGGAGTTACCATATTATTTGGTCGAAAAATATCATTTAAAGATGCTGGTAAAATCTTAGCTGGATGTGTTCTTTTGATAGGTGGTTTAATATTCTTATTTCAAACCAATGAGGGATTTCGCAGAAGGGTAATGGATGATCGGGCTGGGCAGGAAGATAAGTCAGCTTATGAGACTGTAGGCTCAGGTCGATTACAAATTGCAGAGGTTTACTTAGAGAATTTATACGAGAGTAATTTTGCGACCTACTTAATTGGTATGGGAATGCAAGAATCACAAAATAGATATGAGAAAAAAGACGGAATGCCTCTTTTTGCGCACAATGGCTTTGTTCAAACTTTGGTAGATAATGGCATTCTAGGCTTTTTACTTTATTTGCTTTTTCTCTTTTCGGTATTCAAACAAATTTCAAAGTCGGAAAGTAGTTATAATCAGTTGGCCGTGGCACTCTTTTTCATGTTTATATCTTGTCTGGTAACGCAGCAAGCCAATTATTTTTTATTGGATGTTTTTCTTTCTCTATTTATTGGAATTACGATAATTGAAAGTCGTGTTAATCAGTACATCGAGTATAAGCATCATAGAGATAGAAATGAATTAATCGAGAAATCATTTAGCATTTAGTTTATACATGTATCGTTTTCAAATTATCACATTAGAAGATCTTAAGGAGATTGATTACTCAGGTAGTTTTCCGAGTAATCAATTCAACTGGATTTACAATTGGTTTAGTGTTTTCGAAAAGGTTGAAAATAATGTGTTGGGGTTTGATAAAAAAGTCTTCATTATTGCAAGTTTTAAGGAAAATAAATTAGTTGCAATTGTTCCTTTGGTGAGATTATATCGGACCTACTTAAAGTATATCAAAATTGAATTTTTAGAGTTTTTAGGCCAGCAATGGTCCAACCTAGGAAATGATATAATTGCCTTGGATGAATTGCATGATTCTTTTGCATCAGATTTAGCTTTATGGACACGAAAAAACATTAAATATCACTTTTTATTTTTAAAATATCTACCCCAGAATTCGATCCTTACAAAGAAGTATAAACTTTTTAATTATGCAGGAGCACCATTTATCCAGGTAGATAAACATGAAGACTATGAGGGCTTTGCAAAAAATGTATACTCTAGAAAGTTTCGAGAAGATTTACGACGAACATTGCGAAAGATAAAAAAGGATGGGTTTGAGTTTGAAATTTGCTACGAAGAAATCAATCAAGAAAGCTTGCAAGAAATCAGAAGAATTGCAAAATCAAAAATGACAGATGGGAAAAGTTTTTTATATGGAGATGTAGAAAAAACACAATTCCATTTAAAAATGTATGAGTGTTTTCCATCACATGTAGTATTTGTTAAGTTCAACAATAAGGCTGTAGCCTACGCAACAAGTATCGATTGGAAAGGCGAAAGAATTGGAATAGACGCAGCTTTTGATCGAGATTATCGGAAATATGGTGCTGGCATACATTGCATCGATACAACTATCCAAACCAGCTTTAAAGATAAAAAGGAGAAATTGTCCTTTGGCTTAGGATTAGATACTTACAAATTTCAGTTTACGGATCAAATTGATCGATACTTTATGTGTTTTGATTTTAAATATAGATTGAAATCACTGGTGGCTTTACCTTATTTTTTATATCGACTAAAGAAAGAAGATCGAGCGGTGATGGGCAAACTTGAAAGTGCTCAGGGAAAGTAGTTTGCTTATTCTTTCATGCTATTAACTAGATGTTTAAGATTTAATTATTCCAAAAATGTATAGTTTCAAACAAGTTTCTCTTAAAGATTTAGAGAGAATTAAATATGAAAGTAAAATGCTTTGTTGTGATTTTGAATGGATTACAAATTGGTATTCTACTTTTGGGAAAGTTGAAAACAATGTACTTGGATATCATAAAACACCATACATTGTTACTGCCTACAAAGATGATGTTTTAGTTGCCATTGTTCCTCTCGTAAAATTAGATAGGAAGTATTGCAAATGTATAAAACTGGAATTTGTGGAATTTTTAGGACAGCAATGGGGAAGTTCTGGAAACGATGTGATCACTCTTGAATCCTTAGGTCGTTCGTTTGCTCAAGAACTAAGCGATTGGGTGAAGAAGAATATTAATTATCATTTTTTGTTCCTAAAGTACTTGCCTAAAACAACGGTCTTAAGTGAGAAATATAAATTGTACCATTATGCGGGAGAGCCTTTTATACCGGTAAATAGATATGCTGGTTACGAGGATTTTTTACTGAAAGCTTACGCGAAAAGATTCAGAAAACAATTGGATCGTACACTTCGAAAAATAAAACGTGATGGTTTCGAATTAGAGCTATCAACAGAAGAAATTAACGATGCCAATTTCAAGGAAATAAAGAGAATATCAAAAACGAAAATATCAGATGGAAAAGGTTTTGTTTACGGTGATCCTGATAAAGAAGCCTTTTATTTAAAGATGTTTAAGATTTATCAATCGAATGTTCAATTTGTAAAATTCAACAAGCAAGCTATTGCGTATGTAATTAATATCGATTTTAAGGATCAAAGATTAGCAATAGATTGCGCATTTGATCGTGATTACAAGACATATGGAGCAGGAATTCATTGCATGAATTTTAACATCCAGAACAGTTTCAAAAATGGATATGAGAATTATTCATTTGGAGTAGGCTTGGACCCATATAAATTTCAATTTACAAATCAGGCAAAGAGTACTTATATGTGTTTCGATTATAAATTTCGCTTTAAATCATTACTTGCCTTACCGTATTTGTTATACCGAGTAAAAAGAACAGATCATATTGTTTTAGATCAATTACAAAAGCAGGCTCATCATGAATAGCTTCAAAAAAAAGATAGGAGATTTATTAGGCTTCATCGTTATTCTGTTGTTTAAAAATAAGGGTTTAAAGAAGTTTGATAAGCATGTCTTATCAATTTACTTTCACAATCCATCATCTTTTTTATTTAAGGGAATTGTTCGCTTTTTAAGAAGAAATAATTTTAGGTTTATATCAGAGAGTGAGATGCTTATCATGAAGCGTACTAGACTAGAGATAGACGAAAGAATGGTATTTATTTCATTTGATGATGGCTGGAAAGGGAATCTGAAATTACTTCCTACAATTGAGAAATATCAAATCCCGATCACAATTTTTGTGCCCGTAAAGCCTGTTGTAACTGGAAATTTTTGGTGGGAATATGCACCTTTTATAATAAAGGAATTTGATGAAATAACGAGCTTAGAAGATTTAAAAGTGATGAGGAACAGCCAAAGAGTAGCATATGTAAATAAGGTTGTTGCCAAGCATGATTTAAAAAGATCAGCAATAGATTTAAGTGATTTACAACTTTTGCACAAACACCCTTTGATAACTATTGGCTCGCATACCTACCATCATCCAATAAGTATAAAGTGTACTGAGGAAGAGTTGGCTTTTGAGTATTCCGATTCAAAAAAGACCTTGGAAGCTTGGTTGAACACCGAAATTAAATCTTTTGCCTATCCGAATGGAGATTACGATGAGAGAGATTTGGAATTGTTAAGTGAAAATAATTATCAAATTGCATTTACGACTAATCCTGCTTTGGAAACAGATGATTTGGGAATTTACGAAGTGCCAAGAGTATCGATAAACACCAAAGGAGGTAAATATGAGAATATATCTCGTATGCTCGGCTTATGGCATCAGTATGTTCAACCTGTTCAGCAAAGATTTAAATCAGATCGTAAAAATATATCTGTTCAAGTAATTGATCAATATTCGTAGGTAAAAGTAAAGAGGGGCAAAATTATTATTCGATCGAAAATTTAAAATGAAAGAAGTTTTATTTATAGCGCCAGGCAATAAAAATAGCAAAGGTGGAATAGGATTGTGTGTAAACAATTATTCGAAATACATCAATCCATTTAAGCTTATTGTTACGCATCGCTTTGACTCGAAAGTGTTGAATACGATATGGTTCCCTTTGTGTGTTTTGGAGCTCTTCTTTCGTTTGTTAATCGATTCGGAAATTAAAATTGTTCATATTCACGGAGCATCAAAAGGTAGTTTCTATCGGAAATACATCTTGTTTTCATTAGTTGATAAGTTATTCCATAAAAAGATTATTTATCATGTTCATGGTGGCGGTTTTAGAGATTTTTATCTGGAGTCATCAAAATTTATTCAAAAGCGAGTTCGCTATGTTGTGAACAGCGCCGATGTTTTACTTTGTTTATCCGAAAAGTGGAGGCTTTTCTTTTCCAGTGCATTTAAAGCCAAGAGAATTGAAATATTAAATAACATGATCATTCCACCTAAAAAATCAAATCAACTCCAGATTGAAGGTGAATTACAATTGCTATTTCTGGGTTTAATTGGAGATAACAAAGGAATTTTTGACCTGCTAAAAACTTTAGCAAAAAATCGGGAAGTATTTACAGGGAAAATCAATTTAAGAATTGCTGGAAATGGAGAAGTATCAAGACTAAAGCAAGCAATTTCAAATTGGAAATTAGATGAAATAGTTCAGTTTGTAGGTTGGGTTGATGCTGAAAAGAAAGACGAATTGTTGAGGTCATCTCATGTATTTATTTTGCCATCATACAAGGAAGGATTACCGCTATCCATTTTGGAAGCAATGAGTTATTCTCTTCCGATTATATCGAGTAATGCAGGAGGAATTCCTGATTTAATACACAAATATAAAAATGGAATTTTAGTTGATGCAGGTAATCAACAAGAGATTAAAAATGCCATTTTGAGGTTGTTAGACAAAAAAAACCTTATCCAGGTTTACTCTGAAAGGTCAGCAAAAGGTGTTGTTGATTTTTATCCACACAGCGTATTAAAAACTCTATTTACTATCTACCATGAGTTACAGGGGAGTAAGGGATTACTTATTGAGCAAAATTAAATTTGGTTACGGCTTTTCGAAAGAACTGCGAAGAATAACCAATTTATACTCAATTAGCGAATCAGAATTATCCGATTTAAAGCATCAGGAATTCGTGAAGCAATATCGAAACGCATTTAAAAATTCAAAGTTTTATGCGAAGCTATATCAAGAACACGGATTGAAACTTGATTCTGTTAAATCTATTGATGATGCTGAAAAAATTCCAATTATTACAAAGGAAGATATTCGTCATCGAGTGGATGAATTGCTTACAAGTAGCAAACTGTTTGTTTATACTGCTTACACAAGCGGAACAACGGGTTCTCCTTTAAGATTATACAGGGATTATCAATCGGTTTGTAAGGAGTATTCTTACGGATATCATTACCAAACATCTCATGGATATCAATTGGGAGATAAGGTTATTTCGATAAAAGGTGATCTGAATAAAAATAATATTTCCAGATTTGATCGTTCACTTAATACCTTGCATTTATCGAGCTATAATTTGAATCAATCCAACATTAAAAAGTACCATCAATTGATAAAAGATTTCAATCCGAAGGTGGTTAAAGCTTATCCTAGTTCCTTACAGATTTTGGCAGTTGAATTGTATAAGGCTGGCTTAAATTTACACATTCCAATTGCTTTTACATCATCGGAGGTTTTACACGATTTTCAACGCACAATCATAGAAAAGGTATTGCAAACAAAGGTTTTTGATTGGTATGGTAATTCGGAACAAACCATTGCTTTAGGTCAGGTAAAGAAGGAATTGTATCAGGATATACCCTTGTATGGACATATAGAGGTCAAAGAGAAATGTATTGTCACAACTGGTTTTATTAACAGGTCGTTTCCATTAATACGATATCAGATTGACGATGTTATAAAATTAAAATGCGATAGTAGCTGCATTCGTTGTTGCACAAGTAGAATTTTAGGTCGAGATAATCAGTATGTTTTGCTCAAAAGTGGTCAGCAAATTGGACTTTTAGATCATGCCTTTAATTTCAGTAATGTGAAAAATATATTAGGAGCTCAAATCGTACAGGATGTTCCTGGTGAAATAAATTTGAATATCATACCTGATTGTAATTTTACCGAGAATAATAAAGATGAATTAATCAGAAATTTAGTAGACCTGTTAGGCGAGGATTGTAAAATTCATTATCGGGTGATTACGGAAGATCAAATTATTAGAACGAATTCAGGGAAATACAATCTAATGGTTTCGAATATAAAATTAAGTGAAAGAAATCAAGTGATAAATGAGATTCTGCACGAGGCATAGTCCGTATTTATTGGCTGATCGTCACGAAGATTAACTTTAATTTTTGAACATGAGTTATCGATTAATTAAAGATTTAATTGCATATAAGATAAAGTTCGGAAGTGGTTTTGAAAGAGAGCTTAGAAAAATTATTGGCTTAGGGGAATGTTCTAAGCAAGAATTAATGGATTTAAAAGAGCAAGAGTTTATAAGTCAGTTTCAGAATGCATTCACGAATTCAAAATTTTATAAAAATCTGTATCAATCACATGGAATTACTATTGATACAGTTAAGACCTTAGCGGATGCAAGCAAGCTTCCAATTATAGATAAGAAAACGGTTAGAGAGAATAGTGCAGATATCTTAACAAAATGTAAGTTGACAGTTTTTAAAGCCTATTCGAGTGGAACTACAGGAACTCCATTACAGGTTTATAGAGACTTTAGTTCTACCATAAAGGAATATGCATATGGCCATTATTTTCAGCAAATGCATGGTTATAATCTTGGCGATCGAGTTGTTTCTTTGCGTGGAACCTTAGATAGAAACACACTTTCTTACGTTGATAAGAGCAATAATGTACTCTACATTTCTAGTTTTCATTTGAACACCAATAAAATAGATGAGATTTATCAATTGATTAACGATTTTCAGCCAAAAGTTATAAAGGCATATCCTAGTTCAATGCACATTTTGGCTACTGAATTACTTAAAACAGGTAGAGAATTAAACATTCCAATAGCATTCACATCATCGGAAGTATTGCATGGGTTTCAGCGAGATTTAGTAGAAAGAATTCTGCATACTAAAATATATGATTGGTACGGAAATGCAGAACAAACAGTAGCATTTGGTCAATTTGATGATTGTATGTATCGGGAATTTCCATTGTATTCTCACACCGAATTTGAAGATAAACATCTAATTACAACAGGATTTATAAATACGGTTTTTCCTTTGATTAGATATAAAGTTGATGACATTGTTCAATTGGCACCTTCTAGCAATGGCATTTGTGTTGTTGAAAAAATTGAGGGAAGAGACGATGATTATGTGATTTTGAAAGATGGTCAGAAAATAGGAAGATTGGATTTGGCTTTTAAACAAGTTAATGAACTTTTGGCTGCTCAAATTATTCAAGAAAAGGTTGGCGAAATCATTGTTAACATTATTCCAGACAAGGGATTTACAAAGTTGCATTGTGAAAGTATAGAACAAAATTTAAGGAATTTATTGGGGCCAGATTGTTTATTGAAATTTGAAAAAATAGAGACCAATCAATTGATAAGAAGCGATAAAGGAAAGTTCAATTTAGTAGTTTCTCAACTGAAGAAGTAATGAGGGTAAGCAAAAAAGAAATTTTGATTATTGGAGCAGGTCCGCAAGCCTTGTTTTTGGTTCGAGAATACAGTCGATTGGCTTATGATGTGACGCTTGTTGGCCGAGAAAATGAGATTGCCATGCATTCTCGTTATGGCAAAAAAATTAAGCTTGAAAACGAGCAAGATTTAATCACACAATTGTCTCGATTAGCCGAATCCAAAAAAGGAATGGATTGTTGGGTAGCGAGTGGTTTTTATTTAGCTTTTTTGATGGATCGTTATCCTGATTTTTTCAATCAGTTTAATGTACTCCCGAAAGACTCAGAAGCTTTATCGGTTTTTCTAAATAAACTTAACACATATCAGTTAGCAGAGAAAGTAAATTGCAAATACCCAAAATCAATCATTCTTAGTGATTTAAACGATGAAACTGATTTTGATTTAATACAATTTCCGCAGATAGTAAAGTGGAACCAAGACATTTTTCTTTATGAAAAACCAGGATTTAAAACTTGTTTGGTGCACAGTGTAAAGGAGTTGAAAAATCTCCACCAAACCTTAATCAAGAAGGAAAAAGAAGCACTTGTAATGCAAGCTTATCTAGGCGAAGATTTAGAAAATAATTTTTCATACGGTGCTTATTTTCAAAAGGGGCAATTAGTTGCAGGAATTTGTGTTAACGAGGTTCGGCATTTTCGATCAGGAGTTTCTTCGGTAGTGGAAGAATATACAGGAGAATTTGCAGATCTAATTGCTGGTAAGTCTATTGGCTTAATAGGTCAGACACAGTTTACTGGGTTTTTAGATGTAGAATTTAAAATTTACAATGGCGAAGCGTATTTGTTAGAGGTGAATCCAAGACCATTTGGTTTTATAAAAATAATGAAGCTAAAATACCCTGATTTAATACCATTTATTCTTGGAGAGAAAAAGAGTCATAGCAAAAATCCAAAACCTGTAAAATGGATGAATGTTTTGCGAGACTGTGTTTTAATTGCTAAAAAACCTAGTAAGGTTCTACACATGTTATCCATTCTGTTTGATTTTAGTAATCGAACATTGGATGTCTGGGATATCAGTGATCTTAAGCCATTTTTCTATCAGGTAAAACGTTAAATCAACATTAAAATTCGACATAATTTAATGACTACTCTTTGTCTTACGCTTGATTACGAATTGTTTGGATCTGGTCGGGGAAATGTGTTTCGGCACATGATTGAACCAACCAATAGAATGTTAAAAATCTGCCAAGAGCACAACATTAAATTGACCATTTTTTTTGAAGTCGTAGAATATTGGAAAATTAAAGAAGCTTTTGAGAATGGGATTAGCATGGGATACGACTCAAATCCTGCAGAAGCTATAGAGGAACAAATTAAAAGAGCTTACAAGCTTGGGCACGATGTACAATTGCATTTGCATCCTCAGTGGATTGATGCCAAATATGTGAATGATGCATGGGAATTGAATTTAGACTATTGGAGATTGCCAGAAGTGCCAGATCATGCCAATGAATCCATTAGTATGGGATTATCTGATTTGCTTCGTTCTGGAAAGGAAACTTTAGAAGCCCTTTTGCAAAATGATCATCCAGAATACAAATGCAATATTCTAAGAGCTGGAGGTTACAATATCGATCCATCAGAAAGATTGTTGAAGGTCTTGAAAGAGCATTCATTTATTGCTGATAGCTCAGTTTATTATGGAGGAAAGGCAGAAGGAAACCTCTCTCGATACGATTATTCTAATATTTCAGATTCTAAAGCCTATTGGTATACTACAGAGGATTCTTTGCTAACGACCAATGGGAAAAGCAGTGGTTTTTTAGAATTGCCAATTTACGCAAAAACAAAGCGACGTTTTTTAAAATACGATACTGTGAGACTTAAGTCGGCAATGCAGAACAAAGCCAATTCCATAGAGAAGTTTAAGAACAATAGTGCCAAGAAATCAAAATTAGAAACACTAAGATTCTTACTACAAAAAGAAGCTTTAACCTGGGACTTTTGTCTATTCTCAAAACGAAAAATGAGAAGTTTTTTAAATTCGGCAATAAAGCTGCAAAAGCAATCTGCAATGCTATTTCATCCTTTTGTTTTGGTGGGTCATCCAAAAGATTTCTATTACAATGATGCCTTGCTTTTTTTGGCAAAACAATCGACTAAACAAAATCTAGATTTTGTTACCGTTACTGATTTAGTGAACAAAATTAAGCAACAATAATTCTTTACTCCAATTACCTCAGTAGAGGTTTTTATCCATTTTGCTTTAAGAATAATTTCAAATTTAATGTATAAACAAAGCTTTGAAAAACTTCGCACTTACGTCGAAGAACAAGAATATAAAGGCTGGGACCCATATGATGGTTTGAATTCTAGGTTATTCCAGGCAATGCCTTTTGTGAAAAACAGTAGGCTAATGCGATTGGTTTGGATTCAATTTTTCAAAAAAAGCCCAATGAATTTCCGGGGTCTTACGAGAGTTGAGAAAGCATATAACCCTAAAGGTCTTGGTTTATTTCTTAGTGGTTATTGCAAGCTCTATCAATTCGATCGAACACAGGAAGTAAGATCCCGGATTCGTTTTTTAAGTGACAAGTTATTGGAATTGCAATCGAAAAATTGGTCGGGGCCATGTTGGGGATACAACTTTGACTGGCAAGCTCGAGCATTTTTTCAACCCAAGGGAACGCCATCGGTCGTTGTTACAACTTATGTTGGATCGGCATTATTAGATGCTTACGAAATATTGGGCGATCAAAAATTATTAGAAACAGCTATAAATATAAAGGACTTTATTTTAAAGGATTTAAATCGGACTTATGACGGAAATGGCGATTTTTGTTTTTCCTATTCACCTTTAGATGAGACTCAAGTTTACAATGCTTCGCTATTGGGAAGCAGAATGTTATCTCGAATTTATCATTACACAAAAGATGAAGAGGTGATTACATGTGCTAAACAATCGGTTCAGTATTGTATCAATCATCAAAATGAGGATGGTTCCTGGTCATATGGCAATTTGCCTTATCATCGATGGATTGATAATTTCCATACAGGCTTTAATCTGGAAGCGTTATCGGAGTATAGAAAGTACGCACAAGATTCTTCATTCGATCAGCAAATACAAATAGGATTGGATTACTATCTAAAGAACTTTTTCTCGGAAGATGGAACGCCAAAATATTATACCAATTCGGTTTATCCAATTGACATTCATTGTCCAGCACAATTGCCAATTACGCTTCGCAGTTTAAACGTTTTTGAACAGAATAAAGAATTAGTCGACCGTGTTTTAAATTGGACAATAAGTAATCTTCAAGATGAATCTGGATATTTCTATTTCCAATCAGGGAAAAGAGGAAAAAATAAGATTCCATACATACGATGGGCACAGGCTTGGATGTTTTTAGCCTTGTCAAATTACTTAGCAACCACCTTAAAAACACCGGAATATGAGAAAGAGAATTACGATAATGAATTCGCCGGTTGATGTTCTAACAATGGAGGAAACCCTTCATTTAATAGATGATTCGATTAGGGATAAGAAGCCAATTCAGCACATTGTGGTTAATGCAGCCAAGCTGGTTAACATGCAAAGTGATGAAGAATTGTACGAGTCGGTTGTTTCAAGTGATATTATAAATGCTGATGGTATGGCAGTCGTGTGGGCTTCAGGAATGTTGGGCGAAGCCTTGCCAGAAAGAGTTTCAGGAGTCGATTTGATGCAAGAATTAGTGATTTTGGCAGCTGAAAAAAACTACAAAATATTCTTTTTTGGAGGTAAAGAAGAGGTCGTTACCGAGGTAGTTCGCAAGTACACTTCTGTTTTTGGAAAAGAAGTAATAGCTGGTTATCGAAATGGCTATTTCCAAAAAGAGGAAGAAGGAGTTATTGCTGATCAAATTGCCGAATCGAAAGCCGATATTTTATTTGTAGCAATCAGTTCGCCAACAAAGGAGATATTTCTAAGCACCTATAAAGATCAATTAAAAGTTCCATTTATTATGGGCGTTGGAGGATCTTTTGATGTGGTAGCAGGAAAAGTAAAACGAGCTCCCGTTTGGATGCAAAATGCAGGATTGGAATGGTTCTACAGAATTTTACAAGAACCACAAAGAATGTGGAAAAGGTATCTGGTAACCAATACCTTATTTATCTATTATATCCTAAAAGAGAAGTTACGGAGATAATAATAGCAGAGAACTAGTTAGAATATGATTTTACAGTTCTTGATTATACGATGAATGAATTTTCATGAACTCAACCATCATGAAAATATTTAGAAAGCAAGTTGAGATTGACTAACCATCAATAGAAAAAATCGAACTGCTTTTTTAATTAAAACTCACTTTAAAACCTTACAACCATGATTAAAGGAAGAGAACAAACCCTTGCTCGTTTGAGTACCCTCGTGCAAGTAAGTTTATCAGTCGCTTGTTATTGGGTTGTTGCTTGGGCAGTCAACACATTTTTAAAGCCAATAAATATTGATGTTCACGATAACAACACAATTTATTTGCTGATAATTGCCATTTGGTATACGCTAATAAAGGAATTAAACCTTGGTAAGATGCTCAGAGTAAAGACTTATTCTGAGTTGTTCGCAGAATACTTTGCTTTAGTAGTCTTAAGTTCAGGTTTACTGTATTTAGGAAGCTTATTCTTAACAGAATCAGTACCAACTTTAATTCTAGCTCTATTCGCATGTTTGAACTTAATTCTTCTGTTTGGATTTAGAATGTTGAGTTATAAACTCTTTAAATTAATAAGAGGGAAGGGTTTTAATACGCGAAATGTTTTAATCGTTGCCGATGATGAGTCCTATTTGCATTTTATCGACCGGATGTTGTTTATTCGCGATTGGGGATATAATGTTTGGGCAATAATGTCTGATGGTAAACAAATTAAAAATAAGTATGAATCTCATGTGCGTGTTCTGCATGAGCATTTTCAGTTAACTGAAATAATTGATGCGAATGTTGTAGATGAGGTTATTTATTGCAAAGGAAATTTTGATAATGAAGAAGTACGAGCTTTGATTTATGCCTGTTCGGAAGTTGGCGTAACTTTTAGAGTGTATTCCGATTTGTTAAGTGTTGTTAGTCAGCGTTCCCATCTTACCTACTTTAAAGAATTACCATTCTTAACCTTTGCAAACAATACGAAAAACTACTTCGCATTAAAGGTAAAAGAGATTCTTGATTTTTTCTTTTCATTTCTTATTGTGACACTGATTTCTCCATTTTTATTAGCAATTTCTGTGGCTATAAAAATTGAAGATGGAGGTCCTATTTTTTTCAGACAAAGACGAGTTGGGCTAAACGGTAGAATCTTTTATTGTTTGAAATTCAGAACGATGGTTATGAATGCCGAAGCACTTCGTGTAAAGCTTGAAAGTCAAAATGAGCAATCTGGGCCGGTTTTTAAAATAAAGAATGATCCTAGGGTTACTCGGGTTGGTCGTTTTTTGCGCAAGACTTCGCTCGATGAATTACCACAATTTTTTAATGTTTTAAAAGGTGAAATGTCGATTGTTGGACCTCGACCACCTATTCCTTCAGAAGTTCAACAATATCAACGTTGGCAACGCCGACGATTGAGTATGAAACCTGGAATCACATGTATTTGGCAAGTATCCGGTCGAAACAACATTCCTTTCGAGGAATGGATGAAGTTGGATATGCTTTACATCGATACCTGGTCATTAAAATTAGATTTAATATTATTTATCAGCACCATTAAAGTTGTGTTCACTGGTGAAGGTCAATAGTATTAATCCCTCTATAATTATTAAATAATAAACCAAAAAAACCAAGACCATGCAAAAAAAGTATTTACTCTTAATGGGACTCATTATAGTAATGAGCATCATTTCCTGTCGATCGAAAAAGGAATTAGTTTATCTACAGGATGTTGAGGCTGAAATATTGGCTCCGGAATATGGAACGAAAATTCCTGATTATCGAATCAGGACCAATGATAATTTATTTGTGAGTATTAAATCATTAAACCCTGAAGTTAATCAATTGTATAATCCTGCTCAAAGCACGGGAGGCCAGCAAGGATCTCAGCAGCTGTATAGTCAGCAATCAGACCAGTATTTAAATGGTTATTTGGTCGATTCGAAAGGGAACATTTCGCTTCCTATTTTGGGAAGTGTTGGAATTGCCGGATTGACACAAGCAGAGGCTCAGTCTAAGGTACAAGAAAGAGCAAACGAATACCTAAAAGATGCGAGTGTAAGAGTAAAATTATTAAATTACAAAGTAAGTGTAATGGGAGAGGTAACAACTCCTGGCGTCTATTACAATTACAACAGTAGTTTAACCGTTTTGGAAGCAATAAGTATGGCGAATGGCATTACTGATTATGCAAAAATTAATCGTGTTTTGGTGATGCGTACAACAGAAGATAGAAGTCAAACATACCGTCTTGATTTAACGAAAAAGAATTTTTTGAAATCAGAAGCTTTCTTTTTGCAGCCTAATGATGTAGTGTACGTTGAGCCGCATAAAATAAAAAATACAAATATGAATTCGGCTATATATAGCCTCTTGCTTTCTACTGTATCTACTGCAGTATTGATAACAAGTTTAATAATAACTAATTAAGCGATGTTGCTTGGTGATTATTCTAACAAAAAATAGATCTCTATGAAATATGTAGATGATGTAATGGACTACTTTGAAAAAAAGGATGGTCCTGATGTGAAGGAATTTCTTTACCGACTGCTATCGCAATGGAAGGTGTTTGCAGTTTGTGGAGCATTAGGAATTTTACTGGCCTATTTTATCAGTAAGTATTCTAATCCTGTTTACATGATGAGGAGTTCACTTTTGATTCATGTTGATGCGGAAGAAACGAGTGCTAAAAGTATGTTTGATGGTTATAAAATTCAAGATAAAGCCAACATACAGAATCATGTGGAAATTCTTAAGTCGTATACTCTAAATCGTAAGGCAATGGAAAATTTGGCTTGGAATCATTCCTGGTTCAAAAAGCAATTGTTTTCGAGTAAGGGAATGTATCGTAATGAACCATTTGAACTAGTGCAACTAGAAGGAAGAAATCTTACGAAATTACCAATCTCAATAGTTCAAATTGATGATCATACTTATCGAATAAGTGTGGATGGAAAAGCTGAATATAAGGGTGAAGAAATAGATCTTAAGTTCGAGAAAATTGCATTTTTCGATAGACCATTTAAGAATAAATATTTCCATTTTCTGGTAAAGAAAAAACAAAGGAAGAAGAATCTGAATGAGAATTACTATTTCGTATTTAATAACTTAGATCAATTAACACTTGCGTACATGGAGAGTATGACCATAAGTGTTGCTGAGAAAAAAGCAGAATTAATTCATTTAAGAGTTGACAATAGTGAGCCTTCAAGAGGAGTTGATTATTTGAATGAACTGAATTGGGTATACATCCAATTTGGATTGATTGAGAAAAATAAGAAATCTGAAAGAACAGTTCGTTTTATTGATTCTCAACTAGACGGAATTGTTGATTCTTTACAAATGGCGGGTCAAAGCGTAACCAACTTCAGATCTAGAAATCGAATTGTAGATTTGGGACAGGAAGCAGGTGTTGTGGTTGCAAAAATGGGGGAATTAGAAAGTCAGTTATCCAAAGCTCAAATTACTTTGGATTACTATGAGAATCTCTCACAAAATTTAGGTGATGCGAACCAGATGAAGCAAGTTGTTGCGCCATCCATATCAGGAATTACAGATCCTTCCTTAGATGCTTTAGTTTCGAAATTGACCGATTTGTATGGGAAAAGAGAGGTGTTGTCATACAGTGTTCAGGCTAAAAATCCAAGCCTGGTAATTTTGAATAAGGAAATTCAGCTGATGCAACAAAGTTTAGAGGAGAATTTGCAAAGCATGGTTGCTAACTCCCGAATTGAAGTTCAAAGCTTGAGTGGAAGAATGGAAAAGGTGAAAGGGCAATTGGCTCGTATGCCTAAAAATGAGCAGAAGTTGGTGAGCATGAAAAGGAATTTCGATCTCAACAATGAGCTTTATACTTTCCTATTGAAAAAGAGAGCAGAAGCCGCAATTGCAAAAGCTTCTAATGTTTCCGATTCTCAAATTATCGATCCAGCACGATTGGCTACTATTGTAAAAATAAAACCCAAAACAGCTATCAATCTACTTATTGGTATGTTTTTGGGAATTGGTTTGCCTTTTTTGATTATCATTTTAAAAGAGTTTTTTAATGATAATATTCAGAGTAAAGAGGAGCTGATGAAAAAAACTCAATTGCCAATAATGGGTAGTTTAGCACATAACAATTACAACGAAGCGGTACCTGTTTTTTCTCATCCAAGATCGGCTATTTCAGAATCTTTTAGGACTTTACGGACAAATTTGAATTATGTATTGCCTGATAATCCAACCAAAATTATTGGCATTCATTCGACTGTTCCCGAAGAAGGAAAATCCTTTACCACAGTTAATCTGGCAACTATCGTGGCAATGAATAACAAAAAGGTATTGCTAATCGGAGCTGATTTAAGAAAACCTAAGGTTGATATTGCCTTTGATTTAAACAATAAGATAGGTTTGAGTACGTACCTGATCAATCATAGCACAAGGTGTGAGATTATTCAGAAAACACCTATAAATAATCTATTCTGTGTTACTTCTGGACCAGTACCGCCAAATCCTGCTGAGTTATTAGAAAATGGTAGATTCGAGCGCTTTTTACTTGAAGTAAAAGGTAAATACGATTACATCTTTATTGATAATGCACCGCTTTCCATGGTTACAGATGGCATTATTACTGGGAAGTATGTCGATGCTAATTTATTTGTTTTTCGCCAAGGCTTTAGTCATCGCGATCAAATTGATTTTGTAAATCAGATAGCCGCTAAAAAAACTTTATCAAATGTATCACTTGTATTGAACGACGTAGCGGTGAATGGAACCTATGGTAAGTTCGGTACTGGAGCGAATGGAAATGGATATTATTACGAGGATGAATCGCCTGGAGTTGTGAAAAGACTTTGGGAAAAAGTCTCGAGTAACTAAATAAAGAATGGCCTGAATTATTATTCAGGCCATTTTTTTGTTTGCTATTCATTGAAAAAGAACGAAATAATTCCATATTTTTATTACATATTGTTTCTCAAACTTCCTCTATATGATTATTGCTGTAGATTTTGATGGCACGATTGTGCAACACAAATATCCTGAAATAGGTGCAGAAATTCCTTTTGCAATTGAGAGTCTACTTGCCTTACAGCAGGAAGGGCACCAACTTATTTTGTGGACATACAGAACAGGAGATATGCTTTTTGAGGCGGTTGATTTTTGCGAAAATAGAGGATTAGAATTCTACTCTGTGAATAGCAATTTCCCTGAAGAAGAGTTTGATGATACAATTAGCCGAAAAATTTATGCCGATTTGTATATCGATGATCGAAATATTGGAGGATTGCTTGATTGGACTGATATGTACAGAATGATTTCAACCAAAAAGCCAGATCCTTCAACAGAATCTGGCTCTAAAAATAGGTTTATGGGGTTTTTAGATAAAATATTTCGTGATTAGCTAATGGCTAGTACGAAATTTGAATTCTAGCTTTTTTCTTTTTAATTCGATCGTTATTTAATCTGCGAGCCAATTTTTCGCCTAATCCTCTTTTTACAGCAACAAAAGTAGAATGATCTAGAACGTCAATCTTTCCTAATTCGTCTTTCTTAAGATTTCCGACTCTACAAAAGAAGCCAACGATGTCTATTTTATTAACTTTTTCTTTTTTACCAAGACTTACATAAAGAGTTTCCCATGCTGGTTGCGAAGGAAGAGGTAATTCATCCGATAATTCAAGAATCTCAATGTCTTCAGGAATAAAATCAGGTGTGTTTTCTTCTTCAGCAAGCACCAAATAAGAAGTTCCTTCTGCATTCATTCGAGCAGTTCTTCCATTTCTATGAACAAAAGCTTCTTCTACTCTTGGCAGTTGATAATGAATTACGTTTTTAATTTCAGGAATATCCAATCCTCTTGATGCCAAATCGGTAACGATTAAGAGGTTGTGGCTACCATTTCTGAATTTCAACAGGGCCTTTTCTCTCTCGTCCTGTTCCAAGCCTCCATGAAAAATATCACATTGAATACCTTCATTTAAAAAGTGTTTTCCAATTCGTTCAACGGCATCTCTATGATTACAGAACACTAAACTAGTCTGACTATCGAGATGACACACTAAATTAAAAAGAGCAGCAAGCTTATCTTTTTCAACCGAAATAACTTTTTTCTGAGCCAAAGCCATTGGTTTGGTCTTTGGGCTAAAGTCTAAATAAATTGGGGAATTTAGTTTTGCAAATTCAGGAATCTCTATTTGATTGGTTGCAGAAGTCAACACTTTCTTTATATTTTCAGGTAGTGACAAAGTAACTTCCTTCATTTCTCTCTGAAAACCTAATTCTAAGGCTTTATCAAATTCATCTAAAATTAAAGTTTTGATGTTACTACAATCAAAATTATTACGACGAATGTGATCTCCAATTCTTCCCGGAGTACCTACTAAAACAGCAGGAGGATTTTTTAAATTGTTTTTTTCCGTAGACATTGGATGCCCTCCATAACAACAATTTACCTTGAAATTAGTTCCCATACTTTTAAAAACAGTCTCTATCTGTAAAGAAAGTTCTCGAGCAGGAGTTAAGATTAAAACTTGAACGCCATTAACCTCAGAGTCTAGCTGTTCAAGCATAGGCAATAGAAAAGCTAAGGTCTTTCCAGATCCGGTAGGAGATGTAAGTAGTAAATCACAATCCTTTTCATATGATTTAGCACATTCTAATTGCATCTCATTCAATTTTTGAATTGATAAGCGCTTTAGTATTTTCTGAATTTCCTCGTTTTTTTCTTGCATGGCGCAAAGGTAACAAAAACTCAATGAGCAGAAAGCTTAAAAGGTGAATTGTAAGCACTCTAAAAATTTAGTTCTTTCAATTTGCAAGCTATTTGCAGATTTTGGTTCCTAAAATGCATTCTTTGATGGTAGTTTGGTAGTTGCATTTTTCTTTGAATGCATTATATTATACCAGTATCAATTGCATAAACCATTATTTTTGAATCAGAACTGATTGTTTTTATTCAAGCAGTAAAATTTGTAGGTTTGTGTTATAAGCTTAAAAACGTAATGCACTTATGACCAAAGAAAAAAAACTACTCTCTTTTTACCAGAAACAAAAAACAATTAAGGAATTAAAAAGCTTACTGCCGGAAGTGTTTGAAGAGGGGAAGTTGGATCTTTTAAAATTGAAGAGTTTTCTTGGCTCAGATGCTGTAATCGATGAGGCGAATTACGGTTTGTCATGGCTTGGTAAAGATGTATCAGCATTTCAAAAGGAAAATAAGAATGTTGGTCGATTAATCTTGAATAAAGAAAAATCATTGCATCCGAACAAAAGTAAAAATCAACTGATTGAAGGTGATAACTTGGATGCTTTGCAAATCTTACAAGAAGATTATCAAGAGCAAATAAAATTAATTTACATTGATCCACCTTATAATACAGGAAAGACTTTTGCCTATAATGATCGATTCAAAATTCGTTCGAAGCAGTATCTGGAGTATTTGGATAAAGTTGAAATTGGACGTGTAAATTCTAAGCTGCAAAATCAATTGGAAAGTGGTGAAATTCATACCAATTGGTTGAATATGATTTACCCAAGACTATTACTGTCTAAAAAATTGTTGACAGACGATGGTTGTGTAGTAATATCAATTGATGAAAGTGAAAAAGCAAACATACAATTGCTTTGCAATGAGATTTTTGGAGAAGAGAATTTTGTGGCTTGTTTTGTTTGGCTTAACCGTACAATGGTTAATGATTCTGCTAATTTATACACCAATAACCATGAGTATATTTTAGTTTATGCAAAGGAAGCAAAAAAGATAAAATTTCTGGGAGAAGAAAAAGATCTGTCTGCCTATAAAAATCCTGATAATGATCCCAATGGTTTGTGGATGTCAGATAATCCGACAGCAGCCAGTGGCAATTCAAATTCACAATTCCCAATCATTAATCCTTATACCGGAGAGGAGTACCTTCCGCCAGTAGGAAGATATTGGGCTTTTGCTGAAAAGCGTGTGCGAGAATGGGGAAATTCAGAGAAAATTGTTTTTCCAAAAGAAAAAGGAAAACGATTTTTGTTGAAGAAATACATTTCCGAACTAAAAAATACAAACAAGCCAATTTCATCTATTATTTCTGATATTCCAACTTCCAAAGGGACAAGAGAATTAAAAGAATTATATCCAGAGGGATTGCCTTTTAAATATCCAAAACCGACAGATTTATTGGTGAAGTTATTTGAGCAATTAACAGGTCCTAAGGACTCTGTCTTGGACGTTTTTGCAGGTTCAGCATCAAGTGCTCATGCCATTTTTAAGCTCAATGAAAGGGATGGAACCAATCGTACTTTTATTTGCATTCAAAATAATGAGGAAGTTCCGATAGGGAGTGATGCCTACAATATGAACTTCCATAAAATTTGTGATATTTCAAGAGACCGCATTCTGAGAGCAGGAAAAATGTATTCTAATGGTGATCTCGGTTTTAATTATTTAGAAATTGCCTTTTTAGAGTAATATTTGTTGCTGATTCAGCTAGTTTCCAATAAATATTACGGTTCGCGTGTTGCGATCTATCCTCATTCAGTTTAATTTACTTAATCGCATACCAATGTGTTGATTTTATAGGCAAGTTTTTTTACTTTGCAATAGACTAGCCTTATGGCGTAGATCATGATAAAAAGTATTTAAACAAACAACTATATACAAAGAAACCATGGCAAAAATGAAAGCTCTAGTAAAATCCAAAGCTGAAAAAGGCATGTGGATGGAAGAGGTTGATATTCCTAAAGTTGGAGTAAACGATGTTCTTGTAAAAATTAGAAAAACAGCTATTTGTGGTACCGATTTACACATTTACAAATGGGATGAATGGGCGCAAAATACCATTAAACCAGGAATGATTATTGGCCACGAATATGTTGGTGAAGTTGCTGCAATGGGAGAAGGTGTTACTGGTTTTAAAGTTGGAGACCGCGTAACTGGTGAAGGTCATATTGCCTGTGGACACTGCCGTAACTGTCGTCGCGGACGTAAACATGTATGTGAGAACACAGTTGGTATTGGCGTAAATATCGATGGAATTTTTGCTGAATATGCTGCCATACCATCAGCAAATTTGATGAAAATGAGCGACGAGATTGAGGATGAATTGTTGGCCATTATGGATCCATTTGGAAATGCAACACACACAGCGCTTTCGTTTTCAGTTATTGGTGAAGATGTTTTGGTTACAGGTGCTGGTTTAATAGGTTCGATGGCTGTAGCGATTGCTAAATTTGCTGGAGCACGTTATGTTGTTGCTACAGAAACAAATCCTTACAGAATCGAATTAGCTAAGAAAATGGGTGCAACTCGTGTTGTAAATCCTATGGAAGAAAGCTTAGATGATGTAATTAAGGAATTGGGAATGATCGGATTTGATATCGGATTGGAATGTTCTGGAGCGCCGGCTGCTTTTAACGATATGGTTTCTCACATGTACAATTCAGGTAAGATTTCATTGCTAGGAATACTTCCTTCGCAAACAAAAGTGAATTGGAGCGATATTATATTTAAAGGTCTTCAGTTAAAAGGAATTTATGGTCGTGAAATGTACGAAACATGGTACCAAATGGAGCAAATGTTAATGAGTGGTTTGGATCTTTCTCCAATGATTTCTCACCGTTTTAAAGCAGACGAATTCCAAAAAGGTTTCGATATTATGGAAGAAGGAAATTGTGGAAAAGTTATTCTTGATTGGGAATAAATTTGTGCAGATAAAATAGATATGAGGCCGACTTTATAGTTGGCCTTTTTTTGTGCTAAAAAAATATTTTGGGTTTTCATTATTTACACTTAGGTTAATTAAGGTTAAAAAATCAATCTTCATTCACTCATTTGTTGAAAAAGATTGTCTTAAGAGTATAATTTGAAATTTAAACTAGGCTAACACCTTTAAAATTAAACTCAAAATGAAAAAAGTACTAGGAGTAATAGTAGCATTGTTTTTATGTAGTAGTGTATTTTCTCAAGGAATTGCATTCGAGCATGGAACATTTGTCGAAACATTGGCTAAAGCTAAAAAAGAAAATAAAATGGTTTTTATGGATTGTTACACCACTTGGTGTGGTCCATGTAAAATGTTGTCGAAGAATGTATTTCCTCAAAAAGAAGTTGGTGATTATTTTAATGCCAATTTTGTGAGCATTAAAATGGATATGGAAAAAGGAGAAGGAATTGAGCTTCTAAAGAAATATGGAGTTAAAGCTTTTCCAACCTTACTTTTTATGGATGCAAATGGTAAAGTAGTACACACGAAAGTAGGTGGTGGCGATGCTGCAGGATTAATTGAAGAAGCTAAAATTGCAGGTGATCCATCAAAGCAAATTGGAGCTCTTGAAAAAAGATATGCTGATGGAGAACGTAATCCGAAATTTATCGCTCAATATGTGAAAGCATTACAATCTGCATACAAAACAGAAGAACTAGCGCCTGTAGGTAAAGATTTTATTGCAAACTGTCCTAAAGAAAAATTAGGAAGTGTAGAGGCTTTCACTATTATTGCTTATTCTGAAGCACTTGATTTTGGAACTGACGCTTATAAATACCTTGTTGCAAACAAAGATGCAATTATTGCTACAGAGGGAATTGGGCAAGAAAGTTATGATGCGGTTATAGGAGGTACCATTAATAAATATGTTGGTGATGTTGCAACAAATGGCAGTTTAGAAGAACTAAAAGATGCTATTGCTAAGGCGAAGAAAGATTTCTCTTCTCCGCAACAACAACGAATGGAGGATAATTGGTATTCTACTTACTACATGGCTCATAAAGAATATGGCACTTGGTTCGATAAGCAGATTGAAGCAGCAAAAAACACAATGGAAACCAATAAGAGAATGGGAAGTAGTATGATTATTAATGCTACTTACAGAGTTTCTATGGACCCAGCTTTCGAAAGTGCTGGAATTTACGGAAA
Source organism: Labilibaculum sp. (assembly GCA_016342745.1). Taxonomy (GTDB): domain Bacteria; phylum Bacteroidota; class Bacteroidia; order Bacteroidales; family Marinifilaceae; genus Paralabilibaculum; species Paralabilibaculum antarcticum. Next base: position 250,541 of record JAEINT010000003.1, read on the forward strand.
AGCAATTACTGCTGTTGAAAGTTTATTGAAAGAAGATAGTGAAATGTTGGCTGGTTATTACTGTTTAGCTTCTTTGTATAAAAAGCAAAATAACAAAGCAAAAGCATTACAAAACATCAATACCTTTATTTCACAAAGTGAGGCTAAGGGAGCACCTAGTGATGCTCGCGTTACTAAATTGAAAGAAGAAATCGAGAGCATGTAATCGTAATTAGTATTTCTGAATTAGAATGAAGCCATCCGCAGGGATGGCTTTTGTTTTTACAGATAATTCCTTTATCACAAAATAATTGGATACAGGCTGCAGGTAGTCGTAAAGACAATTTTTTCTATAAAAAAATATTTTCCTTCACCCATTTTTAAATTTTCTTGTGTAAGTTGGTAGGGATTTGAATATTCTAAAATACTAGTTAACGCAATTTGTCGAGATTACTGCTAAATAAAACCAATTTTGAAGAACTGTTTAAAGAAAATTATGACAGTTTGTTTTACTATGCTTATAGCATTGTGAACGATGATGAATTGGCTAAAGATTTGGTTAATGATTCTTTTGAAGAAATCTGGAACAGACGGAAGAAGTTGGATGTTTCTTACTCCATAAAATCATTTCTCTATCGGGTCGTAAAAAATAGGTGTTTAAATCATTTGAAAAAGCAAGAAGTGGAACAAAAGTACATCGACAGAGCCAAGCATACTAATGCAGGGCAAGATGAATTCAGAGACTATGAGCCTGTAATGGCAGAAATCATGAAAGCCATTGAGCAATTGCCCGAACAGGGAAGAAAGGTGTTTACCAAATGCTTTATCGAAAATTTAAGCTATAAAGAAGCCGCAGAGGAATTAAACGTTTCCGTTAATACCATTAAGACTCATGTAAAAAGCTCCTTAAAAAGATTGAGGAATGATTTAGACAAAGAATCATTGTTGTTCTTTCTTCTATTTAAAAAAGAGTAAGGGGTAGAAATATATAGAGGCTGATTGTTATAATTTATAATCTTCTGCAATTTAATTTTCCTTTGACCTAAACATTGGTGCCATTAGCCTCGATAGCTTCCGGAGCTGCTTCAAAATAATCCTAAAATCATCTTTTTTTCGTTTTTATTCACCCATATTAATTTCTTCTTGTGTTAGTAGTGTAAGTGGATAGAAAATCACATCATTACATTAATATAAAGATGAATTACAATCACGATAAAATAGAAGAGGTCATTCAGGTTCTTCAGGCTCCGAAAGAATATTTATCTGATTTCTTGAATAAGTACAAGGACAATAATGAAATGTTGGATTTGTATGAGGAATTTAGGAAATACAAAGAAGCTGGATTAAAACTTGAAAAAATTAATGCTCCTAAAGCAAATTGGGAGTGGAGCAAGTTAAATTCCAAACTGCACAGGAAACAGCAAAAACTAAAAATGTGGATTGCTGCTGCAAGTATTGTTTTAATCGCTTCAATTTCAACACTGCTGACTTTTGAGTATTTTATTGGAGACCCGCTGCAAATGGCACAGGAAGTGAGTATCGAAAAAGGAAATGCACGGGCAGTATTGATTACCTCCTCGGGACAGGAATACAAATTGGAAGAAGGAGAAATAAGATCCATTGCCGATCAATCTGGCGTGAAGATACAGACAGATTCTAGCAATGTAATTCAGTATTCTAGCGATGCACTTGCCATGTCGAAACCTGAATTGGCCAACAAGTACAATACGCTAAAAGTTCCGCGTTTGGGCGAATATCAAATTGTGCTATCTGATGGAACCAAGGTGTGGATCAATTCGGAATCAGAGCTTAAATATCCTGTACACTTCAATCAAAAAGAAAGAGTGGTAGAATTAACAGGAGAAGCCTATTTCGATGTAAAATCAGATGCTAATCATCCCTTTATCGTAAAAACAAATGGAGTGTATACAAAAGTATTGGGCACGGAGTTTAATGTAAGCTCTTATCCAAGCGAAGACTTGAACATTACTTTGGTTGAAGGTAGTGTTGCCTTAAATCAGGATTTTTCAAAAGAAGCAATTCTTTTGAAGCCAGGAGAGAATGCCAATCGGAAACAAGGTGAGAATAAAATTAGCGTATCTAAGGTTGATGTAAAGAAATACATTGCATGGCGCGATGGCTATTTCTATTTCAAAAAAGAAAGATTAGAAGATATTCTTTTGAAGCTGGAACGATGGTATGATTTTAAAGTGTTCTATCAAAATCCGGATGTGAAGGATTATCAGTTTAAAATGAGAGCGGATAGAAATCAGGAATTTAATTACATCGTCAGTAGGTTGGAGCAGACTGGCAGAATTTCAATAGAAGTTAATGGGAATGTAATTGTTGTATCTGATGTACAACGTTAAAATGAATCAAATAAAAAAGGGATAGTTGGAGCTATCCCTAAAATAACCGTTCATCCTTGGAGGGATGAGCAATTGTTTAATCATCATTACAAATTTATGAAAAAAAAACTAACCCACCTTATTCCATCTTGGAATAGGGAGAAAACCCGACAGTGGCTTATGAGACTTACTGTATTAAAAATGGTTTTATTGATGAGTTTACTAACATCTTACGGACGTGTAAATTCACAAATGATCATCTCTAATTTAAAACTTCAAGAAGTTGAACTTTCTGAAGCTTTACAAAAGATAGAAGAACAGACAGATTATGACTTTGTATTTTCTTACGATGATGTTGAGGGATATAAAGTATCAGTTGATTTGGAATCAGCAAGTTTAGAAGAATGTTTGGAGATAGTTCTTCATGAATTACCATTTGTATATGATACAGACGGTGATGTGGTGATTGTTTCTTATAAAAAACCTTTGCCTGTTGTTAAGGAAGAGCAAGAAAAGAAAACCATACAAGGAAAGGTTACCGATAAAGATGGTATTCCTCTTCCAGGTGTTTCTGTTGTAATAAAAGGTACAAATATAGGTATGGCAACTGACATTAATGGAGAGTATACCATGGTGTTAGATGTAGTTAATCCAATATTGGTTTATTCTTTTGTTGGAATGTTACCGCAGGAAATTAGTATTATGCAGCAAAAGATACAAGATGTTACTTTGCTATATGATTCGGAGCAGATGGCTGAGGTAGTTGTTACAGGTTACCAAACTCTATCAAAGGAAAGAGCCACTGGTTCATTTGAAAAAGTGAGTAGTGCTCAGATTGATAAACCATCTTCTAATATTTCAGAACGATTGGTTGGTCAAATGGCTGGTGTACAGGCTACTGTTAATGCTGATGGTAGTGTCGATTTTGAGATTCGTGGTCAATCAAGTCTGTTTGCAGAGGCCAAACCTCTTATTGTAATTGATGGATTTCCATTAACTCAAGAGGACGAAGATGATTGGGATAATACTGATGGTAATAACTTTAAGTTTGATCCATTCGCCACTATTAATCCTAACGATATTGAGTCTGTTACAGTGTTGAAAGATGCTGCGGCGGCTTCTATTTGGGGAGCAAGATCGGCTAATGGTGTAATTGTAATTACAACTAAAAAAGCTAAAAAGGGACAAGTAAATGTTGATGTATCTTCATTTATGAAGTTTTCTCCTAAACTTGATCTTGATTACGCAAGACAACAAGGATCTTCGGCCGATCGAATTGCATGGGAAAAAGAAGCTGTTGAATCTAATTTCTTTGGAAGGGGTGGTCTTCCTACGGCTTCACCTTACTCATTTCAATATGGACAATCGCAAGGAATTAATACGATGGTTTTTGACGGGCTTGATAATAATCCTGAAATAGCAAGGTTGGCTAGTTTAGATAATAGAAAGCAAATTGAAGATTATTTACTTCAAACTCCGATAACTCAGCAGCACAATATCAATATTTCTGGTGGTAGTGAAGCAATTCAGCATAGAATGTCTGTGATGTACGAGGAGGCAAAAGACTATTTTAAGGAAAATAAGAACAATAAATTCATGGTAAATTACAAGACCAATGCTAAAATTACCAAATGGATGGATTTTGATTTCTCTGGAATGATTCAATCTGGAACGAGAACTACCAATGGTATCGATTTGGCTGAGATAAATAAGCTGGCTCCATATGATATGTTGGTTAATGCAGATGGCAGTTTAAATGATTTGAACCACTTAAAATATTTAAAGCCAGTGGTTGATAATCTTCCTCAAGAGATTTTTCCTTATTCGGATTTTTCTTATAATCCGATTACTGAAATTAAAAACAGAGAAAGAACTTCTAAGGATTTTAATGCTAGATTACAGGCAGGACTGACTCTGAAGTTAATGGAAGGCCTAAAGTTTAATTCGAAGGTACAATACGAAAGTTATACTAAAAGAGACAGAGCTCTTTATAATGAGAATACCTTCTTTGTTAGGGATCTAATTAATAGAACTTCGACTTGGAATGGAGACTCAAATGTTTCACCTGATCCAAATTTACCATTAGGCGAAATGTTATACTTAGAGGGGTCTGGATTTAATGGTCCCAATGCTCATTTGTATGAAGTGAAGTCAACTCTCTTAAGTAATCAGCTTTCTTTTAATCGCACTTTTAATGAAAAACATTCGATTAATGCTTTAATTGGTACTGAAACCTTATCTAAAGAGATTAATACAACTAAAAACCCGAATACATTTGGATATAATGATAATAATTTAAGTGTAGGTATTTTCCCGCATTTGCCTGTATCAAACATTATTCCTTGGATGTATTCAGCGCGCAGCTTGCCGGGCTTAATGAAGTATACTAATAAATACACATCTACTCAAGATCGTTTTTTCTCATTGTATGGTGTTGCTTCATATACCTATAATGATAAGTATACTTTTTCTGCGAGTGTTAGAACCGATGCATCTAATATGATTACCGATGATCCAAAGTATCGTTATTCGCCATTTTGGTCTATTGGTGGATCATGGCAAATGCATAAGGAGTCATTTATGAAAGAAGTTGATTGGCTAGACCGATTAAATGTTAGATCAACATTTGGATATAATGGTAATATTGACAGATCAACATCTTTTAAACCATTAGTTGATATTAATACAACACCAAATCCTTATACAGGAGAATTATCATCTGAGATAAGTAGTTATGGAAATCCTACATTACGTTGGGAAAAGACAGCTCAACTTGATATTGCTGTGGATTTTTCTGTGTTAAAAGGGAAATTATATGGTACAATCGATTTTTATAACAAGAAAAGTACAGATCTAGTTGTTAATAAGTCAATTCCATCCGCTTATGGAACTAAGACTGTAAAACTGAATTATGGTGAGATGTTGAATCGTGGTATTGAATTAAAACTGGGAACTACACTTCCAATTCTGGGAAGAGATATCGTTTGGACTGGTAATGCGACATTCTCATACAATAAGAATGAAATTAAAACGTTCGCCAAGACAAATTACTTTGAATATGAATTGTTAGGCGGTGGCACATCTGCATATATGGAAGGCAAAAATGCCAATGCCCTATGGGCAAAGGAATATGCAGGAATGTCTAATTTTGGTTCAGATGCTTCACCCTATTTCGCACCTGCATTTTATGGTCCTGATGGGGATAAAATTAGTGTAGAATCGTATATAAGAAGTGCAAATGCACATACGTACTTAAAAGATGTTGGTACTACTGTGGCTCCTTATTGGGCTGGATTCTCAAACAGCTTTAAAATATATGATTTTGATTTCAGTTTTAACCTTGTTGGGAAATTTGGTCACAAATTTAAAAGAACACCTTTTAATTATCCTTCAATGGGTAAGTATTGGGGACATGGTGCCGTAAATAAATACTACTCAGAGGTTTCCGCATCAGATGGTTCAGATATGATCCCAATGTCACCTGAAGGGCAAAATACGCCAAATTTCTTTCGTTGGGGGAGTAATGCAGCCCAAATGGATTATGTAGTGGAAAACGCATCACATATTAGACTTCAGGAAGTAAATGTGACTTACAATCTTCCAAAAAATCTTTGTAATAAAATAGGTTTGAAATCTCTTAGAGTTTATGCACAAGGGAATAACTTAGGTACAATTCTATTTAACGATTATGATGAAGATCCTGAGTATCGATATGGAACTATTAAGCCTCAAAAGAGTTATACTTTCGGAGTTAAGTTTAATCTGTAAAATTTAAATTGATGAAAACATTAAATATGAAATTTTCAATTATCATGGCCGTTTGTCTTTTATTTACGGCATGTGAATCTTTCCTCGATGAGCCAATTAGTAAATCTAGTTCGGTGGTTCCAAGTACAATAGAGGACTTAGAAGCATTGATTATTGGTGATAGAGATGATTCTATGGAAAGAAATTATACTTATATTTTTGGAACTGATGATTATGGTTTTGATAAGGCATTGGTGGCTGTAAAGCCAGGTGCTTATGCAATTAGTGGGCAGATAGCTTGGGGACTATGGGATGAAGAGCTTATGGCAACTAGTGGAGATAGCTATTGGACTAGTGAATTCAAAAGAATATTTGTAATCAACTCTGTTTTGTATTATTTAGAAGAGGTTAGTGGTACAGAGGAGGAAAAGAAACAGCTTTCTGCTGAGGCACATTTCTGGAGAGCTTATATGTATTTTAATTTAGTAAATACATATTGTCTACCTTATTCTGCGGCTAACTTGAATGAACTTGGATTGCCTCTTCGAAAAACGACTAGTTTTGAAGAATCGTTGGAGAGAGCAAGTTTAGAAGAAACCTATAACTTTATTAAAGCTGATCTTGATGCAGCCTTAACTTTAGATGTGAAATTGGAAAAAGGTTTTGAAGACAAGAATCGTACATGGAGAGCAAGTGATGCTGGCGTAAATGCATTTGCTGCAAGATTTTACCTTGCGATGAATGATTACACTAATGCTTTAAAGTATGCAGATGCGGCTTTGGCACTTCATTCTGATTTGGTTGATTACAATACAGAAATGCGTTATTCTGATATTGATTATTCTGTAACTATTCAAGGGCAGACTATTGATCCACAGTTGCCATATCTTTATGACGAACCTAGTGACGCTAATAAAACAAAATGGAAGGAATTATATGTTTATAAATTTCTAAGAAATGGTTTTGCTTGGTATAGTCCATCAGAGGATCTATTGGCAAGTTACGATCAAACAAATGATTTAAGATACAGATATCATATTGTAGAAGATTATTCTTTCGTGAGGGATGTAAACCAGGATGTGAATTTTTCTAGACCAGGATATGTCTTTTTTGGAGAAGAAGTTATCGCTTCTGGTCCTACTGTGCCCGAAATGCTGTTAACTAAAGCTGAGTGTGAAGCTCGAAATGGAGATTATAATGTAGCTTTGAATACTGTGAATAAACTAAGAGCAGTTAGAATGGCTGGGAATATTAACTTAACAGCGGGAAGTAAGGCTGAAGCAATAGGAAAGATATTGGAAGAACGTCGCAGAGAATTACCATTTACTTCAAGATGGATGGATGTGAGACGTTACAATTCTAATGACGATTCTTCAGATGATGTAACAATTACTCGTGACTTTTATGAATACAATATTGGGCAAATATTGGAAGGTCAAAACAAAACCTATACTCTTGAACCTAACTCAAGAAGATTTGCTATTCCAATTCCTGAGGAGGATATTGTTGCTTCGAATGGAGCTATAAAGCAAAACACTTATTAATTGATTAAAAAGTGAATCATTTTTTAATGACTCATACCTAATATAAACACCAGGTGCACTAGGATTGTATCTAGGCATCTGGTGTTTTTTCTTCAGAGAATTTTATTTCCCGAGACTTTACCACCCCCTTTTAATACTGATTAAGCACATGCCTTGTGTCATTATATCAGATTAGAACCTTATTATACCACGACCTTATTTTGGTATGTGTAGATATTGAATACACCAACTAATAACGAAAAAAATATATAGTTATGATTAGAAAGGTATTGAGCTTGTTTGTCATTTTGACATTTGTACTTTGTACACAGGCACAAAAAAAACAAGATATAAGCGTATTGTATGTTGGCTATAGTCCAGCGAAAGAAATGTCTGCAAAATCTTCTATGGGTTGGACTTCATCGGAGCGTTTTAAAGAAGAATATAAAACACGTATGCCTGCTTTTATGGATTATCTGAATCTGTATTTTGCAAAGGTAGAAAGTGTTGATGCCAGAGAATATACAGCTGATTTATCAGATAATTTTGACATTACTATTTTTGATGAGGTGGTGAAACCATTAAAAGAGATGGTATATGAAAAAGATCCTAAAACAGGAAAAACATTAAAATTTGAACCTGCAGTTTACCTGCCTGAGGGTTTTAATCGACCATCAGTATTTATGGGTCATCCTGCCGCTCGCTTAGGAAAGTCGTTAGGTTCAAAATTAGATTGGTATTGCTTGTGTTTGAATCGTTATGCACATCATACAAAATTTAATCATGCAATTTTTAAAGGACCTTTTAAAGTAGATCTTACCATTAAAAACAGACCAACGCCATCACCTATTTTTCATTATTACGATGGTCTTGATATGCCTGCGGAGATTCCAATGTGGGAAGTAAATACTGAAGGTTATCACGATGGCAAAGGGTATCGTATTGGGATGGTTGCTCGTGGATGGGGATTTGAAGATTCGCCTGATGCAGAAATGATTTCGAGTGGCGAATGCGACAAGCAAAAAACTGCAGTTGCAATTGGTCGTCATGGAAATTTCTTTTTATGGGGATTTGCTGGCTCTCCAGATTATATGACAGAAGAAGCAAAAAGAGTATTTGCCAATTCAATTGTTTATACGCATAAACATGCTGAGGATAGAATTATTGCAAAAAAATACAACGACAGAATTGCAACCAAAGTTTTTCTCGATGAATTATTCTTTTATACAACAAGTGACGCTTATAAGGCTTCTGTTGAAACCTTTAAAGATATAAACGAGCAGGGTCTTAAGACGAAGGCGATTGCTGAAAAAAAGATGGCTGCTGGTGAGGAATTATCAGAAATGGAGACCTTGAATTTAAATTTTGAACCAATTCCAACCAAAACAAGAGAAGAATTTTTACAAAAGAGAATCGGAAGAATATCTTGGGCTAAAAAAATTGGTTTGGATACTCTAGTTGTAAGGAAATATTTAACCGAGAACAGAGATTATTTTTATTCGGAGCCAAATGGGTTTTTCGATTTAAAAGTTGATGAAGATTGTAAAAGTTTAGGAATTGCTAATTCCGATATAAAGATTTTGGACAAAGTAATTGGTATGTTGGAAAATGATGTTGATGTTGAAAAAGCAAATCGAATTTTAATGCGTTATACATTGGAAGATTTTGCAACAGCAAAAGAGTGGCGTACTTGGTTTAAAAAGTACAAAAGCAAAATGTTTTTTACCGAAGCAGGAGGTTATGTTTGGATGATTAACGATGCTAATGCTAATCCGAATGTTCGTCCAAGAGCGGATAAGAAAGTGGAAGCGAAAAAAGAAGTAGCCAAAGTTATAACAGACTTGAAACTTGATGTGCCAACTCATGCTGAGCCTGTAAGTGTTGGAGCTATTGTAATTGATGGTGATAAACAGGGAGAGAAGTCGATATTGATTAAAACCAACATTATGGATGGTTACCATATTTATGCCTACGTGCCTAAAGGAGAAGCTTACATAAAAACAGAGCAGGGTATTGAATTGCCTGCTGGAGCCGAATTAGTTGGTAAGTGGAAGAAATCATCACCTGCTCCTTACCCTGGAAAAGATGGGATCTTAATTTATCATGGAGAATCAAAATTTGAGCAAGCCATAAAGCTAGATGAGGATTTACCTGCAGGTTCGGTCGTTAAATGTTGGTTGTATTACCAATGTTGTGATGCTAGTATTTGTTTTCCTCCTAAAAAGAAAGAGTTTGTATTAGAACTGTAAAAGTCAACGATTATGAATTTGAAAATATATTCGAGAAAACTATTAATTCTTTTAATTGGTGTGGCTTTTATTGCAACATCCTGCCAACAAAAAGAAAAGTTTGATGGTTATACCATTACAGGACAAGTAAAAGGTTTAGATAGTGGCTGGGTTAAAATAGTTGCGAATAATATTATTGATAGAAGCGCAAAAAGAAATGTTCTGGATAGTGTTCAGATTTTAAATGGAGAGTTTAAGTTAAAAGGAAAAGTTGAATTTGTAGATCAGGTCGGCATTCAGTTTGGAGAAAATCACTATTCCTATTTCATTTTGGAGAATTGTTCAATGAAGTTGGATGCAGATATTTCTAAAAAACAAGTAAGAAGTAATAGATTACTTATTGAGGTAAGAGGATCAAAACTGAATGATTTGTTTAATCAACAATCTCGTCTTGAAGACAGTCTTTTTCATCAAGAAAAGTATGCAATACTCGATGAATTAAGATTCGAAATATCAAAGGCTTATGAGCTTAAAGATGAGGGTTTAATAAAGAAATATAGAGAGCGTTATTCAAAACACGATAAGTTACGTAACCAACGTTATGCGGAAAGAGCAGAGTGCAAGATTAATTTTGTGAAGAATTACCCCAACTCTGCTGTAGCGCCTTATGTATTGAGTTTTCAGTTTGGTGAAGGAAGAATGAGCCGGGAAGAGATGAAGGAAATCTATCCTATTTTTACTGGAGAGGCAACGCATACTGCCATGTATAAGTACTATGCAAAAACTTATAAGGAGATTTTCGAAAGCTTAGCGGAAGGAGCAACAGCACCTGATTTTACACTTCCTACTGTAGACGGTGACGAACTTACTTTATCAAAAGTAAAAGGCAAATACATATTTGTTGATTTTTGGGCTTCGTGGTGTGGTCCATGCCGAGCTTCTTTTCCTCATTTAAAAGAGGTGTATGCCAAATATCATAAGGATGGTTTTGAAGTTGTTGCAGTTGGTACAGCCGATATTGGTTCAAAGTGGAAAAAGGCAATTGAAAAGGATCAAACGATTTGGAATCATGTTTTTGATGGCGATCTGAATGCAGAAGGATCCGGAAAAGGAATTTATGGAGAAGTTTCGAAGTTATTCGGAGTACCATTTTTGCCTACAACATTTTTATTAGATGAAAATGGGGTGATTTTGGGGCGTCAACTAAGAGGTGAGACTCTGGATAAGAAAATGGAAGAACTTTACGGTTATTAATTGCTTAACCTTTAAAGAATAAGAAGCTAAATAATATACTTGTCTTACTATCAATATTCACAGCTGTGGCCTGTGGAGATGGCAAGCAAGAATAGTCAACAAGCATAAATATAAGTATAAAAGGGCACGTTTCGGGATTTGATAAGGCTTTGAATTTGTATGAATTACTTTATTGATGGGAACTTATAGCTCAAATTGATATAGCAGGAAACTGTTTCAATTTTAAGAAGGAGTAGTAGAATTAGTTGTAAGGGAGTAATTACTGTATAGGTGATTACTCCTTTTCCTTTTTCATAAATTTCAAGATTGTTCTGGCTTAGGTTTCAGGGGCAATATAAGTAGGAGTATGGGATAAACCTTTATTTTCTCTTCGACAGAAGAAACAAAAACAACAATTCTTCTTTGTCTTTTAGTACCTCTCTTAGTTTCAGAACACCTCTTTTTAGGTTAGTTTTAACCGTATTGATGGATACACCTAATTCGTCGGCAGCTTCCTGGTATTTCATGTTCTGAACCATAACACAAACCACAACTTTTCTCGATTGTTCAGGCAACTCAGCTATTGCTTTATTGATGGTTGCAATGCCTTCTCCAACGATTTCTCATCGTTTTAAAGCAGATGAATTCCAAAAAAAAATCGATATTATGGAAGAAGGAAATTGTGGAAAAGTTATTCTTGATTGGGAATAAATTTGTGCAGATAAAATAGATATGAGGCCGACTTTATAGTTGGCCTTTTTTATTGTTTTTTCTTTATTACTTTACCTATTAGGCCTTGTTTTTGTCTTTTCATTTAAGCCACGTAAAATTAGGATCATATTTGGAAATCTGATTTCTATTTATAATTTTGAACCCTTATGGTAGATGACAAACTATTGATAAAACAACTTTCGGAAGGAAATCGCTTGGTATTCAAAAGAATATTCGAGGATTACTATCGTCCTTTATGTGGGTTTTCTCGAAAGTTTATTCCCGATAGCGATGTTTGCGATGATATTGTACAAGAATCTTTTCTTGGACTTTGGAATAAAAGAACAGAAATTTCAAGCTTTAATGTCATAAAGAGTTACTTGTATACTTCTGTTCGAAATGCTTGCTTAAATCATCTTCGTCATCAAAATGTAAAAGATAAAAGTGAGGCTGAAGTTATGGCTTTATCTTCCGATTGGTATATGGAAGATTCGATTGTTGAAGAAGAAGTGCATTCTGAAATTTACGAAGCCATAAAAGACTTGTCTCCACAATCGCGTAAGGTAATTGTGATGACCATGAATGGCTTAACCAATCCCGAAATGGCAGCTGATCTTGGGGTATCTGTTAATACGATTAAAACACTAAAGAAAAGAGGCTATCAATTTCTTCGCGAACGCCTCAAAGGAATCCATTGGATTTTACTACTTCTTTTATCTTAATATCAATATTCTATTTGTCTATTTACTCTTTGACTTTGATAGACTTTTTGACTCTTCGACAGTACAATTTTTCAAAACTTCCTAATCCTCTATATAACGAGAGGATGGAGCTGTGTTCTTCTCTCCTTTAGGAGAGAGATAGAGTGAGGTGATATCTGTTTGATTATTCGACTTTGGATAGTTTGACTTTATGTCCTTTCGACTTTTATAGACTTTTTCCTCTTCTACCTTTTCACTCTTCAACTCTTCCACCTTTTTCCTTTCTACTTTTCAACTTTCTTTTCTTAAATTGATAAAAAGTTAATGTTTTCTGTCACCCACTTTGATAGAATGCGTTTCTTAGAATCAAATTAAGGGAAATTATGCGCACACCAAATAAAAATATTTCTAATCTGATTGCTTCTTACATCAAGGGAGAAATAACTGATATTCAGAAAGAAGAACTGGATATTTGGTTAGAGAATTCAAAGAATAAACAGCTCTTTGATGAAATCGTTACCAAAGAAAGAATCCTAGATAAATGTAACGATTACGATGCTTTTGATATGAATAAAGCTTGGATTCAAATCGATCAGAAAATATCTAAAAAGACAGATTACCGCAAATGGTTAGCTTATGCAGCAGTAATATTATTGCCTTTGGCTATCGGTTTTTTAGTTCTTAACCAAGTAACAGAACATGAACCAATGTTGGCAGAGGTAAAGCCTATTACTCCAGGTGAATCCAATGCGGTTATTTATTTTTCAAATGGAGAAATTGTTAATCTGCAAAATGATACATCAAGTGTAATCCGTTCCGAAGAAAACCTTTTGGTTGAACGAAATAACAATCAACTTCGAATTAATGATGACCAATTGCTTGCTTCAAGTGTAGGCAAAATGAACCGAATTGTTACTCCTATTGGTGGCGAGTATGAGGTAGTGCTTCCCGATGGAACAAAAGTTTACTTAAATGCAGATTCTTATTTAGAGTTTCCTTCAAAATTTTCAGAGAAGGAGAGGAGAGTAATCGCAAAAGGAGAATTGTACTTCGATGTTGCAAGTAATAAAGAATGGCCATTTATAGTGGAAGCAAAAGGAATGAATTTGAAAGTGTTGGGAACTGAATTTAATGTGAGAGCTTATTCTGAAGAGAGTGAGATTATTTCAACACTAGTAGAAGGAAGCGTTTTGGTAAATAATTCTCTTGGTGAAAATACTGTTTTAAAGCCTGGTTATCAGGCTGTAATTTCTAAAGCGAATAATTCAATTAAAAATATTAAGGCCAATATAGAAGAAGCAATCGCATGGAAAAATGGAAGATTCATTTTTGATAACAGAAGAGTGGAAGACATTATGTACGATCTGGCCAGGTGGTATGATGTGAAAGTGTTTTTTGCCAATGCAAGTGTGAAAGAGAAACGTTTTTCAGTTGATGTTCAGCGTTATGGAGAAGTTGAGGAAATACTAAAACTAATACAAGGAACTGGAGAAGCAAACTTTACCGTAAATGGAAATACCATAACAGTCGAATAGTCGAAAGGTCAAAAAGTCAAAAGGAAAACTCGAGGATAAAACTTAGGTTTGAAAGTCTCCCTTTTAGGGGATCCCGAAAACTTTCGTGGAGCCGATAGGCAGAGGGGTGTTTGAAAACTTAGAACAGTAAAATATCAAGAACAAACAGATTAAAAACCTGTTGAAGTCTAAAAAATAAATAAAAAAAAGGGGATGCGCTAACATCCCCTGTAAGTTAAACGAAGCGCAAATACGAATTGCGCTAATTAATAACCAACAACCCAAATTTATGAAAAAAAACCATGAGTTCGGGCATTACGCTAATAATGCTTGGACAAAAACCGTAAGGGTTATGAAATTAACGACCATTTTAATCTTTCTCGCAATGTTTAGCGTTGCTGCAGAAGGATTCAGTCAAGGAGGAAGCATTTCATTAAAAATGGAAGATGCTAGTTTAAAGGAGGTATTTCAAGTGCTGAAAGCCAATTCGGATTATACTTTTGTGTATAGTGAGGACATGGTTTCCAAAATTAAAGTCGATCAAATTGATGTAGAAAATGCAAGTTTTGATAGAGTTCTTAATCTGAGCTTAGAAGGTACTGATTTGGAGTATTTTGTGGAAGGTGATGTAGTTGTAATCCGTAAAAAAGCTCCTGTTGTTGAACAACCTATTCAGCAAGAAAAGAAAAATCTTACAGGTCAGGTAACGGATGCTGATGGAATTGCTCTTCCTGGTGTTTCTGTTGTTATTAAAGGTACAAATACTGGTGTTGCTACTGATATTGATGGAAACTATTCAATTGAAATTGAAGATAGTAATGTTGTCTTGATATTTTCTTTTGTGGGAATGTTGCCACAGGAAGTAACCTTTGAAGGTCAAGTTGTTCAGAATGTTACGCTTATGGCCGATACGGAACAAATGGCCGAGGTAGTGGTAACAGGTTACCAAACCATTTCGAAAGAAAGAGCTACTGGTTCTTTTACAGTTCTTGATTCAGAAAATGTGAGTAACAGTCCAAATGAAACAATTGGAGACAATTTGGAATCATTAGTTGCTGGTATTCAAACTACAGTTGATGAAAATGGTAATACAAAAATTGCAATTCGTGGAGAATCTTCATTAACTCAGGAATCACCTAATCCATTAATTGTTGTTGATGGATTCGCAATTGATGGCGGTTTTGAAACAATCAACAGAAATGATATTGATAAAATCACTGTTTTGAAAGATGCGGCGGCTGCCTCTATTTGGGGAGCAAAAGCAGCTAATGGTGTAGTTGTTATTGTTACTAAAAAAGGAAATGCTAAAAAGGGTATTCAGGTTGATATAGAGGCTTATACTAAGTTTAGTGATGATGTGGATTTGGCTTATGTTAATCCTATTGCAAGCTCGGAATCTCAATTAAAGTATGAGATGATGTTATGGCAGCAAGGATATGGTCAAGTATCAACAGGTATTACTAGCATTGGATTGAATCAGACTTTTGGTCATGATCAATTCGAAGAACAGCAGAAGGCACATTTGGCGAATGGAGGTACAGGCTGGGCTAATTTTACTTTAGATACTCCAGCCTTACAAAGTTTAATGAAAAAAGACTACAAAAAGCAGGTTAAAGATTTGATGCTTCGTAAGGCTTCATCGCAGAATTATAATGTTTCATTGAGAGGACAAGGTGAGAAAAACAGATACTCTCTTTCTGTGATGTATAACAAGAACAATAAGGTGATGAAAGAAGATCATGATGACAATGTCTTGATCAACTTCAGAAATATCATGAAAGTGCGAGAGTGGTTGGATTTTGACATTGCCGTAATGACTCAAATCAAGAATCAGAAAAGTGGTGGTGTGGGCCTTGGAAGTATTAAAGAAATGTCACCATATGAAACTTTATTAGATGAAGATGGTAATTATGCACACATTATTGCCAATGGTTATGATGGATCCCCAAGAACTTACAATACGAAAGTTCTGAATAAGTTGTTAACTCATGTTGATGGTTTTGCTTATGATAGTTTTATGAATAACCCGTTACAAAATATGAGATCTCAGAATTTTAAGACCAAAACTCTAAATCATAGAATTAATGGAGGATTGAATGTTAAAATTGCCGACGGAATTCATGTTAAATCTAGTTTTCAATATGAAAGAGGAACGATAGATACCAAAAATATTTATGGTGAAGATTCATGGTATACAAGAAAGTTAATTAATTCTTCTGCAGTTACCGATTATGGACAATTGACTTTAGGAAATCCTTATACAATTACTGAACATCAGGTTTCAACAGGACAAATTGCATATCTTAAGAATACTCAAACGAGCTCTCTTCTTTTTAGAAATCAATTTTCTTTCAATAAGACCTATGGGGATCACAGTTTCAACTACATTGCAGGTACTGAGATAAGTTGGAATAAGTTTGAAACAAAAGATGATTGGTTGTATGGCTACAATCCCAGAAATTACGGAAATGTTGTACCAAATAAATACATTGGTTTAACGCAGGCATTTAGTCCTTCTTATAGTACAACCAATATACCTAGAGGTGGTGAAACAAGATTCTTAACTCAAAAGAATTTCTCATTGTATTCAAATATGGCCTATACCTTTAAGGACAAGTATACATTGAGCGGTAGTGTTAGAACTGATGCTTCAAATCTGGTTGTTGACGATCCTAAGTTTAGATATTCTCCGTTTTGGTCAGTTGGAGCGAGCTGGCAGCTAACTAAAGAAGATTTCTTAACTAGTTATGATTGGTTGGATCGATTAATATTTAGAGCAACCTATGGTGTAAATGGTAATTCTCCATCTCAATCGGCAAGAGTTCCTGTAATGAAGTTTAATCCAGGTAGTGCTCCATATACTGGTGCAGGTGTTGATAATGCTTCTTTGGTAGAATTGGGTAATCCAACTCTTGGATGGGAAAAAGTGAAGCAGTTAAATCTTGCACTTGACTTTGCCATGTTTGGCAATAAAGTATTTGGTAGCCTGGAAGTTTACAATAAGAAAAGTGAGGATTTACTAGCAAAAATTTCTTTGCCGTCAACCGATGGTACTCCTTCTCAGTTTTTTAATGGCGCAGCTATGGAAAATAAGGGAATTGAGCTTAATTTGAATGGTAACTTTAAAATTGGTGAAGTAAACTGGAGACCAATACTAAACTTTGCTTATAATAAGAATAAGGTAACTCAGGTTAATGAGGTTGATATATTACTTAATGATATAGGATCGAAAAAGTTTGTTGAAGGTTATGCCCTGTATCCATTGTGGTACTATAAGTCTAATGGTTTAAATGAAAATGGTATTCCTACAGTAATAGGTAAAAATGGTACTGTTTATGACGCAAATACCAATATAAGTAGTACTGGAGTTTTTGCTCCAGATCTATTATGGAATGCTGGAAGTCGAATTGCACCAACCGTAGCTTCTTTAACGAATGAATTTTCATACAAAGGGTTTAGTTTGCTTACAACTATAACGGGTAAATTCGGTCATAAAATGGAAACAGATGGTTTTAGATACGGATTTAGAGGCGATGGACAGAATCATCACGAGAATTTGGATGAAATGATTAATGGAAACCATGAAAAGGTAGGAGAGTTTGCTTTACCTGAAGTGGCAGTTCCAAATTATGTGTCCTACGGGCAAACTTCTTATTACCTGCAATCAAGAATTGAAGATGCTTCATTTATTCGATTTAAAGAGGTGATGTTGTCGTATAGAATGCCGAAATCTATTGTTTCAAAAATGGGATGTTCAGGATTAAAGTTATACGCTCATGTAAGCAATGTTGGTTTGTTATGGACTGCTAATGATAAAGATATAGATCCAGATTATCCAAAAAATGGATATTTCTTTAAGCCGGAAAGAACTTATACGTTAGGATTAAATCTTAAATTTTAAATAAGGAGAACGATGAAAAATTTAATATATATATTAATTACAGTATTTCTTTTTACATCCTGTGATGATTACCTGGATGAAAAACCAGATAAAAATCAGCAGGAAGTGGAATTTGTTTCTGACATTAACTTGTTGTTGAATAGAACCTCAGGAGGTTTTATTAAAGATGTTAATTTTTCCAATATCTGTGGCGATCAGGAGTATCACCTGGAGGTATACAATGTGTTCGGGCCATGGCTAAGTTTTCCTGATATACAGGAAAGTGTTTGGAAAGATGAT
Source organism: Labilibaculum sp. (assembly GCA_016342745.1). GTDB lineage: Bacteria > Bacteroidota > Bacteroidia > Bacteroidales > Marinifilaceae > Paralabilibaculum > Paralabilibaculum antarcticum. The sequence goes on from JAEINT010000003.1 coordinate 268,705, forward strand.
ATATCAAGCGTTAGCAATTCTTCTTGGAGTGCAGCTTATGAAGCAATATGGTTTGCAAACTTTGTAATCAACTCAATTGATGGTTTAGAAGGAGATGCTGATGAAAAGGCAAATTTAAAAGCTGAGGTACACTTGATAAAGGCCTATAAGCAATTCAATTTGGCATTGAAACACAGTTTGTATCCTTCTAATGAGAATGGGGACGAATTAGGTATACCTCTAAAGAATGAAACGGAGTTTGGTCAATTAACAGTGAGAGCTTCATTACAAGAAACATTTGAACAAATTGAAGCTGATCTTATTGAAGGCTTGAAAATCGATAAACCAAGAACGGATTCTTGGAGGGAAAGTAATGCATCGGCAGCAGCCCTTGCAGCGAGATATTACCTGTATGTTCATGATTTTGTTAATGCTAAGAAGTACGCAGAAGAAGCGATTACTCTTCATTCAACAATGATAAATTTAGAAAATGACATTACTTTATCACCTTCATATGGTGGTTCTTTAGTTGCTCATACATCAAGAATTGCTTCATATAGTCCTGAATTTTATACGAGCTGGGAAAGTCAGTACAAAATGTATTATGACGATGCTACAGGCCTTTTTAAGTTACCTAGTAATGACTTATTGGATGTCTATGAACCTGAAGATTTAAGACTACAGTATTTCTTCTCGGATGCTTATTTCAAAACATTCTTTGGCTTAACCGAGAATAATTTGACATACGCCAAAAATGGTACACTGATAACAGGAACCGATGTTGCCGAAATGTATTTAATTCTTGCTGAATGTGCAGCAAGAGATAATGATTTCAATAGCTGCATGCAAAATGTAGAACAGGTCAGAGTAAATAGATTCGCGGCTGCCGACTATTCGGCATTACCTGTCGCAGGTTCTGTAAAAGAAGCTGTTGAGTTGATTGCCAATGAAAGATGGAGAGAATTTCCGTTTACATCGCTTAGATGGTACGATGTAAAACGCTTAAATGCAGAAGGTTTAATCGACCCAATAATTTTATCGAAAGATTACTTTGAAGTGGGTGAGTCTGCTATTGATTTTACTACTTCGAAAGTATATTCACTTGAACCAGGTACAAGAAAATATGCTCGTCCAATTCCTATGGAAGTGATTACCTTAACTGGTGGATCAGTTGAACAAAATACTTACTAAACAAGTTTAATAAATAGTTTTATAATGAATTAAAGCCTCTTCGGAGGCTTTTTTAAAATCAATAAAATGAAAAAAATATTTGGAGTGTTAGTGGCATTACTTATTTGTGGGAATGTTTTTTCACAAGGAATTGAATTTGAATACATCGGTTTTCAACAAGCTTTAGATAAGGCAAAAGCAGAAAACAAAATGGTGTTCATGGATTGTTACACTACTTGGTGCGGACCTTGTAAGGCTCTGGCAAAAAATGTTTTCCCACAAAAAGAAGTTGGAGAGTACTATAATGCCAACTTTATCAACCTGAAAATGGATATGGAAAAAGGAGAAGGACCAGAGTTATTGAAAAAATATGATGTAAAGGGGTTTCCTACTCTATTATTTATTGATGCGGACGGTAATGTATTGTACAAAAGAGTAGGGGGAGGCTCTGCGAAAGATCTTATTACGGATGCGAAAAAGGCTACAGATCCGACAGAACGTATTGACTACGTGAAGAAAAAATATGAAGAAGGCGATCGCAGCGAGGAAATTGTAATGAAATACATCGGTTTGTTGGCTAAAAACAAATTAAAAGAAGAATTGAAGAAAGTAGGAATTGAGCTTCTTGCTGGATTTTCAAATGAAGACCTATTGGATCCTGCTAAGTTTGAAACTTACAGAGTAGTCGGAGATGTAGTTGATAGTGAAAGGTTTAAGTTTGTTTTGGATAACAAGAATAAGTTTATTGCTATATCAAACGAAGAAGCTGTGAATGACTTTATAATGAACATATACGTTGAAAATATAAGATCTGCAGTAGGTGGTACTGATATTGAAAAGCTGAATACTGCTGTTGAACTGTTTGAAACTAAATATCCAGATCCTCAAAATTATTTTTTCAATAGTCAATCTTATGATAAGTTTTATTTAGAGAATAAGAATTTTGAAGCATGGTTTGAGTCTAAAGAAAAAGCTGCTGAAGGGCTTGTGTCAGGGGAAAAACAGTATCAGAATGTATTAATTATGGCAGGATATAGAGTAGCACAAGATCCTATTTTTGACAATGTTGAGGGAGCTTATACTAAAGCAGAAAATTGGTTTAGACAAGTAGTTAAGTTCAACGAAAACTATGTTCATTCATATTCGGGTCTAGCTTACTTGTATCAAAAAATGAATCAGAAAGAAGAAGCTTTAAAGAATGTTCTCCTTTCTATTAAAAAATCCAAGGAGCAAGGGCATGCAGTAGATCAGCGAATTTTAGATTTACAGAAATCTATTGAAGAGATGTAAAGCTTAATTTTAGAGAGAGACATGTTTATGCAGAAGCTAAATAATTAATTAGTTGATTTTAGGTCAAGAATAATTTATGAAAAACCAATATGTTGGCTTCACCTTTGAATGTTCTTTAAAGAATGATTAGGAATAATTATCCATTTTATTTACTTCGGAAGGAGAATTGCATAGAAAAAAGACTTAAAAGATGGACAGTCATGAATATTGATGAATTTGAAGATAAATTACAATTTCATAAACATTGTTTTGAGGCAAATGAGTAATTCGAGATGTTAAAACAACAAATCGATAAATTATAAAATCTATAAAAAATTTAAATTCAATGAAAAATATAATACTGATACTAGCATTTTGTTTAAGCTTAATTTCATGTGAAACAAAGCCTAAAACCGTTCACATTAAAGGGGAGTTGAAAGATTTTGCATCCGAGTTCATAATGAATAAATATTCTCCTTTGGGGATGTTGTTAAAGGAGGGTGAAAAAATTACGTTAGATGATCAAAATCGTTTTGAGATTACCTTTGAATTGGAAGAAGCGGCATATTATCGTTTAGGTAGAAATCTTCTTTATCTTACTCCTGGAGATAATTTGGAATTGACTTGCGATATGAATAAGCCAGAAGTAGGAAGTTTTATTGGTGATGCAGTTGAGGAGTGTAATTATTTAAAATCAAAACCTTTTCCTAAAGGGGGGTCGTACCTTACTCAAGGTGGGAATATGTTGAAAGATAATCCTACAAAAGAAATGGTGCGTGAGCGAATTGCCGTAAAGGTAAAAACCAGACAAGCCGAATTGGATGCCTTGCAAAATGTGAGCAAGAAATTCAGAAAAATGGAAAGTGCCCGAATTTTGTTTGATGCTGCTAATTCATTGACTTCGTATGGTTTTTATGCAGCCTACATGTCTAAAGTACCTCAAGATAAAATGAAACAATTCGCAGAGGAGGCTACAGCATTTTTCAAGAATGATATTGATCGTTATTGTGCAAATGGTAATGATGTAGATTACTTGAATGTAGATACTTATCTTTCGGTTGTGGATAGATGTATTCAGCTTGTTGGAGAAGAGAATTTTGATCAGAAAATTACTGATTTTGGGAAAGCATATTCTTTGATCATGAATCTTGGATATAGCGGGCCTGTTGCATCTATTTTAACAGAAAAGCAGAAAGTGGTTAAAGAATTAAAAACACCATCTTATATTGATGCAATAACTAAGGCTTTTAAAAAATATGATATCATCATGCCAGGCAAATTAGCAGCTGATCTAAATATGAAGAACAGAGCTGGAGAATCGGTTAAGTTGTCTGATTACAGAGATCAAATCGTTGTAATTGATGTATGGGCAACCTGGTGTGGACCATGTAAAGCTGAATCGCCATATTATGAGAAAATAGCTGAAAAGTACAAAGGAGATAAGATCAAATTTATTTCAATAAGTATTGATACCAATATAAAAGCTTGGGAAAAATATTTAGCTAAACATGAAAAGACTTCGGAACAATTAATTTGTAACAGAACTGAGTTCGAGAAGTATGTTTTGCAAGGAGTACCAAGATTTATGGTAATCGATAAAGAAGGAAAAATTATTGATGTATTTGCACCAGCACCATCCAATCCGGAATTTGAAAAACTTATTGTAGGCACACTTTAATTACAGACATATAATTTAATACAATGAAAAATTTATTAATAGTTCTAGCAATCTGTTTGACTTTTGTTTCCTGCGAGACAAAACCAAAAACAGTTCATATTAAAGGAGAGTTAAAGAATTTTGCTTCTGAATTTTTGATGGCAAAGGGAACTCCAGAAGCTCTGTTATTGAAAGAGGGAGTTAAGATTACGCTTGATGCAGAAAATTAGTTTGATATCACATTTGAATTGGATGCTCCGGCCTACTATCAATTGGGAAGAAACACGTTATACTTAACTCCAGGTGATAGTCTGGAATTGGTTTGCCATAATAATGATTTCATCTCATCAAGCTTTAAAGGAGATGCAGTTGAAGCTTGTGAATATTTAAAATCAAAACCCTTTCCAAAAGCAGGATCTTATCTTGAAGCAGGTAAAATTTTACAAGACAAGCCTACAAAAGAGGTGGTTCGTGAAAGAATTGAATTAAATGTGAAGGAAAGACAAGCTGAATTAGCTGTTTTAACAACTGTGAGCGAAAAATTCAGAAAGATGGAGAATGGCCGTATATTGTTTGATGCAGCTAACTCACTTAAGATGTATGGTATTTACGGAGCTTTTGCGACTAAACTTCCTCGAGAAGAAATGCCGAAATTCATGGATGAATCAAATGAGTTTTTCAAAGAGGATATCAATAGATATTGTGCAAATGCTGGCGATGCTGATTACTTAAATGTTGGTGCCTATCTTTCTGTTGTAGACAGATGTGTTGAGCTTCTGGGAGAGGAAAATGTTGATCAGGAGGTTATTGATTTTGGGAAAGCTTATGGCCTAATCATGAATTTAGGATTTAAAGGGCCTCTGGCATCAATCTTGACTGAAAAGCAAAAAGTTCTGGCAGATATAAAAACGCCATCCTATATTGATGCAATAACTAAGAGCTTTAAAAAGTACGATATTATTATGCCAGGAGAAATGGCAGATGATTTGAACATGAAGAACCGAGAAGGTGTTGCAGTAAATCTATCTGACTTTAAAGGCAAAATTGTTGTGATTGATGTTTGGGCAACATGGTGTGGTCCTTGTAAAGCAGAATCTCCATTTTTCGAAAAGTTGGCTGAAAAGTACAAAGACAATTCAAATCTCAAGTTTGTTTCAATAAGTATTGATACGAACCTAAAAGCTTGGGAGAAATATTTAGCTAAACATGAAAAGATCTCCGAACAATTAATTTGTAACAGAACCGAGTTTGAGAAGTATGTTTTGCAAGGAGTACCAAGATTTATGGTAATCGATAAAGAAGGAAAAATTATTGATGTATTTGCACCTGCACCGTCTAAGCCTGATTTCGAAAAAATTATTGTGAAAGCCTTGAGTTAATAAATGCACTTACTATAGTGTTGTAAATATTTGTAAAAGTAGGGGAGTTGCACTTGATGCAACTCCTTTTTTTTGTAGAGTTAATTTTTAGATTGAGTTTGTATTCAGTTAAATCGTTAGTTGAATTTTGTGAATTTTTCGGAATTAGGTGAAATCCCCAATTATTGGCCGCCACAACTTGCCAATGGGATACAAAAAAGTCCCGAGGGAATGGTTATACATGCCTCGGGACTAATAAAAACAAGTGTTTAGCTACATTATAAGTAGACTAACTTTGGTGTGACTTATTTCTTTTTTTCTGATTTGTTTTTTTGAAGTTTCAATTTTACGATGCTGTCAGTAGTAAAATAATTGATTCCCAAAGAATCAATTTTTATACAGACACCTTTTGTTTCAGAATTTACAATCGTATCATTACTTGCGTTTAATACAATTTTTTTTCCATTAGAAAGAATTAAAGTAGCCTGTTTTTTTCCAGGCTTAATTTTTTCATCTGCTTTTACTTGACTGTTTACTGGTAAGGCAAAAGTTAATAAAACTAGTACTGTTACCATTTGTTTAATGCCCATAGCTTTGCATTTGGCTACATTCTCAAATGTGCCATTTAACTCCAACCAGATTTTTGATCTGGCAATCTTTCTCTTCTTCATTATTTCCCCCTATAGAATAAACTAATATTCTGCTTTTAAACTTATACAATACAATAACAGTCGAAAAGGCAAATAGGGTGAATCATTTGATGTTATTTTCTGTTAAAAAACTGTTAAGCCTATTTATAGGAGTTTTTTTGCTTAAAATATTGTGATACCAGAATACTTTATATTCAAATTATGGATTTAGATATTAATAATACCTCAAGATCTCTGCTCTCTTTTTAAAAAAAACATGCACAGTTAATAGATCATCGTTTTTTTTGAAACTAATTGGTTATTAGCTCAGTTTTTATTGTGATAAAGGCGTAAAGTGTGCTCTATATAAAAACAAATTGTAGCCTTGGATTTTGATTAAAACAAAATCTGTTTAAATTAGTGCTCTCTAACAAACCATTATTTACCCACTAACTATTGAAAACCCCTGATAAAATAAGGCTTGATAAGTCCAATTTTAAGCAAATTTTCGAGAAGTATTTCGCGGGTTTGGTTGGCTTTGCTAACAACTATGTTGGCGATGTAAGCTTGAGTGAAGACTTGGTGCAGGAGGTGTTTGTTAGTTTATGGGAAAAACAAGATGAGTACCAGAGCGAAACAGCATTAAAAGTTTATTTGTATCGCGCTGTTCGTAACAAGTGTTTAAATTACATCAAACACGAGCAGGTTAAGAAGAATTACCAAGAGGAAACCATACACAGTTTAGAAACGGAAGAGTTTTTCCTTGATCAGGTCCTTTCTGAAGAGGTTTCTAGAATGTTGCACAAATTTATAGATGAATTACCTCCACAGCGCCAGCAAATAATTCGTTACAGTCTATTGGGTTTAAAAAATCCGGAAATTGCAGATATTATGGGTTTAAAATTAAATACCATTAAATCGCACAAACAAAATGCCTACAAGCAAATTCGTGATAAATTTGGAAAGCATGCTTTGCTAATTGCAGCTCTTTTAGAAATTAATTTGTAAACAGAAAAGCTCAATTTCTGTAGTAAATATAGCGTCTAAGAGTTCTTGGCTTGGAAAGAATAACCTTTTTTTACAAAAAATAACATTTTCACTAACACCCTTTTCTTACTTAGTGGTCTTTTATATAAATGGGTTGAAAGATTCGTTTAATAGCTATTAAATATTTACGCGTAAAATCTACTTACTGGTTCTTTGTAATTGATTGAACTAATAAGTAATAGAATCACACCAAAAAGAAAAGATGAAAGAAATTTTTCACATAGCAGAATTGATTTCCAAAGAAAAAATTGGAGACTTAACTGCTGAAGAAAAGGAATTACTCGCTAGCTGGAGAGCCAAAGGGGAGGCAGAGCAGTCAGCTTATTTCTATTCTTCGGATTCGAATCGAATCCAGAAAAAACATGATTTGTATTCCAAACTAGATCAGGATAAATCATGGGATAAGATCACGAAGCAGCTGCCAGAATTTGCAAGCAAGCCTATTATTACAATGAGGAATGTTTTAAAATGGGCAGCAATGTTTTTGTTACCAATATTGGCTACAACCTACCTTGTAAATGAGGTTTATTGGAATAACAATCAAGTTATAGTAGAAGCAGGAAGTCCAAAAGCTGTCTTGGAATTGTCTAATGGTAAAATCATTTACCTTGAAGATTTTCAAGATCGTGAGATTAAATCAGGAAGAGAAAAGTTAGCAGAGAACAGAGATAATAATCTGATCTACCAAAAAGGACAGACTGAAGAGGAACAATTGGAATTTAATACCATAAAAACGCCAATTAAAGGAGAGTATGCCATGGTTTTATCCGATGGCACTAAGGTTTGGCTAAATGCACAAACCGAATTGGAATTTCCGGTTAAGTTTGGAAAAGGAAAAAGAGAAGTGAAGTTGAAAGGAGAAGCCTATTTTGAAGTAACAAAAGATGCCGCCAGACCATTTAATGTAATGCTTAGCAATGGATCTGATGTTGAGGTTTTAGGAACCCAGTTCAATGTAATGGCTTACGAAGACGAAGCGGAAGTGCAGACTACCTTAGTAGAAGGTAAAGTGAGGTTTGCCTACGGTGAACAAAAGCTTGTTTTGGCTCCAGGAGAACAATCTGTTTTAAATAGAGATAGTAAAAGAATAGAGATTCGTGAAGTAAATACTTATCAATATTCAGCATGGAAAGATGGGAAGTTTGTTTTTAACAAAGAGCCATTGGAAAGTGTATTTAGAAAAATGTCGAGATGGTATGGTGTTGATGTTAGTTGCTCAGATGAGCAGGTACTGAACAGAAGAATATCTGCCGTAATGGACAAATATGAAAATGTTGAAAAATTAATCAGCCTGATAGAGGAGGTTTCTCCTGTTGAGATTAATTTGGAGGAAAATATAATGAATGTAGCCAGAAAGTAATAGAATAATTCACCTTCATAGCAGGTTTGTTGTGGTGGATAATATATAAAAAAAAAGCGGGGAACGGCCAGGTTCCCCGAAAAATAGAGTCTTACGACTCAATAAATGTCAAGTTAAACTTATTGTCTAACCCAATTTCAAATTTATGAAAAAAAATTGTGTTTACATCAGCCGTGAGCAAAGTTACTCGCCGCTGAGAAAAATACTACTGACCATGAAATTAAGTGTATTTTTATTTTTACTCGGAATTATGAGTGTTCAAGCTAATGAGATTTTTTCTCAAACCTCGCTGAATATTCAAATGAAAGATGCTAGTGTTGAGGAAGTTCTGGAGCAAATTCAGACACAATGTAACTATGATTTTATATACGATTATGAGTATGTGAGTGAATTAGATAATGTTGATGTGGATTTTAACAGTGCCTCTCTTGATGTAGTATTGTATGAAATTTTGAAGGATTCTAATTTGGACTATCGTTTAGAAGATGAGGTAATTATCTTGTTTCCTAGAGAGGTTGCAAAACCTGTTTCTACGGAAAGTAACAAAAACGAAATAGAACAAGAAAAAAAATCAGTAACAGGACAAGTAACCGATAAAGATGGAGTACGTCTTCCAGGTGTTTCTGTTGTGGTTAAAGGTACCAGCACTGGAGTTGCAACCAATATTGATGGTGAATATACTTTGGAAATTGAAGGTAACAAAGCTGTTCTTATTTATTCTTTTGTAGGAATGTTGCCTCAAGAGATTGTGTATAGCGGACAAAAAAATCAGAATGTTACTTTATTGGCAGACTCGGAGCAAATGAATGAGGTAGTGGTAACTGGTTATCAAACGATTTCAAAAGAGCGTGCGACTGGTGCATTCGAAAAAGTAAGTTCGAAAGTTTTAGACGAGAAATCAACCTTTAAACTTTTAGATAAGTTGGAGGGACAAACTTCAGGTGTCTTGTTTGACAAATCAGGAAATATGACAATTAGGGGTGTTTCTACCATGAATGCGAGTCGTGCACCACTGATTGTTGTTGATGGATTTCCTATCGAAGGAAATTTGGAAACTATAAATCCGAACGATATTGATAATATTACTGTTTTAAAAGATGCTGCAGCTGCTTCAATTTGGGGTGCCAGAGCTGCCAATGGAGTAATTGTGGTAGTATCGAAAAAGAACGGAAAAAAGGGAAAACCTAGAGTTGAGTTTTCGTCAACATTATCAATTACTGGTCAACCTGATTTAGATGATCAGCCTGTAGCTTCAACAGCATCTTTTTTAGGAGCAGAGAAATTTCTAGCTGATAATGGATGGCAAACATTACCACAGGGAGCGAATCAGTATCCTATTACTCAAGGTATGGATGCTTACTTGAGACTCAACGAAGGATTAATTACTCAAGTTGAATCAGATCAGATAATTAATGGATTAAAAAGTGTTGATGTACGTGATGAATTTGCTGACTTATTTTTGAGAAAAGCAGTTCGTCAGCAGTATAACCTTTCTGTAAGTGGTGCTGGAGAAAAAAACAATTATTTTTTATCCTTGAGTTACGACGATAACGATGATTTTGCAAAAGGAAATGATAGCGATCGTTTGATAGCTAATATGAGGTTAAGTTCAGAATTATCGGATCGTATCACGGTAAATGCCGGTATTTCTGCGACTCTTCGAAATAACTATAATAATGGAATTTCAATAGGTAGTTTAGCTTCTGTGCCTCAATATCAAACAATTTTAGATGCTAACGGGAACTATGTACCGCAACCATATTCATATTACCAACCAACAAAAGAAAGTTTAGTTGCACAAGGGTATCCTTACAATTGGGATTATAATTTGTATCAGGAATATGAAAACAAAGATAATTCGACTAAGAATACTGATTTAAGAATGAATGTTGGTGTCAATGTTAAGCTACTGAAAGGCCTTGATTTTGATGGAAGATATCAGTACGAAATGGGGAACACAGAAGGTGAAAATCTTTATAATGAGGATACCTATTATGTGCGAGGTGCCGTAAATAGATATACCCATATTGATAATGGAGAGATCATTACAAACTTTCCCAAAGGGCATGTTTTTTCTGAAAGTTTTAGGAGTTACAGATCTTTCACAACAAGGGGGCAGTTGAATTTTAACCGTAGCTTTAATGATGGCAAGCATCAAATTAATGCTATTGCCGGTATGGAGGTACGTAAAGTAACAGGCGAGTCATCTTCTTTAACTAAATATGGATATGATCCACAAAGTTTGCAATATGTAGCAGTGAATCATAATGAGCAATATACGGCTGCAATTAGTGGCAGCAAACTTAGAATTGGTGATGCTACAAAATTTACCGAAGAAGAAGATCGATTTTTATCATACTACGGTAATGCAGCATACACCTATAACGACAAATATACTTTTACAGCTAGTGCTCGTCTGGATGATTCAAACTTATTTGGAGCAGACTCTAAATATCGTAATGTTCCATTATGGTCTACAGGTGTAAACTGGCAGTTGCATAAGGAAGATTTTATGAAATCGGATTTGATTAATCGATTGACACTTCGAATGACTTATGGAACCAACGGGAATGTTTCTAAAACTACAAGCCCGTACTTAATTGCCTCAGTTACGAAAGATTACAGAGATCAACACCAGTATGCATATGTGCAAAATCCAAAGAATCCTAATTTAAGATGGGAGAAAACTGCCGTTGTAAATTTAGGAGTTGATTATGCTATTTGGAACAATAGAGTATCAGGATCACTTGAATATTACACTAAATACAGTACGGATCTTTTAGGTAATGTTTCTTTGAATGCCACTTATGGATTTGATAGTGCTTTAATGAATTTTGCAGAAATGTCGAACAAAGGTATTGATGCATCTGTTAACGTTGCTGTTGTAAATAAAAAAGTGAAGTGGAATACCATTGTGAACTTTTCATACAATAAAAATAGGGTAGAGAAAGTAGAAGTACCTGATGAAACAGTTAGTAGTTATATCGGTGGTGTAGCAAGAGAAGGCAAGCCATTACAGTATATGTATAGTTACAAATGGGCTGGGCTTTCAAACGAAGGTTATCCTCAAGTTTACAATGAGAATGGAGAGGCTATTGATCATGAAACACAGTTGGAAGATTATAAAGCTCTTAAATATCAGGGAACTACTACTCCAAAATATTATGGGAGTTGGCAAAATGTGGTTAGCTATAAGGGCTTACGCTTAAGTATGTTGATGACCTATAAGTTAGGTTATAGATTTAGAAAACCAACGATTAGCTATAGTTCATTAAATTCTTCTATGAACCGTAATTGGGTACATGAAGATTACGATAAGCGATGGCAAAAAGCAGGAGATGAGTTGAACACTGATATTCCAGTGTTACCTGAGAACTTTAGTAATATCGGAAGATATTTTGGTAGCTATACAAGCTTGTCAGATAATTTGGTAGAGAGTGCATCTCATATTCGTTTTAGAGAAGTTATTTTATCTTACAACCTACCAAAACAGTGGATTAAATCTTTAGCAATGGAATCCTTAACAATTGGAGCTCAAGCTAGAAATTTAGGTGTAATTACATTTAACGATTCTGGTATTGATCCTGAAAACATACCTTATTTAGGTGGTTATGGAACTCCAAAGCCAGAATTCACGTTTAGTTTGAAAGCAACATTTTAAATGATAAACCAATGGAAAAAGAGGTGAATTTTAAGCTTCTTCCATTCAAAAATATTTCAAATGAAAAATATAATTTATTTATTCATATTATTTGTGTTAGCCTCTTCATGCGATGGTGATGAATGGCTCGATATTAAACCGAAAGGAAAAGTTATTCCTAACAAGGTAGAAGATTATCGTCTTTTGATGGATCAAACGCAAGGAAGAGGAGAGTCGGCTTCAGTTCAGGAAAGTTTAGGTGGTGATTTATTTCGAACTGATGATATTGTAATTAGTGATGATAATTTTACAACTAATTATGGCGAAAGTATTCGTAATGCTTATTCATTTGCAGAACATACCTATTTAGAAACTGAGGAAGATCCAGATTGGAATGTATTGTATAACCAAATCTATGTTCACAATGTAGTTATCGAAGAAGTTTTATCAACATCAGGTAGTGAGGCAGACAAAAAAGCTTTGTATGCAGAAGCAAAAGTTCACAGGGCATATGCATATTTGAGTTTGGTAAATTTATACGGGAAGCATTACGATCCTTCTACAGCAAGTACCGATTTAGGAGTGCCAATGAGATTGGATGGTGCGATTGAGGGTAGTTTAATGCGTGGTTCAGTTCAAGACGTTTATGATCTGATAATTGAGGATTTAACTGAAGTTATTGATTTTTTACCAGAATTACCTCAGTTTACATTTCGACCATCAAAAGCAGCAGTGAAAGCACTATTGGCAAGAACATATTTGTTAATGGGAAATTATGAGGACGCATTGTCTAATGCAGATGACTGTCTTGGAATGTATAATTTCTTATACAATTACAATGATCTACCTAAAAATGCTTGGTATTCGAGCTTACTAGATCTACCTGATACATACGATAACAAAGAGGAAATTTTGTTTAAAACACCGCAAAATTCTTATCAGTTAATCTACCCTAGTCAAGAATTACTTGATTTATATGATTTGGATAATGATTTGCGTTTTGCTGGTATGTTCTTTGATGAATGGTTCCCACCTTATACTAATAAGATATTATATCAGGAATACTTTGTAGGTCGTACTTCAGGTTTATCTGTTCCTGAAATGTTGTTAATTAGAGCAGAATGTTATGCAAGAGCAGGTTCGCCAAGTTTAGCGATGAATGATTTGAATGAAATTCGTATCAATAGAATTGATCCTTCAGTTTATGCTCCATTGACTGCAGCAAGTGGATCAGAAGCGCTTACATTTGTTAAAGAAGAGAGAAGGCGTGAATTGGCTTTTAGAGGATTCAGATGGTTTGATATTAAGCGTTACAATGCATTTGATAATGCTAATATTTCAATAGATCATAGTGTAGATGGCGAGAGTCATATATTAGCACCAGGAGATAATGCTTGGTTAGCTCCAATTGCTAGAAAATATATTCTTAAAAATCCAGAAATTGAGCAAAACCCTCGTTAGTAATTAACGAGTAATTGAATACTATTAGTCCCGGATTTATTCCGGGACTTTCTTCTATCCCCTTCTATTGAAACCTTCGGTTTTTATTTACAAGAGCCAGAGGAATTAACCATTTCGCTGAGATCGTTCAGTATTAACATTAATTTTTTTCCAGATGAAGTTTTTTAAACTGTTTGCCTTCATGGCATTGGTAACGCTATTTTCATGTAGCAAAGTAAGTGACAAGTGTATTATAAAAGGCAAGCTTTCAGGTGGTGATGGTGAACTGGTCATCTATCCTTATCAGGAAGTAAAATCTAAACAAGAAGCTGATAGTTTAAGCTATAATGCTAAAATAATTAATGGTGAATTCGAAATAGAAATGGATACAGAATTGGCAGCCAGATCAATTCGCATTAAGCAAGGTCGAACTTATAAAAGTTATACTGTATTTTCAGAGCCAGGTGTCATTAGTCTTACAGAAAAAGATGGTGTACTTGTAGGTGAAGGTTCTGATCTTAATAAAGAATATCAAGAGTTGTTAGTAAAGCTTAATTATAAAGCTTACAATCAGTTAAAGTACAAAAAAGAACTTGGTGCAGAACAAAAAGAGATCAAGGATGGTTATGAAGCTAAACTTTGGAATTTGGCCAAAGAATATTCTAACAGCATACCATTAAGTCGATTGTTCTATGAAAAATATTGGAATGCGGATGTTAAAACTTTTAATAAGATACTGAGCACCTTTTCAAAAGAAATACATCAATCGTATTACTTGAATAAAATGATTGAGCGAAGAGATAACCAGCAAAGAGTTGCTATTGGAAATCAGGCTCCTGAATTTTCTTTAAAATCGCTTAAAGGTGAAGATATTTCAATTGCGAAATACAAAGGGAAATACGTATTGGTTGACTTCTGGGCTTCATGGTGTGGACCATGCAGAGCTGGGATTCCTAACCTGAAGGAAATTTATAAGGACTACCACTCGAAGGGTTTAGAGATATTGAGTGTTAGTACAGATGCAGATGAAAAAGCATGGTTGAAAGCGGTTGATAAAGAACAAATGCCATGGGCACAGGTTCGGGATACTAAAAATATAAGTGCAGGTTATAATATTACCGCTATACCAGCTATTTTCTTGATTGATCCTAATGGGAAAATTATTGACAAAGGCTTACATGGCGAAGCAATAAGAAATAGAGTTGAAGAGGTTATAAAATAGAAATAGGAAGAGAATAGATATAAAAAGGCTGCACTGAAGGTGATTTTCACCTCTAGTGCAGCCTTTTGGCTGTATTGTAAATAGTTAATCTTGCTCCTAGGTTAATTAAGGTTAATTATCAATTTTCAACTAATACTCTTTCAAATTTACAATGTCTGTTAAGTATAAGAAAGTACAATTCATTAATTAAAATTAAAGTAATGAAAAAGTTAATCGTAATAGTATTGGCCACGTTTATGTGTAGTGGTTTATTTGCACAAGGTATGGAGTTCGAACACGGAACTTTTAACGAAGCTTTGGCAAAAGCAAAAAAAGAAAACAAGCTTATTTTTATGGACTGTTACACCACTTGGTGTGGACCATGTAAATATTTGTCGAAGAATATTTTTACACAAAAAGAAGTAGGTGATTTTTTTAATAAGGAGTTTGTGAATGTTAAAATGGATTGTGAAAAAGGAGAAGGTCCAGTTTTGGCATCAAAATACGGTGTAAGTTCGTACCCAACCTTACTGTTTATCGATGCAAATGGTAAGGCTGTACATAAATTGGTTGGAGGTATGCCAGCTGAAGATTTAATTAAAGGTGCAAAAGCAGCTTTAAATCCAGCAATGAGAATTGGAGCACTTAAAGCTAAATACGAAAAAGGCAATAGAGATTTGGAATTTTTGATGACCTATTTGGGTGCGGTAAAAGCTCAATATGATAAAGAAACTATGGCCATTGTCTCTAAAGAAATTATCAAACAAACATCTTTAGAGAAATACATGAACAAAGAAATGTTCTATGTTATTTCTGATGCTAACTTTCCATATGGATCTAAGGAATTTAACTACTTGTTAGAAAATAAGGATAAAGTAAAAGAAATAACCGATGAATATCATTATGGATCTTTATTTGTAGGATCTATTTATAAATATTTGGGACAGTTTGCTACAGAATGTAAAGATTTAAAGGTGCTTGACGCTGAGATAGAAATATGCAATAAACAATTTACTTTGGATAATTTAGGTAAGGTCAAGAAAAATTTCACATCGACTTATTATATTGCAAATAATCAATTGCAAACTTGGTTCGACCTTAAGATAAAAGATGCAGAAGCTTTAAAAGGAGAACAAAACTATGTGTACAATTACAGTAGCATCTGCGATGAAATCTTAAGAACTCCAAGCCTGGCGGCATCAAAGGAGATTGTTAATGACTTTACGAAAGTTGCTCAAACAATTGCCGCCGATCAGGAAACAGGATTAATTATGGGGAACTTTATGCTGGCTAAACTATATCTGCATACAAAGGAGAAAGAAAAAGCTTTAAAATGTTATGCTATTTTTATAGATAACAATGCTAAGGCAGGCGGAAGTACTACGCATCCATCTATTACAAATTTGAAAGTTGCTATAGATAACTTGTAAACAAGGATAATTGTTGCAAATAAACTTTATTTGAGAGTATATTAAGAAGGCTCAGGTTTAACACCTGAGTCTTTTTTATACTGTTCTGTTATTATTTTGATTAAGATTTTAAAAATAATTTATAATGAAAATCATAAGAATAATTTTCCTGTTAGCATTTGTGTTTATAGGGTCATTGTCACAAGTATTGGCATCTGAGAAGTCAGTAAAAGAAGATTTTAATAAGCTTATAAATATTCAAAATCAGATAAAGAAAATTTATCCTCAGATATTAGATTGCACAGTTAGTATAGGTGCAGGTTGTTCAGGTGTAATTGTTTCAGAAGATGGTTACATACTTACTGCTAGTCATGTGATTGAAATGTTTGAGAATACAAAAGGAAAAATAACGGTTAAGCTTAAAGATGGAATTGAGCGGGATGTTGAACGATTCGGCAGAAATATGGCAGGTGATTTTGCTCTTTTAAAATTAAAGGATGAGGGAAAGTGGCCATTTGCTAAAATAGGATCAAGCAGTGAATTAAATAGTAATGAACTTTGTTTGATGTTAGGTCATTCGACAGGTTATCAGGAGGGAAGACCAGCGGTTTTGCGTACGGGTTTTGTTAGAGGATTTACAAAAACTGGTTTCCTTAGAACAAGTTGTACAATGATGCCTGGAGATTTAGGAGGACCACTTTTTAATTTAGATGGTGAATTGATCGGTATCAACTCGTATTGTTGGGAAAAAGAATTTGAAAACTATTTTTCGCCTTCGGATAGAATATTAAAAAACTGGGATGCATTGCTTGATGGAGGTGTACATGAACCTAAACATCCAAATTATTATTCTAAAGAAATTGTAAAAGCAAACTTAGCAGACTCGCCGTATGTTCTTTCTAAAAGCTACGACAATTTATCTTTGGCGATAGAAGGTAATGGAAGTACAAAATCAAACAAGGTTTATCCCATTTATCTGCTGAATGACGATGATCAGCTGATTATACATGCAACGCAAATTACCAATGATGGTGTATTGGTTTCAAAGTCGTCATTAATAAAGGAGAAGGCAGTAAGATGCAAACTAAAAGATGGGACTTTTGTTAGACTTGAAGTGATCGGAAGATCTGATGAGAACGACTTGGTGTATTTGCATTCAAAAGAAATAGCTAATGAGAATCAATTGTTAATAAAGAATAAAATCGAAATAGGTGATTTTATTGGTTTACTAAATGTAAATAATGAGATTGATTTATCAGGTGTAATTGGTGTTGGCACAAGAAATATCCCTGTTCTTACAGCTGGAATGTTTGGAATGGAGATGGAAGGTTTAAAAGTGACCAAAGTATACGATAATAGCAACAGCTTTTTAGGTGGAATAAAAGATGGTGATGAGATAATTAGCATCAATTCAAAAGTGTTCAAGAATAAAGATGAGTATGATGTTTTTATGAAGAATACATGTCCAAATCAAATTGTCGATTTGCAAATAAAAAGAGGAGATAAGGAAGTTGAAACAGAGGTGAAATTAGGTCCATTTCCTCCTAAGCA
The DNA here is from genome assembly GCA_016342745.1 of Labilibaculum sp. GTDB lineage: Bacteria > Bacteroidota > Bacteroidia > Bacteroidales > Marinifilaceae > Paralabilibaculum > Paralabilibaculum antarcticum. Next base: position 286,415 of record JAEINT010000003.1, read on the forward strand.
ACACCCTGCCGATTTTGTTGAGTTAAGTGGAAAGAAGGAAGGTTTTGCGAATGCATTTACATTTGATATATCAATAAAACCTGTAGATTGCGGTGCTCCCTTACTTAATTTGGATGGGGAAGTTGTTGGTGTATCAATAGCGCGATCAACAAGAACTTGTTCTTACGCAATACCTATTGATGTTATCCTAAACGAATACAATAAATTAAGTAAGAAGATGAACTAATATTGTTGATTTTCTAGCTAAGCATATATAAGAGCAGCCATATTCGTGACTGCTCTTTTTTATGCTTCGTTATATTGGCTCAATAATTGTTAAAATGAAAGTCGGGATTACCCTACTTGCTAAATCCATAAAGGAAGCCTATTTTTACGAGCTTAGAATTGGACACTATACCTTAAAATAAAACCAGAAAGAATGAGTATTGAGAAAGAGGAAACGATAAAAGAGCGCTTTTCCAGAGCCTTTTGGGTAGCCAACTCGGTTGAGTTGTTGGAAAGAGCTGCTTATTATGGAGTATTTATTGTAATCACAATTTACCTATCCAGAATATTAGGATTTACCGATGTAGAAGCTGCTATTATTTCAGGTTTATTTTCGGGAGGATTGTATTTGTTGCCAACTTTTAGTGGTGCTTTGGCTGATAAAATGGGTTTTAAGAATGCACTTTTACTCGCATTTGCACTCTTAACCATAGGATACGCTGGACTGGCTGTTTTTCCAACCATGTTGGAGTCTGCAGGACTTGTTGAATATACCGAAATAACAGTTTTTACAGGTTTAGAAAGCAGTTCTCATAAATGGTTTATTGTTCCAATAATCGTTATAATAATGATTGGTGGATCATTCATTAAATCGGTAATTACAGGAACAGTTGCTAAAGAAACTACAGTAGCCAATCGTGCACGAGGATTTTCTATTTTTTACACCATGGTAAATATTGGTTCTTTTTCAGGAAAAACCATTGTTAAGCCATTGCGTGAGGCTTTAGGAAATGAAGGTTTAGTTACCTTAAATTACTTTTCTGCAGGGGCAACATTACTAGGTTTAATAGCTGTTTATTTTTTCTTTAAAACGACTCGTACCGAGGGAGAAGGAAAGAGTATGTCGGAAATTTGGGATGCTTTGTTAAAAGTATTGGCCAATGGAAGATTGGTTGCTTTAATCCTTATTGTAACAGGTTTCTGGATGGTTCAACATCAATTGTATGCAACCATGCCTAAGTATGTATTGCGTATGGCAGGCGAAGGAGCATCACCATCTTGGTATGCCAATGTAAACCCATTAATTGTATTCCTTTTTGTAGGAGTAATTACGCAGTTAATGAGAAAGAAAACAGCTCTGTTTTCGATGACTGTAGGTATGTTTATTATGCCAGTATCGGCTTTGTGTATGGCTGCAGGAAATTTATTGGCAGTAGATTCTATCGATTTAGGCTTGTTTAGTCTGCATCCAGTTGCTTTCATGATGGTTATTGGTATCGTGTTTCAGGGATTTGCAGAATCTTTTATCTCACCACGATTTTTGGAATACTTTTCGCTTCAGGCTCCTAAAGGAGAAGAAGGTTTGTATTTAGGTTTTAGCCATTTGCATTCATTTGTTTCATCAATTGTAGGTTTCGGATTGTCTGGATTTTTATTGCAGAAATATTGCCCAGATCCAAAACTATTTGCAAATCATGCAGAATGGGAAGTGGCTTCGGCAAATGCTCATTACATTTGGTATTACTTTGTGGCTATTGCCGCAACATCAGCAATCGCATTGATTGTTTACGGTCGTATTACCAAGAAATTAGATGCACAAAAGGAGCTAGCTTAAGAAATAGCTTCTATACGTATATTAAAAGGATATTCTCTTGAGAATATCCTTTTTTTTATGCTTGAATTAGGCTTCACTTAATCGGCAAGCTTCTTCTAATAGCTGTTCGCTTACCTCAGCAATATTGTAAAGCAATACCAATTTTAAGCGTTCGTTTCCTTTCTCCATTTCACTAAGCTGATACCCTAATTCTTCAATAAATGTTTTAATTCCAGCGGAAGAAGAACAAGCCGTTTTGTTTTTAATGGCATCAATTGCATTGGCTAGTTCCGCTTCAATATTGCTATACATTTGCCATTGTTTTTCATCTACATAGTTTTTTGTGTTGCGATGAGCTCCCAATGCCGATAGGTAGGAAAGCAAAGCATGATTAAGGTAGGTAAGTGCAAAGGCATGTTTTTGAAATTTCTGCTGGCGCTTTGGCTCTAGCTTCATACCTTGCCAAGACAAAGCAAGAGCACTATCTGCCTGATGAGCACGATATCTGGAAATACGATAATCCAAATCATCTTCTTTTGCGTCTTTGTATTCTGCTAATATCGATTTAAAATAATTGCTGTTTTGTTGCAGGGCGTTGGCAAGTAGTTTTGGAAGTTTTTTGTATTGCCAATCGGGCCAAAGAAAACGAACTACAGCAATCGCCAAAATAGCACCAATTAGCGTATCTACAATTCGCGGCCCCATAACAGCAACACCTTTGCCAGCAAGTAAGTTGAAAGCAGCAATTACGAATATGGTAACAAATATTACTGATATGGAATAGTTCTTTCGCAACCAGGCAAAAAAGGCATAAGCAGCACCAAGAAGTAAAGCAATTTGTCCCTCTTTTGTTGGTAGTAATTGTACAATTGCAACGCCAATTACCACACCTGATAAGGTTCCTAAAATTCTTTGGAAAAGTCTTCTTCTTGTTTCGCTATAGCTTGGCTGGCAAACAAATAAACTGGTTAGTAAGATCCATTCTCCTTTTTCTAAATTGAATTGATTGATAAGAATATAACCCAATAAAAAGCAGGAGCTCAATCGAATTGCATAACGCAAACGAGGATGATTCCAGTTTAATTGTTCTTTAAAACGTTGCCATAAGGAGCGAGAATCACGATCTACTCTTGGTAGAATTCCAGAATCGACATTAAAGTTCATATTCTGTAGCGAAAGATGCGATTGTGTAAGATTTTGCAGTAGAAGTGAAAGACTGCTGTATTTTCCACTTGCATTTTGCTTTTTCACCTTTGCTTTTAGCGCCGATACGGTCCATTTTAAAGATATTGGGTGGTGATAAACCGTTCCCATGATCAGACTTTTCGAAACTTCGTGACAAGCTATGGAAAGCTGAAGCAGCAATTGACCTAAGCCTTCTAAAATTTCGTGGTTTTCAGGATTATCACTCAATAAATCGTAACGATCGTGGCTCGAAGCAGCTCTTTCGTGAAGACTTTGCAACAAAAGGAATTTATGTAAATAGGGACGCAATGCTTCATGATTTTTCATTGCATCTTCGTAACTGTTTAATACATTTTTACATCCTCCAAGCGAATTGACCAATTTACTATTTAAGGTTGCCAAGCGATTTCTGAGTTTATCTTGAACTTTAGCATCGCTAGGAAAAAGGCGTGATTTTTCTTTCATGTAGACAGAAAGATCTTCGAAGCCTTGAGATAATTGTTCTTCCAATAACCTTGAAGGATGAAAAGTTAAAAGAAGAAGCGAAATAATACCATAACATAATGCACCAGCAGGAAGCAATAGCGGTTGCCAGTACCAATTGGGTGATAGATCTGCGCCAAGCATGGTATAAATGGCAACAAGTAAAGCGCCAAAGGTTACGCCTCGATAGCGTTCTCCCAATCCACCTAAAATAATAAAGGTGATGGTTGATCCAACCAAACCAATGCCAAATAGAATAGGGAAAGGCCTTAAGAGTTCCACTGAAACACTCGAAATAGCAAAGCTAATAATGGTAAGAATTAGTGCTTTTATACGTCCTTTTGGATGATCATCTGTTTCGGAAAGCGCACCAGCTAAGGCACCCAAAGCCAAAGTGACGCCAATAAAAGAAGCGTCAAAAATCAGGAAGGGGATTAACAAAAGTCCCATGGAGATAGTTGCTTTAAGTGCAAATAATCGATTTGGATAGCGCCAAAAAGTGCTAATCCAGAATTCGAACCATGCTTGTCCCTGAAATCTTTTCCCTTGTGTCTTTATTTTCATGTATGAGATGCTTTAATGCGCAAAGATAACAGAAGCAAAGAAGTAAAATGCCCGATGATATTAAATTTCTATTCCGATTAAATTGAATGCCTTTTTTTTACTTGCTTCAAGTGTTTGAAAGACTGCGATTTTAAGCTGTTTGTAGAGTGTGTAGACAATTTTAAAAGGTGTTTTTATAAAACTTTGTTTGTTGTAGTTCGTAAATGTTTTTTTAATTCTCATTACTGCAGTTCGTAATGAAATATGAATGCCTAGAATGTTTTCATGTTAAGACTATTTTTAACGCCCTCTAAATTTGAGTATGAAGAAGAAAACAGCATATGCGATTTTCCCAGATAAATCTCTGATTGTTGAATGTTATTGTGGTGAGTTCTCAATTGAAGAACTAATTGAAGCGAAAAATAATATTGCTTGCGATGAAAACTACAGTGCAGATTTCAATGTATTACATGATATTAGAGATTCAAAATTTCTTTTTAGATTTAATGAAATTGATAAATATGTAGACTTTTTGTTTACGGATCGTAAATATATGGGTGAGCGAAAATCATTCGTTTTAACAACCTCACCATACCAAGTTATTATTGGTTTGGGATTTGATATGAAAAAAAGAAATCTTCCTATTAATGTTAAAGTTGCGAGCACCATCGAAACTGCGGTGCAATTTTTTGAACTTCCACAATCTGACAATGATTTTATAGAATCTTGGATTGAAAAAAATAGATAATAAAAACACGAATAGTTTATCGTATTAGAATATTAATAGGCAATGGAGCGATTCTTAAGAAGCTCCATTTTTTTTTATGTGATTTTCTCTGAAACTTCTAATATCTACGTTTACCTCTAATACTATTTGCAATGCATTTTTGTCTTCCTTCCTTATCAAAACTTTTGTTGACTAATTATTGTTTTGTAGATTCACATACAATTAAACGGCATTGTGTTTATTAATAATATTACCGCATATTAGCCAAACTAATATAGAATGAAAAAGAATATTATAATCTTGTTCCTTTTGAGCTTTCTTTTTTCTGGAAATATAAATGCTCAAACTTCAGATTCAACTAAAATCGTATCGATAATTGAAAACTTCTTTGAATGGTACGTTGAAGTAATCAAGGAAGAAGCCTATCCTGAATATTCGCCACAATTCGTTGAAGATGAAAATGGAAATACAACACTTGACTATTCTTTGTATATGAATAACCTGAAGAAATTGTCTTTTTCAAAAGAACTTATAGAACAAGAAAAGAAAGCTTATGAATCATGTATTGAAAATTTATTAGAAGTTAAATATACTATGTTTGATTCTGTCTTTGACGAACTAGATGATTATGAAACGGCACAATGCGATTTTTTTAATTCTTACCGTTGGATTGGAAGTATGGAGTTAATTGATGGGGTAAATGTCAAAGAGGTTATAACTGAATCAGAAAAGGGTGAAGTTAAACTTCAGTTTTATAATTATTATCCCAAAGACAGTGCTTTTTACTATTGGAATAGCAGTACATCTATTTTCCTTTTGAAGGAAAATAATGAATGGAAGATTAATAAAATTGAATAAAACGTGCGGTAATAAAAACTAAATTTCATGGGTGCTGATGAGTCGTTTAAAGCCTAGTTTTATCTAATAATAAAGTATCTTCCAGAAAGTGTTATCCAATTAGTAAAAATGAATTCTTATTTTTGAATATTTATAAATTCAGTTATGAAATCGATTCACAAAATAATAATCGTATTGCCTTGCATTCTGTTATTTTCATTTGCAAAATCAAATAAACAAGACAATATAATCGCCAAAAATGAAAAAGTTGAATTGGCTGGCAGTGGTTTTAAATTTACCGAAGGGCCAGCTGTAAATTCAAAGGGGCAAGTTTATTTTACAGATCAGCCCAATGATAAAATTCATATTTGGGATCAGAAAAAAGCTATTTCTCTTTATTTAGAAGGCACTAAAAGATCAAACGGAATGTACTTTAATGCAAAAGAACAATTGGTTGCATGTGCCGATGAAAACAACCAACTTGTCTATTTTGATGAAGACAAAAAATCTCATGTAATTATTGAAAATTTTGAAGGCAAGCATCTGAATGCTCCCAATGATTTATGGATTAATCCAAATGGAGGTATTTACTTTACAGATCCGTATTATCATCGAAAATGGTGGGATGAAAATCACAAGGAGATTCAAGATACGGCTGGAGTCTATTATTTAAATTCAAACGCAAAATTAACTAGAGTTATTAATGACTTTAAAAAGCCCAACGGAATTATTGGAACTTCGGACGGAAAAGCACTTTACGTTGCCGATATTAAAGACAATAAAATATGGAAATATAAGATTGAAGCAGATGGTAATTTAAGTGATAAAACTTTTTTTGCTCCTCATGGTAGCGATGGAATGACGATTGATCACAGGGGAAATGTGTATTTAACTTCTGGTAAGATTTGGGTATACAATCCTGAGGGGAAGCTTATAAAAGAAATTGAAACTCCCGAAAAACCAAGCAATCTATGTTTTGGAGGAAAGAAAAGAAACATTCTATTTATTACAGCACGTACTTCTGTATATACTCTAAAAATGAAGGTGAAAGGTGTTGATTAGGAAATGAAAAATCACTGAAATTTACCAAGTATAAACATTTATTAGCCCAATGGAACAGTTCATCGACTTAAGCTCAGAAAATATAGCATCAGAACACATTTGTTGTGCAATATCTGATAAGAAATGTTCTGATAGTTATCAAGCTAAGAAAGATTGGTTGACGAAGGAGTTTAACAACGGATATGTCTTTAAGCGAATCAATGAAAGAGCAAAAGTATTTATTGAATATGGCCCTGCAGAAAATGCTTGGGTTCCCATTACAGCTCCAAACTATTTAAATATTAATTGCTTTTGGGTATCTGGCAAATACAAGAAGAATGGATACGGAAAAGAACTTCTGAAAATAGCTCTGGCAGATGCTAAAAATCAAGGGAGAGATGGTTTGGTAACCATAGTTGGGACGAAGAAATTTCATTTTATGAGTGACACAAAATGGTTTCTAAAACAAGGATTTGAAGAAGTTGAAAAAATTTCAAGTGGATTTAGTTTATTGGTAAAGAAAATAAATCAGAATGCTGACTTACCTGTATTTAATACTTCTGTGAAAAGTGGAGAATGTCAAGAGAAAAATGGGATTGTAGTTTATTATTCTAATCGTTGTCCTTTTGCAGAATTTCACGCAAAAAACTCTCTAATTGAAACTGCTAAGAACAGAAAAATTCCATTGCAAGTGATTAAATTAGAAACAATGGAACAAGCTCAATCTGCACCAAGTCCAGCTACTATTTTTAGTCTTTTCTATAATGGAAAATTTATAACAACAGACATAAGTGTTTGTATGGATTCCAGATATGATAAAGTAATGAGCAAAATAATAAAGTGATAGACGAAAACTTTTAGTATTGAACGTTTAGTACAATTATGAAATACCAATAAGACAAAAAAAAGGTTTGCTTAAAAATAAAAAAAAGTCAATTTAATTGATTTGTTACACTTACCATTCGTCCAATTAATTCTAGTGGATAATTCTCAAATAATATATTGTTCTTTTAACTTAAGTAATATCGTATTTTTACTGAGTGTAAATAGCGTTGGTTAAGTATCATGATTAGTAGTTTGTAAACAGATTTTAAGTGTTAATCAAAACTTTACATAGACTTAATATTATCGAATCTTGTGAATTGGTATTTTGTATAATTTAGGGCTTCTAATAACCATTTTATACACACTTCGTGGGAAATTTATTTTCACACCATTTATTATCTTATTCACTACTAAGCCTATGTTTACATTTTACACATGTAAGAGGTGGTGTCTGCTGACATTACTTACTTTTTTTATGTCTATCCAAGCCAGTTTTGGGCAAGGATTAGAAGATTTTACAAACTTACCCCTTTCGGGAAGTTCATACTTAACAGGAAATTTTGTTGGGAATAATTCAATAAATTGGGATTATACTCTTTGTAGAGGAGATAAACAAATTAATGGTAAAGCAATTTGTTTTGGTAAGACAACAAGTTCTATTAAAGCAGAAAACATTCCTAATGGAATAAAAAGTTTTAGCTGTAAACTAAAAAAGGAGTATACTACTTCTAATACTAGAAAAGTCGAGTTGTTCATAAATGGAAATTCGGTTGGTGAGTCTGCTGAAATTGTTGATCAATTGGATTTTGAAATAAATGACATCAATATTGATGGCGTTTTTAGTTTAGAAATAAAGAATACTTCAAGTAGTGGGAAGCAAGTTAGTGTTGATGATATAGAGTGGACTGCTTATGGTTCTGCTCCTGTTCAGAGTTCTGCAAAAGCGATAACTACTTTTTCGATTAATGGTACTGCAGGTTCTATTGACGAAGGAGCACATACAATTGAGATAACTTTACCAGAATCTACTGTGGTAACTGCTCTTAGTCCAGAAATTACAATTTCAGATATGGCATCTGTTTTGCCAGCAAGTGCCACTGCTCAAGATTTTACTAATCCAGTAAATTATACAGTTACTGCCGAAGATGGAACTAATCAGAATTATGAGGTAACTGTTACTGTAGAAGTTCCAGTGGTATCGAGCATCTTAATTAATGAGATGGATTGCGATCAGACAGGAACAGATACAAAAGAATTTGTTGAATTATATGATGGAGGAGCTGGAAATACTTCCTTAACAGGATATGTGTTAGTATTATTTAATGGAAGTAACGATGAATCTTATGCTACCTATGATTTAGATGGTATGACAACTAACGCAGAAGGTTTCTTTGTAGCTGGAAATGCAGCTGTTGCGAATGTTGATTTTACATTTGCAGATAACAAACTTCAGAATGGACCTGATGCAGTTGCTTTATACAAAACTTCAGCAGCAAATATCACAAATGGAACTGCTTTGACTACTAATAATTTGGTCGATATTGTTGTTTATGATACTGATGATTTGGATGATACTGGATTATTAGCAGCATTAATTGCAGGAGAACAAATTAATGAGAATGGATCAGGTGATAAGGAAAATCACTCAATATACCGATCAACTGATGGAGAAGGAGGAGCTAGAAATACAACAGCTTTTATTGCAGGAATTCCAACTCCTGGAAAATCAAATACAAGCAGTAGCGATGAAACAACAGTTGAATTGGCCCTATCAGCAAATTCAGGTTTGGAAGCCGATCAAACTGTAATTACACTAACTGCAACTGCAAGTAAAGAAGTAATTGAAAATCAAACGGTAGATTTTAGCATTAGCGGAACTGGGATAACTGCCGATGATTATACTTTATCTGCAAGCCAAGTAACGATTTTAGCTGGAGAAACCATGGCTACATCTACTTTAACTATTGTAGATGATTCTGATGAAGAAGGAATTGAAACAATGACAGTTTCTTTAAGCAATCCTTCTGCAGGAATTGTTTTGGGTACAACACTTACTGGCGATATTAGCATTACAGATAATGATAGTGATGGAAACGATGGATCGGAAGCCAAACCGTTTACCATTGCAGAAGCGTTTGAGTTACCAAACGATGAAAAGACGACTAAAGTGCGCTATTATGCTTATGGATATATCGTAAGTGTAGGAACTGATTTTGAAGCTCCTTTTACAAGTGCTTACTTTATTTCAATAGCAGATTCAAAAGAGGAAACAAATTTTGATAATTGTCTGAACCTAAAATTGGAGGCAGGAACCAATCGAGACACTTGGAATTTGGAGAATCATCCTGAAAATTTAGGAAAACAAATCAAATTCGATGGATATAGAGGAGAGTATAGCTCGCATGCTTCATTTGAAGGGAATGCTGTAATAGAAGAATTGTCGGGTACGCCTTCAATTCCAACTGTTGAGTTGGCTCTTTCTGCAAACTCAGGATCAGAAGCAGATGTCACAGGAATTACGATAACAGCAACTACATCAGAAGTAGTAAGTGAAAATCAGACTGTAGATTTAAATGTTACAGGAACAGGAATTACAGCTGGTGATTATACTTTATCAGAAAACCAGTTAACAATTTTAGCCGGAGAATCATCTGCCATAACAACTTTAACGATTGTTGATGATTCTGATGAGGAAGAAGAAGAAATCTTAACGCTTGCTTTAACGAATCCTTCTGCAGGAATTCAATTGGGGTCTACTATAACAGGTGATATTAGTATTACAGATAATGATATTGCTGAAAATGATGGATCAGAAGCTAAACCATTTACTATTGCGGAAGCATTAGAGTTGCCAAATGATGAAAAGACGACTAAAATGCGCTATTATGCGTATGGATATATTGTAAGTGTAGGAACAGATTTTGAGGCCCCGTTTACTGGAGAGTTTTTTATTTCTATTGCGGACTCTAAAGGAGAGACTAATTTCGATAATTGTCTAAATTTAAAATTAGAAGCAGGAGAGAATCGCGACAATTGGAACTTGAAAAATAATCCTGAAAATCTGGGTAAACAAATCAAATTTGATGGATATAGAGGAGAGTACAGCTCGCATGCTTCATTTGAAGGAAATGCTGTAATTGAAGAATTATCATCAGAACCAGCTTTACCAAGTGTAGAATTTGCTTTGTCTGCTAACTCTGGATCGGAAGCAGATCAAACCGTAATTACGCTAACTTCTACATTGAGTGAAAGTTTGGGTGAAAATCAAACTGTTGATGTTAATGTCTCAGGAACAGGAATTACTGCTGGTGATTATACTATATCAACTACGCAAGTAACATTTATTGCTGGTGAAACGACTGCAACTGCAAGTCTTACAATTGTTGACGATTCAGAGAATGAAGGAACAGAGACATTAACGGTTTCGATTACAAATCCTTCTGCTGGAATTGAATTGGGAACGACCGTAAGTGGTACAATTAGCATTACGGATAATGATGGTACTGTTGGTGGAATTTTGGCCAACTACGTTTACCTCGACCCAACAACAAGTGACGATGGAAGTATTGTCGTGAACTTGACTCCTAAGGAATATGTTGCGACAGTAAGTCCAAGTCATCACATGACAAGTGTAAAAATACCAGAAGATTATTATAGTGATGCTGTAGGGTATATTGGAACAGACTTACGTTCTCATATTCATACGATCATTGAGACTGGAGCTCAAGCGCAATCTTATAGTACAGTTTGGGACATGTGTGAGGATGGAGATCAAAATCCTAAAGATGCTTCACAGGTTTGGCAGATGTATGTTGAGACAGGAATTGCAAAATCGGCTCATGTTTCTGGTTCTACAGGATGGAACCGAGAACATACTTGGGCGAAGTCTCATGGCGATTTTGGAACCGCAAATGGTCCTGGAACCGATGGTCATCATTTACGAGCTACAGATGCACAGGCTAACAGTTCTCGTGGAAGCCGCGATTTTGGTAATGATTCTCCAGGTTATACTCCTCCAAAATCAGCAAGAGGAGATGTTGCTCGTATGATTTTTTACATGGCAACACGTTGGGAAATGACTGTTGATGATCTTTGCAAAGAAACAGAATCTGCTCCGCGTCATGGAAAATTATCTGATTTATTGCAATGGCATGAAGAGGATCCAGTAGATCCATATGAAGTAAGAAGGAATAACGTAATTTACGGATATCAGCACAATAGAAATCCTTTTATTGATCATCCAGAATTAGTACAGTATATTTTTGGGGAAGCTAAGGCTGATACCTGGAATGGTGGTATCGGAACAGAGCCATCAAAAATTCAATTATCTGGTGCTTTGGCTGATTTTGGAATGGTGAAGTTTGGAGAGGAATCTTCAGTTCAAAGCTTTACAGTTTCGGCAAATGAATTGGTAGAGGATATTGCAATTAATGCACCTCAACACTTTTTGTTGTCAACCGATGCGATAAGCTATGCTTCATCTGTAACATTGCCACTTAGTTCTGGTTCGGTTGCTGAAACTACTATTTCTGTAAAATTTGTTCCGGAATCTGCTATCAATACAGCGGTAACAGGAACAATTCAAATTACCAGCGGTGAAGAATCTAAAACAATAGCTGTTGCAGGAACAGAAGGTGATCCTGCCTTAATACCATTAGCTTTCTTAAATGAAGATTTTGAATCGAATACACATGAAAATTGGATTTTAAAATCGGAAGTTGGAGATAGAGCTTGGGCAACTACAGAATATTCGGGTAATACTTACATGCAAATGTCGGCTTATCAGGCAACTGGAGATATTATAAGTTGGTTGATTACACCAGAATTGGATTTAGATGCTTACGATAATGAAAAGCTGAATTTCAAAACCAAGAATGGCTATTACAAAGGAACAACACTAGAGGTTTTAATCTCGACAGATTTTGATGGTTCGGATGTTGCAACTGCCACTTGGCAAAGCTTACCTGCAACAATTGATGAGCGAAATAATTCTGCTTACGGATCTGATTTTGTCTTGTCTGGAGCAATCGATCTTTCTGCTTTCGAAGGAACTGCTTTTGTAGCTTTTAAATATTCAGGTGATGGAAGTGTTTTAACAACTACTTATCAAGTTGATGATGTTGTTATTGAAGGAAATAAAATTCCACTAACAGGAACATTAGCAAGTAACTTGACTGGAGATTTATTATTTCCATATACAGAAGTGGGTGCTACTAGTGCAAGCCAATCTTACGAATTAAGCTTCGATAAATTAGAGGGTGACATTAGTGTTAAAGCAAGTGATGATTATGAGCTTTCATTAGATGGAATTACATGGACAGCTACTTTAGCAATTGCAAAGACGGAGACTTCGCCAAAGCAAATTAAGGTAAGATTTGCACCAAAAACGGCAGCTATAAATGGTACTACAGGAAGTATAACGAATAAAGCTAAGGGTGCAGAAACACTTATTCTTAATATATCTTCTGAGCAATCTTCAGAAATTGCAGATGCGAATACTTTAGGAAAAGATAAAACTTTAGATATTGTATCGTGGAATGTGGAATGGTTTGGAGCTCCTCAAAAATCGAAGAGTGCGTCAAGCTTTACAGAGCAATTAGATGCTGTTTCTGCTCAAATTATCGAAATGAATGCAGATGTGTACGCACTGCAAGAATTAGTTTCTGATGATTTGAATGGAGATTTCTTACAGCCATTAATTGATAAGTTAAATGAATTGGCTGGCAGTGAATTGTACACGGGAGCTATGGGACCAAGATATTCTCATGACGATAGCGATCCAAGTACAGAATATCCTGCTCAGCGTGTTTGTTACATATACAATACAAGTACGGTTAGCAAATTGAATGACTTTTCAATGTTCTCAGATTTGTACGAAGGAGGATCAACTACATCCATTGATGGATATACAGGAGATGCTTCTAAATTTTGGGCATCGGGTCGTTTACCATACTTTTTCGAGGTTGAAGTGAATATCGATGGAGCTAGTGAGGTTCTTAGTTTTGTTAATATCCACGCCAAGTGCTGTTACGATAGTCATGCAAGAAAACTAGCAGATGCTAAATTTCTTTTTAATGCATTGAACACGGATTATTCAGATGATAATTTGGTGATTTTAGGAGATTACAATGATTACCTGGATGGAAGTATGTCAAGTGGTCAATCGTCACCTTATTCTTCGTGGTTTGAAACAAGTGATTATTTCGATCATGTTTTAACTTCGACTACAAATATCGATCACATTACAATTTCGAATGAATTGTACGATGAGTATCAGATTTTAACGAACAATACAAGTCAGACAAACACTACAGTTTCGGATCATCATCCGATCATGTTGCGTTTGAAATTGCACTCTTATTCATCGGAAATACTTGTTGAGAATGCAGATGATTTGACTTTTAATTATGTAGATGTTGACAATTCAGAAGCTCCTTCCGATGCAAAATCATACCTAGTAAAAGGTGTTGATTTAGTGGAAGATTTGACTGTTTCAGTAGATCAATCATTTGAACTTTCATTAGATGGTAGTACTTGGTCATCAAGTGTGATTATTCCTAAGGAGGAAGCTGCAAGTAAGGAAGTTAGCGTTCGCTTTAATCCTTCAGTAGCTTATACGGATAAGCTTACTGCTACAATTACACATCAAACGGAAGGTGCAAAAATCGTAAGCGTTTCTGTTACAGCTTACGGAAAACCAGATCTTTTGGCTCCAGAGTTTGTAGTTGGATATCCAACAGTAGATAGTTTTACGTCTTCCTCTTTTGTGATGAATGTGAAGCTAAACGAAATGGGTAAAGTTTACTTTGCAGTTTTAGATGATGGAGCAGAAGTACCAACTGTTGAAGCGGTAAAAGCTGGTACAGGATCTCTTGTTTCAGGATCTTTTGCAATTGGAACAGAAGAAATTTTACATGAAGTTTCTGGCTTAACACAAAACACTGCTTACGATGTTTATTTGGTTGCCGAAGATGATAACGAGCCTATCGTTAATACAACTGCCGAGCCAGCTAAATTAGAGGTAACAACAAATGATCACACTTTACTACCATTTGAATATGTTGTTACGGTAAGTGAAGGAGAACATTATCAGAGTACAGGTATTCCAGTAAATTATTACCAGGAAGCTGAAGGTACAAAGGCGGATGTTTTAAAAAGCAAGTTGGCTGAAATCATTAACCTTGGTTATGTGTCGTATCCATACGAAGAAGATGGTCGTGGAGATGTTCCTGCAGAGAGTCGTAGGTTCGTTACAGGTGAAACACCTTTAGATGTATATGATATTATGGATGAAGCGGATCGTGATCCAAACAATCCAACAAAAGTATACATGATTTACAAAGAATTGGTATACGATGCTGATGCAAAACATTTAGGACAGACTGGTTCTCAAGAAAAGTGGAATCGCGAGCATGTTTATCCACAATCAACCGGAGGTTTTAAAAATGCGAGAGCACCTTGGGGATCTGGAATTTATGCAAATGGTGATATCATTGAAAATGCCGGTGATGATTTGGCTTTGGCTCAATCAGATGCTCACCATTTAAGAAGTTCTGATAAAAATGAAAATAACAAGCGAAATAATTTCCCATTTGCGAATTCAACATCAGGAAGTCAGTACGAGCCGCCATTGTCGGCAAAAGGTGATGTTGCTCGTGTTATTTTCTATTTGAATTTACGTTATGGACTAGATATTTCACAAGTCGGTTCAGTTGAAATGTTCCAGGAATGGAGTGAAATTGATCCGGTAGATCCTTACGAGGTAAGACACAATAATGTCGTTTACAAGTATCAGAAGAATAGAAATCCTTTTATCGATTACCCTGAGCTTGTAGAGTATATTTATGGAGAAAAAACCAATACAGCTTGGAATGCTGCTGAAAAAGAAACACAAACCATCACTTTTGCTGATATAACAGATAAAGTATATGGGGAAGAGGCTTTTGAGTTGACAGCTACTGCTACTTCTGGTTTGGATGTTAGTTTTGAAATCGTTTCAGGACCAGCAACCATTACTGGAAAAGAAGTTAGTATTACAGGTGTTGGAACAGTTGTGGTAAAAGCTACGCAAATTGGAAATGACCAGTTTGAAGCAGCAGAATATGTGGAGCAAACATTTGCTGTGAGTAAAGCTTCTCAAACCATTACTTTTGCTGATTTAACAGATAAATTATACGGCGATGAGGCTTTTGAATTAATTGCAACTGCAACTTCAGGTTTAGAAGTTAGTTTTGAAATCGTTTCAGGACCAGCTACTATTACTGGAAAAGAGCTAAGTATCACAGGTGTTGGTACCGTTGTGGTAAAAGCGACTCAAACAGGAAGCGACGAATTTGAAGCTGCAGTATCGGTAGATCAAACATTTGCTGTGAGTAAAGCTTCTCAAACAATCACTTTTGTTGATATACCAGATAGAAAATTGAATACTGGAATTGTTCTACTGTCGGCTAGTTCTGATGCAGGAAGTGCATTCGTTGTTAAATTTAGAATGATTAGTGGACCAGCAGTATTAATTGGTAATTCACTACAAATTGTAGGAGCAGGTGAGGTTGTTGCAGAAGCGTTTCAGGATGGTAATGAAAATTACTTGGCCGCAACGCCAGTACAGCAAAGCTTTATTGTAAGTAAGGCTTCTCAAACAATTACTTTTGCTGAAATAGCTGATAAATCATTAGATGATTCTGCATTTGCATTATCAGCTACCGCTTCATCAGAATTAGAGGTAAGTTTTGAATTAATCTCAGGGCCTGCAAGCTTATTAGGCAATCAATTGACAATAACTGGAGCTGGAACAATTACAGTTAGAGCAATACAGTTGGGAGATGATGATTATGAAGCAGCAGAGCCAGTTGATCAATCATTTGTTGTGAATAAAGCTTCTCAAACAATCACTTTTGATGATATAGCAGATAAAACATATGGGAATGAGCCTTTTGATTTGAATGCAACAGCATCATCAGGATTAGAAGTTAACTATACCATCGTATCTGGACCAGTTACTTTATCTGGAAAGGAATTGAGTATTACTGGTGTAGGAACAGTTGTTGTTACTGCGAGTCAAGAAGGAAATGAAAATTACCTTGCTGCTGAATCAGTTAGTCAGAGCTTTGTTATAAATAAGGCAGAACAGATTATTAACTTTGAAGAAATAGCCGATCGTGAATACCGACCAGAAAGTGTAGGCTTAATATTGAATTCAAGCGTAGGTCTTCCAATTGCATATGAAGTAGTGAGCGGACCAGCAAACTTGTCAGGGAATTCTCTTCAGATTAATGGAGCTGGTGTTATTGTTGTAAGGGCATCGCAAGCTGGAAATGAAAATTATTTGGCAGCTACTTCCATAACACAGCAATTTACGGTTAGCAAAGCCAGTCAAATAATTACTTTCAATCCTATTGCTGATAGAGAATTTACCAATGAGAGTATACAGTTATCAGCTAGTTCCGATGCAGCTACAGTTTTAGCGGTTGAATTTAGATTGATAAGTGGTCCAGCTACATTAGTTGGCAGTACGCTGCAAATAAATGGAGCAGGAGAAATTGTTGTAGAAGCATTTCAGGATGGTAACGAGAATTATTTGGCAGCGACACCTGTAAGACAGAGTTTCATGGTTAATAAGATTTCTCAAACAATCACATTTGCAGATATTTCTGATAAAGCAATTACTGATCCTACTTTTGCATTAACAGCAAGTGCCTCTTCAGGACTTGAGGTTAGTTTTGAAATCGTTTCAGGACCAGCTAGTGTATCAGGAAATCAGTTGACCATTACGGGAGCTGGAACAATCACTGTTCAAGCAAGTCAAATGGGAAATGATACTTACGAAGCTGCAGAGTTGGTAAGTCAAACTTTCTTAGTGAGTAAGGAAGCTCAGGATATTAGCTTCACTACAATTGCAGATAGATCTTATAGTGATGTTGCTTTTGTTTTGACAGCCGAAGCTTCTTCAGGATTAGAGGTGAGTTTTGAAATCGTATCTGGTCCAGCAAGTATTGCAGGAAATGAATTGACGATTACAGGAGTTGGAACAATTACAGTGCAAGCGATTCAAACAGGAAACGAAGATTATGAAGCAGCTGAGCCAGTAAGTCAAACTTTCACGGTAAGTAAAGCTACTCAGACGATTGATTTTACTGCTATTGCAGATAAAACTTATGGGGATTCCGATTTGGAATTAATCGCAATTGCTTCATCAGGTTTAGATATTAGTTTCGAATTGATTTCAGGCCCTGCAAGTATCTCAGGTAGTGAATTGAGTATCCTTGGAGCTGGAACAGTTACAGTTCAAGTTAGTCAGGCTGGTAATGAAAATTATGAAATGGCCGAATCGATAAGTCAGTTTTTTGAGGTTTACAAGGCAGATCAGATGTTGGTATTTGAGCCAATTGAAGGTGTTGTTGTGGTAGACGAAGACTTAGAACTGTTTGCAAGTTCTGATCAAGGATTTGACATCGCTTTTGAAATTGTTGAAGGAGAAGGACAGATTGATGATGCGATCTTAACACCAAGTAGTATTGGCGTATATAAAGTTCGTGCTTATCAAAGCGGAAACGAAAATTTTAATGCTGCCGAAGCTTTTCAGTCTTTCACTGTAAGTAAAGCAACCGGAATTAAGGATGTTTTTGCTGAGGCAATCAAAATGTATCCAAATCCGACTAGCGATTTTGTAAATATTGATTTCCCAGATGTTAAGGTGACCCAAATTTTACTGCTTGATAGCAGAGGGAAGTTTATTAAGAATATCGATTTGAATGATCGATTCAATTTTAATGTTAGAAACTTATCTGCGGGAGTTTATTTTATATCCATTAGAACAGATCAATTTGTAGTCACAAAACGATTGCTAATTGTACATTAAATCATAAAACGAAAAGGAGCCTTTTAAAGGCTCCTTTTTTATTTTAGTTCTTGTTCTCTAATAGAATAAGAAGGATAAATGAGAGAAGATTTAACAAGCATTAATTCTAGAGCAAAAGCTTCTCGCTTGGTTCTGGTTTTATTCCTGAATAATTTTTTTGTTATGCGATCTTTGTTTTGTAGATTACATGCTAATAATAACAGCAATTTATTGCTGCCTTTAGAGACTAGATAAATATCCTTTTACAATTAATAATAAGCGATATAAACAACATTTCGCTTATTTAAAAATTGGAATAAATTTATCTAAAGATATAGTAAGAATAGAGTTTTGAGCAAGAATTAAAGGGCATAAAACTCAATTCGAGTAAGTAAAACAAATAATTAAAAGAAAATATCATGGCAAAAGGTAAAGATTCAAAGAAGAACCTGCTAAAACTCCAAAAGAAAAAAAGGCAGAAAAACTAGCAAAGAAATCCAAATAGGATAAAAGTAATTTGGAAACCCAATAGTAAAATCAACAGCCCAAGCGTTTCGTTTGGGCTGTTTTTTTAACCTTTATTTGGGTTCGTATGAGAATTTAAAATCAGTCTTCTAAGGTCATTAAATAGAAATTAATAAATTTGCGCTTTCAAATAAGGTATTAACAATTTAGGAACGGAAAATTCTTTAAGTTGTTACCAGTGTTATATCAAATATCAAGCAATAGGCATGCAAATAAATAAACTTACTAGTCAAAATATATTACCGCTTACCTGCTCACGAACCGGAACTTGCTGCCAAGCAAAATTGGTGATGCTTAACCCTTGGGAGTTGCTTAATCTTGCCAAAGAGAAAAAGAATACGCCAAAAGAATTTCGTGATCTTTATTGTGAATTTGGAGGGATTCGTTTGCGCTTTGATGGTAAACTAGAGGGGAGCGAGAAACCAGTTTGCTCTCAATATGTCGATAATTTTGGCTGTAGTGTACATTTGGGACGTCCGTTAGCTTGTCGCTTATATCCACTAGGTCGTCAGGTACAAAGTAACGAAGTTCACTATATGTACCAAGGTGATCAATTTCCTTGTTTGGAACAATGTCCTGAAGTTAAAGAATTACCTCATATAAGTGTGGGTGACTATCTTAATGGGCAAATAACAGATCAATTTGAGAAGGCGCAAGACGGCTATTTAGAACTGATGCAAAACGTAGCAGATATCGCATTTGAATTACTGCTTGATACTGGCTTGGCTGCATCGGGAGATAAGGAAACCTTGCCACTTTGGAGAAAGATGGGTGATGAGGATCCAGAGGTATTGGCCGAAAGGATAGGACAGGAATGGATGGATTGTTTGATGATTCCAGAGATTTCTGAAGATGATTCTATCGCTTTTGTTGAAAAGCATAATGAATTGCTTCAATTAAAAATACAGGAAGAATTTGGCAACTCGCAAACAAAGCAAGAATTGCACAAAGCTTCGGTTTTAGTAATGGCCTTGGCCTTGCATTTGGCTCGAGGTTTGGGTGCAAATCCGAAAGAACTTGCTGAACTTTGGGTTGATACTGCAAAAAGTCATGGGGCTCAGGAATAGTATACATGCTCATCTTATTTATGAGCGGCATTACCCTTTTTTATGATAGAAGAATAATAAAAGTAAATTAGCTTGAGGAGGAAAAAAATGAACTACAAATTAGAACATGCTTGTATCAGAGTAATGGATTTAGACAAATCAGTAGATTTTTATAAAAAAGCATTGTCTTTAGAGGAACTAAAGAGACGGGATTATCCTGATTATAAGTTTACCCTCGTGTATCTTAGCGATGAAAATAGAAATTTTGAAATAGAGCTAACGTATAATTATAATACCGAAAAACCATATGAAATGGGAAATGGTTTTAGTCATTTTGCTTTGACAGTTAGTGATTTAGAAGAGTCCTATGAATTTCATAAAAATATGGGGCTCGAAACAACAGATCTTAAAGGCTTGCCAGGCGAAAAACCTAAATACTATTTCATTACAGATCCTGATGGATATAAGATTGAGATTATAAGAAGCTAAGAGATATAAATTAGACCCATTACCGTGGTGTTTGTTCTCATTTCTTAGAATTTATTCCATACAAAAAGCATCAAAATTGAAAAACTTTGATGCTTTTTTTGTGGAGCGAATTTTTAGTTACTATCTGGTATCAAAATGGAAAGTACAGAGCTATTGTAAAAGATATGCACAGTGCCTTTACCGATAACGGTGTTATACACTCTTGGAATGTTCAAATTCCAATTATAACGAAAGAGTAATAAGCTGAATCCGATTAAAAATTCATGTAGAACTCAGATTAATAATAAATCAAATAATGAAAAACAATAATGTAATTATACTTATTGGCTTACTACTTTTATTATTCCCATTACGATACAAGCACAATTACCAGCCGAAATAGATACCTCTAAAACATGGTACCTATCATGGAGCGATGATTTCGATTATGAAAATAGTAAACTAGATTTAGCTAGTTTGTTAAATATCCCCCACTAATACGCGTTAAATTGTCACATGTCTTGTAGTGCTCATTGACTATTTTTGTAAGTAATAAATCCTAAAAAGCCAACTAAGTTGGCTATTTCAGAAAAAAAATAGCGCCCCTACACTATGAAACAGTTTAAAACAATTGCCTTAACCATTCTACTGTCCTTTAGTTTTCATGTACTTGTTCTCGCAGGTCCACCAGATCCACCAGTAGGAAAAGTTTGGGTATTAAATCATGAAATGAGTGATGAGTTCGATGCAAACAGTCCAAATATTGAAAAATGGAAGGTATTTGACAAGGGCGATTCATGGGGACGTACCGCATCATTCGATAAGCGTGTTCACGAAGCTGTAAAGGATGCAGCATCTGACAATTATTATTTAAGCATGAACCCAATGTGGTACTATGAAGACGAACGTTTTCCAAGAGGGAATGGTCTTGATTATTACTTTGCCGGTGGAGGAATGAATACGCGTGAGATGCAAACCTATGGATATTTTGAGGTGAGGATAAGACCATCAGATTTTCCAATGGGATCAGGAGTTTTTATGAATTCTAGGGGTACCACTTCTGACGATTGCAATACAAAATATGCTACGGAATTAGATATTATTGAAAATATGGGATATACAGGCCCATTTAATGAACATGGTAATGGGAGCTTTAATAATTATCAACATGTAAATTCACATACAAAACCATTTACAGATGCTTCTGGTTCATGTGAGAGGTTACCTTACGAATCTACCAATAGCGGAGTCGACGCTAAATTGTTGGATGAGCCACTTGGATTTAATACTGTCGGTATGTGGTGGAAAGACGAAAATACAGCGGAATTCTATAATAATGATACTTATTTTGGAAGCATAACACCAAATAGGGCTTTTTACCTGCCAATGCCAGTGATTCTTACAATGGAAACTTATAGCTGGGGTGACGACGAAAAAAATGCAACCAATCCCAAACCACTCGAATGGATGTTTGAAGACGACTTTCGAACAAAAGAACAACGTGCTGTAATGTATGATTGGGTTCGTGTATGGAAGCTTGTTGATATAGATGCGTCCCAATTTAATAATTCCACGGATAATGTGCGGGGACAATTCGATACAATAACTGCATATCCTGACAAGAAACTATCTACTACAATAATATATTCGGCAACAGCTGAGAGAATAGTAGTGGCAAGTGTCTATAATCCTGCCGGAATAAAATTGACTGATGCAACATTTACTGTTTCAGAAGGAGTGAAGTCGATATTTAATGAATTCGAGTTTGACTCTGATTTAACCATCGCGGATGGATACAAGATCATTTTTGATATTAAAGATGGAACAAGCATTTTAAAATCGGACACTTCGATTGTTAATATTGTAGGCAAGCCTTTAGAGAAAAAATTATGGCGCGATGGCATTCCAACATCTTTACTTCCAGGAGAAACTGAGTACAGTATTGATGTAAAATACGAAACAGATACTAGCAGCACTGTTGTGATAGAAATCCGTAAACCTGATGGTAGTTGGTTTGGTAGTGGCAATGCAAATGTAGATGCCGGGAATGGAACAGTTGTGGTTAATGTTACAACTCCTTCTCCTACAACAGTCGCTAGCAACTATTTTTATAAAGTATATATGTATCGACAAGGCTACAATTGGCAGGATCCACTAAATACTTCAATTTCGCCTAATATCTATTTCGATGTTGAAGAACCATTGGTTCATGGTATTGATTTCCTTGCAACACCAACAGAACTAGCCGATACTGTTTCAAGCTTTCAAGTTGAATTTGAATATGCAACCAATGAGAACGGCACATTAGATATTGAATTAATCAATTTCAATAATGAAGTTGTTGCAACAGAGCATCGTATCGAGCGCATAGGAAACAGAACTCTAAAACGTACCATTGATATTGATTCGGTTCTCACAGCTTCAAACGATTACAAGCTTGCAATAATGTTCAATCCTGAGAATGACTCATTTACGACCCTAACCGATACGGTATATAATGTTTCAATTATCTCAACCCAGGATGATGGAATAACTGGGATTAATGAAGCCAGAGATTATGGTTTAACACTGTATCCTAACCCAGTGCATGATGGACTGCTCTATATCGAATCTAGTAATTTAGTCAGAGAGAAATTAAATTATTCTATTTACTCTATGTCTGGAACGCTTATGCAAATGGGGCTAATTCCAGGTAATCATTCAAAAACGACCATCAATATTGATAAAATTCCTGCTGGATGTTATATGATTCTTATAACAAATAAGAAAACTAAAGTGGCTTCTCGATTTATTAAAATGTAGATGTGAAAAATAAAACGAAATCGTTACAAAGCGATTTCGTTTTTCCTATAAACAGTACAATAATCATAAAAATTCGGCTGATAAATTGCTTCTCAGTCCTTTTCAATTTTGAATGTTTCAAATTCTAAAATTATAGTGTGATAGTATAATGCAGTTGAATTAATCGTCTATCTAAGTTTTAAAGAAAAGAATATGAGTATAAAAGTCAACATTGTATGGTTTCTGTTTTTGCTAAGTGTTTTTGGCTGCAATTCAAGAGTACAAACAGATAGTAAACACGAAAAATATGAACCAAACTGGTCATCGCTCAGAAAACACAATACCCCTGATTGGCTAGATGGGATGAAGTTCGGGATGTATTTTCATTGGGGACCAACAACAGTGCAAGGATTAATAGGTAATGATAGTTTAAGCAGATTAGAAGCAATTGATCAATGGACTGCAGACAAATTCAGTGCAAAATCGTGGGTGGATGTAATGCAAGCTTCAGGAGCGCAATTCGGCGGACCTGTGGCATGGCATGGTTGTGGCTTATTAAATTGGGATAGCGATATTACAGAATGGAACTCAAAACAAAAAGGCCCAAAAATTGATATCTACGGAGAACTGGCTAAGGAACTCCGAAAAAGAGATATGCCAATTATCTCTTCCTTTCATACTGGTAATTTTTACAGCAGAATGTGGGGCCCTATTTCGAATTCAGATACAACTTACCTTAATCCTGATGAGGACTATTCTGCCTATGGAACCATGAATGATGGACGCATTGGATCTATAATATTTGATGCATGGTATGCACGAATTGCCGAAGCAATTGAAAAATATCAACCTGATATGATCTGGTTTGATACCGGTTTTGGTGGAACGGTAAACAAAGAATTAAAAAAGGAAATGCATAAAGGCCGATTGCTACCTGATAAAAGTAATAAGCATGGCAGTGTACCAGAAGCATATCAACAAAAATTGATTAGCTATTATTTCAACAAAGGTATCGATTGGGGTAAAGAGCTTGAAGTGATTTATAAATCGCACGATATTCCTGTGGGAATAGGTATGCGCGATATTGAAAATGGAAACTTGGAGGGTTTACAATACGATCCGTGGATGGCCGATATTGATATGTCTTTACATTTTGATTGGTCACCTACATGGTTTTACAACCCGAAAAACCCCATAAAAGAGGCAGGAACCTTAATAGATATGTTGGTTGATATGACCAGTAAAAATGGTAGAATGCTATTAAATGTACCACCTTTGGCTGATGGCTCATTCTCCGATGATGTAAAAAAGGAACTTTATGCCATGGGAGCTTGGTTAAAAATTAATGGGGAAGCCATTTACAATACCATACCTTGGATATATTTTGGTGAAGGTCCTACTGAAGTAACACTTGCAGGGCATCATGCACAAGGTAAACACTATGGTAAGTATATACCCAAATACAAAGCAGACGATATTCGCTTTACGCAAAATGAAAAATACCTGTATGCCATTTGTCTTGATTGGCCAGGTGATCAACTTGCAATTAGAAGCCTGGGAAGCAACGGAAAAATATATCCAAACAGTATAAAAAGTATTCGTTTGCTTGGCTATGATAAAGATCTCAAATGGACCCAAAATCCTGAGGCTTTGGTAATAGAATTCCCTAAAGAAAAGCCTTGCAATTTTGCTTACACGTTAAAGATCGAGAGATAAGAAATGTACTCTTAATAAGAAACTGAAACATGCGAAGAATAAAACTAATTATATCCATCTCATTATTCATCTTTCCAATAATTGTTTGGGGTAAAGCTTATAATGTATCTGACTATGGTGCTATTAATGATGGAAAAGTGTTGAATACCCTAGCCATTCAAAAAGCTATCGATGATTGTACTAAAACAGGTGGTACTGTAATGATTGATGGTGGGGGAACCTACTTGTCAGGCAAAATCCACTTAAAGGATAATGTAGCCTTGCATGTGGCCGGAGGAACTACTTTATAAGGCAGTCCAACCTATACCGACTATACAAAAGATACCTATAAAATGATGTATCAGTTTAGTACCCATATGGATCGCTGTTTTATTTTTGCACGTAATGCCACAAACATCGCCATAGAAGGGTATGGAACCATAGATGGAAACGGACATCAAGAAAACTTCCCTAAAAAGGGCGGAAGTGGTCGTCCTATGCTTATTCGCTTTTTAGAATGTGAAAATATACACCTACAAAGCATCAATCTTATTAACCCGGCAAGCTGGACAAGCGTATTTCTATATTGTGATAACATTAGTGTTACAGGAATAAATATTCATAGTCGCGTTAATTATAATGGCGATGGACTGGATTTCGATGGATGTACAAAAGTTAGGGTATCAAACAGTAATTTCGATAATAGCGATGATTGTATTTGCCTTCAGACTTCACGATCCGATAAACCATGTAAAGATCTTGTAATAACGAACAATACTTTCACATCTAAATGGGCAGGTATTAGAATTGGCTTACTATCTAAAGGAGATATAGAATCTGTTACGGTAAGCAATTGTACATTTAGAGATATTGAAGATGCTGGTTTGAAAATTCAGCAAAACGAAGGTGGGGAGATGAAAAACATGACCTTTTCTAACCTAGTTATGGAAAACGTTCCACGTCCTATATTTATGACCTTTTGCCAACAGCGAATGAGCGTATAAACGCCTCAAGGGCAATTAGAACCAACGAAGCGAATGCACGGATTTTATTTTAACAACATCATAGCAGATAACTCGGAAGGAGATAAAAACTCAGCAATATTTATCACAGGAACACCCAATCAAAGAATAGAAGATGTATCAATCAAAGATGTACGATTCATTGTTTCGGGAGGTGGAACTACGGAAGATGCCGCAAAGGTTGATTCGGTAAAAGAATATACGCAGGAAGTAATGGGACCTCATTCACCCGAATTTTATTCCATTGGTACCTTGCCTGCTTTTGGGGTTTATGCTCGACACATTGATGATTTGCATCTTGAGAATATCAACATCCATATATTGAGCTCTGATGAACGTCCTGCAGTTATTGTGGATGATGTTACGAAATTCTATAATGATATCATTAAAGTGAATAGTGAAGTGATAAATAATAAAGAGATTTTGAAAACGAGTAGTAATTGAAAATCAATAATCGAAACGATGAGCAAGTAACTTAAAATATCGATGCTTGCCATATTTTTGAGTGGTACTTGTACAAATACTAAGAGCCCAAGCTTAACACAGGATTTTAATGAACATTGGCAGTTTTACTGAGCAGACATAGTTAATGATGCTATGATAGATATGGCAAGCACTCAATGGGAGGCTTTTCAAATACTGATTGGATTATAGAAATGGATTAAACACGCAAAAATATAGCTGTTCGCACTGGGTTTTTACAAAGAGGGATTGGCTGGTATAGCAAGACATTTAAAATGCCTCTATCCGCAAAAGAAAAACCCTATAAATCAACTGATTTATAAGGTTTTGGTATTAGATAACTCTAAATTTGCGGAGAGAGAGGGATTCGAACCCCCGGTACCTTGCGGTACACGTGCTTTCCAAGCACGCACGATCGGCCACTCTGTCATCCCTCCAGGCAATATCCATTAGGATAATCGTGCGGAACAAAAGTAGGATAAAATTACAGATTATAAAATAATATGATGAGAAACTTAAGTCTTATTTATTTGCTGCTTTCAGCATCTATGCTGCAAGGAGAAATGAGCGATCTACTGGAAGATTTGGAGTCTTAATTTCATATTGTTTTGCAATGATCTTGTTGCCTAGGTATTTATTTGTTTGCCATTTTCCAATTGTAAAGTGTGCTGAACGCAATTCGGGATTTCATCGGCATAATGGCTTACGTAAATAAGACTAACATTACTGTTTTTGCATATTTCTTCGGTAAGGTGTTTAAAATTCTCCTTCTGATGTGCATCCAATCCCTGACAAGGTTCATCGAAAATAAGCAAAGTCGGATTTTTAACCAAAGCCCTAGCAAGAAGGCAGAGTCGTTGAGTACTTGCAGGAACTTTTTTAAATGCTTTGTCTGCTACATTTTCAATTTCAAGGAGCTGCATCCATCGTTTTGCGATTTCTACTTTAGCAAGATTTGATTTTCTGTAAAGTCCCAAGGTATCGTAAAATCCCGACTCAATAACCTGTAAACAGGAGTTTCCGTTAGGGAAATATTGAAACAGCTCGGGCGAAACAAAGCCAATTTTCTTTTTAATGTCCCAAACACTTTCGCCACTACCTCTTTTTACATCAAACAAAACAATGTCGTTAGAATAGGCTTGCGGATTATCTCCATTAATTAAGCTTAGTAAAGTCGATTTTCCGGCACCGTTACTACCCACTAATGCCCAATGTTCTCCTTGTTTCAGATCCCAGTTGATATGATCTAGAATGGTTTTGTTACCATATTTAATCACAATATCTTTCATCACAACGAGCTTTTCAAAATACTCTTGTTCTGTATTCGATAAGAGTTGTTGTAATTCTTTTTTATCAATTTTCTTACTGGCAGTTAAATGAACTTTTTCAGGCTCGAAATCAGCTTTTAAAATGCTTTTTACAATTTTACCTTCATCCAAAATGGCAATGTGTGTAATGGCATCAGGAATTTCATAGGGTGATGTTGCCATGATCAGACTAATACCCGAATCGGAAATTTCCCTTAATAATGCATTAAAATTTTCTCTGGTATTAACATCCAATCCGCTAAAAGGATTATCAAGTAAGAGTAAGCTTGGGTTTTTTAGGAGTGCTTCGGCAATTAGCAGTCTTTTGGTTTCGCCATTCGATAGTTTAATTAGGTGTTTGTCTTCGAGCTTTTCGAGTTGCAATCTATCGATTACTTTATCGTAGGTCCAATACTCCGAAGTAGCGATAGGATCTACTCTGGAAAGGTACTGCCTAAGGCTTAGTGTATCGCCCGAATGAGTGGAGTTGTAACGTTGTTGATAGTAAAAGTTATTGGTGTTGGATAGGTTTTTAAATCCATGACGGGGAGAAACCAGACTAATAAATTGATGCCAGTTTACGATTTCTCGTTTTTCTTTGTGCAGCTCGCAAAGTTCATCCAGTAATGGGTGTGTAAGAGTTCCTTTTGCGATGGCAAATTTGCCTGTTATTGCATTCAATAGGGCCGATTTTCCCGAACCACTTGCACCAATAAGCGCCCACTGTTCTCCTTTGTTTATTGTAAGGTTTAAATCTTCTAGAAGTAATTGGTTAAGATATTTTACGCTGGTATTTGTAAAAGATATGATTTGATTATTCATGATCAGTTATTTTCATTGGGAACAATGAGTTTAAGAGATATACTTTGGTGTGGAATTCGAAAAAAATAGAAGATAAAGATATGCTTTTCCAGATAAAAATAGATGTTTGAGATTTAATGTTTTAGTTAAAAGAGTTCGAAGAATCGTTTGTTGGTGCATTTTTATATCCAAATTATTCATGGCTATTTCATCATTCATTTTTCTTTACTGATTTAATTTTCAGAAGCAAATAATGCCATTTTAGATGATGAAATAGACCTGCCTTATTATTTAGAATAAATATATTCAACATTATGGATTTGGTTTGATTTTAAATGGGTGTAAGACCTTTTTAAAAATGCTCGTTGGGCTGTAATAGGTTGTGGTAAAAGGTTTAAGGGTGGAATGTGCTGTGTGGTACGATTTTTATAATTACGATTAAAACTGAACAATAATTTGACTTTCAGATCTGTTGCATCCTAATGCAAGATACATTTAAAAGGTATGTACTTTGCTATGCTAGGTATAATCTTTATATTTGTTGTGTGAAAACATTACTTGATTTAAACCAACTAAAATTGTTGATGAAAGGGTTCTGGGAATTAGAGTACCTCAATTAGCAATGGATTAATAGAGAATGAGATTTGCAAATTTCTTGAAATGAACGAATCAACTGAATGTAGTGATACATCAGAAATGAAAATATAAAGTACAAGAATTTTTTTGAGTTTTTGTATCAAAAGGAACCCAATAAGATGTCAAAAAAATATTACTTATCATGAACAAGAACAAATCCAAAGAGTACGATGTAATAATCATTGGAGGTGGAGCTACTGGTGCGGGGACGGCGCGTGATTGTGCAATGCGTGGATTAAGTGTTTTGCTTGTAGAGCGTCACGATTTTGCTACAGGAGCAACCGGACGAAATCATGGTTTGTTGCATAGTGGTGCGCGATATGCGGTTACTGATCCTGAATCAGCATCAGAATGTATAAAGGAAAATATGATTTTGCGCAAGATTGCAAACCATTGCGTTGAAGAAAATAATGGATTGTTTCTTACGCTTCCAGAAGATGAGATTTCTTTTCAGTCTCAATTTGTAGATGCTTGTAATACTGCTGGTATTAGTGCAGAAGTAATTGATCCAGCTTTAGCTCGACGTTTGGAGCCATCTGCTAATCCAAATATGATTGGTGCAGTTAAAGTTCCTGATGGATCTGTTGATCCTTTCCGTCTTACCATGTCTAATGCATTGGATGCTAGAATTCATGGTGCGGAGCTTTTGACGCAACACGAAGTTACGGGTTTTGTGAGAGAACAAGAGAGACTAACTGGAGTTGAATTGTTCAATCATGAAACAAAAGAAAATATAAGCTATTACGGTAAGGTTATTGTAAATGCAGGAGGTATTTGGGGACATCATATTGCAAATCTTGCTGGTGTTAATATCAATATGTTTCCAGCAAAAGGTTCTCTATTAATATTTGGTCATCGTGTAAACAAAATGGTGCTTAACAGATGTAGAAAACCAGCCAATGCTGATATTTTGGTACCTGGTGATACGATCTGTTTAATTGGAACCACATCCGAACGCATACCATATGATCAAATTGATAATATGTTTGTTTCTAAGGATGATGTGGATGTTCTAATCCGTGAAGGAGAGAAACTTTCTCCAGCTTTAGCAACAACTCGAATTTTGCGTGCTTATGCAGGTGTTCGTCCTTTGGTTGCTGCAGATGATGATCCAACAGGTCGTAGCATTAGTCGTGGTATTGTACTTCTAGATCATCAAGAGAGAGATGGACTTGCTGGTTTTATTACCATTACTGGTGGTAAGCTAATGACCTATCGTTTAATGGCTGAAGAGGCAACGGATATGATCTGTAAAAAATTGGCTATTGATAAGAAATGTGAAACAGCAGATATTCCATTGCCTGGATCGGAAAAAAGTACTGAGACCTTATATAATGATTCTCAAAAAATATATTCAACTTCTAGTATTGCACATAAATCAGCAAAAGATCGTCATGGTTCTTTAGCGCATAAAACCTCTAATGGAGGAAGCGATGATGATTCATTGGTTTGTGAGTGTGAAGGAGTATCGATTGGAGAAGTGAAATATGCTATTAATGAATTGCATGTAAATAATCTTGTTGATTTACGTCGACGTACTCGTGTTGGTATGGGAACTTGTCAAGGAGAATTATGTGCTTGTAGAGCAGCAGGTTTGCTATGCGAATCTTCGGACAAGCCAGGAAAAGCAAAAGATGATTTGGCAAGCTTTTTACAAGAACGATGGAAGGGAATGTTGCCAATAACTTATGGAGAGGGAATCAATGAGATTCAGTTTACTTCTTGGATATATGAAGGCATTTACGGATTGAAACCAGATAACAACTAAGCAAGGACTACTATGAAATTCGATAACATTATTATAGGTGGTGGGTTAAGTGGACTCACGTGTGGAATTAAGCTGGCAGAACAAGGACGTAAATGTGCGATTGTTTCATCAGGACAAAGTGCAATCCATTTCTTTTCTGGATCATTCGATTTGCTAAGTAAAGTGGACGGTAAAGAAGTGAAAAATCCATTAGAAGGGATGAAGTCTTTAGCAAGTAATCATCCGTATCAACGTGTTGGTTTAGAGAATATTTCTCGTTTGGTAGAAGAGGCTCCTCAATTGTTGGTTCGTGCAGGTTTAAATTTTGCAGGTCAGGCAGATCATAACCATTATGCTTTAACGCCAATGGGAGTGATGAAGCCAACATGGTTGACCATCGATGATTTTAGCAGATTCTTTCATAATGATTCATTTCCTTGGAAAAAAGCTGCAATTCTAAACTTTAGTGGTTTTCTAGATTTTCATACTTTGTTTGTGCAGGATGGACTAAAGAAGTTTGGCGTTGAAACTCAGGTGAAAAATTTTGCCATGAAGGAATTTGAGGCGATACGTCGCAATCCAAGTGAAATGCGTTCAACAAATATTGCGAAGGTATTCGATAGGGGAATTATTATTGATGAATTTGCAGAAAAGGTAAATGAATTAAGTAAAGGTTTTAATGTTGTGATTTTACCTTCTGTATTCGGTTTATTCAATACGAATGTAACAGCTGAAATTAGAGCGAAAATAGATAAGCCAGTGGTATTATTACCAGCTATACCTCCATCGGTTCCTGGTATCCGCAGTCAGATTTTACTTCGTAAACGATTCGAAGAATTGGGCGGAACTTATTTTTTAGGGGACAATGTTGAAGGTGGTACAATTGAGAATAATAAGTTAGTTGCGATACAGACCAACAATCACGGAGATATAAAATTAGAAGCTGATCAATTCATTTTAGCTAGTGGAAGCTTTTACAGCAAGGGAATTGTAGCAACTCGTGAAAAGCTTTACGAACCAATTTTAGGTTTAGATATTGATGGAGAGGTTGAGGATAGCGAAAAATGGTTAGATGAGAAATTTTTCAATGATCAGCCATATATGCATTACGGGGTTAAAACCGATAAGCAATTCCGTGCAATGATGAACGGTAAACCAATAGAGAATTTATATGTAGCAGGTTCTGTACTTGGAGGGGCAAATGCCCTTAAGGAAGGAAGTGGAGCGGGAATCAGTTTATTGACTTCGCTGCATGTAGCTGAGCAACTTTTAAAATAAGAGGACGATGAAAAAGGAGATATTTGAACCATTCAATATAAGCGATAATAATTTTGAACAGTGTGTGAAGTGTACAATTTGTACTGTTTATTGTCCTGTTCTAGAGGTTAATCCAGACTATCCAGGACCGAAACAGTCGGGGCCAGATGGGGAACGATTACGCTTAAAGGATCCAAACTTTTTCGATGAGTCATTGAAATTGTGTCTCAATTGTAAACGTTGCGAGGTAGCTTGTCCGCATGGAGTGAAAATTGGAGATATCATTCAAATGGCACGTATCAAGCATAGCAAGAAAAAGCCAAAGGTAAGAGATATGATTCTTGCCAATACAGATATAGTTGGTACTATGGCGAGTACGTTTGCTCCAATTGTCAATCCAATAGTTGCATTGAAGCCGGTTCGTCGTATTATGGATGGTGTTCTAAAAATAGATCACAACCGTATTTTTCCTAAGTATACCGGGGAAAGATTTGAAACTTGGTACAGAAAAAAGGCTGAAAAAAAACAAAATGATTTCAAGAAGCACGTTAGCTATTTTCATGGTTGTTACGTAAATTATAATTTTCCTCAATTGGGAAAAGACTTGATCAAAATTATGAATGCTGCCGGTTATGGCGTTCATCTTCTTGAAAAGGAAAAATGTTGCGGTGTTGCTTTAATTTCAAATGGTCTAATAAAGCAGGCTACGAAACAGGCAAAACACAATGTGGAGGCATTTAAGAAATCGATCGTAGAAAAGAAAATGCCGGTTATTTCGACTTCTTCTACGTGTATATTCACCATCCGCGATGAGTATCCGCATTTATTGGGAGTGAAGAATGAAGAAATTCGTGATGAAAGTGAATTGGCAACTCGTTTCCTATTTCGCCTGATTGATTCTGGAGAATTGAAACTTGTATTTAAAGACAGTTACAAGAAACGTATTGCCTACCATACGCCATGTCATATGGAAAAGCTTGGTTGGTCTATTTATTCAACTACACTTTTACGAATGATTCCAGGTGTTGATTTTATGTCATTAGAATCGAGATGTTGTGGTATTGCAGGAACTTACGGATTTAAGAAAGAAAATTACGAAACTTCGCAGGGAGTAGGGCAACCATTATTCGACCAAATAGATAATTCAGGTGCTGATTTTGTATCTACTGATTGCGAAACCTGTAAATGGCAAGTTGAGATGTCTACCACAAAAAAAGTAGAGCATCCAATTTCGATACTTGCAGAAGCATTAGATGTAGAAGCAACCATGAAGCTATGGCAAGAATAAACAGTTTTGATTGATTAAAACATTATTGCAGAATAGCAGTAAGATTAATTATAGTCAAGTTCATAAATTAGGGTAAAATGCCACGATGAAAGGAATAAACATCCTTTTATTGCGGCATTTTTGTTTCTTGTCATTTAAAAGGTTAAATGATTTTGTTTAGCCAATAAGCTTATTAATAAGATCTAAAAGCAATACTTTATTAATTGGTTTTGTGATATAATCGTCGCATCCCACTTCAATTGCTTTTTCTCTATCGCCACGTAATGCATAAGCAGTTTGTGCTATAATAATCAAATCTTTGTTAAACTTTCTTATTTCTGTAGTTGCATCATAACCATTCATTTTCGGCATCTTAATATCCATCAAAACCAAATCAATTTCTGGATTAATTCTGCACGTTTCGATTGCGTCTTTTCCATTGTCAACAAAAATAATTTCTTTAAATAGCCCTAGCAGGGTATATTTTAAAAGTTCGGAGCTAGTTTCATCATCTTCCACAACAAGTAAATTCAAATCTTCTATTCTTG
Organism: Labilibaculum sp.; assembly: GCA_016342745.1. Classification (GTDB taxonomy): domain Bacteria; phylum Bacteroidota; class Bacteroidia; order Bacteroidales; family Marinifilaceae; genus Paralabilibaculum; species Paralabilibaculum antarcticum. The sequence continues at coordinate 320,253 of JAEINT010000003.1, forward strand.
CAGCAATATTCTTGAAATTTCCAGGGTATTGTTCAGTTTTCTTCTTTATTGCGTTGACATAAGGAATTGTAAATTCAAATTTTGATCCTTTTCCTACCGTAGATTCTGCAAAAATATCACCTCCCAGCATTTCAGCATAAGCCTTTGATATGGCGAGCCCTAATCCAGAACCTTCAAACACCTTTGAGTCCTCAATATCTGCCTGTTCAAAACGATTGAATATTGCTTGTAAACGGTCCTTAGGGATCCCAACTCCAGTGTCTTTCACAGAAAATTCAATAACCCCTTCTTTTACCAAATAGCCGAATGTAATATGTCCCTTTTCTGTGTATTTAATTGCATTTTTAATAAGGTTTGACAATATCCCATGGAGTTTATTGCTGTCTGTAATTACCGTTGGTTGCTCAGCAGAGAGGGAAGGTTCTATAGCTAAGGACAATCCTTTCATGCTTGCTTCTGGAGTAAAGAAGGAAAGGAGTTCCTCCATTATATTATTTATTGAAGTTTCAGTATTGGCTATAAGCATTTCTCCAGCCTCAATTTTTGAAATATCAATTATATCGTTGATGGTATTTAATAGTCTTTCACCACTTTTGTTAATAATAGCCGAGTATTCATCAACTTTAGACTTTCTTAAATTGGGTTCATTAAGTAGGTTGACAAATCCAAGGATGCCATTCATTGGAGTACGTATTTCATGACTCATATTCGCGAGAAAAGCACTCTTTAGTCGATCGCTTTCCAATGCTTTTTCAAGCGCAATTTTGAGCTCTGCTTCTGTGTTTTTTTGTTGGGTAATATCTTCCCCAATTTTGATGTAATTAATGATCTCACCCGATTCATTTAAAATCGCTGAGATGGAAGCTGCTTCCCAAAACAATTCTCCATTTTTCTTTTTATTATGAAATTGTCCTCTCCATACTTTACCTGAATCTACTGTTTTCCAGATTTCGTTAAAAAATAAATCATCTTGTTCATCCGATTTAAAAATATTTGATTGCCGTCCAATTGATTCAGCACTACTATAACCGGTTAATTCAGTATACTTCGGATTAACATATTCCAGTTTTCCATTCGTATCGGAAATAGCTATACTAGATGGACTTTGTTGCACTGCTGTTGAAAGCTTCCTCACAGAACCTTCTGCTTTCTTTCGTTCAGAAATATCACGTACGGTACAAATAATCCCGCTAAAAACGTTATTCTGATATTGTGGAATAAGCCAACCGTTCTGACAAACATCTTTTTTTGTTGGCGTTTTAAGCTCGACCTCATACCACACTGGCTTCTTTTCCTTTTTTGCTTGCTTGTAAAAATTACTAAATTCGACAATGGTCTCTTCTGGGAAACCTTTTAATACATTATTTCCTTGAATTTGATCACGAGGCATCCCGGCAATCTTCTCCATGGCTGAATTGGCATAGAAAATGACATCATTTTTATCTGTTACCCAAATACCATCCTGAACGCCTTCAATTATATTTTCATAAAATTGTTTTGTTTCAACAATTTCCTGCTCTATAATTTTACGTTCACTTATATCAGAAGCAATAGCCGTTACGATTCCATTTTCATCAGCTTTTGTACTGTGCCAAGCCATCCATTTATACGAACCATCTTTACACAAATATCGATTTTCAAAGAAAGTTGTGTCCCTACCATCTTTCTGCTCAACGATCTCATCGACTGTTCTTTGTTTATCATCCGGATGAATAAATTCCATTAGGGGTTTTGATGTAAATTCTTCAGTCGTGTAGCCCAATAGTCTTGTTACTGCTTGATTTGCTTCAATAAAATATCCTGTGTCTACATTTGCTTTACTAATAATACTTGGTGAAATGTCAAAAGTGTTTTTTAGGTTTTCTTCAGCTTGTTTCCTAATTGCAGTTTCCCAGGTAATATCCGCTAAACGTTGAACGGTTTTAACATCGGCTTCGTTGTAATCTGATTTTTTATTTCCAACTCCAAGAACTGCCATTATTTGGTTTCCTCGAATTACAGGAACTACTAACTCACGTATCATTGGAGCGTGTCCTTCTGGCAAGCCTTTTTTATGTGTTAAACTTGAATAGTCATTATGAATTACAGGTTTACGTTCTTTTACACAATCCATCCAAACACCAGCTTCAGAAATGGGATAATGTCTGCTAGATTCACCTAATCCTTTGCACATTTTATTTAATGTATTGGAAGACCATGCTTGGAGTGAAATGGATTCTTGATCATCTTCTATATAATGATAAAAACCAATTTCACTTCCCGTAAGTTCTTCGGCTTCATCCAAAAATTTCTGAAGTAATTCTTCTTCCGAATGATTAATGGAATATTCAAACATTTTTAATTCTACATCCAGAATTTTTTCTTCGTGCTTTCGTTCTGAGATATCTACATGGGTACCTACCATTCTGATTGCTTTACCCTTGTCATTATAAAATATTTCAGCACGAGAAAGAATATCGACCCAATGCCCCTTTTTATGCTTCATTTTAAATTCTAGCTCAAAATGGTTGCGTTGTTTGTTTATTAATTCTTGTTGCATCTTCCAAGATGCCTCCGCATCTGCTGGTTCAATTAAATTTTCCCAAACAGAGAAATCATTTGGTAGTTCATCATCATCATATCCCAGCATGTTTTTCCAGCCAGGAGAATAATAAATCTCGTTTGTTTCCAAGTTCCAGTCGTACAAACCGTCTTTTGTAGCAGCCATTGCCAACTCAAATCGTTCTTCAGCAATACGTATTTCTTCTTCCACTTGCTTGCGTTCGGTGATGTCGTTCGTTGTTATAATTAGATTTTTATGAATTACTTGTATGTAAAGTTCACAAATTTTGGTCGAGCCATCTTTACATTTAATACGATATTCACCTGCACTCACAGCTTTAGTTGATTTGACTGCTAATTCGAACAAGGGTTTAAATCGCTCTATTACTTCATTTCGATAATCGGGGTTAGGGTAAGCCAGTTCAAACCATTCCTGCGAAGTTTTTGGGTCATGACCAAACAGTTGCTTTGCGCTAATACTCCAAAATAAAATATTCTTATTTTTATCGACTATGGCAATGGGAAAAGGGCTTGAATCCAAAATCGTTTTAAAACGTTCTTCACCATCCTTTAATATTTCTTCAGCCTTTTTTCTTTCCGTAATATCGATTACCCCAGCAATTGTACCTTGGTAATTACCAGACTTATCTATTATTGGAGCAGTGGTCATAGTGCAGAAAATCCGATTGCCATTTTTACAAATAAATTCGAAGTCGTGCTGTTCTTTTAATCCTGCTTTCCGGTGTTCTATATTTTCATTAGCAATCTTAATACCTGTCTCATCCATAAAATCAAAAAGCGATTTCCCAATCATTTCTTCGGAAGAATAGCCCAACATATCCGCCATACTAGGGTTTGCGAAAGTGGTTATGTTGTTTTTGTCGATAACCCAAATTCCTTCTTGTGCCAAATTAATTAGGTCACGGTATTTTTTTTCACTTTCACGAAGTGCTTGATCTGCCAGTTTTTGTTGGGCAAGCATTTTTGATTGTTGTATGGTACTAAAACTTAAAGTAGAAATTAGTCCGGCAAGCTTGGAATAAAATTTAATTCCTCTGTCCACAGTTTCCTTACTAAAACGCGGCACTCGGTCTAGTGCTGCAAGGTATTCTTTTTCATCGAATCCGAATTTTTTTGCTTGCTTGCGGAAAATCTCAACATTTGGCACCTCGCCTTCAAGGAAGTATTGCCCCATAAAAACATTTCCAACATGTTTCCCTCCAACTACAATGGGTGTAACAATGTCCCACATATTGTTTTTGCAGTGGTAAGCTTTACATGTTCCTTCGGGCACACCTTGGGTGAGGATGGTGTCGCTTTCAATACAGTTTTTAAGGGTGTCGGGATTACATCTGTGGAACTTTGTACAGATATCTTGCCATCCAACAGCAACCAAAACTTTTCCTGAGATATCGAGTACCGCTCCTAACATACCAGTAATCTGATAAAAATCTTCCATTAAAGACTGCAAAATTTCAGTGTCAATAATATCAGAAAGTTCAAGAGTGCTAATATCTCCATGCGGCTCTGTAATTGCCTTGAGTTTATTTTTAATGGTGGCTTCGCTTTGTTTCAATGCTTCTTCCGCCTGTTTGTTCGCCTTAGTTTCCAATGAAACAAGCATAAAATGATCAAGTTGTTTATGATCATTATATACTGGAACAATTGTTGAATGATACCATAAAGTATTGCCTTCCATATCCTGCGTAGGGGCTTCCAGTGTTATCGTTTCACCTGTTTCCTTCGCTCTTTTTAATTTTTTGATCATGGAGATCTTAAAAGAATCGGGAAAAAAGGAGAGAGGGTATGGCTTGCCATAAAATTCTGTAATATCATTAATCTTGAGATCTCTGATTCCAGACTTGTTTATGTATTTTAAATTAAATTCGAGATCAATTAATTTGGTGCATACAGGTGAATTTTCGAACCAGATATTTTTTTTAAATTCCGATTTTTCCAATGCGTAATTTTTCGATTCTAAATGGCTGATTTTAATTAGAAGCTCCTCTTTTGTTTGATTTTTTTTGTTCATATGCCCCACCTGTAATAAATTAAAACCTTTAATGATATTAAGATACAATGAATCTATATACCTTTTACATTTCTTTTCAATTAAGTATATAATTTATAAAATATTGAATTCAACAAATGGATAAAGTGCAATTCACTTTGTTTCAGTAATTTGTTGCTAGTTGTTACTTTGTTAAGTATTGACTCGTAATTGCAAGTAATTTTTCTTTTTTTATTGGTTTCGAAATAAAATCGTTGCAACCTGCATTTGTGGCTTCGTCCTGCTCCTGGGTGGCCGTGTAGGCTGTTTGTGCAATAATAGGTAAGTGCTGTCTGAACTGCCTAATTTTTTTAGTCGCATTAATACCGCTCATTATTGGCATTTTTATATCCATTAGAATTAAATCGATCTGGTCATTTGTAGTGCAGATATCTACCGCATCTTTTCCATTTTTGGCATGAATGATTGTTAATTTGTCGTCAAGTTCAGAAAGGAGAATTTTCAAAAAAATAAAATTTATTTCTTCGTCTTCAGCTATTAAAATGGTTTGATGCTTTTCTTCATTCGAATTTGGTATTTTATCTGAAGTTATCTTATTTTCCTTATATTTCCGATTTGCAGGTTGATACGGGATACTTACAGAAAATATTGAACCCTTTCCCTTTTCTGATTCTAAAGTAATATTGCCACCAAGAAGCTTTGCATTTTCTTTGGCTATAGATAAACCTAATCCTAATCCTCCAACATTTTGAGATATTTCTTTATCTTCTTGTGAGAAACGCTCGAAAATAAGTTTTTGTTTTTCGGGATGTACTCCAATACCAGTATCTTTTACATAAATTATGATATTATCATTTTGCAGTCTACAGCCTAATTCAATGGATCCATTATTTGTAAACTTTAAGGCATTTTCTAGAAGATTACTTACAATTCTGTTCAATTTGTAGGGATCCGTGAGTACAGTACTTGAATTTTGACACAGGTTATTTTTTAGATATAGTGGCGTTTTATTTGCTAATGCCTTTGGTTCGAATATTGTAAATAATTCCAATAAGAATTCATTTAAATGAAATTCCTCTATTTGTGGACTAACCTGTTTTGTTCCTAGCTCTGATATCTCAAGAATGTCATCGATGATACGAAGTAGCTGATTTCCACTATTCTGAATGATTTTGATATAATGTTGTTGACTTGAATATGTAATGTTTGGCTCATTTAACAACTCAGAAAAACCAAGAATTCCATTCATTGGAGTTCTAATTTCATGTGACATATTATTAATGAACTCAGTTTTTAGTTGGTTACTTTCTTCAGCTTTTTCTTTTGCCGTTTTAAGTTCATATTCAATTTTTTTCTGAGCCGTAATATCACGAAATTCTACAACCCGAACATTTTTCCCACTATATGGTATTTGACGTGCTTCCAATCGAATAGGGTATTCCTCTCCATTTTTACGTAATCCTATACTTTCATATGGCTTTTCATATTCGCTTAAGATATTTCCCAAAACAATATCACGGGAATTTTCTGCAATAAGTAACAATCCATTCATTTCAACCAGCTCTTCTGTCGAATATCCCGACATTGTTGCAAGACCTTGATTACAATCTAAAATCATTCCCTTATCATGTATAGCAATTCCACCAAACGAAGCATTGTGGAGAGCTTTAAATCGAGTTTCACTTTTTTCAGCAATCTTTATTGTTGATAGCAACTCTTCATTTTGGGCTTGATATTTTTCGGTAAGAGCTAAATATTCTTCATTCTGTTTTTGAAGGTTAAATTCTGCGATTTTCTGATCAGTAATATCTTCAACACTCGACCAAATATAATCTTGATTATCCTTTTTTATAATTTTTCCCTGCAATCGAACGTGAATTAATTTTCCAGATTTATGAATGTATTCTTTTTCGTAGGGACCATAAGCTCCATTCTTATTTAGGGAATCCAGTTGAAATTCTTCTTGCTTAATATATTTTTCTGGTGTAATATCCCAATAGGTTAATTTCAATGTTTCTTCAATAGTGTGACCTATGATATTTGCATAAGCTTGATTAACATCAATTAATTCACCTGTAAATTTAGTCAGAGCTAATCCAATTGGAGATTCATTAAAAAGCATTTGAGTGAAATTGTCACTTTCTATCGCTTTCTCATTAGCTACAACAAGTTCTTCGTATTTTTCAACAAGTTCTTTCGATTGTTCTTCTATTAACTTTTTACTTTTTTGTTTTGTACTAATTTCGGCCGATAACCATTTTTTTATTAAAATAGTAAAAATTAATACGGCGGTTATGAGGTTCAGTATTTTTGGGATAAATACAACTTTAGGTTGCGCCAAATAATTGAAAATTTCAATGGGAATTATTCCGGAAAGTGATGTATACCATGCACCAAAATAGATACTCTCAAAAAGTGTTCGAAAAGCATCTATTGATAAAACAACAAGAAGTAATTTTAATAATTTATCTGATTTACCAATTGTACTCGTCTTCTTGATGTAAAAAAATAGAATGTAAGACCAAATTAGTACTAAAATCCAATAGGTGATTGGAGTAATGAGTTTGAAAAAATCGTCCATACTATCTGTTTAGTATTAAGAAAAGCGTTTGTAGTCTCTAATATATTGAATTAAAGTTGAGAATGGAAAAAAATTATCAAATAGACCTTAAGTTAATTATAGTCATGTTCATGGAATACAAATATGTAATGCCACGATAAAAGGAAAGAGAATTACGGTTCAGATTTAAAAGAGTGTTTAAATTATTTTACTAAGGCGATGCACGACAAAAGCTAGAATAGATTGGCATTGTTCTGAAGTAAGGGAAAACTAGCACAACATGCATAATGAAGAAAACCCCTTTGGCAATTGAGCCGAAGGGGTTTTTAAACTTTACTCATTAAAAAAGAAAGGATAAAAAGAATATCCGGTATGTTGTTTCTTACTTATTGAATTGGATTTAGATTTTCATCTAAAGGTTGCATTTTAGGCATAATTAAATGCACCACACCCAGAAGTATCACATAACTGGATCCGGCAACAAGAAATGCCCAAAAGAATCCTGTGTTGTTAGCAGTATCCAGTACCGATCCTAAAACGATATTGAAAAGCATACCTGCAACGGCACCAACCATTCCACCAATACCAACAACCGAAGCTGTTGCTTTCTTAGGGAATACGTCGGAAGCTAAGGTGAATATGTTTGCCGACCAAGCCTGATGACCTGCAGCACCCAATGCGATTAAGAAAATGGCAATCCATTTGCTTTCGGTAAAGGCTACAAAACAAACGGGTAGAATTACCAAGGCACAAATTAAAAGCGTTACTTTACGCGCTTTGTTTAAGGACCATCCTTTTTTCATTAATGAACCTGATAGCCATCCACCGAATATACTTCCAGTATCTGCTATAGCATAAATAACAAGGAAAGGAATTCCCATTTCTTTAATTTTCACATCGAAATTATCTGCTAAGAAGATCGCTCCCCAGAACAGGTAAAACCACCAAACAGCATCGGTAATTTTTGCAATAGAGAATGCCCAAGTTTGTTTCTTTCGAATAACACTTTTCCATGGCAACTTTTCAGTTGTTTCTACTTCAGAATCGCTTTGAATGTAGGCTAATTCTTCTTTTGTGATTTTTGGATGATCTTCAGGCTTTTTGTAGGTGCGATACCACAGGTATACCCAAATTGCACTAAGAACACCAGTAATTAAAAATGGAATTTGCCAATTGACTAATTCTCCTTCGCCTCTGTCTCCGCCACTCCAGTATACAATGGCTCCCACAACAAATGGGGCAGCAATTGCACCAACAGCAGTCGCTGCGTTAAAAATACCTGTTGCAAAAGCTCTCTCTTTTTTCGGGAACCATTCGGCAACTGTTTTAATAGCAGCAGGGAAGTTACCCGCCTCACCAAAACCCAATCCGAATCGAGCAGCCATGAAACCGATTAAGCTAAAGCCACGACCTACGGCAGCATGTGCCATTCCAAATAAACTCCAAATACCAATGGATACAATGTATCCTTTTTTTGTTCCTAGTTTATCGATAATTCCGCCCATAGAAATAAGACCTATAGCATAAGCTATTTGAAATACGACTAAAATACTAGAATAATCTTGTTTCGTCCAACCGAAATATTCGATAAGCTCAGGTGACATTACCCCCATTATACTTCTGTCGAAATAGTTAATGCTGGTAGCCATAAATAGCATTGCCAGTACCCTATATCGATAATGTTTTACTTTGAACATAGTGTTGAATTTGTTTTATTTAATACTAGCCATTAATCCTTGTTCTAAACCTCTTAGTTCAGCTAATCCTTTCATTCTTCCATATAAAGAATATCCAGGGTTGGTTGTTTTTGGAAGATCATCTAGCATTTTGTTACCATGATCGGGACGCATTGGAATTTGCCAATCGGAACGGCCAGCTTCCTTACGAGCTTTTTCTTCAATAAGTAATTCTCTCATAACAGCAGGAATGTCAATATCTCCTTCGAATAAGTAATCTTCGAAGAAGTTTCCTTCTGCATCTCTGCTAACATTTCTTAGGTGTACAAAATTGATTCGAGAAGCCAATTTTGCAGTCATTTCTGGAAGATCGTTAAAATGACCAGCTCCGAAAGAACCTGTACAAAGTGTAATTCCATTAGAAGGAGAATCAATCACTTTGGTCAACTCTAAAGCATCTTCAACAGTACTTACAACGCGAGGTAATCCAAGCAAAGCACGTGGTGGATCATCTGGATGAATGGCCATAAGAACACCAGCTTGTTCAGCCACAGGAATAATCTCAGATAAGAAATCGTGAAGGTGTTTTTTTAATTTGCTAGCATCAATGTCGTTATAGGTATCCAATACTTTCTGGAAACTTTCTAATGTATATGATTCCTCGGCACCAGGAAGTCCGGCGATTACGGTTTTTGTAATTTTTTTGATTGCTTCGGCTGTCATGGTTTTGAATTTCGCCTCGGCTCTCTCCAAAATAGCATCCGAATAATCTTGTCTTGAATTTTTTCTTTTCAGGATAAATACATCAAAAGCAGCAAAAATATCAATCTCAAATTTAAGAGCATTCGATCCATCACCCGATTCAAATTCTAAATCGGTTCTTGACCAATCTAAAACTGGCATGAAGTTGTAGCAAATGGTTTTGATTCCACATGCACCCAAGTTCTTGATGCTTTCTTTATAGCTCTCAACAAGCTGCTTGTAGTTGCCTGTTTGTTTTTTGATATCCTCGTGAACAGGAACACTTTCTACAACCGACCAAGTGAGTCCGACAGCTTCAATTTCCGCTACTCTTTTCTTAATTTCTTCGATTGTCCAAACTTCTCCGTTTGGGATATGGTGAAGAGCACTTACAATACCAGTAGCGCCAGTTTGTCTGATTTCTTGTAATGATATTGGATCGTTTGGCCCGTACCATCTCCATGTTTGTTCTAATGCCATATTCTTCGTTTTTAGTTTAAGGACAAAACGGACAAGAGGTGATTGAATCTTGTTCCGTTTTGCCACTTAAACACACTAACCTAAATTAATATAATTGAAACTATAAAGCCTTATCAAACACCACTGTATGCACTAAACCCACCATCAACAGGTATCACAACTCCTGTAACAAAAGCTGACCAGTCCGATAGTAAGTAGAGTAGGGTACCTTGTAATTCTTGAGGTGTACCGTAACGTTCCATTGGTGTATTGTTGATGATTTTCACACCTCTAGCAGTTGGTTCGCCAGTTTCTTCATCTGTTAATAAGAATCTGTTCTGATTCGTTAACAAGAAACCTGGTGCAATTGCATTTACACGAACACCCATTTTAGAGAAGTGAACAGATAACCATTGAGTGAAGTTATTCACGGCTGCTTTAGCTGCAGAATAAGCTGCAATACGGGTTAGTGGACGATACGAATTCATAGAAGAAACATTCACAATCGATCCTTCTTTTTTCTCAATCATATCCATTGAGAATACCATAGTTGGAAGAATGGTTCCCTTAAAGTTCAAATCAAAAACCTTATCAAAACCTTCCATTTTCATTCCGAAGAAAGTTTCGTCAAGATTTTCCATATCAGCATCAACCATTTGGTCAACACCCGATGTAGCTAAAGGAGAATTTCCTCCGGCTCCATTGATTAAATAATCAATGCTCCCTAGCTTACTATTGATTATTTTTTTTGCTTCTAGTAATGAATCTTTATCAAGAACACTCGCAGGAACACCAATTGATGCTACTTTAAATTCTTTTTCTATTTCTTGAGCTAATTTTTTAACAGCTTCGGCGTTAATATCAACTAGTGCTGTTTTAACACCCATTGCAGCTAATGATTTTGCCATTGCAGAGCAAATTACGCCACCTGCACCTGTTACTACTGCTACTTTATTATTTAAATTAGTATCCATATCGAACTACTTCTGTATCTCGTTTATAATTTCGATTGCACTTTCAGTTGCTGTTTCAATAGCTTTGTAATTGAAAGAGCCATCC
>JAEINT010000004.1 GCA_016342745.1 Labilibaculum sp.
AGTGCCATTTTTTTCGGTTACGTCAACAAACCCTTCATGTTGGGCAGTTCCTGCCACACGAATGCTTAGTTGTTAGCCACTGCTTTATTGTGTCAATTTCATTCTTCATTTCAATTTTGATTCCTTTACTATAGTTTGGATCCTCAAATTGAATTTCGATTCTAGAATTTTTTTCAGTCCATTGAATTATTCTGGCCTTTGGTAGGCTTGTCATTCCTGCATCAAATATTAATTCTACAGGGTAAGCAAATCCTATGAAACCAAGCCCAAATCCTTTTCCCATTAGTATTATTGATTTTTCCGTTAGAACTAAATCTGAGTTATTAAAGTCATAAATTGTTTTATTGATATTTGGAGGGAATATTTTTTTTACACTGAATAAGTCAAACCCTTTGATGTATACTTTAACTTCATTGAGAATTATATATTTACTATTACTTAATTCTCTAATAGCCTCACCACCTCTAGAATACATTTTATAATTCATTCCATATATAAATCCTTTCATACCTATGAATGCAAGTGAAATGAATGAAACCCCAACCAATAATGAACCAAGATTCAAATTAATAGATTGAATAATTATAATTAATAATAGTATAAAGAACCCCAAATTAAATGGCCAAACAAATATGAATGGAAGTTTTGTGATCCTTATAAATGTTAGAAATTTTTCCTGCCTAAATTCCATAATAATTTAAAGTTGTGGCTAACTTATAAATAAACACAATGGCGTTTATTTCGATTATATCTCTTGTGAAAAAGTGTATTTACCGACCCATATAGGGAGGTATTGTACAGCTTTTGTTTTTCTGCTCTCGAATTTACGAAACAATATGTGTCTCACAAAACAATTATCTTGTTAATTTAACAGGTTGTTATTTGCGTTTGAAAAACAGCATTACATTTTGTCGAGAGCTTATTTCAGCATCGAAAACGCCATTACAATTTGTCGAGAGCACATTTCAGCACCAAAATTGCCGTTACAATTTGTCGAGAGCATTTTTCAGCATCAAAAACGGCTTTACATTTTGTCGAGAGCACATTTCAGCACCAAAATTGCCGTTACAATTTGTCGAGAGCACATTTCAGCACCAAAATTGCCGTTACAATTTGTCGAGAGCATTTTTCAGCATCAAAAACGGCTTTACATTTTGTCGAGAGCTCATTCTAAGCTTAGAATAAGCTCTCGTCAATTGGTAAACTACAATTGCAAGTAGTAAAAGGTGTATTTCAACTTGCTTTTTACTTATTTACATATTTATTCTACACACAAAACATAAGTACAAATTTGCAAGCAAATATAATTACAGCCTACTCCACAGGTTTATTTTTCATTTTCTGAGCCATACACGATTACAAATTTTAGCTTATCACTAATTGTATTTTACAGTATCTTCATTACTGTTTTTTTTTATAAATAAATTTAAATTGTAATTACAATGGAAGAAATTTTAAGCAATTGTACCACAAAACAAGTGGAAAGTATAGCCGAAAACATTTTATTCGAAATTAGAAAAACCGATTGGAGTGCCGATCTGTATTTTACAGGTGTTAGTTCTCAACTACAAGAAAGTCATGCAATTCTTAAAAATTCGATAGGCAAGGTACTCAGCAGCGACTATACCGAAGAACTGTCGGAGAAGGATGATATTTTTGATCAAGATATTATTTGTTTCAAAAAGTTTGTGGATGCAAACAGATACATGAGAGATGATAAAAAGGCTAAAGCGGCTGATAAAATCTGGGAAATTATTACGGCTCACGATCAAAGGTTGTATCGTTTAAGTTATGAAGAGCAAACCTCGTCGGCGACCTCTTTATTTGCCGAACTAAAAAAACCTGAAAACGAAGCATTAGTAGAATCTCTTGTGGGGGCAAATAAATCTTTACGACTTGCCGAAGCATCTAATGATGATTTGATGGGTACTTACCGAAAGAGTAATGAGGCCAAAGCCACTAAGGAAGATAAAATTGCTGCTTCGCTTCAGAAAAAACAAGTGCGTAATATTATCAATTCGCAATTGTTGCCTTATTTAGATGTAATGGTAAAAGTTAATTCGGATACTTATATCGGACTTTACAATTCAATTAATAAATACATAGAAAGTGTAAACACCAAAGCTCGCTCTCAATCAACTCGTAATTTAACAAATAATCTTGTTATTGAAGAACAACAATAACTACTACATTACAACAACAAAAAAAGACGCGATGTGAATCGCGTCTTTCTTTTATATCATTGAATTTGTTTTTTCAAACACGATCTATTTACTGCTTCGGTGCGCTGCACCTTATTTATTCTCGTAATCATTATTCTACAAAGACTTTGGTGCGCTGCACCTAAACTTACTGATCATTGCTAACTGATCACTGCTAACTGAAACTATTTTCTTGGTCTAATTTGGCTAAAAGCAATGTTTAAAGCTTTCTGAAAATAGCGAATGCTTTTCAGTTCTTTGCTGTTTACCAATGCCAACGAAACACCTTCTTTACCAGCACGAGCAGTACGTCCACTTCGGTGCGTATAATATTCTTCCTTATCAGGTAACTGATAATGCACTACGTACGACAAGCTATCAACATCGATACCTCTGGCTGCAATATCGGTAGCAACCAATACTCGTAGGCTTTCGTTTTTAAAAGCACGCATCACTTTGTCTCTCTCAATCTGCTTTAAATCGCCATGAATGGCATCGGCAGGAATATTTTTAGCAATTAACTGCTTGGCTAATGTTTGTGCAGCCGCTTTCGTTTTACAGAAAACAAGGCCTCTATTATTGCGCTCCGACTGTAAGAACTGAATTAGAATGTTCAATTTTTCGTTGTCTTCGCAAATCAAGAATTGATGCTGAATGTTTTTATTCACCACATTTCTACCACTCACCTCAATTTTATGAGCACTTGGCGAAAAGTGTTTTTTAATCATCTTCATGATATCCTGAGGCATAGTAGCCGAAAACAACCATTTGTTCTCAACACCTGTTACGTAATTCAAGATCTCATCTAACTGCGTTTTGAAACCCATGCTCAACATCTCATCGGCCTCATCTAAAATTACAGTCTTCACATAGGTCAAATCAACTGCTTTTCTTTTTACCAAATCGATTAAACGTCCTGGTGTAGCAACAATAATATGTGTTGGTCGGCGCAAAGCACTAATTTGCTTTTCAATTCGCTCTCCTCCGTAAATCGATTCTGTAAAGATCTTATCAGAATATTTGGTGAATTTGAACAATTGCTTTGCAATTTGCTGTCCTAATTCACGCGTAGGGCATAAAATTAATCCCTGAACCTTATCCACCTTAGGATTAATTCGGTGCAATAAAGGCAATCCGAAGGCAGCAGTTTTACCTGTACCTGTTTGTGCCTGTCCTATTAAATCGGTATTTCCGTTTAGAAGTACAGAAATTACTTCTGCTTGTATTTGAGTAGGTTTAACAATGCCAAGTTCATCTAAGCCCTTAACGATATCTTTGTTTATACCTAACTGTTTAAAATTTTCCACAACTATTCTTTTTTATTGGATTGCAAAGATAGTGTAAAGAATTAATAATTAGCAATGAGTAATTATTAATTAACGGATCGGAATAATTACATAGATCTGTAGCCTCCATTATTTTGTATCAAGACAACAATTGGAGCAAAGCGGAAATCATGAATACAAATAAAGTCGGGTTTGGCGAATAGTCCGATACAAAAAACAAATAGGACAATATTGATTTTAAAACAATTCTTTGTGTTCTTCGTTTTCAATATTCATTGCATGTACCAATGTCCACTTAAAAGGAAAGCTTTTACTCAATGTGTACAATACCATTATCCAAGGTAAAAACCACATCAAATTTTGAGTATATGAATAAGCTAGTAAGGCAATTATGCCTGTTAAGCCCCCAAATATCATTTTTACAGAAAATGCTTTTCTGTAATACTTCAATTTCTCCTCCAAACTATCGAAAAGGCTAACGTATTCTAATTTCTTTTTGTACATCATCTCCGAAAGGATGATTTCAATAACAATCAATGAAATTCCAATGATGTTCTTCCAAATAGGAATGTTAAAATCTTTATGAATGCTTAAAATTGAATATTCACCGCTAATGGCGAGAACGCCAAATAAAAGTTCTACGATAACAACAATAAAAAATGCGGAAACCAGTCCAAATCTTGTCCACTGAACAAGCTGTTGTAAATTCTTCATAATGATAAATTAAGCAATTAATAATCGGTTTATTCTGGCGTGGAATGGGAACAATTTTAATAAATAATCCCTCTCATACTAACTAGAAATGGCAAAATCAGTAGAATTTTAAACTTATTTAACACACAAACGATTCCATTTCATCGCGAAAAATGCTTGCCATACAAAAAGCTTATTTATTTTACTGATTTGGTCACGTCAATCAATTCATCACCAAAAGTTCTGTGAGCACCTTCCACTGATAACTGATAACTGATAACTGAAATAGTTAAACCTTTGTTAAGCTCACAACTTTTCTTTGGGATACGAGTATAATTCTTTAGTTTTGATTTTGAATAATGCACCCAATGTATGCTAATTAAGAAATTTGGACATATCATCATGATACTTCTTCTGCTGATCTCAGCGGCAGGTGTGAGTATTAACAAGCATTATTCTGGTGGAGAACTTTTCTCTACTGCTATTTTTGTAGAAGCCGAAAGCTGTTGCGAAACGCCTTGTGGCTGTTGCGATGAAAAATCAGAACAGATTAAAGTAGAAGCGGATTATTTGGCCTCTAGCTTTGATCTTACTGAAGCCGCACAATTGGATTTGTTGTTTTCAAGTATTCCTTTGTTAATCGAATTCGAAGCAAGAACAAGCTCTGCAAACAATTTTATTATATGGGATACTTCCCCACCCTTATTGCCTGATTTGTGTATTCTCAATCAGGTATTCCGTTTATGATAAAAATCAATTAAGAATTGCGAATTATTAATTAAGAGTCAATTGTATTGACTGGTATGGCAATATCTAATACCATTCTTCCTATTACTCTATATTGAAATTTGTAATTCGAATCATAATTGCTCATTCGTAATTAATAATTCGTAATTGATTTCACATGTTGAATAAAACAATCAAATTCTTTCTAGAGAATAAACTCGTCACAGCCATACTTCTTGTTGTGTTCGTAAGCTGGGGAATTATCACATCACCTTTTCCTTGGGACGTAGGATTTCTACCTAAAGATCCGGTGGCCGTTGATGCCATTCCAGATATTGGGGAAAACCAGCAAATCGTATTTACAAAGTGGGCAGGTCGCTCTCCTCAAGACATCGAGGATCAGATCACCTATCCCCTTACCACATCCCTACTGGGAATTCCGGGTGTAAAAACCATCCGTAGTTCTTCCATGTTTGGATTTTCAAGTATCTACATCATTTTTGATGAAGAGATCGAGTTCTACTGGAGTAGATCCCGAATATTGGAAAAGCTGAATTCCTTACCGCAAAACCTTTTACCTGGAGATGTGCAACCAACCCTTGGACCTGATGCTACTGCTCTCGGACAAATTTTTTGGTACACCCTGGAAGGCAGAACGCCGGATGGCGAAGTTACAGGCGGATGGGATCTGCAAGAGCTTCGAAGTATTCAGGATTTTCAGGTAAAATATGCCTTGGCTGCTGCAAATGGTGTATCTGAAGTCGCATCAATTGGTGGTTTCGTAAAGGAATACCAGGTAGATGTTAACCCTACGGCAATGCAAGCCCATGGCGTTAACCTGATGCAAATCATGAATGCCGTTAAAAAATCCAATTTGGATATTGGGGCTAGAACAATTGAAATTAATCAGGCAGAATATTTCGTACGTGGTATTGGATACGTTAAAAATCTTGCCGATTTGGAAGAGGCTGTTGTTAGTGTAAATGACAATACGCCTGTACGAATTCGCGATGTGGCCAATGTGCATTACGGACCTTCCGATCGTCGTGGTGCTCTCGATAAAATGGGTGCCGATGTGGTTGGTGGTGTTGTGGTTGCCCGATATGGTGCGAACCCTTTAGAGGTAATCAACAATGTAAAAGAAAAGATTGAAGAGCTTTCGGTTGGTTTGCCACAAAAAGAATTAGCCGATGGCACCATCTCTCAGCTTACTGTAGTTCCTTTTTACGACAGAACACAACTGATTTATGAAACGCTGGGAACACTTGAGAGTGCCTTAACACTCGAAATTATTATTACCATTATCGTAATCATCATTATGGTGATGAATTTGCGTGCAAGCATTCTGATTTCGGCATTAATTCCGATCGCTGTTCTCATGACTTTCATTGCCATGCGTTACTTTCATATCGATGCAAATATTGTTGCCCTTTCGGGGATAGCCATCGCCATAGGCACCATTGTTGATGTGGGAATTGTGCTCTCCGAAAACATGATTCGACATTTGGAACTCAACAAATCGAATCGGAACATTCGCGATGTAATATACGAAGCCACCATTGAGGTTGCTCCTGCCGTTATTACGGCTGTTCTGACAACAATTGTTAGCTTTATTCCTGTATTCTCGATGGAAGCAGCAGAAGGAAAACTATTCCGACCATTGGCTTTCACCAAAACCTTTGTGCTCTTTTCTGCTTTAGCAGTTGCCATTATTATTTTACCTGCAATGGCTCATTGGTTGTTTTCCATTCGAACCAAAAAGAGAAACATCAAATTGGTATCCAATGCTTTGCTAGTTCTAGTAGGAATCTATACCCTATTTGCATTCTCAGCTTGGATCGGTATCACTTTGATTTTACTAGGAGGAATTAATCTTGCAGCACAATACTTTACCAAACACGAAAAGAAGTTATTCTGGGCAAATCTGTTGGTCATTGCACTTGCGGTTTCCTTTTTATTAGCAAAAGAATGGTTGCCATTGGGAGCATCAAATTCCCTCTTTGCGAACTTCATATTTGTGATCTTAAGTATTGCACTCTTGTTATCTGTTTTCCTGATTTTCATGCGATTCTATAAGCGGATATTGAACTGGGCACTGGAATACAAATTTGTCTTCCTTTCTATTCCTACATTTATTGTTTTGTGGGGCGTAATCATTTGGTTAGGCTTTGGAAATACATTTGGATTTGTTTCCCGAGGACTCGATAAAATAGGCATTAATATAGCTGGTACTTCCGCATGGAAAACAATGTATCACAACTATCCGGGAATTGGAAAAGAATTTATGCCTTCGCTCGATGAAGGATCATTCTTGTTGATGCCAACCTCAATGCCACATGCAGGAATTGAAGAGAACAAGCGCGTACTTCGTGCTTTGGATATGGCCGTTGCTAACATTCCGGAAATAGAAATGGTAGTTGGTAAATTAGGTCGTGTAGAGTCGGCCTTAGATCCTGCTCCTATTTCCATGTACGAAAATGTAATCAATTACAAAAGCGAGTACAAAACCAATCAGTACGGTAAAAGAATTCGCTTTGCAGTTGATGACGACGATAATTTTATTCGCGACGAAAAAGGGGAATTGATTCCTGATGATCGAGGTGAATACTTCCGCCAATGGAGAGATCACATTCAATCACCAGATGATATCTGGACTGAGATTGTGAATGCTACTAAAATTCCGGGCGTAACCTCTGCTCCTAAACTGCAACCAATCGAAACCCGATTGATCATGCTGCAAACAGGAATGCGAGCACCTATAGGAATTAAAATATCGGGCAGTAATCTGAAACAAATTGAAGGTTTTGGTCTGCAATTGGAAAAGATCGTTAAAGATATTCCTGGCGTTAACAAGGCATCTGTCTTTGCCGAAAGAATGGTGGGGAAACCTTATCTGGAAATTCGAATCGATAGAACAGCAATTGCCCGTTATGGTATTCAGATCGAAGATGTGCAAAAACATTTATCGGTAGCTGTAGGTGGAATGGCACTCTCCAATTCGGTTGAAGGAAGAGAACGTTACCCAATTCGTGTTCGTTACCCAAGAGAATTAAGATCCGATCCTGATCTTCTGCATAAAATTCTGATACCAACAACAATGGGAAATTCAGTTCCCTTGGAAGAATTAGCAGAAATTGCTTACGTTCAAGGTCCTCAGGTTATCAAGAGTGAGAATACATTTCAAGTTGGTTACGTGATTTTCGATAAACTAGACGGATTCTCCGAAGTGGATATTGTGGAAAATGCACAGGAATACATTGCCGGAAAAATTGAACGCAATGAATTGAAAGTTCCTGCCGGAGTGAGTTTCAAATTCACTGGGAACTACGAAAATCAGATTAGAGCCGAAGAACGATTGGGCATTGTTATTCCGGTTGTTCTCATCATCATTTTCCTGATTTTGTATTTCCAATTCAAAGGAATTGCTCCTACCCTAATGGTATTTAGCGGTATTGCGGTGTCCTTTTCAGGTGGATTTATCATGATCTGGTTGTACAGTCAGGGCTGGTTCCTGAATTTTTCAGTTTTCGATATCAATCTGCAAGAACTGTTTCAGGTTCATCCTATTTATTTAAGTGTTGCGGTTTGGGTCGGCTTTATTGCCCTGTTTGGAATCGCTACAGATGATGGGGTAATCATGGCTTCTTATCTGGAACAAGTATTTAAGAAAAATCAACCAAAAACCAGAGCAGAAATCAGAAAGTCAGTTATTGAAGCAGGTTCAAAACGTATTCGTCCGTGTTTAATGACAACGGCCACCACTCTTTTGGCTTTGCTACCGATTTTAACCTCAACAGGAAGAGGTGCTGATGTAATGATACCAATGGCAATTCCTGCATTCGGAGGAATGGCAATCGAACTAATCACCTTATTTGTTGTACCCGTTTTATACGCCATGTACAAAGAATTTCAATTGAAAAAAGAAGGAGGTCTGTCATGAGAATTTCAACAAGCATACTCGCATTAGTATTCAAAACAAAGTTGCAAATCAAAGTCCCCCTTTCAAGGGGGATTAGGGGGATGTTTAGAAATCAACAAAACACTCCCCTTACTCCCCTCTCAAGAGGGGAATTTAAAACTGCAAATATGAGACGCTCCTTATTATTGATAGCAGCATTTCTTCTATTTTCAGGTACTGTCAGATCTCAAATAATCACAAAAGAACTGCAAACGTATATCAATTTTGCAATTGCTAACAATCCGGAACTAAAAGCAATGGATTTAAAATACCAACAAGCTTTGGAAATGGTTCCACAAGCAAAAGCCTTGCCCGATCCAATTTTTTCGGCTGGTGTGTTTATTCAACCAATCGAAACCCGAGTTGGAGCGCAAAAGGCAAAACTTTCGCTTTCGCAGCTATTTCCTTGGTTTGGTACTCTTGGTGCCAAAGAGCAGCAAGCAAGTTTGCAAGCACATGCACAATACCTTAACTATCTGGATGCAAAAGGCAAAACAGAATTAAAGGTGAAACTCTCCTATCTGGATTTGATTTTAATGGATCGTAAAATCTTCTTCACACAAAAACGTGTTGAAATTCTTGATTTATTAGAAAAACAAAGCCTAACTCGTTTTGAGAACAACCAATCGAGTATGGTAAACGTGCTTTACGTTCAAATGCTAAAAGAGGAATTGATTGCGAAGCTTGGATTATTTCAGGATAAAAAACTAACGCTGCAATCTGCATTCAATAAAATCCTGAATCGAGATTTGAAAATTGCTGTTGAATTACCTACTGATGATTCCTTTCTGTTGCAACAAGCATCATTTGATACGGAGTTCTCTTTTAATGAGCATGCAAGAGTCAATTCTTGGATAGCAATGAAAGAGGCAGGTTCGTTTGGTGAGAAGGCAGCAAAGCTAAGCGGATTACCAAAAATTGGTATTGGTCTCGACTATGCAATTATTGCAGAAAGAAAAGATATGGATCTTGCTGACAATGGAAATGATGCCATTATGCCCATGATTTCTGTGAGTATTCCACTATTTCGAAAGAAATACAAATCTGCAGTTAAGCTCAACCAGTTAAAACAAGTACAATTCGAACAATTAAAAATCGAAGAATTGAACCGACTTGAATTGGAAAAGCAAAAAGCAATAGAAGAATATTCTACAGGAAGAAGAGAATTAAAGGTCTACCAGAACTTATTAATAAAAGCCAAACAATCATTTGAGATTCTAACAAGCAGCTACGAGACCTCATCAAGTAAGTACGAAGAGGTTTTGAACATGCAACAGAAGATTTGGATCTACGAACAGAAACAAATTGAAGCACAAGTAATGATTCAAAAAAGTATAGCAAAATTCCAATATTTAGGTTTGTAGGGACACACGATCGTGTGTCCTATAAATAAATTTTCAATCCATATTAATGAGAATTTTAAACAAAAAAAACAATGAAAAACACAATCAAATATATAACAGAAAACGGGAAGCAAAAACTCATCATATTAGTGGTCGGCTTGCTTTTGGGCTGGGTCATTTTTGGTGGACAAGCAGAAGTATCAAATGGACATGAAGGACATCAGCATGAAATGGAAAATGCAAGCGCCGAACCAACTACCTGGACTTGCTCCATGCATCCGCAAATTCAGCAACCAAACGAAGGCGATTGCCCTATTTGTGGAATGGATTTAATTCCACTAGACAATTCGGGAGGCAACAGCTCAGCAGCCGTGATCTCCATGAACGAAACAGCTATTAAATTGGCAAATGTGCACACCACAATAATTGAAAAAGGGAAAGCTACAAAAGAAATTCTCTTGAACGGAAAAGTACAGATTGATGAGCGAAAAATTAGTTCACAAGCCATTCATTTCGATGGCCGAATTGAAAAACTAATGGTCAATTTTGAAGGTGAAAAAGTACAGAAAGGCCAAACACTGGCAAGAGTTTACGCGCCCAAATTGGTAAATGCTCAGCAGGAATTGCTACAAGCTCTAAAAACAAAAGATTCCTATCCGGACTTGGTAAAAGCTGCAGAGCAAAAATTGAAATTCTGGAAGCTAAGTAATGCACAAATCAGCAGCATAAAAGAGAGTGGTAAAACACTTGAGTATTTCGACATCAAAGCTGATGTATCTGGTTACGTAACCAAACGAAACACAGCCGAAGGCAAGTATGAAAAAGCAGGATCTGTCCTTTTCGAAATTGCTGACTTGAATCAAGTATGGGTCGTTTTTGATGCTTATGAGAAAGATTTGGCTTTCCTTAAAAAAGGAGATGAAATTGAGTTCACAGTTTCTGCTTTTCCAGGTAAAACATTCAATTCGAAAGTAGGCAATATCGATCCTATTATTAATGCCAAAAAACGGACTCTTTTGGTTCGTACAGAATCTAATAATACAGACCTATTGCTAAAACCAGAGATGTTTGCATCAGGAATTATCTATGCTGAGATAAATCAGATGGACAATGCTTTGATTGTTCCAAAATCAGCAATAATGTGGACAGGAAAACGTTCCATAGCCTATGTAAAAGTGGAAGGTGGTTTTGAAATGCGTGAGCTTGAGTTGGGTGAATCTCTTGGTGAATTCTATTTAGTCTCTGATGGTTTGGAAGAAAGCGAAGAAGTAGTGAGTAAAGGAACCTTCACTGTTGATGCTGCAGCTCAACTCAACAACAAATACAGCATGATGAATCGTCCAGAAAGTAAAGAAGGAGCGCAAAACTTACAGCAATATGTTTCCATGGATTTCAGCATGAAATTGGAACTCTTGCTTACCTCCTATTTTTCACTGAAAGACATTTTGGTTGAGACAAAAGGCAAGGAAAGTCAAGCTGCAGCTAAAACTGTAATGACCAGTTTAATGAAACTGAAGCCGAGCGAAGCGGATTTAAAAGGAAAAGCAATCAAATTCTGGAAAGAGAAATACAGTATTCTACACGATCATCTTGATGAAATTACGAAGAGTGAAGATATTGAGGTTCAGCGTAAAGCTTTCAAACCTTTCAACGAAGAATTAATTGCAAGCATGAAGTCTCTGGGGACAGGAAATAAAAAAGTTTACATCCAATATTGCCCAATGGCCGACAATGATACTGGCGCCTATTGGTTAAGCTCAGAAGAGAAAATAATGAATCCATATTTTGGAGATGTAATGTTGCATTGTGGAGAAGTAAGCGAGACATTAAATCGTGAGGAAGAAAAGATAATGCAGCAGCAACATCAGCATTAAAATAATTATCATTTAAAAATAAGAAACATGAAAAAAGGAATTTTATTTGTAGCAGTAATCTTTTCGATGATTACCATATCATTCACAGCAAATGCAGAAGTAAAAAAAGCTAGTTTTAAAGTGTCTGGAAATTGCGGGATGTGTGAAAAAACAATAGAAACAGCTGCCAAAGCAGTTGAAGGTGTAGTTAATGCAGATTGGGACAAAAAAACCAAGGAAATGGTACTAAGTTTCGATACAAATAAAACAACACTGGACACAATCCACAAAGCCATTGCAAAATCGGGTTACGATACCGATAAGGTAAAAGCAGATGATTCAATCTACAGTGAACTTCATTCGTGCTGCAAATACCGAAAATAAACTCTTTGGGGTATTCCTTATAATTTTTAACTACATACATTACTTACAACAAAATTATACCAACAGGAATACCCCTTTTTCATCTTATTTATTGAGGATTTTTGGCACATGTGTGGAAATCTTCCACATAATAAACCACAAAGCAATCGACTTCTCCACCACTCAAATTTCATCATCACATTGACAGCATACACTTTAGTGAAACTGGTGCTTTCTATGGCATACTTCTTGACTTTATTCAAGCTGTAATCTGAAACAAAATGTTTTATTTTGCACTTTTACTGAAGAATTTGATTTAATTAAAACTAAACATCCGATGAGCTTTCTAAAACCACTAAGTACAATTGCACTAGTTATTATGGCATTTATTTTTATCCAATGCTCAGATGATAATGTAAAACTAACTACACCCGTTAAAATTCGATTAACAGATGCTCCAGCACAATACGATAAAGTCAACATTGACATCCAGTCCATTCAGTTTCATTCTTCGAATGATGATACAGATGAAAATGGATGGCAAGAAATGGATCTATTAAATGCAGGTGTTTACGACTTGTTGCAATTCAATAATGGTTTGGATACTCTTTTAGTTGATCAGGAGCTACCTAGCGGAACCGTTTCACAAATGAGACTAATTCTGGGTGATAATAATTCCGTTGTTGTCGATGGCGTTTCTTATGATTTAGATACTCCTTCAGCTCAAACATCTGGTCTTAAATTTCAAATTCATGATGACTTCATAGCAGGAATTGAATACAAATTATGGATCGACTTTGATGCTGCCAGATCAATCGTTAAAACTGGAAATGGTAAATTTAAGTTGAAGCCAGTCATCAGAACTTTTAATGAAGCAACATCAGGTTCTATTTCTGGGCTGATATCTCCAGCAGAAGCAATGCCAACAATTCATGCGGTAATTGGTTTGGATACAGTTTCAACTATTGCTGAAGAAAATGGCAAGTTCCTGATTAAGGGATTAAATGCTGGAACTTATAAGCTAGCCATCGAGCCAATTGAAACTTACGAGAAAAAAGAAGTTGAAGATATTGCTGTTACCATAGGAGAGGTAACAGATGCTGGTACAATTTCAATTGAAGCTACCGTACAAAACAATTAAATCAACATAAAATATTCATAAGGAAGTTGCTTCAATCTGAAGCAACTTTTTTTATGCCCTCCCAATTGACAGTTTCTTTTTTTTGCTTTGCTAGAGCGATATTCTTATATTTAATTGAAATAAGAAAGATATGAAATTCAAATATAAAATATCACCAGAGCTAAAACTAATAAACGAATACTATTACGGGTATTTCAAGTGGAACGATCTAATTGAACATACCCTTAGTACACGCAACAGCCCTTTATTTGACGAAACATATAATATCATTTCTGATTTTACCCAAGCAAAAGTAATCCTTAACATCAAAGACTTGGATGATTACATCGATGAATACGAAAAATACAGTACGATATTAAACAAGTGCGCGATAATTGTGAGTGATTCCTACGATACTCCAATGGCCATGCTTTTTGAAATTCAAGTTCGCATACAAAATGCAAAAGTATTCCATAATCATGAAGAGGCTTACGAATGGCTTGAAATCGATCCCGTTCTCATAGCGAAAGAATAAAACCTCTCCCAAAACTTATTCAAACTGATTTAAAATTAGCCTTTTACCTTCTATTTGGCTTGACTTCCTTTTTTCGATGGCTTAACTTTAATCTACACTCGTGGATAAAAATAAGTATTATCCCAAATCCCTACGATTTCCTTCTGTGAAATCTAAAAATTGGCTTTATTCTTAAGCCTTTATTGTAGATAAAGAATTCGTTTTAATAGGTAATTAAATAACGAATACAATCAAATATGATGTAGTTAATAAACCAGACTCTGTAATTGTTATTCCAAAGAATTGACCATTTGCCATATTAGAACTAAATCAAAAAAACATTCACAATTTTAAACCTAGTATTATGGATGAAAAAATTGTAAGACCACCTAGTCCAATGCCGAGAATTGGAGATAAAGCTCCTGAATTTAGAGCTGTTACCACACAAGGCGATATTCACTTTCCGAATGATTACAGAGGCCGTTGGGCAATTTTGTTTAGCCACCCAGCTGATTTTACGCCTGTGTGTACATCTGAGTTTATGACCTTTGCAAGCAGAGAAGAACAATATCGAGAAGCCAACTGCGAACTGGTAGGTTTATCTGTTGATGGATTGTATAGTCATATTGCATGGCTTCGTACCATCAAAGAAAAAATCGAATACCGAGGAATGAAAGATGTAGAAGTCAATTTTCCATTAATTGAAGACATTACAATGGAGGTTGCTCATAAATACGGCATGATTCAACCTGGAGAAGACAGTACGAAAGCTGTAAGAGCAGTGTTTTTCATCGATCCTCATGGAATCATTCGTACCATTATTTATTATCCATTAAGTCTTGGTCGTAATTTTGATGAAATCTACCGTGTATTAATAGCACTGCAAACTGCTGATAAATTTTCAGTTGCTACTCCGGCCGATTGGAATCCAGGCGATGAAGTAATTGTACCTCCTGCTGGATCTTGTGGAGTAGCTAAAGACCGCATGGAAAATACAGATGAAGATGTACATTGCTACGATTGGTTCTTCTGCACTAAAAAAATAGGCAAAGAAGAAGTTCTAGATGCCATTCTAAAAAAAGAAGAACACTTTCACTAATAAAAATAAAGGCTGTACTTGATTTATTCATCTGCAGCCTTCTTTATTCCTACGATTCAATCTCCTAAATTACCAAGTCTCCCTCCTTTTTTTAAGTACCAAATCAAACTTCATATTACTATGGAATAGTATTTGCTTCTTTTCGCGAGAAGTATTGTGAACTGTTATTTACAAGCCAATAATTAAGGGTAAAATAACACATAGAATTAAAAAAGTTTTGTAATTTTCGCTTCCAATTGTACTTAATAAGTTAAAATTAAAGATGAAGAATAATTTAATAGTCCTTTTTTGTGTAGGCTTTTGCTTGCTATTCTCCTTACAGGTTAATGCTCAAAAATATCATATCGATATAGAATTAATTGGAAGCACGGATAGTACAGCATATTTAGCTCACTATTTCGATGGCAGAATATTTGCTGATGACACAACTCAACTAGTTAATGGGAAAGGTTCGTTCGTAAAACAAAAGCAATTGGATGAGGGTATCTACGTGATCTATCTACCATCTCAAAAATATTTTGATTTGTTAATTGGGAAAGATCAGGAATTCTCAATTAGTGCAGATCCAAAAAATTTTATTGAGAGCATAAAAATAACAGGAGCTGATGAAAGTATCGCTTTTCATGACTTTCAACAATTCATGAAAAAACAGAATACAAATTCAAAAAAGATACAAGAAGCATACAAGGCGAATAAAGATAATCCTTCTGAAAAAGAAAAGTACCAAGCAGCCTTTAAGAAAGCAGATAATGAAGTTAGATCCTATATAAAACAACTTCATGTCGATTATGCTGCTGATTTTTTCGTTTCTAAGTTTGCCCAATTTACGCTATCTCCTAAAATTCCTGATTTTTCAAAAGATGTTGCAGAATCAGTTACCGATAGAGATCAAGTAATTAGAAAGAAATCCTACTTATACAATAAGAACCATTACTTTGATTATGTCGATTTTGCGGATGAACGTTTTCTAAGAACACCTATTCTTAAAAATAAATTGGAGTTCTTCTTCGAAAAAATATTGGTTCAAAGTCCTGATACGATTGTAAAGGAATCGAGCTTGCTAATTGAAAAAGCCAGATCGAATGAAGATTTCTTTCAATATTTGGTTCAATACACTTTAAATTATGCCGTAAAAAGTAAAATCATGGGTATGGATGCTGCCTTTGTAAATTTAGCCAAGAAATATTACCTAAGTGGGCAAGCAAATTGGGCCGATTCAACTCTATTAGCAAACATCAGAGAAAAAGTGATCAAACTTCAGTTTAATCTTATTGGCATGAAAGCTCAAGATTTGACAATGGAAACTCCAGAAGGTGAATTTGTGCGCTTACATGAAGTTGAAGCACCCTATACGATATTGTATTTTTGGGAGCCAGACTGCGGTCATTGCAAAACAATCACCCCTCGCTTAAAAAGTGAAATCCTAGATAAATACAAACAGAAAGGTGTTGAAGTTTTTGCTGTTTGCACCCAAAATCAAAAAGAGGAATGGGAAAACTTTATAGCTGAGAAAGAATTGTTTGATTTTATTAATTGCTATGACCCACATCATCAAACAAACTTTAGAGTTTATTACGATGTTTTTAGTACACCCATAATATATTTACTCGATAAGGATAAAAAAATATTAGCCAAACGGCTTGATGTCGATACCCTAAAGACATTTCTCGAAAACGAGCTAAAAAGCACTAAATAATAGAACATAAGGATGCCAGAAGGCATCCTTTCTTTTTGGACACAACTTTTTAAGAAAACACCCCCTACTTAAAAGCACCTTTCCGGAATAAAAACATGAAAATCCTGCAAAAGGATATTTTTTTGACATCCGCAAACGATATAGGGCTTTAAACATGGTAGATTATAAAATGAAAATCGTATTTTCAACATCTAATACCAAAAATTAATCAGCTTAACCATATTTTTCATAGCTGAAAAGTAACTATTAAACAATTTTTTATGTGTGGATTTGTAGGAGTTTTTGATTTGAAGGTGGACGCTCAAGAGTTACGCCCTCAAATACTCGAAATGTCTAAAAAAATTCGTCACAGAGGTCCAGATTGGTCTGGTATATTTTGTGATGAAAAAGCGATATTGTCTCATGAGAGACTATCGATTGTAGATCCTCAGTCAGGAGGACAACCACTTTATAGCAAAGATGGTAATTTGGCCCTGGCTGTTAATGGAGAAATCTATAATCATATGGATATTCGAAATCAGATGAACGGATCCTATGAGTTCTTGACAAAATCTGACTGTGAAGTTATCCTTGCCCTATACGACAAGAAAGGAATCGATTTTATCGATGACCTGAATGGAATATTCGCTTTTGCGCTATACGACAAAAAGAATGATTGTTACCTAATTGGTCGTGACCACATGGGAATTATACCTTTGTATCAAGGTTGGGATAAACATGGTAACTATTACGTAGCCTCAGAATTAAAAGCCTTAGAAGGATATTGCAACAAAATAGAAGAATTCTTACCTGGTAAATTCTTATACAGCAAAGATGGTGTTGTTAAAGAATGGTACCAACGTGATTGGATGGATTT
Source organism: Labilibaculum sp. (assembly GCA_016342745.1). GTDB lineage: Bacteria > Bacteroidota > Bacteroidia > Bacteroidales > Marinifilaceae > Paralabilibaculum > Paralabilibaculum antarcticum. The sequence goes on from JAEINT010000004.1 coordinate 17,709, forward strand.
CGATAACATTAAGGACAATAAAACGGATATGGCTGAACTTAGAAAAGGTTTGGAAGATGCTGTACACCGTCAATTAATGTCTGATGTGCCTTATGGAGTATTACTTTCAGGAGGTTTAGATTCTTCCGTAATTTCGGCTATTGCAAAAACATATGCTGGTAAACGTATTGAGTCGGGCGATGAAAAAGATGCATGGTATCCTCAATTGCACTCTTTTGCAATTGGTTTGGAAGGTTCTCCAGATTTAGCTGCTTCTCGCAAGGTTGCAGATTTTATCGATACCATTCACCACGAAGTAACCTTTACGGTTCAAGAAGGTTTGGATGCAATTAAGGATGTAATTTACCACTTGGAAACATATGATGTTACCACAGTTCGTGCTTCTACACCAATGTATTTAATGGCAAGAGTTATTAAATCGATGGGAATTAAGATGGTCCTTTCTGGTGAAGGTGCCGACGAAATGTTTGGTGGTTATCTTTATTTCCATAAAGCTCCAAATGCGAAGGAATTTCATAACGAATGTTTACGTAAATTAGATAAACTTCACCAGTACGATTGCCTACGTTCTAACAAATCGATGGCTTCGTGGGGAGTTGAAAGTCGCGTTCCATTTTTAGATAAAGAATTCTTGGATATTGCCATGCGCATTAACCCAGATGACAAAATGTGTTCGAATGGTAGAATGGAAAAATGGGTGCTTCGTAAAGCATTCGAAGACTATTTGCCAGAAGAAGTAGCTTGGAGACAAAAGGAACAATTTTCTGATGGTGTTGGTTACAATTGGATTGATACGTTGAAAGAAATTGCTGATAAAGAAATTTCTGACGAGCAATTGAAAAACGCAAGTTACCGATTCCCAGTAAATCCTCCGATGTCAAAAGAGGAATTTTACTATAGATCTATATTTGCTGAACAATTCCCTTCAGAGACTGCTGCATCTTGTGTACCATCGGTACCATCAATAGCATGTAGTTCTCCTGTTGCAATTGCCTGGGATGCTTCGTTCCAAAACAATGCTGATCCATCTGGTAGAGCTGTTAATGCGGTTCATAATGATGCGTACAAAGAAAAGACCGAAAGCAAGTAATTATTGCTTATCGAGAATATATAAAGGCCATTTGCATGATGCAAATGGCCTTTTTCTATGAAAAAGTTTGATTCATCTCAAAACAATCCTCAGAAATTACCCCAAACCCCTAAAGGGGCTTAAATGGGTAGTATATTTTTTTTGAGTCCCCTTTAGGGGATTTAGGGGTAATCATTATAATATCATCCTATAGGGAACAACAGTAAAGAGGATGATTCACTTATTGGTAAACTAAAGTCGGGAAACCAAATTATTAAAGAGAAAATCAAATTCAATTGTAGTAAGGCTTTCTGCTATTAATGTTCTAATTTAGCAGATTCAAACAAGAGAATCACATCCATGCTAGATAAGAAGAGAAAACATCCTGAAGTAAAGTCGAGATTACACCAAAGAAATAAAAACCGATCACGATACGATTTTAAACAGTTGGTTGAAACCTGTCCTGAATTAAAACCTTTTGTAATCTTAAATAAGTATGAGGATGAATCGATTGATTTTGCAAATCCTGATGCTATTAAGATGCTAAACAAAGCACTTTTAATACATTTCTATGGATTGGAAACATGGGATATTCCTGAAGGCTATCTTTGTCCTCCAATACCAGGTAGAGCAGACTATATTCATCACATTGCTGATTTGTTATGTCAAAACAATTACGGAAAAATACCAAGAGGTGCTAATTTTACTTGTTTAGACATTGGTGTTGGTGCAAACTGTATTTACCCAATTATTGGTAACAATGAATATGGATGGTCTTTTATTGGTTCAGAAATTGATCCTGTTGCCTTAAAATCAGCAGAAGAGATTGTCAATTCAAATCCAAGTCTAAAAGGAAATGTTCAGTGCGTTATGCAGGAAAATCCTAAAGACTTTTTTTACGGTGTAATTCCAAAAGATGGACTTGTAGATTTATCAATTTGCAATCCTCCGTTTCATGCTTCGGCTGAAGCTGCAATGGAAGGAACAATGCGAAAAACAAGAAACTTGGCCAAAGAAAAAGTAAGCAAACCTAGCTTAAATTTTGCTGGTCAGAGTAATGAATTATGGTGCGAAGGTGGTGAAGCCAGGTTTGTTAGAAACATGGTTAATCAAAGCAGAAAGTTTGCAAAATCATGTTTTTGGTTCTCAAGTTTAATTTCAAAAGAATCGAATCTTAAAAACATATATCAAGCACTAAATGAAGCAAATGCTGTAAAAATAGAAACTCTTCCTATGGGACAAGGCAATAAAACAAGTAGAGTTGTTGCTTGGACATTCCTTACGAAACCAGAACAGCAAAAATGGAAAAGCACAAGGTGGAATGTGAAGCCTAAGAAAAAGGAATAATTTAAATAGTAAGAGCTTCACCATTGGTGAGGCTCTTAAATTATCGTTTAATATCATTTTACTATTTATCTCCCCACATTAAATAGCTATTGTCTTCAAGCCGTATGGCTTTTACTTTTCTCCTTAAATGAGAAAAGCAAACAAAAGAATCAAGTCAGTCTGATCCTTGTTAACTCTTTGTTCTTACCAACTTACACGCCTTGCGGCAGGCTGACAAAGCACGCTCAAATCATATTCTATAAATACAATTGTAATTCTTAAAAATTGCTATCAAGCTATTTAGATTTATCGAGCAGTCATACCACGACCCGCTTGGATCGCTTATAATCAGATCATTACAGCTTTTGTTGTTTTGAGAAAGCGTTAGGGATTGAAGCGGAAACCCCACAGCGAAGAATGAGCGAAGAGTTGGAGTGGAAAGCCCGCCCGAAGGGAACGCCCATAAAAAAAGGCCAATACCCGAAAGTACCAGCCTCTTAACTCTAACCTAACTTCTTATAATGAATTGTTTTTTATAAAGTCGATTAATTCATCGATGTAAGCAAAGCTCATACCAACTACTGTATCTGCGGCTCCGTAGTATACTGCAACCTTATTTCCTTCGGTTAAGGCAGCACATGGAAACACAACATTAGGCACATCGCCCATTAGCTCGTAAGGCGCTGCTGGAGCCAATAAATATGGTTTTGTACGAAACAATACCTTATCGGGATTTTCAAGATCGAGAAGCGCTGCTCCCATTGAATAACGGAAACCATTACAGGTATTGATTACACCATGATAAAACATTAACCAACCATCTTTGGTGCGAATTGGTACCGAACCTGCTCCAATTTTAGTACACTGCCAAGCACTGTCTTCAAAAGGAGTCACTTTCATAGCGCAACGGTGCTCTCCCCAATATTTCATATCAGGACTATAAGAGATGTAAATATCGCCAAAAGGTGTGTGTCCATTATCGCTTGGACGACTTAGCATTGCATATTTACCATCGATTTTCTCTGGGAATAATACTCCATTACGATTGAAAGGCAAAAAGGCATTTTCGCACTGATGAAAAGTTTTAAAATCGTAAGTATAAGCAATTCCAATAGTTGGTCCGTGATATCCATTACACCAAGTAATCCAATAGCGATCTTCAATCCAACAAACACGAGGATCGTATTTGTAATCAGATTCGATCATCTCGGTATTGCCCGCTTCCATCTCAATTGGTTCATGATTTATTTCCCAATTGATTCCATCTTTACTAAAACCGGCAAAAATATTCATTTGTACCGCTTTGTTATCGCAACGAAAAACTCCGGCAAAGCCATCTTCGAAAGGAACTACCGCACTATTAAAAATACTATTGGAAGTCGGTATATCATACCTTCCGATTACAGGATTTTGAGAATATCTCCACATTACATCCGTACATCCTTCCGGCCTATCTTCCCAAGGCATATTTGCTTTACTAGTCATCTTTAATTTGTTTAATTCTTTATGAATTTGATTTTATCAATATCGTTTTAATTTTCTTCTGTTTCTTTTTTACAATAGGTATAATCTGCTGGATAATCTTCCAGCTTTTTGTACCAAGTATAATAAAGTATAATGCTCGTAATAATAAACAATGCAATTACCCATGAAAGGGATGTGTATTTACCAATTACAAAATAGATTGGGATCAATGGCAACATCATTTGCCATCCTGCTCCAATGGTGCAATTGAACATGTCCTTTAAAAAATCATTATTTGGCAATGCTTCGGGCTTTTGTGCTTTCAGCTTTAGGTAGACAGGCTTCCAAAATCCCCATGGTCGAACACTTTCGTAAAATTTAATTAATACCTCATTGGATTCAGGCTTGGTTAGTAAACTACCAATAATAGAAACTGCAAAAGAGAATAGAAAAATAAATGGGAAAGCATAAATTGGTGAGACTTCGGGAAACACTACAGGTGCAACCAAAGAAGCAAGTAAACCGGCTAGCATTCCATAAAAATATCCATAACCATTGAATCTCCACCATACCCATTTTAAAAGGTTTGATGCTGTATATCCGCCAAATAAAGCTCCTACCAACCATTTCATTACCGTATCGATGCTTTCAGCAAAAAAGCCAAAGAATATTCCTACAATTACGACTGCGAATGATGCGAGATAACTCATTCGAACATATTTCTTTTGAGAAGCATTTGGATTGATGAATTTCTTGTAAATATCATTTACGATATAAGCTGGTCCGGCATTTACATTTGCTGCAAAAGTGGACATGAAAGCCGCGATTAATCCTGCTAGTAATAAACCTTTAGCTCCATCGGGAACGAAATTATTTAAAGCATAAGGTAAGACCATCTCAAAATCGATGTTATTACCCATTTTATTAAACTCTGGAGCCAAATAAACCAAAGCCAAAGCAGCTAAACCTGCAATCATCAAATAGCGAGGAACAAATAGTACTAAAGATACGATTCCACTCATTTTAGCCGCATCTTTAGGTGTTTCTGTAGAAAGTATACGCTGCATATCGTAACTAGGAACTGGTCCAGCAATACTCACTAATACACCTTTAAAAATCATCATCATCATCAAAACGGAGAACATATTGTATCCGTCGATGTCTATTTTGTGATTTACCGCAGGTATTAGATTACCCCAATCCAAATCAAGAGTCCAACCAAAAGAAATATCTGCCCATCCTGCAGGTACAGCAGCCGCAATTTGCTCTGGTGTAACTAAGGAAATAGCAATTACACCAACCATTATACAGGCAATAGCCATAATCACAAACTGCAGTATTTCTGTAAAAACTACTGAATACATTCCACCTTTCACAACATATAAGGTGGTTAAACCCATGATGATTATTGCGTACATATTTTCAGATGTAATCGTTAGACCCAGAACAGTCGCATGCAAATCCCAAGGGAAAAATGTTTGTGCGAATTTACCAACCCCTACAAATCCGTAGGTTATAAAACCGATTACACTTATAATGGCAAATAATACAACGATTAAATGCGAAAGTTGTGATCCTCGACCATCACCAAAACGAGTTTTTAACCACTCGGCTCCTGTCATCACATTCGAACGACGTAACCAGATAGCCATGAACATCATTAGGAAAATTTGATTCCAAACGGGCCATAACCAAGGAATCCATAATGACTTTAAACCATATACAAACAAAATGGTAACCGTCCACATGGTTCCAGTAATATCGAACATACCCGATGCGTTGGAAACTCCAAGCATGTACCATGGTATTTTATTTCCTCCCAAAAAGTAATTGGAAAGATTCTTAGAGGCTTTTTTTGATAGAAAATAACCTATAAAAATGGTTAAAATAATGTATCCTAAAATTATGGATAGATCGAGTGTTGATAAGTTCATTTAATGAAAATTAGATTTTATCTTCATCTGCTTCACTTTCTTCTGAATGAACAAAAGGAACAAATCTTGCTGCTAATAAAGATGGAATTATAACAACAAGTATGCATATAAAAAACAACTTATAGCCTAACCAATCGCTCATAAAACCACTTAACATTCCCGGTATCATAATGCCCAGATTCATAATTCCTGTAGCAAATGCATAATGAGCCATTTTATATTTACCAGGAGCAACTTGTTGCATCATGAACAACATTAAACCCACAAAGCCAAAACCATATACAAAGTATTCAACCACAACTGCAGATCCAATTAGAAGTACGCTTTCTGGGCGGTAAACAGCTAATAGAGCGTAAATTATAAATTGAACGTTAAAAATACAAACTAGAGTGAACAAAGATTTTTTTAATCCTCGGGCTGAAATATAATAACCTGCTAAGATTGAACCTAGAACAAAAGCTGCAGAACCAAATACACCATAAATAATACCTATTTGCGAAGTACTAAGTCCCAAACCACCCTCTTCGATAGCTGCTTTAAAAAACAAAGGAGCAATTTTAATAGCAAAGCCTTCGGTAAATCGATATAAGATGATGAAGCCAATAAACCAACCAATATATTTTTTCTGAAAAAAGGTTTTTATGACATCCCATAAGGTTTTAAATCCCTCATTTAAGGAAGCTACCTCACTGCTTGCATTTCCTCCCGATGGTAACATTTTAATATGATAAAAAGCCAATGAAATCATGATTGCAGCATAGGTTAGCATAACAGCCATCCATGCATGCAGCACACCAAATCGTTCTTCCAGAATTCCCGCTAAATAAACAAAAGCACCGGCAGTTAAGATTTTTGCTAAATTATACGAAGCACCTTGCCATCCAATATATTTTGCTTGCTCTTTTCCTGATAAAACACTTAGGTAAACCCCATCGGTGGCAATATCGTGAGTTGCACCACTAAAAGCTACAACAGCCAATAATGCAATAGAATAGGTAAAGAAATGATCCAATGGTAAGGACAATGCGACCAGAACAAATGTAATACCTGTTACGAGTTGAGTTGCAACAACAAAATGTTTTTTTGTTTTAAACATTTCTAATATAGGACTCCATAGTGGCTTTAATGTCCAAGGTAACATGATCAGTGAGGTCCAAAATGCAATTAACGAATCGGATATCTCGAAGCTCTTAAACATTAGTACAGATGCTTGAGCGATAGCAATAAAAGGTAAACCCATTGCAAAATATGCTGTCGGAATCCAAGTAGCTGGGTGTTTTAGTCTTTTAGTAGTTTTTGACATTTCTAATTAAGAGGTATGATAAGGTTATCTTTTTATTTCTTTAGGGAAATTTCTAGTTTTCCACCTTCGCTAATTGTCTTGTGATTAATGAAATAAGAATTTTGTTTCTTTCCATTGATCATCATTTTATCAATAAACAAATCGTCTTTATTCTTGCGGCGAGTTAGAATTTCGAATGATCTTCCTTTGTGAAATTCAGAATCCAATTCGATTGTAATTTTATCGAAAACAGGACTTGCAATTGCATAATCGGTATCTCCTGGACAAACTGGGTAAATGCCCATCATACTATAAACGATCCAAGCAGATAAAGTTCCACAATCGTCGTTACCAGGAATTCCATCAGCTGCATTTTTATAATAGGTATCGATTAAATTACGAACTTCCTTTTGTGTTCTCCACTCTTCACCTTTAAAATAATTAAACAGGTATGGATAGTGAATATCAGGTTCGTTAGCCATATCAAATAGCTTATTATCGAAAACAGATTGTAAGGTATTTACGAAATTTTGCTTCCCTCCCATTAATTTGGTCAAGCCCTTAACATCATGAGGTACACAAAATGTATATTGCCAAGCTGTTCCTTCATGAAATCCCGGACTTGGTTCGAAGTTCTCTCCTTGTTGTGGATTAAAATTCTTTAAAAAGCTACCATCTTCTAATTTCGGACGAATCATATTAAATTCCTTATCGAAATACTCTTTGTAGCGAAGAGATTGACCTAAAAACCTCTTGTAATCACCCTTTTTATCAAGAGCTTTTGCGAATTGAGCTAAATTCCAATCTGCAATGTAATACTCCAATGCATGTGATACAGAATTATCAAATTCTTCTTTTAAGGGCACATAACCTTCTGCCAAATAATGATCGATATCTGGTCGTAATTTATTATTCTTTCCTTCGGTTATTGCTGATTTATACATTGCTTCGTAAGCAGCATCAACATCAAAATCGGTTAATCCACGCAAGTAAGAATCTACAATTACAGGAATTGCTGGATCGCCTTCCATCACATGAGTTTCCTTGCTATTCAGTTCCCACTTCGGCAACCAGTCACTTTCCTTGTACATATCAACCATAGAGCGAACCATATCTAATTGTTCTTGCGGATATAAAAGCGCCATTAATGGATGAAAATTACGGTAGGTATCCCACAAGGAGAAAACGGTATAACGATCACAGTTATTGGTTTCACGAATTTCAAAAGACTCCATTGCTGGATATTGTCCATTTACATCGTTGATGATATTTGGATGAATTTGTGTGTGATAAAGTGCTGTATAAAAGATGGTCTTCTGATCTTTTGTTCCACCTTCAACTTTCACTCTGCCTAAAATATCATTCCACTGTTCTGAAGCCTGCAACTTTGTTTTCTCAAAATCAAATCCGTTTGATTCAGCATCCAGATTCATTCTCGCATTTTCAATGCTCACATAAGAAACACCTACTTCAACTAATATTTGTTCATTCTCCTCAGTATTGAAAGTAAAGTATGCACCAATTTCATCACCATACATTTCTTGCGTGAAATTCTGGTAATATTTGATTTGTCCATCTGTATCGCTCCAAGCAGATTCGGCATTCATTTCTGGCATTTTTTTCCAAACACCTAAGTCTTCCGCCTTTTTACTAAAGCGAGCAACAAAAAACACAGGACGCTCGGAACCATCGTTGTAACAAAAAGTTCCTGTCATACGTGAACCTTCAATTTCTTGATTGTTCACAATTCTTATTTTAGCTCCTGATTCATTAGTTAAGCCCAAACCAAGATTCAGTAAGATATTTGATTTTCCTTTTGGGAAAGTGTATCGACTAATTCCTGTTCTTTTGGTAGAACTCACTTCAGCTTTTACGCCATATTTTTCCAGATCTGTAGTATAATATCCAGGAATAGAAACTTGATTCTTCATGATGGAACCATATTCCTTATGATCGGCTTTAACTTCTCCAGTTGTTGGCATTAAAATGATAACACCTAAATCGGGACAACCAACGCCACTTAAATTTACATGGGAGAAACCAGTTAGATAGGTATTATCCCATGAGTATGGCGTAGACCACCAACGTGCATCTTTATCCCATGTATTGATATCGGAACCAGAAACATTGAAAGGTGTTACGGATACCATTCCTCGTGGTACAATTGCCCCGGGATTTGTAGTTCCAAAATTTGTAGTTCCAATAAATGGATTCACATATTCGGTAAATTGTGCAAAACAATTCATACCGAAAAAAAGAAAGATTAAAATTCCTGATAAACGTTTCATCAAGTTAGGTTTTGTTGAGTTGTAAATCTAAGTTAGAAATATAATACCGAACGGGATATGGCCAGCCAAGCTTCTTCCCGAACGGTTTCTAATTTCTAATCTGTTATCAAAATAAAGCTTTGGTGATTAAAAGCTGATTAATTTTGAGGTTAATCGGCTCTATCATTCATTAATCCTAGAGAAATTTACATTCCTATTTCTACAATTTCAATGGCCTGTCCTCCGCTTTCAATCATACTTACCTCCAATTTTGTAGTGGAATTAACCTCTTTTTCAAAGATTTTAATATCCGTTGGGTTGTCTTGAAGAGCAGCTTTTTCTCCATCGGCATATATGGTCGCCTTGTATTTTTTGTTCACTTTCAAGAATGACAAATCCAATGTAATATTTCGTGCATTTTCATCTGTAATTGCACCAACATACCATGAATTTCCTTTTCGTCTCGCTACAGCATAAACATCTCCTATTTCTGCTGCAAGAATTTTCGATTCTTCAAAATCAGCAGGCAAGTTTTCGAAAAATTTAAATGCTGGTTGATTCTCGTAATTACTTACCAAATCGGATGCCATTTGCAAAGGACTGTACAAACAAACCCATAAAGCCAATTGCTTTGCGAGAGTTGTATTCACTCGACTGTTTCCTTTGTCGTTGCTATTCCATTTGATGTATTCTTTTCTGTTCTTATACAAAATATCGAATGTTCCTGGCGTATAATCGATAGGACCGCCTAAACAACGTGTAAATGGTAATATCAGGTGATGCTCTGGTGGATTTCCTTCACTCCAACCATTCCACTCCATTCCTCGCGCTCCTTCACGAGTCATCATGTTTGGATAAGTGCGACTAATTCCTGTAGCTTTAATTGGTTCATGCGCATCGATCATCAACTCATACTTTGCTGCTGTCTCAACAACTTTTCGATAATGCTGAACCATTTTTTGTCCATGGTGAAAATGACCATTTGGAATTGGACCAGCATAGCCTGTCTTCAAAACTCGAATTCCATTATTGTGTAATTTTGCAAAAGCCTTTTCCATGCACTCTTCGTAAAAAATGTAATCGCCACCAGTCTCATGATGTCCAATTAGCTCAATCCCTTTTGCGTTTGCATACTTCACAATTTCATCAAAATCGAAATCTGCATAAGGAGTTGTTTGATCGAATGCTTTAGGTTTTCCCCAGTTTTCCCAACCGGTATTCCAACCTTCTGCTAATACTGCTTCCACCTTATTATTTGCAGCGAAATCGATATATTTTTTCATGTTCTCTGTCGTCGCACCATGTTTTGGCCCAGGAGTCCAAGTTTCAACGCCTAAATGCATTCCCCACCAAATGCCAATATATTTCATTGGCTCTATCCATTTTGTATCTGAAATAACACTTGGTTCATTCAAATTTTGAATTAAATTCGATTCAACTAAGCCCGCTGCATTTTTTGATATTGTAATTGTTCTCCATGGAGAAAGCAATGATCCTTTTGCTTTTACTTTAACATCATTAGGCCAAGGAACTAAATTCGCCTGAAAACCTGTTCCGCCAGTATTTTGCAATGTCATTCCTGCATAATCTGTCAAATTCGCCTCGTGAATACTTACATGATATCCAGATTCTGTCTTCACCGTAATTGGTGTATTTGCATCTTTTACCTCATCAATATTTGTTGTTCGATAAAGCATTTCGTAGCTCTCAAAGTTTGCAGGAATAGACCATGCAGTACCATTTTCTGCAAAATTAAATTCAGTTAATTCGTTAATGATATTAATACTATCTAAAGCATTTTGCTTAGGAATTTCGTATCTGAAACCCATTCCATCATTAAAAAGACGTACGTGCAATTTAAATTCCTTGTTAGCTCCGTTAATCAAGGAGATAACCAATTCGTTGTAATTGTTATGAATAAATTCATTTGGTCCCCAAACCGGTTCCCAAGTCTCATCCTTCTCATTTTTACTTACTGAAACAACCTTTACTTTATCAGTAAATAATGAGTCTTCTTTTAAAACCAAACCCAGATTGGACTCGCTCATGATTTCATATTCATCAGCTTTTAGCTTGTAATACAATTTTCCTTGCTCGCTAATTTCCAGCTTATAAGTCAATTTCCCATCTGGTGATTGCAATTCAACTGATTTCTGCGAACTGCACGCAACACCAATAAAAATAGCCGTCAGTAATCCAATTATTCTAAAATTCTTATACATACTTATTCAATTACAAAAGTTTTCTTTTCGATTCCAATCCCTTTTATCGTTAATTTCTTCCATTGTTTTGGCAAACATGGATTTTTCTGTTCAATTCCTGAATCCGTAAAATGCAAGCCTCCAAAACCAAATAACACGGCTTGTAACATTCCTCCAGCGCCTGTTGCGAAATAAGGATTATTACTAAATGCTGATTCTGACAACGCGCCAAATGGAGGTCGTTTGTTTGGCTCATAAGCACGTTTAAACAATTCAAAAGCTTTTTCTCTCTCGCCTAATCTTGCATAAAGAACAGCTAGGACTGAGTGAGACATTGCAGGACCTTCGGGTGCCATTTTTTGTTCGTAATATTCTAAATCCTTACGTATTGATTCTGGATCTTCAATTACATTTAATGGATATGCCAAAAGGTTTACATCTGCTTGTTTGATAATTTCACCATCGTATTTTCTATTCTCTTTGGTCACTCCATTCTCAAAGGAATAAAAGCTTAAGCCCTCTGCAAGCTCATCCCATTTTGAATTTGGTTTCACATTTAGCACTTTGGCTGCCTTCACCGCAAATTTCAAAGCCGTTTTTGCAGAACCATTGGTAAATGCATTGTCATCGGCATGATGATAGAATTCATTTGCTCCCACAACGTTATTAATAGAATAGCTCCCATCTGAGTTTTTAATCGCTCTACTTTGCCAATAGTCAGCCACCTCTTTTAATACGGGAAAACCAATATCTTTCAACCAAACAATATCTCTTGTTATTCGGTAGTAATTCCAAAAAGCAATACCAATATCCGCAGTTATGTGATGCTCAAAAGTACCGGTCAAAGCCCAGGTAGGTGTAGCTTCTTCTCCAGTATCATCAGATTCCCATGGGAACATTGCTCCCTCGTATCCATAATTTCTAGCCTTTCTTTTAGCAGCATCTAATCTATCAAATCTGTAATTAAGCACAGACTTAGCAATATCCTGATTAAAAGCCAACAAAGGAGGATACATCCACAGTTCGGTATCCCAAAATATATGACCATTGTAACCTTGAGCAGATAAGCCCATTGGTGCAATGCTTAAGTTTGAATCATCTCTTGAAAAAGAATACAGATGATACAAAGCCAACCGTACATCTCGTTGAGATTCCAAATCACCATCAATTTCAATATCGCCTTTCCAAAGATCTGCCCAGAGTTCTTTATGACGAGCAATTACAGCCTTCTTATTTCCTAGCAATTGAAAAATTACCATTCGTTCCGATTCACTTTTCGGATCAGAAAAATCTTGGGATGTACAAACTGCGCCGGACCATGCAAAACGATAATTCTGTTTGGCTTTTACTGATTTTGAAAAGTTTAATTGAGGATTGAATTTATCATCAAGTTTCGCTATTAATTCTGGAGACTCATCATCAAAAATAAAAGCTGCAGTTGTTGCCAATTGATGTTTTTCGAATTGGCTTTTGGCAATGGTTTGAAGGATAGGCATACGTGCATCTAAATCTTTTAGAACGCGAAAACCTGATTGTACTTTTTTATACTCGCCAGGACAATTTAATTGTCCACCAACCTGAATAATGATATCCTCTTTTAATGCCTTAACCTCAACATCTATCAAACCAGAATATGGCATTCCCCGCAAAGCATATAGCGTAAAAGAAACATCTGCATAATTTTTAAAGCGACATGTTGTAGTAAATGATGCCGATTTCAGGTCCAAAACTTGTTGCCAATTACTGCAATTCTCAATTCCAAGAGTGTCCTGATTAATGATTAACTCTAAATTGGCAAAATTAATCCCCAACAAGACCTTGCTAACTCCAAATTCCGATTCTTTATCGTAAACATTATTTAGAATTATTGTCTTTGTTTTTCCAGGTTCTGCTGATGGTACAATGCCTATTCTCCCATTAGCAACAGAAACACCTGTATAGTTCAAGTTTTCATTTGCAGAAATGTGCCATGGAGAATTTGAAAAGCTTTGGGCTCTGCTACTATTGAAGCACATCAGAATTAATATTATTGCAAGACCTTCTCTTAAATAAACCATAGCTCTTCTTTAATTTCCTATAAAAAAGGCTCACAAACCAAAGTTTGCAAGCCTCTTCCTATATTAATATGCTAATATCATATCTCTTCTTATTTACTCATTGAATAAGGAAAACTTTCCTCTGAAGTTCCTCTTTCCTTATTCGGTTCTGCTGACATCTTAAATTCAAGATTTCCCCCGTTCAAGAATTCGTTGTGTTTAATGTAATTTTCACCATAAGTTTTTCCATTCAATTTGATATCATTCACATATACATTTTCACTAGTGTTTCCAGAACTTGTAATCGTGAATGTTTTACCATTTTGCATGGTCAGTGTTACTTTATCAAACAAAGGTGATCCAAACACATACTCGTCGGTTCCAGGACAAACAGGATAGAATCCCATTGAGCTAAACACATACCATGCAGAAGTCTGACCATTATCTTCATCACCACAATAGCCATCAGCTTGTGGCGTATATAACTTGTCCATTACCTCGCGAACTCGCGACTGAGCTTTCCAAGGTTGACCTGCAAAGTTATACAAGTAAATCATGTGTTGGATTGGCTGATTTCCATGAGCATAATTCCCCATATTAGCAATCTGCATTTCACGAATCTCGTGGATAGTAAATCCATAATACGAAGCATCAAATTCAGGAGCCATTTCAAATACACCATCCAAAGTAGAAATGAACTTTTCTTTGCCTCCCATTAAATTAATCAATCCATCAATATCCTGGAAAACAGACCATGTGTAATGCAAGCTATTCCCTTCTGTAAATGCATCACCCCATTTTAATGGATTAAATGGAGATTGGAAATTACCATCCTCATTTTTACCACGCATTAAGCCCGATTCCTTATCAAATACGTTCTTGAAATTTTGTGCTCTTTTAGCAAACAAATCAATCTCCGCTTGCGGACGACCTAACTCCTGAGCTAACTTCCAGATACAGAAATCAGCATAAGCATACTCCAAGGTTCTTGCGGTATTTTCATTTACGCCAACATTGTAAGGTACATATCCCAATTCATTATAATAAGCTGCACCAAAACGGCCAACAGAATTAACTTCTTCGTTGTATCCTTGAGTGTTTTTCAAAATTGCTTCATACAAAGTTTCAATGTCATAACCACGAATTCCTTTTAAATAAGAATCAGCAATTAAGGATGCAGAGTTTGAACCAATCATACAACCTCTGTGACCAGGACTTGCCCATTCTGGCAACCAACCACTTTCTTTGTAGGTATTTGCCAATCCTTCCATAATTTGAGCATTCAAATCTGGATACATCAAAGTAAAAAATGGAAAGACTGCCCGGAATGTATCCCAAAAGCCATTATCTGTAAACATATAGCCGGGCAGCACCTTACCATTGTATGGACTGTAATGAATTACTTCATTTTTATCATTAATTTCATAAAACTTGCGTGGGAATAACAACACTCTGTACAAACAAGAATAGAATGTTTTTAATTGATCATCTGTTCCACCTTCAACCTTAATTCTGGCGAATTCAGTTTCCCAAGTCGTTTTTGCATCTTCTTTCAATTGATTAAAATCTTTCGATCCTATTTCACGAGATAAGTTCAATTGAGCTTGCTTTGGACTAACAAATGAAGAAGCAACTTTCACATGAACAGTTTCTCCTTTTTTTGTCTTAAAACCAATAATCGCACCAACATGTTCTCCCGTTTCTTTTTTAGATCCTTCATTTAATTTGTCCCCATTCCAAGTATGAGTCAATTCAAAATCTTTATCGAATTCAGCAACAAAATAGTTATGGAAATTATCAGGAACACCACCACTATTGTTTCTACAATATCCTATAATCTTGCGTTCTTCTGGAAGAATGGTCACTTCTGATCCTTTAAAAAAGCCATCTAAAAGGATATACGAATTATCGTTCTCTGGAAAGGTAAAGCGAAACATAGCTGCACGCTCTGTTGGAGTAACTTCAGCCGTTACGTCATAGTCGGCTAAATAAACGCTATAAGCGTATGGCTTTGCTTCTTCAGCCTTGTGAGAGAACCACGATCCTCGTTCCTCTTCTTTATACTTTAAATCACCGGTTACAGCCATCAACGAGAAAGCTGCGTAGTCATTAATCCAAGGACTAGGTTGATGTGTTTGCTTGATTCCTCTAATCTTTTTTGCATCATAAGCATAGCACCAGCCA
The DNA here is from genome assembly GCA_016342745.1 of Labilibaculum sp. Classification (GTDB taxonomy): domain Bacteria; phylum Bacteroidota; class Bacteroidia; order Bacteroidales; family Marinifilaceae; genus Paralabilibaculum; species Paralabilibaculum antarcticum. The sequence goes on from JAEINT010000004.1 coordinate 33,472, forward strand.
TCTCCCATTTTACCCGTTTGAGGGGTCCAAAAATTCATTCCCCAAGGCAAAGCAATTGCTGGATAAGTATTCCCATTCGATAAAGAATGTTCCGAATCTGTTCCCATCAAAGGGTTGGCAAGATCAACATTTGATATACTCGATTCTTGAATACTTTGCTCTCCCGCACAAGCTGATAAAACAGCTACAAACAACAATATAATTAAGTTTGATTTCTTCATTTCTAAAATATACTAGTATACAATTGATTTAGGTCGATCTTGATTGGCAACACCAAAACTCTTATTTGGTTCATTTCCCATTTCGAAACTTAGTGTACCACCTTTAAGAATGTCTTTATGGGTAATAAATGATTTAGTATAATCTACACCATTCAATTTAACTGATTGGATATAAATATTTTTATCACTGTTGTTATTTGCAACAATAGTGAACTTCTTCTCCCCTTCAAGATTAATAGTCGCTTCATCGAATAGAGGGCTACCAAAAACATAAGCACCATTACTTGGATTAACTGGGTAGAATCCCATTGAAGACATTACATACCAAGCCGACATTTGACCGCAATCTTCATTACCACACAAACCATCAGTTTGATCAGTATACAATTCATTCATAATGTAACGCACCTTATCGGCAGTTTTGTATTGCTCACCAGCATAAGCATAAAGGTATGTGATATGATGGCTTGGTTCGTTACCATGAGCATATTGTCCAATTAAACCAGAGATATCAGAAGATGCACCTTCTTCTAATTCTGAAGAGATTGAGAACAAACTATCTAGTTTTGAAATAAATGGTTTGTCACCACCTAATAAATCAATTAATCCTTCTGGATCTTGAGGAACCAGCCATAAATATTGCCAAGCATTTCCTTCACAATAATCATTTACACGATGCTGTGCTGAGTAAGGATCAAATGGAGTTCTCCATGAACCATCTACCATTTTACCTTTCATAAATCGATCTTTTGGATCAAAGTATTTGGTATAAGCTTTTGCTCTCTCAGCAAAATATTTCGCATCCTCAGTTTTGCCTAATTTTTCAGCCAACTTGCTAATTCCCCAATCGCTAATTGCATATTCCATTGCACTTGCAACAGACTCATGCATCATATCACAAGGGATATAACCGAACTTTTGCAATTCTTTAACGCCAGGTTCAAAATCGCCCATAGCTGTGGTTTTCACCGCCTCATAAGCTAACTCATGGTCAATTCCAGGAAATCCTTTTAAAATAGCATCTACAACAACAGGAACAGCACTGTAACCTACCATTGTTTCAGTTTCATTTCCACGAAGATGCCACACTGGTAGTTTTCCTTGTTGCTTATAAATTGTCAACATGGAATTGATCATATCAGGAACTCGTTCTGTTTGAGTTAAAGTATAAAGTGGATGTGCTGTACGATAAGTATCCCATAAAGAGAATAAGGTGTAGTTTGTAAAATCAGCTCCTTTATAGACTTTTTTATCAACACCTCTATATTCTCCATTGCTATCGTTAAATAAATTTGGAGCAATTAGCGTGTGATACATTGCAGTATAAAACACTTTTTTCTTTGATAGATCTTTTGTTTTAATCTGAATCTTAGAAAGTTCCTCATTCCATTTCTCATGATTCTCAGCAAGAATCTGTTCAAAATCCCAAGAAGGCATTTCATCTTTAATATTTGACAATGCATTTTCCATGCTCACTGGAGACATTCCAAACTTAAAAAGAACCTCTTCAAATGCTTCCGTTTTAAATTCTAAACATGCCTTAACAGAAGTTCCTTCTGCAGCATCTCCTTGCATTAAATTCTCGCCATTGTAAACAATAATATCTTTGATTGGTTTCGATAAAACCATTGCAAAATACTCACGCTGATCACTAGCCCATCCAGTTGAAAAACGGTAACCAGCAACAATTGTATCATTTACCTTATGAACAAATGTTTTTGTAGCCGTATCTCCATTTCCCTCTTCTAAATCAATAATTAATTTCGCATCATCAGATTTTGGATAGGTAATTTTATGCAATGCTACTCGTTCAGTAGTTGTCATCTCAATTCCAATATCGTATGTATCCAAGTGTACTTTATAGTACCCAGGCTCAACTTTTTCAGTATTATGATTGTAGTAAGATGCATATCCACTTTCTGGATTTTCCTGTGAACCAGGATTCATTTTTAAATCACCTACTACGGGCATAATTAAAAATTCTCCTAAATCAGTACAACCTGTACCACTCAAATGCAAGTGTGAAAATCCTTTTACTATACTATCTGAGTAATGATATGAAGAACACCAGTCCCAACCTTTGTGAAAATTACTTGGTCCGGCTTGAATTGCTCCAAACGGAACGCTTGCTCCAACAAAAACATGTCCATGTCCTCCTGATCCAATTAATGGATCGACAAATTGGATGTAATCATTTCCTCCTTTAGCTTGCTCTTTATTACAGGAAAGTAATGCTGAGCAAAAGAAAAACAAGAGAATTAGTGTTTTAAAAGAAATATGGTTTCGCATTTGGTTTTGGTTCTTTGATTGTTCTAAAGATTGCTATATGTTGTAGCTCAAAGGCTATTTTTATCTTCTAGTTAATACACCTTTTGATAAAAGGCTATAAAACGATCCTTCCTTTTTAGGTGGAAGCAAACCTTATTCTTAACTCTAATTGGAATGTCAGACGAATAGACATTCTTAAAAATCTTATAAAAGGGAGCTGCCTTAAGACAGCTCCCAATATTGTATTTATCAATTAATCTTCAACAACGTTCCATGAGATACCTCTCATATCACCTTGGTAAGTTCCTGTTTCATCAGAGAATTTAACGCCTTTCACTCTATCAAGAGGGAAATAAACATTCAATCCAGCTTCTGTACCATCAATGACAGCATCAAGGTCGGCAGCATCACGAGCAACATCCCATAAACGGAAATCTTTCATGTAACCATCCATTTTACCCCAGCCATTACCAAGCCACATTTCACCCCATCCTGAGTTGTTTGGAGCACCTATGTCTTCTTGAATACCTTTGGCAACTCCATCAACATATAATGTAGTTGTTCTAGCAGCGTCATCATGAACAATAGCAACATGTTGCCATTCTCCCGCTTTAATGGATAAAGCTTCTGCTTTTGGTCCTTGCCATCCATTTCCAGCATTCGTAAAGTTCCAAAGGCGACCTGTATTTAATACATTCTCTTCAGTAAGTTCTTCATAACCATAAACCCAGATTCCGTACTCTCCATTATTAAAGAATTCACCTGTACCGTATCCAAAGAAAGACTTAACTTTTACATTAAACTCAACAGTGTAATCTTCTTGAGGAGTATAATTTGGCGTAATTCTTAAACCAACTGCAGAAGGAACATCACGATCAATCAAGATACCATCAGCATCACCTACTAACATTGAATTAATCAAGTCAGTTGCGGCAGCTAATGCATCAGCTTTATCATCTAAACCTGATTGACGAGTCTCATTAATAAGAGCATCATTAGCATCAACAATTAAAGCATCGATATAAGCAATTGTTCCAGCAGGATAATCACCATCCATATCACCTTCAACAACTGTAGCCTTAAAATCAGTAATATCCTGAATTGCAGCAGTTAATTTAGCTTTGTCTAAAACGATTACTGGTGGTTCGCTTATCCACTCTACTTTACCTTTAATCGTTGCAGTGTATTTCCCTGTAACATCTACAAAAGATTCTCCTAAATCTGATCCAAAAGGAAAATAGCATTCTAAACCAGACTCTGTACCTTCGAATGAAGCAGTTCTATTTGCATTAATGGTAGATTCGTCTAATACAGAATTCCACACTCTAAAATCTTTCACCAAAGTATTACAGACACGATCAGTCCATGTTGGGCTGTTACCAATAACAAATGGAGCGTCAGCAGCTACTAAGTGAGTATTATCTACTTCAGCAACTTTTGAACCATTAATAAATAATTCATGATGAGTTCCCGTACTTGTCATGGTTACATCCATCCAATCTCCAGCTATCATAGTTCCTGGGCCAGCTTGATCACCTGAATCTACCCAATTACTATTACCTGTTACGATCTGAATTTTACCATCGCCGAAATATCTAGCTCCAAATCCACTATCTGGTCCCATTTGCTCAGCAGAGAATAAATTATTTGAATACCCTTTAGTATTCAGATCAACGATATAACATTTCAATTCAATTGTCCATTCTCCACCTAATACAGTCTTAATGTTATCAGATATCTGAATATAAGTATCATTTTCTTGCTGAATCCAAGGCATTGCTACTGCAACTGTATTTGCTTTAAAAATGTCAATGTAACGTTGCAATTTAACAGCTGCATCCGAAATATCTTCTTGATTATCTGCTCTGTCGATAGTCCATAAAACCCAATCAACAACTGTTTGCAATTCTGCTTTGGCTCCTGGCTTAAAATCTCCAGCATTTATACCTTCTTCACTGTTTGCAATTAAGCCTTCAGCCTCAGTAACTAGAGCTTCAAGAGAACTAGTCTCAAAAGTCCCACTTTTATCATCATCATCACAAGCTGAGATAGTAAAGACCATCAGAAAAGCAGCCAGATATGACAACATTTTTATATTTAATTTTATTGCTTTCATATAATAAAGTTTAAATGATGTGCATCAACCATAAATGAATCAATGCACATTCATCTGTTTTTTATTTAAAAATTGCTATTCATTAAACCAGAACCATCTTTTGTTTTGGTATCTGCAGTATCCCACCAAAGTCTAATATCCATTTTATCAGAATCTAAAGTGTTTAAAGCAGATGGCATGTTTACCTCATCTTGAAGATGAGCATTATCAGGATAACGTACTCTCTTAACCCAAGTACCTGATGCTACAGATGAACTACCACTTACTCCATCTTTTGGTAGCGTAATGTCTGGATAATCAGTTCTTCTGAAATCAGCCCATCCTTCTACTCCGTTAGGAAAGTTAGCTAACCATTTCTGAGTAATCAATTGCTTTAATTGTGCTTCATTACTTCCAGAAAGATTTGTTAAACCATCTACATAGCTTGTTGCATCACCTCCGTCAACTCCAACATAATCCATTGAAGCTTCTACACCTTCTAAGTATAATGCATTTGCATCACCAGAAACCCAACCTCTTAGAGCTGCCTCAGCTTCCAAAAATTTAACTTCAGAGTAGAACATTACTGGACAATACATTCCATTCTCTCCTCCATCGCCAACAAAATCAACATAACCACCTTCTAGATTGATCGTTGCAAAGTTTTTATCAGCATCTGCAGGAACAAGATTGTATCCATTTTCGATACCTAAATACTTATCAAAACCAGCATCTTCTTTAGTTGTAGGTTCTCCATCAACTTGATAAGCAAACCATTTAGCAGCTCTTGGATCCTCTCCAACAGTAGACTGGTTGTATAGGTAATCTGAGAATGTTTTAGACATTCTAATGTTATTCCAGTTCCAAGCCATTTGGTGCAAATAATCGTACCATCCTTTGCTCCACATAGGAACTTTTGCTACATCAGCATTACTTGTCATTAATCCACCAGGACCATTAACTGCTGCTTGAGCTTCAGCTTGTGCTTTAACTGCATCAACATTAGAAATACGCATTGCCAATCGTAAACGTAAAGAGTTTCCAAATTTACGCCATTGTAATGCATCTCCATTAAAAATTATATCGTAACCATCACCATATGCATACTGAGCAGCATCACCTGTAATGTTTGTAATTGCAGCATCAAGCCTTGCAAATAAATCCGTATAAATCTCTTGTTGAGACGTATAAGGCACAGCTTCACCTGTTCCTGCATCAAAATATGGAATATCTCCATAGGTATCGGTCATTCTTGACCACCAATAAACCATCCAGATATCTTTAATTGCAACTGCATCAACAAATACTGGATCTTCTCCAACCATATCTTGAATCGCAACAGCTTTACGTAACATATCTGCATAATGCTCTCTCCACTGGTTTCCTATCCAACCGTCCACATACTCGTAACGAGGTGAACCAAATCCAGATACAGTGTTTGCCCAATACTGAGAATATAGGTCTGGGTACAAATTAACATTACGTTGGTAATTTGAAAATGTCCCTTGAATCATTGTGTTGAAGAAAAACTTCGGCTCAACATCAACAACGGCATCCTTTCTGACATTCATGTCATCAAAATCGTCAGAACATCCTGTGCTCATAACGGATAGTCCCAATGCAAGTAGTACTATATATATTTTATTCATAATCTTATCCTTTTTAACTATTAAAAACCAACATTAAGAGAGAACCCATAAGTTCTAGTAGATGGAACTGGAGAAAAATCAAATGCCTGAGCAGCAAAAGCTGTACTGTAAGCACTTGCATCTGGAGCAGTTCCTGGTGTATCCTTGTAGAAGTATAATAAGTTTCTACCAACAAGTGATACCCTTGCACTCTTAATCGGATTATGAGGTATTTTACTCAATAGAGATTTTGGTAGGTTGTAACCAATAGCTACTTCCTTCAATTTCATGTGTGAAGCATCGTACATGAATTCTTCATCTACTTTTGCCATTTGTCTCCAGTATTCTTCAGCAGAAACAATAACATTATTTGCTCCACCAGCAGCAGTTACACCATCAACAAAGAAAGCCATTCTGTTGTTTTCTGTTGTTCTTTCAGCAGTTCCTGCAGATACAGCTCCACGTTCCGAAGAAGAAAGGATATCTCCACCCTCTTGAATTGAAACTAATGCACTTAAGAATAAACCTTTGTAATCTACACTCAAATTAATAGAACCTGTCCAATCTGGTTGGATATTTCCAATAACATGATCATCACCTTGAGCAACCGTCATTAAACCGTTTTCATCAATAATGATTTCACCATTTTCGCTACGCTCGTATACACTACCTCTAATTACTCCTAACTTTTCACCAGGAATAGCCATTACATTAGAACCAAAATTATACTCAGGAATACCAGGAGCTAATTTCTCCATCATACTCTCGTTTTTCGCAAAATTAAAGTCTAAACCTATCGTTAAATCCTTAGTCTTAACAGGAACAGTTGATAACATCAACTCAATACCTTTGTTGGTAATTAATCCTGCATTAATCAGTAAAGTTTCATATCCAGAACTTATAATACCTGGAGCAGGTAAAATTTGATTCTTTGTCTCTTCGTTATAGTAAGTAAAATCAATACCTACACGATTACCTAAAAATCTTAAGTCAGCACCAACTTCCCAAGAAGTAGAAATCTCAGGCTTAAGATCTTCAATAACTCTTTGTTGTTCTACGATACCTCTTGTTAAGTTAAAGTTACCACTCTCCAATCTAAATGATTGACTTGTATTATATGGAGTTGTAGCCTTTCCAACTTTTGCCCAAGAACCTCTTACTTTAGCGAATGACACCCAATCTGGCAATTCTGTCATTTCAGAAACAATACCACTTAAACTAAGAGATGGGTAAAAATATGAGTTATCGTAATCCGCATCAGCTGCAGTTAATGTTGACGACCAATCATTACGAGCTGTGAAATCTAAAAACAACATGTTTTTATAAGCAACTTGTCCAGAACCGTAAATAGAACGAACTTCACTTTCTAAAGCTGATTCAGAAGCTTTAATATTTGCTCCAGCAGCTAAGAAAAAATCACCTTCTGACGATAAGCGACCAGAATTTGCGCTCAACCCTTTAGATACACGTCTCATGCTGTTTGCACCAAGGTTTACTCCAAGTGTGAAATCTTCATTCAATTCTTTATTGTAAGACAATAAGAATTCGTAGTTTTCTTCCTTAAAGTTTGACTGAGTTGGATTGTAGTTTGGTCTACTTGAATCTACATTATCAGCAAACAAATATCCTTCAACTGAAGTAAAATCATAAAAATCCATTCCATACTTAAATTTTGCCTTTAAGTCAGAAGTAATTTTGATGTTAGCAGCCACATAACCAAAAGTTCTATTCTTTTCGTCATAATTTGTTGTTTGAGCTTGCAAGAAATATGGATTTCTGTAATTAGCATTTGCAGTTGTATAAAGTTTTTCAACATGCTGTCCACTTACGATATCATATCCTGGAGCTAAATCTTGGTTACGAATATTCATTGGCATACTATTAAAGTATGATACGTATGAATAATTTCCAATTTCAGGACGCTCATTACCTTCTGTCTTGAAAAATGAAACTTTAGTATCAACGTTTAACCAATTATTAATATCGTAATCCGCTCTTAAATCAAAAGTTAACTTTTCAACTTCATGCTCGTCATAAATACCTTTCATGATATCCTTACCAACTGAAACACGGTAAGCTCCATCATCATTTCCACCTGTAAAAGCAACATTGTGCTTTTGAGTAGTTCCTGTGCGAGTAAAATCTTCTAGACGGTCTTTTTGCGCTTCATATGGAAGCATCTCACCAGTCCATGATTCTAGCATCTGTCCATTCATTTCAGGACCCCAAGAAGACTTACTACTATTATCATATGCACCATTAGTACCTTGACCATATTTATCTTGAAGATCTAGCATGTATGCAGCCTTAGACATTGTAAATCCACCAGAATACGAAATTCCAAGTCCTTTACCTCTTGTACCTTTTTTAGTTGTAACTAATACGACACCATTACCACCACGTTCTCCATAAAGAGCAGCAGCATTAGGTCCCTTCAATATCGATACGGACTCAATATCCTCAGGGTTCAAGTCAAAAGCACCACCTGCTCGAGATGTTCCACCCCAAATACTACCATCACGGCTATTTCCATTATCAAATGGAACACCATCAACGACCCATAAAGGAGCATTATTTCCACTCAACGAACTGGTACCACGAATTTCAATTCTCGAAGTTCCTCCAACTCCACCACCAGACTGATTGATCTGCACACCTGCAACTTTTCCTGCAAGAGACGAAACCAAATCAGAATTACCAGCTTGTGTTAACTCTTCAGATTTTACATCCTGAACAGCATAACCAAGAGCTTTTTTATCTCTTTTAATACCCAATGCAGTAACAATTACTTCATCAACCTGCAATGCGTCTGTTGCCATAACCACATTAATTACAGCTTGAGAACCAACTGTAATTTCCTGTGTTAGCATCCCAACAAAACTGAATACTAAAACACTGTTTGCATCTGGAACTGAAATTTCATAATTTCCTTCAATATCAGTTACAGTTCCAATAGTAGTACCTTTAACAACCACTGATACTCCTGGAAGTGACATTCCAGAATCTTCAGTTACTGCTCCAGTTACTACTTGTTGGGTAGCTGAAACAGTTGAATTGTTATCGGTTAAGTTGTCAACGTTTGCATTCGCAGACAATGGCAAAGCCATTATTGCAAAAAGCAACGCAAAAATCCCAATCTTACTTCCAGTACCTAATGGGTTAGATAGGCCTGAATGAAGATTTCGTAAATAGCATTTCTTCATAGTTAGAATTATTAATTATACAATGAACAAAAAAAAATCGTGTTATTTTTTTCTTTAACCAATATTAGCGCAAACGTATTAATTCACGATTAATATTGAATTAATCGCCTACTCAAAATCATTAATCAACTCCTTAATTCTTCTTTTTCAGCCCCTTACACTAATATGCTTTTAATTAAGATATTTTAACAAATAGGGAATATTATCTTCTAGACCTCTTCCTACTAATCCTAATTCGAAAACCAAATTCACATAACAATTCCCAAATCCTTGTAATAAATTCTCACAAAGACTTTGTTATTCATTTTAACTAAAACTTCACACGTTTCTCGCAAGGCTTAATCAGTCAATAATCTCAGTCTTTTTAGGCTTTTATCTTTAAAGTCTTGCTATATTTAGATATATTTGAACATTATCAAAGCCCACTATTATATAATGAGATTTTTACTTGTATTATTTGCCCTAACCATATATTCATTTATTCTCCATGCAGATCATGGTGTTTATTTTAAGTCCAATGAAGTTTCGAAGGAAAATCGAACAGGAATAGACATTACTCATAAGAATAACATTTCGTACGTAAACAGTTTTACTCTTAATTTCATGATTTCTTTGCGGAGTACTGAAACTCACTATGGCGAAATATTATCCTTAAAAGAGCAAAATGGAAAAAATCTGATTCAAATTACCTATAATGAACCTGACCTATATGTTATTCTAAACAAAAGAGAAACTAAAATCCATTGTAATTTGGATGATTTAGATCTACTTCGAAACAGATGGATACCACTAGAATTAAAGATCGATTGTGAAAACAATATGATCTATTTTTCATTAGGAGAGCATAAATTTGAAAACGCTATAGAATTTCCTAATTCTTCGAAATTTTCACTCTCATTAGGTGTTGTAAATAAATACGGCTTTTACATTGAAGAAGTACCTTCCATGTCTATTAAGGATTTAGGCATACACGTTAACGGAACTCCTAAACATTTATGGCCTTTTCGCAAAACAAACCAAACTGAAATAAAAGATATCTTATCGAGCAGAACTGCTAAGCTATATAATCCTAGATGGGTAATTGATTATCATAACAAATGGAAAAAAGTAAATACTTTTTCATTTGATAAAATTCCTGCAATTGGGTTTGATAAAGAGAATGAAATACTTCAATTTGTTTTTACAAGTGGAGAAATTAAATCATTCGATTTAAGAACAAATACACTAAGTGCGATTAAAGACGTTAAAGGCCTACCAATACTAGAAAAATCACAACAGATAATTTATGGTATTAATTCACAATTAACCACCTATAGCTTCAATGAAAACTCTACAACTAAGTTTTTAAAATCGTCCAATTCATGGGAACAAGACGCTCCTCGAAAAACAGATGACACGCCTAAATTCTGGCACCACAACAAAACAATACATCCAATATCTAAAGAAATAACAACTCTTTTCGGATATGGCTATTACTCTTATTCCAATTTGATTCAATCTTTTGATGAAACAGAAAAGAAATGGAAAACACTTCAATTTTCAGGTGATACTATTGAACCTAGATATCTATCATCCTTTGGAATTGAAAAGCAAGACTCAACTATTGGCTATCTTTTTGGAGGACTAGGAAATCCACTTGGAAAACAAATTCTAGGTAAAGAATTTTACTATGATCTTTATAAAATAGATTTTGCCAAAAAGCATATCAAAAAAATATGGGCTTTAGAGCAGGATGATCAATTTCAATATCTACCTGTTAATTCATTAACATTAACCGAAAAAGATAGCTCATTCTATACTTTAATGTTTCCATGTCAAAAAAGCAGCACTTATCTAAAAGTTGCAAAAGGCTTTCTCAATGATCCAAAGCTTTACTTTATTGGTGATAGTATACCTTACGAATTTGTTGATATTAAATCTTTTGCTGATTTGTATTATTGGGAAAGCGAAAACAAATTAATCGCTCTAACATCAAAAGAAACTGAAGGTGAGAGTTATGAAATTTCTGTTTATACAATTAGTTATGAACCTGGTTCAGCTAACGAAATAAACATGTATAATAACACGCTTCCTTTATCCGTCAAGCTATTTTATGCTTTATTAGCATCTATCCTTTTGTTTCTTATTTTCTTTATTCGACAAAAAATTAAAGCTAAACTCAAAAAGGAGCAAATAATTCAGGAACCTATAAATAGTTTTCAGGAAAAAATACCAACCTATGAGCTACCACAAATTAATGCGATACTTTTATTTGGTGGCTTTCAGGTATTTGGACAAAAAGGCAAAGATATTACTTATCGTTTTAGCCCTACGCTAAAGGAATTATTCCTCCTTATTTTGCTTTATTCAATTGAAGATGGAAAAGGCATTTCATCGAGAAGAATACAAGAATTTTTATGGCCAGACAAACCAGAAGCTAAAGCAAAGAACAATAGAGGTGTAAATATTAAAAAATTAAGGAGTATTCTAGAAGATATCGATGGAATTGAAATTGTATTTGATAACAACTACTGGAAAATAATTCTACAGGAAAATGTTTTTTGCGATATCGCTAGCATTCAAGATGAGCTTAAAACTACCGACAAGAATAAAATTCAATTCGAGAAAATAATTCATATCTTAAACAGAGGTACATTACTTAGAGATATTGAACCTGAATGGTTAGATCCATTTAAAGACAAAACAACAGGACTGATTGTTAGCTCATTAGAGGAATGGGTAAGCAAGCTAAATCTTGACACTAATATTAGATTTGCCATTTCGAATGTGATCTTTGAATTTGATCAGATGAATGAAACTGCCTTAAGGGTAAAGTGTAGTCTCCTTTCTAAACAAGGAAAACACAGCTTAGCAATGGAAAGCTATGAACACTACGTTAAAATGTATGTGAAATTATACAATGAGGAATATCAATTTTCATTTAAGGAGATTGTTTCAGAAAATATTACCGCATAAACAAGAAACCCAGGCCACAGCCTGGGTTTCTAATCTAATTTCACCTCTTATGAAAAAATCCGGAAAGGAAAATCATTTAACTTCCCAATCCGGGGTAGCACACTACTACTACATATTTTAAAGACCAATTAAATTCTTGATAAAATTTCAGGTCTTTCCTTATACAGTTTAAATATTAATTCCCCGAACAGAGTATTTGCCCAAGCAAACCACGATCGAGTGTAATTTTCAGGATTGTTTTTATGAAATGTTTCGTGCATAAAACCAGTATCTGCATGACTCGCAACCAGCATTTTTAAACAGGAAATAATTTCCTCTTCATTATCTGAAGTTAATGCTCTCATTACGATGCTCATAGGCCATATCATATCAATTCCGACATGCGGCCCCCCAATACCTTCGGCATATTTACCTTTAAAAAACCATGGGTTATTTTTACTCAAAATGTACTCTCTAGTGTTTTGATATAAGGAGCTTGAATTACTAATTGCACCCAGATATGGTAAAGAAAGTAAACTCGGAATATTTGCATCATCCATAAACAACTTGTTACCGAAACCATCTACTTCGAATGGAAGAATCTCTCCAAAATGCAAATGATCAGAATTTGCATAAGCCTCAAGTGCTTCCTCCACTTCAATTGCTAATGAAAGTGCTTCGTTTACCAATTTACTATTCGATCCGATATGTGTGAAAATTTCAGCTAACTGCCTTAAGGAAACAACAGCGAAATAATTAGATGGAATTAAAAATGGTAACACCGTTGCATCATCAGATGGTCGGAACGAAGACACAATTAATCCAACTGGATTAATTGGATTTCCATAACCTCCACCAGGTAACGAGTCGTATGTTCTGGTTGTATTTCTCTGAAAGGAATAAGGACCTTGATTTTCTTTTCGTTGTTGCTCCTTAAATGTTTTCACAATTAAACGAGCTGCACCTTGCCAATTTTCATCAAAACAAGAATCATCTTTAGTCGTTTTCCAGTAATGGTAAGCCAAACGAATGGTATAACAAAGTGAATCTATCTCCCACTTTCGTTCATGCAATTCTGGCTTCATTTCAGTTAAATCACTCTCCCAATGACTTCCATCAGCTCCTTTATTAAAAGCATTTGCATAAGGATCAATCAATACACATTTTGTTTGACGATTGATCAATCCTTGAAACAATGCTTGTAATTTTTTGTCTTCCGAAACCAATGGTAAATATGGCCAAACTTGTGCGGTTGAATCTCTCAGCCACATCGCATTAATATCTCCCGTAATTACAAAAGTGTCGGGAGATCCATCCTGCTCCGAATATTGTACTGTCGTATCTAAAGTATTTGGAAAGCAGTTTTCAAACATCCAAGACAATTCTGGATTTGAAATTTCCTTCTTAACCTTCTCAATTGTTTGTTCAACTGCATCACTAACAAACTTCCGCTTAGCTATAGCAGGTCTATTAGAAACATAGGAAATCTCATCTGCATGAGCAATATTACCTGCTCCCAAAAGAGCGATTCCACCAGTAAATAAAATTGAATTTCTCAAAAAGCTTCTTCTTTCCATAATTACTATAGATCGTTTGTTACAAATTCTTTAATGCAAAGGCATAAGCTCCAATACCAATGGCCTTGCTTGCTCCTAGTTTACTAGAACAAATAGCGATACTTGGATTCGGATCATATTTTATGGTTTTATTCGTTCCTGGAATATTTATATCTGAAGATTTATCTTCTGCGAATTCAACAAATTCCGAGTCGACATCAATATTATAAACTTTTTGCACCAATCTTGGAAGAGATTCCCCCGATGCAGTATAACATTTTCCGTTCATTTCATTTAATGCTGCTGGCATATACAAATCATGAGCTCCAGTTAATCCCCCTCCAATAACTGCAATACCATCGATCACAGTTAAAAGATTGGCCAAACTATCGCCCAAACATCTTCCGAACATTTCAAAAGCCTCTAGTGCTGCTTTTTGATCTGAATTATTAGCATCCATAGCGACATCGTAAACATCTTTAGGCATTAATTCTTCTGAATAATTACCTTTTGCTTTTTCTAAAAAGACTCTTTGAATAGCACGTGTACTAATTCCTTCTTCAGCAAAACGCTCTGGAAACAATCGTGAGCTTGTTAACCAAACTTCCGTAGCAATTGAATTGTCACCAACAAATAACTCCTCGTTACGTACCAAACCACCGCCAAAACCGGTTCCTAGTGTAACTCCAAGAATATTCTTATACCTTTTCGGACTATTTGCCTCTTCTAATTTTTTATTGATCTCAGGAAGTACACCACCCAAAGCTTCGCCATATGCAAAAAGATCTCCATCGTTATTAATGAAAACTGGCAACTTAAAGTGTTCTTGTAACATTGGTCCTAAAGCAATTCCTCCTCTAAAAGCAGGCAAATTAGGCAAATCCCCAATAATTCCACTTTTATAATCAGCAGGACCTGGGAATGCAAAACTAATTGCAACTGGTTTTTCCTTTACTATATTTAAAACCTCCTGAAAACCATCAATAATCGTTTGTAAACACAAATCTAACTGATCTGCATTTGATGGCTTACGAATTGGTTCTACAATTTCATCTCCACTTTTCATTGCAGAGAAAACAAAATTTGTTCCTCCTGCATCAAGAGTCAATACAACTCTCTTATCGTTCCAAATATTCATAATCTAAATCGTTAATCGAATATTACTTCGCATCCGTTTTGGTAAATAATCTTCCCAAATAGAAGAAATATAGTAAGCATACTAATAAAACAGCAACTCCACCCATTTGACTTCCAACATAGTCTGAAATCATTCCTAAGAATAAAGCGATAGCACCACCAGAAACACCCATAATCATTAAACCAGATACCTCATTTGCTCTTTCTGGTTGTCTTTTAAGTGCATAAGTAAAAATGATTGAGAATAAATTAGCACATGCAAAACCAACGATAAATATGAATACTGAAAGAACAACTAAATTGGTTACAAACAACATTCCTATGAATCCAAAAACACCAAGAATAATACTATAAACAAAGATTTTAGCCGGCGCATATTTTGCCAGAATAATTGCTCCTAAAAATGTTCCAACAGTACGAGCTACAAAATATAGACTAATACCTAAAGCTGCTTGTTCCAATGGAATACTACATCTCTCCATTAAGAATTTAGGAATGGTAATGTTTAAACCAACATCAATTCCTACTACTAGTAAAATCCCCACGAAAAAAGCCAAAATATAAGAATCCTTAAGTAGACTAAAACATCCTAAAATAGATACATTTTTCTCTTCTTGTTCTTCTTTAACAATCGATGTTGACCACAACCATATCGTTGACAATAAAGTAATTCCAGCGTACAATGGGAAAATTAATTTCCAATTTCCCATACTACCTGCAGCAAAACCAGCGATAATTGGTCCCAAAAAGGCTGCAATCGCTTTAACAAATTGTCCTAAAGTTAAACTACTAGCTAATTTATCTCCCGAAACAACATTCGTTAACAAAGGATTTAATGCAACCTGAATAATTGTATTTCCAATACCTAATAAAGCAAATGCAACTAATATAACTGTAAAATTATATGCTATTAAAGGCACAAGCATGGCCGAAAATGTAATTGCCATACTCAACATGACCGTATTTTTTCGGCCAATTTTATTCATTAACAATCCTGTAGGCACAGAAAAAACCAAGAACCATAAAAACACCATTACTGGCAACAGGTTCGCAACGGTATCACTTAAGTTAAAATCAAGCTTGACATAGTTGGTTGCAATACCAACAACATCAACAAATCCCATAATAAAAAATCCAAACATTACAGGAAGGATCTTTCCAATTGAAGTTTTCTCTTTCATAAAATTTAATTTTTTCGCCTACCTCAGTAGGTAAAATTAATTGTCTAATTTAACGTTCTATTAATCTAGGTTCCAATTCTATTCTCTTACTTTCTTCTTTGTTCGATTTCATTACTTCTTCTAAAATATCAACCGAATATTGCGCAATTTCCTTAATTGGCTGTGCTACAGAAGTTACTATAGGCAAAGAATAATCGAACAAGTCAAGATTATCAAAGCTCACAAAATTCATTCGATCCAAATCTTCCCTAAAGGCTGTATTCATTAACCAAATTGCATGTGCTGTTATCTGGTTATTTGTAAATGCAATTGCATCCACCCCTTGCTCCATTAGGAAGGTTAATTGCGTTTTCGAACTTTCTTTTAAATCATCGATTTCAACAACACGAATCAAATCTTCATCTACATCGATATTATTTTCAATTAAAGCTTGCTTATATCCGTCTATTCTTAATTTTAGAGAATAAACATTTGGTGTAATTGATAACAAGCCAATTCGTTTGGCTCCTTTATTAATCACCTTATCAACTGCCGACCTCATAGCATTTTTGTTCTCTACTAATATGTAGTTTCCATTAAAATCTGGACTCTCTCTATCAAAGAAAACCATTGGAAATCTTTGAGCCGCCAATGTTTTTAGCATTCCTAAATTTTCAAAACATGATGCCAATATTAAACCATCTACCTGACGATTTACAAACATGTTTAAAAGGGAATCCTCCTTTTCTTGTTTTTCATCTGTACTTCCAATAATCAGATGATATCCTTTTGCAGCTAATAGATCCTCTATTAAGCGACCAATTTTTGCATAAAAAGGATTGGAAATATCAGGCACCAAATAACCAATGGTATTTGTTGTACCATTTTTTAAACTTTTAGCTATTTGATTTGGTTGGTAATTAACCTCATGCACATAAGCTAAAATTTTTTCTTGTGTTTTTTTACTAATATTCTTCTCATCTCCTTTGTTGTTTAAAACGAAGGAAACTGTAGTCTTAGAAAAACCAAGATCTTGAGCGATATCTTTAATTGATTTCTTTTTCAAAGGTTTGCATTTTTACTAAATCGGTTTACTAAATCGATTTACCAAAAGTATGATATTTTTCTTAAAGTAAAAAATGAAAGTTTAAATGAGACAAAATCAAAGAAAATTCACCTACTAAAATTAGATTTCACAGACTATTAATTACTACAAAATAATAGTAAAGCAAATTTACAAAAGCTCTAACTCCCCAAAAATTAGTATTTTTATATTTCAGATTTAAAAGTTGTCACACCTCTTTCAAAATCACCTTATATTATTTAGTGTATGAAAAATGAAAAAATTAGTGTTATTGGTTGCGGTAACCTTGGTAAATCGATAGCAAAAGGACTTCTAGATGATAAAGATTTTTCTTCTGAGAATGTAATTGCTACCCGACGTAATCTATCTCTAATTAAAGATTTGGAAGAAGCAGGTGCAGAAATTACATCTGACAATTGTTACGCTGTTAGCAAATCGAACATTATTTTAATTGCTGTTAAACCGTATAATGTCTCTAAAATTATAAAGGAGATTAAACCTGCTTTAATTGAAGGAGAACATATAATCGTATCACTAGCTACAGGACTTGGTACAGCTGAAATCTCTGAAATGTTAGATGGCAAATTTCCCGTTTTTAGAGCAATGCCAAATATTGCTGCCAACATTGGAGAATCTGTAACTTGTATTTGCGGTAAGAATTCAGATCAAGAACAAACAGCGAAAGTAAAATTCATTTTTGATTCCATTGGTGAAAGCCTAATTATTAATGAAGAATTAATGGAAGCTGCTACCATTTTAGGAGCTTGTGGAATCGCTTTCGTATTCCGTTTTATTCGTGCTATGATACAAGGAGGAATACAAATTGGTTTTGATGCGAATACAGCGAAAAAAATCGTATCTCAAACGGTTAAAGGTGCTGCTGAAATGCTTCAACAAAACAATGACCATCCCGAATCTGAAATTGATAAGGTAACAACACCTAAAGGATGTACTATTGTTGGTTTAAATGAAATGGAACATCAAGGTTTTTCTTCGTCTTTAATTCGAGGAATCGTAACCTCTTTTGAGAAAATTGAGAAATAGAATATTTGCTCTCATCCAATAAGCTATTTAATGGATGAGAGTGTAATTCTTAATTCCGAAGTAGTAGGTTTCGTTGTAGTATTTCTCCATCAATTTCCAATTTTAAAATGTAAACACCCGAGGACATTCCTTTTAAATCGAAATTGATTAAACTATTGTAATTAAAAACGATACCAGAACGCACTTGAGCTCCTTTCGAGTCGTAAACCGTCCAATTGGTTCTTATATAAATAATCTGGCTCAAATCAACTGCAAATAAACCATCTGATGGATTTGGATAAACCTTAATCAAATCATTATAATTCATCTGAACCATTTTTGCAAAAGAATTAGTTCCACATCTATTCTCTGCCTCTAGCGTTATGGTGTAATTTCCCGAATTCTTGTATTCGTGTTCTGGATTCTCTTCACTAGAACTGGTTCCATCTCCCAAATCCCATGAGTAAGTCTCGCCTTGCTCCGAAGAATTAATGAACTGTATTTTTTGTAAATCAACCGTAAAATCAAAGTTTGCGCTTGGAAAATCCATAGCTAAAATATCACGACTCACACTATCTAAAATCCCATTTTTCTTAACAATCAATTTTATTTCTTTCACACCAGAACTCGTATAACTGATTTCATGAGGTCCTTCTTCTGTCGAACTTTGCGGTATAGCACCTTCTCCAAAATCCCACAAATATTCATCGGGTTCGCCTTGAGATATATTTTCCAAGCTAAGCTGACTAGAATAACAAATACTATCATTTGACGAGATAAAATTAGCTCTCAGTCCCTTGTAAGGATCCATACCATCCAGTACATTCAATCCTAAATTCAAAGGATCTAACCAAACTTTTAATTGTTGATTGGCTTCCGAAAAATTTGCCCAACTCTCGGAAAATTTTGCATAATAGTCATTAACAGACTCCTCACAATCAGCCTCTCCACCAGTCAAATCGCCTACAATTCGATGATTTTCATCAAACAAAGGGGAACCTGATGATCCTCCTTCTGTTGTTCCAATCTCCCAATCGACAATTCTCCAATGTGTATTGATATCGAATGTATATTTTGTATCGGAATAAGAATCTGTAATGGGAGCATCAAAATCCATTGATATTTTTTTCACATCGGCATTAGGATGATGTATACAAGTCGTATTTAAAGGTATTCTTCCACTTCTATCCCAACCTGCATAATAGGGAGAAAAAGAAGCTGGAGGCATTACTGACAATTCTAGAAGTGTAAAATCTAAATGACTGGTCGTTGCTAATAGGTCTGCTCCCGAAATTGATTGAGATTTTGAACCTGTAGTTGATTCGCAATCTGCCGCCTCATAATTAAAATAAAAAATGGCATCCTCCGCATCTCCTTGTGAATCGATAACATGATGAGCAGTTAAAAGATATGGTTTACCATCAAAACTAGTATTGTTAATTAATGCTCCAGAAGCGATAAAGCCATTGTACAAAATGTGACACACTGATTGCTTCTCAATTTGCCAATCATCACCTTCTGGGCAGTTTATATTTACATTACAAGAACCTGATGTTTTAACAGATGACTTCTCTCCTTTTAGTTGATTAAAAATATTCTTATAATCATGTAAAACTGCACCAATTTCAATTTCAGCTTCAAATTCAGCACCCAAAGGCTCAATATATTCAATAATAATCTCATCTCCTTCTAATGGCTCTACAGAAAATTTTCCTGATGCTTTGTTGTTTTTTTCAGTATAAGCTCCTAAAACTTGAGCCGATTTATAATTATAGACAAACAACATTGCATTCTTAGGCAATTTGAATTTAGAAAACTCTAGACCTAATGAGAAGGCTCCAGGAGATGATATAAAGATACGCCACACCATTCTTCCATCTTCCAACTTTTCCCATGTCCCAGAATTGTTCGAATTATACGTGTTTTGGTATTGATAAGCATATTGTGCATGTTTTAAAAAGCTTTTCCCACTTACAAACACTTCATTTTTAAGCATCTTCGCTTTTTCAAATCGAGGTAAATAAGTACGCGGAATTGTAGTCTTAAATTTTGCATCCTTGAACAAAGGACTGCCCCCGTGAGAAATTTGTGCTTTCGAAAAAAAGCAAATAAAAGATAAGCTAACAATTAGCCAGAATCTGTGTAGTTTAGAGATCATGTAGGTATAAAATTCAATCAATGATTTTCAAAAATAACAATTAAGGAACGAAAGACAATCAAATACCGTAAAACAAATCTTTTCCCCTACTAATTCATGGATATCTTAAATGCAATAATATTAATCATTATGCTAGAACATTATTCTTATTTTATAGGGAATCTATATTACCGAACTTATTTTTAATACGCGAAATTTTATATAAATTTGAATTATTAGCATGCTATTTACCAAAACCAAAAATCACCCAATGAATCAAGAATCCTATGATTGGTCATCGAAAACAATTTTAATTGCAGAAGATGTTGAATCCAATTTTCTTTTTCTAGAAGAAGTTATTAAAAGAACTGGTGCTTCAGTACTTTGGGCAATGAATGGCAAATTAGCTGTTGAAATGTTCGAAGATCATAAAGATAAAATTGATCTCGTTTTAATGGATATTCAAATGCCATTTATGAATGGTTTCGAAGCTACAAAAGCAATAAAAATAATAAGCCCTAACATTCCTATTATTTCTCAGACAGCTTATGCAATGGCCGAAGACAGAGTGAAAAGTTTGGCCGCGGGTTGTGATGATTACATTGCAAAACCAATCGCTAGCCAGAAACTACTAAATTTACTTGCAACCTACATTAAATAAATGTTAGACTCACGTCTTTCAAAAATTTCTCTTCTAAAAGACTTACAATCTTTTTCACAACTGTTCTTCTAATTTCCAGTTCAATTGGCAAACTAGGATCTTGATGTGCAAAGTTTATTCGTGTACCTGAAATAATAGAGATCTTATCACTTTGCAATAAGTAATGAACAATTTGATCTGCAGGACCTTCACCAAGATCATAATCACTATTGTAATCTTCCAAAATACGTGCAACCTTACCAATTGTTAGAATCCCTTCCGTTACTAGGTTTATTTCTTCCATGTAAGAAGCAGGAGGTAATTCAGGATCAGTAATTTTCATACCCGCAGCAAATTTCAAATTGAGTTCTCGAGCCAAAATTTCAGCTGTTGTACCTCCACTTATAATTTTTTTGCCTTTAAAATGATACACTCGCATTGCCAACTCTGCATCCTTATCTTTTTCGAAAGGCGGACCTGTACAAATTAATAATTTACGAGGTTCTCTGTAATAAATAACACCTGCACTAGTGTCGTCTTTTAATTCATCATGATCGTTTCTGGCTGCTTTCTTTACCAGCTGCATACCAAGATTACGAGCAGATATATAAGGTGTTGATTTTACGATATTGGTAACATACTTTAAAGCACTCTCATGTCCCCAACCAAATGGCAATTCTCGACTTCCCATTCCCGACTGCATAATCCCATCGGACCAAAAAAGAATCCGATCCTCTTTACGAGCAGTAAATTCACAAGTACGAAGTTCTTTTCCTTGGTTTTCTTCACTATCCAATAGAATCGTTCTCCAACCAGGATCAAAAACTTCTGCCCCACGCATCACCACACACAATGGATTATCAAACTCTATTATTCGAGTTCTTCCATCATATTCGATATCTATAATGGTAAAAGTGGAATAGCTAACCTTTCTTACGCTACAAACCGGAAGTGTATTCATGATGATTTCGGCAATGGTTTTAACATCCTTATGCTCTGCCGTAAAATTCATCGCCATGGAAGCTGTTAAGGTCGCCAAAACATTCGCTTTCACACCACTTCCCATCCCATCACTCAAAACTGCAATGGTCCGATTTTCCTCCTTTATTCTTTTGGAAAGAAACACATCTCCACAAATCATTTCACCATGATGAAAAACCTGCTGACAATCTATATCTATATGAAATTTTTCGTCCATTATTTTCCTTTCCCTTCTTCTCCCGAGGCGTGAGATTTAATAATGGAATTCAATAACTTTTCTGTTTTCGAAGCACTTTCGCCTAATAAGAAAGCAATTTGTTGCACTGTTTGAAGATTTTCCTTGATAACTGCTCTGGCCCTTCCAATCACTTCTTCTCGTCTTACCTCAGGAGCGTATAAATCCCTTATTATACCACCAACAATCTTATTTTTTTTGATTGTAAAAACTGAGACATTAAATAATCTATTCCCAAAATGAACATCTCTATTTAAAATATCCTCTCCGTTTAATATTACAGAAGAAAATAGTTTATGAAATGGTATTAATTTGGTTAAATCGGCATCTACTAAACCTGGAATAATTTCATTTAACATACGAGTTTCTTCTCCCAACAAATCAACGAAAGTTTTATTCGACTCTATTACTTTTAAACTTTCATCAACAATCACAACACCTGAAGGAAGCTTTTGCAACATCGCTGAAACCGTTTCGGATGCCTCTTGGGCTAATTTCCTTTCCTCCTTAGCTACTCGTTCAGATTCTTTAAGAGCGGTTTTTGTTTTCGACAATTTATCATTAATATTTCCGAGCTCTTTTATGTAGTTGTTCATATTTTTAATGGTAAAAGACGAGCACATCTCATAATTGGCTAAACCTTGACATTTTGCTATAGCAAACTCTCTACAAGATTCATATCCACAAGATCCACAACCTAACTGATCCTCAATCTTGCCTTTTCCCATCTCAACCAAAACATCTAGAATTTCATCTTCTGTAGGCACTGGTAATTCACGACCATTTGATTTAAAACCTCTGCTTAAATCAAGATCTAAATATTCATTAATTTCTTTCTGCCATTTCTCTTCATCAAAAGTCTTCAGCCTCTTACGTACATATCTTATTACCTGAGATCTACGAGAAAATTTCCGCCCTCCAGGTGAAGTTCCTGGTCCCATAATACAACCCTCACAGTAAAATAAATCCAAATGTTGATTAAGGTCATGTTGAGTTTTGAATTCATTTATTGATCGAAGGAAATTATTTCTTCCTTCGGTACTAATTATTCCTCCATTTAGCATGGATATATTAATATCAGCAGCTTGAAACAAACCATGACTTATTGGAAATAACCCTCCCAATTTAGCAAATGGCGGATCAAACTCAGAAAATTCGACCGAATTTTCTGAAACTCCATATTCCTTAAATAATTTTCGTAGTTCAACAAAACTAAGTACCGCATGAATATTACCATCAGTACCATTAAATGCCTTCACATCATCCTTACTAGCTACGCAGGGTGAAAGGGAGACAATTTTTACATTCTTACCATATTTTTTTCGCACAACTTTTGCCATTGCAACACCTGGAGGTACAATTGGAGCCAAGTTATCCACTAAATCAGGATGAAAATTCTCAATGTTATTTACCAAAGCAGGACACTTTGTTGAAATGTAATATTTTCCATGAAAATTCTTAAACAAATCTTTATATCGATAAGCAACAAGATCAGCACCAAATGCAGCTTCCACTACAAAATCAAATCCCAAAGCACGAATCATTCCTACAAAATTCCTAAAATCGAGGATATCGTCGAATTCACCAGATATACTTGGATCGCAAATTGCAATCACAGGCTCATTACCTGCTAGCAATTGTTTAACAAGATCTTCTGAGCTTCTGTATTCAATCGCATCTTGAGCGCAAACGGATACACAATTTCCACATCCAATGCACCTGTTTTTTATGATATTAGCAAAATCATCTTCAATTTTAATTGCTTTTGCAGGACAAACCCGAATGCAAGTAAAACTAAGATTACACTTGTCCTTATTGGTTACGATTAAAGGCATAAGAAGAATTTTTAGAATGGTAAATAGATGGCATTAAACGAGTCCGAAAACGCCGTTTAAAATCTCAACAACACTCTCATGGTCTACCTCTTCGTGCAAGTCATCCCCAACCTTTAATATTGGTCCTTTCGCACAATTTCCTGTGCACAATTCTCCATGAAAGAAAACTTTATCTTTCAATTTATTTTCTTCGAGAAATGTATTAATTGCTTTTAGAGCTTTCCCGTTACCTCTTGAAAAGCAGGAGCTTCCCAAACAAATGGTAATTTCGATTTTTTCGGCCATTTAGTTTTGTCTTTAGAATCATGTTTTATGAGGATCATTACAAATTCCACTTCATCAACAAAACCATCCACCTCTTAGGAATTTTTAAAACAATACCCCATGCCACTTTAGGTTATTTACATTTTAAATATAGCTAAGATCTACTTCTTTTAAAAACTTTTCCTCTAGTAGTGTAACAATATTCTTGACAACCGTTCTGCGAATCTCTAACTCCATTGGTAAATTAGGATCTTGATGTGCAACATTAATCTTCGTTCCATTAACAATAAATATCTTATCACTTTCCAACAAAACTCGAACCAACTGATCCGCAGGACCATGACGCAACGAGGAAAGATCCTTATAACTTTTAAGTAATCGCTGCACTTTTCCAAGAGTCAAAATCCCTTCAGTTACCAAATCGATACCTTCAATATGTGATATGGGTGGTAATTCAGAATCGGTAATTGTTAATTCAATCTCAACTGGTTTATCAAATTCACGGGATATAATACCTGCTGTTGTACCACCACAAACTACTTTTTTTCCTCCAAATTCTTTTACCTGCTTTGCCAATTGAGCGTCTTTTGTACGTTCATAAGGAGGTCCAGTGCAGATTAATAAATTTCTCGGCTCACGAAAATAAAGAACCCCACAGGAGGTATCGTCCTTTGGTTTATTTGCGTAATTAGCGCAAGCTCTGTCTACTACCGAAGCACCAAGTTGCCTAGCTGAAATATAAGGTTGCCTACGAATTAATGATTTCACAAACTGATCTACATTCTCCATTCCCCAACCAAAAGGCAATCGCTGCGTTCCCATTCCAGAATTACTTACTCCATCAGAACAAAATATGATTCGATCTTCTTTTTCTGCCTTAAATCGATAGGAATACAACACCTTACCAAGATTGTTATCACCATTTAATTTTAGTTCCTCACATTCAGGTGTAAAACTCTCTAAACCTCTTACAATTAAACAATCTGGACTATCATATCGAATAATTCGAGTTTCTCCGTCGCACTCAATTTCAACAATTGTGAAAGTAGAATAGCTAGCCTTTCGCTTACTACAAACTGGTAAAGTTTTCATTATTACCTCTGCAGCTTTGCGAATATCCTTATTCACTTTCATATAATTCAGAATCATAGAAGCTGTTAAAGTTCCAAGGACATTGGCTTTTACACCACTACC
Organism: Labilibaculum sp.; assembly: GCA_016342745.1. Classification (GTDB taxonomy): domain Bacteria; phylum Bacteroidota; class Bacteroidia; order Bacteroidales; family Marinifilaceae; genus Paralabilibaculum; species Paralabilibaculum antarcticum. The sequence goes on from JAEINT010000004.1 coordinate 59,067, forward strand.
TAAGCCATCGGATAATACCAAAATTGTACGGCCTTCCTCTTTAATTTTTCGAGACATAAAAACATCTCCACAAATTGCCTGACCATCAAAATTCTTTTGTTGGCACTCAACTTCTATGTAATAATCGGATTTTACCATAGGTTATTTCTCCTTCGCTAATGTATAAAACTCAACGATTGAGTTCAGCATTTCTTCCGTTTCTGAAGCATTTTCACCTAAAAGATAGGCGATTTTTTGAACCGTTTCTAAATTCTTCTGATTAACTGATTTTGCTCTTGAAATTACTTCTTCACGTTGAATGTATGGCTGTGACATATCGCGAAGAATCGCACCGACTAATTTGTTTTTATGAATACTAAAAATAGTAATGTGAAACATTTTATTACCAAAACGAATGTCTCGCTCTAGATTATCAACACCAGTAGATAGTGCAGATGAAAATAATTTATGAAAGGGAGCAATTTTATGCAAGTCTGCATCAACTAAAGCTGGCACTGTATCGTACAATTGTTCTATTTCTTCACCCATCATTCTGGCAAAGCTTAGGTTTGCTTCCCTAATTTTTAATTGATCATCAACAATTACTACACCAGAAGGAATTTTGCGCAACAATGCTGTTGATTTCTCGTGTGCAATTTTGCGCATATAGGACACGCACATATTTGGCTCAGATCGATCTTCAAGTAAGGCACCTGCAAATTCACGACAACTGTTGTAACCGCAACCACCACAATTAATTTCATCTTTATCGGAATATTTACCGACCATGGTTAAGGCCTCTTTTATACTATTTTCCGAATGCTCAACAATTTCAATTGCTTCTATCGAATCAAAATCTCTAGTAATTGGGAAATCTACATTTAATGTAATTCCCGCTTCATTACCTACCTTGTTTATTACTTCCAAACGCTTTATAGCTGTTGAGTAATTTTTATCTGTACCTGGCCCATTAACACATCCACCATCACAAGCTAAAAGTTCCAAAAACATTACCCCAGGTTTTTTATATTTCTCCAGGTCTGTTAAAACATTTTGTATGTTGTTAATCCCTGAGAATGTCATATATACAGCATCGGTCGCGGTGGTGTTTTTTTTAACACCCATAATCATACCACCATCTATAGGATATAAAATCCCCTTTCCAGCTTTACCTGGAACAAAAATATCATGCTTCTTTTCTTCTGGGAATAAATATGGATCAATATTTTCTTCTTCAAACCATTTTTTTAGATCCAAAAAAGTTAGTGATGCATCTAACAAATCAGGAAATTCATCACTTTCGGATTTCTTTGCAATGCAGGGACCGATAAAAACAACATGATTATCTTCTCCATATTCTTTCTTAAGAAACTTTGCATGAGTCAGTAGAGGTGATAAAAAAGGAGTAATATTATTCTTGTATTGTGGATAATGCTTACAAATCATCTCCACCACAGAAGGGCAAGCTGAAGATATGTAAATACCCTGTTTTTGATCTTCAATAAAACTGGAAACCTGCTTTGAAACTTCTTGAGCACCTAAAGCAGTTTCCGAGACCGCAAAAAAACCAAGAGATTTTAAAGCTGAAACCATCTGATCATCAGATAAATTAGGGAATTCGGTAACAAAAGATGGTGCCAAAGATACAATTACTTGTTTCTTTCTTTTGAGCAGAGCTTTAACGCTTTTTAAATCATCACGAACTTTCTTTGCATTTACAGGACAAATTAAAGTACAAGTTCCACAATAAATACAGTCGTTATGAAGAATTTGTGCCGAGTTATTCACCACCTTAATGGCTTTTAATTTACACTCTCTAATGCACTTGTAACAATCCTGACAATCATTCAATTCGGTGTACACCGGCTTAAAAACATCCATAAAATCTCCCTCTATTTATTCTAACCATTCACAAAAAGGCTCTTTCAACTTTCAATTATACAAATCTCAGAATTTATGTAATAGATATTAGATTCTAAAGACTATTCTAGAACACATCCATACAATTAATAGACATTTTAAATAAGACCTAAACAAATACCATAAGCACTTGTTTTTAATGCATTACAAGCATCCAATTACGAACACATACTGTTCATTTCCGTGCGCATTTTGAACAAATTAAAACATCTAGAGAATTCGTAAAAATCTAAGTAGGTGCTACTTCTAAATAATGGCGCAATGTTTGCTTCACAAATACTTGTGAACGTTTTGATTTACAGGATACAAAAGTATTTATATGCATCATCAAAACTCATCTACTTTATAATTTTGAAACATCTAATACCAAATAAGCATGAAAACAATTAAACTAAACTTTTGCATTATAGCAGCCATACTTGTTTTTCAGGTCCCCTTTGCTAATGCACAAGATGCTCCATCAAAAGATTGGAATCAATTTAGAGGCATGAATAGAAATGGAGCAGTCAATGAAGAACTTAAACTAAATCAAATTCCAACAACTGGTCCCAAATTACTTTGGAAGAAAAAACTAGGCGATGGATTCTCTGAAATTACAATCTCTAAAAATCGCTTATACACCATGATTAGCGAAAAACAGGATAGCATTACCGGTTCCGAGTTCATTGCTGCTTACGATGCCAAAACAGGAAATGAAATTTGGAGAAGCAAAGTGGACTCCTTGTTTTTTGATGAATTTGGTGATGGCCCAAGATCAACTCCTGCTATTGATAAAGATCGCATTTACTGTCTAAGTAGCTACGGAAAACTTACAGCATGTCATCGTAAAGATGGTAAAATTGACTGGCAAGTTGATTTCATGAAAGACTTTGAAAGTAAGATTCCCCGTTGGGGATTTAGCTCATCTCCGGTAATAATAGACAATAATCTCATAGTAGAAGTTGGTGGAAGTAATGAAAAAGCATTCATCAGTTTCGATAAAAACACTGGTGATGTGCTATGGAAAAGTGGTACAGGAATAGCAGGTTATAGCTCTCCAGCAATAGCAAATATTGATGGAGTTAAAAACATTATTTTTGCAAATTCAGGTAAACTTTACGCCTTAAACACTCAAGGTGATACACTATGGACGAACACTTCAAAATTTGCCAACACAATGGCTATGCCTGTAGTTTTTGACGACAGTAAAGTTTTCTTGTCATCAGTTCGAAGTAGCGGCTTCATTGTATTCGATATTAAAGCAAATAAACCAACAGAAATCATCCGTGGTTCAAGCATGAAAAATGATTATTCTTCATCTGTTTACCACGATGGTTGTATTTATGGATTTCATGTTGCAGCTCTTCAATGTGTCTCTTTGGAAACTGGCGAGAAAAAATGGACAAAAAGAGGCTATGGAAAAGGCAGCCTTATACGTATAAACGATCAGTTATTGGTATTATCAGATAAGGGTAAATTAATACAAGTAAAAGCAACACCAAGTGCATATACTGAAATGGGCAGCTTTCAGGCCATTACAGGAAAATCATGGACTGCTCCATCTTTTTCTGGAGGTAAACTTTACCTAAGAAACCTAAGTGAGATGGCTTGTTATGAATTAGCAAACTAAGCCAAATCTTCATTACAATTAACTTGACTTTTACTATTTAATGAAATACTCATGAAACGAAGAAATATTCAAATCCTATTTATCGTTCTTTTTCTCTCCTTTCCTTCTCTTCTTTTTGCCCAAACAGCTGAAGAAATAATTGCGAAACACATAGAAGCACATGGAGGATCAGACAATTGGAATAATATTGAATGCATAAAAGTAACAGGTACATTCACCGCTTTTAGTCTTGAAAAAGATTACATGGCTTACAAAACTAAGAAAGACAGTTACTATGCAGACTTCCATTTGGGAGAACAACACATAATCGAATCGTATAATGGAAAAAAAGGCTGGACGATTGATCCTTGGCAAGAGATTCTTTACGCAAGAAACATCAACTCAAAAGAAACTGATGTTTTCCAGCAAAAAGCAGAGTTCTTTACTCCTTTCTTAAACTATAAAGAAAAAGGTCATACTGTTGAATATTTGGGAAAGAAAGACATAGATGGAACCGAAACCTATGCTCTAAAAATCAACAAATCCAACGGAACCAAGCAAACATGGTATTTGGATACAAACACCTATTTGGAATACAAATGTGAAGCTCCATGGGTAGACTTTGCACAGCCAGTTCCTGCAGAAATGTACTTTGATGACTTTAGATCAATTGAAGGTGTAGTTATCCCCTTCTACACCGAACGAGGCTTTTGGCAAAGAAACAGGATTGTTCAATTAGAGAAAGTAGAAATAAATCCTGAATTTGATAAAAACCTTCTGATAATGCCTAGAAGGGCAGAAATTTCTAAACTTGATTTTTTGGAAGGCGAATGGGAAGTGAAAATGGAATTCATAAATCGCAGAGGAGAATGGCAAGAAATGGGAACTACTCAATCAAAAATTAGCTATGTTTCGACCAATATGCTGCAAGAAGAAATGAGCTACGAGAGAAATTTCCCAATAGGAATTAATGTTCGTTACACTTATAACTCAGACCTAAAATTATATCAAATTTCTGCTTTTAACGACTTCACTTCAAACATAGAAGTGATGCAAGGTAACTTTACTGATAAGACCTTGGTACTAGATGATACTAATGTGTCATTTACAGCAGAAAAGACCCCAAAGAAAATGTGTAAACAATTCTCTTACACAAAACTGAATGGTAATAGCTTTTCCGTGGAAAATAAAACGTCACAAGATCAAGGAAAAATATGGACGTCCAGAGCTAAATTTACCTACACAAGAAAAACAGAGCAAACTAATTAAAAAAAGATCTTCTTATTTAAACCTCGAATCTCAACTTTTCGAGGTTTTTTTATCGTTTAAAACTGAATATACTAGATGCTATTTGTTGTTTCAATCGCAACACTTACGTCGCAGCAACTATAAACTATTTGAAAGTGCGAAGTGAACCATACTTTTAAATTATGATTATATTTAAGCGGAATGTGAAAATATTCTTAATTTTCCATTGAAATAATAGTTACACTTAACGCTAACCAATGCAACAATCCATAGCCTTCTACAATCTTGAAAACTTCTTCGATACGGTTGATGATCCAAATACAAATGATGATGATTTCTTACCCAATGGCTATAAAAACTGGACAGAACTTAGGTATTTAAAGAAATTAGAAAATATAAGCGCTTCGATTGCTTCTATTCCAAATGGGCTACCAGCATTAATTGGTGTAGCAGAAATAGAAAACAAAACGGTTCTTACGGATGTAATTTACCAAGCTGAATTTAAACGAGACTACGATTATATCCATTTCGACAGCAAGGACAGAAGAGGAATTGATGTTGCTCTTTTATTTAATAGGCAGCACTTTACCCCAATCCACAAAGAAAAATTAAAAGTGCATTTAAATGGCAATCCAAACTATATTACACGAGACATTTTATATGTAAAAGGAGAATTATTGGGAGACGTAGTTCATATTTTCGTCAACCATTGGCCATCAAGAGGTGAAGGAACATTAAAATCGATGCCAAATCGTATTGCAGCCGCCCAAAGCTTATCAAAAAAAGCAAAATCAATTTTAGATTTAGATGAAAATGCCAAAATAATTATAATGGGTGATTTTAATGATCTTCCTGTTAGTAAGTCAATTACTCAACATTTAAAAGCTAAATCGAACAGTGAATTAAGAAAACACGAATTCTACAATCTTGCAGCAATACCCTACCAAAACAAAGAAGGAACGCTTTTTGCTCAAAAGCGATGGTTGATGTTCGATCAAATCATTATCAGTAATGGAATGATAAAGGCAAAAGGAATTAAAATAACAGCAAATAGATTGCAAATACACCACGATAAAAGCTTATTATATTACGACACTCAGAGAGGTATTTACAAGCCTAACAGAACCTATGCTAGAGATAAATACTATGGAGGTTCTTCGGACCATTTGCCTGTTTATGTTGCAATCGACATTGAAAATTAAAAATAGAATTGTAAATTGAATACTGTACAAAATTAACCACTCTCTCACGACAGTTTGAAAACAAACCATACAAAACAGAAAAGAAGCCTAGCTAGCGCAACTATACCAAGTATTTTTAATCATGCCAATAAGAATTAAAAAGGACAGCGGTTCAAACAAATCACAACGAAGAATTTCCCGAGGAAGAAGAAGCTCAACTCATGGCTCAAGTGGTGGAGGTGGACTCATAAATATACTTCTCCCAATATTTATAAAGCTATTTAAAAAGAATCCTAAAATAGCCATTATTCTTATTCTCTTGGGTGTTGGTGGTTATTTTCTACTTAGCAAAAGCAGTATTAGCACAGATAATTCGACCTTAAAATCCTTGCTTCTGAGTACTGGATTAGAGATGGATGAACGTGTTTACGACAAAGCCGAGGTGTTCGAACCCTTAGCTGATAATGTAAACAACCCTCTTCCAGAAAGTGTGAGTTTGGAAGAATATTGTCCAAAACGAATGAATCAAGGCGGACAGGGTTCTTGTGTTGGCTGGTCGAGTGCTTACGCAGCCCGCACAATTATGCACGCCAGAGCAACTGGTCAGGATCCCGACGAGGTAACCTTTAGCCCAGCCTATTTATACAATCAAATTGCCTTACCCAATTGCCAAGGGACCTACTTACAAAATGCCATGGAGGTAATGAACAAAGGTGGTTTACTCCCCTTTTCACGATTTGCTTACAATGAAAATTCTTGTGCAAAAAAACCTACTAACACAGAACTTCAAGCAGCTTCAGATTACCGAATTAAAGGATTTAGCAGACTTTCGAAAGATGGCGACAACTACACCACCGATTTACTGGCCATAAAACAAAATTTAGCCCAGGGAGCTCCTGTAGTTATAGGAATGATGGTTGGCGGTAGTTTCATGTCAAACATGAGAGGTAAGAAAGTTTGGACACCTACCCGATCTGATTACTCAATGCAAGGTTTCGGAGGGCACGCCATTTGTGTTATTGGTTACGACGATTATTTTGAAGGTGGTGCTTTTCAAATAATGAATAGTTGGGGTGAAGATTGGGGCCAAAATGGACTCTTTTGGGTTAGATATAACGATTTTGAATATTTTACACGCGAAGCTTATGGTTTGTATCCAATGGGTAATGCTGATGCTCCAACAACTACAATTCTAGAGGTTGAGATTGGTTTAATTGAAAACGCCACTGGAAAGAACATTCCTTTACATCAAGAATCTGGTATTTTATATACAAGCCAAAAATCTATCTCTGCAAATACAGACTTTAAAGTAGAGGTTACTAATTCGCTGGAATGTTACACTTATATTTTTGGAGCAGAAACCGATGGTTCCAGTTATATCCTTTTTCCATACACAAAAAAGCATTCTCCTTACTGTGGTATTACAGGCACCCGCTTGTTTCCTAAGGATCATTCGTTATACCCTGACAAAATAGGAGAAAGGGACTATATCGCAATTGTTATCTCCAGACAAAAACTGGATTACAATCAACTGAACGAAGCTTTTAATCAGTCTTCTGGCAATTCTTATCAGGAAAAAGTATACAATACTCTTGAATCTGAACTGGCCCTCGATGTAAAATACTTACCTGGAAATAAAGTCTCTTTCAGCACGAATTCATCAATGAAAAATACTGTGGCTATAGTTCTAGGAATAAATAAATAATTGAAAAAAAATGGCCGCTAATCGAAAGATTAACAGCCATTTTTAATATCAATAAGCGATTACTTAACTGCAATCGTTTCAATCTCTACCATAGCTCCTAAAGGAAGATCCTTAACTGCAAATGCAGCACGAGCAGGACATTCTTCTTTATAATACTCTCCGTAAACTGCATTCATATCAGCAAAACCCGAAATATCACTCAATAAACATGTAGATTTTACGACATCTTTATAGCTATATCCCGCTTCTTCCAAGATGTAACCGATATTTTTCATTACTTGTTCGGTTTGTTCCTTTACTCCACCTTCTACAAATTTACCTGTAGTCACATCAACAGGAAGCTGACCTGAAATGTAAAGTGTACCGTTTGCTTCGACAGCTTGGCTGTATGGTCCAATCGCTTTTGGTGCTTTTTCTGAGTTAATAGTTCTTTTCATTTTTAAAATCTTAGTGTTTGTAAAAATTTCACTTATTTTGCGGCACTAAGGTAAAACAAAAATAAATTAATGAGAATAGTAATCATCGATAATTATGACTCATTCACCTACAACCTGGCACATTATGTTGAAGCATTTTGCGAACAGGTTACTGTGATGAGAAATGATGAAATTAATTGGGAAATAATTGACACTTGTGATAAAATTATTTTCTCTCCTGGCCCTGGACTTCCTAGTGAAGTTTCAGCGATGGGCAAAATAATGGATCGTTATTCAAAAACCAAGGCTATTTTTGGTGTTTGTTTGGGAATGCAATTCATAGCTGAATATTACGGCGCCAAACTAATCAACTTAAAGGAAATTGTTCATGGTGTTCCTAAAACAACCCTTATTAAAGATTCCTCTGATTCCCTATTTCTTAATATTCCTCCAAAATTTCAATCTGGCAGATACCACTCATGGGCTATTTCAACTGAAAATATTCCCAATTGCATAAAAGTTACAGCCTCAGATGAAGATGATGTAATCATGGCGATAAGACACAAGGAATTTAATTTATGTGGCGTACAATTCCATCCAGAATCAATCATGACCGAATATGGAAAACGGATTCTAAAAAATTGGATTGGATTAAATGCAGACTAAGACTTTCCTGCACAGAAATTGACAAAATTTCCAAGCAAAATATCTTACAAAAAAAAGCCAAGAATAAATCTTGGCTTTTTCATATCTTATTTTGAGCTAAACACTAGAAACTAGCATCTTGCCAAGCTTCTTTCTTCTCGTACTTCAAATCTTGTAAAATTGACGATTCCACATTAATTCGGAAATTGTATGACTGATAGGTTCCAAATGGGATCGCATTAAAAGACATTTGCCAACAGTGCAAGTCACGTGTAATCGTAAACTGGGTTGCTGTTACTTCACTCTCTGAAAAATCATAACCTGAAGAAAAACTAAACTTCCATTTTGGTGTTAAACTAAAATTACCCGTTACGCCCATATTCTGATTTACCGTACTTGTTCTTTTAGGTTTAGAATAAGTCCACCCATAATCAATAGAAAATGACCATGGAATATCAAAATTTACATATCTAGAATCTCTCCACTCCTTTTCCTCTTCTTCATCCTTACCTTTGCTTTTCGATTTAAAATCGTTAGCCGAAAGACCAAAATCAACATCAATAGATGCATTTGTTAATCGAGGACCAAATTCATCAATTTTTATATCCCTTGCGTTTAATTTATACGGATCAATGGTTGAACCTATGTTAATACCAAGTTTTTTATTGAAGATCTTTGTACGGCCTGACATTCTAATATTCGACCAGTTTAACGAATCGGCAAACATATTATACGAAGTGGAAAATTTTAAACTCTCAATAATCTTCACCTTTTTAAACTCTTCTGTACCAGTAGAATCATTTGCAATACGCATCTTTGCTTCTACATTATTATCAAGGCCTAAGCTAATACTTCCAGATTCCTTTGCTCCACTTGGAGTTCCGTACAAGCTTCCTTCAAACATAGAATACTCAACGTCTTTATCTGTGCTTTCGTTTCTATAAGTCTTATAGTATTTACTTCTTGAAACTCCTATTTCTGGCGTATAACTAACACTTACACTTGGTGTCATCACATGTCGAATTGCCTTTATCTTAGAGCTTTCCTTAAATTCATACATACCATAAATTTTCGGACTTAAAGATAATGATGCACTCGTTGAGTAATTATGAGCGTACTTAAATCCTTGAATGGTATCAGTTAATACACCGCCTTCACCTTCATTCATTGTATCATCCCAACTTTTACTTATCGATTTAGTGTAAGCAACACCCTGATAATTTAAAGTAGGTGAAAGCGTAAGGTCTTTAGTCAATTTAAAGTTGGTAGAAATAGGAATGCTATGTTGATATCCATTTTGCCAATCTGTAGCAAATGAAGAATTCATTAACTCTTTTTCCTTTGTATTGATTCTATTCTCCAATTTAGAAGAATAACTAACTCCTACCTTATCGTACCATCTTAAGTTTGTACTCTTTCCTTTTGCTCTAAAAGGATAAATCTGTGTCATATTTAATGACATACTTGGCAGTGTCAGTGAAATGGTTGTATCCCTACTATTTTGTGAGTGACGCAAACTAGCATTCAAACTAAACGGACTATCGGCCCATTTTTTACTATAGGAAATACTCGATTGCTTCTGGTTATTTGTAATCTTTTGTATCGACTGCGAATTGTTTCGATCATTATTACTGGTTGAGAAATTTACCGAAGCAGTGAATGTACGATATGGGTTTGCTTTCGAATCTTGTGAGTGATTCCATCGAATTGCAAAATCAGTAGACTCTGAATAATCAGATAATCCCTTATCTCCATATTTGTTAAAATGATATTCAGTTTGAATACCACCACTATATCTATATCTCTTTTTGTATTTGGATTCTAAATAACCACCCCATGAACCATTTGCAAATATATCTCCCTTAATGGCCATATCAACATACTCATTAATTGCCCAATAATATCCACCACCACGCAGGTTAAAACCTCTTCTTTGTTCCTCTCCATAACTTGGCATAATAATACCAGAAGTATAGGAAGAACTAAATGGAAACATTGCAAAAGGCAAAAATACAGGCATCGGAACATCTTCTAAATAAAGAAAAAGTGGTCCGGAAACGATTTTATCATCCTTTATCATTTTAGCTTTGGTCATTTTCACATAAAAATGAGGATGCTCATGATCACAAGTTGTGTACTTTCCATTGCGGAGATAAAAAGTTTTATCATTAATTCGCTTAGTCACCTCACTATGAACAAAACCGCCCTCTTGCTCAGTTATGATTTCCTTAACAAGTCCTTTACCTGTATCAAAATTGTATTTTAACTCTTTACAAGTAAACTCTTCAGAACCATCTTTAAATTCTGGAGTATGAATTAAAGTCCCTGTCGTATCTTGAATACCGTAGGCAAAAGCTTCCTTTTTATCGAGATCCAATTCAATATAATAGGCTTTTAACTCAATTTCCCCATATTTCACAAAAGCATTATTGGTTAAAAACACCTTTTGCCCTGTTAATGAAATTACAATTGTATCATCAGAATTGTATTCAATAGCAGTTTCAATAAAGGGTTTTTCCTCAATTTTAGCAGAATCAGTAACCAAAGTATCCGAAACGGTTTCCAGTATCGTATCATTTTCAGTTAATTTCTGACTAAAAAGATGTGAAATATCCTCGTTACTCCAATTGGTAACTGGCTGACTATAATCACGATCATTCGCTGTATCGATAAAAGCGTAGATGTTCAATGGAATTATGGCTCCAATGAAAAGAATAAAAACCCTTTGTAGTAATTTCAATTGCAATTTTTATCTATTATTTTTGTACTAGAATCAAGTAAAGAGGTGCTAGGTAACTTCTGAATAAATTAACGCTTGCGCTTCCTTAGGACGCCAAAAATACAAATAAAAGTACTATATTCCCTAATCGAAACGAACTTCAAAAACATTTTTTAAGTTCTTTTATGAAGATTTTTCTAATGAACATTATTTACAACAAAATATCAAATGGTCTAATCGTAAGATCATCAGTCATTTTATTACTATTATTTGCATTCTGTTTTGCAAGTAAAAAAGGATATGCACAAAGTGATCATTATACAATTAAGACAGTTGTTATTGATGCCGGTCATGGTGGAAAAGATCCTGGTGCGGTTGGAAAATCCGTAAAAGAAAAGGATGTTGTGCTCAGCATTGCTTTAAAATTAGGTGGATATATCGAAAAATATTTCCCTTCAATTAAAGTAATCTACACTCGAAAAACAGATGTTTTTATTCCTTTGGGAACCAGATCTGATATCGCAAATCACAACAAAGCTGATTTATTTATCTCCATTCACGCGAATGCCAATAACAACCCAAAGATTCGTGGTACCGAAACCTATACTTTAGGATTGCACAAGACAAAAGAGAATTTGGAAGTGGCGATGAAGGAGAATGCGGTAATGTTATACGAAGATGATTACAGTACAAAATACGAAGGATTCGACCCCAACAACCCAGCTTCGTATATTATTTTCAACTTAATGCAAGGTATCAACAGAGATAAAAGCATTAGCCTTGCCGAATTAACTGAATTTCAGTTTAAAACAAGAGTTGGACGCCATTCTAGAGGTGTTCGAGAGGCTGGCTTTTGGGTTCTAAAACAAGTTAGCATGCCATCTATTTTGGTTGAAGTTGGCTTTGTTTCCAACCCTACTGAAGGCAAGTATCTGAAGAACAACTCAAATCAAGATTATTTAGCAAGTGCGATTTTTAGAGCATTTCGAGATTATTACAACAAGGTAGAAGAAACCAGTGTTGTTTTAAAGCAAGAAGAAAAAGTAAACACAAGTGTTGAAACAGAACTAGAAAAAGATATTGTAGAAGAGGTTCCTCTTCCAAAAACTGAAAATTCTGTAGAATTTTGTGTTCAGATAAAATCATCGAGTAAACCAATCCCTTTAACTTCAAAAGCCTTTTATAATTTAAAAGACATAAAAGAGCGAAAATTAAAAGGAAGCTACAAATACACAATTGGATCAACTAATAAATATAAAGAAATTGTGCGTATTCAAACTGAAGTTAGAAAGACAGTTAAAGACTGTTTTGTAGTCGCTTTTTACAAGGGAGAAAGAATTTCACTCTCAAAAGCGAAAAAACTTCAAAAAACATGAGTAATTTTACCATAAAATAACTTAATACTACAAAAGCACATATTTAATATAGCTATATGAAATTCTCAAAAGATGCTAAAATAGGACTTGTTGTCATTGGAGCAATTGTAATTCTAATTTGGGGAGTAAGTTTCTTGAAGGGATTTAACGTCTTCTCCAGCGAACAATTTTTTTATGCCAGCTATGACCGCGTAGATGGTTTAAAGAAATCAAGCTATGTCACCCTTAAAGGTTTTAAGGTAGGACAAATAAAATCAATTCGATTTAGCAATGCATCAGCAGATCAACTACTCGTTCAATTTTCTATTTCTGAAGATTTTAAATTGCCAGTAAATTCTATTGCGCATATTGAAAGTTCAGATATCATGGGAACAAAACAAATCAAACTGATTCCTGGAAATTCAAAAAGTATTCTTCAATCAGGAGACACAATTAAAGGAAGCATCGAAGGGGATTTAAAGGAGCAAGTAAGTATGCAAATGCTCCCTTTAAAAAAGAAGGCCGAAAAATTGATGTCTGGAGTGGATTCCGTACTTACAGTAATACAATATATATTTAATGAAAACACAAGAGACAATCTAACGAGAAGTTTTGGGAGTATCGAACAGACATTTAAAAAACTGGAGAATGCATCAGGGACTCTTGACACAATAATTACAGGACAAAAAAGTCATTTTGAAAATATCTTTTCGAATGTCGATTCAATAACAACAAACTTAAAAGATAACAATAAAAATATCTCAAGCATATTAACCAATTTCTCTTCCATTAGCGATTCATTATCTGCAGCCGACATTGCCCAGACAATTAATAACGCTAAGCTAACATTAAAGCAAACCAATGAAATTCTTGATAAGATTAATTCAGGAAAAGGTTCAATGGGTATGTTAATAAATAACGATACCTTATATATGAACTTAGAGGCAGCCTCTAATGGTTTAACGAATTTATTAATTGATGTAAAGAATAATCCTAAAAAATACATGCACTTTTCTTTATTCGATACAGGTAAAACTGTTTATATGAATTCTGATAAATCTAAAAAGAAAAGAGATAAGTTAAATCAAGTTTATTATCGAGTACAAATTCTTTCAGCTTCGAAGCAAATCGCTCTGGATGACGCTAGTTTAAAGGGACATAAGAAAGTTCAAGAGATCTTTTTTAATGGTCGATACAAATACACAATTGGACATACTCAGAACTATAAAGAAATTATACGTCAACTTAAAAAAATCAAGGAAGATTTTCCAGATGCCTTTGTCATAAAGATTAGCCCTGAGAATTGAATTTTATTTAACGACTGTGATTATAGTAAATTAAAAGCTCATAATCTATTGAACCACTACCAACTAGAACAAGTTTGTAAATCTACTTAACAGGCTATGTTTTATGTTTAATCTAGAATGAGTTTACATTAGCTAATAAAGACCTAAAAGTATGTTACACGGAAATGATTAGATACCAGAAAGTTAAACAAACTAAAGCTTTAAGTTGTTCATTTTCAATCAATTAACAAATGTCATTTTTTTACATTTCTGTATCCCTTATTTTCCGCATGCTAGTAAATGTTTTTAAAAAGTCAAGAGCAAAATAATTTTTTTTTAAGTTTTTTTTTCACAATCTTGCATAAGCAAAATTTGACACACCCATATTTTTTAAAACGCTGAAACAGAAATGAATAATAATCACTCCCAGGTTTGGAATAATTGCTTGGCTGTAATAAAGGACAATGTTCCTCCAATTAGTTACAAAACTTGGTTCGAACCTATCGTACCATTAAATTTGGAGAATCAGATCCTGACCTTACAAGTTCCAAGCCATTTCTTCTACGAATATCTGGAAGAACAGTACATTGATATTCTTCGAAAAACACTGCGCAAAGAGATTGGCAACAGTGCTAAATTGGAGTACAATGTAGTGATGGAAAATAATCACATTGCAAATGCAAAACCTGTTTCGGTTATAGTACCTGGAAATAATGGCTCAAATACTAAAAACCGTCCGGTTAGTATGCCAAACGACAAGGAAGAACAAACAATTAAAAATCCTTTCGTTATCCCAGGAATTAAAAAATTGCACATTGATTCGCAATTAAATCCAGATTATTCGTTCACTAACTTTATTGAAGGTGAATGCAACAGATTGGCAAGATCAGCGGGTGTGGCTGTTTCTGAAAATCCTGGAGGTACAGCGTTTAATCCATTAGTATTATATGGTGATTCTGGTTTAGGTAAAACTCACTTAGCTCAAGCAATTGGAATTAAAACTAAAGAGCTTTATCAAGACAAGACAGTATTATATGTAAGTGCAAATAAATTTCAAACTCAATTTACTGAAGCAATTCGAAATAATAACAAGAATGACTTCCTTCATTTTTATCAAATGATCGACGTTCTTATTATTGATGATATTCAGGAATTGGCAGGTAAGGAAAAAACACAAAATACATTTTTCCATATTTTCAACCATTTACATCAATCAGGTAAGCAGTTAATTCTTACATCTGATAAAGCTCCTATTGAATTGAAAGGAATGGAAAATCGTTTGCTTTCTCGATTTAAGTGGGGTCTTTCTGCAGATCTTCAGAATCCAGATTACGAAACAAGAGTTCGTATTTTGCATCAGAAAGCATACAAAGATGGTATTGTACTTGATAATGATGTTATTGAATACATTGCAAGCCACGTAACAAACAACGTAAGAGAATTAGAAGGTGCTTTAATTTCATTATTGGCACAATCTACTTTAAATAAAAAGGAATTAAATCTTGAACTAGCGATTACAATTATTGACAAGCTGGTTAAGAATACAAAAAGAGAATTGTCAATTGATTACATTCAGAAAGTGGTTTGTGACCACTTCTCATTACCAATTGATGTGTTGCAAGCGAAAACTAGAAAGAGAGAAATTGTACAAGCAAGACAAATTGCAATGTATTTTTCTAAATCACTAACAAAAGCTTCTTTGGCTTCGATTGGTTCACAAATCGGAAAAAAAGATCACGCAACTGTTCTTCATGCTTGTAAAACGGTAAACAATTTGATTGACACTGATAGAGGTTTCAAAACTCAGATTGATGAAATCGATAAAAAATTAAAAATGTAGTTTTTAACTACTAACTACTATAATTACTACCCTAGAAAGCAGATTCAATTTGAATCTGCTTTTCTTATTTTAAGATCAGGATTTTTTGATTACTTTGCGCCAAATTCAAAAACATGCTTAATCTACTATTTGCAATTCTTACTTCAGCCGGAATCTTTATCACCTTTAAATACCTTGAAAAATATAAGGTTGATATTTTACTAGCAATTATCATTAACTATATAACCGCCGCTATTTGCGGGTATTTATTATCCGACAAAGCATTTGTTGTTCAAAATATAATTCACGAAGATTGGTTTAATATCTCGATATTAATTGGAGCTTTATTTATCGTTGTTTTCTTTATTATTGGTCGCTCAACACAAAAAGCTGGAATCTCGGTCACCACCTTGGCCAGCAAAATGTCTTTTGTATTGCCCTTACTATTTTCAATTCTATATTATCAAGAAGCTGTATCTACAAATAAGATTTTAGGTATTGTAATTGCAATTAGTGCCGTTCTCTTAAGTATTTACAAAGGGAAAAGTGATAAATTAAATCGACAGTACATTTGGTTACCGGTGCTTCTATTTTTTGGAGCCGGAACCGTTGATTCTTTGGTTAAATATGCACAACAAGAATTCTTAAGCAATGGAGGTACAGAACAGTTCTCTACCCTATTATTTGCTATTGCGGGAATATCGGGAATACTTACTTTATTAATTAAAAGAGAGAGCCTATTAAAGCTCTTACAAGTAAAAGTTTTAATTGGTGGCCTTGTTCTTGGTCTGGTAAATTTCGGATCCCTTTATTTTTTAATCGCATCTCTAAATAGTTCTGGATTTGATAGCTCAGTTGTTTTTAGCATTATCAACATAGGAATTGTAGCTTGTTCGGTGTTAATTGGACTAGGCATTTTCAAAGAAAAACTAAACAAAGTGAATCTATTGGGGATTGTACTTGCATTTATTGCTATTTTTATTCTTACAAACTAAACAACACTACTTTTTAGCTAGTAATGAGCAACGATACTTACAAAACAATAAGCGAAACGTCCGAGGGATTATACAAAGAAAAAGGAAGTAAATTTATTGCCTATGCTTACCCTGTAACTTCCGAAGAAGAAATTAAAGCACATATTGCAAGCCTAAAAAAAGAATATTACGATGCTCGTCATCATTGTTATGCATACATGCTTGGCGCTGATAAAAAAGATTTTAGAGCCAACGATGATGGTGAACCTTCTTCTACTGCTGGAAAGCCAATTCTAGGACAAATACTATCGAAAGATCTTACCAACATTCTAATTGTGGTAATTCGCTATTTTGGAGGCACAAAATTAGGTGTTAGCGGTCTTATTCATGCCTACAAAACTGCAGCATCTGAGGTAATTTCAAATGCTGAAATTCTCGACAAAACAGTTAACGACATCTACGATATTCATTTCGATTATTTGGTGATGAATGATGTAATGAAAATCATAAAAGATGACCAGCCTTTACAATTGGGGCAAGATTTTAACTTGACCTGCAAAATTACCTTGAGCATTCGCCAAAGTGAAGTCGATCGAATCATCGAAAAATTTAACAAAATTGACAGTGTAAAAACAGACTTTGTTAAAACAGTATAGTCTGTTTGTTTTCAAGATTATACATAAGTCGAACAATCGTATTTTCTATTTTACATGTTAAATTGTTAATAATTATTCTTTTTTTGATTTGAATATAAGCATAATTTATACCTATATTTGTAATCTAGAATGAAGAGAGTATTAAATCAATCTAGAACCACAATTAATGCAAAAAGAAGTAAATGCCTTTACTTCTTCTTTCACATTTTTCATTTCTTATTTAGATGTAAACACGATGTAAGGATTAATTCCCTTTTCTGTTATTTGGGTAATCCAATTCAACAATATTTTTCAAAAAAACCAACATTACTATTTAATTTAGTAATTGTTGGTTTTTTTTTGTGCCGAAAAAAAAACAATCATTTTATATACACTTTTAATTTTTAATCAATGGATAACAAAAGTTTAGTATCGATCGACGACTACACAAAAGAAGAAATCCTAGAAGTTTTAGCTAGAGCAGCTGAATTCGAAAAAAATCCGAACTGCAACCTATTGGAAGGAAAAGTTGTAGCCTCTTTATTTTTCGAACCATCTACTCGAACTCGCCTGAGTTTCGAAACTGCTATTAGCCGCATGGGTGGTAGAATTGTAGGATTCACCGATTCTTCTTCTTCAAGCGTTACTAAAGGGGAAACTTTAAAAGACACCACTAAAATGGTAAGTAACTACTGTGATTTAGTAGTTATGCGTCATCCAATTGAAGGATCTGCCCGTTATGCTTCAGAGGTTTCTGAAGTGCCAGTAATTAATGCAGGCGATGGTGCCAACCAACACCCAACCCAAACAATGCTCGATCTTTATTCAATCATGAAAACCCAGGGAACGCTTGAAAACCTGAATATTTTTATGGTGGGTGATTTGAAATATGGTCGTACTGTTCATTCTCTGTTAATGGCCTTATCTCATTTTAACCCTACCTTCCACTTTATCGCACCCAAAACCTTAGAGATTCCTTTGGCCTACAAAATTTTCATGGATAAAAACAAAATTAAATATACCGAGCATAGCGAGTTCGACGAAATAATTAATGATGCTGATATTTTATACATGACACGTGTTCAACGTGAACGTTTTGCTGATCCTTTAGAATATGAGAAAGTAAAAAATGTTTATATCCTTAAAAACGATATGCTTGCCAACACGAAGGATAACCTTCGCATTCTTCATCCACTGCCAAGAGTGAACGAAATTGATGTAGATGTTGACAGCAACCCGAAAGCATATTACTTTGAGCAAGCTTTAAATGGCGTATATGCCAGACAAGCAATTATGGCAAAAGCCCTTAATTTATAAACTTATATTCACGTCAAAAAAGCAGATCAACATATGAACGCAAAGAAAGAATTACAGGTAAGTGCCATTGAAAATGGAACCGTTATCGATCATATTCCAGCAGAATATCTATTTCAAGTAATCACGATTTTAGGTTTAGACAATTGTGGCAATTCAGTAACATTTGGAAACAACTTAGAGAGTAAATTATTAGGAAAGAAAGCAATTATTAAGATTTCTGATAAATTTTTCGAAGATGAAGAAATCAATAAAATTTCTTTGATTGCTCCTCATGCAAAATTAAACATCATTCGCGACTATAAGGTTTCAGAGAAAAAAATTGTTGAAACACCTAAAAAAGTAATTGGTATTGCTAAATGTATGAATCCAAAGTGCATTACTAATGTAGAGGCGGTTACTACACGCTTTAAAGTAATCGAAGATTCTCCTATTACCTTAAAATGCCACTACTGTGAGAAAATCACAGATCACAAGCACATTGAGATTATTTAATTGATACTGTATATTAAATGAATGAAAAGAAGCCTATTTGGCTTCTTTTTTTTGAACCAATTTGTAGCAAAGAATACAGATCAAAGGATAATTATTACCTTTGTCGCTCTTTACAAATTGAATAAAATACAAGTATATGAATTCTTCGACCGAGCAAGTTCGTAATCGCATAACACAAGCTATTGAAAATGGACAAAATGGGAAACTTAGAGCCTGTAAAGAAGATTTACGTATTCTTTATACTAGCATAAAGAACGAACCTTTCCTACTTTGGGAAGATGCTTTTATTTCTCAATTGGGAAAAGTAATTATCATGATGCTCCATATGGATTTAATTGATGATGAAGAACAAAACATTGGTTTAGCCCATCTCTCCTATGTTTATATTACAAAAGGAATTGAAAAAGAAGAGAGCCTAGCTCCTGACTATGATACTTGTGAACTTTTCCGCTTAAGAAAAGATCGAATTATTCTTTTGAAAAGCTTCGATGACTCCTTTGTTGATAGCTTACAGGAATTCTACTATGCAAACGAAAAGGCAAAAGATCGTGACGCCTATAACCTTCAGCGCAAAACGGTTTTAAGTCGTATGCCATTCCTACAATTTGCAGACATTCATGCCATAGAGAAAGATTACAAGAATTTACGAAATGACGAGTATTTACTTGAGACTGCCAATTATATTGAACACGATAATGAAATTACTGCTGAAACTTTAAATGAAGGTTCTCTCCTGCATAAAATATTGTATAAGCATACTTTGCAGAAATTAAAAGATGGAAAGTTGCTATACTAAATGGTAGTAATTCCTATTTGCCTGTTTTCTAGCATCATGGGCTTTTACTTTTCTCCATTAATGATTGAAGTAAGCAAAACAATTAAGCCAATTGAAAGCTTTACTGCATTCTATTGCGACAGATTATCCCGAATCACGATCAATTCGTAACTACAGATCATAATTTCGGAAAAATACCACTGAATCATTCTGTGAGGGATTGTAGTGATATCCTTTTTCGAGGCACGATGGAAAAGATTTAACGAAAAGCCCGACCCGCAGGGACACAGCCAAATAAAAAAAAGACTTTTTTATCCGTAAAACATATAAAAGCTTATCGGTTTGCTCTTTTATTTATATCTTAATGCTTGAATTGGCAAAAAGCACGAAATGGCTGTAATTCTGACCGCCAATATGCTGTATTTCGAATGTTAAATACAGGATAAAACCAGCCGATTAAAACAATAAACGAAATTATTTTATGAGTATAGAAAAATACGACCTTGTTGTTTTGGGGAGTGGACCAGCAGGTTTCTCGGCAGCAATGCGCGCCATAGATTTTAAAAAATCGGTTTGTATTATTGAAGCGAATCATTTGGGAGGTGCTGGGATCATGAACGGTGCTCTTACTTCTAAAGCAATGTGGGAACTATCGAGAGATTTCTCAATTGCCTCATCGGTGACCAGAGGATATCGCGCATCTGGATTGAATGTAGAATACGACAAGGTACAAAAGACGGTTATACAAGCTGCGAAACAAAAGCAATTGCAAATGCTTTCGCAGATCGAAACCTACTCGAAAGCGTCGGAAAACTCTGGTAATATTACGCTAAAATATGGTTGGGGAAAATTTCTTGATTCGAATACGGTAGAGATTATTTCTCATGATAAAATAGAACAGGTTAAAGGAGATAATTTTATTATTGCTACAGGATCAAGACCTCGCCCGATGCCAGATGTAGAGGTTGATAATGAGCGCATTATTGATTCTGAAGGAATTGTAGATTTGAAAGAATTCCCCGAACGAATGATTATTCTTGGATCGGGTATTATTGGTTGTGAATTTGCAACGATCTTTTCCAATTACAGTCAAACCGAAGTACACCTTTTGGATCGACAACACAAAGTTATTCCTTACGAAGATGATGATTTGAGCAGCTTTGTTGGAAAAAACCTAGAGAACAATGGTGTTATTATTCATCATACAGCGAACTTAAGAACCATACGTAAACGCCCCGATTTTCTGGAAGTAGTTTTAGACTATCAGGATGGACACTCGAAGGTAATTGAAGTGGATGTAGCATTGATTGCTATTGGTCGTATTCCCAATTTGGATAATATTGGTTTGGAAAATGTTGGAATATCGACTACTAACCGTGGTTATTTAGATATTAACGAAGCGTGTGCTACAGATAATTTCCAATCTTGTAATATTTTTGCAGCTGGTGATGTATCGGGACATGCACAATTGTATTCGGTTGGAGAATTGCAAGGCAGGTATATTGTAGAGGCTTTGTATGGCAATTCCGATTATCCTTTGGACTATTCGAACATGTCGACTTTAATGTTCTTTAAACCTGAAGTGGCGGCCGTTGGTTTAAACGAAAAAGGATGCAGAAAACGTGGTATTCCATATAAGGTTGCAACTTATTCGAATTCGTTGGTGAATAGAGCTGTAGCCATGCGTGCTACAGATGGTTTTGTTAAAATAATTGTTAGTGACGATGGGAAAGATCGTATTTTAGGTATGCGTGCTGCAGGACCACAAGCATCTACCCTAATTACATCTATTGCTTACCAAATTACACAAAAAGGAACTTTAAAAGACATCAGACAGAATGTACATCCACACCCTAGTATTAGTGAAGGGATACAAGAATGTTTGCGTGTTTTCGAAGAGAAATCGATTTACAAACCAAAAGCTTTTCCAGATTTAATTAAATTGGAAAGTTGGCATCCTGAAGTTGTAAAAGAAAACAGTTGATGACTAGCTTTTGGCAAAAAATAAATAAGAAAAGACGCAATGTGAATTGCGTCTTTTTTTTGATCGAATTTTTGTAACTTATAGAAAGCAAAACCTTAAACTCAAACAAATGAACTCAAAAGAAATGATGGAAATTATTATGTTTGGAAAGTGGCATAACGTGGACAATAATATTGTATGTTCTTTTAATTGGGCTGATTTAGACAAATCGATAAGTATAAAATACCATTCTGGAGACAAAGAAGGGCAATCGGATTCACATCAATTTGTGAAATTGTACCATACCGCCGAAGAATTAGCAAATTGTACTCTACTACGCTACCAGAGTAATTTATTTACTAGCGAGTTTAGGCTAGAATCGGAAAATGGCCCTTTACACATTGATTCGAATGTTTTTGGAAATTTGAAATTGGTTCGTAAGTAATAAATACTTCCATATTACTTCCCTTAAATAAAAAACATCCCATTCACAAAATCTGAATTGGGATACTTTTGATATTATAAACACTAAAATATCATGTCAAAACAATAATAATTCCACATCCTAACAATAGTATTGAAGAGAACAACATCAAGAAATTCCCAAACTTAATCATCTTATTTTGATCTTCAGTATTGTCTTTTACAATTAGATTTCTTTTGCCAAAAGCCAAACGAGAATTCCAATGGGTAATCATAATCCGACCGAAATTATCCCTATTATTTAGCATTCAATCATCATTTTCCCTTTGATTTTTTTCCAACCATTCATAAATTGTTTTTGCTAGAGCAATTCGCTTGTCAGAAAATGAATGATCTACAGAACTTAAAACAATCAGATTCTCATTGTTTTCTTGACCACAATATTTTTCAAATGCATATTTATTCTTCTTGCTACTAAAAATATGAATTGTAGAATTATTCAATGCTGCTTTTAAATCCATAGCTTCATTAGTTATAATCTCTCCAACAAATGCTTTCCCAGATGCTATATTTATACAAGGCCTTTGCTCTAAATTGCTTATATACTTGTCTAATTCGTCCTCCGTTTTCTGATTAAGAGTATAATATCCATTCCAAGGATCAATCGAAATTATTCCCTTGATCGCTTTCAATTCTCTACTTGATAAAATTGCTATGTCAGCTCCCATACTAAAACCACACAGGTAAATATTTTCACTATCCACTCTCAATTGCTTACTGTTTTTTGTTAGATATTCGATTACGGCTTTAACATCATTAATTGATTTATTATAACCGAATATTCCTTTGTTTCCCCAAGTTCCAGAGTAAGAAAAGAAAACAGAATTATACCCTCCTCGTCTAAGGATTTGGCCTGTTTCCTCATTTTTTTCAAAGCCTGGATTGCCATGAAGAAATACTACTGTTGGTTTTGTCTTCACTCCAGATGCAATAAGAATTCTTCCGACAATCCTATTTTCGCCCGCTGGTATTATCAAAGGGTAGCTAGCCGGATTTTCCTTTTTGTTTTCAACGATAGGATCAATATTTAAAAACGAAGATTCACTCCCTTGTTCATTTGCTTTTTTAGATTCATCTTGACATGCAAAAAACAGGACACTACTTATTAGAATAGAAATTACAACAATATATTTCTTCATCTTACAATTGTTTATTTATGAAAATATTTAGTTTGCCTTGGTGCTTATTATTTTATAGACATTTTATCTATCAATTTTTTATATACTTACCTAGCAAACACTTCATCACAGTCAGTCATATCCACCTGGAAATAATTGTTTTACACCTAAAGAAACTAAAGGATCTCGTTCCAATCATAGGGCTTTTTCACCCCTCCCACTTTTCAACCTGAATCTTACTAAAGTACCTATGCTGCTTTTGAAATTTACGATCTCTGCACTATGTATTTGTTGCGCTTTGTTAGTGTACCTTAGCTATTTTTAATGTCAATAATTCCATTTTTGATTTCAAGCCTCCACATAAACCAACTATCAACCGTTTTCCTTTTGTTTTTTTTGCCCGCTTTCCAATCTTTCACAGTTTTAAAGAACTCTATTAATTCTTTGTCTAAATCTTCATTTCCAGATTTAGTCACAAGGTGGAATCCACCGCCAATTTCACCATTGCAATTGACTGCAAATTGTATTGATGATTTCCCCTCAAAGCTTGGATTGTTTTTTGCAAATAAAACTACTTTGTTTATTCTCATTTCAATAGAATCTACCGGCTCAATTGGTCTTGCCTTTCTCTCCATTAAAAAGTAAACACTATTGGCATTGCAAACATTATCAGGATTCACTCCTTTAGCTGACATAATCATTTGCCCATAAGATAAAGAACAAGTGATTGATAATGTGATTATTAAAAAGATGCTTTTCATAACTAGTTTAATTTACTTATGATATTATTTGCTAGACAAATAGAACTGGCTTGCTAGTCCCCACTTCTTGAGATTAATTGTACTAACTCGAAAACCTTCGAAATCCAACTATTCATCAAGGCCCATGACAATTTAGATTTTGTTGTATGTTGGTGTTTTAATTTAACTTTTTCATTCCGAATTGATCAATCGCTTGTTTTTCATTTTCAGCGAGTGAAAAGCGCAAATCAGTCCAAGCAGTTCCTTCGATTCCTTTGAGAACAATTCCGCTTTCTGTTATTGTTATTGTGAAAAGGAAATCTGCAAGATTAGCATCTTTGTCAGAAGAAATTTTGTCTAATTTTGTCATTCCGTACTCGTCAATTGCTTGTGGTAAGTCAATGTTAAGGCTAAACGATAAATCAAACCAAGCACTCCCATTATTACTTTGCATTTTAAACCCTTTATCAGTCCTTTCTAAGACAATTTTAAAATCTTTTAAATCATGTGATTCTTTTTCTTGAGCAAGCAAATCAAAACTAGAAGTTAGAACAAACAATGCGATTAGTAAATTTGGAATTAGCTTTTTACTATTTAATTTTGGTTTCATATTTATGATTTTAATTCTGTAACATTTGGCTTATTAGTGAAACACTAAAAATACTTAGCAGAAACCAGCCTATAAATCCTTCGAGTATGGTAATATATCTTGAAGCTCCTTTTACAGGTATTGTCCCAAAACCAAGTGTAGAAAAAGCATTAACGCTAAGTGTTGTGGAATTTAGCGCACGAATAAATCCCAGGTAAATCATATAAATGACAAGAGACAAGGAAACAGTTAGCCCTACAAACACTTTACGCGCAGGCGTAAGGTTTATCCAACGTCCTTGCAACACTTCAGTTCTTCGGTAAATAAAAGTTGATATTTTATGTTTGATTATTGATAGCAGATATAAGGGCTTACCCAACAGAATAATAAAAACAGGAATTTCATGCTTACTCTCTGCCATTTCTTTTTTATAATCGGCAAATGTTTTCAAATCCTCGATGTAATCTTCCATATAAAAATCTTCCAATCTTTGCTCTGAGCGGAAATATTGCATTATTTTCCGGTGCTGTTTAATCAGGAATGTTCTGTTTATACAATCCCAATCGCTATAACAAAAGAAGTACATCCCAGCGAAAATAAGAATTGTCCACATTGAAATGATCAATGATTGTACTGGATTAGTCCCATATTCTGAAAAATATTTTAAGAATTGGTTAAACCGCCAATTGAACCATTTATTAATACTGGAATCCTGTCGGTACAAATGGAGATACCTTCTGGTCTCCATATCTTTCATTTGTTTATAACAAGCGTTGGCAGATTCGATATCGCCCTGGGTTCGGTACATCGAAAAAAACTTTCGATAGGAGCTGTTCAGTTTATTAAAAAGGTCAACATCCGAAATTAGGGTATCTGTTTTATTGGTATAGGGTGCTTGTGCATAATCCCGATACAATCCAAGCCCCACCGAATCCAATTGGCTCCAATTAAAAGAAGTATTGTCTTTGGGAAAATTAATACCATTTATTCCAAATGGTTGCTTAAACTTACATTTGTCGACTATAAAGTTTTCTTTAATTGAACAGGCAGTAAAATCCACAATACTATTGGAAAAATTGATTCCTTCAAAACTGATAACATCATATTTTCCACCGTAAACCGATATAACAGGCGTTACTTCAGTTGGCAAGAGCTTGCAATCTCTCAATTCAAATGTATTTATCTTTTTTTCATTCTGATAAATATAGAATAGATACTGATAAGTTTGATTTGCAATTTCATATCCTAATTTATAAATACTTTTTACAATCTGATTGTCGGTATAGAAAGAACAATTACTGAATGAGAACATACTGATTTGTGATTCACAGACGACGGTCCGATGTAGAATAGAACAATAATTAAATCTTATTACACTCAAATCTGAACCCAAAAAGTCAAGCCCTTGCTTAAAAGTGCAATTATAAAAAGTAAGTTGAGAACCTCCCTCACAACCACCAAAACTGATATTATTCTGAAAAAGTATATTTCTAACTTGACAGGCTATATTATTCGGCAATTTGCAATTTCGAATTACAATTGTCGGAAATATACTTTTCTCTCTTTTTGTGTCTTTCGCAGATGGTTCGTTTAAGGAATGATTCCAATGATATAGAGAATCTTTGCTATCATCAAAAAATATTTCTGTGTCGTTTAACCTATATTTCTGGTCTTTGCATTTTTCCATCTCCTCAATCCATTCGCTTATGGATATTTTTCTTTTGTACTTGCTCTGAGAAAATAAGTGAGAGGTAAAGGCGACATTACATAACAGAATTACCAAGAGAATTTTTATTGCCTTATTAATTTTATTCATATCATTCATCATTTGAATTATTGGCTCTTATTCCTTTATATGTGCAATGGTGCATTTATTTTTCAAATCTGAATTAAATAGGTTCACAATACATATTCTTAAGGTCTTATTAAAACATCTTTTCGATTCAAAACCCTAAACTACAAACCTCCAACTACCTAACAAAATATTTATATGGCAAAGTTTCAAAGCTTTTAACTAGAAGCTATTTAAGAGTGTTTTGTCTTTTTCTATTAAACTATAGATTAAAAAAAACTGTTGCTAAATAGAGTCTAATGACACTCTCTTTAACAACAGTTTAAAATCTTCTTCTGACTAATATTTTACGCCTTTATTATTTCTTTTTACTCAGTTCTTTTAGTTTCATTTTTATTTGTTGATTATCTGGAGCTTTAACAAGAAGTTTTTCTAATATTTCTTTGGCTCGGTTTACTTTACCCAAAGCCTCTAAAGACATAGCTGCTTTGTATTTTAAACGAGAATTATTGGTTAATTCTGCCATCGGGAAAATAAAATCGAATGCTAATTGGTGCTTTTCTTCCTTGCTAAGCACCTCGTGAATGCGAAACAGTTGCTCGCTGTCTGTATGGTACTTGGTGGAATCCAATCCATTGGTTATCTCTTTGTATTTGGCAATGCTTTTATCTGCATCTTCGGCTTTAATAATAGCTAGCAATGTATCCGATAGAAATAGCTTTGGTTCCTCTACGCTGATCACCTTAAATTGATCGTACACAATAGTAGCGAATGGTGGAATGATATCTCCTGCTCCTTTTGCTCCGTAAGCCAAAGAATCCGGTAAAATAGCAATTACTTCATCGCCCTCACGAAGTAGCATTGTCATTTCGGTAAACCCTTTAATTAATCTGGAATAGTTAGCGACATAGGTAAAAAGAGAATCAGGAAGTTCGTTGGTATTCCAAACTACACTGTCTTGCACTTTTAGGCTAAGATAAGTGCCAACAGCCGATCCAGTTTCAATCTTTCGTCCTTCACCCTTTTTCAGGTAAATGTATTGCAATCCACTCTTGGTGGTAAGAGTATCGCCCAAAGCAATTTCATTTGTGACTTTAGACTTTGTATTGCACGAGTAAATTGATAAGATAGCAAGCATCGCAATGATGTGGATGGATTTCATAGTGCTGATTTTGATGTATGGGTTTATTAATGTGTGTTTCAGGTTTGAATTTAACATTCTTCTTACAGCTATCAAAATACTTGAGATTATTAGTAACTAGAATTAGATATCCAATTCATTGTTTGTCTAAATAAAAAACCATCTCACAAGAAGGTGTAAGATGGTTTAAACTAGAATGTATAGAGCTTATTAGCTTTCAATCTCTCTAATTAGTTCAAGAGCATTGTCGCGTATTGGTTTGAATCGAGCAAACCATATGGCAATTCCAACTCCAAAAGAAATAACAACCATAATAAAGAAAAAGCTTAGACAAGCCATGACAATTAGCAAAGGGAATTCATTAGATGTTTTAGAAATCATTTCAAACCAATTATTCCCACTATTTAGCACCTGCCAAGCTGTAGTAAAATAATCTCCTAAACTAAAATCTAATTTTAAATAATCTTGACAAGCAAGATATACTTTTTCGTTAAGTGCTAATCCAATCGCTAAAAAAAACAGAGCAGGAAAAACAACTAAGTCTAAAGGTGAAAACACCCTGTATCTTTTAACTGTTTTCTTTAATAATACTAAAGTAGGCACTGAGTAGTTTATTTTTTTTATTTTGTGTTGTGCATAGGCCATAGAAAATAAAAACATCGAAAATCCTAATACAATGGAAGCTACTTTAATGATTGAATAAACTTTTCCTCCATCTATTATATCGTAAAATATAGGGATATATACTATTAAAAGAACGATGTATGTTACTTTTAAAATTTTAAAAATCATCTCAAGATTAGAATCTTCCTTTTTTAATTTACTCAAAAACGATCCCATGTCGTTTGTATCCTGTGAAATCTTATTGTTATTCATGCTTGCCTCCTGATAATTTAGATTTTAACTGTTCTTTAACCCTATGAATCTTTACTTTAACGTTAGGTTCAGTAATGCCAATAACATCAGCAATTTCTCGCATCGAAAGGCCTTCAAGTAATAATGACATTAAAGATTTATCGATTACCGACATTTGATTCAACTCCATTTGTAGCTGATTCAACTGAGATTCTTGTTTCAGTTTTTCTTCCAAACCGTCATCAAACAAAACACCTATGTTTTCGGTATCGGTATTTACCATCATCTGCATTTGCTTGAATGCTTTTCCGGTAAACCCCAGAGAGGTATTTACTGCAATTCGATAGATCCAAGTGCTCATTGCAGCATCACCCCGAAAAGAATCAAGGCTTTTCCAGATATTAACCAATATCTCTTGGTACATATCTTTGCGGTCTTCCGAATTGGGACTGTAATAGCTACAGATCCGTTTAATTCTCTCACTATTATCAGTGACTATATCATTAAACTTTTCTTCCTTTTTTACCATTTTTATAGTTTGTGTACATATACTTAGTAGGCAAGCCTAAGCATTAGTTACATTTTTATTAAAAGTTTTTTCAAAAAAGTTTATTTTGATAAATAAAAGGTCGTAAAAATTTTTCCTTTTTAGAATGAAAAAGTCCCGATAGTTATCGGAACCTAGCATTCATCCTCTAAGAATATTGTTGGCTTAAACATTTTACTTGTCGCTCATAAAAAAAACGCGACAGGTCTACGACTCTGTCAGGATTTGTGTTATCGCACGCTAATTTCGGCTACAATTGCGTTTGGATCTTCTAAAATGGCTTGCTCTTCTCTATTCAACTCCAATTCTGCAATCAATTTTTCTTTAGTTGGGTAATTAGTCGCAAACAATATCGTAATCATACCTGCAAAGGCTAATAGTAATACTTCACCTGTAAGCATAAAGGTGATAATAGCAAAGAATGCTGTTCCCTCAAGCAGAGCATATCTTATGATATTAACAGAACGATAATCTTCCATCTTAGCTTTTAATTCAGCCTTCTCTTTTGCCAACTTCAGTTTTTTACCAGCAACTAGTTTGCCGATGCCAAAACTCGCTAAAAAGAACAATGGAATCATTATCATGAAAACAGTTCGAAGAAATTCATCAGCTGCAAGAGGTCCTTCGGTTTGATTTAAAAAAATCACAAATGACGCAAAAAACACCTGCCCCATTAATAATGCAACGAATATAATGGTACTGCTTTTTTGATACTGCTTAAAGTTTTGTTTTGTTTTTTCCATCTTGAATTTATTTAATTTCTTTCTAAAGTTTTCTTCTTCTTACAGTTGTACCATAATACATTACTCTTAACTGCCAGATATAGGAAGTTTTTTTAACTTCTCCCATACCGTTTTCTCCAACATCTACTATCAAAATAATCTTTGAAGCAACATTTACACCATCCTTTAATGCAGGAATCCACGTACCCTTCATATTGGTTAAAAGATCAATAATTGTCTCATCCATGTCTTTGTGTAAGGAGAATTCTATTTTAGGGTTTATCAATTTACCCTTACTGTCAATCACAAAAGATGCAGCTGATCTTCCTTGTATGCCATTTTTCGCAATTTCATTAGGAAGCTTAATCGTTCTGGCAAGATAAGCTTGCGCCTCCTCCTTATGTCCTAAATAAATTTGAGGATGATCAACAACATCTAACTCAAACTTACTTCCTTTAAACACATAAGCTGAATCAAGCTTTAGTTCATTATCATATATCTCAAGTATTGTATTTGTATCGTAATTATAATCAAAATATTTAGCCTTAAACATTCCCTGGTATTTCCAAATTCCAGATTTTTCATTGTTTAAATATTGACCAACTACAAGCGTATCTTTTGTGCTGTTAGATAATTTATAATAGAAACCATTCTTCAGCTTACTTTTTTTATCAACTTGATATATTTCTTTAAATAACTGAGTGATTTTCTTTTGTGTTTTCAATTTTTGAGGGTAACAATTCTGGCTAAATAGAATAGCAGAGAGAATAACAATCAAATACTTCATTATTATTTATTTAAGTAGATTTAAGACCTGATTTATTAAGGATTACTTGGCGTTCACATAAGTCCTTACTGGTTTTGACAATAATAAAACAATTAGAGAAACAAGCGCAAATAATAAAACTAAGCGAGCTAATAAATAATCTTGCCCATGCCAAAAAACCATAAATATTACTGGCAATAAACATAAAAAAGTCAGGACATTTATCACATACCAAACCAGTTTAATTTTAAAAATCAAAGCAATTGCCAAAATAACTCCTAAGCCTCCAAATAATTTCAAATTTCCTGTTTCAGGCACAAAAAATTCTTTAAAGTAATAGGTGGTAAGTTGTATCGCAATCAATAAAAATGCTGTAATAAATGTTGCCCAAAATCCCTCTTTTTGATATAATTTCATATCCATTCTCTTATTTATAGATTTTTTCAGTTTCTCTTAAATTGAAGTAAAGCATAGCACCCAAAATTGGCATCACTAAAACCAAAATGAAAAACAAAAACTTCCCTTTGCTTGTTAAATCTTTTGCTCTAAAGATGTGTACCATTGCATACAGAAAAAAGGCAAATGCTAAAATCACAAAAACCATCCAAATTCCCAATCCAAATTCTGGCCTTACTAAATCCATAATCTTTTATTTTTTTTCTTAAAATTTCATTCCGCGATAAAACCATGTAACAAATCCTGAATTTGCATTTCATTACGCTCCCAAACCTTTTCACTTGTCCATGTAGTAAACTGAACCGATCCCAAGTCATTTGAGTAATAATAAGAATCAAATATGAACGCAATTCCAGAAATATTTGCACTCAAAACACCTCTTATGACTTCTTTTCCATTCACTTTTAGCAATTCCGTTTTTAGAGATGTAGCTTTCGTACCAGAAAAATCTTCCATATTCTTTTTAGCAATGAGCAATAACTTATCTGCTAGAATAGGAGTTTCTTCAGAAATTACGGCACACCAGATATCTGATTTTTTTGATTCGAAAGCAAATTCGGCTTCATCATTTAAAGTTGCTGGAGGAACTCTTTTCCAAAGTTTATCATCGTACTTTATTCTAAAGATCTTTTCTGCATTTTCAACTTCTTTTTTGGCATTAGGTGGACATGTAAATTCTGTTTTAATAGTATCAATTTGTAGTTCTGCATTTAAAAAATCCAATTCATTCACTACGGGCATTTCATCTAGTAATTCAAAACTCCATGTGCCATTATCATACACATAAATCGTGTCACCATTTACAGTCACTGCCTTAGTCTGGGCTTTTAATCCAGAACAGAAGAAAATAAGTAATCCAATTAAAAAAAGAGTAAAGTTTGTTTTCATGTTTTTATTTTTTATAATTTAAACGTCAATGTTTTTTTCATTTTAACTCAAGATTATAAGCAAGCCTAATATTTATTAAGCTAGTAGTAAGATTATTTTTGATACCTGCCTCTTCTACTTTCTTTATGAGTCTCTTTCTGAACTTCTTTACGAGATGACTCTTCTCTTTTTACTTTGGCAATATTCTTCAATGTAGTGTCAGGATCATCACTTAAATAAATTGCTTCTTCAGAACTCGATTTTATTTCCAAAACCTTCTCATATTTTTCAGGCAAGTCTAACTGGCCAGGCTCTTTCCATTCTCCCTTGCCAAGTACAGCTATTTTTTCACCTCTTTCTAGAACACCTTCCTTGTAACGTAGTGTTCGATTCATGCCCAGAAAACCCTCACTCTCCTCACCTTTACTTTTTAAGTATGCTTCAAGATTCTCCGTTGCATCCGTCCAAAAGCCAGAAGAAAATTTCACATCCTGAACAATATAGGATTTTAGTTTACTATCATTAATAATCGCAAAATGATCTTCTTCTTTAATTAGAAATTTGCTTGATATCTCTTCTTCAATAAGAGTTTCCCATTTTGAACTCTTACCCGACGACACTTCTTCCTCGATGTGAACATAGTAATGTGCACATTCTCGATTAGAAAGAGGTGAATGCAATGGTTTACCTACAAACTCAACTGTCCCAACAATTTTGGCAACTTCACCATTTTTAAAATCAGCAATTTTTTTAAAATCTGATTTTTTTAGTTTGCGTTTTATAACAGCCTTAGTGCTGAAATAATAGCCAATAAAAATAATGACACCTACTACGACTAGAATTAAGAGAAATATTAGTGGATTCATTTAAGATAATTTATGATGTGATTTAATTTTAAATAATGCTTTATGAATATTCATTTTTTCCAACTCCGAATAAATTGAAAAGTCGTATGATCCAACTCTCTGATCCTTTGCAATAAATTCAGCTTTATCGCATTCAATTCTAATATCTAATAAATCTTGCATCAAGAAGGAATTGGCTTTCTGCATTGAGTTTTTGAATTCGATATTTTCGGAATTGATTGTGATAAAATTTGACTCTTTGGTGTAATATTTTCCGACAATTGCAATTGCCAAATTCATTATGCCACCAATTAATAATATTCCATAAAAATTAGAAGTTTTGTCTGCAGTATATAATAAGCCTGCTGCTCCAATCCCAATTAAAATTGTCCCAATAAAATAAAAATACCTTTTACGAGAAGCAGAAAAAACTCTCCTTTCGTTACAACTTAATTCAAAATTCATATTTCTTTACTTTGTCTTTTTCTCATCAATTCAATTTCTTCTTTATCCTTTGCTTTTCCTTTCTTCAGCCATGCATACCTTTACCACTTTCATAAAAGCTCCCTTTTCCTTTGTTTAGTTTGGCTCTTTTGCTTTTGGTCATGGTTTCCGACTTGTGTTCTATTATTCCCTTAAAAATGGCATACCACGCAAAAGGAACCAACCAAACCATAGTTGAATGAATCAATTTACCTCTATCGCTTAACACAATAGACTTTTGTATGGTTCTATACATACTTACTGTCTTGTAGATGTAAAGGACAACTACAAGTGTAAAAATGATTGTTAGAATGGTTGATTTATCCATGAGGTGTTTAGAATTGGGGTATTAAAAGAAATAGTATCCGATCACTAATTACTTTCCTATCAGGTTTCAATTAGCTTTATGCAACTTTTAAAGAAATTTAAAACTCTTGTCATTTCAGATAATTCAAGTTCATTGATTACGATATTAAGCTCAATTACATCAACTTTATTAATCTGTGAAAGTTTAAAATTTGAGATATAATTGTTTAAAAGAAACTCTTGCATCTTAGTATTCAATAATTGGCATATAAATTTCTCATTATTGCCTTTAATGAAAAAACTCTGATCAAACTTCTCATTTCCAATTTCGATTTCTTTTGAGCCAAAAAGCTTGGCAACTTTGTCGGTAAAATCTTCTGGATATATTAAAAATTCAGTATTAGTTTTTTTAGAAAACTGATAGGTCATTTTTAATGGCTTAAATTCTGAAGTAGCAAAAACTATCTCATTACGTGAGAATGGAATTCTTAATTCAAATTTCCTAAGTATTGGGTCGCTCCAATTACCAAAAGACTTAGCTCCAATTGTTCTTGATTTTCCGAAATTATCTTTTGCAAATTTTCTCCAATTAGCAGAAAGAATCTCCATTTCACTCCATGAATATTTATATCCTTGTTTCATAACTACTATTATTGTTCAACATCTTCTTTAATATTGTTGTAGCCATCTACAAGATAGAGCTAAGAACAAATATTATCAGATTTGATTTCCGAATCTACTAAACTATGTTTAGTGATCAAAACAATTTTATCCTAAACTTTAAATAATCTTATGCTTATTAATTAAAGACAAACAAGTCCTTTTTAATTTAACTAAAGAGAAATTCTTTGTATAAAAAGTACTAATCCTTCTTTATGTGTGTTTTTAAGACATAAAAAAAGCCCCAACTCTATTAAAGTTGGGGCTTGTCTATAATCATTATACATCTAATATTTTACTTCCATTCACTTTTTAAAATGGCGTAAACAATGTCATCAACCCATTCTCCATCAATCAAGAGGCTTTGTTTAAAGTGAGCCTCTTTCCGAAATCCTAATCGTTCCAGTAGGCCAATAGAGCTTGTATTTAATGGATCGATTGAACCAATAACTCTATGCTTGTTCTGTTGCATAAACAAATGATCAATTACTGCATGCAAAGTTTCGGTGGCATATCCTTTTCCGTGAAATTGCTTGGCCAATGTGCAGCCTATTTCTACTTGATATTCATCTATAAAATGAATGCCAATATCGCCAATTAAGCAATCACTTTCCCGATCGATAATAACCAATTGAAACCAAGTATCCGCTTGATTAAAATCAGTGGGATTTCTAGCTATAAAATCGGCAACTTCATCTATGTTTTTCGGAACAAAACCTTGGTATTTATTGGTTTCTGCATCTGAACGATAAGAAAAAACAGCCTTTTTATCACTAGCCGCAATGGGTCTTAATAAAGTTCTTTTCGATTCAATCATATTCATTAAAACTTACTGTTTTTACGTTGCTTTTTTACATTCTTAACCATCTTCCCAAAGTCTTTGTCTTTCTTTTTTCTTTCCAGAGCATCCGATTCATAATGCATTTTTTCTTTTTCCATTTTGCAATAGTTCGCATAAGAATCAGCATCTATTTCGCCCGAGTCAACTGCTGCTAAAATAGCACAACCTTTTTCGTGCAAATGAGAACAATCTTTGTACCTGCAATTTTCAGCATAGGCTAAAATGGTGTCGAAGGTCATCTCTAAACCTCCACTTGTATCGGCGATTCCTACCTCGCGCATACCGGGATTATCAATTATTATTCCTCCACTCTCTAAAACTATCAACTCTCGATGAGAGGTAACATGCTTTCCTTTGTTAACACTTGAACTAATTTCCCCTGTCTTCATCTGCTCCTTACCCGAGAGCGCATTAAGCAATGTTGATTTACCGACTCCCGATGAACCCAATAGACAATAGGTCTTTCCTGGCTTTATTAATTCTTCGAGCTGAGCATAAACGGCTTGAATACTGCTAATGGCAATTACCGGAATGTCTTTCACTCGCTGCTCTATTTGATCCTTTATGGCTTCTAATTCCAACTCATCAATCAAATCGATTTTGCTCAACACAATTAAGGGCTCAACATTAGAAGCATGGCAGATGGTCAAATAGCGTTCTATTCTGTTTACATTAAAATCACGATCTACCGCTTGAACAATTAGAGCACAATCGATATTTGTAGCAATAATTTGTACTTGTCCTGATTTTCCAACTGCTTTTCTTTCCAAAATAGAATGTCTTGGATAAATAGCATGAATAAGTGCTTTTCCTTCATCATATGCGGAGAAAGCCACCCAATCTCCTACTGCTGGAAAGTCGTATCTACTTTCTGCTGTAAACCTTATATTCCCCATCAATTCGGCCTCGAATTCATGGTCAGGAGTTTTCACAACATACCTTTCCTTGTGTTCCAATGTAATTCGACCAATTTCTAATTCACTTAAATTTTGATCGATTCTATAGTCACCAAGCTTATTGTTGTATCCTAATTCTTCTAGTTTCATTGTTATTATTTTACCTATTCTATAAAGTTAAGATCAAAAATGATATTAGAACAGTGAAAACCAGCTTTTTCTATCGCTTTTTTCGACGCAACATTATCTAAAGTCGTTGAACAAATTGGTTTTCTATTCGCTTTTAGAACTCTTTTTATTTGCTGTTTTAAAATTTGGGTCGCAATTCCTTTTCCTTGATGATCCTTACTTACAATTACGCCTAAATCGGCAAATTCAACTTGTGAGTCACTCCATCGACACTCGCTAGTTGCAACTATTGAGTCACCTTCTTTAACAAGGTATAACTCCTTTCTTTGTACTAGATTTTCAGTATATCCGAAGGTATCATCAAAGCCTATTTGATTTTTAAAGAATGCCTTTACTGAAGCCATATCCTTTTCAGAAACTGGCACTATTGGTATGTCTGTTCCATTTTTTATTGCCCTATTCGAATATTCAAAACAAAATGTATTTGTGTGCATCGATTTCGCATAAAACAAACAGGCATTAAATGAAATTGGCTCGTTAGCACTTACACTAGCCTTACAAATCAAGTCCTCATTAATTAAAGCATTAATGGTTTGCATCGTTAAGTAAATGTAATCGTCAATCAGAAATATCTGCTTCAAACTTTTCACTTCGTCAATACAACAATAGCCAATTGTTTTTGAATCTTTCTCAATTGTGTAATGTTGAGCAGAAGCAATATACAATTGCTCCCACATAGCATCTATTGGACCTCTTAGTTTCTTATATAATTCTACTCGTAATTGAGCAATCGTTTCGTTGTTATCTATTGTATTAAACTTCATTTCTAGTTGTATTTCTTTATCAGTTCTTCCTTGATTTCATGTAAAGGATAATCTTCAAAAATCCCTAAATAATTTAAAGCAATTCCATCCAACTCCGCAATAAAAAGGTAGCTTTTCACAAGTGAATTTTCAAGATCTATTTCATTAAATATGCGCCTCACCGATTTCATGATGAATGAAGATCTTTCCTCAATCAGATCATTTAAGATCTCTCTTGTGGTGGGCTGCAAAATCACATTTAAGTTGAGCTGAAAAAACAACTTGTCTACTTCTAATTGTAGAAAAAAGGAATCAATTAGTTCAAGCAATCTTTCTTTGCCTGAAAGCTGATTTGTTTTGGATTCATTAATCTGAACAATTAATTCTGTTGTTGATTTAAAAATCTCTCTTAATAAGTTATTTTTATTTTTGAAATGATGAAATATTAGTCCTTTGGACACATTTGCAGCTTCACAAACTGCCGAAAGTGGTGTTTTTTCAAATCCTCTTTCTGAAAACAATTTGGTTGCTACCTCGAGTATATGCTGTCTTTTATCCATAAATTTTAGATTACCTCAACTCACTGACCGTTCGGTCGGTTTGTAAATATACATATAAAATTAGATTTACAAAGAATTAGACTTGATCCCAATTCATTTCAAAATGAAATATTTAAAGGCATAAAAAAACCGACATCTTTCGAAGTCGGCTGAACCATTATTTTTAATTCTAAACTATAATGCAAATCGTTAAGCTACTTTGTTGCTTTTAAAATATTTCGAAACAATTTCTTTTGGCAGTTCTTCTCCATTCTGATCCCAACCATACATTCTCTTATCTGCAATTTTATGAGATAATTCACAAAGCAGATAACCATTCTCTTTGTCGAAAATATATTCAAATCCCCATGGAGAAAATTTATAAAGCTCGTTATTGTAAGGCTTACTGGTAGAAAATCGTCCTTTCATCTCTGACCTTTGATAGGTCTCTCCACATAAATTATAATAATTTTGCTGTTGAATTTCTGATAAATTTGTATACATATCCGTCAACTTTTAATTGAATCTAAAAAGCAGTTTTGCTACTGCCATTTACCAAATCATATCTCTTTTTAATTTTAGAGATATCATTATTTACGAAAGAAATTGTATTAGGTTTCTAATTTATCGCATTCTTATTTTATGTTGTTCCAGAATGCCAATGATATCAGGAAAACTTCAATTATTTTTTTAACGATTTGATGATCAGTCCATATCCTTTTCCAACAACTGATAAAAAACACCTCTATCTTGTGCTACAGATTCGAGCTTACATTCTTCAATCAACTGCTTAAGCTGTTTTTCGATCTCCTCACTTTTTAAGCCTAACATTTTAGTCAAATCTTCCAATGTACAAGGTCTTCTGGCAACTGTTTCCAAAATTGCACTTGCTGTATCTTTCCGATAAGATTGCTGCGTTTCAACTTGCTTTAACTTGGCAACAATTTCGACCTTATCCATTTGCCAAAAATCTACAACCCTTTGTAACTCTTCTCTGCTTGCTCCTCTCAGGTTAACTACTGTTCCTGGTCTATCCAGTGTATTAAGATGAATTGAATCAGGATTTACTTTTAAAATGACTTCTTTAAGAGCAGTCAGCTCTTCTTTGCTATCATTGTACCCAGGTAAAATAAATACCTCAAGCCAAATTTTACCCTCAAATTCCTTACGCAAAGAAATAATTCCTTCAATGCACATCTTCACAGTTAAATCCTCTGCTGGGCGATTAATTTTTTTGAAAACATCATCTGTTGCAGCATCAAGAGAAGGAAGTAAAAGGTCCGCTTTCATCATCTCTCTTCTTACTTCTGGATCGTAAAGTAAGCTACCATTCGTTATTAGAGCAACGGGAATATCTGCTTTAGTTTGCTTTATAAAATCGATAATTGCACCTAAATGCTGATTTAATGTTGGTTCTCCCGATGCGGTTATGGTAATGTAATCGGGGCTAGGATTATTTTTTAGGTAATGCGTTAATTCATCTTTTATGCAGTCTGCATTAATATACTCTTTGCGCTCGAGTGAAAGTTTTGTGGTTTTACCTACTTCACAATAAACACAATCCAAACTACACACTTTTTTAGGAACTAAATCAACTCCCAAAGACATGCCTAGTCTTCTTGAAGGAACAGGTCCAAATAAATATTTATACATTCTATTCTTATCTATTTTATTATCCAATAGCCAAAGCTATTCTATGCTTCAACAAATATAGGCTTTAAGTAGCTTATAAAAACAAGTCACCTAAAAAATCGACTACAAAAATGATCCGAATTTTAGGTGACTTCAAATATGTTTAACTAAAAATTACTCAACTACAGGCGCTACTTCCTCAACAGCCCAAGGTATTTTTGGAGATTGATAATAATTAATCTTCATATACTCAAAGCGTTCTTTCTGCTTGCCCAAACGAATCTTGTATTCATCCCAATTTTTATTTTCACTTTTCGACCAGCCCAATTCAGCATATCCGGGTAAACGAGGAAAAACCAGGTATTCAATATCGTCTATTGTTTCGATTGTTTCGGCCCAAAGCGGCGCTTCAATTCCAACAATATTTTCTTTACTGATTCCTTCAACAAAATTTTCAATATTCCAATCGTAAGCATGATCAACATCTACATATCCAGCCCAATGCAAACCTAAAGGACAAATGGAATCGTACTGCATATCTAAATAGGCTCGGTTAGCCGGAGACATAATGATTTTTACATTCTGCTTGACTGCTAATAAGGCATTCTTTGGCTTGGTTTGCCAAAATTGTGCTAATGAATTATCTTCCAATTCCGCTGCAGCAACATCGGCCCAACCGATCATTTTTTTCTTGTGCTTCGTGACAATTTTTTGCACTCGATTCACAAAATAGATGTAATCCTTTTTCTTGGTTACATGCGATTCATCACCACCAATATGAATATATTCTCCTGGTGTAATGGCTGCCAATTCACGAATTACATCATCAACAAACTGATAGGTAATTTCCTTATCAGTAGCCAAAGTGCTAAAGCCAACATGAGTACCTGTGTATAATTCTGTCACCTTGTTGTTGGCATTCAATTCGGCATAGGATGCCAAAGCAGCATTGGTATGTCCTGGCATATCAATTTCTGGAATAATGGTAATGTATCGTTCTTGTGCGTATTTCACAATATCGGCATATTGCTCTTGCGTATAGAAACCACCTTTACCTCCTCCAACTTGAGTGCTTCCACCATGTTTGGTTAAATTTGGCCACGATTTAATCTCAATTCTCCATCCTTGATCATCTGTAAGGTGTAGATGAAGTACGTTCATTTTATAGGTCGCAATTAAATCGATAAATCGTTTCACATCCTCAACACCAAAAAAGTGACGAACCACATCTAACATAGCTCCTCTGTACTCATAGTTCGGAGCATCTTCTATAGTTCCACTAGCCAATTCCCAAGGACCCGTTTGCAAACTATCCGATTCAATTTTTGCTGGCAAAAGCTGTCTAATGGTTTGTACTGCTCGAAACAGTCCAGCAGCTTTATTAGCCGCAATAATAACTCGTTTTTCGTCAATTGTTAATTTATAACCTTCCTCTCCCAAACTTTCATTTTCTGATATCACCAAAGCAATTCCTTTGTTACTTGCTGGATTAGTTGCACTTACCACTTCCGTGGTATAACCAGTAGCTGGAGCAATTAAATCTGCTATATAATTAGCAACTCCTTTACTGTCTTCTCTGCCTTCTTCAACATATATTTTTGTTTTTGCAGTCCAGTCGAAAGAACTTCCAGTCGCAATTAAATTTGTTGGTTGCGGAATTAAAATTTCTTTTCCCAAATCTTTTGGTGTTGGTGTTTTACAAGAAAAAAGCAATAACATTATTAAAACTGCTTGTCCAAGGTTTAGTAGTTTACTCATTAGTTGTGTGTGTTTTGTATCGTATTTGTAATGGAAATTGGATAGAAAGATAAGAAGAAAAATCAGGACAATATCAACTGCTTCTTACTAAAACGAATACATTTGTTTATTACAATCTAAACAATTGAAAAACGAACCAAACAAAAAAATTCAACTATCAATACAAAAAATTCCTCGCTTGCATATGGAATTGTGAATGAGAAAAGAGACAATTAATATCTATGATTCAAAAAGGTAAGTGATACAATTGAGACATTGGTTTGAGTCGAAACTTCCTAAAAAAGAAGTTGAGAGGATCGCTTAGAGCGAGTAAACATTCTGCATAGAATAGATCGGTGAAATGAATCAAAAAATATACAATTGGCCTCGCTAAGCTTTACTACATATGTACCCGAGGACTTGGATTGGGTACTATTTACAAGTAGACTCATAAAGAATAAACACTCTCATCATAAATGTAAAATCTACAAATTGGCGTTAAAAAAACAAACTTGCATTCAAAAGAATACAAGCTTGTTACATCTAACCAATAAATGTATACTAAATCACGATATTATTCTGAAACAATCTTAAAATTTTCATCCAAAGGAGTTAGTTTCGGTAACATTAAATGAATAATTCCAAGAATTACCATGTAAAGCAAACCAGCAACTAAAAACATCCAAAAATAGAATGAGTTTCCTGAAGCATCTAATCCTTGCCCTAAAGCAAAATCGACTAACATACCTGATATTGCACCAACCATCCCTCCAATTCCAACAACCGAAGCAATTGATTTTTTAGGCATTACATCTGAAACAAGCGTAAATAAATTTGCTGACCAAGCTTGGTGTCCACCTGATGCTAAAGCGATTAAAGCAACGGCAACCCACACATTATCAGTTAAAGCAGCAAAAGAAACAGGTGCAATACAAAGAGCACATATCAATAAGGAAACTTTACGAGCCGCATTTAAGGTCCAACCACGATTAATGAAGAATTTAGACAAATATCCTCCACCAATACTTCCGAAATCGGCTACTAAATAAATAACAACAAGAGCTCCTCCAAGTTCTTTAATACTATCTAAACCAAACTTTTGCTTGAAGAATATCCCACTCCAAAACATAAAAAAGAACCAGACCGCATCGGTAATTTTACCAATAGCAAATGCCCAAGTTTGTCTTAATGGCAATACTTTTGCCCATGACACTTTCTCGTTTTCTTTCTCCGCATCAACTGGCTTATTATCTTGTAAAATATATTCCAATTCCTCTTTGGAAACCTTAGTGTGTTCTTCTGGTTTTTTGTAAATTTTAAGCCACAAAATAACCCATATTGCACTAAAAGCACCTGTTACCAAAAAGGCAAATTGCCAATTGTCACCATTTGCAGCAACCACTAAAGGAATTATTGCAGGAGCCAATACAGCTCCAACATTTGAACCTGCATTAAAAATACCTGTAGCAAAAGCACGATCTTTTTTGGGAAACCACTCTGCAACCGTTTTTACTGCAGCTGGAAAGTTACCGGCTTCACCAATACCCAAACCAAAACGAGCACTAATAAACCCTACTAATGCAAACGCTGGACGAACTGCAGCATGTAGTGCACCAAATATACTCCAAATAGCAATTGAAATGGTATATCCTATTCTAGTTCCAAATCGGTCAATTAAGCCCCCCATTGAAAGCATACCAATTGCATAGGCTGCTTTAAAAGCCATATTAATATAACCGTAATCGGCATTAGTCCAACTAAATCGGTCCATTAAGGTTGGTCCTAATACACCCATGATACTACGATCCATATAATTAATCGTAGTGGCAAAAAAGAGCATAGCCAAAATTCGATACCTATACTTTCCTACTGGTTTTTCTATAGTTATTGCAGTCATATTAATTCATTTTAAAAGGAATAATTCCTTTATGATTTTAATTTTTCAATGATTCTAAAAGCCTTACTACAGGACTCTTCAATCTCTGGATAGTTAAAAGATCCATCCTCGTTTTTCACCATTAGTTGAGATCCCATTCCAACACAGTGAACACCTGCATCAAACCAGGATTTTAAATTCTCTTCTTCAGGTTTCACTCCTCCTGTTGGCATTATAGATGACCATGGGAACGGTCCTTTTACCGCTTTTACAAACTCAGGTCCACCAACCTGTGCTCCAGGGAAAATTTTCACCACTTCGGCTCCCAATTCTTCTGCGTAAGAAATCTCTGTTAATGAACCACATCCTGGCGACCATGCAACCTTTCTGCGGTTACATACTTTTGCCATTTCTGGATTTAGAATTGGTGACACTACAAAATTTGCTCCCAATTGCAGGTATAATGAAGTTGTTCCAGCATCAATTACAGATCCAACACCCAATATCATTTCAGGACATTCCGTTTCAGACCATTTTATCAATTCTGCAAAAACTTCATGTGCAAAATCTCCCCTATTTACAAATTCGAATAATCGAGCACCTCCATAATAACAAGCTGCTAATACATTCTTGCATACATCTATATCTGAATGAAAAAATACAGGAATCATACCTGTTTCTTTCATTTTTAATGCTACTTCAATTCTTGAAAATCTAGCCATTTCAATTTAATTACGAATTGAGAATTATGAATTACTAATTATTGATGAAGAATATTCATTGATAATTAATCATTCATAACTCATAATTATATTATCGTGCTACAAACCATTGCTGCATCTTCTTCATTACCTAAAATTACATCGGTACCAGCAACTAATTCAGGCATTACTTCGCCTGCAGTTTTACCATATCTCCAAAGGTTTTTACGATAATTAAGGTCACAAGAAACTGTGATACCTCTTTCGTTTGCTGCCTTAATTGCTTCCAAGCAAGCATCTGCTGCTCCTTGAGAAATTGC
Organism: Labilibaculum sp.; assembly: GCA_016342745.1. Lineage (GTDB taxonomy): Bacteria > Bacteroidota > Bacteroidia > Bacteroidales > Marinifilaceae > Paralabilibaculum > Paralabilibaculum antarcticum. Next base: position 102,928 of record JAEINT010000004.1, read on the forward strand.
AGGTGTAATTCCAGTCCAATGAAACCAATTGCCTCCTTCAAATACTTTATCCCAATCGATCATTCCTGCCTCAATTTCTGCAATAGCAGAATTAGCACGATCGTAAACTACTTTACTACCTCGACTAACAGCTCCAACCTCTAGAAAATAAATTCCCAATCGGTCGCCACCGTAAATAACATCGGCGGTACTTACACCGTATTTTTTCAAATCCATTTCACATGCACGTGCAATATCATTTTTTGGCAATCGAGTTACAAAACTAGATTCAATTCCATAATTTGCTAATGATACTGCTACGTTTGCTTCTCCTCCACCATAGGTTGCTGTAAACTCTGATGCTTGCGAAAATCGCTCATATCCAGGAGTTGTTAAACGCAACATGATTTCACCAAAAGTAATTACTTTATTACTCATCACTTATCAATCTTTATTTATCTGAAAAAATTATTTTATTGCAATTGAAATAGGAGAACTCAATTCCTCGGCCTGATTTTTCATCAGATTCTCAAAATTCTCTTGTTGTGCCCATTCTTTATTCTCTAATTCCCAAGCGGCAAAAAAGTAGTGCGTTGCCAACTTATTATTCTGTATTTTTTGTGTTACAAAAGTTGTTTCACCAACAGGTTGATTCCAACGCGATCCTTTAATCACTTCTTCAGGCAAAACAGGAGCATCACCAATTTGATTTTTCCCTTGTGATTTCAACAAAATTCCCATTCCTAAATAGTCTTTATTCAAAGATTGAATATCGTGGGTTGCAACAGCTGCGTATTCTTTATTTGCAGTAAAGGCAAAAGGCTTCTTATCTTGTAAATAACTAGTAACAATTCCGATCGCTAATTCCGATTCTTTGTCAATTCCTTGAACAGTAACATCACTTTGGAACCAGTATTTGCCTGCCCACACACTAACTCTTTCTACAGCACTAAGCATTTTACCTTCTACATTCCATCCTTCATATTTCATGTCGAAAATAGAACGAACAGGTCCTCTTGAAATCACTTGAAACTCAAATTTTTCAGTACTTCCTAAACGATATAGAGAATCATTTTGAAACATCGCTATACCACCAGCTCCAAGAGATGGCCCAACATGCAATACATCCATACCCCAATCAGATAAATCATGGTAAGAACCACTTCCTTTTGTCGCCAATTTATCCATTACCATTTCTGGTACCAATTTCCCAAAAAGATCTTTTGAATTTCTACAGTCAAAATAATTTCGAAAACCCATTACATCATTTTCCCAGCTAATACTTTCGGCCTGATACATTAATGGTAATCCTGTATATGCTTTTGGTGAGATGGCATGATCTGTACCTTTATATCCTTTTTCTTTAGTCCCTAATCCTAATCGTACATTTGTACGGATGGTAAACTTTGGTGCTTTATCTACATCAACAAAATTCACCTTAAATTTCTTTACTTCGTTTGCAGTAAAATCACAAACCAAAGCTAACTCATCCCACTTTCCGTCCTGATCTAAATCATCAACCTGAGATGGTATTGTATTCCCCTGAGCATTTACGACTACAGGTATTTTTTCTGCAGGAATCTCTCCAACTAATTTCTTTACTTCTGCTCTAGTAATAACAACAGGTGCATCTTTTCGAGCTTGCGCCATTTCGTTCTTTAACTCTAGAGTAGTAGATGAACTACATGCGCTTAAAACGGTAGCCATTACAGCAACAACAAAACTATATTTTATCATACAAAGTATTTTAGATCCTGAAACACAGACATATTTGATGTAAAAATGAGGAATAAAAGGACTATGGATTAACTCCTCAGTATCATCCATAATACCCTTTTTATTCCCTCAATCCACAACTAACTATTCTTCATTAGAAGGCTTACCGATGGTTGCTAAAATACCACCATCAACATAAACCACATGTCCATTTACAAAATCAGATGCTTTTGAAGCTAAGAATACTGCTGTTCCACCCAAATCTTCTGGATCTCCCCAACGAGCTGCTGGAGTTCTATTAATGATGAATTCATTAAATGGATGTCCGTCTTCACGGATAGCAGCAGTTTGAGATGTAGCAAAATATCCTGGTCCAATACCATTTGTTTGGATACCATATTTAGCCCACTCTGTTGCCATATTTTTAGTCAACATTTTTAGTCCACCTTTTGCTGATGCATAAGCACAAACATCATTACGACCAAGCTCACTCATCATTGAACAAATGTTGATAATCTTACCTTCACGACGCTCGATCATCTTACGACCAACATATTTTCCCATGATAAAAGGACCTACTAAATCAATATCAATTACTTGACGATAATCTTTCACTTCCATATCTTGCATTGGCACACGTTTGATAATTCCAGCATTGTTTACCAAAATACCAATAGGACCAACTTCTTCTTCAATTTGTGCAACACCAGCAATAACTGCAGGCTCATCAGTTACATCAAAAATATAACCTTTACAATCGATTCCTTTTTTTGCGTAATCTGCAATACCTCTGTTCAAATTTTCTTCTGAAATATCGTTAATTACAATTTTTGCACCCGCCTCGGCTAATGCTGTTGCAATTGCCATACCGATACCATGAGTAGCTCCAGTTACCAATGCAACCTTACCATCTAACTTAAATAAATCCAATATCATAACTTAAAATATATTATACATTAACAAATAAAATTGCCTGATTATCTCATTTCGTCTGGTTGGCAAACATCCATATCACCATAATTCAAGTTTTCACCTGCCATACCCCAAATAAAAGTATAGTTGCTTGTTCCTGCAGCAGAGTGAATCGACCATGTTGGTGAGAAAACTGCTTCTTCGTTACTCATCCAAATGTGACGAGTTTCTTTAGGATCACCCATAAAGTGACAAACAGCTTGTCCTTTTGGCACTTCGATATAGAAATAAGCCTCCATTCTTCTGCTGTGTGTGTGAGCTGGCATTGTATTCCAAACACTTCCAGGGTGCAATTCGGTCATTCCCATTTGCAACTGGTTTGTTTTAATAGTGTCAGATACAATAAGCTTATTTAATGTTCTGCGATTAGAATTTTCAGGTTCTCCCAATTCTACAACAATCGCATCTTCACGACCTACTTTTACATTTGGAAAAACCTCATGTGCAGGTGCAGAGTTCAAATAAAAATGAGCAGGAGACTTAGCATCAGCGCTAGAGAAAATAATCTCTTTGTTTCCTTTTCCAACGTAAAGTGCTTCTTTGTAATCTAGTTCGTATACTACACCATCAACACTTACACTTCCTTTTCCTCCAACATTAACTACTCCTAATTCTCTTCTTTCTAAAAAGTAATCCGCTTTTAATGGATCAATTGATTCCAACACTAAAGCTTCTGCTGTTGGAACTACTCCTCCAACAAGAAATCTATCGTACTGAGAATAACTTAAGTTGATTGTTCCTTCCTCCATTAAGTTCTGAACCAAATATTCATCTCTTAATCTAGTTGTGTCATAACTCTTTGCATCTGCAGGATGAGTTGCATATCTCTCGTCGTACTTTACAGCCATAGCTCCTATTTTTATATTATTACTATATGATTTTATAAATTCCTAGGAAAACAACATGATCACTTTCCTGTTACAAAGAAATGAAATGCAATTGAATTGTGCAATCGATTGTCCGTATTTTATTTTTATTTCAATAAATTTCACATTCTAGAAAACCCTACAGACACCGACAAACCTTTAAAAACAGGCCGTACCAAAACAATTTATATTTGATTAAAATAAATACATTAGTGCAATCGATTATCCTTATTTTTATTTTTTGCATGCATTTATAAAAATAATATGCATCTTTGTATCAGTTTAAATACCGCATTATAGTTATATGAAGAAGGAAAGCAACATTACAATTCATGATATTGCAAAAGCATTAAACATTTCAGGTTCTACAGTATCTAGAGCTTTAAATGACAATTCGAGAATTAGTGAAAAAACAAAAAAGGCGGTTCGAGATATGGCTAAAAAGTTAGGCTATCAACCAAATGCCTTAGCTTCCAATTTGCGCACAAGTTGCACAAATACAATTGGTGTTATTATTCCTCGTATTAGTAGATACTTTTTCTCATCAGCAATTACAGGTATTGAAGAGTTGGCAAGAACAAAAGGTTACAATGTAATCATCTGTCAATCGAACGATCAAGAGTCGAGAGAATCTGATTGCGTTCAAACTCTATTTGCCAGTCGCGTAGATGGTGTAATTTCCTCAATAGCCATTAATACAGAGAATTACGATCATTACAAAACCTTCACAAACAGAAACATTCCTTTGGTATTTTTCGATCGAGTTTGTGATGAATTGGAAACAAGTCAGGTTGTTGTAGATGATTTTAAAGGTGGTTTTTTAGCTGCGGAACATTTAATATCAAAAGGATGCAAACGAATTGCACACATTAGCGGACCACAACACCTTAATATTTACATTAACAGACACCAAGGCTATTTAAAAGCCTTAAGAAAACACAATATTTCGGTTGATGATGATTTAATTATAGAAAGTCCTTTAACGAGAGAAGATGGAATGGCTTGTGCAAAAAGATTAATGGAATCAGCGAATCCACCTGATGCAATATTTGCAGCAAATGATACATCTGCACTAAGCATTATTCTTTATGCAAAAGAAAATGGCATTCGTATTCCTGAAGATTTAGCAATTGTTGGTTTTAGCAATGAGCCTTTTTCTGAATATTTAAATCCATCTTTAACTACCATAGAGCAATCTGGTTTTGATGTAGGAACCAAGGCAACTGAGCTTCTTTTGGATATCATCAATAACAAAACGGGTAACAAACAAGAAACAATAGTACTTCCTGTTAATTTAATTGAAAGGGAATCTTCAAATAGAAAATAATTTCTTTTTTTTTAATAAAGTGAACTTTCCAGTAAATATGATATTTACTTAAACCTCACCTTTTTACAAATGACTGATTTCTTAAAATCAAGAATATCAGCCCAAAGGTCTATTGGAATTCTTTCAAACAAAACTATTCTGAATCAAATACTAAACTATCATACAAGAACTAGATTTTAACTCTTTTCTTAAATCACCATTTATAAAAAAAATGTCGCAACTAAAGGAGTTTACATCCAATAATCACGACAATAACCCTAAAACAAATTTGTATACTATTTACTTGTACCTAACTAAGTACTTTCTTTAAATATGTATAAGTCATTCTAATTTTGTCACAATTTCATTGTTACTTCCAAATTTATAGATTTTACTAATATAGATATTGGATGCTGTACCTCTTTACTTGTAGACATCTTAACTTGAGGGAGAAAATCAACTACAGAAATCATTTACAACAATAATTGATAAATAGTCCATAGTAAACTACTGTACAGATCATTCAAATCAATACTCAAAATGAAACATATAGCATTTTTACATCCTGAATACAATGAAGTATTATTATTTTAAAGTTGCTTCAATCCATTTTACTGATAATTTTGGCCACACATCAACGGATAAATCCTGTATATTCATACCAAAACCATGACCGCCCTTGGGGTAAATATGCATTTCACAATCCACTTTAGCATTTCTTAATGCCTTGTAGTACTCAATAGAATTGATTGAAGAAACTAAGATATCATCATGACAATGCAGAAGAAAGGTTGGAGGTGTTTCTTTTGTTACTTTTAGTTCATTGCAATATTGCTTAATTTTTTGCCAACTATGAGTTTCTCCAATTAGATTTGTACGAGTTCCCATATGACCAATATCTTCTTTAAAGCTTATAACAGGATAAAACAGTAACATAAAATCAGGACGACTACTTAACTTCTTTATAACATCATTTGAATCTCTCTGTCCTAAATCCCATTTGGCTCCAATAGTTGAAGCTAAATGACCACCGGCAGAAAAACCTGCAATTCCGATTTTATTAGCATCAACATGCCACTCTTTGGCCTTACTTCTAACTAAACGAACAGCTTGTAAACCATCACTAATAGGTACTGAAGACATTCCATAGGGTAATCTGTATTTTAATACAACCCCAACAATACCATTATCTTTAAGGAATTTGGCATAAGCATGTCCTTCATGATCAATAGCTTCAATACCATAGCCTCCTCCAGGACAAACAATAACAGCTGCACCAGTCCTTTTCTTTTCGTCAGGCAAGTAAACATACAATTCAGCTTCTGAAATATTGTATACTATTAAATTACCAAATGCATCCTTTTTCATAATCTCCTTTCTTGGAGAATTACTTATATCTGGAGCATTATTATCCCAAACTTTTATAGTCCTATCCTGCGCATAACCAATATTAACTATCAGAAATAGTAGATACAGCACTAATTTATTTTTTTTCATTATTACTTACTTTTAGCATTCGGCATTACTATTTTGAAATCAGAACTATTTAAAAAAAATTTTATACAAATGCTTCAGTATATGCTTTTAATTAAACCTTATCGTTCTGAGTACAAATTATATACTTTTACTTTTCTCCTATAAACTTCCTCTCATCATTTCAAGAATTGCTATTTTAACTTAGTAAATCAATGTTTGGATTGAACGAGATGGAATCTTCAGCGATGCACTATAACCATTTACATATAAATCATACTGAATATTTTTATCTGATTTATTCATAACAACTGTTGTTATCTTCCCTTCCTTATTAACAAACGAAGTACTTAACAAGGATGAAAAACTTGTTGCTGTACTTACTCGTTTATCTCCAGGTTGAACAAACTTAGAAAAATGCCCAATAAAATAATAAGATGGTGTATAAATAAGCTCATCTGTTCGAGTGTCTGCATGAATCGGAGCAAAACAAAAATTACCAACATGGTTAGGACCTCCTTTTTCGTTTAATAAAATATTCCAGTCAGTCCATGCAACTGTACCATTATTAAAATCGTTAATCATTGATTCTCCATATCGTTCTCCATTTGACCAACGTTGGTATTCATCACGGCTAAATCTCTCATTACACCCCTCGGTGAAAATAAGATTTTTGTCAGGAAATTCCTCTTTTACTTTAGCTAGGTTACGCCATAAAGCTTCGCCTCCTCTCCAAGTTTCGTACCAATGAAAACCTGTTCCCCATGCATATTTTGCGGCCTCAGGATCGTTAAAGATAGTATTAACTCTATTGACTATTAGATCGCGGTTGTGGTCCCAAACAATGATTTTTTTATCACCAAGATCAGCTTTCTCCATACTTGGTCCAAGAAAGTTTTTCAGAAAATCCCGTTCTTCGCTTGCAGTATAAATACACGATTCCCATGTCTGTGTGGCCATTGGCTCATTTTGAATGGTAAGCCCCCAAATCGGGATGCCTTCTTTTTCATACTCTCGAATAAATTTCACAAAATAGTTAGCCCATGCTTGGTAATACTCAGGGAGTAGTTTACCACCACGTAACATATTATTATTGTCTTTCATAAATGCTGGTGGGCTCCAAGGACTCACAAAAAGGTTCATGTTAGCACCAGCAGATGCAAATGCTTTTTTGATTAATGGAATCCGTAATTTTCTGTCGGGTTCAATATCAAATGTTTTTAGATCTTTATCTCCCTCTTGGATGTAAGTATAACTAGAACTGCTAAAATCGCAGCTATGAATACTGGTCCGCATTAAGGAGTAATTTATCCCATTTTTACTATAATAGGCATCAAGTAATTCTTGTTGTTTTTCTGGTGAAAGTTTGGCAAAAACCTCTGCAGAAGCATCGGTAATAGCTCCACCAATCCCCAAAACAGACTGAAAAGTTTTGGTAGGATTGACGAATACCGAAAGTCCTCCTTCTGTAGGTTGCTTTGCTATTGAAAAAGAAAATTCGCCTGTTTTTGTAAGCCTCAAATTCAGGTCTTTTGCACTTGTGAAAACTTTTATTTTTCTTCCTGCACCGCTGAACATTTGAACGAGGTTTTTATTTTCGATCTGCTTATTTTTTAGTGCTGTTGACGAACAACTGCACAATACAATTGTTGCTAAAACGATAAGTTTGTTTTTACTGCGCATAATTACTTTAAGTACAAAATGTTAAAAAAAGATATTTTATTAAGGTTTTCTCTCTTAAAGAATCCATAGAACTTACTCAGGCTTCTCTTATATTCAACCGGAACGATATTTTGTCCTTTACAGCTGCATTTAGAGCTTTATGCAAAAAGAATCGTTCCGGTTAATTTTAGTGATTATTGAAATGATTACTCTAAATCAAACTTTAATCTAGTTAATTTTACTGGTGATTTTCCTTGAAAAGGAATTTGACCTGTAATTGCCTTTACCACTTGTAATTGTGTTGCAGTATTATAGAAATAAGCGTTTACAGAAGTTCCAATGCGCTCAAAGTATCGATCGTGAAGATAAGGGTCGCCATACGAAATGATTACCACTTTTTCAGGGTCTAATGAATTGATATTCCAAATAAATTTTCCTTCTGTAGCTTCCATTAATGTTATTCTTCCAGGTCTGGGATTTCGTATAAATGCAAAAACCATTTTATCGTATTGGTCATAAAATCCAGCAGGATATTTGTCATAGGCATTTAGCGTGGTATCCACAGTGAAGCCTAAATCGTTCAAGGCATCAAAAGTTGTTTGGAAATTTTTCATTTGAAAAGATACGTCGGTTGGGGAGGTAATAACCTTAAACAATATCTTTTTATCTTTTGCCGGGTTTAATGGCAAACTATTCCTTTTATTTGCAACTAAGGTCACAGCCTTTTTAGCAATATCTTTTGCTGTGTTTCCTGCGAATTTTTTATCTGAGCTTGATAATTCTCTAAATACCTTTGAATTATTATTCATCAAGTTCAGTTTTTTCTTAAGTGCCCAAACTCTTGATACAGCGTCATCCAAACGTGACATTGGTATTTCATGATTTAATATTTTAGCTTCCAAAGTGTCCATGAAGGCATGGTCGGGCCACAACAATACGTCACTTCCTGCTTTAAAACTGGCTATTTGTGCCGAAATCCGAGTAGGATAATACTGGTGAAAACCGCTCATGTTTAAAGCATCTGAAACAACAACTCCTTTAAATCCCATTTTCTTTTTTAGTAGATCAGTAGTAAGCTGACGAGACAAAGTTGCAGGTGGCAAAAAGCCATTTATTGAATCGGTTTGGTAGGCTGGTAAACGTATATGTCCAGTCATCACAGCACTTGCTCCTCCATCAATCAAAGCTTGGAAAACTTTTCCATAAGTTTTTTCCCATTTTTTCATGGAGAGTGTGTTCTCAGTAGTTAGTAAGTGTTGGTCGCGGTAATCAACACCATCGCCTGGAAAGTGTTTAATGGTAGAGGCAACACCAGAGCCTTGAGCTCCTTTAATTATCTGAGAAAGCAGTTTTATGGCCAGTTCTGGATCATCAGTAAGGCTTCGGGTTGAGGTCAGACCGTTTAATTGATTTAGGTTTAAATCTGCTACTGGATGTAATAGCCAGTTTACGCCAAGAGATCTTGCCTCTAAAGCTATCGATTTACCAAAATTATGAGCCAACAGTTCGTCGTTTGCAGCACCTACCGTCATTAAACTTGGCAGTTTGGTAAGCCCTGGAATAACATTCCCCACTCCCTGTTCAAAATCTTGCTGAATAAAAAGTGGAATTTTGGTGTTTTCAGAGTATTGGTTAACCACTTTTTTCATGTAAAAGGCGATGGAATCTGCTTGTGTTATTGTTGAAATTCCCCAATGCGACATAAAAAAACCGCTTACAGGGTACTTCTCAAAATATTTTTCATAAGATCCTTCAGCCTTGATCGTTACTTCTTGTGGATCGTACAACATTAGCATGGTTTGTCCAATTTTCTCTCTTAATGTTAACTGCTTCCAGGTGGTGTCTATTGATGCTTCCACAATTTTCTCCGTATTTTGAGGAGATGGTTTTGAACAAGAAGATACTAGTACAATTATTGCAATAGCTAAAAGGCTAAAGAGTACACTTCCTGAAAATAAATCTTTACTGACTTTTTTCATCATTTTTTTTCGTTGATTTTTAATTAATAAAGGTCTCATATAACAATGGATTTTTTTTATAAATTTTTCCACATTTACTATTAATGCCAATGATATAGGACGTTCACGTATGGGTGCTGTTGGTAACTTATGACTAATTAATCAAGAGTAATAAATGTTCTTTTCCTAATATCTTTTGAAGAACTACCCACCATAATTTCAAATTTTCCTGATTCTGCAACCCAATTATGCTTTTGTGGATCGTAAAATGAGAATGATTCTTTGTTAAGTTTCATCTTCACTGTTTTTGTCTCGCCAGGTGCCAGATCAACTTTTGCAAATGCTTTTAATTCTTTTGCTGGTCGGGGAAGAGACGACTCTATATCTGAAACATAAAGCTGTATTACCTCTTTGCCTCGAAAATCGCCAGTATTTGTTATTTTCACTGATACAAATACGTTATCATCTTCCTCAAAGTGTTTGGAATCCACCTTCAATTTATCGTATGAAAAAGTGGTATATGACATGCCAAATCCGAACGGGAACAAAGGCTCAACATTATGAGTGTCAAAATGACGATATCCAAGGAAAATACCTTCGGAATAAGTAACACGCTTATCCTTATCTTCATCATAATAACTATTGTAAGTTGCGGCATCTTCCCATTTCTTTTCTATTGAGAATGGGAGTTTTCCACTTGGGTTCACTTTTCCAAGAATAATTTCAGAAATTGCTTCACTTCCTTTCTCTCCAGGATACCAGGCATGCAATAATCCACCTACGTTTTCTATCCAATTAGAGATGTCTGCATTACCTCCAGCATTTAGGATAACTACAGTATTCTTATTGACTGCTGCAATAGACTTAATAAAGTCTACTTGCTTTTGGGGAAGAGAATAGGGGCGATCTATTCCTTCACGCTCAATCGATTTATCAAATCCCATACAAACAATGGCCATGTCTGATTCTTGTGCAAACTCAATAGATTCCTGAAGGTGATTTTTTTCGAAAGGGCCAATTCCGAATTTGATTGCAGCTGTTCCCCAGGTCTGATAATATTCCAGCTTAACATCGTATATTTCTCCAGCTTTCAATTTTAGGATCGTGCTTCTGGGAATTTCAGAATTATTAGTCCATTCATTCAAAATTGTGTCATTATTAACAATCAGTCGAAATCCATCATCTGCACTAACAGCAAAATAAAAATCACCTGAGGTTTGAGGTCTAAATTTCCCAGTCCATCTAACAGAAAATTGATTTTTTGAAATACCTTCGGGAAGATTGTCTTTAGTCCATTCATAATTTATAGATTGATCCTGACGAATAGCAACAGGTTCTCCTTCAAGAGTTACACCTTTAAAATATTCACCTTTTAATCCTTCATTCTGAAATTTTGTATTTTCATAAAATTGATCTAAAAATCGAGGGAATGGTCCCTCTGAATATTTAATTTGTATATTGTCTCCTGATAATTTTTTTATAGACTCTAAGATGGAAACCTTCTGGTAAGGCGTTACAAATGAACTACCACCTCCACCAGTAACAGCTTCGGCTGCGTTCGGTCCCAATACGGCAATAGTTTTAATTTTTTCAGAATCAATCGGAAGAATATTATTTTCATTTTTCAACAATACGATACCCCCACGCGCCGCTTCTAATGCCGTTTTAGCCAAAGCTTCTTTATTGATATTTGTTTTCTGACTAATGGAATCCATCAAGTTAAAACGGTAATAAATTCCTAATATTCTTCGTATTTTATCGTCAATAATTTCCTCGCGAAGCTCCCCTTTGTTTATGGCTAGAGCCAATGTATCAGGATGCATATGCTTCCCCGCCGGCATTTCAATATCTAAACCGGCTTTTGCCGCTTCGATTCCATCATAAACAGAAACCCAGTCGGACATTACAATTCCGTCAAAGTTCCAATCCTTTTTTAATATCTCATTGATAAGATAATGGTTTTGCGATGCATGAACGCCATTTATTAGATTGTAAGAAGACATGACGATTCCTACCTGAGCCTTTTCGACGCAAGTTTTAAATGCAGGGAGATAGAGTTCGTGTAAGGTGCGTTCGTCCATGTCAGAACTTGTATGATTGCGATCAAACTCCTGATTATTTGCGACGTAATGTTTAGCTGTAGCAATAATACCTTGTTCTTGCATGCCTTGAATATATGCAGATGCTAATTGTCCTGATAAGTAGGGGTCTTCACCTAAATATTCAAAATTTCTTCCGCACATTGCAGCCCGGTATAGATTCATTCCTGGAGTAAGCATAATCTGAACATCTTTGGCCTTTGCTTCCTTGGCTGTTGCCATTCCCACATTTGAGGCAACAATTGTATCCCATGATGCGGCTAAACAAATAGGAGATGGATATGAAGTTGAAGCACCATAGTTTTTTACTCCACAAGGGCCATCAGCCATTCGTATTGAAGGAATTCCTAATCGTTTCAATGGCCTGATGTAAAATGACTTATGGCCTCCAATCATATTGAACTTTTCCTCAAGTGTCATCTGCTCAATAATAGAGTTAATTTGACTCTCTGTCTCAATACACGATTCATTTTTTTGTGCATTGCATGCTATTCCTCCTAGCACTAGCAGACCAATCGAAAAGATAGTTAGTATTCTCATTTCTAGTTTATTTAAATTCTGATGGTTTCCTAATTTTTTATAATTACCTGATCCCAAATCTATTGGTGTTTTTTACGCAATGGGAATTTTGAGTTAGCTGGACCATCATTTCTAAATGCATTTATTTATTGGCAGGAACCAAAACAAACTCGATTTTTTCTCCAAACCATGCTCTGTTTATTGCTGTCATTCTAAGTACAACTTTGGTTTCTTTAGAAATGCCATTTGTCAGGATAAATTCTCCCCCAAAATCAGTATCCTTATATCGCTTTGTGTTTTTATCGATTGCCAGTTTAAAATCCAATTCCGTTTTTTTGACAGATGAAAGATAAACTGCTCCGGGTTTTTTCTTACAATTATCAGGGGATAGCCATGTTGCTTCCTGTAAGTTCCCTACAGAAGCTACGGCTTTAATTATTGTATTCTTTGGTACTTTTATTGTTTCTCCACTTTTTATATTTACCCAGTTGTTTTCGCCTACTTTAATTTTAAACCAATTGAATTCGGCATTTAGGAATTTGGGTGGGTTGTTACCATTGTAGTTTGTATTTCCAACTGCAACAAGAGGAGTGTTTGATGAATTGGTTCCAGTTGCAGAAGTTTTTATACCTAAGCATTTTCCTTGTTTTGTTGCCTGTTCATAAGCATCGGCGCCAAAAGTATTGGTGATATGCCATAATCCACCGCTATGTTTATCCGTATCAATATTTATCCATGTGTTTGGTTTTGGTCGTTTGGGAGGATGTTTAAGATACATCTCGCCGTACTTTTTTAATGACTCTCCACTTGGACGCAAAGTACCTTCAGGAGTAGTTATGCCAAAATCAGTTTTCTCACTTGCACGAAGTCCGCCAGCAAACCACCATGGAGCAATTCCATTCGCACCATTTTTATAAGCTTCGGTGTGAATCATTTCAACATACTCACTTTGATATCTCAGATCTTCACCATCCAGATGTCGGGTGTATAAACCCCATGGACCACCATAGCCATATTCATTCCACATAAAAGGTTTGTCAGGGAGCATATGCGTTAAATAACGATTAACAAAACCGACCTTTTTTTGCCCATATTCGTTGGGAGGAAAACTGTAGCCTTCCATGCTAAAAAAATCTACATGTTTTAATGTTGAAGTTAGCGTGTAATCGTTAGGAGGTAGGTTTCCCTGTCGATAACTAATAAGATGATTTGGATCTAATTCTCTAATTTTTTGACAAGTATTGTTGTACTGCCTGTCTGATAAATCATTGGTAAAACGTCTGTAGGCTGCTATCATAATTCGCCATGGACCATCTTTTTCGAATTGTTTGGATTGTGGAGATGTAATTTTACCATTCGGAGTTCGAGGAACTTTATATTTCCAATCTGTTTCTGCATTGGCAAGGTTACCATATCTTTCGTTAATCCAATTTTCCCAGTCACTATCGAAGCGGTTTCGGAAATTGGAGTCACCATCCCAACCAAACATGGTAATATTATCCTGAAAAAGCCAATTTGATGGCTCCCATATCAAATCCCAAGCCATTAACGCAGGGTTATTCGCCATTTTTGTTTCTTCAAGAAAATCAGCAAACTCAGCTTCTTGAAAATTGAAAGGCATCATAATTCCTTCGAAATAATGAGGTTCAACAGTAACTTTGTGAGTTTGCAGTAAGAGGTAAACGTAAATATCATATTTCCTGCACCTGCGCATAAAATCGAGTAAAGTTCTGCGATTGTTAACATAATCAGCTCTAATGGCAATAAAATTACCATTCATATTATTTAGACTTTGTAGATCTTCATCAACTTGTTCAGGATCATAATAACCCGGAGTGAGCCAATGATATAAATAGTCTATTTGTTCGGTAGCAATAGCATTACGCGGCCAGTAATTTGCTCCAACAGGATACCAATCTTTTCCCCTTAACTTGAACTTCGTAGCTTTTGTACTAACAAATTCACTTTTAGGTTCATTTTTTGTCGAAAGCATCCCTATTTCATATTCAATCACATCAATAACTTCGTGATTAAATATCAGTTCTGTACAAATCTTATAACCACCAGAATTAACTTTAGCTTTTAGCGAACCAAACAACTTTTTCAAACTTTTTCCTGATTGAACTTCTAAGCTATTTATCTCAGAATAAACCACTCTCTTACTGTCCATTTCTGTAAGAGTTATCTTAATATCCACAGCCTGTTTGCAATTTCCATAATTTACAATAGCTGCTCCTAATTCTATTTCTTCATTAGGCCAATATGAAAACTCTCTAGCGCCACCATGATACAAATACAATCCCTGTGAAATTCTCTTTGCCATATTTGAAAAAAGGCCACTTTGAACAAATGTTTCCAAAGTCTTTTCATCATCTATAGCACATGCTGCAAAAACGGAACCTTCCAGATTTAACTGTTCCTTTGCCTTATTTCCCTGTGTTGTTGCTACAATTCTACGAAGTGCATCTTGAAAAAACTCATCCTGTTCTATTGGAGGATTATTAATTAACATCCAGGCAGGAGTACCTCTTTTAAAACCTGTTTCGTCATGAGCTGACAGAAGAGGTATCCATCGAAAACGATAGCCACATTGAAAACCTTTTCCTGTAGGTCGCTGAAAACACGAAGAAACCTCTTTAGCAACGGGTAATACAACATCTTTATTTTTAAACACTTCTTGCTCTTTAACAATGTTAATTTTTGCAATATTGTGCATTGGATACATCTTATATCGAGGTGAGATTGTTTCCAATAAAAGATCGCCATTAAATTCTGGTGTTCCCAAAATCATAAGGTTACCTTTTTGTTCCAAAAAAGAAATTAGTGCTGTATTTCCTTCTATCGGATAGGTTTCAATCGGAGGTAGAACATACAAAAAATACTTATCTGTATTTAATATCTCAGATTTAATTACTTGTTCTACATCCAAAAATTCAACGGAAAATCCCTTATTAATAAAATCCTCCCCTAAGGATTTTGCTATTTCTGATTGTGTATCAAAAATAGCTATGCTTTTTGATTGTAAATTCTGACTTGCATACAAGTTGCTCTTTGTAAATAAAGTACCTATTGCAATCGTTAGGATAGTAAATATTATAGTTCGATTCATAATTCGATTAAATTATTATTTATTCAGGTTTGTAGTCAAATGTATAAGTCCCTGAGCCCAATTGAACTGGTGATTTAGAAGAAAAAGGGAGATAAAGAGAGGCTCTGGTATTTGGTGGAATAGTTACATTTATTTTAAAATTATCATCTTCAAATTTCCATGAAGATTTTACAACTCCATATACTGAATTATAAGAGGCTTTTGCATAATTCAGAACTCGATCGGGTTGTGGTTTAATAAGTATATGTTTGTAAGCAGGCTCATCCTCATTTACCTGAATACCAGCCACTACAGAATACAACCAATCGCCAATAGCCCCATAAGCATAGTGATTGTATGAATTCATATAAGGATCTTCTATGGAACCATCGGGTCTAATTCCATCCCAATGTTCCCATATGGTTGTAGCCCCCTTAGTTATTGGATAAAGCCAAGATGGGTAAGTTTCTTGCGTTAATAATTGATATGCAAGATGTGTTTGATTATTATCAGATAATACTTTACACAAATATGGAGTCCCTAAAAAACCTGTTGATAAATGAATTTTCCTCTTTCTAATATTGGCTTCTAAATAATTAAGTGCTAGTCCAATTTGATCATCATTTAAAAGGCCAAACCTTAAAGCTAAAACGTAAGCTGTTTGAGTGTGTGAGCTTAATCTCCCATTAGGCGAAAGAAATTCTTTCTGGAACGCTCTTTTTATATTTTCAAATTGATTTTGATAATATTGATAATCACTATCTTTATCAAGAACCTTTGCTGCTTTAGACACCAATTGAGAGGAATAAGCATAAAATGCCGTTGAAATAAGATCAACATCAGTATAGGCAGGTTTTGAGAACAAATCTTTGGGATCCTGAAAAGAAAGCCAATCACCAAATTTATATCCTTTACCTTTATCGGGTATCATGTTTTCATTTAAAATAGTTCTATAATAGCTCAACCAATCTGTCATGCTTTGATATTGATTATCTAGTATCTTCTTATCTCCATATTTTAGATATAAAGTCCATGGAACAATGGTAGCTGCATCTCCCCATCCACTTGCACCACCTCCGTTTATTACATTAGGTACAATATTAGGTACCCTACCATCTTTTTCCTGCTCAACTCTTAAATCTGCGAGCCATTTTGTATAAAAAGCGGCACAATTAAAATTAAAACATGCTGTAGCTGCAAAAACTTGTGCATCTCCTGTCCAGGCTAATCGTTCATCACGCTGCGGACAATCGGTTGGAATATCTAGAAAATTATCTTTTTGACTCCATTGAATATTACTTTGTAATTGATTGATTAATGGATTAGAACACTCAAATGTTCCTGTCGGTTCCAACTCTGAATGAATTACAATCGCAGTAAGATTATCACTCGAAATTTCCTTATTAAATTCAACCTTTACATATCTAAAACCCATATAGGTAAAATGTGGTTCAAAAGTTACTCTCTTATCATCTTTAAAAATATACTGTAATTTTTGCTTTGCTTTTCTAAGGTTTGCAGTATAGAAATTCCCTTCTTTATCCAATATTTCAGCATGATACAATGTTATTGTATCACCTTTGTGACCCTTAATATTTAATCGTACCCAACCAGTTAGATTCTGATCAAAATCAAAAACAGTTTCCCCTTTAGGAGTAGTAAAAATTTTAAGAGGTTTAATTTCTTGTATCCTTTTAACAGATACACTTTGGGAACTAACTAAATTCTTTTTAGAATGATTACAAGTATTTACCTTTTTCCAACCAACATCTTTAAAATTAATATTGTTCCATCCTAACTGTTCTTTATTTGCATCATACATTTCACCATCAAAAATACTTGATGACAATACCGCTCCTGTTGCCGATTTCCAGCTTTCATCAGAAGTAATCAGAGCAGTAGTTCCATCTTTATACTCAATTTCCAACTGGCATAATACAGCAAGTTGTTTACCGTAATAGTTTCTTTTTAGCATAAACCCAACAGGACTTCTGTACCATCCATCACCAAGTCGGACACCAATTGCATTCTCTCCATTTTGCAAATTCTGAGTAACATCGTAAACTTGGTATTGTAATCTGTTATGATAAGATGTCCAGCCAGGGGTAAATAAAGCTTCTCCTACTCTGTGCCCATTTACGTAAGCTTCATATAAGCCATGAGATGTAATATATAAACGTGCTTTACTAATATTTTTTTTGAGTCTAAAATCTTTACGAATAAGATGAGCAGGATTGTCCTTATCCTCATTCTCTTCAAAACCTGAACTTATCCACTTTGCTCTCCAACTAGTTGTATCCATTAATCCGGTTTCAAACCAAGTCGACTGACTCCAACGGCTTTCCCTTTTTTGGGAATCGATTACTTTTACACGCCAATAATAACGTTGTTTTGCTTTTCAGCTTTGCCCCTTATACTTTACATGAATTGATTGATTACTTCTTATTTGTTTTGAATCCCAAACTAGATTATTCGTGTTATTAAATTCATTCTCACTATTTGAAACCTGAATATGGTAATATTCTTGATAAACATCGCGCACGTCTTTATCGGCCATAATTTTCCAACTAAATCCGGGTTCAGTTACATCTATTCCAAGTGGTTTATTTAGATACTCACAACTTAGTTCTGACACACTAATTTCTTGAGCCAGGATATTTCCTGAAAATAAAATGAGAATTAATAAAGTAAGAAATTTCATTCGTGTACTTCTTTAAATTTCTGATATTTAAAATATTGTTATTTCGATAATATCCTAAGCAACCTTAAGGATCTGTTAATAATAATCCCTGAATTTTCTAACATTTTTCGGTAGTTATTTTGCATGATAGAAATAGGTTACCATAAAAAGACATCAATATGGAATTCAAATTAGTTCAAACTTGTCTATTAATAAGAATTCCATATCACCGTCATTTCTAGCATTTACATTTGACTAAGTAAGACAAAATCAAATGTCTAAATATTGGAATTAGTCGTCAATTGCTTGATCAACTAAAAGACGAAACCTCCAACCTGTAGGATCAGAAACCTTACCTTGCGTCTGCTTCATAATTATACCAATAGTTTTTTCAACTGGGTCAGCAAAATACTGTGTATTAAAATATCCACCCCAGTTAAACGATCCTTTACTTCCCTCGCCTCCACGGGCAACTCCTTTTTCTGTTAATACAGAAAATGCAAGCCCTAAATGACTTGATCCATCTTCTCCCCAAAAATCTCCAATCTGGTTTTCCATGACTGTTTCAACAGTTTTACGGCTTAACAGGCGTATACCATTATACTCACCTCCGTTTAAATACATTTGCAAAAATACAGCATAGTCTTTTGCCGTACTGCAGAGTCCGCCTCCTCCTGAGAACAATGCTTTTGCTCCTTTTATCGGGTAATTAACGTCGTAAAATGTCGATGGATATTTTTTCCAGACTCCATTTTTTCTTTGTTGAATAGATACAAGTCTGTCAGCTTTGGAATTGGGCAGATAGAATCCAGTATCATTCATGCCAAGTGGTTCGAATATTCTTGTTTGTAGAAATTTATCGTAAGGCATTCCTGAAACTACTTCAACGAAATAGCCCAATACATCAAGTCCCATACTATATTTGTATTTTGTGCCTGGTTCAAAATGCAATGGTAGTTTTGCCAATTTTTTAATATTTTCCTCGTTGGTAATATTCTCAGAAGAAAAAGCTATGGCAATACCAGCCTTTTTATATATCAACTTCATTTTCTCATCATTATCAATCTCACCATAACCAACCCCTGCTGTATGAGTTAACAAATGACGAATGGTAATCTTATTTTTTGCCAGTTCTCCAGTCCATGTTGTATCACTATAATGGAATTTTTTTAGCACCTGCACATTTTCAAATTCTGGAATATACTTCGATATTGGATCATCTAATCGAAATTTTCCCTCTTCCCAAAGCATCATAACCGCCGTTGAAGTAATAGCTTTTGTTTGAGATGCTATACGAAAAATATCATCCCGCTTGAGTCTCTTTTTCTGCTCATTATCAGCCATTCCATAAGCATTCCAATGCACGATTTTCCCATTACGGGCAACTAGGCTTACAATTCCAGGAACATTCCCCTCTCTAATTGCTGTAACACACATGCTGTCGATACGCGCTAATCGTTCTGATGAGATCCCAACATTTTCAGCTTTTGTTTCTTTAAGAGTTTCTGATTTCTTAAGAGATCTCGTTTGAGCATTACCTATTGCTAGTACACCACAAGTGATTATTAGCATGAATAATATTCTTCTTTTCATTGGTATATCCTTTGTTTTTAATTGGCAGATGGAATTTGCCATGGTAAATCATTCTTAATGTGCTTAGAAAGACCCCTCATGGCTCGTTTCATTTCACTAATATATTGTTCTTATTCAGTCCTATATACATATTCATTTAGAACACAACTCCATTTTCCATAACCCGTTTTGTGCATGAGAAGTCCATCAGTCATAATTAATTCTTTATTTATCGTTCCGTATAGGTTTACTATAGTGTTTTAAATTTGGGGTAGTACAGATTGTTATTTATTTTGAGATCAATAGATTACTCATTAAAATTTAATTAATACTTCTCGATTCTACCGATAAGGGAGCATATGCATCAACCTGCTTGATTTGTAGTTACAAGTAGAAGCCAATAGAGAGCTCACCATAAAGGGTAGAATAAGAATAGGCGTCTCGACGCTTGGATTGATTAGTTTGTTGTCAATTTCTGATATCTTAAAAGTGCTTCTAGATAATAATAATCGGCATATGCTAAAGGCACATCAATCTCAGAATTATTTGGTTTATTTCCGGTACTGTGTTTTAAAATGAAATTATGATTTGTTCCTGGTTCAGCCAGATATTCCGGAGATGAGAGATTTTTTAATATTTGTTCGGCATACTTAAAATACGCTTTTGAATTTTGAGCATCATATGTACTTAATTCTAGTAGCGCGCTGGCAAATAATGCTGCAGCCGATGCATCTCTTGGTGCATTAGGAATGTCTGGTGCATTGTAATCCCAATATGGAATTAAATCTTCAGGAGTATTTGGGTGGTTCATTATAAGAGCAGCAATTTTTTTTGCTTGTTCCAAAAACTTTTCGTTTTTAGTTTCTCGGTAGCATACAGTGTAACCATAAAGTCCCCAGCCTTGTCCTCTTGCCCATGCTGATTTGTCGGCATATCCTTGATGCGTTTTTTTTGCATACACTTCACCTGTTTCAGGATCATAGTCAATAACGTGAAAGGAGCTGTAATCTTCTCGAAAATGATTTTTCATACTTGTAAAGGCATGATGATTGGCAATATCACGATAGCTTGTATCACCCGTTAATTTTGATGCCGCATACAACAGTTCAAGATTCATCATGTTATCGATAATTACAGGGAATTTCCATCTCGAAGGCCAATCCCATGATTGGATGCAACCAATTTTTTTGTTAAATCGAGTAGATAATGATTTTGCCGCATTGATAACAGCAGTTTTATAATCTTCTTGATTGGTTAAACGATAAGCATTTCCATAGCAGCAATAAATCATAAAACCAACATCATGAGTATTAACATTAAACTGCTCTTTTTCCATCGAAAGAGTCCACTTACGAGCTGCCTCTTTAATTTTTTCATCTTTAGAATACTCATAGATATACCAAAGATTACCAGGGAAAAAACCACTGACCCAATCGCTTGAACCGGGAGCTCTTAAACTTCCATCTGCATTTATCGAGCGTGGGAATTTTGTTAGGTCGGGATTTGCAACGATAGCATTTTCCAAATGTTGTTTTGAAATTTTAAAAGCTGATTCGACAAAATTATTGCTTGTGGTTTGTTTGGTATTTGCGCAGGAACTAGCCATAGCAATCCCAATAACAATTAAAAAGTAATATTTAATCATCTTAATTATAGTTAAAAGAAGAAAGTCCGTCCGTAAACGGACTTTCTAAAAGATTATTAATTGTATCCTTGATTTTGAGGAAGAAGATTTGGATTACGATCTAATTCGTCTTGAGGTAAGGCTAATAAATATTTGGTATCGTTAAAATTATCGTGTGGTTCTAACGAATTAGTACCTTTGAAAACTTTGTCTCCCAGTTTTCTACGGCTAATATCCCACCATCGTTTAAATTCAAAAGAAAGTTCTAATCTTCTTTCTTCCAAAACCATATCACGAAATTCATCTTTCGATAATCCAGATGCAACATTCTCAGGGAAATCATTCATTGTGCCGGCCGCATTACGAGCTCGTTCCCTAATTAAATCTACATAACCTTCCAGTTCAGCATTTGGTCCTGTAACTTCGTTCCCTGCTTCGGCAGCCATAAGCAACACATCTGCATAACGATAAACTGCGTAGTTAATATCTGATTGTGAATTTGCGAAACCTGCATTGCCTGGAAACCTGTTATATTTATCAATATGAGGTCTTTTTTCAGTTGGGAATTCAGAATAGTGTTTTAACTCTCCGTTAAAATACTGGTGAGTCAGAAAAGCTACACTTTTTCTGTAATCACGATCGTCCCAGTCATTATATACTGCCATTGAAGGAACTGCAGCCCCCCAGCCAGGAATATCAGAATTTTGAGTTCCGGTAAGGGTTGTAATGTAATCAACACCAATACCTCCTGATCCACCTTTTGCTTGCCCAAGAAAATCAATGGTAAACAAATGCTCTTTCATACCATCATGTTTGCTGGCATCAAATAAATCCTGATAGTCAGCTTCCAAATCAATATCGCTAGCCGCGGCGTTGTCAATCACCCATTTTGCGTTTGCGTATGCGTCGCTCCAGTTTTCTAATGTTAAATGAACATCGGCCAACATTGCATAGGCAGATGCTCTTTTAGCTCTGCTTGATGAGTTTTGGGTCATTGGTAAATTCGCCTTAGCAAATTCAAGGTCGGCTACAATGTTTGCATAAACGTCTTCTTTCGAAGTTTTTGAAATTTCAAATAAGGACTCGGGATCGGAAACAGCTTCTCCAATATATGGAATATCGCCGAATAAACGAACTAAGTTAAAATAGGCAAAAGATCTGATAAATCTTGCTTCTGCAATTAGCTCGTTTACAGTAGTTTCGTCGAGTTCTCCGGCTAAGCCTTCAGCACCTGCAATGGCACTGTTGGCAGCACTGATAATTTGATAGGATCGTGGCCAAAAAACGCTGGTCATACCACTATAAGCATCGCTGGTAAAATCATTAATCTGTACCCTGCGTGAAGGAGTTGCTCGGTTACCAATATCAACCATATCGCTTCGCAACATAATGGTTAAAGAAAACTTCCTTCCCCAGTATGTTTCAGCAGCCATGTGTCCATAAGCGCCAAAAATTCCAGCTTCAACATCTTTTTTTGTTTTAAAAAAACTTTCAGGAGCTAATAAATAGGGTTCTTCTTTTAAATCGGTACAAGCAAAAAGGCCTGCAAACAATAATAAAATTGAGATTATATTAATTTTTTTCATTTTAATCAAGTTTTAGAATGTAACTTTTAGACCAACAGTATAGGATTTTGCATTTGGATATGCTCCGTAATCGAATCCAACGTTCATATTTCCACCTGCACTCGCATCAGTACTGTAATTTACTTCTGGATCAAATCCTCTGTATTTTGTGAAAGTATAAAGGTTTTGTCCACTAACATAAAATCGTACTTTGCTTAAACCCAGACTTTTCAGAGCTGATTCTGGTAAATTATAGCCTAAGGCTATATTTTTTACGCGTAAATAACTTCCATCAAAAATCCATCTAGAAGAGCTATGATAACCACTAGTTGAACTTGCTTTTGGTACATTGGTATTTGTATTGGTTGGCGTCCAGCGGTTTAATGCTTCAGTTGTTGAGTTGGCTACTCCTCTTAAAGTTTCCAATTCCATTAATGTAAAACTATACATGTCGTTGCCTTGCGATCCTTGCATGAAAATATTCAAATCGAAGCCTTTGTAACTAAATGTATTGTTAATGCCATAAATAAAATCAGGATTTGGATCACCAATTATAGTACGGTCATTACCGTCAATTTTTCCATCTGCTTCACCTGTTAGGTTTCCATCCGCATCTTTTACTCCATTAATATCTTTATATTTTTCGCCACCAGCATATGTGTCCCATGTTCCAGGTAAAATGGTTTCCCCTTCCTGAGATACACCATCATATACATATCCATAGAAAGCACCAACAGCTTCTCCTTCGCGCAAAATATTTGTATTGCTAATACCTACCAGATGACCTGGCATAACACGGTAAAAAATATCTTTCTCGTCAGGTAAACTCAATACTTTGTTTTTGTTTGTAGAGAAATTGATATCGGTAGTCCATTTAAATTCACCATCAAAATTCACTGTTGATAAAGCAAACTCAAAGCCTTTATTTTCAATGCTTCCAATGTTTTTTAACGTATTCCAATAACCTGAATATTCTGGTAGAGGCATACTGAAAAGCAGATCAGTTGTTTTTTTATAATAATAATCAGCAACCAAATGAATCCGTTGGTTAAACAATCCTAAATCAAAGCCAATATCAGTTTGTGCGGTAGATTCCCAGGTTAAATTATCGTTGGCAACCTCTGCTGGACGCGCAGCATTAACAATTGATGAATTTTGAATTACATGTATAGAGCTATACTTTGCCAAAGATTGATAAGGTCCAATTCCTTGATTTCCAGTGACCCCATAACTAGCCCTGATTTTGAATTGGCTTACTTCTTCAACATCTTGCAGAAATGACTCTTCAGCTACATTCCATGCAATAGCAGCAGAAGGGAAGAATGCCCATTTGTTATTTTTGGCAAATCTCGATGATCCATCGTAACGTGCATTTACAGTAAGCATATACCTGTCTAAAAGCTTATAGTTGATTCTGCCATAATAGGAAGACAATTCAGTCTCAGTTAAAGATGAATAATCATTTTTAAACTCTGCTCCTCCGCCTAAATCCCACCAAAGAAATGCATCTGTCAAAAAACTCTCGGTTTTGGTGCTAAAACTTGCATTTTTGTTTCTGCTGTAGGAATAACCACCCATTGCCGTGATATCGTGATCTCCAATTTTTTTAGAATAGGTAAAGTAATTTTCACTACTTATAGATGTATTTTTAATTGAAGACATACTTGCACTACCACCTACAGCTTTTCCAACTATTAATGTTGATGGAAGGAAAGAACCATTCTGTGAGTTACTTGTATTTGCCCCAAGTGTGAATTTAAACTTCAAATCATTTAAAAGAGCATATTCTCCAAACATATTGGCTTGTAACCAATCAGTAATTACCTCATTTTTTGGTTCGTTCGACATTGCAATTGGGTTGTCATTTGGGTCACCAAACCATGAAATTGCATATTCGCCCTTGTCATTATATACAGGAAGTGTTGGTTCTGCAGTAACAGCTGATGAGGTTACGCCACGACCGGAGCCTTGTTGTGTTGATACTCCATTTTTAACTGACCTTCGAGCAAAAACATTAAGTCCCATGTTAAATTTTTCACTTGCCTTAATGTTAATATTACTGGTAAGTGAGTATCTTTTATAGGTTGAATTAATAACAATACCTTCCTGATCGTAAAGAATTCCGGAGACGTAATATTTTATGCCATCGTTTCCGCCACTAATCGAAAGTTGGTGATTTTGAATAGATCCTTTTCTGAAAAGTTCATCCTGCCAATTAGTTCCAGACCCAATGATGGATCCATTAAGTGCATTTGGATCAATTTCTTGCACATACTCAGTAAATTGATTTTTATTTAAAAGATCAATTTTATTAATAACATCCTGAGATGAATACGAAGAGTTAAATGAAATTGTAGGTTTTGAATCTGAACCTTTTTTTGTGGTTATCATTACCACACCATTTGCTCCCCTTGATCCATATATTGAAGTGGCTGATGCATCTTTTAAAATTTCAATTGATGCAATGTCTTCTGCAGGAGGCATTATTCCACCAGGGAAACCATCAACAACATAAAGAGGTTCCGATGTAGAATTTATTGAAGTACCTCCACGTATGCGCATTCTTAAAGAAGAACCTGGCTCTCCATTATTCGATTGTATTTGTACTCCGGCCGCTCTTCCTTGTAAGGCCTGCGATACTCCTAATGAAGGGAAAGCAGCAAGTTCTTTGGACGAAACGGAAGAAACAGCACCTGTTAAGTCTGATTTTTTCATTGATCCATATCCAATTGCGATAACTTCATCAAGACCTATGGTATCATCAGTCATAGATACATTTATCGTTTTTTTGCTACCAACCCGTACTTCTTGAGTTACCATTCCAATAAATGAAAATTCAAGAATAGTTCCTTCGGGAATATTTGAAAAGCTATAAACGCCATCAGGATTAGAAATAGTACCTTTTGAAGTACCTTTTATAATAACTGTTACTCCAGGAAGAGGATTACCATTATCGTCTGTTATTTTCCCAGTAACAGTAATATTCTGTTCCTGTAAAACCACATTGGCTTTTTTAATAATAACGTTTTTGTGTTCATAATTCACCTCCAACTCTTCATCTTTAAATATTTGATGTACTACCTGATCAACAGGCATTTGATCAACATCTACAGAAAAGAGTTCATTAGTATTAAAATCACTGGTTTTAAAGAAAAAGCCTAAACCTGATTGAACCTCAATTTCTTTAAAAATTTCAACTACAGTAGCATCACTCATTTTAAGTGTTACTAATTCATTTTGACTGAAGCTTTCTGCAGAAACTACCGTAGTAAATATTACTATTAACAATACTGATAATTTCATAACTTTTAACATTTTTGATCGCACATACCTATCCCAGTAAAGCGAATGTACATTTTTTTTCATAGATTTGTAATTGTTGATTAAACTTTGATTCCGGTATCAGACGGATTCATTAACAATTCAATAGTGCACCTCACCACAGGTGCACTTTTTTATTTTAATATATAATGATTACATCTTTTCCTCGTGTTTTTGTTTCTATTTTATAGTTAATATCCAATGCAGATTTTAAAATATCCAATACTTGCTTAATAGTTGTGTGTCGTTGAATTACACTAGTAAATTTGGTATTAGCCAGTTCCTTATCCTTAATTTGAATATCAACATGATACCATTTTTCAATATCTTGTATTATGCTACCTAAAGCCATATCGATAAACACAAATTTACCTTCACTCCATGAGGCCACTAACTTGCTATCTACCTTTTTAATGATGGCATTACCTTTCGTTTTGTTATAAAAAATAGCTTCTCCTGGATCAAGGTTGGCAAGACAACTTCCATCATAACGTAAAACGTCTACATCTCCTTCAATTAAGGTAGTTTTGATAATATTGTCTTTCTCATAAGCTTTAATATTAAACTTAGTTCCTAAATCATGCACTTTGATATTACCTAAATCAACAATAAATTCACGCTTTTCATTATGAACTACTTCAAACAATGCCTCTCCATTCAACTTTACGAGAACTTTATTTTTCTCTTCCCTTATTTGAACATTAGATTGGGCATTCAACCAAATCAGAGAACCATCCGTTAATGTAAATGAAGAAATACTTCTGGCTTCTGAGTTAAATGAATATTCCCGAACAGAATTATTCTTAATATGATTATTTATTAACAGATAAGATGTGGCTGTTGTAAACAAGACAAAAATAAATACGGCTGCATATCTCCACACCCATCTCACCAATGATAAATGCGATATAGATTCTTTTCTAGCATGCCAAAAATTATCGAACATTTGTTTTTTGCGTGGCAAAGAAAGTTGTTCGTCTTTTATTTTTGAAAGGTTCCAAAGATTTTTTAATCGAATGAACTCATCCCGCTTTTCAAAATCACTTTCCAAATTCTTTAACAGCAATAATTCCTCTTCTGCTGTGAGTTCTTTGTTTATTATTTGATTAAATTCCTTCACAATATTTTCCTTTTTGTATCTACTATACACGTCAAACTCGTGCTACCCTATCAAAAATAAAAAAAATATGTGACGAAAATTTAAGACAAACCTAAATATTTCACATAACCACCTACCCCAGTGGCCCTTACAAAAGCTGTTGGAAATATCGATTTTGAATAATAAATCATTTTTCTAACATCAAGCTTGAAAAAATGGCTTTAAAAAAAGTGATCCAAAAATTGATAGTGCTGCACAATTAAATATTTATCCACGAATTCTGGAGATTAATTCAGATAATAAAAAAGCTGCACTAATTTGCTATATCTGTAAACAGACTTAAAAAGATTTCATAAATGCTTTAGCAAAGTATATTTGTAATCAGGTAAATATAAAACAGGTAATCTTTTAAATCAATTTTTAGAATAGAAAGTGCTTTTGACATACGAACCTCAACTGTTTTTTGACTAACATTCAATTTTTCAGCAATCTCCTTATACTTTAAATCCTCAAACCGGCTCATTCTAAAAACAGTTCTGATATCTTCTGGTAAATGATTAATAGCTGTTTCAATTTTTTCCTGCAATTCGATAAACTCAATATTATCCGATGCAATTAAATTCAACGCATCGTAATTCAGTTGCATTTCTATATATTTTAAATCCTGTTTAGTTTGAAGAATAGCTTTTTGGCTACGTAAATAATTTAAACAGTTATTTTTGGTAATGGTGTAAAGAAAATTCTTCAAGTTTTTATTATCATTGATGCTGTCCCTTACATCCCATAGTTTAATAAAAGCATCCTGAACCATTTCTTCGGCAATTTCTTCCTTTTGGACATATTGCAATGACAGATGATATAATAAATCGGAAAATTCCAGAAAAATCTTCTCAAAAGAACGTTTATCACCTTTCTGTAATAAACTAATATCAACCCCAAATTGAAATTTACCCATAACAATATATATCTTAAATGCATGTTGTAGGCAAATATAAAAAAATAATAAGGTTTATTAACAATTCATCATTTTCAAGTTTTTATTAAAAAAATCCTTACAAAAATGCCCCCACAAATATCGCTTTTTCATAGGGGAAACTCCTACTGTAATTTTCATTAGTTCCTTACTTTAAGCAAAATAAAGAGATAATGTCACTCAATTAAATATTAAAATGTAAAGACCTGTAAAACAACGACTAGAACAAAGAAGTCCTCTCTATTTAGATAAAGTTTCATAAAAAAACCTGTAATACAATAAAATTTACAGGTTTTCTTAAATAATATTACACTAATACCACTGCTGTTCGCATAAAAACTGGTTAAAGTTTTAACAATTTTTACTATCTAAGTTTCAATTTCTGTGTTTTTTTTATAATTCTCTCCTTGAATAACTATAAATGCATCATACATTTCTTTCAGTATCTCAAGGTACACTTCTGCCAAATTATTCTGCTGGCTAATATCTTCTTTCAGATTGTACAATTGAAAACCTTTAGAATTCCCTAATTCAATATTAACTTTTGTAGCTAAACCCGGTCCTTTGTATACAAGAATCATCAACCAATCTCCTTTTCTAAAAGCTATTCTTGTATTTGCCTCAATAACAAAACGGGTAATCAGCAAGAAACCATTGTATTGCCAATAAAACTAATAGAAAGAGAATCAAGTAATAGGTAAACTCAAATCGCAACCATTTATAAATCACAAAAGCTTATCGATATATATCGGTAAGCTTTTTCTTTTGCCTTTTTTACCATTTTTAGCCAAATAAAAATGGATAGGCAATCATCACCTATCCATTCCTATTTAATTCTATTATCGTACTATTTTTCTATGTGAATTTTAGCACTCAATCCTTCGGTTGTTGCCGATTTATATCCAGGCAATACACCACCTACAAATACTTCAAAGTCACCTTCAGATAAAACTGTTTTTCCCAATTTATCAACATAGGAAAAGTATTCAGGTTTCAATTCAAAAGTCACCGTCTTAGTTTCTCTACTGTTGATCTTTAGCTTACTAAAACTTTTTAAAGAAGTAATAGGCAAATCGATCTTCAAGTCCTTTATTTTATTGGAAATATACACCTGTACAACTTCTTCCCCCTCCAGTTCTGAAGTATTACGGATATCCACTTCAAGTGTAACTGAGTCTCCTAACTTCGACTTCTTAGCAATTTTTAAATTCGAATATTTGAAATTACTGTAACTTAATCCATATCCAAAAGGATACAAAGCTTCACCTTCGAAGTATCGATAAGTCCTATTTTTCATGCTATAATCAGAAAAATCTGGTAGATCATTTACAGATTTATAAAAAGTAACTGGCAATCGGCCACTTGGGTTATTTTCACCAAATAGGGTTTTCCCAATTGCATCTCCAGCAGCCTGACCAGGATACCATGCTTCTAAAATAGCAGGGATATTCTTGTCTGACCAATTAATAGCCAAAGCACTTCCATTCAATAATACAAGAACGATTGGCTTACCTGTTTTGGCAACAGCTTTTATTAATTCTTGCTGATTTTCTGGTAGAACAATATCGGTACGATCACCTCCGTAGAAACCATCAATTTTTAAACCTCTAATTTCTTCTCCTTCTAAACGAGGAGATAATCCCATACACATAACTACAACATCAGATTTTTCAGCTACCTCTAAAGCATTTTCAACCAACTTTCGATTATTTGGTACCCAAACCAAACGGAAGTTCGCATCTCCGGTTTTTGCTACAAATTCAATTCTAATATTATATTCTTTACCAGCCTCTAACTTTACAGATGCAACCTTTTTGGTATTTTGATGGTAAAATTCGGCATGCTTAACGTGCAAAGAGTCATCAATAAATATTCTGAATTCATGATGTGCTTCTGAACCCAAACGATACTCTCCGCTTTCCTTCACTTTCAAAATTCCTTGCCATCTGATACTAAAATTATCGTCTGGAAAATTTGCCAATGGAGCACCATCTCTCCAATCAAAAGCCAAATGCTTATCGAAATGTTTTGCTGCAGGCTTTCCTTCCAACTTGGTATTTGAAAAGTATTCTCCCCATAATCCTTCTTTAAGGATACCATTTTCTTTTGTGAAAAGTAATCCCTTTGGTAATGTTTCAACAACATTAACACCTTCGGCCCAATCAGCCCCCAAAGAATAAAGAACATTACATCCTTTTGGAGCATACTTCTTAATTCCTTCCAGTGGAGTAGATGCCTCAAATGGTAACCCATTATAATTCCCTAGAAGTACTTCCAAGTCATTAGCATTAGGTCCCATAACACCAATGGTTTTTATGTCTTCGGATAAGGGAAGCAAATTCTTTTCATTTTTCAACAAGACCATTGACTCACAAGCCGATTTAATAGCTAGCTTCTGATTTTCCTCACTATTTACAACACTCATAGGTATTTGTGCATAAGGAACAATTTCGTCAGCATCGAACATCCCTAATTTAAAACGAGCCAATAAAACTCTTTTTACAGCGATGTCAATCTCCTCTTCGGATATTAATCCCTGCTTATGGGCACTGTTCAAAGTTTTATAATAGTCTCCACAATTTAAATCACAACCTGAAGTAATACCAACAACGGCAGCCTCCTCCTTAGAATCAACTATTTTATGATGCAGGAAAATATCACGAATTGCATTACAATCTGAAACAACATATCCATCAAATCCCCATTCATCTCTCAAAATTTCAGTCAACAAACGTTTATGTCCACTACAAGATTCACCATTAAATCGATTGTAAGCACTCATGATTGAATAGGCTCCACCCTCTTGAATCGCTTCTTTAAAGTGTGGCAAATAAGTTTCATACAAATCCTTATCACTACAGGTAGCATTAAACCTATGACGCTCTGGCTCAGGACCACTGTGAACAGCATAATGCTTTGGAGTAGCGACCAATTTCAGATACTTTTCATCTTCTCCCTGAAGTCCTTTCACATAAGCAACTCCTAGGCGACCTGTTAAAAATGGATCTTCTCCGTATGTTTCAATTCCTCTTCCCCATCTTGGATCTCTAAAAATATTGATGTTTGGAGCCCAAAAAGTTAAACCTTGAAAATTATTTCTTTTTCCATTACGAACAAAATTATGATGTTTAGCTCGTGCTTCATCCGAAACAGCTACAGCAATATCGTAAATCAAATCCTTATTCCAGGAAGATGCCAAACCAATCGGTTGAGGAAAAACTGTCGCTCTTCCTGAGTAAGCCACTCCATGTAACGCCTCATTCCACCAGCCATATTCAGGAATATCCAAACGAGGTACAGCTTTCGATTCGTCTGTTAGCTGAGCTATTTTTTCTTTTAAAGTCATTTGATCAACAAGAAGATCAACTCGATCTTCCATACTTAAATCAGTATCGAGGTACGATTTATCAACTTCCTGTGCTTGAACATTCGTGCAACTAAGCACGAAGCCAAATAGTAAAAACAAGTAAGTATTAAATTTCATTTTCTTTATTTTTTAGAATTAATTTTATCCTATTTTTATATTTATAAAGCATTAGAGATTCATAAGCGAGAAAAACTTCCCCTTACACATTTTCAATTTATTAAGCTTATTTCTAAAGTTCTACAGGATACAAAGTCCCCCCAACCGGCACTAGGGACTCAGGTAATTCAGGAAAATTAGTCCAATGATCTTTTGGCTTAACTTCAACCGGCCCATGGTAAACAACAGATTCATCCGACCAAGGTGTTGTATTGTTATGGTTCCTTTCTACGCACTTATTCCGATACAGAAAATTAGGATTGGAAGAAATATGATGAAAAGAAGCCCAAGGTCCCATTATTGCAAAATAGTTTGGTCCGCTATTTGGCATATCCTCAGGCAATACAATTCTGTTATTTTCTATTAAGTTATTGCCATCATCTCCTGTATGGAAACTTAACTCTTGTTCAAAATCATTATCATAAACCACATTGTATTCCACACCCGACCCCTGAATGGAAATATGTCTTAAATGAGTAATCTTACAAGCGGTAACCAGATTATATTTCGAATCATTTAGTAAAAAAAAGTATCCATGGCAACCACCGCATTTGTTAAAAACGCCATCAACAAATAAGTTTCTCATGGTAATATGTTCTCCTATACAACGCACAGGAAAATCTGCACTATTAAGAATATCTAAATCATCAATCCAGCAATCGTAAGCTTCAAAAAACCAAACCGAGATATTTTCATTATCAGGCAACTCATTATTTTTTGCTTTGCTGCCAACGTTCCAATCGTACTTAGGTTTTCCCCATCCACCTTCAATTGTCAATCGATAAATTCCACTATTGTGCACACCTTTACCAAATTTAAATGCACCATTTCCATCGTC
This sequence comes from Labilibaculum sp., assembly GCA_016342745.1. Classification (GTDB taxonomy): domain Bacteria; phylum Bacteroidota; class Bacteroidia; order Bacteroidales; family Marinifilaceae; genus Paralabilibaculum; species Paralabilibaculum antarcticum. Next base: position 135,761 of record JAEINT010000004.1, read on the forward strand.
TCGAGCACCTGGAATGTTCTCATTTATTCCTTTATTGTTAGCATCGATATCTTTATGAATCTTACACGTAACTCCTTTTCGCGATTCTCCTAAAAGAATAACATTACTCTTTAAATCAACCTGTCGATCAATATTATATGATCCATTTTTTAAGAAAAGAATACCTCCTCCCTTACTCGAAAGCTGATTAATGGCAGTATTTATTTCTTTACTGTTACTTCCAGACTCCAGAATCAGATCAATTTTTAATTTATCAATCTTAGGAATTCCACCTCTAACACCAGCAGTTTTCCAAATTTTCATTTGAGGCCAGTTCTCTTTATTTTCTTCGATTAACTTCTCGTTAAAACGAACTCCTGGATCTCCAACCTTTAATTGAGTGCAAGCAAAACCAAGTACGGCAAATAGAATTCCAACAATAAACTTATTCATGATTAATTCTATCTTTTTATTTAGTGAGACAATAATTCATTTTATCTACAAACTAATTCAATTCGAACTTAAAAACAGTTGCTATTTCGTTCATTTCAGCATCTGGAATAGTAAGTTTGAAATTGCGTTTTCCAATCCCCCATTTTACATCAACATCTTCCCCAATAAGAGAAACCTTCTTTATCCCCTTGGCAGGAAAATAGTCATGAATTGAAAGTCCCCGAATTTCTAATTCCGATCCTGGAATAGGCTTTCCAAGTAAAAAGAGGTAAAGGTATTTTCCATCTTTCGACTTCAAAAAACGTCCATCTTTTGCCGTGTATTGAACTGTTGCCGATTGTCCTCCAAAATGACCTTCTTCAGCCTTGGCTGGTCCAAAACCATTATAATCGAATGGTCGAGTTTCATAAACAGCTTCGGCATGAAGCTTCATCCAGTCACCAATATTCTTTAAGATATCTCTTTGTTCTTTATTAATTTCACCATCCGCTTTAGGCGATATATTCAATAGTACGATACCATTCTTACTCCAAACATCTATCATATTTCGAACAACAAGCTCGGCAGGTTTATAGGTTTGTCCCTGCACATAACACCACGAGTTATTACTCAAAGTTATATCCGTTAACCATACCGATTCTGATAAATCCTTTTTACCACCTTGTTCAATATCAAGAATACCTAAAGACTTTGGCATGTCGTTTTGCTTGTAAGCAATTACAACCTCCTGATTTTTCTTTTTAGCCTCGTTTAGGTAATAGGCTGCAAATTTTTGTCGATATTTTTCTGGAATAACGTTCAACCAAGAATCGAACCAGATTACATCAGGAGAATACTGATCAATCACCTCCTTTAACTGATCAAACCAATATTTATTAAATTCTTTTTCAGGAATATTACCATACAGCTTAGCAATATCAGGATCTTTAGAAGAAGTTGCATATTTTGGGTGATGCGCATAATGACTGCTGTAAATTTTCCATTGGGTTGAATCTCCTTTATGACGCTGCAAGTTTCTGGCATGATGAAAAGTCGTAATAAATTTCATGCCTCTTTCCTTAATTGGTTTTTCTAGAGCTCCTGTTATATCTTGTTTTGGCCCACGATCAGCAGCATTCCATGGATTCACCTTACTATCCCACATGGCAAATCCATCGTGATGCTGAGCACAAGGTCCTGCAAATTTTGCTCCTGCATCAGCAAATAATTGTGCCCAATCTTCCGCATCAAACTTTTCTGCCTTAAACATTGGAACAAAATCATGATAATTAAATTCAGAAGGTGCTCCGTAAGTTTTAGTATGATGTTGTATTATTCTATTATTATCACCTCGGTACATGTGGAACGGATACCATTCCGAACCATAAGCTGGAACAGAAAAAATACCCCAATGAAAATAAATGCCCAACTTGGCATCAGAAAACCATTCAGGCGATTGATTATGTGCCATTAAGGACTCCCAACTTTCTTTGTACTGATTCTCTTTTTGAGCAGAAACTTGATGTACAAATGACATCAATACAATAATAAAAATAAATCTATACATCAATTTTAATAATTTTTAAAAGCATTGAGAGTAACAATCCCAACCATTAGATAGAGCAAGTACTCTCAATACTATTTTTTTTCAGACTCTATTTCAATTCAACAGCTTCTACATTTTTGTAGTCTGTACCACGAATTGCTTCAAAGCCTTTTAACATTTCTTTTAATTTATCAGGCATAGCAGCTGCTAAATTTTCCTGTTGGCCTACATCCTCTTTCAAGTTATAAAGTTGGAATTCATCCGAATTACCAATCTCAATATTTACTTCATCCAAAACCTTATCCCCTTTGTATGGAGGAATCATTAACCAATCGCCATTACGATATGCCGTTCTGGTTGTAGCTTCAATTACTAAATCTTCACGGCCCTGATCTTTAGTTCCCATGAATGCCTCAAGTATATTTTCACTATCATTAACTGCAAGTTCGCTACCAACTAAATTGGCAATAGAGGTAAACAAATCAACTTGACAAACCAAAGCATCTGAAACTTTTGGTTGAATTTTACCTTTCCAATAAGTAATAAAAGGAACTCTAACTCCAGCTTCAAACAAACTATACTTTCCTCCTCTTAAAGGACCAGCAGGTTTGTGATCTCCTAATTTTTCAACTGCATCATCAAAATAACCATCATTTAAAACAGGACCATTATCGCTAGAAAAAACAATTAAAGTATTATCCAAAATTCCTTCTTCTTCCAAGGTCTTCATGAATTCGCCTAAACACCAATCTGCCTCAACAATAACATCACCTCTTGGGCCTAAACTCGATTTTCCAACAAAACGTTGGTTTGGTGTACGCGGCACATGAGGTTGTTGCATTGCATAGTATAAAAAGAATGGCTTTTCTTTATGATCCTTTACATATTTCTGGGCTTTTGCCAAAAAGTGATCCGCCATATCTTCATCAACCCATTTTGCAGATTCTCCACCTTTCATGTATCCAATACGAGGAATGCCATTTACAATACTACTGTTATGACCATGATGCCATTTCATTCTCAACAATTCAGGATTATCCTTTCCAGTTGGTTGCCCTTCAAAATTTTCAGCATAGTTAATTTCAATTGGATCATTTGGATCCAATCCATCAACATAACCATTGTCGATATAAACAGTTGGAACACGATCTTGCGTTGCTGCCATAATGTATGCATAATCAAAACCAACTTCATTTGGACCAGGAGTTACACGCTTATTCCAATCATTAACACCAGTTCCTAATCCCAAATGCCATTTTCCAACTACTGCCGTTTGATATCCTTCAGCCTTCATCATTTTTGGAATCGTCATTTGATCTGTTCCAATTAACAAAGGTGCCGTTCCTGGCAAAATCTTAGCATCCTTATTTCTCCAAGGATATACTCCCGTTAGTAAACCATATCTACTAGGGGTACATGTTGCTGATGTTGCATATCCATTGGTAAACTGAACACCGCCTTTAGCAAGAGCATCAATATTCGGTGTTTCCAATCCTTTTGCTCCGTAAACACCAACATCTCCATAACCTAAATCATCAAGATAAATAACAACGACATTTGGTTTATCCGCATTCTTCTTTGTCTTTTTCGTTTCGCTTTTGCAGGCTGTAAATAGCAAGACAAAAGCCATCACGTAATACAAATTTTTCTCCGTAAATAGATTCATATTTATTTTTTTGAAATTATTAATCATTTTAAATAAGTTATGTTCAAATTTACCTATTAAATGATTATTTGAAGGGTTAAAAAAAACATTATAAGGGGGTTAAATCGAACATTTTTCAAATGTAAAATGCCCCTCTTAACTATTAACATTCTCAAATTCAGCTTTAATGAATCAAAAATAAGAAACAGAAACACTTCTTTTGCGATGAATATTATCCTTTAGCAAATCAATTTTAACCTTTCTTTTCAACAAAGACATGCCCCAGCATTTCCTATTTTTAAAAAGCCAAGGACATGTCTCTAATCAATAATTCCGCTAATTAAATCCTGTAAATATTTTTATTAACCATCTTCATTAAGCCATTGTAGTCTTCCGTTTTCATCATCTCTAATATCTCCTGATGATTTAATGATTTTGCCAATTTATAGGCCCCAATCGTAACTTCAGAATGGCGATTGAAAAAGTCAACCATATCGAAAATACGTGGCGAGGCATCGGTAGTAAAATGTTTATTGTAATTATATTGCTGAGCCCAAAACATCATTTCAATATAATTTAAGAAATGGCGACTAGCACCAACCAAATCCCAATCAGCCTTTGTATCATTATCATTGGTATGAATATAAGCATCAAATCCATTTTCATAGATCAAAGAAAGAGCCTGAGCAGGGTTTTCCTGACTTTGCAATGAATGGCCCATATCAATCGTAATTCCAGTATTTTTACATTGAACATCTTTTAATAACAAAAGCGTTTTTGCTGTTGTATCAAGCTGACAATGAACTCTAGTCTCAGAATATTTCGGTTCTATGAACAAAGGAATTTCAGGAAGATAGTCGGCTGCCTCTCCAATGGTTTCAACCATATAATTCCAGGCCGTTTTATAGTCGATTTGGAACAAAACATCGTAACCATCACTTAATGGACAACACGTAACGTGTGGAGCTCCAACAGCCTTGGCGAAATCTTTTGCTTTCTTAATCATTGCAACAGCTCGGTCACGAACTCCTTTATCAGGTCTAGACAAAGCACCTGGTACCCATTCTGCTTCCTTTTTTACATTGACATTAATGGCTGCGAATTCCAATCCATATTTATCCATCAATGCTTTGGTTTCTACTGGTCCGTCGTTTTCATATGGAAATACCATTTCAACTCCCGTGAAACCATCTATCTGTGAAACTAATTCTAATTTTTCATCTGTAGTTTTAGGTTCTTGATATTCTGAAAAACGATCTTGTGTTTTGCCCAGAAAACCAATTATTACACCTTGCTTTATTACTGACATATTATATACTTTAAATTTTAGTTTAATAGCTGTTTTGTAGTATTGGCAATAGTTTCCAATATTAAACAACAGGAAGTTGCACCTGCATCCAATACACCTCTAGAACGCTCTCCTAATCTACTGGCTCGGCCTAATTTGGCAACCATATCTTTTGTAGAATCGCGACCTTCCTTTGCTGCTTCCACCATTTGATCCAATGCAATATCAAAGGTTTTGCCTTCATTAGTTGCCAATTTAAATGCCTCAACTGCAGGATATAATGTATCAACTAATGTTTTGTCGCCAGGTTTAGCCGGAGAAATTGACTGTACCGATACCAACATAGCTGATACTGCTTTATTAAAATCTTCGATTTCGATATTTTCTTTTCCACTTAACTCCTTGGCAAATCCTTTAAATAGTTTGCCATATAAAGGTCCCATTGATCCACCAATCTTCATCATTAGAATTTTAGCCAATACCTTCATCGAATCAGATAAGTCACCAGGTTTTTCATCTAAAGCAGCACGACATAAAGTAAAACCTTTGTTCATATTCACGCCATGGTCGCCATCTCCGATTAAACCATCAATATCACTTAAATACTGTTTATTTGTTTGAATCGTTTTTATTAATTCATCAACAATTACAGCTCCTTCCAAATTATTAAAATTCATAAGTCTTTAATTTGCAAATTGTTTTAAACCAACCGAATCACACTCATAATTCATACATTCTTTCAGCTCATCATCCAACTTCATTATTGTGCAAGTAACACCTGACATTTCTAAAGAAGTAAAATAATTACCGACATAAGAGCGATACACTTTTATACCTTTTTCTGATAGTATTTTCTCAACATCATTAAATACTATGTACTGTTCCATAATAGGAGTCGATCCTAATCCCGATATTAAAACAACAACTTCATCCTCCTTTTCAAAAGGAAGATCTGGTATAATAACATCGCACATTCGCTTGGCAACTCCTGCTGCCGACTCTAATGGTACAACTTCAATTCCAGGCTCTCCATGATGACCAATACCAACCTCCATGGTTCCTTCTTTAATTTCAAAGTTTGCATGACCAACTTCTGGAATAGCACAAGGAGCTAAACCAACACCCATACTTCGAGTGTTATTAATGGCTTTTTGAGATGCAGATATTACCTCATCAAGGTTAGCGCCCATAGCTGCTTTTGCACCACCAACTTTCCACATTAATATTTCACCTGCAACTCCTCTTCGTCTTTCCTCTTCACCTTTTGGAGCAGAAGGAACATCATCATTGGCAACAACAGTTTTTACTAAAATATCATCATCTTCAGCCTCTTCCATTGCCATCGCAACATTCATGTTATCACCAGCATAATTACCATACAATACTGCTACACCAGCACCTCCATCAGCTTCTTTTATTGCATCGTAAAACATTTGCGCTGGAGGCGAAGAAAAGATTTCTCCACAAGCAACAGCATCTACCATATTGCGACCAACATAACCAATAAATGCAGGTTTATGACCAGAGCCGCCTCCGGTTACGATACCTACTTTACCTTTTATAGGAGCATCTTTATATTTTATGACTCTTTCGTTTTCCGTTGGAACTACTAAATCTGTATGAATTTTAAGGTAAGCCTCCAACATATCTTCAACAACATTCGCTGGATTGTTAAATAGTTTTTGCATCGCTTTATTTTTTGTTAGTTTTTAATTTTTGAAACTGGATTTTCTAAAATTTCCTTAATCATGTTAGGATTTGTTTTTTCAACTCCTGTAAGAAAATAGATGGCCATACCTGCATCAGAAGGATCATAGTGTAATCCTTTATTTTTTGTACAAGTAATTAATCTTGAATACAACCAGTCCAAAGCTCCTTCTTTATAAAGTTCTTTATTATTTGCCTCAAAAGTCTTCATCCAATCGTAATGCTTTTTTGGGCAATTCAATCCCAAATAGTCTTTACCTTCATTTTGATCCAAGATCTTTACGAACTTCACATTGCCACCTTTTTTGTTTCCAAATTCTGCAATCATTTCCTTAAAAGTCCAACCCGAATGTTCTGGTTCTCCTTTATTAATCTTGTCTGAATGTCTGTTATTCCAATAGGAATGAGAAAGAACCGTAACATACTGTCTTTTTTCAGGATTTGCACGATTAATTGCCTCACCTACAACTTGCATTGGTCCTGCAGCAATAATATACAAGGGATCATCAATCGATGATGCGTTAATCGCTTTTGCCATTTTTTTATAGGCTTTCTCTGGATTATCCACAGCACATATAAACTTAGATTTATTGAACCCAAATCTCTTCTTTGCTCCCAATGCACTTTCACGCATGTGCTCATAGGCATTCATTCCTTCAGGAGAAGAAGGATGTCGCAAATTACTCCACCAAATGTGATCACTATACGTATACAAAACCACTTTATTCTGCAAACCTTTTGCTGCTAACATTGCCAAAGTTAATGGTGTAGCCGCCCAATCATCATGATCATGTTCATTACCATCCGAACTGATCGCAATTCTTCCTTTCCCCTGCCACATTGGTGTTTGAGCATATGTTCCAATTGAGGAGAATACGATCAAGCCAATTAAAATTATTTTTTTCATATGTTTTAGCTTTTTAATGCAGATGAAATCACAGGCTACTTACATCTTTTACCTTACCTTGCATTTTAGAAGTAAGTAGTCCTGTTCTTTTCATCTTCTTATTTTTTAAATGATAGTTGTTCCAAATCGTGCATTTGATCAACCTTTGGTTGAGATCCTCCTCCCTGAAACTCAGAAACTAACCAAGCATCAACAATTGTTTTCGCCAATTCTGGACCAATAACCCTTTCACCCATAGTAATCACCTGAGCATCATTACTTTTCCTTAATCTTTCTGCAGAAAAAACATCATGACAAACGCCTGCATATACAGATTCTACTTTGTTTGCAATCATAGACATCCCTAAACCAGTTCCGCAGATTAAGATTCCTCTCTCGTACTTCTTATCTTTTATTTGTACTGCTAAATTGTATCCAATTTCAGGATATAAAGCATCTTCTTTTGAAGCAGAATAATCTAAATCCGTAACATCAATATTTTTACTTTCCAGATGCTCTACTAAAACCTTTTTTAAATTAACAGCCGCATCATCACAATCAATTGCAATTTTCATATTCTTCTATTTTATCTTGTAACGTGAGGTAACTCTTTCTCTAAAAACTTTAAACTTTCTTCAACCCAAAAATCCGGATCTTTAACAAATGCTCCACTTGCCTCGCTTCCCATTTCAATACCTGCGACACAAGGTTCTCCAAGTTTTGCACAATTCTCTTCAATGCCCAACTCCAAACATTTATCAACATAAGTTCTGAAAGGAACAGCTCCTGTGCCTAAAATACTGTTTGTATGCGCAAAACTTTCCGTCTCGCTCAAATGCACATGTATCATTCTGCTTTTTAATTTTTCCAACTGCTCAGGACCTTCACGAGTTATTACCAAATGACCTACATCGATATTTGGATATACATTAGGCATTCCAATATCTTCTACAGCCTTGGCTAATTTGTATGTGTTATTACAGATAAAATAAACATGCGGATCCAATTCGATACCAACATGCATATCCTCATTTTTACAATACTCCGCAATGCGACCAACATTTTCTAGCATATACATCCACGATTGCTCAGGTGTTGTACCCAATTCATACAAACCACCTCCCCAACACACCAATAGTTGTCGGCCCCCAAGTTCTTTCTGATATTCAGCACAAGCTTTCATATAATCAAAAACCTGATCTCTTTTTCTAGGATCCGGATGAGCTGTATCTTTAGTTGCTACCATTAACATCTGTGTACTATGAATGCCATTGTCCTTCACAATTTGCACAGCTTCCTTTCGCTGTCCAGCTGTCATAGTTAAAGGATTCCCTTTTCTAATTCCAGCATATTCAATATACTTGAACCCATACTTTACCGCAGCTCGCAACGACTCATCAGGTCCTTTATCTCCAACTTCATAGACTAAAGTATTTAATGCTAATTTCATGTTTATATATTTTTATTTGTTACAATTTTAAATTTGCTTTGAATTGAATTTTCTGGTTTCATAAACATCCATGTAATAATTGCTACAACAGATAAACCTGCCGCGATATAAAAAAATGGTAAATTGCTCCCAGTCCATTCGAACAGGTATGGATAAGCGATAATGGTAATGAATGCACCAAGATTACCTGCCATATTCATAGTCCCAGATACTAAACCTGCATTTTCCTTACCTATATCAATACAAAAGGTCCATGAAGGACTCAATGTCATATCTGCCCCAAATACGGCAATTGCAAGAAAACAAACGGCCATAACAACTGATGAAGACTGAGTTACCATTACCATTCCGAATGCTGCAAAGATAAAACCAAGCACCGCTGGCATTCTTCTTGATAGATTAACACCCTTAACACGATAAAAATAATCGACCATAAAACCCGAGCACCAATTCCCTACGGCCCCTGCTATTAATGGTATTGAACTATACATTCCAGCATCAATAGCCGACATTGCGAATTTTTCCTTAATAAAAGGGAACATCCATGTTAATGTAAAGTAAAAAGTAAAGTTGCTACAGGTATATTGCAGCATTGCTAGCCACATGTTTCTCGATGATAAAATATCTTTAAAAGATAAAAGTGAATGTTTATTTGTAGTTCCTGAATCTCTACTTTCTATAATAAAACGCTTCTCTTCATCGCTAATTATTCTCGATTCTTCTGGCGAATTTTTAAATAACAAATACCACAAAATAGCTGCCAGAATGCCAATAAATCCAAAAACAACAAATGAATACCTCCAACCAATTGAAGTGATCATCCATGCTACTAGAGGAAGGGCAAAAGCGGCACCAATACGCGAACCAGAAAAATTTATTCCTTGAACAATGCCTCTTTCTTGTACTGGAAACCAATTGTAAACAACTTTTGCTAAACTTGGAAAAGCCCCAGCTTCCCCGGCTCCAAATAAAAATCGAATCACCAACATGGAAACATAATTCCATGCAAAGCCGGTAACAGCAGTCAAAATGGACCATACTGTCACAATTCCTGCAATAACACCTTTAGGACCATATCTATCAGCTAATTTTCCCGATGGAGCTTGGAGCAAGGCATAACCTAATGTAAAAACAGCCATCACCCAACCAAAATCGGTCATATCAAAACCAAGATCCCCACTAATATCTTCCTTAGCAACCGATATACATGCTCGATCAACATAGAGCAAAACGGTCAATAAAAATGTACTAAACACCAATAAAAAACGAATTGGAAAAACACCTTTTAACTTCATAAATATTAATCTTTAACTATTTTAGGGTAAAATTTGATGCGGATTGGACTATATTCAAACCTTTGAATCGGTTTAAAATTCCTCTTCCTTTTTACAACAAAAACACATCAACAAGATTAGATTTATTGAAATATAATATTGGTCAGAATCGTATGGAATAGGTCTAATAACATTCTATATTTCTGCGATAACGCTTCCGATTCAAAGCAATTTTTTGGCACAAATATTGAATGTTACAAATTCGAATTAACTCATTAAAAATCCAGCAAAAACGGCATCTTCAACAAGATACTTCACTCATATAAACATCAAAAATCATGTATATATTCAAAATAAAAATCTAGTTTTTATCAGGCAGTGAACAATAGTGACCACCTTTAGTATTATTTCAACCTCGCTTAGCTATAAAATAATCTAATTTCAGGCATATTTTTTTACATCTATAATTATAAAACAACTCTACACATGAGAGCTAAATTCAAATTCGTTTATTTATTATTACTGTTTTCGGTTTACTTAAATACTAGTTTGCAAGCCGAAATAAAATCTACCGCTTATTCATCCTCAAAAAATATTTCTTTAAAAAAATGGGAAGTACTAGATATTGCATTTAAGGCTAAATCAAAATCTCCCTTCACAACCGATTTTCATGCAATTTTCACTTCTCCAAGTGGAAAAGAGCAGAAAGTTGCTGGTTTTTATAATGGCAACAAAGAATGGTTACTTAGATTCTCTGGAGCGGAGGTAGGAAAATGGACTTTTAAAACTTCATCCCCTGTAAAAGCATTAAATAACAAAAAAGGTGCGTTAAATATTTCGAATGAAATTGCAGAAGCAAAAAAAGGTGGAATTGTTATTCCTAAAGAAGATCCACAACATTTTTATTATGAAGATGGAACTCCTTATTTCCTTATGGCATTTGAATGTGACTGGCTTTATGCTTTAGACTATCACAACGAAGAAGCTTTACCAAAAACAGATCACTTACTAAATCTTGTAAAAGATAATGGAATGAATCAGGTAGTAATGAATGTCTTTTCGTACGATGTTCATTGGAAATGGGGTAAAGATCCACTTTTAAAAGAGCATCCTGAACACGAATTTGGAGGACCTAAAGACATTTTTCCTTTCCTAGGAAATAATGACAATCCTGATTTCTCAGCTTTAAATGTTGATTTCTTTAAGAAACTAGACAGAACCATTGATTTAATGAATGAGAAAGAAATCATCTCTCATTTAATGATCTATGTTTGGAACAAAGATGTTAATTGGCCTGAAATGAATACCGAAGCCGATAACATGTACTACGATTATATTGTAAAAAGATATGGCGCATTCCCTAATATCATGTGGGATGTTTCAAAGGAAGCACTATTTTATGGTAGAGCCGATGATGAGTATATTTTGGAAAGAATCAACAGATTACGAAAAGCCAACTGGTTCAACCGATTGGTAACTGTTCACGATTACAAATTCTGTCAACGCAACGCTAAGGATGTAGATTACATTTCTCGTCAGGACTGGACCCACTTACTTTACAGAAACATGCTTGACGATCACAATAAATATACAGACAAGCCAGTTTTCAATATTGAACATGGCGGATATGAAGAATCTTCTTATGTAGTATTCTCTGGTAGTTACATTAGTGCAGAAGCATGCCTGCGAAGAAATTATGAATGTCTGTTTGCAGGTGTTTACTCAACCTATTATTGGCAAGGTACATCGTGGAATGCAATTATTTGGAACCCATTCGAACAAGATGATTCATTCTACAAGCCGAAATTTGAATATTTTAAACACATGACAGCTTTAATGTCAGAATACGAATTCAGTAATTTTGAACCAGATCCAACACATAACCAAGCAGGTTTTTGCTTAAAAGAAAAGAACAAAGAAAATTACTTGTACTATGTACCAAAGGAAACTTACTGGTATCGCACAGAGTTTTTATTTAAAAGAACTAAAAAGCCGATTACATGTAAATGGTTTAATACCCTAACTGGTGAATATTCAAAAGAATTTGTGATTACCAAAAAGCAACACTTTATTTCTCCATGGTATAACAAAGCAGATGCTATTTTAATACATACTGTAGAATAATAAATATTTTAAGTCCTAATAAGCTATCTTGTTAGGACTTTTTTAATTATAAATCTGATATGCGAGTAACAATTATTACATCCATCTTGTTCTTATTTCTGGCAGCATCTTGTCAAAAACAGGAACATAATAATTCTCCTAAGATTTTACAGGAGTTCATTAAAAAAGGTTCGAAAAGTATCTTACCAGATTTTTCGTATGCCGGATATAAATATGGTGAAAAATCTATACCTAATGTCGAAAGTAAAATTTACGATATTACATCTTTTGGTGCAGTTCCAAACGATAATTTAGATGATACAAAAAGTATTCAAGCAGCAGTTGATGCAGCTGGGAAAAACAAGGGTGGCATTGTATTTTTTCCACCTGGCACCTTTCACGTAAACATGGATACCAATCGTCTTGATATCGTTCGAATAAACCACAGTAATATTGTAATGCGAGGTTCTGGCTCCGACATAAATGGTACAACTATTTTTAGTGGCAGTGAAACAACTCAAACTACAAATCCATGGTTATCTCCTTTTGTGTTTCATACAGGTTTAAATCTTTTTGACACAGAACGATTTTATAGTATTGATGAAGAACCGGTATTTGCGAGCTTAACATCAGACATTCTAAAAGGAGATAAAGTACTGAAAATAGAAAAAACAAAAGGCTTAAAAAGTGGCGACATCTTACTTATTGCAATGAGCAATACTACCGACGATGGAGATTTAATGAAGGATTTAATGGATCCTTTAGAGTATGATCCTTTCCAAACGAGCTATATTAACGCAGGCCGCGATCGAAAATCATCATTTCAATGGTCTGTCGAAATTGATCAAATAATTAATGATCAAGAAGTTTTATTGAAGCAACCATCACGTAGAGATATCAAAACGAAATTTAAGGCACGAGTAGCTATCATGCCAATGCTTAGAAATATTGGTATAGAAAACTTTCGATTCGATTGCGCTTACAAAGGTGGTTACAGTCATCACAAAACACCAGAACATGATTATGGCTGGGGAGCCATTTGCATGCATCGAGTTTCTCATGGTTGGGTTCGCAATATCAATATTAACAACTACGTGCAAAACACGCACTTGGTAAACAGCCGAAATGTAACGATAAGTAACATTACAATGTCTGGATTAGATGGACATTACGGACCTAAAATGTATCATTCGAATGATAATTTGGTTGAAAATATTAAGGTTAGGGGGCTTTATACTCATGGTCCAGGTTTGGAAGGTGCCAGCTTTGGAAATGTATATCGAAATATCAATCTAACACATCCTTCACCTATCGATTTACACGGAATTGGTGGCCCTGACTTTTGCCCTCCGATGTACAATTTGTATGAGAACATTTCAAACCTAACAAAATTAGGTGGTGGCGGCGCTACAACAAACATTCCTCATTCGGGTGAATACAATACATTTTGGGGATTGGAATTGGCTAGTTTCAATGATGATGGTTTTAATGAGCTGTTCTATTCTTGGATTTGGAGAGATGCCAAACGATTCAACAATGAATTTCATATTGATTGCCATAAACAATATCTGCGAAGCATTATGGTAGGCATTCACAATCCAAACAAAAAACTTTCCATAGAGCACAAAACAGAAGATCGTAATGATGATTGGATTTATGTAGAAGGATTAAATCAGAATCTAAATTTATCTTCGCTTTATGAGACACAATTAAAGCTTCGGCTAAGCAAATAGTGCCATTCGCATTTTTATGGCATAGACATAAAAAATCTCGTTACAGACTGTAACGAGATTTTTCTTTATTAAGAATTTAAATTTCTTATTTCATTGTACAAATTTCAAGACTCACCCATCTTCCACGAGCAGTTGCTGTTGAACTTCCCTCTGGGACCAATCCATTTGTTGCATTGGTAAATTCTACCTGAATTAAATCACCTCTCTTTAGATCAACAGCCAATCTATTTAATACATGAGTTTGAATTGTATAATCTGCGGTTCTTGTTCCATGAATACAATTGTTTTTTACCTGTCCTACTTCCACACCATTCACTTTTAAAACAAATATTGACTCTCCATCAGTTTCCTGCATGGTATTTATTTTAAACACCGCTTTTCCTGATTTTCCCTTGTATTTAATTTGAGCTACAGCCTTCGCCAATGGAACTTTCACACTCAATATATCCTTGCCTTTTTTTCTATCTTTTACCGCATCTGCAAAGCCTTCAATATTTGTGTACTGATCGAAATCGACAGCATTAATTGTGGTGCACTGATATTCTGATGGACGATATTTAGCGTCATTACTATCGGCCAAATCAACAAATGACTTCACAGTCAAAGGAATTGAAGTCTCATAAAAAAGAATGTAATCGATATTCGTTCTCTGTGCTCGTCCAGACATGGTAAAAACATATTCTTCACCTTTCTTTAAATTGTAGAGGATTGCCTCGCGGGTATGTTTGGCTCCACCTTCGCCCTTATAACAAACGCCCCAGTTTTCTGTACCGCGACCATAAAATTTCATATTCTTTTTTAAATCATCAGTAGTATACGCTTTCGAGGCAGATGTAAAATCGCCGAACAGTCTCACATACACATCATTGCACTTGTCCGGCGCTAAACCAAGCAGGCGTTGATACATCCGCATAGCCAAACGATATTCACCCGTTTTAGGGCAAGTAAATTTGTATTCCAATGGAGAAGATGCTTCCCCACCATTGTGATTGTTTCCAGCGAACTCTAAATGAGTTTTATTAATTGGCGCGACACCAGTCTTCAAATTAAAATATGTACTATCAGAGGGCGTTATAAGCTTCCATAATCCTAAATCTGAAGCGGTATTTTCAGCCTCAATGGCAATGTAATTTTTACCGATTGTTTGAGCTTGCACATTACTAAAAACAAACAATAACATGATTGATACAAGAATCAATCTTAACGTATAAAAGTTTCGATTTTTCATATTGACATTTGATTAAGTGTGGCAGATTAAAGTAGACCTTAAACAACCAAAATCTGCATAAAAAAATCCAGCGAGACTAAGCTCACTGGATTATCTTTCTTAGTAAGTCAACCCTTACCTAATTGACTATTTCGTTATTAATATCCTTCGTTCTGAATTAAATTAGGATTCTTATCCATTTCTCCCTGAGGAATTGGCATCCTGTAATAACGCATTGGGAAGGTTTGCTCCTTTGTTTTTTTATTGAACACAAATCTTTCATAAGTTAATGCTCCTGTATCCTCATCCCTAAATATATTCATCCCATGAAAATATCCTTTAAGAACAATATGCGCAATTTTATTACGAACTAAATCCCAGTAACGATGATTCTCAAAAGCCAATTCCACTCTACGCTCATGTAATATTTCTTCAACCATAGCTTCTTGCGAAAGACCCGGTCTTACCGCTGTTAATGTAGGAATCTTAGCTCTGCTTCTAACTGCATCCATTGCAGCGTAAACACTTGCATCAGGACCAACCGCATGATTTTGTGCTTCAGCATAGTTCAATAAGACTTCACCCAAACGAAGTTCTTTCCAACTCTGATAACAGTCTCTTGAAACAACAGCATCACCAACATAACAAAACTTTTTAGTCCAATAGCCAGTATAGGGTGCAGCTTGTAAATCTGCTCCTACAGCAACAATTTCGCCTGCAGTATTCTTTGTTCTTGCATGATCTGTTTTTCTTCCGCGATAATCCATATCATGATAAACAACAGTAGCCGCTAAACGAGAATCTCTATTTGCATAAGGATCCTGATCATTGTAGGTAGGATCTTCATCAATTGGCAATCCATTAATAGTTTCATACTCATCAACTAATTCCTGAGTTGGCAAATACTGAGAATGACCACCAAAAGCTTTTGAAGATGCATAAAAGTCCCAACCGTGTTTTTTAGCTACAGGATCACCCATAATCTCAAAAATTACTTCTTTATCATGTTCCGAACCATCAGTTTGAAATAATGCACTATAATCTGGACTTAATGTATATCCGAAATCACTATTCATTACTTTTAATGAAGCCGCTGCTGATTTCGCATAATAGCTTGCATCAACACTAGCAGCAAACAATAAAACTCTACCTTGCAATGCCCAAGCAGCTTCCATTGTAGCTCTACCATACTCATTACCTGATAAATTTTTCGCTGCAGGTAAAAGTGGAGCAACCGCATCCAATTCTGCTGATATAAAATCATAAACCTCCAGCTGAGCTGTTTGTTTTGTCATTAAATCATCATCAAATGATTGAGCTGTTATAATCAATGGTACATCTCCAAATCGACGTGCTAATCTGAAATACAAGAAAGATCTTACCCATCTGGCCTCAGCAATAAGACGGCTTTTACTCGCTTCATCTATTGGAGAATCATTCTCTAAACCCGCAATTAAGAGATTGGCTTTACGAATGCCTTTATAATTACCCTCCCAATTATTCCAAACTAAATTCGTTGGAGTCATTAGTCCTGGAACAAATATTTTTTGTGACAGTGGCCAAGTACTTTTATTTCTGGCATTATCGGTACACACATCCCATATATATACATTTCCTTCTCCACCATCATTCCCTTTGTACTCCGGTTGCACACCTGTTGCATCTCTAGCACCAAATCCACGAGGAATGTAATTGTACACATTCATTAAATATGAGGTCGCAAGTGCTTCATCAGAATATACCGATTCATCCGAAAACCCATCTAGTGGCTCTTTATTTAAATAGTCTTCACATCCAACTGTTAGAAAAACAATTAGAATAAGAGCTAATCTACTTGTATATATTATTATCTTTTTCATCTTTCTTTTTATTAATTTCTTGATAAAGATTCAATTAGAATGAAACATTTAATCCCATTGTATAGGAGCTCATAAGTGGAGCAATTCCTAAGTGCCCTTGAGTATTTTGCACTTCAGGATCTTCATATTTTGTTTTAGAGAATGTTAATAAATTAGTACCTGCCACATAAACTCTTAAACTACCAAGACCTAAACTCTTCAATTTCTCAGAACTAAAAGAATAATCCAACTGAAGGTTTTTTAATCGACAATACCCACCACTTCTGTACCAGAAGTCAGACTTAGTTGTATTTCTGGAATTATTTGAAGTTCCATCGGCTACTAATCGTGGATATCTTGCATTAGTATTCTCTGGAGTCCATGAGTTTTCAGCAATCTCGTAAATTGTGTTTACGCCACCCAAATTAAAAGGTCTATCCAAATAAATTTCTCGGTCTACATTAGTAGCTCCTTGGAAGTTCGCCGTTAATCCAAAGCCTTTGTAAGAAAGAGCAAGGTTAATACCATAAACAATCTCAGGGAAATCAGTATTTGCAATTGGTACAATATCATTTACATCTAGAATACCATCATCGTTTTGATCCACATACTTTATATCTCCAGCACGTAAAGTTGAATTTCCACTTTTGTCCTGATCAAGTCCCCAAGCGTCTATTTCTGCTTGAGACTGAAACAATCCATCAGATTTGTACCCAAATTGAGTACCAATTGAACGACCTTCCTTTTTTCTTCCTGGAAGCACATCATCGGCCTCATTTACATCCAGCAATTCGTTCTTCGCATAGGTCATGGTTCCTTCAATGGTATATTCAAAATCACCTACCGTATTTCTATGACGTGCTAAGATTTCAAATCCTTTCACTTCCATTTCACCACTATTGGTTTTTGGCAAAGTGATTCCAGCAGTTTGAGGAACTAAACCAGACGAATTAATTAACATATCGGTAGTATGTCTGTAAAAATAATCTCCTTCGAAAGAGAATTTTCCATCGAACATACCTAAATCTAAACCGATATTAAAAGTTGCTGTTGACTCCCAAGATACATCCTCATTAGCCGCTGTTGATTCAGCAATGGCCAATCGGTGAACACCTCCAACATTATAACCTCTTCCGTTACCATCAAAAGAATACCCACCCAAATATTGAAAAGCAGCAAGATTATCGTTACCAAGTATACCATAAGAACTTCTAACTTTCATTAAGTCGAGCCAGCTAGCATCTTTCATGAAATTCTCTTCGGTTAAACGCCAAGCTGCAGATGCAGATGGAAAGAATCCAAAACGTTGCCCTGGAGCAAAACGGTACGATCCATCGTATCGTCCATTAACCTGAAAATAATATTTGTTCGCATAATTGTAATCTACTCTACCAACATATCCTTCCCGAGCTTGCTCCGAAGCACTTCCATCATTATCTTTCTGATCTGGATTACCTGCAAATAAATAATCAACATCATTTGAGATAAAACCTGTACGACTAGCAGTTAATCTATCTTTCTCTTCTTCATTTCTTTCAAACAAAAGCAATCCTGTAAATTTATGCTTGCCAAAAGTATTTGTATAATTAATGGAAGTTTGAATCGTTCTTCTTTCACGAGTTTGTTTCCATTCAGTTAAGCTAGGAGTAACCCCATCAGGAATTTTACTCCATTCGTCAGTTCCTCTTGAATAAGAATAAGTATCGTATCCATGTTTAAATTGTTTGTCGTGAGTAAATCGCTTATCGAAAGAGTAACGCCCATTCACACTCAATCCCTGTACCCAAGGAATAACAACATTCATTTTAATGGTTGATTCATAAAAGTCATTCCCAACATTTTTATATCCTGTATCATTTGCCCAAGCATCTGGATTACCATCGAACCCTGAAAAAGCATAAGCTCCTAATCCTTGTAATTCCTCTGGTAAATTTGCAGGGTGAGTAGGAATTGTGTTGTGAGTTTTTAACCACAATTCATCATCATCCTCAGGAGAACGAGTCGCATCTTCACTTCTCATCGCCATGTCCATTCCAATTGTAATGTAGTCGTTCACCTTAGCGTCGACATTAAGTCTGGCATTAAAACGCTTAAAATTAGAAATGTCATAAAGACCATTTTGATCCATCATACCAACAGACAAGAAATACTTCGCAGCTTCCTGCCCTCCACTTAAAGATACATTATGCGTTTGAATCGTAGCAGAATTATCAAAAGCCTCACCAATCCAATCTGTATCAGTCAATGTTCCGTTTTTGAATCCTTCCAATTGTTCTGCAGTATATAAATCCAAACCCGTTGCATCACCATCATTCGCATTTGTAAATGCTTGGTTAGAATATCTGGCATAATCGTACGAATTTAAATAATCCAAAATTTTGGTTGGTTTCTGAAAACCGTAAGAAGCATTGTAATTAACGGTTGGTTTTCCTTCTTTACCTCTTTTAGTAGTTACTAAAATTACGCCATTAGCAGCACGGGCACCATATATTGCAGTAGAAGCAGCATCTTTAAGAACTGTCATACTTGCAATATCATTAGGATCAATACGGCTCCACTCACGTTCAACTCCATCAACAAGAACCAATGGATCTGAGTTATTTTGAGTTCCCTTACCACGAATTACAATATTGTTATCTTCAAATCCTGGCGATCCTGAAAGTTGAGTTGTAACAACACCTGTTAATTTACCTGCGATGTTTGCAACTAAACTAGCTGATGGTGCAGTGTTTAACTTATCACCTTTCACTGCAGCAACAGAACCTGTTAAGTCAACCTTTTTTGCAGTACCATATCCTACAACAACAACTTCATCCATACCAATGGTTTCATTTTCCATTGCTACATTAATTGTTGTTTTACCAGCTACTGGCATTTCAATCGTTTTCATTCCTAGAAAAGAAAAAACTAAAAATGAATTCTCCTCTTCAACACCAATAGTATATTTACCATCAAAGTCGGTAACGGTTCCTGTATAAGTACCTTTAACTACAATAGAGGCTCCAATAATAGGCTCACCATCTTGTCCTGTAATTAAACCACTAATTTGCTTCGACTGAGCAAACAAGCTTGTGGATATAAAAAACATAGAAACAAGCATTAACAAATACTTATTCCAATATGTGCATTTTTTAACCATAATAGATAAAATTAGATTAGTAATTATTTTTTATGTGTTTACTTAATATAGTTGATCAAGCAAATTCAAAACAGATTTTCTCTTTTAAGAGAATTACAAGTCGTCACTTTCATCTTTTTTTTGAATTTCCTCTTTCCACTGGGTATTTATATAATGTCAAATATAGATTTATGGCAAACCTCCTGTGTGCAGAATCGTTCCGAAACATTCCAAAATCATCCAAAATACTGATTACATTACAATTGCACAAAAACCAATACAATATTAACTGCAACTTATAAAATAATATTCCTGCCTATTAGCAACTTATACTCTTCTATATTCTTCTTTTTTTATTGTCATCACTAAGTATATTAATGATGACAATAAAATTCCTTCAACAGTTGAAATATTTCACTTCAAAGCTATGTGTTAGCCGATTTATTTAGCAGCCAACTTTTCATTTTCCGTTTTTAACAATCTCATCAACGCTTCCACGTAATAATAATCAGCATAATTCAAAGGAACATCTATTTCTGCATTGTGAGGAATACTGCCAACACTGTGTTTCAAAATAAAATTACCATTGGTTCCCAATTCGGCTCTATACTCTTTAGAAGATAAATTCTTAAGAATGAACTGAGCTTCTTTCCTATAATCTTTTGTAGAATATTCATCCAACTCGATTAAGGCCGAAGCAATAACAGAAGCAGCTGACACATCTCTCGGTTCTGAAGGAATCTTTGGAGCATCATAATCCCAATAAGGAATACAATCTTTAGGCATTCCCTCATCTGTGAAAATAAAATTTGCGATCTCTTCTGCTTTGTCCAGATACTTTTTGTCTTTTGTATATCGGTAACAAACCGTGTAGCCATATAATCCCCACGCCTGACCTCGAGCCCAAGCACTCTCGTGTGCATAACCTTGTGCTGTTTGCTTACTTCTTACATTTCCAGAAATTGAATCGTAATCTACAACATGATAAGAACTACCATCCGGACGATAGTGATTTTTCATTGTCGTATTGGCGTGCGTAATTGCAGCTTTTTTATACTTGTCATCCCCGGTTATATTCGACAATTCAAACAACAATTCAAGATTCATCATGTTGTCGATAATTACAGGATATTGCCATCCACGTTTAGCTTGCCAACCAGAATCAACATTCCAGGATTGAATGCATCCAACTTCCGGATTAAATCTTGTTAGTAAAGAATTACCCGCATCAAGCATGATATTCTTAGCATCCTCATTCCCATCAATTCTAAAATTGTTCCCATAAGAACAATTAAATACAAAGCCCAAATCATGATTCGTTGTTAAAAATCTATGATCACTATATAAGGACTGCAACTCTTCTGCGTTATCCTTCCATTGGTTTACTCTTGTATATTCATACAAATACCAACAGGTTCCTGGAAAAAATCCTTCGGTCCAATCGAAACCAGACTTTGCCCAATGCATATCACCTGTAGCTGTTAGTGTTCTAGGTAGTCTATTTACTTCAATTGATTCCTTTCTCAACAATTCCGTCTGCTCACAAGCAAAATCTAAACTCTCTTTGCAAAACTCTTGCGTGCTTTGTTCACTATCACAACTGAAAGCAAAAAGAACTACAAGTCCTGCAATTAAATAATGTAAGGGTTGTTTCATTATTACCTTTTAATGTTTTTATAATTGATTTTCTATTTATCTCAAATCTCTAAGGCAAAACTAGATCAATTCAATCATACAACAGAGCAGGATTTTTCTTTTAAAGGTGAATATTGTACACATCTAAAAAACTTCACATAGGCGCACTTGATATACATTCTCACACAATAAGCCCGTACAATTTCACACCTCTTGTGAACGTTTTCACACCTCATTAACTAGATAAGCTATTTACTTTGTAAGTGTTGATTAAAGTGCACTTTCGTCATTTTATTTTTCACATTTACATGGATATTTTAAGATAAAATAAGAATTTGAATTAATTGCCTAAATTCAGACAATAAGCATGGGCATTTAATCCTAATTCGTAAATTTGAAATTGCTTATCGGATTAAAATTGAGTGAATCTGTTTTCTAAATCCATAAAGTTTAAATCAACATTACTAAATTCTGACAAAACAAAATAATAGACTGTATGACCATAAAAGCAAAGCTTTTTTTAATTGGCTTGATTTTCTTTTTCTGTACTGCGCAAAGTCAGCAAATTTCCTTCGATTATCTTGGAGTTAATGATGGTCTTTCGCAAAACTCAGTTACTACATTGGCTCAGGATAGCTTAGGGAGAATATGGATAGGAACCAGAGATGGACTTAATGTTTATGATGGTACACAAATAAGAACATTTAGACCAATTAGAGGAGATTCAACTTCTCTTCTAGGACATTTTATCAATTCCATCATTTCCGACGCGAACGATTTATGGATTATCTCAAAGAATGGTCTTTCTCGTCTCAATACAACTAATTTACAATTTGACCAATATCCTAAGAAAGGATTAATATCAATAGCAAAATTTAAGAATGAGGTAATTGTTGGTACACACCGTGGTCTATTCACATTAAATCAGAAAAATAGCTTATTCGAAAAAAAAGATAAAATTCTTACTGAAGAGCTTACGATACAAAACTTATATCCGGACCGTTCTGGAACCTTATGGATTGGAACAGATCAAGGCCTTTTTGCATATAACCCAGACAAACAACTTACCGAAAAAATCCTAAATACCAACACCACTTGTATTTTCACAGATTCAAAAAAACAGGTTTGGGTAGGAACTGCTGAAAATGGAGTTTTCTTATTAAATAATCAACGAAGACAAATAGCCCATTTTGTTCACAGTGAGAACACATTATCCATTGTAAATAATACAATCCGAGATATTAACGAAGATCCTAATGGTAACATTTGGGTTGGAACTTTTCTTGGCTTAAGTATTATCAACAATAACACGCACAAAATTTCTAATTACACAAACAATAAAAATAGCGATAACTCACTCTCCCACAATAGCATATATTCGATTCTAAAAGATCAACAAGGCAGCATGTGGTTAGGAACTTACTTTGGTGGAATTAGTTATTTCAACCCCGATTTTCATCTTTACCAAAAATATCCTGTGATTGAACATGATGGATATGGAATCAGTTTTAATGTTGTTGGTGAAATGATTGAAGACAGTAATAAAAACCTTTGGATTGCAACCGAAGGTGGCGGCATTGACTTCTACGATCGCCAAAACAATATTTTCAAACATTATCGTCATGAAGAAGGGCAAGCGGGACTTTCTCATAACAATGTAAAGGCTCTTGCATTTATAGACAAAAATACGCTCCTAAGTGGAACACATATGGGAGGAATTAATATTCTCAATATAAAAACAGGTAAATTTCAAAACTTTTTAATCGACAAGAAACAAGATGGTTCTCTTCAATCCAATATTGTTGATGAAATTATTGCCTATCAAGATATTTTCCTACTAGGAACCAAAAGTGGCATTATTAAATTTGATCCAAAAACACATCAGCTATCCCCCTTATTTCAAAAAGATAACGAATACAATCTAAATGAAAAATCAATTATCTGCTTACTCGAAGACAGCTTTGGAGTTCTTTGGATAGGAACGGAAGAACAAGGTCTTTTTTCCTATGATAGCAAGTCAGGTGAGATCCGAGAATTTCAATCCTCATCTACAGACTTAAATTCAATAAGCGGGAACAATATTGCCTGTATTTTTGAAGATCATCAATTTCGCCTTTGGTTTGGAACACATGGTGGTGGCTTGGATCAATACAATAGGGAAAAAGGCGTTTTTACAAATTACAATATGGCAAAGAATAATTTGCCAAGTGATTTTATTCAAGGAATTAAAGAATCCAGATTTGGGAATTTATGGATTGCCAGTTCTAAAGGTTTATCTCGTCTTGATATTGAAAACAACAAAATATACAACCACTCACAAAAAAATGGGTTTCCGCTAAATGAAATTAATAAAGGTGCTCTATATCTCACCAGTGATGGAGAAATATTTGTGGGTGGCATTAACGGTTTGGTTTCTTTTAATGAAGAAGAAATGCTAAATCGCTCCAATAATTTCAAACTCATCTTAACCTCTATAAGTGTTAATAATTCGAAAGTGATACCAAATGCCCCTACTCAAATATTAAATAAGGACCTTCCGTACACCGAGAAATTAATTCTTAAACCTGGGCAAAATGTATTCACAGTAAACTATTCTGCTTGCAACTACATTTCAACCAATCAAAACACTTACCAATATCAATTAGAGGGTTTCGATACAGAATGGATTAATTCTGATGACAAAACTTCAATTACCTACACGAACCTTAATCCTGGAGACTATACGCTTCGTGTTCGTGGTTTAAGTGGTGTTGAAGAAACAATAATAGATGAGAAACAGCTTTTAATTCAAATTAATCCTCCGTTATACAGAACTTGGTACGCAATCATTGCCTATTTCTTATTTGTTATTGGCATTTCGTGGTGGTTAAACAAAACCTATCGAGCCAGATTAAAACTAGAAAACACAATTAAATTAGAGAAACAAGAAAAGACCCAAATAAAGGAGTTGAACCAGTCAAAATTGAATTTCTTCACGAATATTTCTCATGAATTTAGAACTCCTCTAACACTTATTACGGGAACAATAGAGTCCATTTTAGAAGATAGTAAAACAAGGCCTGCCACGTACAAAAAATTGATTACAACACACAACAATGCGGTTCGTTTAAACAATTTAATAACCGAACTATTAGATTTTAGAAAATTAGAACATGGTAAAATTAAGCTTAAGGTTAATGAAAATGATTTAGTTGTTTTCTTAAATGAAATAACTCAATCTTTTGAACAATATGCTCAATATCACGAGATTAAACTAAATTTTAAATCTCCATCCAATCTATCCTTGTGGTTCGACAAAAAACAACTGGAGAAAGTTTTTTACAATATCATATCAAATGCCTTTAAATTTGTAACCGATAAAACAGGTAGCATTTCGATACACACCATTGAAAGTCAAAACCATATTGATGTTATTATTGAAGACAATGGCTTGGGAATGCCTGCAGATCAAGCTAAAAAAATATTTGACCGATATTATCAAATTGATAATTTAGAAGGTAAAACCAATCGTCATGGAAGTGGTATTGGACTTGCCCTGTGTAAGAATATCCTAAAATTACATGATGGTCAAATATTTATCGATAGCGAGGAAGGAAAAGGCACGAAGTTCTCGGTTCGTCTTCAAAAAGGAAATCGTCATTTTAAGGAGAAAGAATTTGCGTCTGAAGGCAATTTAATCGATGATACTTCTGAAGTCTCTCAACCCCTTTTACTAGAGAAAAAGGAAGAGATTACGGAAGAAAGCCAAATTCAAGAACAAGCTCCTAATGTTTTAATTGTTGAAGATAATCCTGAAGTACAAAAGATGTTGTCTGATTTACTTGATAAAATGTATAATATTTTGATTGCTTCCGATGGTAATGAAGGAATTAAAATAGCCATTGAACACCAGCCAGATTTGATTCTATCGGATATCATGATGCCAAACCTTACTGGTACTGAGATGTGTGCAAAGCTAAAACGAAACATACAAACCAGTCACATACCCATCATTCTATTAACGGCTAAATCAGCAACTAAATTCAAAATTGAAGGCTTGGAAACGGGTGCTGATGATTACTTAACCAAACCATTCAACACCAAAATACTAAAGGCTAGAATTAAAAATCTACTGCAAAACAGAATGTTGCTGCAGCAAAAATTCAGACAAGATCCGAAAGCTGAAATCAAAGAAATTACGACTAACTCTATCGATCAAAAGGTTCTTAAGCTAGCAAAGGAAATTGTAGAACAGAATTTGGACAATACAGAATTTGACGTACAAGAATTTGCACGAGAAATGGGAATTGGTAGAACCAGACTCTATTCTAAAATCAAAGGCGTAACCGGACAAACACCAAATGAGTTCATTCTATCTACAAGACTAAAAAAGGCCGCGGACATGCTTCTTACCAATGAAGAAGAAATGAATGTATCCGAAATTGCCTACTCCGTTGGATTTAGCACACCTCGCTACTTTAGCAGATGTTTCCGGGAGCATTTTGGTGTTTCGCCATCAAGATATGGGAAAGCTAATGATGGTAGTAGTGTTGAGAATGAAGATGAAACTGAAAATTAATTAAATATACCGATCAAATTCGTCTTATTACGAGGCATTTTTCTTTGATGAAAATTAAGCCTCTTCTGAATGTTAAGACATACAATTGCGGAAGATTTTACACCATTGGGTATATTTGATTACCTGACATTTACAATTCATTAATATAATCAATTGTACTTGTGTTGCTGTTAAAAAGGTTTTACTAATTCAACTTAACACCTGTATGTAATTTAAACTGTAATTTTTATGAAACCTATTATTACTATTGCTTTATTGCTTGTTATCAATCTTATTTCGTGTACTAATCCAAGTTCAAACAGGATATATACATCAACCAATACCGAATTACAAACAGCACTCAATCAAGCAAATCCTGGCGATACCATAATTGTTAAAAATGGCGATTATCACAACATGTTGTTGGAAATGAATAGATCAGGAAATAAAGACAAGCGAATCACAATTAAAGCTGAGACAGCAGGGAAATCTTTTTTTACCGGAGAAACAGGAATTCGTATAAAAGGCGATTATATAACATTTTCTGGATTTAGTTTTGAAGGTGCCATGATTCATTCGGAATTTGTTGATCTTAAAGAAAAGTATAAAGAAATAAATTTCCGAAAATATGAACATCCTCCATTGATTGAATCAGAAGGAAGTTATAACACCTTCGAAGATTTATATATTAATAAAGTAAGTAATAATCCGAAACTCGATCACCACACTTATTTTTTATTACATGATAGTACTCAGTACAATATCATTAACCGTTGTTGGTTAGAGAGAAAAACTCAGCGCGGTATGGGTGTCTTAATTCATGCTACAAAAGATTTTCATGAAGGTAGATATCATGTTGTTACAAACTGCTATTTCAAAGCGGACAGGCAAGATGGCAATGGAGGCTCTGCTGTTAGAATAGGAACTGGAATGGAAACAACGGAAGGAATTGCCAAATGCACTGTAAAAAACTGTTTCTTCGATGAATACGACGGAGAAGAAGAAATTTTCAGTATTAAATCCACTGGCACTACTTTAGATTCTAATACATTTCTGAATTGCAGGGGAATGCTTTCATTTCGACATAGTCATAATAATGTTTTGAGCAATTGTTTTATTATCAACAACGACGAATCACCTATAGAAGGTGGCTTCTTTTGTATTTGGGGGAAAGGACACAAAATTGTAAATAATTATTTTTACGGATCTAAGAGAAACAAACGTACTACAGGCACTATCTCCATGATTTCAGGAAATAGCGATAAAATAACCACAACACATGAAGCTGTAGCTGATATTTTAATCAAAGACAATATTATCTATGAAAGTGATACAAGTGGTTATGCAATAACTGTCGGAGCCAGACACAAATACCGCTCAGAAAATAGATCTATATTACCGAGAGATGTTACAATTGCCGGTAATTACATTTACAACAGCTCAGAAAAAGAACAAATAAAATATACCGAATCTCCAAAAAACATCAAATATTCAGACAATAAAGTATTCGGAAATATAGGATTATCTCCGGTTCCTGAAGGCATTGTAAAAACAGATATAAAACTGGTTGCTGATAAGTACGGAATTTATCGTGCAAAAGGAAAAGGTCCTGCAGGTAATCCTCTATCTAAAAAAGATGTTGGTCCGAAATGGCTACAATAATATTTAATTAACTATTATAATAATGAATAAGTTTACTACAAAAAGTATAATACTCCTTCTAATGGGTTTATTATACCAAAATACTTACGCTGTAAATACATATGTAAGTAACCCACAAGAATTACAAACTGCTGTGGATAATGCCTTACCTGGAGAAACGATTATACTAAAAAATGGAATTTATAAAGATTTCCTTTTGACAATCTCGACATCAGGATTAGAAAATAAAATAATTACAATAAAAGCTGAACACGGAGGGAAAGCGAAATTCCAAGGTAAAGTGGGTATTTTAGTAAAAGCTAACTACCTTAAATTATCAGGTTTTGATTTTGATAATGCTTCACAACACAATACAAGCGATCGTCTAATTGATATTCAAGGAAGTTACAACCTGATTGAAGACATGTATATTAATCATTTAAGTAATGGTTCACATCGAAATCATCGATATATTTATTTTTCGAATAAAGCAACGCATAATACAATTGACAGATGCTGGTTCGAAAAAGAAAAACAACATGGTATGGTTATTTTTGGAGACAATGATCCTACAGTAAATGGAACCTATAACATTATTCAAAATTGCTATTTTAAGGCTAAGAGACAACCTGATAACGGAGGTTCTGCCATTCGATTTGGTACAGGAATGAAGAAAAAAGAGATTATTGGCGCCAACACAGTCAGAAATAATCTTTTTGACCACTACGATGGAGAAAATGAAATCATGTCAATAAAAAGCAGTAACAACTTAGTAGAAGCCAATACATTCAAAAATTGTTATGGTCAATTGACTTGTAGGCATTACCATAACAACATTGTAAAAGATAACTTTTTCATTACTACCGATTCTAATCTGATTGATGGTGGCACCATTACTATCTGGGGAGAAGGGCACCAAATTACTAACAATTATTTCTATCAGGCTAAGCCTCGCTATTCTGATGCAGGAGCAATAATTTTCACTGCAGGAAATGGAACTCACTTTAGTTCTCATCATCAACGTGCTAAAAACATTCTTATCAAAGATAATATTATCTACGAGTGTAATTCGACCAGTCATGCCATTACATTTGGCAATTTATATGAAAGAACTCCAACAAGAATCTTAATGCCAGAAAACATTAACATTACAGGTAATTGCATTTACCAAAGCACGAATAAAGAACAAATTCACTATGTGAAAGATTGTAATTCGATCCATTATTCTGAAAATATTATTTATAAAAATGCAGGCTTTAAAAAACTACCTGAAGGTATCTACGAAGTCAATCCAAATTTTAAGCCCGACATGTATGGGATTTATAGATTGGCTGGTAAAGGACCTAAAGGAAATCCTCTATCTAAAAAAGATGTTGGTCCGAAATGGCTAAAGAAATAGTAAAACCTCAATTAAAATCAGAATAGTTTTACATTAAGTGGAGTAATGTCATAAAAAAAACATGAAAAGAATCATCTGCCTTAAATTCAGGTTTGTTAAAGTAAGCTAATTAGTCAAAATGTATAATAAGTGCTCAAATTTGAATTTTATTGTCAATCCTATTTATGGGTAATCGGTAATTTTAGATTCTAATTTTAACCATAGAATATGAAAAGATCATTAAAACATTTTAAAAGCTACTTTTCTTTATTGGCTTTGTTAATTCTTGTATCCTACTGTCAGGAATTATATGCACACGTTCAAGCAAATAAAATCTTTATCGATAATATGGTATTGCAACGCAATAAGAGCAACACCATATTCGGAACTGCCGATTCAGAAAAAGAAGTAAGAATCCTCTTTAAAAATAAGCAATACAATTCTAATGTAATTAATGGAAATTGGAGTGTAAATATTGATCCATCAGATGCTGGTGGCCCATATACATTGGAGATTCAAGGTGATAATAAAATTACAATCAAAAATATACTTGTTGGTGATGTTTGGTTATGCAGTGGGCAGTCTAACATGTATTCTCGTATTAAAGATTTAAAAAACAACTTTCCTGACCTAGCTGCTCCTTACCTCAACACTTACAAAAATAAGAACATTCGCTTTTTCACGCTCAATATCCACGCAAGTAGCATTGAGAAAAAAGAAATAGAGCCATCCTCTTTTAATAGAAACGGATGGAAAGAAATAAATCCAGAAACTGTTTTAGAGTGCTCTAGTGTTGCTTTCTTTTATGCAAAAAAGATTCAAGAAGAAACTGGCATTCCAATCGGATTAATCATCTCCACCAAAGGTGGTACTCGTGCAGAATGTTGGGTTAAAGATAAGGTATTATCATCTAAACCTCTTTACAAACCAATCCTTGACACCTTTCAAAAAAACCTTATAGGCTACGAAGAAAAATTTGCAAAATACTGTAGAGATACTGCCGTATGGATGAAATCCCATGATTTTAAAGGAATGAAATATGAAAGCATTCATTCATCGAAAAGAAAAGGTGGGCCGAAAGAACCTATGGGATCAAATCACATTAAACGTCCATCAGGACTTTACAATGCAATGATTGCTCCACTATCTCAAATTTCTATAAAAGGAGTTATTTGGTATCAAGGTGAGAGCAATACTTGGAACATAGATATGGTTAAGCGATACACTAGCCTATTTCCCGATTTAATTAAACAATGGAGGAATGCATGGGGATACGATTTCCCATTTTACTTTGTGCAGCTAGCAGCTCATAAGATACCACAAAAAAGCCCAATAGACGAAACTTGGCCTTTTATGCGAGAAGCTCAAACAAGAGCATTACAATTACCTAAAACTGGCATGGCTGTAATAACCGACAAAGGATATATTTTCGACATCCACCCTCCATTTAAAGCTGAAGCAGGTGAACGATTGGCATTACAGGCTCTAAAAAACACCTACGGGCAAAACATTGTAGCATCTGGTCCTATTTTTAAAAATTACAAAGTGAAAAACAAAGAAGTAATTCTAAGTTTTAAAAATTTTGGTAAAGGTTTAGAATCCCGCACAATTACATTAGATACCATCCCACTTGATGAAAGCAACTTACAAGGTTTTTCTATTTGCGATGAGAATCACAACTGGGTTTGGGCCAAGGCTGAAATAATTTCGAAAAACAAAGTTAAAATTTGGAATGAAGAAATTGAACATCCTGTAGCCGTAAGGTTTGCATGGGCAAACTTTCCAATTTTCAATTTATTCAATTCGGAAGGACTTCCAGCATTACCTTTTCGAACAGATACATTTGAATACGTTTCAACAAAAAAATAATACAACTACAATAGTATAAGAATAAAAAAATAAATCAAATGTCATTAAAAAATAAAATAAGCATTAGCTCAATCATTCTTCTTTTGAGCCTCTATTTACCAGTTGTAGCACAATTACAAGTTGGTGACCCTGGCGTACAATTCGATGAAAGTAAATTCGATTCGAACTTTCCGCAAATGAAAATTTGGGCAAGCGCAGGTGTAGAAGGTGGAATACCTTTCATCGAAAACCTGAATATTAAGAAAAGGTTGAAGTCTGGGTCAAATAGTGCAACGATCAACAAAGCAATTCAGAAAGTAGCTAAAGCTGGCGGTGGTGCAATCTTCTTAAAAAACGGCATTTACAACATTGATGTGCAGATTAACATGGCAAGCAATGTCTCCCTTATTGGTGAAAGCCAAGAAGGAGTAATTTGCCAGCTACACAAAGACATTAATGAAAACAATGCCGACAAAAACCCAAACTGCAACGATCCTAAAGCTTGGGACGATGGCAACGGCGGGTTTAAATTTGGCAAAGTAGAAAATTGTGGAATCTACCGATTAACAATTAAAGGCGGTTGGGGAACTCCAAAACATCCGTGGAATATTGGCAGT
Source organism: Labilibaculum sp. (assembly GCA_016342745.1). Taxonomy (GTDB): domain Bacteria; phylum Bacteroidota; class Bacteroidia; order Bacteroidales; family Marinifilaceae; genus Paralabilibaculum; species Paralabilibaculum antarcticum. The sequence goes on from JAEINT010000004.1 coordinate 167,623, forward strand.
AAGAAACTCAACAATGAACTTCCTGGCAATGAAAATATTTCGGTATGGTTTCTGGGTGCTACCAATTGTTGGATTGATGAATTAACCATTTTAAACAGTGCCGATTTCCCAGTTAGATGCAGTGGAACTCATATAACAATGCGTAATTTAAATGTAGATGGCGTATTTAATAAACATGGAGGTTGTCACGGCTATTTTTTCCTTCTAAACGGATCAAAATACAATTTGGTTACAGGCTGTAAAATTACTCACTTACGTCATATCTCTTTGCAAGGTGCCGGCGTAGAATACAATGTAGTTTACGACAATGATTTAGAACAGGAAATAAGCTTCCACACCGCTGATGATGGTAACAACCTGATCGAAAACAATAGAATTACTTTACCTGCTGATATGCCTACCAAACCAAATTATTTTGCAATTATGGGACCATGGGCTTCTTTTCACCACATCTCAACTCATCCTAATTTCTTGTTCAAAAACAAATGTTTGGAAAAGAATCACAACAATAAAACGCCTTGGTCCGATCCATCGGTAGTGTATTCTGGCCCGAGAACAGTTAAACCCAAAGATCATTGGACAAACTTTCCTGAGTTAGCAAAAGAAATGACACCAAAGGGCGGAACACTTTATCCGATCCTGCTAAACGGAGCAACAAGCAAGTAAAAAGGAAGTATTTTACAATCATCCCTTTGTTATCTCTTTTTTCTCAGTCCCGATCCTTATCAGGAGCTCAAATATAATAGCCCAGGGTAAATGAGCACAGCGAATGCCACCCAGGGATAATAATGTAGCAGTAAATACCGGCGCAAGTAGAAAAAACATTTAGAAAGCAATTCCCGTTTGCGTCGGAATAGCGAAAGGTAGATTGTCGAAAGATTGCATTCTTGCATATTCAAAGCTTGCTTTTTAGGATACTTTCTGTTGTTAAGGATTTTCAATAAAAGGAGCGCATCTCCTTATTTTTTGCTTGTCCTTTAGCCGGACGGGCTTCTACTTTTTCCTTGGATAAAAAAGTAAACAAAAAATCATTGACAACGTCCTCAATCACCCGTTACTAGTTCGATTGCTAAACAAAAAGAACTCGCTACGCTCAAACAGCTTTTTGTTCTTAACGCTCTCTTCACTAAACGGGTCCCGATCTCCGGACTCAATGTCAAATCCAAATCCTCGAAAGGTTTCGTGAATTGAGATAAGGTCTTAGCTCCTAAAACTTGTCCTATTTTGATGATTACTGATCCATAAAAAAAACCTCAAGCCTGATCACAGACTTGAGGTTTTTCATTTAATTCAAGAAACTGTCCAAAATAACAAGTTCAATCTATAATTGTCATGTTGAGCGTAGTCGAAACATCTGTAAATTACGAGATAGATTCTTCGACAAGCTCAGAATGACGACAGAAGATAGCTATTTGGACGCCTTATTCTTATGGAAGATGAAATGAGCCCTGCAAGGGCAACTGAAACCTTTATTCAGCTCTTGAAATCAAAGCTTCACTTTTTGTAATCCCATTTTCATTGAAGGCTTCAATGGTGAAAAAGTATTCCTGATTGCTATTCAAACTTCGAATCGTTACTGCTGTATCGCCATAAACAAGGTAATTGTGATACAATTTGTCCTTCGCATTTCCATAGCTGATGTTGTATCCTGTGGCATGTTCCGATTTATTCCAACTTAAATCAACTGCTCTTCTGTCCTTTTTTCGTAAGACTGTCAAAGACTTAACTGCCGATGGCTTAGCACCCGAACCTTTTCCAAACACTCTAAATCCAGAAATGGCGAAACTACCATCGGGAACCTGAATGTTTTTAACGCGCAAATAACGATAGCTTACCTTCTCACTCAACTGAATGTAATCATGCGAATTGTCATTGTCGTTCTTCGATTTGTCAACAAGCACGGCCCAATCTTCGTTGTTGTTGGAAGCCTCAATTACATACTGATGACGCAAACCAGCAAGTCTACCAAACAAATTGGTATTTTGCTCTGCAAAGTTCATCTGAATAGCGTAAACATCGTATTGCTCGCCCAAATCGATACTAGCCCATTCGCTACCATCTCCCGTAGCCGCAGCCCAATAAGTACGAATATTCTCATCGTTGATATTACTCGCTTGGTAAGCGTCTAAAGTAGACGAAACGCTCACTTTTTTGTTGTAAGACAAAAGCATCCATCCTGGAAAGATATCCTCAAAGCTTTTAATCTTTTTATTTGGAATTGCAATTGGGTAATCGCCATATTTTGTAGTGGAATACATTATGCCATCCTCATCCCAAAAAGCTGGGTAAAATCCCACTCTACGTTCAAATTTATGCTTTACCGATATGGAAATGGTTCCCAAATGCCAGAAATTACCATAGGCATCTTCAATTGTACTTCCATGACCTGCACCACAAGCAAAACCTTCTGGTTTGTATGCAAACGGATTGTGCTCCGCCAAAGTAAATGGCCCCATCGGATGATCAGCAACATAAACCCCATCAGCATAAGACTTCTCTCTTGTACCTGGCGCTGAATACTGCAAATAGTATTTGCCATTGTGCTTGTTCATCCAACAACCTTCAAGCCATGGTGCATTTTCATATTCTGTATTGTAATCGCCTCTTACTTCCCAACCATATTCGGCAGGATTCTGATTCAACACCTCCTTGGTTTCGCCAATCACATTAAAAGTATTCACATCAATTTCGCTAACATACAATGGCTTCACATTCGAACATCCCCAATACAAATACAATTTCTCATCCGTATCCTGATAAAAACAAGGATCTTCAACAGGAAAGTCCAAATCATCAACTGCCAACCATTTCCCACTCTTTGGATCGGCGGATTTATACACCTTCTTATTGTGCTTCGACGAAATCGCCATAAAAATCGTATCTCTCAAAACAATTGCTGTTGGTGCATAATCCTCAACCGGTATTTCGTTGGAAAGAACAAAGGTCCATTGTGCTAAATCTTTCGAATGCCAATAGCCACCCGATTTCGAAGCAAACAAATAGTATTCTCCTTTAAATTCAATAACGGTAGGATCGGCCGCTTCCCTTCTCGATTCCCCATCGGGTCTGAATCGGTAAGACAAATTCATTGGATTGCACACCGTCGCTAATTCTGTTTTTGCTATAGATGGCTTTTCAGCACAACTGGCAAACAAAATTGCTACGAGTAAACTCAGTACTAACTTTCTCATTTTTTATCTCTTTTATCTTTTCAAATAATTACTTCACCAACAATACCTCAGCACTTAATCCATCTCTGCATTCAAATTCTACAACAGTCTGTTTTTTATCTGATGATACAATCTTAGCATTCTTCATTTCGGCAGTTTCCATTTCTTTTAGCTGCTTTTCAATCTTCCATTTGCCCTTTAAAGTCAACTGTACTTTCGTAGATCTACTTTTCCAATAGAACCATTCTCGCTCGTATATCGACAATTCGCAACGAGAACCATCAGGTAATAAATCATCTTGACCATCGTAGATATTCAAATCAGGATCGGCAACCGAAAGCACGAGCTTCTGCCCTTCTTCCTTCACTAAGAAGGTAGCCTGTTTATTAACTTTCGCAACCAATCCTTTCTTGAAAGCTGCACCTTGCTTTGCATATACCGCGTAGGCGACTGCTTTTTCCTCATTCAATTTCACAACATGTGCCTCTTCATTTTGCTGTAGTACTTCAATTGGCTTGGTCTTGCTTTCCATACGCTCGACAAATGCATTCATTTTTACTGCATCGGCATTGGCTAGTAAAACATATTGGTAGGAAGCATTTTTTGGTGCACTTCCGTGATTAATATAAGCAGTGGCAAAATTTCCTTTTACTTCGCCCTTGTTCTTGTAATCAGGATTCTTTTGTTCCGAACGTTTAAAAATCAATTCAGCACCTTCGCCAATGTCCGAAATGTAGAAACCTGTATTTCGATTGTCAATCATCCACAAAGGATTCTTAACACTCATGCTTTTGGCATATGGAAATGTACTGATTTCGCCATCAAAACTGGTATTTGTTAGTACACCGCTTTCCTCTAAATGCGTTTGGAAAAGACTTGTTTCCACATCGTAAGTCAAATCAGATTGAATATCTGTTCCCAAACAAAGCACTTTATCCTTGACAAAGAAATAAGTTTTTTTGCCAGTAAAACCTTGCAAGTTAAACTTGTTGTGCCCTTTAAACTGAAAAGCATAAATTCCGCAGCCATAAGAAGTAGAAACGCCACCCGAAAAGGCCTGATCACTCAACAAATACTCTCCCGCCTCATCGCGGACTTGTCCCGGATCGGTTAACATTTCGCTGTATGGCAAATGTACAGCTGTCACACCCGGCCACAAATGCCAGTCGTATCCTTTAAACCATTTATCATTTTTAGGCGTTGGACTGTCGACACTTTCCGGATAAGCAACATCCAAATAACCATTGGCGATAAACAAAGGAAAGGCTTGAAATGATTTCCCCCAACTTTCGAAGGGGTATACATATTTGCTGTGTGCTCGTACCGAAATCATGTAATCATCCTGCTGACGATTCATGCCTACACAAGTGTATGGAAACACCTTGCAGCCGGTGTAATTGTAGTCCTCTTTTGTCAATCGCAAAGCAGCCAATTTCTTTGTCCAGAACTTATGGTCATCCTGTTCTTTTCCATATTTCGCTAGCAAATCATCATACAAAGCGGCCATTTCCTCATCAAACTCTTTCGCCGAAAGAGCCAACATTGCAGGGATTGGAAAGAATAAATCTGGCAGAGTATAATTGCTAAAACGAATGCTGGCAAAAGCCTTGGGTGCCATAATCTCATCGGTAAACATTTGAAATAAGTAGGTCTCGGTAACTTTTTTCATTCGAGAATAAGAAGTTTCGCTAGCCGCAAAAGAAGTTCCCGATAATATGTACATGGTAGAAACCGCACCATTAATCGCACGACCACCATAACCAAAAGCATGACCGGCATGATGAAAAACCGTACCATCTGGCTTAAAAGTTTCGTCTAATGCCTGAGCATAGCCCGTTGTGATGTTCGAAAAATAAGACGAAAAATGACGCAAATCTCTTGACTTTTCAGCAGAATCTTCCTGCATTAGTGCAGTTAGTAAACGGGGTATCAACAGACCTTGAATTTCATCGGCGTTACCAGCAACACGCCCTGCACACCCATAAACTTCTTGCTCATTATATACCTGATTAAAAGAATAAAACCATCGACAAATATCAATTGCCTTGTTCAATCGCTTGTGTTTTTTCAGTACATCGCGCATGATAAACATGGCTGGGCCATATTCGCGAATGTTGTAAGAATAATGATGCAACCACCCCAAACCAGCTCCAAAATCAAAACCCTGATCAACGCCATAATCAAAAAGGTTGATGAACATTTCTTCCAATTCATCCTTTATTTCCTTGTTATGGCTATAGTAATGCAGGTTCGAAATATCGCGCAAAACGTAATTAAAATCCTGTCGCCAGCGCATTAAACCATCAAATTTCTCCTCTTTGGGTAATTTTAGCTCTTTAAAATGATCATTCATGATGTGCTGATAGATTAACGGACGGCCATAAATCTTATCTTCTTCACGCCTAATCTGAAAGCTTTCGTATTTCGCCTTCACCTTAGCAAACTTGCCATCGCTGTTTTTTTCACGATTGTAGTCTGGCCAATACAGATCCATCACCTGATGCTCTATTTTTCTAAAGTCTGCAATTTCATTTTTGTCTAACTTTTCCAATTCATAAGTTGGCCTGAATTTACTGTACTCCATTAACAAATGCGGATATTGAGAAACCAAGCGTGGGTGCTGATCGATATTTGGCAATTGCGGATTTGGCCCTACCGTTCGCGGATTCATCGTAACCGAAGTGCCCAACATATCGAAAAAGAAAGTTCCCGAACCTGTAGCCGGCGCATTAATGGTCATTCTTGTCATGTCTTCGCGAGGAACACCACGCATATCGCCACGATCGTAAGCAATTGCAATGCTTCTCCAGCCTTTAAAATTCAGGTTGAAATCGAATTCGCAATCAACAACATTCTCACGTCCGAACTGAATGCGCAAACGCTGATTTCTTGCCTCATCGTTATACACCCACATAAAAAATCCCCTCGGATCTTCCAAAATTGGATTGCTAAGCGAACCGCCATGTCCATCTCCTTTTTCCAAAGCATCTGCTCCCAACATTCTTTGTTTGTGGTAGCCAATGGGTGTATCAAATACAATTTGATCGTTCCCTTTCCATTGCCATTTCAAAGATTTCTCACCTTGCTTCATTCGATGTTCATCGATGGAAATGGCTCGACCTGTGGCCGATAATCCTTTGGGAATTCCCTCTTCGAAACTTTCTAGAATTTTGGCCGGAGCCTGCAATTCTTCCTTTGTATTCTGAGCAAAAATTGGAATGCTAGCGGAAATAAACACCCCAATTGCAAGTAGCTTTAATCTCATGGTATCCGTTTTTTCAAGTACTGTAAAATTACATCTTCCAAATTTCGCCTTTTTAAAACTAAGAAAGGGCTACAATTGTGCGCAAGCTAAGCACTTATTATACAGTCAAAATACATACACTTATCTCTTGTCGCTAACAAAGAGCACTTTAGCGGCGTTAACTATATAAAAAAGCCTAACGATTCACACTGTTAGGCTTTCTACTATCTAATAAAACTCTTATTTCTATTTGCTGTACAGTTTAAAAACTTCCGAACCGGCACTTAAGAAAGCACCTGTACCGTACACTTCCGATTTATCGGGCCAAGCCTTACCTGGTGCTGCGCCAATTGGCTGCACATAGCCCAACATGCCATCTTCGGTAATGCAATTGCACATTGCATTCCATGCTTTTCGCACTACTGGCTCGTAGGTTTCCGCATCTAATATTCCTTGGTTAATTCCCCAAGCCAAACCAAAAGTAAAGAAGGAAGAACCGCTGGTTTCTGGTGTAGGGTAATGTTCTTGTCCCAACAAACTCATTGCCCAATGGCCATTTGGCGTTTGAATCTCCACCAACTTTTTAGCCATCTTCTTGTAAATTTTAAGGAAATATTTGTACTCCTTTTCTTTCGGATCTAATTCCTTTAAAATGTTTGCCAAACCAGCAAACACCCAACCATTACCTCTTCCCCAAAATATTTTTGTTCCGTTGTCGAGTTTGCCCATATAACCCTCATCGCGATAGTACAGATTCTCTTTTTTATCGAACAAAAAGTCGGTAGTTGCTTTGTATTCCGAAAGCATAAAGTCCAAATACTTTTTCTTTTTGGTAATCTTATACAATTGTGCCCAAACTGGTGGCGACATAAACAGGGCATCGCACCAATTCCAACGATCTTGATGAAATGGTGTTCTCCAATTCAATTTACTCTGAGAAGGATGGTATAGGATAAAATCGAACTGCTTGCGCGTTGCTTTAATCATTTTCTCGTCGCCATACTTGCGGTACAATTCGCAATACATTTGCCCTATGGTATGATCATCGGCATGATACTGGCGCTTGTGCAAGGTCCAATTCTGCTCTTCTCCAATATTTTTCAACCAATTGTAATAGGCATCATCATCGGCCATTGCAGCCCATTTTTGCATGCCTACATAAAGCGCGCCATTGGTCCAGTCGGCAATATGATGTGCTTTATCTCGCCCACTAAAACAATCTTTAAAATGTTCTATTTGCCAATCGGCAACTCGTTTCATTTCCTTTTTCACCTCTTCGGGCTTAATGCTTTGTGAAAATCCAGGCTGCATAAATAAGAGCAACAGGCTCAGTAAAATAAATTTGCTAAGTCTCATATGAATTAATATTTGAGTTTCAGAATCTAATTAATCTAAGGTATAATCTATTCGGGTTTTATAATTGGTATAATGAACATATTTCTCGTTTACCATCCAAAGCAAGACGGTCTTATCCCCACGTTTCATATTTTGCGGAACAACAGGTCGTACATTATCGTATTTCGAATTTTGCGTTATGGGCGTAATGTCCCACGATTTTCCATGATCAGAAGTTACTCTCTTTTCAATTTCGAATATTCCATTCACATCTTTCGAAATGTAAATGGTATTCGCCTCTAAAGGATGAATGCACATGCCTCCTGAATAGTGTGGCTCTTTTTCAACTTTTCCTTCTTGAGTTTGTGGAAACCATTTTCCCGAATTACAAATTTCATGATCGATCCATTCTCCTTTTACATATTGCGCATAACGATACAAATGCTCTGTTTCTTTCGGATATCGCGCATACAGAATAACCGGATTTCCTTTTTTATCTGCATTAACATCGTACACCCAAGCTCTTCCCTCCTGTTCAGTCGCTCTATAAACTACCGATGCCTCTTTGGGTTCAAAAGGCAATTGATCGAAATCACAAATTTTTGTGCCATCAATTCTCCAAAAGGCTCCCTTCTCGTAACAAGCATAATATACCGAATTGGTTTTTTCATTCCGCGGGTGACCATCTGTAAAAACAATATGAATTTTTGATTGCCCATCGGAATAGTAACGCACATATGGTCGATTTCCGCCTTGAAATGGTTTATTTGTGATAAAGACGCGCGCATCAGAGAATGATTTCCCATTGTCGTCCGACCACATTATATTTGGTTTAAAACCTGTCCATCTGCCAAAACAATAAATACGCCCATTTTCCTTTTTCAATTGAAATGGGTTTGCATAAGTCACACACTTTCGTGGATACAGCTTAAACTGCTCCTTATTCAGTACCTTTTTTGCAATCAGCGATGAAAATTCTGTTTCCCCCTTGTTCAAATGATGAAACCGAACCACTGTATCCATGTGCTTGGCATAGCTCATTAAAACGTCGCCATTCTTTAATTCTAAAAAAGAAGGGTTGGCATGATCATCCTTATCCAATTTTGAGCTCACATTTTGAATTTTCTTCTCTCCGGATTTCAAATTAAGAATCGCACTAATAATGGAACCATCTTCACTCACCCAACCAGTTGCAATTTCATCGGCAACATTGTGTTTGTAAATGGCTCTTGGTGCTGAAAACCAACACCAGGCACCATCATCAGTAATGGTTTTTTGCTGTGCAAATAAATTACTTGTCAGCAATAAAAAGCAAACGATTGATAAAATGGCCTTTATCATTTTCATGGATTTTAATTTAAATATTCATCAACTTGTATAATCGTAGATAGAATTGAGATTGGTGATAATTACCATTCCTCTCAACTACTATCTCAAATGAACACTATTTCGAGCATTTTGTTTATCTTTAACACTGTTTTAACGGTACTTGTAACGGTTAAATACAACTTTAAAACACTCATTTACAGATACCTAGCAAGCAACAGTGTAATTTGTCCCATTTTCAGTCAATGAATATATCCTCAGAAAAAAAACGATTAACGCTTGATAAAATCCTCAAAAGCGAGACTTTTTCGAAAGCTCCAACAAGCAGTTCGATGCTTCAATATTTGTTCGAGGAAACGCTAAAAGGAACCGACTTAAAAGAAAAGCTTATCGAGATCGATTTTTTTGGAGAATCAAAGAATACAGACAAAAGCAATCCTCGGGTTCGAGTAAACATTTACAACCTGAGAAAAAAACTGACAGCCTATTATGAGAAAGAAGGTAAAAATGATTTCTGGCAATTAATTATCGATAAGGGACAATATCAGGTAAAATTCGTTGCAAAAAATCCAAAAGAGCGATTGCTTAAATCAGCCAAACCTGCTATTCTAATCCCTTACCTGCTTTTGTTTGTTGTTCTAATACTATTTGCCTTAAGCCGTATGCCTAAAAAGCCACCAATGTTATGGCGTTCATTTCTTACCAACAAAAGCGCAACTACCTTATTTGTTGGCGATGTATTTGGCGTTATGGGCACAACTGCAACTGGCAATATAGGTTGGAATCGCGACTACAACATTAATGATCTGGAAGAGTTTTATCAATTTTGTGAAAATAATCCCGAACTTGCAAGTAATTTAAAAGCTGCAAACTATTCTTACACGAACGGAATGGCTGCCTTATCAACACAAAGACTTACGCTCTTGTTTAAAGATTACGGGAAAGAATTTAACATTCGATTTTCGATGCAAAGCACCATTGCAGATATCAAAGAAGGAAACTCCATCTACATAGGACCATTAAAAAACAACAATAAATTTATTCACTTTTTTAATGAGGAAAATCCTTACTTTAAAATTGATGGAGATAGTCTTCTATTTTCCAATCATCCTATCCTAAGAGATACTGTGCTAAACCTTATTTCTGACGGAAGTGAATCGGACTATTCCATTGTTTCCAAAATACTTGGCCCTGATAATAGTGAGCAATTCATTTTCTTTTCGAATCATGACATTGGCGTTCGCTCTACGGTAGAGTACTTTACAAATACAGACTCCCTAGAACATTTCACGGAAAAATTTCTAGACACAAAAGACAATTTTACTGCCGTTTTTCTTACCAAAGGAGTGAACAGAAACAACACCGATTTAGAATTGATTTTGGCTGTTGGACATTAACTAACTCAATAGTCTATAAAAAAACAGAAGAGAATGCCCTGATGGACATCCTCTTCTTTAAGGTACACTTATGTTCTTTCTTTTATTATTTGATTTTCTCAAACACCAATAAGCTTCATTAAAATGATTAGTAATTTAGATAATCACCACAAATTTCATTTTGTGACCATTTGTCGTCAATAGCTTTCAATTGCTTGACCAACTCAGCATTAAACTTAGCCACCAATTTTTCATCCATATCGTCACCTTTAATTCGGTTCATTTGGTATGGATCTTTTTTGTTATCGTAGTAAAATGACTCTTTAAAGTCAACCGTATTCGATGTTGTTACCACATAGGTATAATCGCCTGTATACAATCCACGCGAATTGTAATCGAAATACAGTACTGCATTCGGAGCATTCTTTTCACTTTTCGGATTTTCGATTACATCAGCCAAATTAAGACCTTGTACCGAAGCTGGTATCTTATCTTCCAATCCAACCATAGCCAATAAGGTCGGCATCATATCTGGGGTACTCAACATTACATCTTCTACACGGTGCTTTAACTTGTTTCCCCACTTAATAATGAATGGAATGTTAAAGGCCTCGTTTTCTGGGAATGGTTTTCCTTTGTGTCCATGACTTCCCAACATTTCGCCATGATCGGAAGAAAACACGATAATTGTGTTATCAGCAACACCCATTTTTTCCAACTTTTCCAATACCAAACCAATAAAATGATCTACCGCACTCACATTTGCAAAATAGTAAGGAGCATATTCCCCAACCTTTTTATCGGCATTACCTCTAAGTAGTAATTCATCTATTTTTACATCTCCATGGTCTGTGTACTGAGGGAAGAAAGTCATATCGGTACTTTCCTCTGTCCATGGATTATGTGGCGGATTTAATGCCCAAGTAATAAAGAATGGTTTGTCGGTATCACGCTGTCCGTGTGAGTTGTCTAGGTAATTCAACAATGCTTCTGCCTCAAATTCGGCAGAAAAACGCTTAGGCTGATACAAATCTCCATCTTTAATTCCTTTAATTGCTTTAGGATCATTTGAATAACAAAGTGGATCTTTATGCGTATCACGCAAGGTTTGAAAGAAATAGCGATAACCCAAACGATCTGCCCCTGGTGGAACGTAAGTATCGTATCTGTTTACGAAATGACCGCCCGGCGCCTCTTCGCTTCCTACATAAGTACCTTTCTCGTCGAAAAGTGGTTCTGTTCTTTGCCAATGGCATTTTCCAAAATAAGCCGTTTCGTAACCCCCTTCGGCAAATACATTTGCCATAGCCTTGCCATCTACCTTAATTCCAACTTCGCGATCTTTTCGACAATTCGCTGTTAAGCCATTTGTGTATGGATATTGTCCACTCATTAACATGCCTCTAAAAGGACTGCACAATGGAAAATTACTCATGGCCTGACTAAAAACGATTCCTTCGTTAGCTAACTTATCCAAGGCAGGTGTTTTTACAGGGTCGGGCGTTCCATGTATGTATTTTGCATTGTCTCCCTGCGACCAAAAACCCAAACTAAACTGACGGTACTGATCAGGAAAAATGAAAATTACATTAGGCGCTGCTTCCTCTTTCACCTCTCCACATCCAGAAAATGACAAAACAAACATTGTCAAAATTCCCCAAACTATATTTCTTCTCATTTTATATTATTTAAAACATGATTCTTCTGTACATTCCAATAAAGCTCCTTCCCTACAGAAAGAAGTCTGACCAAAATTAGATAATCCAAGTCCATACAAGGATTACAATAGTGCAGAATAGGGCAAAAATCATACACTCATTAAATATCTGTAAGCTCAAAATCAATACCAATAGCTAATTTACATGTGATTGTGAAATTTATGTAATTGTAGCGATTCAATTAATCAAAAATATGATTTTTATCAACTTTAATTTTGAAAAAGCGACATTCTACACATTAATTATTAGCAATTCCATTTTAATTGATTAATAATTGTAAAAACATTCTATTGATATGAACAGAACACTTATTTTTGTTCTTTAACTATAATTGTAAACTTTCTATTCAGAATAAACTGCTGTCCTATTCTGAGTATCTAGAAAAAGGAGAAAAATGGCAAAAATTCGTATTAAAGACATTGCTGAACAAGCTGGCGTATCGGTAGGAACAGTAGATCGTGTTCTTCACAATCGAGGTGAAGTTGCTGAAGAAACGAAGACCAAGATCCTAGAGATTGCCAAGAAAAACAATTATCAGCCTAATCTTATTGCAAGAGCCTTAACTTCAAAAAAACAATGTGTATTCGCCTCGCTATTGCCAACACCAACCGAAGAAGATATTTTTTGGAGAAGACCTTTGGATGGAATTAGTGACGCTGCAGAAGAATTAGAACAATTTCAAGTCGTTGTAAAGAAGTACTTTTTCGAACATTACAACGAGCAAGACTTTATTGTACAAACCGAAGCCATTTTAAAGCTAAATCCAGCAGGTGTAGTCTTCTCTCCTATCTTCACTAAAGAAAGTTTAGCCTTCACAAAAAAGCTCGATAAAAAAGGAATTCCATACGTTTTTATTGAATCTAAATTAGAAAATAGTAATTATTTAGCCTACGTAGGAAGCGATGGATACAACGGTGGAAGAGTCGCAGCAAACCTAATTGATTTTGGAATTTCTAAAAATGCAGATGTTCTAGTAGTCAACTTGGCTAAAAATCTTGAAAATGTTCTTCACCTAAATCAGCGAACTCAAGGTTTTCTAAGTTACTTTATGGATAAGGGGAATAACGAGGGATTAAAAATATCGATCGAGATTCCAACGTCAAAATCAGACCTAATTAAAGAAAAACTGAATCACGTTTTAAAGCAAAATAAAAACATTAAGGCCATTTTCACAACTGGCTCCAAAGTCTATAAAATTGCTCGATACCTCGAAACGAATCAGTTGGACGATATCATATTGGTTGGCTTCGATCCCATCGATCAAAACATTCACTACCTGAATAGAGGAAGTATAAACTTCTTAATTGGCCAGCATCCATATCAACAAGGATTTAAAGCAGTCAAGAAACTGTTCGAACATGTTTTATTACAACATAAAATAAGCAAAGATGAATACCTTCCAGTTGACATCATCAATTGTGAGAGCATAAAACTATACAAAGCATAGTCAAAAAAAGAGGTTCATAAAAAAGCCTGACTTAAACAGGTCAGGCTCATAGAATCATTATATTTTAATCGAATCAAGGATTATATAAATCAGGATTAAAATAATCCATAATCGATTTAATCATCTCAACTTTTACCTTGGCTTTTTTATGATCTGGTTCAATATCTGTCACACGAAAATAGGCACTCATTGCTGCAGGTAACTCCCCTAACTGGTGATACATTTCTCCCACCTTAAAAAGAGCTTCTACATTCTCCTTATCTACCTCAACTACCTCCTGATATTTTTCCAAGGCAGATCGAAACTCCTCCAAAGCCTCTAGCTTCATTGCTTCGATTATCTTATTCTCTATATCTTTATTCATCTTATTATTAATTTAGTCGCTTGTTGTAAGTGGCAAATGTAAGTATTTTTCATTTCCGATCGAATAAATACACTCAATTGATCTGAAAAGAAAGACTTATTTGTAATTTTAAGGTCTAAACTTTACGAGTATGACAAAACAACACTGGAGACCTGGTACAATGGTTTACCCCTTGCCTGCTGTAATGGTAAGCTGCGGCAGTACACCTGAAGATTATAATATCATTACCATTGCTTGGACAGGCACCATCTGTTCTGATCCTGCAATGTGCTATATATCGGTTCGTAAAAACCGACATTCTTACGATATCATTAAAAATAGCGGCGAGTTTGTTATCAACCTAACAACGAAAGATCTTGCTTTTGCAACAGATTGGTGTGGTGTTAAATCAGGTAAAGATTTCGACAAATTCAAGGAAATGAAATTAACTCCTGGCAAATCAAAAGAGATATCTGCACCCATAATAGAAGAATCGCCTTTGAGCATAGAATGTAAAGTTACCAAAATTATAGAGTTAGGATCGCATGACATGTTTATGGCCGAAGTGGTAAACGTTCAAGCCGATGAACGATACATTGACGAAAAAGGAGGATTTTCTTTAGCTAAATCGGGTCCGATAGCCTATTCTCATGGTCATTACTTCGAACTGGGAGAATTGGTTGGGCGTTTTGGATACTCCGTAATGAAAAAGAAAACAAAGGAAAAACTACAAAAGAAATAAGTGAAGAAAATTATAAGCGATACTCACTGATTAAAACAACAAAACCGGCCTTTTGAGCCGGTTTTGTAATATTATTTTGTGGTCGCTTATCGAATTCGATCCATAGAACGAATCAAAGCTTCGTCTTTTCCAATTTCTCTAATTGCCAAATAGCATAAAACCAATGCAACCAATGGGAATGCATTAATAATACTATAATTTGCAATGGCTCCCAATTCTTTTGCTTGACTATTGATACTATAGTAAATCAACCCCACCGCACCAATCATACAAATCATATTAAAGATCGTTAAGCGAATTTGCAACATTCTTTTCTTGAATAAGAAAATTGTAACCAAGCCAATTAAAGCAATAATGCTTAACAAAACAGCTACAGGTAATGCATTAAAAACTGCAGGTTCACCTTCAACAAGTGCTGGTATACCACGGTAAATAAATTCATATGCAACGTTCGATGCATCAATTAGCTCTGCTAAAGGAAAAAAGAACATCATTGCAATTAAAATAAAACTCCCTAATAGGTATAAAGATTGAATTCTTTGTATCATCGTATATTTAATTTTTGCTACAAATTTAAACTTAAATACAAAAGCAGCAAATTTTCATTTGCTGCTTTTTACCATCATTACGTTACTAACTAATCACACTTAGTAAAAAAAAATAATACTTTGTTGAATTACCCCTAATAACAAAGCCGATTTTTTGCAAGCTTTTACAGCAAGTTAATTCTGTAAAATTTAAGTAGGTTATTAACCTTTTCGTTTTAACGACATGTAGTCGATATAATATAAAACTTTGACCGACAAACTATTAAACTGCGTCGCATCAAATGTGTTTTTCAAGTTATTTACAAAGCGATGAGCTACTTTATCATCATCACTAAAAATAGTATTCTTCCAAACCACAGCTAATTCACTCCCTGGAGCAAATCTCCACGAATAAACCATATCAATATTAAAGCTGTTAAAATTGATATCATTATTTTCATTATAATCGGTACTCGCTAGTCGTCCGTTATCTTTTAAGCGATGAAAGCTATTGTATTCTGCCTTTGCCCAATAATGTCTAACTTTTAAACTTAAAGAACTTTTGTTATTGAAAATATAATCACTCGATAGTTTATTCTCAACATAAGTTCTGTTTCTATCTCCAATATAAACTGTTGAATTCCCATTAATTTCTTCATCATCAACGTAGCCTAAATCATTTAAGGTTCTTCCCCACTCTATTTCGTATTCCATCATGAACCGATCACTAAAGCGATAACGAGATTCAAACTCCATTTCAAACACTCTTAAGTTATCTGTCGATAATCTTTTACCATATTCACCTCTAATATCTATTGCCAAGGCTTTTCGGTAATCAGATGATACCCAACCACCAATAAATGCCGAAGATCCTTTTCTCAATTTCATTCCATCAATTCTCGGCTCATCAAAATCATATTGATGTATTGGTCTAAAATTCCCATAAATACCAGTTGATATGTGACTTTTAAATTTAACTCGAGCATTGTAAAAAATGGTAAACCTTGAAAATCTTCGAGGTGAATATCTTGCCTCATGGTGAAAGCGAATGTTTCCATTTCGAACCAACAAAGCTCCCTTGGGATCTGAATTGTTATAATAGAAATTCAAATTGTTATTGATCTGATTATTTCGATTTAAAAATCCCATATCATTAGGATTGTATTGATCTGAAATCATTCGATGGTAATAATCCCAAGTGAACTTTCCGTTAATTTTACCAAATTCCATCTCGTGATAATGTCCTATTTCATCTGATTCTCCCTTTTCAAATCGTTGCGAAACAATTCCTTTTCCTTGAAGACTATATGATCTTTCCTTATTTCGGAATTCGAATTCTGTACCACTAACATTTGCGATATAATCAGTTTCTGGAATGTAAACATTCGTATTGTAAAGACTAACATAGGACTCATTCTTGAGACTTTGATCCACCACCAACATATTGTAATTGGTAAATGCCTGCGTCTTAATTTTACGTTCTACACTGGTAATTGTATCTTTAACTTCAGCAAAAGTATTTTTCGTCATTGCATTAAATACACCTATACCCAATCCTTTTGAATTTCGCCCTGATACTTTCGTCGCATTAATTATTTTTGTTTCAATCGGATTCTCTGTGATAACTTCATCGTCTTTTAACTCATCCTCTACATTATATAAATTAATAGGACGTCCACCAACCCTTCTCGAATAGAAAATTTCACCTCTATCGAACAACTCAGTAGCTTCGGTAAAAAATTGTCTATTTTCATCAAATTTCACTTCGAACGGAGACAGATTTAATATTTCATCGTCAGATTGTACCTGACCAAAATCGGGAACCAACATCATATCCAAAGTATAGCTTTCATTAATCCCATACTTTAAATCCATTCCTCCTCTGTAATTCATTTCTACAGATGAATGATCTGAAGATTTGTCTATATAAGTTGAAAAATAAGGTGTGAAAGACAAACGAACAGGAGGATTAACATTCTCAATTCCATTTAATATACCTGATTGACCGACCCAACCATCTTCTTCTTTATCTATAAAATTCCAACTAATTTTCTCTCTAACACTTTGAATATTTCGAATTATATTAATACCCCAAGTTTGCACATCCTTTGTAGGAAAACGCAAAGCCGAATAGGGAATTTCAAATTCCGCACTCCATCCTTTTCCATTAATCACTGTGGCACTGTTCCAAACAGCATCCCAACTAGAATCTTCATTTCCTTTTACAACCTTAGCATCCCACTGTACACCTGCAGGTGTAACAATAAATTCAAATGCATCTAATCCATTGTTAAAGGGGTCAATTAATAAGGATAGAAAATCAGAATTATTAATCTCATCTCTTTTACTCAACTCCTTGAATATTTTTTCAGGCTCATTATCATACATCATCACACCAACTATAATCGCCTGATCAGTATAAATAAATTTTGCTTCTGTTTTAAAATTAGAACGTGCACCATTTGAAGGTTCAAATTGGATAAAATCAGTTGCAACAGGAATTCCTTTCCAGATATCATCGGTTAGCTTCCCATCAATTATTGGTTTAGAGGAAACGCGGATAGCAGATATTTCTTTTTTGGTTTGCAATGCTTGAGTAGGCAAGGCAATAAAAAGAATGAAAATGCAAATTAGTAATGGCAATTTATTCATAGTCACTTAGGGGCAATTGGTTAATAGCATGATGGCAATTCAGATTGTCATCCGTTTACAAGCACATTTTATGCCAAGCCATCTCCTAGCACTAATTATCAAGCCCTTAAATAATTGTATGTTATTTATAACTGAACGTTATTGGAACACTAACGTACGTTAACGAACAGTCCATTGAAAAAATACACAAAAAAAACCGCCTGATTGCTCAAGCGGTTCGTCTTATATTTAGGATTAAATATTCCTAGTTATTTCCAAGAATTAGTGGCATTCCATCTTTTCCACTTCCAATTACTACAACTTTAGCATTTGGAGATTCTGATAACTTAATAGTCGCCTCAATTCCACGCATCTTCAAAAGTGCAGTAGTCAAACTACTATTGATAATTTTATTGGCCACAGCCTCACCATCAGCAGCAATTCTTTTTCTTTCTGCTTCACTTTTTTCTTTATCCAATCTAAACTGATAAGCCAAAGCCTCTTGCTCCTGTTGAAGTTTGCTTTCAATCGCCGTTTTAATTTTCGCTGGAAGATTTATCGAACGAATCAATAAAGCCTTCATTTGAATATTATTGGTCTTTAATACTAGAGAAGTTTCTGTAATAATAGCTTCTTCAACTTCTTTTCTTCTAGTAGAGTAAATTTCCTCAGCTGTATATCTACCTGCCACTTGTCTAACCGATGAACGAACCTCAGGAACAACTAACTGACTGATATAGTCTTTACCAAAAATCTCGTGCAAATACCCAATTTTATTATACTCTGGATTAAAACGAACAGAAACATCAATATTTACAGATAATCCACTTTTATCTAGAACATCCATTGTTTCTTCACTTTTTTGCTCACGAACAACATAAACATTCATTTTGTTCCAAGGAGCGATCACATGGAAACCAGGCTGAAATACATTATCCTTATCCAATCCACCTGTAAACTTACGGAAAATAACACCACGTTCACCTGGCTGCAGTGTTACGAACATACTTGTTCCAGACAAAACCAAAATTACGGCCATTATACCTAGTACTATTAAAAAATAAGGTTGTTTCTTCATCTTTTTTATATTTACTGTTTCAATTATATTTCTAATTCATGTTAAATATAGTACAATAATATTAGATATTACGGTATGTGTAGCGTCTAAATAAAAAATACGCCTCTCTTATCAAAAGAAAATAAGATGTTAGTTTGAAGATTGAGAAAAATTACATAATTTCGGCTCTTTGCTCTCGTAAATTTTTAAAGATATGAAAGAAATAAAATCATCAGAATTAATTATCAATCCTGACGGAAGCGTTTTTCATTTACACCTTAAACCAGAACAACTGGCCGAAACTGTAATTTTGGTTGGTGACCCAGGTAGAGTTGAACTCGTAGCGAGTTATTTTGACAGCGTTGAATGTACAGTTTCAAATAGAGAATTTGTTACTAAAACAGGTATATATAAAGGTAAAAGACTATCGGTCCTTTCTACTGGTATTGGTACGGATAACATCGATATCGTAGTTAATGAGCTAGATGCTTTGGTAAATATTGATTTAAAAAGCAGAACACCTAAAAAAGAACATACTAGCTTAAATCTAGTAAGAATCGGAACTTCTGGTGCATTACAAGGATTTATTCCTGTAGATTCGTTTTTATTATCTAAAAAATCAATTGGTTTCGATGGAATGTTAAACTTTTACGCAAATCGAGATTCTGTATCAGAGCTTGATTTTGAAGAGGCATTCAAACAATTTGTGAACTGGGATAAAAAACTAGCATCTCCTTATGTTGTACCTGCATCTAAATTACTTGTAGATCAGCTTGATGGTGACGATATGATCCAAGGAGTAACCATTTCGGCTAACGGATTTTATGGTCCTCAAGGAAGAGTGTTACGTCTACAAACGCTTGATCCAGATTTAAACGACAAAATTGAAGCCTTTGAGTTCAATGGTGAAAAAATCACGAACTATGAAATGGAAAGTTCTGCAATTTTTGGTCTTTCAGCAATGTTAGGCCACGAATCGGTTGCAGTTTGTGCAATTATTGCCAACAGAATCAATAAAGATGCAAGTAAAGACTATAAACCAACGATAAAAAAGTTGATTCAAACCGTTTTAGATCGACTTGGTAAATAGCTTTTACCCTTATTATCAAAGATTTAACCCGCAAGATTGTTTTTCCTTGCGGGTTTTACTATATTTAGTGAGGACTAAACCTATTGATATGAATAAGAATAAATTAGCTGCTCTATTGTCCTTACTGGATGATCCTGATCAAGAAATTTATCGAAGTATTGAAAAGGAGCTAGCAGAATTACCGATAAGTACGATCCCTCAATTAGAAGATTCGTGGTTCAATTCAAAGAATGAAATGTACCAGGAAAGATTGGAATCAGTTATCAACAAAATTCAATTCACTAATGTCAAGAAGGATCTAATAAAATGGGCCGCTTCCGAATCACCAAATTTGATTGATGGAGCTATATTAATCAATCAAAGTTACAATCCAAACCTCTTAACGGATCCTATACGAAAAAATGTTCAGAAAATAAAGTACGATGTTAGCCTTGAACTAAACGAGCATCATACTGCATTGGAAAAGATTAAAATTCTTAACCATTTTTTCTACAACATTCATAATTATCATCCACTTCCTCCTAACCAGCCTACTAATTGGGACGGCGATATTGGAACTGTTTTATCTCAAAAAAATGGTAATTACATTATTCTAGCCATTATTTACGCTGGAATTGCCCAAGAGTTAAACATACCTGTCTATGGCATTAATTTGCCTGGAAGTGTTTTACTATGCTATAAAAACGAACAACACCCAGAATCAAAACGTACACCTTCCGACTCAATTCTTTTTTACATTAACCCAATCGATAAAGGAACCGTTTTCGGACAAAAGGAACTTTCGCAGATTATTTCAACAAAAAACATAGAGAATAACTCTAAATATTATCTTCCTACATCGAATAATAGCCTAATAAAAAGGTTGGTACAGCACGAAATTAGCGTGTACAAAAAGTTAAAATTGAATAGCTACATTCCAAATTTCAAAGAATTATTCAAATCCTTATAACAAAAAAGCACGCTTCGAAAGAAGCGTGCTTTTTTAACCTATAATTGTTTATCTATTTAGCGTAATTAATCGCTCTAGTTTCTCTAATTACAGTGATCTTAACCTGACCTGGATAAGTCATTTCATCCTGTATTTTCTGAGCAATATCTAATGATAATGTTTCAGCTTCTTTATCAGAAACCTTATCGCTACCAACAATCACACGTAATTCTCTACCTGCCTGTATTGCATATGTTTTAAGAACTCCTGGGTGAGATAAAGCTAAATTCTCTAGATCTTTCAATCTCTTGATGTAAGATTCTACAATTTCTCTTCTTGCTCCAGGACGTGCACCCGAAATAGCATCACAAGCCTGAATAATTGGAGAAATCATTGAGGTCATCTCAATCTCATCATGGTGAGCACCAATTGCATTGCAAATGTCTGGCTTCTCTTTATACTTTTCAGCCAATTTCATACCTAAAATTGCGTGTGGCAATTCTGGCTCCTCATCTGGCACTTTACCAATATCATGCAGTAAACCGGCACGTTTAGCTCTCTTCGCATTTAAACCAAGCTCTGTTGCCATAATCGCACAAAGGTTAGCTGTTTCTCTAGAGTGCTGTAATAAATTCTGTCCGTAAGAAGAACGATATTTCATTTTACCTACCAAACGAATTAATTCAGGATGCAATCCGTGAATTCCCAAGTCAATTGCAGTACGTTTACCTGTTTCAATGATTTCTTCTTCAATCTGTTTGCGAACCTTATTCACAACCTCTTCAATTCTTGCAGGGTGAATACGACCATCAGTTACCAGTTGGTGCAATGCTAAACGAGCAATTTCACGACGAACTGGATCAAAACCAGAAAGAACAATAGCTTCAGGAGTATCATCTACAATAATCTCAATACCTGTAGCTGCCTCAATGGCGCGAATATTACGTCCTTCCCTACCAATAATTCTACCTTTAATCTCATCCGATTCGATATGGAAAATGGTAACAGAATTTTCAATAGCTGTTTCAGTGGCAACTCTTTGAATGGTTTTAACAACCACCTTCTTAGCTTCCATATTAGCAGTCATTTTGGCCTCTTCCATGATTTCATTCACATAAGACATCGCCTCTGTTTTGGCTTCATCTTTCATAGAATCAACCAATTGTGCCTTAGCCTCTTCGCCTGACATACCAGACATCTCTTCCAACTGCTCAATTTGCTGTCTTTTCGCCTTTTCTAATTCATCCCCTTTTCTCTCAACTAAGTCGATCTGAACATTTAAATTATCGCGAATTGCGTCAACTTCTTTTTTCTTTCTCTGAAAATCTTCAACTCTTTGGTTTAATACATTATCCTTTTGCTTAAATTTATTTTCAGCTGCAAGTAATTTATTATTCTTAGCGTTAATTTGTTTCTCATGTTCCGTCTTTAGCTGAAAGAATTTCTCTTTAGCCTGAAGGATTTTATCTTTTTTGATCACTTCAGCTTCTGCTTGCGCGTCCTTAATTATTGAGCTGCTCTTAGTTTTAAGAGCTTTTTGCAAAACAAAGTAAGAAACAACACCCCCGCCAACAAAAGCAATGGACCCTATTATTATTTCAATCATATCATAGAATATTAAGTCAATATTATTATATATATAAAACAAAACCCGCACTATCACTCAGGCTTGCAGTCATAACATTAAATAGTATTATTTTAACGACCTTTAAGGTACGAGAAAATCACTACATAACATTAAAATTGCTAATCGCTTAAGAAATAATGCGGGTTTCTACTTTTTTATTCAAAAGTAAACTACTCTTTATCCAAAAATTCTCTTAACTCCTGCTCCATCACTTTAATTTCATCTAAAACTGGTGAAACATCGGTCTTATTTTCTGTTTCAATAACCTTTATAACGTATTGTAATGAGGCCATTGCCAAAAAATCTTGAGTATCTTTATCTTTATATCGTTGTTTGTATTGCAATACTTTCTCATTAATCATTTTTGCAGCTTTTCGGATAACCTCTTCCTGTTTCCGATCTATCTTTAAAGGATAGAAACGATCTGCTACATTAACTCTTATCGAAAGTTTTTCGTCCATAAACAAATTCTACCTGTTTAAAAGAGCAATACATTTATCAATCTCCCGCACAATTCGGTTAATTTTAACCTTAGCCTCTTGCGAATCTCCACTATTTGCCGCAAATGTTTTGGCTAACTTTAATGTATTGTATTGATGGTCCAATTCTTCCTTATCCCTATTCAGATTTTCAATCTTCTCCATAAGTTCTAACTTCTCATGTATTAAAGATTCTTTTTCTTCCTTGGATTTTTTGTACAACGAAATTAGTTCTGAAATCTGTTCTTTCAAACTATTTACTATTTCGTTTGGTTCTTGGTCCATCATTAAAATTTTTCTTTTACAAAATTAACATTGCTGAGAAGATAATCAAATATATTAGTTCGTATTTTGTAAATCATTTAAGAAAAAAAAGCTTTTTTTTGTAGTTTTGGTAATCATTACACGAATCTTTTACAATTACGATGAAGCTAAGCACTACAAACATAATCACATGCCTATTTTTTCTACTAAATTCAGTAAGCTTTACAACATTTTCGCAGGATGCTAAATTTCCTCAAAATTATTTTAGAGCTCCTGTTGATTTCACAATGACCTTATCAGGAAATTTTGCAGAATTAAGAAATAATCATTTTCATTCAGGTATTGATATCCGAACTTTTACCACAGGAAAAAAAGTCTATTCCATTGCTGATGGTTTTGTTAGTCGAATAAAAATAGCAGCAGGTGGTTACGGGAAAGCCATTTACATCAATCATCCTAATGGCTACACTTCTGTTTATGCTCATTTGGATCATTTCAATCCAGAAATTGAAAAATTCATAAAAGCGCATCAATACAAAAAGAACTCATTCGAATTCGACCTGGAACTTAAAAAGGATCAAATACAACTCAAAAAAGGAAATATAATTGCTTACTCTGGGAATACTGGATCTTCTGCTGGTCCACATTTGCATTTTGAGATTAGAGACACAAAATCGGAACATCCATTAAATCCACTCCTTTTTGGATTTCGAATAAAGGATACAACTCCCCCTAAAATATTCAGTTTATACATCTATCCTCTTGATTCTATAAGTAGTGTTAATGGTCATAATACAAGACAACAATTTTCCGTTACCTATTATAATAATGCTTATCATTTAAAAGGAGATCCTAAAGTGCGCTTATTGGGTCAGATTGGCTTTGCTCTGGAAACGAATGATTACATGGATAACACATGGGGTAAGTGTGGAATTTTCGAATTAAAAATGAATATCAACGATAGTTTACAATCTAATTATAAATTTAAAGAATTTTCTTTTGATAAATCAAGATTTATTAACAGCCATATGGACTATGCGTTGAATATTACTAAGAATAAACGCATTCACAAAACATTTAAGGATCCCAACAATCAACTTAGTATTTACTCAAAAATGAATAACAATGGGGTTTATTCATTTAAATCTGAAAAAAGTTATAAAATAGACTTTATTATATCTGACGCAAAAAATAACATATCGAAATTGAGAGTTTATGCAAAAGGAGCGACGAGTATAAAAGCATTTCCACAAGAGAAATTTACAAAACTATTGAATTGGGAAACAGAAAATATTTACGAAAATTCCGGAATCCAAATTAAGTTTCCAAAAAATAGCTTCTACACAGATTTAAAATTTAACTATTCGGTAAAGAAGGATTCTAACTTTTATTCCGATATCCATTCCATACAAAATGAAAATGTTCCTTTACATACTTATTACACTTTATCTATAAACCCAAGAACTATTCCTAATCACAAATCAGAAAAACTACTTATTGTTAGAGTTAATAAGGACAAAAGCTTATCCTACGAAGGTGGGATTTATTTTGATGGGTCGATGAAAACCAAAACAAGATATTTCGGTGATTTTACGATTGCGATAGACACAGTACCTCCTACCATTAAGGCCAGAACTAATTTTGCTTTAAACAGTTTAAAAGGTCAGAAATCTATTCGTTTTTCTATTGATGATGAGCTATCAGGTATTAAATCGTACAAAGGTTTAATTGATGAAAAATGGGTTCTATTTGAATATGATGAAAAAAATAAACTGCTCTTCTATACTTTCGACAAAAAGAGACTAATTTCAGGTAGAAAACACAAGTTACAACTAATAGTTACTGACAAAATAGGAAACAAATCGAATTTCAAGGAAGAATTCATTTGGTAGGCAATCTTATGTACCATAGAGTATTATTTACAAACAAATATCTTATACAACACTCAAAACTCGTATAAATAGAGACTTTTATCACTTTTACCTATGATTTTTTTTTCTATTTTTGTACGATCGAAAACGATTTAATTCAGATTTGAATTCATTTAAAATAGCTAAACATGAAAAAGATTTTTGTACTTACCGCGCTTGCGCTGTTGGTGTCTGTTTTCTCAACACCAAATGCTAGTGCATGTACTAATTACCTAATCACTCGTGGTGCTTCCACTGATGGTTCTAACATGATCACCTATGCAGCGGATTCGCATGTTCTATATGGTGAATTATACTTCCGTCCTGCTGCTGATTGGGCAGAAGACACAATGATTGATGTATATGAGTGGGATACTGGAAAGTTTCTTGGCCAAATCCCTCAGGTACCACATACCTATTCTGTTGTTGGTAACATGAATGAATTTCAGTTAGCAATTGGAGAAACTACTTATGGTGGACGAAAAGAACTTGGATCTCAAGAAGGTGGTATTATTGATTATGGTAGTCTTATATATTTAACTCTACAACGAGCAAAAAATGCTCGAGAAGCAATAAAAGTAATGACCGATCTTGTTGAAACTTATGGTTACTATAGTTCTGGAGAATCTTTTTCAATTCAAGATGCAAATGAAGTATGGATTCTTGAAATGATTGGTAAAGGTGACGGCGAAAAAGGAGCTGTTTGGGTTGCCCGTATGATTCCTGATGGTTATGTAAGTGGACACGCAAATCAAGCAAGAATTACAACATTTCCATTAGAAGGTAAAACTTCTATTTCTTCGGATAAAATGGATAAGATTTTTAATCCTGAAGTAACAAATGTTTATGCTAAAGACGTTATATCTTTTGCAAAAGAAAAAGGTTTTTATCCTAAAGAAGGAAAAAATAAAGAATTTAGTTTTTCAGATACTTATGCTCCTGTTGACTTTGGTGGTGCTCGCTTTTGCGAAATTAGAGTTTGGTCTTTCTTTAATGATGTAAAAGAAGGAATGGATCAATATTTTGATTACTGCAAAGGAAAAGTGGAGCATGACGATAAAGGATATGCAACGAACAGAATGCCTTTGTGGATTAAACCAGACAAAAAAATTAATGTACTTGAAGTAATGGATTTCATGAGAAATCACCTTGAAGGAACTGATTTAGACATGGCGAAAGACATGGGAGCTGGTCCTTATGGCAATCCTTACAGATGGAGACCTTTAACTTGGAAAGTTGATGGAGTTGCCTACTGTAATGAACGTGCTACTGCTACTCAGCAAACAGGTTTCTCTTTTGTTGCTCAGAGTAGAAATTGGTTACCAGATGCAGTTGGTGGAATTAACTGGTTTGGTGTTGATGATGCTTCTTCTTCAGTTTATTTCCCTGCTTATTGTGGCATTACAAGAGTTCCTAAGACTTTTGCTGTAGGTAATGGTAAATTGATGGACTTCACAAATAATTCAGCATTCTGGATCTTTAATCAGGTTAGTAATTTAGCTTATACTCGCTACAATGAGATACACCCTGAAATTGCAATCAAACAGAAAGCTTTAGAAACCAAATATCTTGCGTTTACAAATATTATTGATCTTGCTGCTGAAGGAATGTTCAAAAAAGATGAAGCTGCTGCTATGGAATTTCTGACTGATTTTTCTTGCAATCAAGGAAACAATTTAGTTTCTGAGTGGAAAGAATTTTATGGCTTCCTATTTGCTAAATTTATGGACGGTAACATCAAAACAAAAGATGGTAACAAGCAAAATCCTAAAATGAAACAACCAGGATATAGCAAAGAATATTACGAAACAATTGTTAAAACAACAGGTGATAAATTAAAGGTTATTGGTGGTGACGGCCATTAATAGCATATGAATAGCATATTGAAAAGGAGTCGAATGACTCCTTTTTTTTTGCTCTTACTATTTTTATACTTTCTTGAATTGAAAACATTTCGCATAGTCACTTTATTTTTAGTGGCATTATTCTTAATAAAAGAGATGTTTATATCATATTTATTACTAAATTTGCCGCGAATTCGTGCGTAATCTCTGACATGGTAATAGATGAATATGTTTACATTGCGCTCGTGAACTTTAACAAATAAGACAATGAATTTAATTAAAATTGCAGAAGAAGCTTTCGCTACTGGTACTGAAACTCCTGAATTTTCAGCTGGAGATACTATCAGTGTTTCTTACAAGATTAAAGAGGGAAACAAAGAAAGAACTCAGATCTTTAGAGGTGTTGTTATTCAGATTAAAGGTTCTGGTGTAACTAAAACTTTTACAATTAGAAAAATGTCTGGTAACATAGGTGTTGAAAGAATTATCCCTATGACATCTCCATTCATCGAGAAGATTGAAGTAAACAAAAGAGGTCGCGTTAGAAGAGCAAGAATTTACTATCTACGTGGACTTACTGGTAAGAAAGCAAGAATCAAAGAAAAAAGATTCTAGTCAGAATTTACCGAAAAATATAAAAGCTTTCCAAATTGGAAAGCTTTTTTTATATCTTCTATTCTCTTATAGAATTCATAGTTAAGGATTATACAAGTCAGGCATTTCTCCATTGGTAATAATTTTCTCTCTATTACTACCGTCTATATCCATAATCCAAATACTTTTACTTCCCTCACCATCATTGGCAACATTCATAAATACTATCTTACCACCCGTTTCAGTAAAACGAGCTTGTAGGTCATTTGTACCAGCAAGCTTATCATCTCCTGAAAGATTTGTTATGTTCGTACCATCAATATCAACACTATAAATCTTAGCATTTAATTGTCGTCCATTATCATCTTCAAATAAAGTATCAAGAGAGAAAATCACTTTAGTTCCATCAGGTGAAAAATGAGGATTTGACAAAGTTCCTTCTAAATTGTCAACCAACAAAAATAAATCAGATCCATCTGTATTCATTAAGTAGATTTCATTATCATATGGCTTCTCCCCTTGCGTTAAAACAGCAATTTTTTCCTGAGATGTGTTATTGTAATGTTCGGTCCAATCACAAGATTTAAATTCTCTATCAACTGGAGCATTTGCAATTTTATTTTCACCTGTACCATTGTAATTAATACTATACAACTCTCCATAGTGCCCAAACAATAACTGATCTCCCGTAGGGGACCAAACAAATCCATTTCCATTGTTGTGATAACTTGCAACAAACTTATCGTTTGTAACTTTAAATACATTTTCACCTTTTGCATCCATAGTGTAAATATGGTAGGTACTAGTTTCATTTGAAGCATACGCAATCAACTCTTCATTTGGAGAAATACGTGGATTCACCTCACTGCCACCAAGATTTGTTAATGGTATTAAATGATTATCTGCTAAATCCCAAGAATAAATATTTTTACTACCCAAAGTATCTTTAACAAATAAATATCCGTTTTTAGGAAAATCTTCCGTTTTAAATTTCCATTCTCTACCTTCTGTTTTATAACGAGCGCGATTACTTGCATCAACTTTCCATCGATAATTTGTTTCGAATTTCAAATTTGTTGCTACAAATGTTGTATCCATAATTCCTTCAGCAATCGTATCGCCTTCAAACTCTCCATCTTCATAAAGGATTACATCGAAAAATAAGGTATCTCCCTTCTCAGTTTCGCCATTATTCCAGACCAACTCTATTTCTGTAGCTAAATTCGCAGTAGCATCTATAGGTGTTACATATACCGTCTCAGCTGGAGCTAAAGTTTCATCGGGAGCAATTTGCATAATAATCTGCATCACTACTTCCTGTCCTTCACCAACCTTAATACTGGTATTTACGCCTGTGTAATCTTCCTTTTTAGCACTGACAGAATAATCTCCGACCAAAACATCATCCAATAAGAATTTCCCTTCAACATCGGTAGAAACGGAAGTTGTTCCAGGACTAGTTGAGATGCTCACCCCTTCCATTGGGAGACCTTCTTCTGAAGTAGTCACTGTTCCACTTATCGATCCATATAATTTTGGATCAACCGTGCTTTCATTACAAGAAAAAATAATAACAGACAGACACATCGATATCGAAAGTCTGATGAGTAGGTAGAAATGTCGCATATATGATGTTAATTTTATTTTTTTTTAAATTAATAATTATCTCCATGGAAAACAACCAAATCTTGAGCAATGATCTCTATATCCTGATAAACATACAAGCTAAGTTCAAAAACATCGATATTAGAAGGCATTTATAGATTTCATTTTTTGATATTCTATCATCATTTAGAAGAATATGATCCTCATTGATACTATAATCCTACTGAAAAAATGCTTCTTAAAAACAGACACAACCTTATTCTTCTCACAACACATTCCCACTCCATTCTTAACTCATTAAAAACATATTTAAAAATATTCAATATTTACATTTCAATCAATACATTGTGCGTTAAATTATTATAATTACTATAAAAAAAAGTACTTATATGATAAAAATACATAAATAAAAAGGGTGTCTTTTTCAAGACACCCCATCAATTTAAACCTGCTCTGTATTCACAAACCACTTTTTATTATAACATTCATACCAGTTCCAACCTGAGTAACTATCATTCCGTTATTTGCTACCCCGGAAACTACCTCCAATTGGTTGTCATTACCAGCCTGAGTTATTTCAAAGCTCTTATTATTCCCAATAACTTCTTGTTGCAATGAATTGTTATCACCATCTTGATGAATGCTAGTGGAAATGTTTATCCCCTGAAGTAAGGATTCAATTGAGTTTCCATCACCTGTTTGTAAAATTGACAGACGATTTAAGTCCCCATTTTGAATTGCCTTAATCAAGTTATCCATTCCTACCTGCTGAATAATGGCCAATTGTCCTTGACTAAACTGATTTAAATCCAGCTTATTATCATCTCCAGACTGCAAAATCACAACTCCATTCTCCGAATTTATAGCATCAACAATACCATAATTCAATTGATTTAAAATCTGATCTTCAATATTATAATTTTGTCCAAGCAAATTACCGAAGTAAAATACGAACAGAGCTAACCATAAATACTTACGAATAATTAATGACATTTGAGTGATTGCATTAGTTAACAGAGGAAAAAAATCCCGCCGAAGCGGGAATTTTTTCTATATTTTATTTTCACTATGGTGTTACGAATATTGTACCAGCATTTCCTTGCTGTGTAACAGCGCTGTTATCGTTACCATCCTGGATAACTAAACCAAAGTGGTCGTTACCTACTTGCTCTAAGAATGAATAGTTATCATCACCAAACTGGTAAGTTAAAGCTGTGTTATCATCACCTGTCTGAATCGTAAACGCTTCATTTCTTGCTCCATCCATTTGTGCAATTACTGCAACGTTACCATTACCTTCTTGTAAGATGTCTGCTAAACTTTCTTCTTGATCGTACTGGAATACCCAACCTCTATTGTCGTCGCCTCTTTGCTCAACAAAAGCATCAGATTTTTCTCCACCAAACTGACCAACAAATGAGAAGTTATGCTCACCTTTTTGGAAAATGTTAGCTTTATTTTTCTTACCACCTAATTGATCAATTATAGCAGTATTTCCATGATCCTTTTGAGTAATCTTAGCTTTATTCTTAGTTCCCCATAATTGAGAGATATAGGCTACTTGACTATCACCAAATTGCTTAACGGTAGCTTTATCTTTTGAACCATATTTTTGAGTTACATCAGCAAAATGGAAATCTCCTTTTTGGAATACTTCAACATCTCCTCCTGATTCAAGAATCTGCTCAACAAAAGCATAATTAGCAGTACCAATTTGATTAGTTCTTGCAACATTATGGTCTCCACCAATCTGAACTGTACGAGCGCGATTAGCTACACCATTCTGCATAATAAATGCCTCATTATCTAAACCACCTCTTTGGTAAGTAGATGCCATATTCCAAAGACCATTCTGATGAATATTAGCAAGATTACCATATCCACCTAATTGCATTGTATTAGCTCTATTAAAAGCATACAACTGAGTAATAGATGAATGATTAAATTCTCCACCCAACTGAGTTGCACGTGCATTATTTCTCAATCCCCATTGGTTTATGAAAGCTGAGTTATAAGCACCTCTTCTTTGGTAAATACTTGCACGATTAGCTCGTCCTTGCTGCATGATATCAGCAGAAGTAAAAATAGGTAAAATTTGAGTAATGGTAGCTGAATTCCATGCTCCCATTTGCCATACTGATGCGGTACTCAAAGCACCATACTGAAGAATATCACTATTATTAAAACGTCCCATTTGATTTACCATAGCCATATTGTTATGGTTTGCTTGTAGAACTGTTGAATAATTAGCTAATCCCATTTGCATAACTGTAGCATAATTTAAGAAATCATACTGAGTAATGTTAGACATGTTAAACATTCCTACTTGATAAGTAGACGCCATATTCCATGCACCTAATTGAGTTGTACGAGCAATGTTATGAAGTCCTGATTGAGCAACCATTGCGGAGTTAAAGAATCCCCACTGGTCAACATACGATACATTTAACACTCCCGATTGCGATACAGATGCTGTATTACCAACTAGGAATTGATTAACACTTGACATATTAAATAGACCATCTTGACCTACCATAGCACCATTTCCATCTCCAAGTTGAAAAATTTGAGAAATGTTATGAAGTCCCATTTGCCAAACCATAGCAGAATTCATAAATCCAGCTTGATCAACGTACGATACATTCAATATACCATCTTGAGTTACATTAGCCATATTGCCAATGAAGAATTGATCGACATAAGAAATATTTGCTATTCCCGTCTGATCAACAGTTGCATCATTAAACCAGCCTAATTGGTCAACATCACTACTATTGAACCATCCTACTTGAGTAACACCAGCTGTGTTTAACCAACCCGTTTGGTTGACATTCGAATTGTTCACCTGTGCAAATGCAGAAGATACTGCAAAAACAACGGCTACTAATAAAAATAAAAATTTTTTCATGGTTGAATTTTTTAAAGGTTTTAAAGTGAATTAAATTTAAAATCGTTTAAAGGTTTAAGAGCTCCGACAGATCTAATAATGCACTTATTACATCATCTAATCTTTTATCTAAATTAAGAAAAAGCCTTTCCAACCACTTCAGTTTTTACACAAACGCCTTGTATTTAGTGATTAAACCAAGTCTCTTTTATGCTAATTTTTATTCGTTCTAAAAAAGAATAAGAAAACTTAAACAAAAGTTTAAGATGTATTAATGTTTCTCAACAAAAAAACCGCCAAAATTGATCAAAAATCAAATTTTGGCGGTTTTATTATTCTATATTAACTAAATCAAAGGATCTAATTATGGAGTTACACCTGCATTATATTGACTAACTGTTGCAGAGTTTCCATTACCAAATTGAGTAACAGTAGAACTGTGACCATAGCCCATTTGATAAACATCTACACTATTATCACTACCAATTTGCATAGTAGTTGAATAATTGTTATCACCAACTTGTTGAGTAAGAGCAACATTATTTTCTCCAAATGCTTGAACTGAAGTCGCGAAGTTATCATCACCAGTTTGAAGTATTAAAGCTGAACTATTTACAACATCGTATTGTCCGATACCTGCAACATTACCGTTACCATATTGTCCAATACCTGCATATGTAAATGCTGTTCCGAATTGCTCAATGTAAGCTAAGTTTTCATTACCAATTTGCGCTACTTGAGCTGTACTTCCATAATTGTACTCCTGGTAAATTTCAGCTTCGTTATATTTTCCGTCTTGTCCAATATAAGCATTGGTAAAAGCACCTGCTACTTGAGTAATCTTAGCATCATTACCTTTTCTATACTGCTCAATTTCTGCTGTATTAAACTCGCCACCCAATTGATCAACGTCAGCGCTGTTCCCGCGACCTTGTTGGTATACATCAGCAGTATTCCAATAACCATCAATCTGATCAACTTCAGTATAATTAAATTTCCCTCTTTGAGAAACTAAAGCCCAATTTAAAGATCCACCAAGTTGGTAAACAAATGCATCATTCATTTTACCTCTTTGGTTTACATCAATTAAATTACCAAAACCACCTTCTTGATTGGTTACAGCTAAATTACTTTTTCCACGTTGTGCAATTAAAGTCGTATTAAACATTCCATAATACTGTGTTGCAAAAGCCTCATTTCCGTTCCCTTTCTGATCTACATCAATCCAGTTCATCAAACCGCCTAATTGACCAGTAAAAGCTGAATTAAATTTACCTTTCTGACTAATTAAAGAAACATTTGAATCTCCACCCCACTGAGCAGCTTCAGCTCCATTCATTAAACCATGCTGATCAATTTCAACAGAGTTAAATGCACCTAACCACTGATCAACGAATGCAGTATTCGCAACACCAACTTGATTAACAAGTGCATAATTTGCGAAAGTAGCCTCTTGCAATACATTTGCATAGTTACCTATACCCCATTGGCTGATAACAGCCTCATCGTACATACCACCTAATTGAAGAACTTTAGCAGCATTAAGCAATCCATGTTGGAATACATCAGCTGTTTCAGCATAACTAAACCACTGATCGATATCTGAAGTATTAAAGAAACCTCTTTGAGTAACGTAAGCTTCGTTATCTTCACCAAAAAATTGAGTTACATAAGAAGAGTTCATTCCAATTTGATCGACAACCGCAAGGTTATTCCATCCTAACTGAAGTGCTGTAGAGAAATTAGACATTACTTGAGTAGCGTAGTATCCATTTTCTTCACCAAACTGCTCTAACAAGGAAACATTAAAAATACCAAGCTGATCAACTTCTGCATCATTTAAAGTTCCATCTTGTAAAATGTCGTTAATATTAAAAATACCAACCTGTGTAACAAGAGCTGAATTATCAGTTCCTAATTGATTAACACTAGATTGATTAACTTGAGCGAAAGAATACGCTCCTGTGAGTAATACTGTCAAAAAGACGAATAAAATCTTTTTCATGGTTCGGTTGTTTTAAAGGTTTAAAGTGAATAAATCAGGTTACCCTGATAAAAAAATAAATTTGGTTTAAATGAATTTGAACACTTATGTTTCAAATACAATTTAAATGTAAAGAGTTCTATTGAATATATTATACCGTATTACATTAAACACATGTATTAAATGACAAACGCTTATAAATAATTGATCAAAATTAGCTATTCCTATAAACATCTTAGTGAAAGTTAATTAAAATTAAACAAGCGCTCCAAAACACCTAAAAATACTAGGTTAAATGAAACATTGAGACCTAATAAGAATAAATAAAAAATGGCCGGAATTGCTTCCGGCCATGTTGATAAGTTGTTAATATTTTATTCAGTAGAAATGGGTTTTTCTTTCTGTTTTTTTCGTATTTTTTCTTTTCTATTCTTTTTCTTCTTATTTGTATCCCAAATTTTATCAAAGTAGAAATTTAATCCAATTTTACCTTCCCAGAAATAATCATTATAATTTCCTTGTTTCAAACCATCAATTTTATCATTAAAAATGTAATGATTTATTATTGAGAGATTCAAACCCAATCGATCATTAAATAAAAACTCGACACCTGCCCCATACAAAGCTTGAGTATAGATAGAATTGGATAAATCGATAGTGTATGCCGATTTTTCCTGCTGAGAAAATACACCTAATCCACCTTCTATATAAGGCGTCCAATCCTTATAAGGAAGTAAACGATACTTCGCGGTTACATCTAAGGAATTATAAGTTCTCTGGAAACTTTCAGTTGTAGCTAAATCTCCTCTACTAAAGTTAAGTCCAAACTGCAATGCTGATTGTGTATCGTATAGTAAAGAAACACCTCCTGCTGCCTCCATTTCGGTATGACTGTAATCTCCCATGTAAAGCCATGAACCAGCGTTAAATCCTAAGCCAAAATTACGACGACGAGGAGTAATTAATTGATCAAAGAAATCAGATCCTTGATTATCCTCCTTACTTTCTACATATGCGGTAACAACATCTGAATTCACATCCTCTGGATTTTTCAGATCCCAAAGCCCCTCAATCACACCTTCAATAATTAAGGATTCAACAGCCTTTTCAATAGCTTCTTTAACTGCCATTTCAGAAGGCTCATTGTAGGTAAAACCAACTTCTGCTTCCAATAATCGTTTAAACTTGACATATCTGAAGACACTAGCATCCAATTTCTGAGAAAGAATCATCTTAGATGTATAGACAGTTTTTAAAATCCGACCATTACTTGTCGAAATAGCACGAAGGTAAACCGTAACACGATCTTGTCTGTACTGCCCAGAAGCTCCTGCCCCAAAATATTTTAATCCAGCTCCTCCTGTAAGCACATTTGCATCGTAACTAATAACACCTCCTTCGAGAACTAATCCTGCAAATAAAAGTGGTGGTAATAGTTGTGACTTTTCGCTTTGGCCTGCATAATTAGCTCGACTCGATCGAATTATTTTTCTTTCATTAAGCAAATTGGATAAGCCTTCTCTTTCGATCGGAATAAACCAACCAGATTCTTCGATTGCTTTTAAAAGTATGGAAGTAGTTCCCTGTGTTACCGCAGTAGACCAATTGGCTCCAGTAGCAGATGGTTTATATTGTCCTGTTTGATCTCTAAATTTATAAACTGCAGCCACCATTTTTTCTTTTGGCTCTGGCAAATTCACTAAGCTCTTTCTTGCAGGAGTTTCAGCACCAAGTTCAGCCCTTTGCTCCGAAAGAGGCTGATTGAAGTAAGGTACGCAACCATTAATAAAAGGTAAAATTATAATAAGGCTATATAAATAGCGTAGACGTTTAAACATATAGAGAGAATTAATAATAGATAAGATTCGATTAACTAATAACTAGGAATGACGACATTAGTGAAATTCCCGGTGGATATATCCTTAACGTTAACCGTGACCCCACTTCCATCTTCAAAAATATCAACAGAATAATTCCCTAAATTATAAGAACCTGTTTCCAATTCATTATTATCTCCAAAAATTGAATTAACTAGTTTACTTGATAATTGATTCAATATTTGTCTATTCAAATTGGATTGAAAATCATCCAATGGATCTTGATTCAATGCATCATCAGAATTTGGGTCTTCAATTCTATTTTGCTGTGTTGCAGAATTCAACAACCAATTATAGTTATATGTATTTCCCCCAAAACTTGAATTTATAGGTGTATAAACAAAATCTTGAGCTATACCATCAACCGACATTATCAAACTCAAGAAAAACATTACTAAGCTTACTTTTAATATATTCATGGTTCTAATTTTAGGTTTAAAATATTCCTGAGCCCTCCTGATCATCACCACCAAGTTGGGCTTTCATTTTTTCATAGTTATTTAGATATTGAACAACTCGTTGGTTCGCATATTTTGTCATTTGCTCCAAGACATCATACCTTGGTTGAACTTTTTGCTTGAATACAAGTGATTCATTTACGAGAACACTAATTTCTGTAGCTATACCAGGCAATACCATTTCTTTAATCGTAACAGTATAGTTCTTTACTTTCTCAGGAGCAATCCACACTGAGAAAAACATATCATAAAAATCACGGCCTACCTTTGTCATGGTTTCATCCATAATTAATCCATCAATTTCCATATCGAAATTTGGATCCTCAGCCATTTTGTTTTTTTCTATAATTTCATTTAATGTTTTCTTTAAAATTTTTAGTGTTCGAATTGAATCATTGACATTTTTTTTCTCCTGTCCTTTTACATCATAAATCGATGAAAAAAACATAAAAAAAAAGAATAAAGCCACCCATTTACAAAACAATCTCATTTCTAACTCAATAAAATCAATGATTACTACAACATAAATATATCATTTCTAAATTAAATATCATAACAATAAAGTAGCCATTCGTGTACTCTTAAGGAATCTTAACTTTTGTTAACCTGTTAATTTAAATTAAACCCCAAACATCCTTATTTACATACACTTCTATATCTTAACTACTAAAATTTTGGACATTTAATTGCTCTAATCCTTCTTTTTCTTCTCAAAAAATGCGTTCCTGAGCAAGATGATTTTGCTTTTCCTAACAAATAACTTAAAGAAATTTCATGAGCACCTGAATTTGTCTTCACTAAATTTGAAATTACGTAATCATAGGAATATCCTATCCTAAACCGATCCGTCTGAAACCCCAACAAAAGTATGAAAGCATCAAAATCAAAAGAAAGATTATGCCTCATCCATCCACCAAGCACCCAGTTATTTCGATAAAAATACATTCCATAGTTGATTTGCTCAAAATCTTGTTGTTTTTGATAAAGAACGTTAGGTGAAATCGTATAATTACTTTTCATTAAACCTCTGGAATACCCAAGAGGAATACTTGCTCCAGCATGAATCGTATATTTACGAGGCAATATGGCAACGTTCTCATTTGATTTAAACGCTTCATTTGGCTCAGACATGTGATCAACGACACCTCCAAAGTACAAACTCTTATAATTTACGATAAAACCAGTCGAAAAGTCCCAATAAGATTTACTCAACTCATTAGGCTGTATTTCTCTGGTCGGATAAATTACACCATACAATGGATCTATCATATCGGAGAAAACAAATGATTCCCACTCCAATTTTCTTTGAATATAGGTTGCTTTTAAACCAATATTAATTGATAAATTTCTATTGACATCTAGCGAATAAGAATATATCCCAGATGCCATTGTTGTTTTTATTGCTCCCTGTCCTTGATTATCTTGAAGAATCAAGACACCAAGACCTCCTCTCATGAAATCAACAAACTGATCATACGAAGCCGTATAAGTAACAAAAGGCCGATTGTTTTGTGGCCATTGATTTCGATAAGACATACTTAGTACGGGCACATATTCAGATCCAGCAAATGCAGGGTTTAAATATAATCTATTCGCGTAAAACTGAGAAAACTCCACATCCTGCCCTTTAGCTAATGAAGCTAAAAACAAACAACAGATGATATGAATAAATCTCCATTTTATCATGTTATCGAATTAAAGAAACATTGCCATCTTGGCGTGCTTTACCATTTATAATTAAAACCCACACATAAACTCCTGTGCTAGCTATTTTTCCTTTGTAAGTTCCATCCCATCCCTGACCTAAATCTGTAAATTGATAAATTAACTCTCCCCAACGGTTGTATATAAACATCTCAACATCTTCACCAGTAATATCGCCGGTTATTGAAGGTCCAAATGTATCATTTACTCCATTTCCATCAGGAGTAAAAGCATTGGGCACAAAAATTCGATATCGGTCCATGTAAACCATTATGGAATCAGTTCCAACACAAGAGTTTAAATCAGTATACTCTAGCGTATATTTCCCTTCTTCTACAACAGTAAAAGTTGAAGCTGTTGATCCATCTTGCCATATGTACGCTCCAGGTAAAAACTTGATATCAATTGATGGAGTTAAAATTTTTGTTTCAGTATAAAAAATTGTCGTATCCTGTCCTAAATCAAAAATAGGCTTCTCATTAATCGTAAAATCTACTATTGCTGCATTTGAACACCCATTTTCGATTTTAGCATAAACACTACTACCTGATAAAATGGTATGGTTTAAAGGATTTGCAATTGGTACTAACAAATCAACATCCTCGAACCAACTTACTGTAACTGATGGATCCGTAGAAACTTGATTATTCAAATTAGACAAATTGTAATTTTTCACTTCTCCTTCTCCAGATACATCTTCACACAATCCTAAACTTAAATCTATAGCTTCAGGAAGTGGGTTAAGAATAAAATTCAATCGCCCAGAATTTTCACATGCGTTCGCATTAACCGCCAACACATAATAGGAACTCTGATTTGAAACAGTCACATTTAGCGGATCAGAAACAGGAATAATCAACTGATCATCTTCAAACCATTGAATGGCAGCATTTGGATCATTACTAACTTGCAAGTTATAGTCGGTTAAATTAATTCCCATTGCAATTCCAGAACCGAAAGTATCTTCACAAAACATCTCATTCACCGTTGTAGTTTGTGGTAAAGCCACAATATCAAATGATAATTCTGCAAAATTTTCACATGTTCCATCCCAAACACGGACATAAAAAATATCCCCATTTGAAACCAAAACATTTCCTGTGTTTATAACTGGATTTGAATAAGCTGGATCGGAATACCAAATTAAAGAACCCGTTGTTAAGGTTGTAATATTAGGTTCATAAAAAGCTAAATCTTCCCCTTGGACTTGTAAAGTGTTAAATATGTCTTCACAAAGTGTAAC
Source organism: Labilibaculum sp. (assembly GCA_016342745.1). Taxonomy (GTDB): domain Bacteria; phylum Bacteroidota; class Bacteroidia; order Bacteroidales; family Marinifilaceae; genus Paralabilibaculum; species Paralabilibaculum antarcticum. The sequence goes on from JAEINT010000004.1 coordinate 207,033, forward strand.
CTGATAATTTTGAACATTAGGCAACGCATTAATTGTAAAGTCGACCTGCCCAACATTTGATTCTGTACCGAAACTCACTCGAACATAAAAGCTATCACCATCAGACACTGTTGTACTCATTGGTGATGGCACAGCTAAGGTCAATCCCACATCAAAAAACCATTCCTTTAAAGTACCTGGATCATTATTAACTGCTGTCTCTAACTGCGAAAGATCATAACTTGCAATTGAACTACTTCCCATCACTTCTTCGCACAACTGAATTTGCAAGTTATTAGCTTCAGGTAAATTTCTCACATTAAAAGTTAAAGTTGCTTGATTCTGGCAATTCCCATCATCAATCATCGTATAAAATATTGAACCAGTTACAACACTAACGTTTCCAGGTGTTACAACGGGTAATGTTAAAGCGATATCGGAATACCAAAAAATCGTAGCTCCTGCAGTATTACTAATTAAAGAATTATATGCAAGTAAATTAATTCCTGTTGCAGTTCCTGTTCCAAAGCTATCTTCCCAAACATCCGTTGTTTGATCACTTGCATTCGGAAGTGAATTGACAGAGTATTCTACTATTCCTACGTTTGTATTAATAGCATCGCTAACTGCTGCAAAAAATCGATCACCATCATTAACAATTACGTTTGTAGGATCTGGAACAGCATTAATAGGTAAACCATTAGGTTCTGTTGGCCAATCTGTAAACCAAGCGAAGGTATCTCCATTACCTTCATTTATCTGATTTTCCAATAAGGTTAAATCGATATTAGCACTACCAGAACCTTCCGTATCTTCACATATTACAGGAAAAACATTACGTGCAATTGGCGTATTAACAACTGAAAAGTCTACTATTGCCACATTAACACAGGAACCATTCGAAACTAAAACGTAATAAACATCACCATCAGTAACATCATGATTAGTTGGATCAGTAACCAAATTTGTTAAAGCTGCGTCCAAATACCAATCAAGAGTATTAAATGCACCGCCTAGAATAGTATTATTGTAAAAAGTTAGATCAACTCCAAGTGATATCATTGAGCCTGGAACATCTTCAAATTCGACAATGGATTGATTATTTGCAATAGGTAATGCATTTACGGTATAATCTACTATCGAACTATTGGTTTCGCCTCCACTTTGCACTAAGGTGTAAAATAATTGTCCGTTACTGACCGTTACATTAGAAGGATTGACAACTGCATTTGTTAGTCCAGAATCATTATACCAATCGACCCTACTTGGTGTTCCTCCATTTACTGCTGCATTTAGTAATGACAAATCAACATTCGTAGCAGTTCCACTTCCAAATGTATCTTCACAAACTTCAATGGATAGATCATTGGCTATAGGTGACGATCGAACTGTAAATTGAATACTACCTTGATTCAAGCATACCCCATTATCTATAAAACCATAAAAGATATCTTGGTCATTAACAAGCATATTTGTTGGATTGGCAATTGGAATCGTAAAAGCTGCATCTTGATACCAAACAATATTATTAGCTCCCGCTACTTGCGTATTATAGGCAGTTAAATCGACTCCCGATGCACTACCGGACCCAAAACTATCTTCCCATATTTGCACGGACACACTATTGCCCTCAGGCAAAGATTCAATCGTGTAATTTACTGTTGCAACACTAGTTTGAGTGCCTGTAGAAACTTGAGCATAAAAATTCTCTCCATTAGAAACAATTCTATTATTAGGACTATTCACCGGTTGAGTTAAAGCCAAATCATGAAACCACGTTACCACAAAGCCATTATTGCTAGTAATAGCAGGCTCTAATAAGGTTAAATCTACGTTAGAAACAACTCCAGAATTGTAATTATCTTCACACAATATAATGTTTTGATCCACAGCCATCGGCAGAGCGTTTACGGTATAGGTAACAACTGCAGCATTAGAACAAAATCCATCATTTACTTCAACCCAAAACTGCTGTCCATTGGTAACACTTACATTTGTTGGCGTACCAATTAAAGTTGTGAGACTTGCATCAGAATACCAGATGTAAGTTGTTCCAGCTTGTCCATTCACAGCAGTTTCATTAATTGTAAGATCTACACCACTCGCTATTCCAGTTCCTGCAGCATCTTCCCAAACGGTTACGGTTTGATCGTTTACAACAGGTAAATCCCGAATTGTTACTGCTTGAGTCACATTATCTGTTCCTCCAGAAATTAAATTTACCTCTAAATTAACACTGTAGGTGTTCGCACTCGAATACACATGATTCACAGTAAATGGACTTGTATTTGAGGTGGTACTATTTCCATCTCCGAAATCCCATGTAGCGCTACTTATATTCGCTAAATCAGAAGTTATTGTGAACTCAGTATTGTCACCAACACAATCAAATTGATAGGCAAACTCTAGGGTAAATATGCTAGTAACAAAATTAGGCAATCCTAATTGGCATCTCCTTCCAGCTAAGTTCTTTGAATCAGCAACAAAATTGGCTCCTGCACCTGCAACATCAGGATTGTTAATCACATCTAAATTTAGACTGCCTGTGGTGCCATTTGTATTCGTTTTAGCCATATAGATTCGATTATCTGGGGCTAATTGCAAAGCTCCATACAACCAAGTACCACTTCCAATAACTTGAGCTGAACTATTAATTGTAGACTGATTATTTGAAGAAATATTGAATTGATATAAGTCTCCAGCCGAAAAGGAACTTACATATAAGTATTCTCCAGAGGGTGAAAATTCAACACCATAAGGCGTAGTGTAATTATTTAATTGAATTGGATTCGACACCACTCCAGTATTGGTATTGAAATCAAAAAGCTCAACTCGGTCTTGAGTATAAATAGCGACTGCCAATTTTGTCCCATTCGGAGAGGTTTTCATATAACCAATTGCTGTTCTTCTATCGCTGTTATGCCTTACCCCAATTGTACTAATCGTAGGAGTTCCAACTCCAGCTGCACTTAGTTGATAAGCATAAAAATCCCGACTATCATACAAATGCATTAAAATCCAAAAATCAGTTCCGTTAGCATGCTTAACTGCTGTAACTTTTTCACAAACCTCATTACCATTTAAAACAGTATTTTTGACCGTTACTGCTCCCAATCCACCATTCATTGACAAATCGACAATGGAATAATTTAAACCATTTCGTAATGCATTTTGATGCGCATCTACTGTGAAAATATAATAAAGAATAGTACTTCCAGGTTGTTGAACTATGATTGAAGACTGCGTTGCGGAAGAATTGCCATCTAACCCATTGCCATTTGCCATAACAGCATGGTTCTTATTATATACTGTAATACCATCTGTATAAAACAACAAATCCCCTTGTGCATTGCATACCGTTGAACATCCCTCTTCAGTATCCAAACTTCCATTTGTTAGGGCAACTGCAGGATCAACGTTAAAATCTAAACCAGCATTTTCGCCAAAATACCAAACTCCTGCCTGTCCCTGACCAAACAAAACAGAAGGAGAGAAAAATGTAAAAAAGACAGCTATGCGAAAGAGAAATTTCATTTGCTATTTATCTTTACAAACCTACGATAGTAGAAATGTTTAATTATGCTTAAAATCTGATTTACTTTCAGTTATATACAATTTACAAAATATATTTAACCAATGAATTAGAACTAGTTTTTAATAAATAAAAATCAGGCAATATTCACATTAACTATGATATTTACCTGATTTTAATATTTGTTTATCAGCCTTACTATAAATTAGCTTAGGCCTAAGTAATCGAAGAGTTTTGATTTAACTGTTGTAGTCAAAGGTCGTTTCCCATTTAAAATATAAGACAAATACACATCGGTAATACCAATAATTTTGGCAACTTTCTTTTTCTTATCATCTAGAATTCGAAGTCTGTCTTTAATTCTAACCAAATCGTTCTGAACATCCTGCTTCATAAACTTCAGTTTTTAATTATATAATTGAGTATTAAGGTTTCATTTTTCTTAATTTGAACTGGAAACAAACGTGTTAATCATTTGCCTCCAGATTCAAACTAGTTTTGTAAATTGAAATCAATCTACATGGTTGGTTTTAAGTGAATAGAGCTAAATATTAGTTCGGACTGTAATCCAATCCAGAACCAATAGCCTTTTTTAATTCGAAAATACGAAGTTGCTTTTGCAGCAATTCATAATTCGTATGAAGTGCTTTCCGGTTATCAAGTTTAGAGGTATACTCTTCACGATCGACCGTAATCACAACTTTGGTTTCTTTAAAATGATCGTTAATATATTTAAGCATATCTAAATTAGACAAGGCTTTTAACGGAATAATAACCAAATCAATTGTGGTCTGATTAAGAATAATTTCAGTTTCCGTTGGGTCATCAGCAAAATATGCTTTTGCGTCCAAGCTCTGAATATATTCTTTCAGCTCATCAATCAGTAATCTATTTTCTTTTATAAATAAGATATTCATTGGTTTCTCTGATGAAGGAAGACGTATAAAACTATTTCCTCCCATATTAATATATCCATTACTTTATTAACGATTCAACAAAATCTATACTATCAATCAGCATGCCGCAAACAGCAATTCTCTTACTTAGTGATACTTATCCCATTTGCGCGTCAGATTTACCTAAATATCTCCTATCCACTAACGGATATTTAAGTTTAAGAAAAATAAAACTTTGAATGTAACAAGCTGATATACTTGACACCTGTCAAAATCAATAAATTTTATCCATTTTCGGATACAATGAAAAACGGATATCAATATATCGATTGAAAATATTATTTAGGAATTACTTTAGCTGAGTACGAGTAAAATGTTTAAAACTCTGGCAAATTGTGAATAAAAAAAAATACCTGATTAAGAATCAGGTATTACATTTCGATTTTATATTTTTTTATTCTTCTATCGAGTGATTGCCATGTGATATTGAGAAGATCTGCTGCTTTAGATTTATTATTATTCGTACGTTCTAGTGCTTTCTTAATACAATCTACTTCTACTAGTTCTAGGTCTAAATTATCATCTGTGGCAAAATTAATTTTCTTCTGTTCCTCTTTCGGGTGAGACAACTGAAAATGTGACAAGCTTAAGCGATTGGTATCGCAAATAATTACTGCACGCTCAACCATATTCTTCAACTCTCTAACATTGCCAGGAAATTGATAGGCCAATAAGCGTTTTATCACTGCTCCATCAATTTCATTAATGTTTTTCCCCATTACGCGGTTAAAATATTTCACAAAATAATCCAGTAGTAAAGGAATATCCTCTTTCCTTTCTCTTAGGGGATCAATATGAATAACAAACGAGCTAATTCTATGATATAAATCCAACCTAAAACCCTTTTCTGAATGCAGCCCTTCTATATTTTGATTGGTTGCTGCAATAATTCTTGTATCAAAAGGGATTTCAACGTTCGATCCAACTTTCATAATTTTTCTATCTTCCAAAACCCTCAAAAATTTGGTCTGAAGATTTAATTGCATATCGCCGATTTCATCAAGAAATAAAGTCCCATCATTAGCTGCTTCAAACCAACCCGTTTTTGTGTCCGACGCTCCTGTAAATGCACCTTTTGTATGTCCAAAAAATTCACTTTCGAATAATGATTCTGGAATGGCGCTACAATTTACAGCATAAAAGCAATTATCCTTACGATTGCTTAGGTAGTGAATTGCACGAGCCACCAATTCTTTTCCAGTACCACTCTCGCCAGTAATTAAAACCGATGTATTATCCGCTTTTGCAACCTTACTGATTAAATTGATTAAGTTTCTCATTTGAGGGCTATCTCCAATAATTTCATAGCCCATTGCTTCATAAAACTCTTTTGTAATTATTGAATAATTCCTCTTGATCTCTATCAAGCTTTTATTTAAATGGATAAATTTTTTGGTTCTTTCTATCGCACTTTCTACTTCACTAAGTCTAAATGGTTTTGTGAAGAAATCTAAAGCTCCCAATCGCATAGCATGGATAACTGAATCCATTTCACTATAACCACTTATCATGATAACTTCAATTTCTGGAAAGTCTTCTTTAATTTTTTCAAGAACATCTAAGCCACTCATTTCAGGCAGATTTACATCAACAATAGCAATATGGATATCATTAACTTCCATAATATTGAAAGCTTCAGATGGACTACCTGCCTTGAAAATTTTAAAGTTAGGGTCTATTAGAAATTCACTAAGCTCATCTCTAACTAGTTGCTCATCATCTAAAATTAATATTCTAAGATTACTTATCGACACCATTTTTATGATCTTTTACCAATAATTAATTCTTCTCAAAGCTTACTTCCTTTTTGCTACTTTCAAATTCATGAGGCAAAATTAATGTCATCTCAGTATACTCACCCTTTTTGCTATCCACTGAAATTCGGCCATTCATTTTCTGCACAATACCCTTGCTAATGTATAAACCTAAACCAGATCCAATACCAGATTGTTTTGTTGTAAAGAATGGTTCAAAAATATAATTCAGGTTATCTGGAGATATACCACAACCATTATCTTTAATAGAAATAAGCACCTTCTTGTCATCTAAGTTTGTTGCAATATTTATGTATTTATTTTCTGAATTTAAATCTTTAAACTTTTGCTCAATTGACTCATAAGCATTATTTAATACATCACCTATAACTTTCTGTAACTTATATTTATTTCCCATGACATAAAGGTCATCTTTAGATTCCTTAAAAGTCCATTCTATTTTACTATTCTTATATTGTTTTTGAGCTAAGTTTACAGCTATTTTAATGATATTATTTACATCGATTAACTCTTTGGTACTCTCTTTTTGTGAGGAGTTATAAATCCCAATTTGAGATAAGTATTTTTTAATCCGATCAATATCAACGAAAACCTGAGAACATTTTTCCCGAATATAATCTTCATCAATTTTATTCATAGACAAACGCAACAAAAGATTATCCATTATCATCGAAATCCCAGTTAGAGGTTGATTTATTTCATTAACGATGGAAGTAGCCATCTTTCCAAGAGACTCCAGCTCTGATTTTTTCAGCAACAGCTGACGATGAAAATCATTAACTTTCAACTCCTTATCAACTTTTTCCTTAAGTTCAATTGTGCTTTTTTCGAATTCTTTCTCCTGGCTCTTTAATCCTGTTATGATAGTTTTATATTCCGCTGTATCTTCTGCCAAATCGCCATCACTAGCTATTTCCATCATCATTCCACGAACACATTTCTTCTTATCTCCAATAATAGGATGCGCCGCTAAAACAATGCGTTTTTTCTTATTTTTTCTGGTAACAACAGACAATACCTCAAAGACAAATCTCTTCTCTAAATGACATGCCTTCAATACTTTCTTAATTTTCGAATCGTCTTCAAAGAATTGTAAAAATTCAACCCCTTTGGTCTTTTTCAATTCAGTGCATTCCAGAAAATTACAGGCAAATTCGTTCACGTAACTAAAATGATTGTGTTCATCTAACTCAAAAATAGCCTTATCGACATAAGCCTCATTTTCAAGACTTAAACTTTCCTTAAAAGTCATTTCCAATGCCTTTTCTTGCGAAAGATCACAAACCAAGCCAAACAAGTTTAAAATGTCTTCTGATTCATCATATTCACTATAAATCTCTATTTTAAAATGCTTTAGTGTTCCATCCTCGTAATTATATCGATGTTCAAATTCTATTTTTTGATTCCTTTGAGGAAAGTTTAATAACATCCTTTCTATAGCATTTCGATCTTCGATATGTGTTTTTAATTTTATCTGATCGAATAAACTCTGTTCCAAATCGCTAGATAATTCGTAAAGACGCATAAATTCATCCGAACCACGAATAATTTTTGAATAAGAATCCCATTCAAAGCTTCCGACACTAGTCTTTTTTTGAATTTTCCTTAGAACATCTTCCTTTTTAATTAAGGATTCTGTCATTTTTTTCCGATCAGATACATCGCGGCCTATCGCTAGAAAACAAGTATCCTCGAATTCGATTTTTTTGTAAATAGTCCATTCAAGACATACACAATTTCCATCAGAATTTACAAATGACTCTTCGAAAATAGTTACTCTATTCTTACCATTTAGATTCTCTACTCCTTTACTGATTTGTTCTTGTAAAAAAAGACTGATTTTTGACAAGGGATCCTTAACAATACCATCAATCGTATAATCAAAAAAATCAGTAAATGCTTTATTGGCAAAATCGACCCTTTTCTGGCTATCCATTTTCAAAATTAACTCCGATTGCCCTTCCAAAATCGAACGATAATCAGACGCCAAGTTGCGCAATCTGCTCTCTAAAAGATTTTTTTCCTGTAAAGCAATTGTTAACTTCTCATTTTGAGCCTCTAACAAACGCCTATTGGTATATAAATCAAGAAAAATATTTACCTTATTCAGCAATATTGCGGTATCAAAAGGCTTCATTATAAAGTCGACTCCGCCACATTTATAACCTTTAGATTCACTTTGTTTATCTAGAAATATTGCAGTTAGGAAAATGATTGGAGTGGATTTGTTCACAATACCACTTCTAATTTTCTGCGCCAACAAAAAACCATCCATTTGTGGCATTTGAACATCAAGAATAATAAGTGCATATTCTTTTTTTTCAATATCCTGTAAAACTTTAATAGGCGACTGAATTAACTCCATACCAACCTCTAGCTTACCAAGTAAAGCTCTAAGTAGTTCAAGGTTTTCCGGACGGTCATCAACTATCAATAATTGAGGAGTAAAATCCAATTCCATAGGCTAAAAGGTTGAGTAACATGAACCAAAATAGAAAAAAAATACCCTTGCAGGGCATACCATTTTATTCCATGAGGCTTGTTTAATCAAAATTAAAACTAAACCAATTAATAATCAACCCCTTTATGATTAAAGCCCTTATAAACTACTTAAAAATACTGATATTAACGATCAACTATCCGAAAACGGGTACTAAGATTTTCTGGATGAGTAATTTACAATTGAAGAAATTGCTTGAAACAACTTGGGATATTCGAAGCGAAAGCCTGTATTTAAAAGGCGTTGAGGCAAAACCTTTTGTCCAGAAAGAAATACGTTTGCTCCATTTTTAAATAAAAAGCGAAGAACCGCTGATGGAACGCCAAAAATAGTTGGTCTATTTACTGCATTTCCAAGCTCTTTTGTGTAATCAAAATTTGATGTTAATTGAGGAGCAACGAGATTATAAACTCCAAGTATTTTAGTATTAGATATTGCATAGACATAGGCATTTATCAAATCATCAATATGGATAAAAGGGAAAGCTTGTTTGCCATTACCAAGTTTCCCTCCAAGTCCTATTCGAAATATAGGTAAGCTACGAGCAAGTACTCCCCCTTGTCCACTTAGAATAATCCCTAATCTAAAAATAATTGTTCTAACATCTTTTTCCAATTTTTCAGTAACAGGCTTCTCCCAATCTGAACACAAATTGCCTAAAAAATCATTTGAATAATGTGTACTCCATTCATCATGTGTGTGAATGGAATCGTATATACCCACAGCAGAAGTTGAAATTACAAGTTTTGGCTTTTTATCCATCAAAGTAATTGCACTTGTAAGGTTTCGTGTTGTAATCACTCGACTTTCATAAAGCTTTTTCATGTTATTGGAAGTCCAGCGGCAAACAATAGAAGCTCCTGCAAGATTAATAATAACATCACAATCAGTAAGGAATTTAGACAGATTTTGCACTTCACCATACAAATACGAACGAGGAATCTTAAGAATTTCTGCATGAAACTCCTTCTTTAGTTTTTCGCTAAGCTGCGAACCAACCAATCCAGAACTTCCAGTTATTCCTATTTTCATATGTTCGAAATTTAAACAATAAAGCCTGAGAAATCTCCCTCTAAAAATGTACGCAATTCGGCAGTTGTTATTCTTACCTTAATATTACCCCCCATAACGTAAGAAATATTTCCTGTTTCTTCTGATACCGTTATAACATGAGAATCGGTAGCTTGACTCATACCGATGGCAGCACGATGTCGTAAGCCTAAACTTCCAGGTATGTTACTACTATCTGTTACTGGTAATATACAACGAGCCGCAACAATTCTATTGTTTGCTATAATTACTGCGCCATCATGCAAAGGTGAATTTTTAAAAAAAATAGTTTCCAAAACTGTTCCTGAAACTCTTGAGTTAATAAATTTACCAGTTTCAGCATAACTATCCAAGTCAGTATTTTTAGCAATAACTATTAAAGCTCCTGTTTTCGATTTAGACATGTGCTCGCAAGCTGCAACAATAGATACAACTTCCTCCTCTTTTACTCCAACTTCTTCGAAAGAAAACCAATTATCTAAAGTAAATTTTTGACTGATATTATATCTGGAACCAACCAATAATAGAAAGCGTCTAATCTCCTGCTGAAATACGATAATCAGTGCAATTACACCAACACCTATAAATTGCCCTAAAATGCTACTCAGCAACTCCATATTAAGAGCACGAACTAACAACCACATCAGATAAAAAAGCGACAGTCCAACAAAAATATTAATTGCAACAGTTCCTTTTATCAACATGTAAACTTGATAAAGTAAAAAACCTACCAATAAAATATCAAGTATATCAAACAGTCCAAGAGTTATAAACGCTGTAGTCATTATTTTCTTTTAAATTCAGTCTTTAACAAAATTACAATTTTATTGGACATTTTTACTTTAATGATGCTTTGATCTTAGTATGCAAGCTTACGCACTCAACAGCTTCTTTTACATCATGCACTCGTAAAATGTTTGCTCCACCTTCCAAAGCCATCATATTTAAGGCTGTTGTTCCATTCAAGCTTGATGTAGGATCTCCTCCTAAAAACCTATAGATCATTGACTTTCTGGACAAGCCAATCAACAATGGCAAATCTAAATCCTTAAATTCTGGTAGTTTGCCCAATATTTCATAATTGTGATCTAATGTTTTTCCAAAGCCAAAACCAGGATCAAGAATTACATCTTTCACTCCATATTTATTCAATTTTTCAATCCTCACTCGAAAGAAATCAATCATTTCTCGCATTAAATTTTCATAAGTAGGATTGTCCTGCATGTTTTGAGGTGTTCCTTTAATATGCATCATGATATACGGAACCTGAAGTTGTCCTATTGTTTCGTACATCTTCTCATCCATCGTTCCCCCTGAAATATCATTAATAATACAGGATCCGAACTGATTCACTATCTCAGCTGCTATATCAGCTCTAAATGTATCAATTGATAATATTGCCTCAGGAAACTCTTTTCGAATACATTCAACAGCAGGAATCATTCTGGCTAATTCCTCTTTTGGTTGAACCAATTCCGCTCCAGGCCTAGTAGAATAGGCACCCAAATCAATAATATTGGCACCTTCCAATAGAATTTGTTCTGCTCTTTTGACAATGCTGGCACTATCAAGATAAGATCCACCATCGTAAAATGAGTCTGGTGTCAGATTCAAAATCCCCATAATTAAAGGCTTTTGAAAATTAATTAATTTATCACCGCACTTAATGGACAGATTATCGCTGTTAAAAGAATTAGTTTTGTAATTTTGCATAATCAATTTTTTTGAACAAATTCCGCAGCAAAAGTAAAATAAAATACCATGGCTTGGCTGAAATTCTTATTTTTGAGGAGAAATTTCTAAAACAAATTATGAATAAAACAGAACAACAGTACAATACGATTATTAAGATCTGTACAGATATCTTCACTAAAAAAATGCATGATTACGGAACCGCTTGGAGAATTCTTCGTCCAAGTTCCATAACCGATCAAATATACATCAAAGCTCAACGAATCCGAAGTCTTGAAACCAAAGGCGTTAGTAAAATTGAAGATAATATTCGCGACGAATTTATCGGAATTGTGAACTATGCCATAATGGGAATAGTACAATTGGAACTAGGGCCTTCTGAAGAAGAACTTAATTCTGAGAAAGCTTTAGAACTATATCTTAAATATTTTACTGAAGCAAAAGAATTAATGGAAGCCAAAAATCATGATTACGATGAAGCTTGGCGTAGCATGCGAGTTAGTTCGTACACAGACTTAATTCTGATGAAAATTAACAGAACTAAGCAAATTGAAGATTTACAGGGAAAAACATTAATATCTGAAGGAATTGATGCCAATTACTTTGATATGATTAATTATTCTGTTTTTGGTCTTATTAAAATTGAATTCGAAAACGCTCAATAAATTCTAAAATATCATGAAAGTGGTACAATTTATTAGTCGCCTCTTAGTTGGCCTTCTATTTATTTTCTCTGGATTTGTAAAAGCCGTTGACCCTATGGGTTCGACCTTTAAATTCTCAGATTATTTTCTAGCCTTTGGTATGGATAGTTTTACAGGAATTGCTTTTCCTCTTGCTATCCTATTATCAACTCTTGAATTTACTGTAGGAGTAGCCTTGCTATTTAATGCTCGAATAAAAATCACAGCATATTTTGCTCTTATTTTCATGTTATTTTTTACGCCACTTACGCTTGTATTGGCAATAACAAATCCTGTATCTGACTGTGGTTGCTTTGGCGATGCTCTTGTATTGACCAATTGGGAAACCTTCGGCAAGAATATTATAATTCTAGCTTTAACGTTAATTGTATTTTTCGGAAGAAAAAAAATTGAAAAACAAGAAACAAGATTAGAACAAAACCTACTTCTTGTTTTTTCTCTTATTGTCTCTATTGGCATTTCTACTTATTCTTATCGCCATTTACCGTTAATTGATTTCCGACCTTACCATATTGGCGCTAACATTAGTGATGGAATGATAATTCCAGAAGGAGCTACTGCCGATGAATATCGAAGTCTTTTTAAATATGAAAAAGATGGTATCGTTAAAGAATTTGATGAAACCAATTACCCTTGGCAAGATACAACATGGAAGTTTGTAGATTCTGAGCAAATTAAAATAAAAGAAGGATACACACCTCCTATTCATGATTTTTCAATTTCGAATGAGATCGATGGAGATATTACCAACTCTGTTCTTTTAAATGAAGATTATTCATTTGTTTTGGTTTCGAAAGACCTTAGTAAAATCAATAAGACTTCTCATGAAAAGATAAGAGAATTATCCTATTTTGCTCTGGAAAATAACATTCAATTTATTGGGCTTACAGCCTCTGGGTTTAGTGAAAAACAAAGATTCAAAATAGAACAAGATCTACCTTTTGAATTTTATAATACGGATGAAATTCAAATCAAAACAATCATCCGTTCTAATCCAGGTTTGCTTCTTTTGAAAAAGGGAACAATTCTAGACAAATGGCATTTTAGAGATTTTCCTAAAGTAGAAGAATTAAAAGGAGATCTTTCGGCCCACTCAATTACGAAACATCAAACACTTAATATCAATCTATTTATTATTAGTATTACATCAACTTTGCTATTGTTGCTGGTTCTTTTCAGTTGGATAAGAATCCGTTATACAGGAGCAAAAAACAGATTACGATTATGAGAAAGAAAATTGTTGCAGGAAACTGGAAAATGAACAATACACTTGAAGAAGGTATTGTGTTGGCGGGACAAATCAATGATTTAGTTGAGAAAGCTGGGATTAATGGTGTAGATGTAGTTATTGGTACTCCTTTTATTCACCTAACTGAGGTAAACAAGATTGTTGGTGATAAAGTTGGCGTTGCAGCACAAAATTGTGCGGACGAAACAAGCGGAGCTTACACTGGTGAGATTTCTGTTTCAATGATTAAATCAACAGGTAGCAAGTACGTTATTCTTGGACACTCGGAACGTAGAGAATATTATGGCGAAACCAGCGAAAAATTGGTTAAAAAAGTAAAACTAAGTCTTGAAAGCGGATTAACTCCTATTTTCTGTTTTGGTGAAGTTTTAGAAGAACGTCAATCAGAAAAGCATTTTGATGTTGTTAAAAGCCAAATTGCTGATGGATTATTCAACTTATCAGCTGAAGATTTTGGTAAAGTTGTTTTAGCTTACGAACCCGTTTGGGCAATTGGAACAGGTGTAACTGCTTCTTCTGACCAAGCACAAGAAATGCATGCATTTATCCGTAAAACTTTGGTTGAAAAGTATGGTCAAGAAGTTGCTGATAATACTTCTATTCTTTATGGTGGTAGCTGCAAGCCTTCAAATGCTAAAGAATTGTTTGCAAATGCTGATGTAGATGGTGGACTAATTGGTGGAGCTTCTCTTCAAGCTGAAGATTTCATGGGAATTATCTCTGCATTTTAGTAATGTAAATACCTTATAAAAAAGCCGGTACGATTGTATCGGCTTTTGTTTTTCGAAGTAGATTAATATAACTTACAATACAATCAACTAATATCAACACAATGGATTACATTGAATTGAAGTGCCAAATTCAACCATTTACGGAAGAAATAGCAGAGATCTTAATTGCTGAACTTGGAGAATTAGAATATGAAAGTTTTACTCAAAGCGATGATGCAGTAGAAGCATACATACAAGTTCCGTTATTTGATATGGAAGCGGTAAAACAAATTAGCTTAAACCATCTATCCAATGCTCCATTTACCCTAAGCTATTCGCACAAAACAATCGAATCACAAGATTGGAATGCTGTGTGGGAATCCAATTTTAACCCTGTTATTATTGCTGACCAAGTTGTTATTAGAGCCTCTTTTCATACTGATACTCCTAAGGTTCCTCACGACATCGTAATTGATCCAAAAATGTCATTTGGAACTGGGCATCATTCTACCACTTCATTAATGGTACAGTCCATTCTTGAAACTGATTTAACGGATAAAACAGTATTGGATATGGGCTGTGGCACTAGTTTATTAGCCATTTTAGCTTCACAAAGAAATGCTGCTAAGGTTGATGCGATTGACATTGACGAATGGCCCTACAAAAACTCTCTAGAAAACATTAAAAATAACGGAGCTAATAATGTTTCTGTTTTTCTGGGTGATGCTGCACTACTTGAAGGAAAGAAATACGACATAGTCCTTGCTAACATCAACAGAAATATCCTTTTAAACGACATGAATCGTTACGTTGCTTGCCTACCAAAAGATGGCCAACTAATCATGAGTGGTTTCTACACAGAAGACTTATCGTACATTCAAGATGAAGCAAAAAAGAACAACTTAAAATACATAAGCCATAAAGTTGATTTGAACTGGGTAGCCGTTCGTTTCATAAAACAATAAACTCATTTATTTGCCGGTAGCTGTGAATCCTGATCTCTAGGATACAGAACCGGCATTTTACTTTCCATATTCCCTCAAATTTGTTAAATTGCCTTAGCAAATTTATCTATACCCGAAAATTCATTTACAATGAATAAGCTACTCCTATTTCTTGTTCTTCTTATAGTAACAAGCATATTGCCAAATACAATCACTGCTCAAAGCTTGAAGTCATTCCCTCATGATTCTCTTGAATTTCAGAATGAATTTCTAAAATTTATGGACCATCCAACCAAAAAAAAAGAGAGCAAAGAATTTAAAGAGCAATTTCCTGGTTTTTGGCTATCCCCAGAAATGACGGCAACTGAAAGGCAAAACATCTACAAAATATGCGATTTATTCTTACTTAAAAAAGCTAGGTCATTCCCAGATTTTTACAATTATTTTAAAAGCTTAATGCTTTTTCAGAAGCAAAACAGGGATAAAAAAGAATATGAGAATTGGGAACAAGGCTTATTAGGGCAAATAAAAAACAAAAAAAATAAACTAAGTGCCACTAAGGACTTCCTTGTTCAAACACAAAAATTATTACAGGATACGATTATCCACGAGTCTTACACCACAAAATGGAAAGCAAAGAACGCTAAATTCAAATTCCAATTTGATCAACAACTCATGATAAAATTTGATCAGGCAGACCTTTATTGCTTTGCCCAACGGGATAGTTCGTGCATATACAATACAAGTGGAACCTACTTGCCTTTTGAAAAAAAATGGATTGGTAATAAAGGTAAAATAACTTGGGAAAGAGCTGGAAAGGAAGCATCAGAAGAATATGCAACTTTTGATTCCTACACGATCAATACAAAAAAATCAACTTTTGAAGTTGATACTGCAAGCTATTACAACTCCACTCTTTTTCAAAATCAAATTAAAGGGAAAGTGTCGGAGAAGATGAATTCTGTAAAGAACCCTGAAAAAGCAATTTATCCACGCTTTGAGTCTTTCGAAAAAGAAATAATAATTGAAAAATTGTTCGAAAACTTAGATTACAAAGGAGGTATTGCCATTCACGGAGCAAAATTTCTTGGAAAAGGAAGTTCCGAAATTCCTTCAGTGATTGAACTCTCACGTCATGACACCTTATTTCTTCGAGCCACTTCTGAGCATTTTGCCTTTCAGAACGATCGTATCGTAGGTAAGGATACCGAAATTGAAATACTCATTGACACCTGTCAAATTTATCATCCAGGATTACTATTCAAATACTTCACGAATAAGAAAGAAGTAAATCTAATTCGAGATGGAGAGGGAATTGCTTTAAGTCCATATTTTAACACATACCACAATTTAATTATGGATTTTGGAATGTTAATTTGGAATATGGATGAGAACTTGATGCATTTCAGCAGTATGAAAGGCGCAACGAAACGACAGGCTCGATTCGAATCTATGAATTTTTTCAGTATCAATCGATTTATGAAAATTCAAGGAATGGATCAAGTAAATCCATTAGTTCTTCTGAAAAAGTATGCTGAATATTCTTATGTGGAGACCTTTACCGCTATGGAATATGCCAACTATATTAAGAAACCTGTTAATCAGGTACGACAACAATTATTGGGTTTATCTTTCCAAGGATTTGTAAGTTACAATCGAAATACTGACGAGGTCACTCTTAATCAACGCTTAACAGATTACATAAAATCGGGAATGGGATTGCAAGATTACGATGTAATACGATTCTCAACTCAAACTGAGAATAATGAAGATGATGCCACTCTAAGAATGGGTAACTACAACTTGGATATTAATGGGGTTAAACACATTGCAGTTAGCGATTCTCAAAACGTGGTGATTTTTCCAAAACATAAAAAAATCACCCTTAAAAAGAACAGAGATTTTCAATTTGATGGGAAAATAATGGCAGGATTGCTAGATATGTATGGATCAGATTTCTATTTCTCGTATGAAAATTTTAAAATCGACCTTGATCTTATCGATTCCCTTCAAATTAATATTGTAAATGATACCTTATCCAAATATGGTAAAAGATACACGAGCCAGTTAGGTAGTGTTATTGAAAAAATATCTGGTGACTTATTAATTGATGATCCAAACAATAAATCAGGTCGTAAGAACTTCGATGAATACCCAATTTTTAATAGTTCCGACTCATCATACGTTTATTACGACAGCAAAAATATACAAGACGGAGTCTATAAAAAAGAAGAATTTTATTTTAAGGTTGATCCTTACACCATCAACAATATAAATGATTTTGAAAAGGAAGACATTACTTTAAATGGAACATTCGTATCAGATAGTATCTTCCCAAACTTTAAAGAGACGCTAAGCATCAACGACGATAATTCACTTGGCTTTTATCATGCAACACCAAACACTGGACTACCTGTTTATGGAAAAGGTGTGTTTACAGATACCATTCACCTATCGAATGCAGGTTTGAAAGGAAACGGTAGCCTAAACTATCTTACCTCGATAACCAAATCGAAGGAATTTGTGTTTAGGCCAGAAATAATGACTACAAAAGCTGAGAGTTTTGAGTTAAAAGAACTTGCCTCACACATGAACAATCCAGAGGTAAATGGGGTGGAAATTTTTGCAGAATGGTATCCTTACAAAGAAGAACTTTACGTAAAAAGTACTGCATTACCTCTTGACATGTATAGAAAATTGGCATCACTTGCGGGTACCTTAAAAATTACACCAACAGAAATTACTGGTGTAGGAAATATGGAATTGGTAAATGCAGAGTTGAACTCGGAATATTTTACCTATACGCCTAAAACGATTGTTGCAGATACGGCAAGTTTTAAAATTAGAAATGCAGAAACAGAAGGTTATGCATTTGAAAGTAATGATGTAAGAGCATACATTGACTTTAATACACGTACTGGAAAATTTGAGAGTACCAAAGAAGGTAA
Source organism: Labilibaculum sp. (assembly GCA_016342745.1). GTDB lineage: Bacteria > Bacteroidota > Bacteroidia > Bacteroidales > Marinifilaceae > Paralabilibaculum > Paralabilibaculum antarcticum. The sequence continues at coordinate 225,072 of JAEINT010000004.1, forward strand.
TTTGAGTAGATTCCCTACCAATCGATACATGTGTTATATCAATAACTTTGGATGGGAAATTGATGCCCAACAACTTGTTTTTGGTAAAGAAGATGAAAGTATGTTAGCCAATTTATGGGAGCAAGATAATATGGAGTCTTTGCCAGAGCTTGCTTACAATGAATTCATTTCTACAAGCATGAAGCAGGATTCTTTAAGTTTCCTAACACCTTTTGCTCGTTACAGTGCAATAGATCATAGTATAAAAGCCAAATTTGTTTCAAAAATTGATGTTGCAGATGCAAGAATTTATCCTGATAAGGGAGATGTCAACATCGAGAATGGAGGTATTATGCAAACACTCCGGAATTCTACGGTAAGTGCTGATACGATTAACGACTTTCATAAAATATTTAATGCAACGATTAATGTACATGGCAAGAATTCCTATTCAGGATCTGGAAATTACACATTCATCGATGCACAGGAAAAAGAACAAGAACTATTTTTTGATGTAATTGATGTGGACAGTTTAGGACAAACAATTGCAATGGGAAATTTATTGGAAGATGACTCTTTTACCTTAAGTCCAGACTTTGATTACAAAGGAAAGGTTAGATTAGAAGCAAAAGAAAAATCACTATTCTTTAATGGTCAAACAAAGATTCATAACCAATGCGAAACAATTGGTGATAACTGGCTTGATTTCTCTTCTAAAATTGATCCAAAAGACATTTACATTCCAGTTGATTTGTATGTAACAGATGATGAGAGCTTGAAGCTATACAATAGTTTTTTCCTAACCAATGACTCCATTCACATCTACTCCTCCTTTCTATCTAGACGTATTTTTTATACTGATAATGTCCTATTAGAGGCCAAAGGATTTTTGACATTCAACCCTAAATTGCAAGCCTATCAAATTGGTTCTAAAGATAAATTACAGGATATAGATGCAACAGGTAATCTGCTTACTTTTTACCAGAACAATTGCAACATGAGCGGTCAAGGCTCAATTGAATTAGGTGCTGAACTAGGACAAATAAAGCAAATTTCGGCAGGTAAAATAGAACACGACTTAACAAGTGACATTGTAACTTTAGATCTTATTTATGGTATTGATTTCTTTATGAATGAGCAGGCCATGAAGATTATGGAGAACAGCTTTTTACAAGCCAATTTAAAATACAATAGGCTTAACGCTGAGACCTATACCCGCAAATTGGCTGAAATAATGGGCCGAAAAAGAGCCGAATTGGCAATGAAAGAGGTAGATGCAAATGGAATATTTAAAACGCTTCCTCACGAACTGGCTCATTCGCTTTACTTCAACAATCTCGATTTTATTTGGGACAAAGAAAGAAAGGCATACCAATCGATAGGTGAAATTGGACTTGGAAACATTAACGATAAACAAATCAACAAAAGTGTAAAAGGGAAAATAGAACTTGATAAAAAGCGTAGCGGCAACCGTTTAAGCATTTATCTTGAAATTGATAAATCAACTTGGTTCTTCTTTCAATATCACCATGGAGTAATGTTTGTTTTAACTTCAAATGAAGAGTTCAATAATATTTTACATGAAATGAAAGAGGATAAACGAGAGTTTAAAGATCCACTAAAAAAGAATCCTTACTCCTATATTCTTGCCCCTCGATCGATGAAAACTAAATTTAAGAAACGATTTAATTTATAAATGCATTTCCTAACAAAGCCACAAACTATTATGTTCGTGGCTTTGTTGCATCAACTGTAAAATCAGCTGTGTAATTTAATGATTTCTACTCTACAATCTCTTGTACACGGCCTACTTGCCCGTCTTCTAATCGTACTTTAATACCATGTGGATGAATCGACGAATTCGTTAATAAATCTTTTACAACACCTTCTGTTAACTTTCCACTTCGCTGGTCGGCCTTTAAAACAATTTTAACCGTAATACCTGGCTTGATATTCTCTCTTCTTGTTCCTTCGTTCATTTCTATATTTTTAGATAATGCTATTTTCATTTGATCTCTTCTATGTAAAAGTAAAGCCTTTTTGCGGATTATCATATTATAGATAAGATAATTCAAATTTAGTGCTTAGCTCCCTATTCGCTTGGTTGCAATTATCATAAAGGATCTTTACTTTCGTAGACATCCCAAAACACAATATCCAAAATATGAAAAAACTATTTTTTTTAATAAGCATAGTATACCTTTTCTCTTATTGCACAAACAACAATTCGAATATAAAACTTGTTGATGCAAGTAAATTTGACACAACAATTGACGATAAGAAAGTAAGCCTTTATAAGCTTCAAAACACAGAAGGAACAACTTGCCAAATAACCAATTTTGGAGGCCGAGTCGTTAGCCTTTGGGTGAAAGATAAAAATGAAAAATATACCGATGTAGTTTTAGGATATGACAATATTGACGATTACCAAAAAGCAGGTGCGCAATACATAGGAGCAAGCATTGGAAGGTTTGCAAACAGGATCGCTGAAGGCAAATTCAACCTAAACGATAGCACTTTCGTTCTCACTAAAAATAATGGCGACAATCATTTACATGGCGGTGTAAAAGGGTTACACAATGTAGTATGGGATGCTACTCTTCTATCAGAATCGGAATTGCAATTGAATTACCTATTACCTGATGGCGAAGAAGGATATCCAGGCAATCTTTTTATTGAACTCACTTATCGCCTTAGCGATAAAAATGAGCTGCAAATTTCCTATACTGCAACTTGTGACAAGGACACTCCTATTAACCTAACACATCATTCCTTTTTTAATTTAAATGGTGCAGGAAATGGAGAAATAACTAATCATCTTTTAAGTGTAAATGCAGATATGTACATACCAATTAAAGAAGGAGGACTGCCGACAGGAGAAATTCATTCAGTACTAAATACACCTTTTGACTTTACACATCTTAAAGCAATTGGGAAACAAATCAATGACAATAACGAGCAATTAAAACTTGGGAATGGTTACGATCATTGTCTTGTACTAAAAGGATCGGGAATTCGTTTTGTTGCCAAAGTAAGCTCACCTAAATCTGGCATTTATATGGATGTAATTACAAATGAACCAGGTATGCAACTATACACAGGCAATTATTTAAACGAGAAAATTCACATTGGAAAAAATGGAAAAGCTTATAAAAAAAGAACAGCTCTTTGCTTAGAAACCCAACATTTTCCTGATAGTCCAAACCAATCTCATTTTCCTTCTTGTATTTTGAAGGCTGGTAAAACCTACTCTTCAAATTGCACTTATCAGTTTGGAGTAGAAGAGTAAAGAAAACAGCCCTTTAATCATAAATTAATCAAACCGTTAAATTGAATTTATTTTTTTGACTATCTTTATCAAAACATAATTCTTATTTCCTGTATAACTTAATTCGAGATTAAAATGGAAGCTTCATCCTATCAGGTACTAAAAGCTAGTTTTTCTACCAATGAGCACATCTATTTTTCGTATACAAAACTCAGCTTTCAAACGAATATTTACAGTATAATTGTACCTATCGTGGTTCTACCAATTATGCTTATATCGAGCTCTCTTAATCTTTATAATGCTCAAAGAAATGAAGAAGATATGGAAATTCTATTTTTCCTTTGTACGCTTATTATATCAATCGTTCTTGTTATACTATCTTGGAGCCTATATAACAAAGGAAAAAAAATAGATGGTAAAGAATATTATTACAGCCAAATTAAGAATCTTCGATTAAAAGAATGGAAACGAAATGCCAGATTAGCTTTCGAATTTGAAGATGGCACAAAGCATAAATTATATGTGAAAAAAGGGGAGAACTTTTCTCAATTTATTAGAAATCTAAATTTTGCTAATGTTAAACTAGCCTAAAAAGCTAGTAAATCAATAAAAACAAGGTTCAACTTTCTAATAATAGAAAGCAAAAATTTGCTTATTTTTATCTGTATAGATAAACACACCTTAGCAAATTACATATGCCAAAATATCAGTTCCTTAATAGAGATTTAAGTTGGTTGTCCTTCAATAAACGAGTTCTTGAAGAGGCTGCTAATACAAATCTTCCTCTTTACGAAAGAATAAAATTCCTTGCAATTTACTCTTCTAACCTCGATGAATTTTATCGAGTTCGTGTGGGAACCTACAAACGCTTTACCGAATTGCCTGCTGAAGACAAGTCTAATTTGAGAGAAAATCCGGATGCTATTCTAAAAAATATTAATGCCGAGGTAGATCGTCAACAAAATAAATTTGGTCAGATTTTCACTCAGGATATTATACCAGCTTTAAAAGAAAACAATATTATTCTCTATCGTGACGAAGAACTATGTGATGAACATCACCAGTTTGTTAAAGATTTCTTTCTCGACAATTTATTGCCACACGTGCAACCAATGCTTTTACTCAAAAAGCAAATACAACCCTTTCTGCAGAATAATGTAGTATACATTGCAGTGAAACTATTTAAAAAGAGAAGTAAAAAAGATGAGGAAGGCGAGCCGAAGGTGCGCAGATCACGATATGCAATTATAAAAGTTCCGAGTCATCGTTTTGCTCGTTTTATTGAATTGCCAGAAAAAGATGGCAAGCATTACATCATGTTTCTAGATGATATTATTAAGAAGAGGATGAAAGTTTTGTTTCCTGGCTACAAAATTGATTCAAGTTATAGCTTTAAACTAAGCCGAGATGCCGATTTATTAATAGAAGACGAATACTCTGGAGACTTGATTAAAATGATTGAAAACAGTCTAAAAAAGCGAGAGATCGGCACTCCTTCCCGCTTTTTATATGATGAAAGCATTCCAAAAGATTTTTTAAAATTCTTAAAAGATTCCTTTAATCTTGTGGGCAATAATATGGTTAAGGGTGCTCGCTATCATAACTTTCAGGATTTCTTTGGTTTTCCAAACCCTAAGCATCCCGAATTAGAGCGGGAATCGACTCCACCTATGAAAGTGAAATCTTTGCAAGTGAACAAATCGATATTTAAAGCCATAGGTAAAAAAGATCATATTCTCCATTTCCCATATCAATCGTACGAATATGTAATACGCTTTTTAAACGAGGCTGCCATTGACCCAAAAGTTGAAGAAATAAAGGCCACTCAATATCGTGTTGCAGATAATTCTGCTGTTGTTAATGCATTAATTAATGCAGCGCTAAACGGGAAAAAGGTGACTGTTTTTGTAGAGGTAAAAGCTCGATTCGATGAAGAAGCCAATCTAAAATCGGCAAGAGAAATGCGAAAGGCAGGAGTAACAATTATCGACAGTATTCCTGGTTTAAAGGTACACGCTAAAATAGCACTAGTAGTGCGCAAAGGAGACAAAAAAGATTACGCCTTCTTAAGTACTGGTAATTTTAACGAGAAAACAGCTAAAATTTATGCTGACCATGGATTATTTACTTCTGATAAGCTTATTATAGCTGAACTAAAGCAGCTTTTTGATTATTTGGAAAACCAAACTCCTGGTTATGAGTTTTCTAAACTAATGGTTGGTAAATTTAATTTGCGATCTGGACTTGCTGCTTTAATTGATCAAGAAATTGAAAATGTAAAAAACGGTGGCAAAGGGCATATTATTCTTAAGATGAATGGTCTTCAGGAAAGAAATATGATTGCTAAATTATATGAAGCCAGTGAAAAGGGAGTAAAAATAGATTTAATAATTAGAGGTATTTGTTGCTTAAAGCCTAACAAAACTTACGCAAAAAACATTAGGGTAATTCGTATTGTTGATCAGTACTTAGAGCATGCGCGTGCCTTTTATTTCCACAACAAGGGAGAAGATATATTGTACTTATCATCAGCCGATTGGATGAATCGAAATCTTCACCGAAGAATAGAATGTGCTTTTCCAATTCAGGATCCTAAAATCAAAAAAGAGGTATTGGATATTATCAAAATTCAATTGAAAGATAATGTAAGCGCTCGCATTTTGGATAGCAAATTAAACAACCTTCCAATACCATTAAATGGAAATGAAAAATTGATTCAATCTCAAGTAGAAATTACCCAATACTTAAACAAAAAAGAAACTGCTAGAAAGCCCAAAACAAATGTATAAAAATCAGATTCAATAATAAACAAAACCCCACAGCCCATGAAACGACTTATTCTTGTTCGACATGCTAAAACAGAGGTGATTCGATACGATATTACTGACTATCAGCGAAGCCTGAAAGAGAGAGGAATTAATGATTCAAAGTTGATTGCTAACAAGCTGTTGTTAAAAGATAATATTCCTGGTTTAATAATATCGAGCCCTGCTAACAGAGCTATAGAAACTACTCTACTCTTTGCGGATATTTTAGGATACCCGACAGAAATGATAGAAAAAATTGATGATTTGTATGATGGCTTTACAACGCAGGAATTCTTAGGCATGCTTGATCAATTGGGAAAAGATCATGAAACAGTTATGATTGTTGGGCATAATCCTACTATTGAATACTTGGCATTTAATCTGACCGAAGAATTTTACGAAGCAGTTCCAACTTGTACCGTAATTGGTATTGAGTTTAACATCGAAGAATGGAAAGATATTGAGGTTAGAACTGGAAAACTTTCCTTTTATGAATATCCTAAAAAATATAAGGAAGCATAATTCATGCCTGTACTAATTAGAACATTGTGAAAGTAATTTATAAGATAACATATCCAAACGGAAAAATTTATATCGGTAAAGATCTTACAGACAGTATTAATTATTTTGGAAGCGCAAATGGTAAATTAATCGAACAAGATTTCACAAGAGAAGAACGAAAACTTTTTATTATCCGTAAAGAAATTTTATGGGAATCTGATCTTGCTTCAGACAAAGAAGTTAATAAAAAAGAAATTGAATTTATAAATAAACTTAGATCAAACGATCCTAGCATTGGCTATAATAGATGGCCAAAACTAAAAATGTAATATCCGCAAATAATTTATGGCAACCTCCATTAAGAAAGGTTGCCTTTATTATATTACTGCCTCCCAAAGATAATTTTACCCTGATTATCTAGAATCAACTTCCCATTTACTGTTTCCGGCGATTGTGGATCTTTAAAACCTTTAATTAATCCAGTTTTTCCTTGTGTGGCCAGTGATTTTATTTGGGCTTCAGTTAATTTTTTATCCATAAATACAAATGGCACAATAAACTTACAACCATTCCTGTAATTGGAACATCCGTAGGCAGCGTTTCCTTTTAATAAACTACCTGTTTTACACAAAGGACAAGTCCAAACTTCTGGCTCATCTCCAATAAAATCGATACTAAAATCGGGAGCGAAGGCTAGGTGTCCATTTTGCTTTTTCCCATCAATCTCAAATCCTTTTATTTTTGGTGTTTTTTGCTTTAACACCAAGGCCTCAACTTGTTTGTCGGTTAGCTTTTTACCTGCATATTCAAAAGGAATTCTAATTTTACAATCATTACCCCAATTGGTGCATCCCCAGGCAGATTTGCCTTTTAGAATTTTACCTTCCTTACATTTCGGGCAAGACAGTTCTTTCTTTTCTTTTGGCTTTGCTTTTGCTTCTGCTTTTTTTCTGGCTTTTTCTTTTTCTTCATCAATCACTTCTATTTGACTGATATTTTTGCGAGACTTCACATCCCAGACAATGCCAACAACCATATTCTTCAGTTCTGCCATAAACTGATTAACTTCATAATTGCCAAGCTCAATCTCGCGAAGTTTCTTCTCCCACTGTCCTGTTAATTCGGCAGATTTAAGCATTTCATTCTGAATGGTATCAATCAACTGAACTCCGGTAATGGTTGCTTCTAAACGCTTCTTTTCACGCTTTATGTACTTCCTTTTAAATAAGGTTTCAATAATATTTGCACGTGTAGAAGGACGACCAATTCCATTTTCCTTCATTAAATCTCTCAACTCATCGTCATCTACATGCTTACCAGCTGTCTCCATTGCACGAAGCAAGGTTGCTTCAGAATAAAATTTAGGTGCCTGAGTTTGCTTCTCTGCCAAGTCTGGTTTATGTTCTCCACTCTCTCCTTTTTCAAAAGCAGGAAGAATTACACCTTCTCCAACATTACTATCTTTTGCGTACAAAACTCTCCAGCCTGGTTCCAAAATCTGTTTTCCAGTAGCCTTAAAATCAATGGTTGTTACCTTACCTAAAACGGTGGTATGACTCACCTTACAATCAGGATAAAATACAGATATAAAACGACGAGTAACAATATCATAAACTTGTTTTTCATCGTAAGTTAAACCTGAAGGCAATACCCCAGTAGGTATAATTGCATGGTGATCAGTTACCTTTTTATCATCAAATACCTTTTTCGATTTTTTGATCTTGTCTCGTAAAAGCGGTTCGGTAAATTCACTAAATGGAGTTAGTTTTTTAAGAATTTCTGGCACTTTTTTATAAAGATCATCGGTAAGATAAGTTGTATCAACTCTCGGATAAGTAGTCAATTTCTTTTCATACAAACTCTGAATCATACGAAGCGTATCTTCAGCCGATAAATTTAGTTTACGGTTACAATCTACCTGTAATGAAGTTAAATCGTACAAACGAGGCGGTTGCTCTTTCCCACTTTTTTTCTCTACTGAAGCAATTTCGAATGGTTCCGATTTTATTTTATCTAAAAATTCAACACCTTCTTCTTTTTTGTCGAATCTTCCTCGAGTAACAGCAAAACTAACTTCTCTATATGTCGTTTTTAATTCCCAGTACGTCTGGGGCTTAAAATTTTCAATTTCTTTTTGGCGATTCACGATCAATGCCAATGTAGGCGTTTGCACACGACCAATAGAAAGAACAGACTTACCGTTGGCATATTTCAAAGTATAAAGCCTAGTTGCATTTATCCCTAACAACCAGTCACCAATTGCTCGCGAAGATCCTGCAGCATATAATTTATCAAACTCTTTTCCATCTCGAAGATTCTTAAAACCATCTCGAATAGCCTCTTCTGTAAGCGATGAAATCCAAAGTCGTTTGATTGGCACGCTGCATTTTGCTTTGTGTAAAACCCAACGTTGTATCACCTCTCCTTCTTGCCCAGCATCACCACAATTAATTACCTCTGTTGCATTAGAAATTAGTTTTTCGAGTGTATCAAACTGCTTTTGAACTCCTGTATCATCAATAACCCTAATGCCAAAACGTGGCGGAATTAATGGCAAATCATTCATATGCCAATACTTCCAATTTAGATCGTATTCATGAGGTTCTTTTAAGCCACACAAATGTCCAAATGTCCAAGAAACCTGATAACCATTTCCTTCGAAATATCCATCTCTCTTACTTTTGGCACCCAAAATTAGGGCAATTTCACGTGCTACACTTGGTTTCTCGGCTATACAAACTATCATGCGTTAATCTTCTAATTTTTTAGGCTAGGTATTCCTGACTATTCAATCTATAACTTCTAATTATGTCTACAAAAATAATGGAATAAGTAGTTTTTACTATTACTACTATCAAATTTATTTTTTATCTACATTAACCCATTTCTCTATCATCATGAACAAATCCATTTTCGAAACAGGTTTCAAAAGAAAATCATTCATCCCTGCTTCCTTTGATTTAATATTATCATTAGAAAATGCATTAGCGGTCATAGCTATAATCGGTCTTTTAAAACCATTTTCTCTTAGCGCTACAGTTGCCTTGTAACCATCTATTATGGGCATTTGTAAATCCATAAAAACCATCAAGACGGAATCTTTGTTCTGAAGATAAAAGTCAATCGCTTCTTTCCCATTTTTAACCCAATCGGTTGGGATATTGTCCATCTCTAGCAGGCGCGATATAATCTTACCATTTACAAAATCATCCTCAACCAATAATATTCGGCCATCTTTCAAATCTGGCTTTTCGTCATTCATTTTTTTCGCTTTTTTTATCTGCAAAACTATTTAAAACATATATTTAAATTCAATTGAGAATATATCATCTTCAACTGAGTGACTAAAATTAGCTGTTACCACCATTAACTTATAAGGTGTTAACCAAAATCCACCACCATAACCATGATGCCATTCATTCGATTTCTCATCTTCAACCCATACACGACCAAAATCATTAAATCCAAGAATTCCAAATTCTCCGTTTAACAAATAGGACTTAAAACGTGCAAGACGAAGTCTCAAATCTGTATTTTGATAAACCATATCATCTCCTGCAAAACGTTCTTGTCGGTATCCTCTTAAATTCGATTTTATGCCCAATCTATTTGCCTGCGCAAAAGAGTAGCCTTTTGTATTGTGTGCAGCACCGAAACGCATGGCTAAAATGGTTCGTTGTGGCCTGCCAAAACTCAAGTACATTCGTAAATCGGTTTCCATTTTTTGAAAATCACGATCATTATCTTTTAATCCATTATAGTATTTCCATGAAGACGACCAGTAAATACCTCGCGAAGGAACTATCTTATTATCACGAGAATCCCACAAATAGCTTACCTTAAGACCTACATATTTTCTTGTGCTAAAATCTGTTAATGAATTTAAATTGTTATCCAAATTTGAAAAATCGGTAACAAATCGATCTGGTGTGGCCTTTAATTTTAATTGCTGATAAAAGGCACCAATGGCAATACTGTGATTTTTACCAAGCCATCTCCTAAAGCTAGAATTAAACTCAAATCGAGCCATTCTGATTCTATTGTAACGATCATCATCACTTTTGATGTTCTTTGTCTCATTTCCTAAACCATAATAATACCCTTGAAAATTTGGCGTATTGTAATGCACGTCAGTTAAGAAATCCGTTTTTCTATAAACCTCTCTAAATTCTCCTGAGTATTTTACTTCGACAGAAGGATATGCAAAAGCATAATTGGTAATAAATTTATGCAGTGCTCCATATGGTTCTTTATTATATCCTTGTTTTTTTACATTTACTCCTGCACCTAAAATCAATCCATCGTCACTTACAAAATTAAGGTTCACGCCAGGACTTACCACATCGTATTTAAAGGATTTACGATCGTAGTTATTTACTTCAGAACTTTTCCCCAGTTTATTCTTAAACTGTCCCTTCCCTTTAATATTTGTTTTCTTTTTGTCGTATAAACTTAGATTTCGTCTTTTGGTATCCTTCAGCTTAAATTTATCTTTTCCTTTTCCACCAATAATTCTCAATTTTATTCCATTCTCTTTATTTCCTTTCAATTCAAACCTATCTTTTCCATCTAATCCAAAGATTCTAACCTCATTGGTCTCTTCTTTCTTAAATGTTCGACTGTATAGAAGATCCTTCTTATTTCCTTTTTTGCTTAATCGATGTGTCTCGACTTTTAATCGTCCATCGGCCAACCAGTTAATATCAAATTGTTCCTGATCATTTGTTCCGACAACATCCACATCCTTTGCCAAAAAAGAATAAAATTCTTCAGCTAAATCTGTCAATTGTTCTCTTCTAGCTTTCAATTTCGCTGTTATTTCCAGTCCTGATATTTCATATACTTCAATTGGCAAACCTTTAACCGATTCTTCAATTACCTCATCAGATAATTTCGATTTCAGTTCTTCAGCCATAGCAATCCAATCTTCTTTTACTTTGGATTGTAAAAAGTTACGATCGAAATAACGCGCGTTGAACCCTAGGCCAACCACATTTTCAACAATCGAATCGAAGGCTTGAAATTTTGGCATAGCCCATTTTCTTCGAATTAACCATGGAATTGTTCCATCACTATAAAAGAAAACCTGATCGCGATCACGAGGAATAGGTCGAGCAATGGTTTTTCCATTTTTCTTAAAAGTTGCCCATCTCCACTGATCATCATGCCTATCCCAATCATTTAGGAAGATATCAAACAAACGAGCTCTAAGGACTGCTGTTTCATCAATTCGCAAATCTGAATTCTTAAATCTTTTGGCAAGTAATTTATCCGTACTCAAGATACTTTTGGAATTACCAAAATTGTCCCATCCAGACATATCTCCTTTAGGTCGTTCTTCGAATAAAAACAATTCATTTTTAAATCCATCTTGGTAAATTCCAAATCGTGGATCATCTGGCACGTAAACAATTTTAGGATTTGTGTGGTAAACGCCAACTGCATTAGCCATTTTTGGAACTGCTAAAGCTGCGTAAGGATAAGATTCTGAAATTCCGTCTTGTACTATCTTAGCAGCTAAAGTTCCTTGAAGACCGGCTGGAATAGCTTTCTCTGTATATTTTTCGACAGAACGAAGCACATATTGCTTTCCGTCCGCTGCTTCTAATCGTAAGGAACGAGTTTGTTGTCCTCCTCCTCTTTTTAAAATTTTTAAGCCTCCCTTTTCGGTTCCAATATCAAAAACAGGAACTTTTATCGGAGTTGACCAATCTTCTCGATAATTAGTCCCCAAAAACTTCTTCTTTAACTTATTATCGGTCGTATAAAACTGGCTAGCTGCTATGCTAATTGTACTATCTGCAAAACAAATCTCTTTGTACTTTTCAAGTAAATCTTCAGCAGTAGGTACATCTTTGGTATATAATTTCTCACGATAAGCTAAATACTCTTCTTTATTTCCATTCTCACCTACCGTCCAGAACTCTAGCCAAACTTCATTATTCGAATAAAAATTTAAACGTGTGAACCCAACTTCACGCAAAGCCACATCCATTTTTTTCTGAGATACGTATTCACTTTTGCTTCCAGAACCAGATACAATAAAAAATGATCCATCTTTTTTAGCAAATTGCAGGCTATTATCGTGAGCAGAAACACTTATCAAATTATCGTGCCCAACACCAATTTTACGTGCCATATATCGCATTTGCTTGTAAAAAGGGTAAGCAAAGTCTTGAGGTGTTCCGAACAATTTACGATACAATTCAACAGGACCCGGGTAAGCAAAATTACCGCCATGATTTCCTGCACTATAAACGGGATGGTGCGAAGCAAAAACAATCTTCTTGTTCTTATTCCTCTTTATTGCATCGCTAAGTAATATTAAAAAGTCAGACGTATTCTCTAATCCACATTCGGCCTCTGGCTTATCTCCTAAATGCAACCACCATTGAGAATCAACAATTAGCAAGACAACTTCATCTGTTAAATCAATTTCTATTGGCCCAGGACATCCACCTGATGGAAGAAAAACATCTCCTCTATCAAGATAATCCTCAACAAATGTTTCTAAATTCATTAAGGCTTCCCAACCATGCTTTCTGCCCTGATTCCATTCTTTCTCTCCAGGAATAAAAATTAGCTCCCCAGAAAAATCCTTAACCGAATTCAGTAAACTAACTAAATGTGGATCTCCTGAATCGATTTCTTCAACAGTTTCTTTTGCATACTCTTTCGAAATTGAATTTCCTAAAAATACAACTGTTCCTTTTTCATTCACCTCATTCATTTGACGCTTCAACATATCGATGTTCGCATCGATAATTGGGCCTTCTCCAATATCGCCAACAAAGAAGATCGAATGATCAAGTAAAACCTGAGAAGGTTTCTGCTTCAGATCCTTTTTTTGTGCAAAAACAGCTGCCGCTGATAATAACACACAGATATATATAATAATTATTCTTTTCATGTGTAATCGTATTTATTCAAATTACAAGAGCCTTCGCACAACTACTTCAAATAATTGAATTCATAAATATTGGCCTTTGATCCTTTTCCTTCATTGGATATAAACATACGTCCATCAGGAGCAAAACAAATACCTTCTGGTTGACGAAATAACTTCCGTTCTAATTTCACAATCGCCAAGAGTTTTCCTTCTGGATTTAAAACGACCAACAATTTTCCAACCGAACCAATAACATATAAATTCCCAGTAATTGGATGTACAGCAATTGCTGAAGGCTGAAAAGTAACATCTCCTTCGGAAGGATTTACTTTCTCCAATAATTTAACTGAAAATATCGTATATGCATTAAATTCTAGGGTTTTTCTTATTTCATCCTGATCAATTAAGAATCTTGGAGTATCGGAGATTTTATTTTCACCTGGATAAAATTCATAAATTGCTCTTTTCCCTTTTAATTTTCTATCATCTCCAGGACTCCCCTTGCAAGCAACCAACAAAGAATTATTTTGGGCATCATAGGCCAAACCTTCGGTATCATTTCCTGCATCGAGAACAGTTTTGCTTTTTACTGATTTAATATTCTTTTTTCGAAAATGATCCACTTCAAATATCGCACCATCAGACCGCAAAACATACACCTTATCACCAACTAATTCTATCCCTTCATAATCACCAGATTTATCAAAATGATACTTCTTAGATATTTCTTTTTTCTCCAAATGATATTTATAGATTATCCCCTTTTCATCATTAACGCACAATAAACTATGATCGTTATAATAGGTAAGTCCAGATATTTCACGTAAATCCTCTTTTAATTCAAATTTCTTATCTGCCTCATAAATGGCATAAGGAAATTTATACCCTTCCTCTAATTCATAAATCATTTTGAACTCTTCTGCTTTTTGAGCACAGGAAGTATAAAAAGTAAGAACAGCAATTAAGCATAGGCTAAAAAATAAATATTTCATCATTATTTTCAGGTCTGTATAAAAAATTGAATTGGAACATAAAATTACACAAATAAGGAGCAATTCCCAATAAAAAAGAGGGAAGGAGTGCATTAATCCCAAAATTTCAAATCGGTTTCCGCTATAATGATTATATTTATTCACTACAATTTCAAGAAGTAATTTCAGAAAAAGAAAAAGAGAAATGGATATCATACATGAAGCCGAAGCATTTGCAAGCAATTTAATTGAAAACGGCCATCAAGCTATGTTTACATACCACAATTTGGAACATACTCAAAATGTGGTTAAACAGGCAAAAAAAATTGGATTAGAAACTGGTCTTTCTCCAGAAGAAATGGAAATTCTAATTATTGCCGCTTGGTTTCATGACACTGGATACTATGAAAATTTTGCGAAGCATGAAAAGATAAGTGCTGTACACGCTAAAAATTTCCTAGAAGAGAAAAATTATCCTGAAGAAAAAGTCAAGCAAGTTACAGATGCTATATCGCATACCAAAATACCTCATTTGCCATGTGATGAAAAAGTCTGCAATGTACTTTGCGATGCTGATTTACATCATTTATCTTCGAAGAACTACCTAAAAACATCCGAAAAACTTAGAGAAGAACGCAATGCGATTTTACAGCATGAAATTAGTCCTAAAATATATTGGGAGGAAACCTTAAGATTCTTAAAAGAGCATCATTACCATACCAATTATGGAAAAAAAACTCTTGCTAAAAAGAAAGAGGTAAATTACCAAAAAGTTGTAGAGAAAGTTGCTGGCTATCAAAATAAAGAGATCAAAAAACTAACCGAAATGGTTGGTAAATTGGAACAGCAAAATTACAAACTTAAAACTCCTCAACGTGGCATTGAAACCATGTTTAAGGTAACATCAAGAAATCAAATTAACCTGAGTTCTATTGCTGATAAAAAGGCCAATTTAATGATCTCTGTGAATTCAATAATTATCTCGGCTATCTTTTTTATCTTCAAAAATATTATGGATGTGCCCCACTTTATAATTCCGTGCATTATTCTACTTATTGTCTGCCTATTTACAATTACTTATTCGGTTTTAGCAACAAGGCCAAATGTTACCGACGGAACCTTTTCAGAAGAAGACATTAAGAAAAAGAGAGTGAATTTAATGTTTTTTGGGAACTTCCACCGAATGGAACTAACAGACTACTCTACAGCCCTTAAAGGCGTAATGACAGATTACGATGAACTTTACGATAGCTTGATAAAAGATCAATATTACCTAGGAAAAGTATTGGGTAAAAAATACCGTCTTCTTAGAATATCCTATACAATATTTATGTATGGATTAATTGTATCTGTATTAACGTTTATTATGGCAGCTATCTATCAGCCTATGATTTGGTAATTTTTATCTAAAAAATATTCTTCAAAAGAAATACATGAACTAACTTTGCAACTTCATGTTATTCTTACTTTGGAACACTTATGAACTTATTTTACACACCCAATATAAGCGATCAGTTTTATCAATTGGATGAAATTGAATCTAAACATTGCGTTCGCGTACTTCGATTAAAAGAGGAAGATATCATTCACCTAATAGATGGTAAAGGAAGTCTTTACAAAGCCAAAATAATTGATGCTCATCCGAAAAGATGTACAGTTGAATGTGTTGAAACGACACACGAATTTGGCAAGTTAGATTATCAATTGCATATCGCTCTTGCTCCAACAAAAAACATCGATCGAACAGAATGGTTTATGGAAAAATGCACTGAAATAGGAATCAGTGAATTCACTCCTCTATTGTGCAAACATTCCGAACGAAAAGTGGTGAAGCACGAGCGTTTATTCAAAGTTATAACTTCAGCTGTTAAGCAGTCATTAAAAGCCTATCATCCTGTTTTAAATGAACTAACTAAGTTTTCTGATTTAGTAACAGCTAATTTCGATGGTGAAAAATATATTGCACATTGCAATGAAGGTGAAAAAACTCACCTTAAAAATCTTTATCAGGCAAAACAAAATGTATTGATTTTAATTGGGCCAGAAGGAGATTTTTCAATAGATGAAGTACAATTGGCTAAAGAAAATGGATTTAAAGAAATTTCATTAGGCGAAAGTCGCCTAAGAACCGAAACAGCCGGTGTTGTTGCATGTAATGTTGTAAGCCTAGAAAATCAATAAAATTTGAAAAACAAAGCAATTCATATCGCCATTTTCCTTCTAATCAGCTTTTGTTGTTCAGGCCAGAGTACAACTATCCGTATCGGATTATTAAAATACAATGGTGGTGGTGATTGGTATGCAAACCCAGGTTCCTTGCCCAATTTAATTGAATTCTGTAATCAAAATCAAATTGCTAACATTCACAAGGAGCCACAAACTGTAGAAGTAAGTAGTCCTGAAATATTCTCTTTCCCTATTGTCCATCTAACTGGTCATGGCAATATCGTATTCAACAATCAAGAGGTAATTAACCTCAGGAAATATCTTGAAGGTGGTGGATTCTTGCATGTTGACGATAACTATGGCCTAAATGCCTATTTTAGAAGAGAGATAAAAAAGGTTTTCCCAAATGATGAATTGGTAGAACTCCCCTACTCTCATCCTATTTATCACCAGACCTACGAATTCCCAACAGGCCTTCCAAAAATTCACGAACATGATGGTAAAGCAGCCCAAGGCTTCGGTATTTTTCACAAAGGTAGACTAGTCTGTTTTTACACTTACGAATGTGATTTAGGTGACGGATGGGAAAATCCATCTGTTCATAATGATACATACACCAATCATCAGAAGGCTTTAAAGATGGGAGCCAATATAATTTCTTATGCATTTAGTAATTAGACTTATTCTTAATTACCTTATTTTCTGAAGCTAAGCCAAACATCCTACTCTTTCCGTTTGAATTTTCCTTAACAAAATGATATCTTATAGTGATATTACATTGTTTTCAGTCACTTAATCTTTATTACTATGACAGGATCTAAAGCTACGAAGGGAATAATTGGAATTCTAACAGGCGGTGGTGATGTACCCGGATTAAATCCAGCAATACGAGCTGTTACCATTCGTGCGTTAAGAGAAGGGTATAAAGTAATCGGAATCCGTAAAGGATGGAGAGGATTGATAGATTTAGTACGTGATAAAAAAGTTGATAATAGTGAAAACTATGAAGTATTAACCGAAGAATTGGTCAATAAAGTAGGTAGAACAGGTGGTACTTTTTTACATACTTCAAGAGTTAACCCTTCAAAAACGGCAAGAGAGAGAATTCCTATACATTTAAAAGAAAAATACGACGAGGATGTTAACGACCTAACAGAAGAAGTCTTAGCAAATTTAGCATTCCTGAATATCGATTATTTAATTCCTATTGGTGGCGATGACACCTTAAGTTATGGGGTACGGCTTTACAAAGAAGGATTTAAAGTAATAGCCATTCCAAAAACAATGGATAATGACGTTCCAGGAACAGACTACTGCATTGGCTTTAGTACATGTATTACTCGAACAATATCCTTAACTCACAGTTTAAGAACCTCTGCAGGATCGCACGAACGTTTACTTGTTCTTGAAGTTTTCGGACGATATGCTGGATTTACAGCGATCCTACCAACATTGGCTGGTGCTGCAAATCGATGCGTAATTCCTGAATACGATTTTGACATTGAACGACTGACTGAATTAATGATTCAGGATCGCTACTCAAATCCAAGTCGATATTCTGTTGTTCTTATTTCGGAAGGAGCTAGTTTTTCTGGTGAACAAATGATTTTCCAAGACGATGTAATGGATGATTATGGGCACAAAAAACTAGGTGGTATTGGCGACCGAGTATCCGAAAACCTGAAGCTATTATCACCAAAGTATAACAATTCAAAACCCATCAATGTTATCAATCAGAAATTAGGTTACATGGTTCGTTGTGGTGATCCTGATGCAATAGATTCTATCGTGCCAATGGCATTTGGGAATCTTGCGCTCGATTTAATTATTAAAGGGATACATGGTAGATTAATTACTTTACGAAATGGTCGATACGATAATGCTCCAATTGACATCGTAACCAGTACAAAAAAGCTAGTTGATGTCGATCGTTATTACAATGTTGATCGATTGAGACCAAAATACAATAGTTTCGAATTACAGCCATTATTTTTAATGACAGGATTGTAGATATCAAAATGTTTATTACATTTGGGAAACCTTTCGGACTCGGAAGGTTTCTTCATTTAGAAGCACCCCCAAACCATTTTAGAATCCTCTGTTTGTTGTAACACATTACAAATAAATTGAATATGTTGGAATATAATTTCTTAGGCATCCAATTACTGGAATGGATTGGTTATGCCGCATCTGTTTTGGTATTGGTATCCTTAACAATGACTTCTATTGTTAAACTTCGCTGGTACAATCTGGCTGGTGCAATACTTTTTTCTACTTATGGTTTTTTAATTGGTTCTCTTCCTGTAGGGATTATGAACTTCCTTATTGTATGCGCAAACTTGTACAATCTTCGAAAAATGTATAAGCGTGTAGAAGATTTTAAAATCATTGAGATTAAAGAGAACGATGAGCTTTTAATGCACTTTCTAGATTTTTACAAAAAAGACATCAATGGTTTTTTTCCTGATTTTACAATGCAGAAAGGTCAACTTGGTATGTTCGTATTAAGAGATATGGCAGTAGCTGGGATTTTTATTGGGACGCTGCAAAAACAGGAATTACGTATCGAGTTAGATTATGCTCTACCTCAATATCGAGATTTTAAGGTTGGAAGTTACCTATACAAGCAATTAAGCAACATTTTGCATTTACATGATATTAACTCTGTTTATTGCGATACAGGCGCAAATCTTAAGTACATGGAGAAAATGGGATTTGAATCTAACTTGCAAGATGGAAAGTCTATAATGCGAAAATCATTAAAAAAGCCCTCTTAAAGGGCTTTTTTTATTTATCTAATTTGTCGGCATCCGTTGCCCCACTATCTTTTTTTCGACCCGATTCATTCAAAGCCTTATTAAGAATCCATTCTATTTGTCCATTTGTACTACGAAATTCATCAGCAGCCCACTTTTCTAGCTTTTTATGCATCTCAGGATCAATACGTAGAACAAATGATTTCTTTTTTGCCATAGTTAATTGATTATTGATATAAAGTTCCGGTATTCACAATAGGTGTCACATCTTTATCGGAACAAAGTACAACCATCAAGTTACTAACCATTGTTGCTTTCTTATCCTCATCGAGATCTACAATATTCTTTTCTGCCAATTGATCTAAAGCCATATCAACCATACTCACTGCACCTTCAACAATTTTAAAACGTGCTGCCACAACTGCTGTTGCTTGCTGACGACGCAACATTGCACCTGCAATTTCCGATGCGTACGCAAGATAGTTAATTCTCGCTTCCATCACTTCAATACCTGCAAACTCTAATCTATCAGTCAATTCTCTTTCTAATAATTCACTTACATTATTTCCTCCCGAACGCAAAGTAATTTCAGCCTGCTCATCTTCAAAATTATCATAAGGGTACGAACCTGCCATATGTCGAATAGCGGCCTCCGACTGAATATTCACAAAATGCTCAAAGTTATCTACATCAAAAGCAGCTTTGTAAGTATCACGAACTCTCCAAACCAAAACAACTCCAATCATAATAGGGTTACCTATTTTATCATTCACCTTTATAGGATCACTATCCAAATTTCGAGCTCTCAAACTCACCTTCTTTTTTACCATGAATGGATTTACCCAGAAAAAACCATTGCCTAAAATAGTTCCTTTATAGGCTCCAAACAGTACCAAAACCGAAGTTTCGTTTGGATTTACGATCGTAAAACCAGGAATGCATCCTATTACCAAAGGAATTAGAATAACAAAAAACGGATTCTTTATTAGTACCAATCCGAAAATACCAATTACCAGCATAGTAAGAACAAGGAAAACCATTAAAAATCCGGATTTTGCAGAATAACTCTTTTCTTCTTTCATAATTATTTAGTTTGATATCATTTTGATATCAATATACAACTATTTTTTAAATTAGAAAAACGAAGCAAAAAAAAAGGCTGAAGTAAATTACTTCAGCCTTCTTATTAGTTTAATGTGATTTCTGCAAGATCTGGAATTTTCAGATTTACATTTTTAGTGGATTGACGAAATCCCAAAATACGATGGACAAGGTTTGACTTTGCATCAACCCTATGCTTATCTAAATAATCAATCAAATCATTAGATTCAAAAACATCAGAATCACCTATTCGATCCATTAGATTAAAGATTTCTTGTCCAGCATTTTTACAGTCTAATTTAAAAAGAGTATAAACATTATCCATAGGCAAATAAAATTTTCATTTCCCTTATAACGCGCTACAAACTTTTTTATTATCCAAAAACAAAAAAGACTGAAAAACTTAAGCTTTTCAGTCTAATTATATCATATCCTTTTTATTGGAAGGTCAAACTCATCTTTCGATCCTCAATTGTCTTCCTCATATTAATTAAAGCATACCTCATTCGGCCAAGGGCAGTATTAATACTCACATCTGTTTGGTCTGCAATTTCTTTAAAACTCAAACCTTTATAGTGTCGAAGAATAACAACTTCTTTCTGATCATCTGGTAATTCATCTACCAAACTACGAATGTCTGAATGAATTTGATCTCGAATCAGTTCATCCTCGTAATTCCCTTCACAATATTTTGAAGAGTTAAAAATATCCAATTCATAATCGTCTTTCGAAAAAGTATTATTCTGCTTTTCTTTTCGAAAATGATCGATAATTAAATTGTGACCAATTCTCAGCACCCAAGCTAAAAATTTGCCATTGTCTTGATATTTGCCCATACGGAGCGATCGGATTACCTTTATAAAGGTATCCTGAAATAAGTCCTCGGAAAGCTGATGATTTTTTACGATTAGATAAATATACGTATATACTCTATCCCGGTGACGGGTTATTAGCACATCAATACTATCATGATTACCATCAATGAATTGCTTAACGAGATCATAATCGGTAGGATTATTTTTTCTCAATTTCACAGCTATTTTAAATTAAACAGTGTAAAAATTACTCGATAAGCAGATCTCCTTTTTTAATTGATGGTGAATAAATATGTCTTACAATATGCAATAAACTAATTTTTAATGAGATTTGAAAATGTTTAGAAGTTAAATAACTTTGTAGATTCGATTTTAGCAATGATACAGGAGACCGAATTTGCACTCGGGTGGAGAATATGACAGAAAAAAATTCAGAAAAATACATCTATATAAAAGGAGCAAAAGTTCATAATCTAAAAAATATTGATCTTAAAATTCCTAGAAATAAATTTATCGTGATAACCGGTCTTTCAGGATCTGGAAAATCATCCTTGGCATTTGATACGCTCTATGCTGAGGGACAGCGACGATATGTAGAAAGCTTATCAGCCTACGCGAGACAGTTTTTAGGCAGAATTGATAAACCTGAAGTTGATTTCATTAAAGGAATTCCGCCTGCAATTGCTATTGAGCAGAAAGTAAATACAAGAAACCCTCGCTCTACTGTTGGAACATCAACGGAAGTGTACGATTACCTAAAATTACTTTTTGCAAGAATTGGTAAAACCTTCTCTCCTGTCTCCAATACGCTTGTAAAAAGACATTCGATTACTGATGTTGTAAATTACATTCTAAAGCAGAAAGAAGATGTACATGTTATGATTCTTGCAGAAATGCACAATGGTGACAGAAGTAAAAAAGAACAGCTTGAGGTGCTTTCTCAACAAGGGTTTTCGAGAATTGAGAGCAATGGTGAAATTCATAAAATATTTGAGGCAATTGAAAATCCGGATCTTCTTAAAATAGATGAACCAATTCATATTGTCATAGATCGAATTCGAGTTTCCTCTGATGAAGATACACAAAACAGAATTGCAGACTCCTTACAAACTGCTTTTTATGAAGGTAAAGGTGAATGCCTATTGTCAATTGACTCAAGCACCAATTACAAATCCTTTTCAAATCGATTCGAGGCGGATGGCATTGAATTTGAAGAACCAAATGTTCATACTTTCAGTTTTAACAATCCGGTTGGTGCATGTCCTACCTGTGAAGGTTTTGGAAAGGTTATTGGAATTGATGAAGACTTGGTAATCCCAAATAAAACCACAAGCATTTACGATGATGCAATTGTATGTTGGAAAGGCGAAAAAATGCAAGAGTGGAAAAATAAATTAATCTATTCTGCTGATCAATTCAATTTCCCTATTCATCGCCCTTACTTCGAACTAAGTGAAGAAGAAAAACTATTACTTTGGACTGGAAACAAACATTTCAAGGGTCTAAACGCTTTTTTCAAATATCTAGAAGCGAAACAATACAAGATCCAATTTCGCGTAATGTTATCTCGTTACAGAGGGAAAACGGTTTGTCCTGATTGTAGAGGTACTCGCTTAAAAAAAGAAGCTAGCTACGTGAAAATTAAAGGCATGAGTATTCAGGATTTAGTTCTGATGCCATTAGACCAACTAAAGGAATTCTTTCAAAACTTAACGCTTAACCAAACAGATGAAAAAATTGCCAGCCGCCTATTAATTGACATTAATAATCGCATCAATTTCCTATCTGATGTTGGACTTGGATATCTTACCTTAAACCGTTTATCCAGCAGCCTTTCGGGTGGAGAATCACAGCGAATTAACCTGGCAACATCATTAGGCAGTAGCCTTGTTGGATCACTATATATATTAGATGAACCCAGTATTGGTCTACATTCCAGAGATACGGAACTTCTTATTAAGGTGCTAAGACAATTGCGCGACTTGGGAAACACGGTTATTGTTGTTGAACATGATGAAGACATTATTCTAGCAGCTGATGAGCTAATTGATATAGGACCATATGCTGGAAGGCTTGGAGGCGAAGTTGTTTTTCAAGGAAACTTAAAGGAGCTAAAGAGTTCGACCGATAGCTTAACGGCTAAATACATTTCGAAAACAATGGCTATTCCTGTTCCTGAAACCCGCAAGAAATGGAATAATTACATCGAAATTATTGGCGCTAGAGAAAACAATCTTAAAGGTTTAAATATAAAATTCCCCTTAAACATCATGTCTGTAATAACTGGTGTGAGTGGATCGGGAAAATCATCTTTAATTAAAACAATACTGTATCCTGCACTAAAAAAACATTATGGAGGTTATTCTGATAAAAGTGGACATTTTGATGCTGTAAAAGGAGATCTTCATCTCATTAAAAACATTGAATTTGTTGATCAAAATCCTATTGGGAAATCATCAAGATCAAATCCAGTTACCTATCTTAAGGCATATGATGAAATAAGAAAGCTATTTGCAGATCAAAAAGCATCACAATACAGTGGTTTTAAACCAGCTCATTTCTCCTTTAACATTGATGGAGGAAGATGTGATGAATGTCAGGGAGAAGGTATTATAAAGGTAGAAATGCAGTTCATGGCAGATATCTACCTTCAATGCGAAAGCTGTAAAGGGAAGCGATTTAAAGATAATGTTCTTGAGGTTAGATACAATGAGAAAAATATTCATGATGTATTGCAAATGACCGTAAATGAAGCTACTGAATTTTTTGCTCAGGGTAAAAGTACTACTGAAAAGAAGATTGTCCAACGCTTACAACCATTAGTTGATGTTGGTCTTGGCTATGTAAAATTAGGGCAATCATCAAGTACCTTAAGTGGTGGTGAAAGCCAACGTGTAAAACTAGCTTCTTTTTTAGCGAAAGAAAAAGCTGAACCTTGCCTATTTGTATTTGATGAACCAACTACAGGACTTCATTTTCATGATATTAACAAATTAATGGATGCCTTTAATGCTCTTATATCTAGAGGACATACTTTAATTATTATTGAGCACAATATGGAAATTATTAAATGTGCTGATTGGTTAATCGATTTAGGACCTGAAGGTGGAATTAATGGAGGACAAGTTGTTTTTGAAGGAATACCTGAAGATGCCGTAAAATGTTCCAAATCGTATACTGGACAATACTTACAAGATAAATTATAAAAAAAAAGGTTCCTATTTGGAACCTTTTTTTTCTATAATTCAATACCAAATAGAATAGAAACACATCCACTTTCTAAGTTCCTTTCAGGATCTTCATCTTTTACAAAACGAATAGAAATAATAAGTGTTTTGGATGTTTCTAAAGTGAAATCATAAAAATCAACATACGCACTTTCTTGATTATCGAAAAGTAAATTGTTGTCTGTATCCTTTACTTGAAAATGAATGGTAGGCAAGTTTTCTTCCTTCCCCACAACAATTCGATACTTTTGACCAACAAAAAAAGCTTTGTGTATTTCAACCTCTTCCTCTTCATTCAAAAAAGCACCATTGTAATTTCCATCGTGAGCATAATTTTGCAATTTCGGTTTGCAAATTTCCTTTGCAAAATCCCGACATTGAGTATATCCAATATTTACATTGAAAAAAAATAAAAGTAGAACTGCAATAATTGTATACTTCATAAAATAATACTTACAATTTACGTTTTAATGACTTTATTTTATTGAACTAAATATTCTCTCATTTCACCAACTTTAGCAACTAACTGAACAAAAACCAGAGGATCAACAGATTCTCTAAAGTCATTAGTCTCTTCAGAATTAGTATTCTTTACGCATCTATCAAAAAGTTTTTCCAACTGCAAAACATCCATATAAATAGGTTTTATTGTTGGATCAGACTGATTATCTCTTAATACAGTTTTGATACTTTCAAGAGACAATTTTTGATCTAATATTTGTTTGATTAAAAGCTGGTGAGATTCTTCGTCTAAAGAAACACTTTGAGTAGCCAGATAAATACTTTCAACCCAACCTCCAATTAGCATTAAAGCTGCCAAGGAGTATCGATCTTGCTCTCGCAATTGATCACTTGATTCCATATAAATTTCAGATATGATATCGACAATCAAATCTTTATTGGTTACGTTATTTTCTAAGGTATTAATCTTCTCCTGATCAACCGTTCTAAGAACACCTAAAGACTCTGCCAAGTTACGCGCAACATTTATATATTCTATCGATATTTGATATTGCTCGTTTAAGCTAGCATAACTAAGATCGGCACAATACACTCCCAATGCAATGGCTCTTGACGGACTTGTTGAGTAACCAGGCAAGTTTTCTGTGCTATTCAATAAATTTTCCTGAAAATGAACTCCTGATTTTTTTATCAAAATGGAAATTTCAATTGGGCTTGGTAAAACGAAAAAAAATCGTTTCATTTTTTCTGTATTCTCTTCCATTAACTGGTGTTCCAGCATCTGTTCTTCGGTAATTTTATCCTTATTTTTTGATGAGAATAAATTACACGAAGAAAACAGCAACAAAATACAAATACACGAAATAATAATTCTCATAGTATAGGTGCTATAGATTAACATATTCCTTCTATCAAACTTAATTTACAATTTTTCAGGAATAATATATCATATTTTTAAACAATATTTAAATTTTAGCTTGCGAATAAACGTAAAGCATTGATAATCTAACAAAATTAACATCTTCTTTAATTCTGACAATCAATTTTTTAAATACTTGATTTTAAATTTGAGATGTAAACGAATAAAAAATAGTAATTTCGCATCAAATAAATTAAACTATTTCATGAGCGAAATTAATAAAAAGGATTTACACACAGCAATTATCTTAGGACTAGGCTCTAAGGACAATAAGGTAGTTCTCGATTCAATAAAACAATTACGACAAGAAGGAAAACCCGAAGATGTCAATCATTTATTTGATTTACTTTTAAGCACTCCTACTAGCGAAATTAAAGTGTCTATACTTAATTTTCTTGCAGATCTTAAAATTCAGGAAACAGATAAAATAATTATCGAAGCAATTAAGAATGATAAGTATCTTTCGATACGTAAAAGTATTGTTGAGGTATGTTGGGAGGCAAGTATCGATTTCTCGAAGTACTTATCAATTTTTGTAGACTTGCTTATTGAAGCAGATTTTGAAATCGCTTTTGAAGCTTTTACCGTAATTGAGAATATTACTGAAAAAGTTCCTGAAATGATAAAACCTGTTGAGATGACCAAATTAAAAAATGCTATTCCAGGCTCTTCAGCAGAGAAAAAAGGAATGATTCATGAAGCTATTCATATCATCGATCAGCTATAAAAAATAAAAAAGCCGCTTTTCAGCGGCTTTTGTTTTTTATATTAAAACATCTTTTTCATTATTCGAAAAGTACTTCATAAACTGAGCTCTTTCGTATAAAGCTGGATTTGGAATACTTCCATAATTCAAACTACCTCTAAATTCATCAATCGATTTGAATTCTTTTCTATTCATCCATTTGGATATATCCTCCAAGATATTCGTAATTTGATCGAAACCATGCTCATAAACAGTTGAACAAATTTGAACAGTTTTTGCTCCAGCTAACAATTGCTTAATTGCTGCTTCACCATCATGAATACCTGTAGAAGCTGAAATATCAAGCCCTTTTATTTTGTCTGATAACATCCCAACAAAACGAAGAGATTTACGAATATCACTAGCAGAACTTAAAACCTCAGCACTACTAATCTGCATCGTTTCAATATCAATATCTGGCTCATAAAAACGATTAAATAAAACGATAGCATCAGCTCCATCGGCATTTAAACGATTAGCAACAGAAAACAAATTGGTAAAATAGATCCCAATTTTCAAAGAAACAGGAATACTCACCTCTTTTTTAACTGCCTTAAATATATTGTAGTACAAATTCTCATATTCTGTTGAACTCATATTTCTGTCCGTTGGAACAATAAATGTATTCAACTCAATAGCATCAGCACCAGCTTTTTCAATTTCTTTAGCAAAATGTGTCCAATCAGAAGAACTTACGCAATTAATACTTGCAATAACAGGTATCGAAACTGCCTCTTTAGCATCTTTAATTAAGCTTAAGTAATTCGATACAGAATTTCCTTTTATGTATGTCTGAATGTAATCTTCTGCCTCAGGATAGCTAACATTTGCAGGATCTTTACTGATCAAATGTTTTGCTTCATTACTAATTTGTTCTTCGAACAAAGATTTTAACACAACAGCACCAGCTCCTTTTTCTTCGATAATTTTTATTTTTCTTACCGAATTTGTAAGTCCGGAACTACTAACAATTAAAGGGTTCTTTAATTGCAATCCCATATAAGTGGTTTCAAGATTTATCATGTTATTTTGATTTTTTTTATAAATTTCAAACGTTAACGAACAAATATAGTAATTTCAAAAGAGATATTAACATCCTTTTAAGTGACTTAATTCTCTAAAATAAATAAGCTTGTTTTATCTCGATCCAAAAATTGTGCTCCCAAGCCTGATCATTGTACTTCCCTCTTCAATAGCAAGCTGATAATCTCCAGACATTCCCATTGATATTTCCTTGAAGCTATCTTCATTCGAAAAGGATTCTGATTTTAAAGCTTTGAAAATCGTCTTCAAATTTGCAAATTCTCTTCTGATTTGATCCTCATCATTCGTGTAAGTTGCCATTCCCATAACACCAACAATTTTTATTGAATTCAATGCTTTGTATTCATCAGATGCTAATAATTCTTTCGCTTTAACTAAATCTAAACCAAACTTAGAAGTTTCATCTGCTATATGAAATTGCAGTAAACAATTAATTTCTCTATTGTTTTTAGCTGCTTGCTTATTGATTTCTTTCAGTAGTTTAATGCTATCAACGGCATGAATTAGATGTACAAATGGAGCAATGTATTTCACCTTATTCGTCTGAAGGTGACCGATAAAATGCCATTCTATATCTTTTGGTAAATCAGCATGTTTTTGTGTTAGTTCTTGTGGCTTATTCTCCCCAAAAATTCGATATCCTCCCTCATACGCTTTTAGAATATCTTCCTGTGGTTTGGTTTTTGAGACCGCAACTAATTTAACATTAGATGGTATTTCTTCGATAATGGTATTTATTTTCTGAGGTATGCTCATGGCAAATTGTAGATTTTTAAATTTCAGTTTCAAAATTACAATTTTTAAGGATTTTGTAATATTGATTCCTAACTTAATTACTGTCGGATAAAATAAATCCTACTCCATGTACATTTTCAATCTTAATTTTAGGATCAAGTTTTAAATGTTTTCTAAGTTTAGTGATAAATACATCTAAGCTTCGCCCCATAAAGTAATCATTCTCTCCCCATACTTTCACTAAAATATCTTCTCGGCGAAGAACATTATTTTTACTTTTCAGCAAAAGGTATAAGACTTCTCCCTCTTTCTGAGTAATTCGAGACACCTCACCATCCTTGGTAAGGGTTAAGTTTAAATGATCATACACAAAACCACCTAAATTAAACATCTGTTCCTTTAATTCTGGAGTTTTATTACTTCTCTTTAAAACTGCATTAACCCTTCTTACCAATTCGTCTTCGTCAAAAGGTTTGGTAATGTAATCATCGCCCCCTAAATCAAATCCTTTTAATTTATCTTCTTTTAATGATTTTGCAGTTAAAAATATAATTGGAATGTCTTGATTGGATTTGCGAATTTTAGTGGCTAATGTGAACCCATCCATTTTTGGCATCATACAATCTAACAAACAAAGGTCATATTCCGAAGATGTAAAAGCTTCTAAACCTTTTTCTCCATCTCTTGCTAAAGTAACATTGAAACCTTCCATTTTCAGGAAATCATTTAAAACAAGTCCTAAATTGGGATCATCTTCAACTAAAAGTATATTTTTTGAGTGAGAGTTAGTCATAGCCATTTCTTATAATGAGGGTAGAACAATAGTAAAGGTACTACCATTCTTTTTCTTACTTAATACGTTTATTTTTCCTTTGTGCAAATCAATAATCATTTTAGAATACGACAAGCCAATTCCAAATCCTTTTACATCATGTAAATCACCTGTTGATGCACGATAATATCGATCAAAGATATGATTTTGTTCTTCTTTAGTCATTCCTATTCCCTTATCGGATATAGCAACATAAAGATGGCCATTTATATTCTTACTTTCAATTTTAATTTCGGGTGCTGAATCAGAATACTTAACCGCATTATCTAAGATATTCAATAATACGTTTTGAATTAGACTTCTATCCCCACAAATTTTATCATTAACAGCTTCCAATTTAAAATCTACACTTCCTCCTTTTTCTGCTAATTGAACAGAAATACAGTCCGAACACTCCTCCATTAACTCATGCAAATGAAATTGATCTGAATTCAATTTCAGTTCTCCCCGTTCCATACAAGCTAATTTCAATAACTGGTCAACCTGAATTTTCAAACGATTATTCTCTGAGAAAATCATATTAGAATAATGCATAATTTGCTCTGAATTAGAGTGTATTTTCTCTCGCTTCAACATCCCACTAGCCAATGAAATTGTTGCCATTGGCGTTTTAAATTCATGGGCAATATTGTTGATCAAATCGGTTGTTCTACCCAATATTTTTTTATCATTAATTAAGGAAAAGACAGTTACTCCAAAAAATGTACAAAGAATAATAATCAAGATTAAGGAGCAAATAAACATACTACCCATACTATCCATTAAATTCTTTTCTCTCTTCTGAAAATACACATTTAAAATCGCCTTATCATGACTCAAAGCTTTTCTTAGACTATAATAAAAGCATTTACTTTTTGGCTGTTCATCTTCCGTACTTAATACCTCAATGTTATAAGGAGATTGTATTTGGTAGTTTTTGAACTGCTGCTTTATAATCGAATCCAATCGGCTTACTTCTAATTCCAACAAAGCACTATCGTTAGCATCGTATTTCGATTTACTCATGCATTTACGCATTTGCTCACAACTCTGCTGATCCTTTGTAAACTCATCAACAGATTCATGTAAAGCCAATCCTACACGATGATTAAATTGTTCTTCATTTAAGCTCCTAGCTCTGCTAATCCATCTAATCTGAATTAATAAAAGCAATAACAAGACTATAATTGAAATAACAATAAAGATTTGAATTCTATATTTTTTAATTTTATTCATTCGCTTCAGTAATCATATCAAACACTCCACATTCATTTAGAACACTTGGTGTTAGTGCGGAGTTTCTCACATCAAATTTAGTTTAATTTTTAAAAGATTTAAATCCTTTAACAATTCATTAACAAGAGATAAAAAGATCTTTTACAATCTTTATGAAACAATTCAAAAAAAAACTAAAACAGATTAATTAACATTTTAAATTTATAAACATGAAAAAGTTATTATTTGGACTTCTATTTGTATTTGCGATAAGTGTTGTTGGTGTTGCAAGTCAGCCAGCTACTTTAATTTTAGATAACGAAATTTCTTTAAGTCAAGACCTTGATCAAACACAAGATCAGGAGCAAAAAAAGGTTGAAAAGAAAAAATGTTCTAAAGATTGTACAAAAGCCTGTTGCTCGAAAGATGCAAAAAAGAAAGCTTGCTGCTCTAAAGAAGCTAAAGCTGAAAAATGTGATAAAGCTGAAAAGTGCACAAAAGAAGCAAAAGCTAAAAAATGTGATTCTAAGTGCAAAAAAGAATGTACTAAAGAAGCAAGTGCTAAGAAATGTGATGCTGATTGCAAAAAAGAATGTTGCAAGAAAGCATAAGGATATTATAAATATCTGTGAACCCTTCGGTAATAATCGAAGGGTTTTTTTATGCACTTTGGTACAATTTATGCTTCTATTTTTAAGTTGTATTAATAAATCAATAAACACAAAAATGAAAAATTTTATTCTGTTAGCAATTTGCACGCTATGGTTTTCAGGGCTTAGTGCGCAAAATGTAGAACGATACAAAGCGTATCATGACAAAGGTAGAACCTTGATTCTAAAGGGAGATTACAAAAATGCGATTCATAATTTAGATACTGCAATTTCAATTATGCCCTATTACAGCGCTATTTTTCAAGATCGAGGCTATGCGCAAATGCAACTTAAAAATTACACTTCTGCTATTCAGGATTTCAATCATGTTTTAGACAAAAAACCCTATTTAGATGAAGTGCGATTACAAAGAGGCATGGCACTTTATCATCTTAATCGACTAATGGAAGCGGAAGATGACTTAATTCAAGTGGTTAACAGCACTCCGACCAGAATTAGAGAAGCAACTATCTATCTGGATAATATTCAAAAAGAGAAACAAATTATTACTCAAAACCTGAATCGAAATGGGTTAAACAAAATGCGCATTCATATTGAAAATGAACGAGTAAACCGCGCACGTCATCGGGAAGAAATTATTTGGCGTACAGTTGTACCACTTGCCTTTTGGACTAGTGTCTTTTTATGTTGGTAAATCTGGGTCGGTAGGTATTGGCTTCCGTTTAAAGGAAATTGTTTTTCCGGTAAAGCGAGTTTGTCTAAAGTTCGGTGAATCTAAATTTTCCATTTTCAGACGCACCTTTTCAATACTTTCAATAGATCCCACTACTGTTAATACATCACCTAAACGTAAACGAGTATATCCTGTTGATATTAGAGTATTTTGATTTCGCTTTGTAGCCAATATAATTACATCTGTTGGGATTTGAATGTCACGTAAAGAAATACCATGCAATTCCTGGTTCTGCATTTCAATATCAACAGTATCATGGTTTTTCTCCATGCCCAACAATAAACTAGTAGCAATTGGAGAGCGTACCAAATGATCCATCAAACTAACCATAACCGTAGTTGGCTCTACAATTAAAGCGCCTAGTTCATGAAACTTGTTTATGAAGCTCCTCTCATGAACTCTAACAACCAAGTCTCTAGTACCAAAATGCTCGTAGGCAATTTCACAAACCTTCAAATTATCCTCATCTTTGTTCATCATCACAATGGCATCTGCTTTATCTGCTTTTAAACGTTTTAGTTCAACCAAGCTTAATTCTTTAACATAGCGAACATCTACACCTTGATATTCTAGCTTTGCTCTCTCTTCATTTCGAGTTACCACTTTTACAATCCAATCATTATCCATTAGTTGTCTTGCCAAAGCAAGTGATTGACCTTCTAGACCGAAAATGATAGCCTTTTGAATTCTATTTTCATGCTGTAATTCCTTTTTTTTATGGCTTTCTCCAACCATTAAAATAAACCACTTAAACAATGGAGGTCCTAATATTTCATTCATTACAATAACAGCAATTAAAATCGCAGCAAACTGTGGTCCCCATTCAGGATATTTCGAAGATACAACAGAAACCAATCCTATTGCAACACCCGCTTGCGTTACATAAGGCATCCATGCAAAACGATTTATTTTCATCGGATCGCCACCTAAGGTACCTCCGATTACCGCACCAATTGCCATACTAACCAATCGAATGATAAAAAACAACAAGGCAACAGACCAAGCCTGAGCAAGGACATCTAAGGATACTGAAGCACCTGTTAAAGTATAGAACAACACATAAATAGTGGGAACAACTAACTCTATTATTTTGGTAAATTCTCTTCTATTACTTCCGTAATTAACAACCACAAAACTACCTAAAATACAAATTAGTAATGGTTCTATATAAAGTTCAAATCCAAACCAAGAATTGCTTTTTATTCGAGCCAGATGAGCCAATAAATAAATACTATAGCCTAAAACAACCAAGCAACTAGCTTTGAACATTGTGCCCAATCTTAATCCTAAAACTAAGTTCATTACTTGGCCAAGTATAAAACCAATACAAATGGATAAACACAATTCTCCAAATAATATTGCAACTAACCAAAAGTCGAAAGGAACATTAGAGATTAAGGCACCAGCTATTGAGAAACAAATTGTGAACAATACGATTACTAAAACATCCTTAATTACCGTAACACCAATTGCCGTTTGAGTATAAGGACCTTTTGCACGCATCTCATTAATCACTGCAATTGCCGAAGCAGGCGATCTAGTAACAAAAATTGTTCCTATAAGCAATGCGATGGCCAATTTTACAGGCCATTCTAGTTCTGATAAAAAACCTATTCTATTAGAAAAGAATAAAATTCCAGCAATACTTAATCCAAATGTAAAAAAGAGTTGCCCAAAAGTCATCCACTTTATACTTTTCATTCGTCCTTTTAATTCCTTTAAATACAATTCGGCACCTGCAGCAAAAGCAATAAAGGCAAGAGAGGTTTCATTTATAAAATGAAGATGTTTAAGAGATTGTTTTGGTAGAAAATTCAATATGAAAGGGCCAGATAAAATCCCTATAAAAAGAAGACCAGTAATGATAGGTAATTTAATTCTAGGAAAATACTTGGCTATTCTATTAGAAGCAGTTGCTACAATTAGAAAACCAATAATAATTGTTGCTATTTCAAAAGCATTACCCATTCAAGTAATTTTATATTGACACCTTACAAAACTATTCAAACCTACTATCGCCCATAAGTTTCTATTTTAAGATACAGAATATAATCAACAAATTAATTTTCAATTCATATTTGTTTTTAGAGATAAATCATAAAATGAAAATTAATAGCGTTTAAAATGGTAGTTCAACTCAATTTTAAGGAAATATTTTATTAAAGTGAATTTGTTCATATTCGAACACTAACTGTACGATAGCAATCACTATTAAGATTTATTAAAAAGAAACAAAGCAAAGCTTAACTCCTATATATTAACCACTTATAAACAATGGCACAAATACTGATATTGCCTAAGTGTAAAACCACAAATGCATCAAACAGATTAAAAGAGTAAGAAATCAAACATCTAATTAACCAAAGAAAATGAAAACACACAGATTGATATGGATTTCCCTTTTTCTAGGCATGCAACTATTGTTCTCCTCTTTGAGCTTTGCGAAAGCAAACGATTTAAAAGAGATTGAAAAAATATTCTCCGAAACGAAAGCCTTATGTTCCTCTGAAAATGGCTTACTATGGGGCCGAACTCTTGATGTTCCAATTTTATTAGTAGACGAAGAAAACGGAATCATTTATACAAATACAAATAGTTCAAAACTAGAATTAAGTTCGCACAATAACATTTATTCTGGTGCGCTACCCGAATTTATAAATATTGTAAAAGGACCTGCAAAAATAGACAATCGTATTTGGGCTGTTATTCCTCTTCCTTTACCAATTAATACAATCGAAAGACAATGCATTATTATCCACGAAGCCTTTCATTGTGTACAGCCAGAGATGAACCTTAAACCAAAACCATATGACAACAACCATATGAAAGAGATGGAAGCTCGCTTTTGGATGAAATTGGAATGGAAAGCATTGGAATTTGCTTTGCAAAGTGAAGGTGAAAATATGAAGCAAGCGATTACTGATGCAATTTGTTTTCGTAATTACAGAAGAGCATTGTATAGCGAATGTGACGATTGTGAAAATCGATTCGAAATTCATGAAGGTATGGCAGAATACACTGCTCAGAAAATATGCAGGAGTAATGAGGGATTTAAAAATTATTTGCAAGATAAGTTGGAGAATATTTGGGAGTCAGATTCCTTCGTAAATTGTTTTGCTTACTATACTGGTCCTGTTTATGCGTATCTTTTAGATCAATCGGAAATGGATTGGCGAACTCATTTAGGTGCTAGAGATGACATTGCAACTTTAACAATGACAGCTTACAATATTTCTTTGCCATTTGATATGTATATGGAAGCAGAAGAGAGATCGGCTCTTTATAGTGGCGCTCAAATTATGGGTGAAGAATTAGACCGCGTAGTCTCTTTATAATATCTTATAAAAAATAACAAAGGGTAGCTATTTAAGCTACCCTTTACTATTTACATTGGTATTTTGTTTCCTTACCTTTATGTATTTAATGTAGACATCATGAATATATTACTAGACCAAGGATGGAGTGAAATAGACAGCAAATTAGTTAAAAACTATGTTCTACCTAATTTTGTAGAAGGAATCAACTTTATCAATTTAATAGCTATTGAGGCTGAAAAAGCAGATCACCATCCAGATCTAAAATTGTACAATTATAAAAATGTACGAATCTCACTTACAACGCATTCCAAAAGAAGAATTACAAAAAAAGACATTGCACTTGCCAAAACAATCGATCATATTTATGATTCGATGAAAGTCTATTAGGTAATCACTATTCCCTTGTTATAAGTTCCTAAAATTGTCATTTCTTTAGCTGATTCCGATATTTTATTCATCACATTTTTAAACTGACTTGGAAGCTCAAATTCTAAATCGACATGGAAGAAATACTCCCAATTAATTCCTGGAATTGGTAAAGATTGAATCTTAGATAAATTAATGTTTGCCTGTGCAAAACAATCCAAAATATAAGATAAACTTCCAGGATTATGACTTGTACTAAAATAAAGTGACGCCTTGGTAAAACCACCATTAGGTCCAACTTCTTTTTTACGTTTTAAAATAAAAAAACGGGTTTGATTATTCTTAATACTTTCAATCTGCTCTGCTAGTATATCCAATTCATACAACTCAGCAGGTAAATCACCGGCTATTGCTCCTATACCTAGCAGCTCATTATCTCGAATATTCTTCGCACTCAAAGCTGTATCTTCCATCTCTACCAGCTTTATATGAGGATAATCTCTAAAAAAGGCTCGACACTGACTAATCGCCATTGGATGAGAATGAACTTCTTTTAAATCTTCAATTTTCTGACCTGGTAAAGCCATTAAATTCTGTTTTATTCGCAAAAAGATTTCTCCTTCAATAACAAGACCCGAGTCTTGAAGCAGGCCATAGTTTTGAAGAATACTTCCTGCTATTGAATTTTCAATTGCCATTATTCCTCCATCACATACCGTATCGTCTTGAATTAATTCAATTAATGTCGCAAAATTACCAGAAGGTATAATCTCTACATCTTCTCCGTAATATGCATTCGCAGCCACATGGTGAAAACACCCTTCGACTCCTTGAATTACAATTTTTCTTTTGTCCATGGTTATTTTGGTTACTGTTAGATTTTGATCAAAAAAAAGAGTTCTGATACCTCAGAACTCTTTATGAATATTATTGAAATTTATTTCATTAGAATCCTGTTCTTCTCTCCACTAAAAAAGAAAAAAATAAAAAACCAATTATTAAAATATACTGTTCTCATATGTGCAAAAAAAGAGCCTTTAAAGAGGCTCATCAACAATTACTAGTACATGCGAAACCTCTCCTAACAACAGTTGCTAAAAAAGAAAAATCGTTCGATATGCATGTTTCGTCTCATACTTAGTGTACTAATTCATTTCAAAGATAAAAAAATATCTTCTCATTTAAAAGCGGAATGCGATAATCGTATTTCGAGTTAGTCATTTAACAAATCAATAACAAGCTACTCTGTTCTTTTTCAATCAATAGTTGTATATTTAATACTCATTTGTCTTTTATACACAAAAATGAAATTAAAAATACAACTTATCCTATTTGGAGCGCTCCTTTTACTAGGAAGTAAGACCTCCTTTTGTCAAGAAATCAAAACCTACAATTTTAATGAATTGGAGCCCATTTTCCATTATCAAAACGATACCACTTACGTGATTAATTTTTGGGCAATGTGGTGCAAACCATGCGTTGAAGAACTACCCGAATTTGAAGATATCCGTAAAGATTATTCTGATAAAAAAGTAAAAATGATACTTGTCAGTCTCGACTTTGGCAAAAATGTTAGTGAGCGCATAACTAACTTTTTAAAACGAAAGAATATCAATGCAGAAGTCGTTATTCTAGATGATCCAGATGCCAATAGTTGGATTGGTAAAGTTGCTGAAAGTTGGGATGGTGCAATTCCCGCAACAGTAGTATACCACAAGAATAATAGAAAAGTTTTTACTCGCCAAGTATCCTATAATGAATTGGCGAAGTCTATTGATCAAGTTAGTAATCAAACAAATTAAAAAGTAATTATCATGAAGAAAATATTGCTTCTTGGCCTAGTTATATTGGCCAGTATCGGAGTTAATGCCCAAGCTTATCAGATAGGTGACGAGGCAATCGATTTTAAATTAAAAAACGTTGATGGAAAACACATCTCTTTATCGGATTATAAGGATGCTAAAGGCTTCATTGTAATTTTCACTTGTAATCATTGTCCCTACTCAGTAGCGTATGAAGATCGAATTATCGAAATCGACAAAAAATACAAAGCAAAAGGGTTTCCAGTTATTGCAATCAATCCTAACGATCCGGAATTGTATCCAAGCGATTCTTTTGAGAACATGATTATTCGATCGGAAGAAAAAGGATTCACATTCCCTTATATTTTTGATAATACTCAGGAGATATACAAAACCTACGGTGCTACCAAAACGCCACACGTATTCATTCTAAGCAATAATTCAGGAAAATATAAGGTAGAATACATTGGAGCAATAGATAACAACTACAAGGACGCCAAACAGGTTACAGAGCATTACATTAATGATGCAGTGGATGCATTATTACAAAATAAAAAACCAAAAGTAACAAGCACAAAAGCAATTGGCTGCTCAATTAAGTCGAAAAAGAGTTAATTAAAGATATATCTATAAAAAAGGCTAGTTTCATAATGGAACTAGCCTTTTACATTTCGATTATTCGCTAATTTTGAGCGATAGTTTACCAACTACCCTGCCCGTTTCACTATACTGATGCGCCTTTGCAACCTCATCAATATCATATGTTTTATCTATGAATGTTTTTAGAAGACCTGCATCGACAAAATCAGCTAATAACTCCAAATCTTCTTTACTCTCCTGAACAAATATCTTCTTCATTTTTTTCGAGCTTACCAAATTGTGTATAGATCCAAGCAGAAGAATATTAAATGATGGTAAGGTAGTTACGAAAACTCCTCCACGCTGCAGTAGGTGCTTTACTTTAAAATATTCCTGATTTCCTATCACATCAAAAAAGATATCATAATCTTCTTGTAGTAAATGAAAATCTTCCTTGGTATAATCAATTACTCTATCAGCGCCAAGCTGCTTTGCAAACTCAACATTTTTTGAACTACAAATGCCAGTTGCCTTGCAGCCAAATGCTTTCACTAACTGTAATGCAAAAGAACCAACTCCCCCCGTACAACCGTTAATCAGCACACTCATTCCTTTACGGATTTTTCCCATATTTCGAAGTGCCTGTAAAGCTGTTAAGCCTGCCAATGGCAAGGTTGCAGCCTCTATGAAACTCATTTTCTGTGGTTTTAAGGCTAAATGACTAGCGGAAGTGGCAACATACTCGGCATACGCACCATTTTTAAGAATATCAATTTTACCAAAAACCTCATCGCCAATACGAAAAAACTGAACATTCTTACCAACTTCTACAATTCGACCAGCAATATCCCCTCCAAGCACACATGGCAGCTTCTTTCTCATGAATAGCTTCAATGTACCTTTACGGATTTTCCAATCCACCGGATTGACTGAAGAAGCATATACTTCTACCAATACCTGATCTGTCTTAATTTTAGGTCGAGAAAGATTGGCTATTTCCAAAACTTCAGGTTCTCCATATTTTGTCATCACCACTGCTTTCATAATGTCAGTTTTATATTCAACAGGCTTCGAATGAATCTCTTGCGCTATCTTCAAGTTACGACAAGTTTAGATTTTTTCAAAAAAAAGAGGCTTTTCTGTATAGAAAAACCTCTCTTAAATATTTGAAAATTAATTATTTCATATCTTCCCAATCACCATCGAAAATAATCTTATTCAATGGCTTTCGTTCCCTTTTATTGGTTTCCATATCTCGTATGTTTTCTGGCAAAACATCAGGATTTCCGATATAACCAACAGCAATCATGGTTAGCACATCAAAATCATCAGGAATTTCGAACATTTCCCTTGCCTTATCGATACTAAAGCCAGCCATTTGATGCATATAAAGATCCATACTTGTGGCTTGGGCAGACATATTTCCAATTGCCAAACCAAGATCGTGTCCAGCATGATGATTTACTTTACCATTTTGAGCAAACTTTTTAGAAACTAAAGTCAAGATAATCATTGGAGCCGTTTTCACCCACATCTGATTAAATTCTACCAAACAAGACAAAAGTTGTTCGTATCGTTCAGCATATTCCTTTGTGGCGTAAATAAATCGCCAGGGTTGTTCGTTAAAACATGAAGGTGCATAAGATGCTGCTTCGAATAATTTAACAACTTTCTCTTCCTCAATTTCTTGATCAGAAAAAGCTCTTGGACTCCATCTGGTGTCAATTAACTCATGAATTTTCTCGGTCATTTCTTTTGTGGTTTAAAGTGCTTAAAAGTATCATTACTATAGAACCTTTACTTTCAGTAAGATCCTCTTAAATTTTAGGTGCCATTTAAGATAAGCATATTTTAACAAAAATTAAGGACTCGCTTGTATTTTATTCTATATATTTGAGGCTAATTTATAATCAATGAACCACTTATTAATTTATTAGATGAAAGCAAGTGTATTTCTATTGATTCCTCTGTTACTATTTATGCTTTTGGTAGATATTTATACTTACCGCGGTGTAAAACCTCTGATTGCCAGAATTAACAATGCACTGGCAAGACAATCATTAACCATACTGTTCTGGGGAATTTCGGTTTTTATTTTTGCAGCTTTTAGCATTTTCATGTTTGGAATAAAACATGTTAAACAATCCGAATCTT
Organism: Labilibaculum sp.; assembly: GCA_016342745.1. Classification (GTDB taxonomy): domain Bacteria; phylum Bacteroidota; class Bacteroidia; order Bacteroidales; family Marinifilaceae; genus Paralabilibaculum; species Paralabilibaculum antarcticum. Next base: position 265,045 of record JAEINT010000004.1, read on the forward strand.
ACATATATGTTGGATACCTAGTTGCTGGTTTTTCATTGTTCTACATTCCAAAGTTTGTATTTATACTTTTCGTTCTATTACAGGATATTCAAGGGGCGATAGCGAGAACCATTCGTTGGTTCAGGGAGAGAAAGAAAAAGAGTGTACCACAGTTTAATTCGAAAAGAAAAATGGAGAGATCCGAATTTTTGTATCAGATGGGATTGGTATTAGCAGCCATTCCATTTGCATCTATTTTATATGGTGTTACCAAAGGGAAATTCAATTACCGGGTAATGCGGGAAAAAATCCGCTTCGAACACCTACCAAAATCATTTAAAGGGCTAAAAATTGTTCAAATTTCGGACATGCATTTGGGTAGTTTCAACAAAAATTTTGAAAAAATAGCCAAGGCAGTCGAGCTGATTAATGAACAAAAACCAGATTTAATTCTATTTACAGGCGATTTGGTGAATAATTTCGCAGAAGAAACCGAAGGCTGGGCACCTGTATTATCTAAGATGGAAGCCAAAATTGGAAAATTTTCCATTCTCGGAAATCACGACTACGGTGATTATTCTTATTGGAAATTTGCAGAAGACAAAGCCAAAAATTTGCAGGACATTAAAAATTTCCATGCCGATATGGGTTTCAAATTGCTGTTAAATGAGAGCGAAACCATCAGCATAAATGGAGAAGAAATTGCATTGGTTGGTGTTGAGAATTGGGGTAAACCTCCATTCCCTCAGCATGGCGATTTACAACAAGCAATTAACGGATCGAGTCATCAGCCATTTAAAATATTAATGAGTCACGACCCTTCGCACTGGGACCAACAAGTTCTGGACACAGATATTGCTTTAACCTTTTCGGGACACACCCACGGCATGCAGTTTGGTTTAGAACGTGCAGGCATTAAGTGGAGTCCGGTGCAATACAAATACCCTCGCTGGGGCGGATTATATCAAGAAGGAGATCAGTATCTATATGTAAACCGAGGGTTTGGATACATCGGATTTCCAGGTAGAATTGGCATGCCACCAGAAATTACTTTGGTTGAATTGACATAGATGAGTAGAGACGCAATGCATTGCGTCTCTACCAATATATTTAAAACGCGCTTAACGAGAAAGACACTAACAATTCAGTGAACAGGTTATTCGTTTGATTTTCGTAACCAACTCTTATTCCTAAATCAACTGGAGCCGAGAATCGAAGAACATGCAGGTCAGTGGAAAGTTCTGTTCCAAAAGTTAAAAAGGTATCGGTATAAGTAAACAAATCCTGATTCATATCTTTATACATTCCCTTTTGGTATCCAAAATCAACGAAAGAGTTCATTTTTATACGTTTGAAATAAGCCAGTGGCCCAACATTCCAATCGGGGTAAGCCAATGGCATGGCATAATCAAAGCCTAGGGTAAGAATGTCTTCTCCATACAAATTGCTCATCCCTCTTGGACTTTTTATCATGTTTGAGAATCGAGATTCAAAGCTTGATCGGTTTTGATAAGCTCCATATAGCTTTGTACCATGATGTTTGCTTACTCCTGGAAAATAAAGATAAGCCTCAGCAGAATAAGTCTCTCCTAAATCATTATCGCCGAAAGGTGTGTGGCGATAGTTCAATTCCAAAACTTGTGCCCATTGATATTGGACATCACGTGGAGCCATTTTTACAATATTATATGCAAATAACTGATATTCCATTATTTGCTGTGTAATGTTCTTTTTCCCAAAATCATACTCTCCTAAGCCCAAAGTATTTGTCTGAGTGGTAGCCAAAGGAGTATATTTCATATTTGTCAACTTCGCCAAACTGTAAGTTACTTTAGGCGTTATTTTTGTCGAATACTTGCCCCCTGACAGATTAAATGGCAAACTGATACTGCTTTCCCAATTCCATTGTTTTAAGGAACGATGAACCAAAATTGTATCGATTTGTTGTGGCTCAACTCTATTTGCTAGTGTCGCAAAACTGGCTTCCTGTTTACCGACTGTCAGTTTCGAATCAATTATTGGAAACATTCCTTGGTAAGACATGTTCACATAAAATTGCCCATCATCATAACCTTCTTCCTTTTTATAACCCACTGTTGTAAACAATGTGCTCAACTTATTTTGTGAAGCTACAGACACACCTATATCCGATTTCTGTTCCAATCCATCGATAAAAACAGGTGCCCATGAATGGAAATTAAATAAATGACCTAATTTGGAATATTTCTTCACCTCAAAACGATCCATATTAGTGGTGTCAGGATTTAACTTTTCGCCCAACTGATCAGATAAACTTTCTGCCAAGGGAAATTTATGAAAAGTATGATTCCAATCCTTCCAATTGTCTGTTTCAATTCTTGCTTTAACTGGCAAATAACCATCCGATGTGTAATCAGAATAATACAATTCATTACCATTTACATGAGGATCGCGCCCTCCAAATCTGGAAGAAGTTACTTGGTAAACTTTACCATTTGATTTCTGATAAGTAAAAATATTATCAATTCCCGTAAAATTGGCTGTGAAGAAAAGAAACCCTTCGCCTACTTCCAATTGAGAAATATCCATACTTCCTGATTTAAACAGGCTAGTCTTATTACCTGATGCTAAATCAAGTTCGACCAATTGTTTTCCTTGCTTATCCAAACTAACATAGACAATGGTTTTGTTCCCATCCCATTTTGGAGAAAGAATAAATTCATTCTCATTAGCCGATATGCGTTGTTCTACCCTTTTATTTTCTGTATTAATAATCAACAGATAATTATTTCCAACATCATCCGTTTCGACTGCCACAATTCGTTTTCCGTTTTCTGAAAAAGCTGGTCCAAATAAGCTGTTCTCGTGCTTAATTTTACTTCTATTCTTTAGTTTGGCATCATAAACTACCAACACACTTTTATCGGCCTTCTCCCAACGCAAATGATCTTTCCTTTCCGACCAAATCAGCTTGCCATCTGCATAATCAAAACCAGTGTTAAAATCATATCCAGGTATATATAATTTTTCCTTCCCACCAGTTTTACGGATTATTTCAAAATAAGCAGCATCTGCCATGCCCTCTTTCAGTACAATTACATCGCCATTATCCTCTTTATGCGGATAACGTATATTGGTATAATATTTTTCACGATTCGACAATTGTTCAAACTTTGTAAGCTCTAGTTGAACATCTTGCACCTGCCACTCCCATTGCAATTCTTTCATTGTATCGTAATACAACGTCAATTTGCCATCTGCTCTGGTATTTTTATTCTTTACTTCTGCCCAATCAACATCTTCAACGTTAATTCCTTTTGCTAATAGCTCTTTTTGCTTTTCGGATAAAGAAGAAAAAACGGCATCTCGTTTGCCATTCATTCCTTTTTTAATGCCATCTGCAAAACTGGTTATACCCAAAGGCTTTCGTGCAACACGTGTTAATGTTTGTTCCCACAATTGATCACCATAGTGTGCTCTGGCTTTACCAACCAAATAATAACCAAGTTTATATCGATCGGTCGCATAATTCTTATATGATCCATTAATTGCCTTGTCGTAAGAATAATTCCCTTTCTCCAATAATTGCGCCCTTAATTCCTGTTCAAAAAACGGAGAACGTCCTCGTCCCGATTCGCCCAATGCTGTTTCGATACAAACCGCATCTCCTTCTAAAAACCAAGGTGGTAAATACAATCCTACAACAACCATAGTGGCTTGCTGCCCAAAAATATAATTCATGATACGAGTAAAGCCTTGCTCCATTTTATCTATCTGTATCACATGTCTATATTCATGTGTACTTACATGATCAATCCAAAATTGCGAATCATTATCGGGTGCTGAAGTATTAAAGATCTCCATTCTTTTAGGTGCCCAAGCTACCATACCATTACTTGTGGCACTATGCGTATGCACAACAACGGAAAACTTCTTTGGTTGATGCTCTAAATCTTTTCCTCCTTTTTCAAGTAAATCTTGAAAAATAGCTGCCATGTATTTTGCCTTTTCTTCATAAGCTTGTGGAAAGATAATCTGAAATTCATCAGTATTAATCTGTTTCCAATTAATAGAAGCCGGATCTTGTCCTGTACTAAAATACTGAGCGTTAACAAGTCCGCACGTAGATATCAAACAAAGGAAAACAAAACATATTCTAACAAATCTTATCATACAAAAAGAGTAATTATTACAGTTTTACAAAAATGCCCAAAACTATTTCTAAAATCGAGCCAGATGGACAAAAGTTCCTAAGGCAAGGATCCAAATTCACAAACAACATAAGAATAAAAGACTTAAGTGATCGGCACAGGATAAATAATAATTTTCTAAACGACTAAAAATACTTATTTTTAATTGAATTAAAACTTCTTTATGAATATCAACAAATATAAAGTCGAACAAAAAATAAGCTTAGGAAATATCGCCACTTTCGAAGAAATTGATGATGCTAAGAAAAAACTTAAGCATATCCGAAGAGAGATTAGCGAGTTACAAGACATCATGTATGCACATGGGAAATATAGCATGCTTATTTGTTTGCAAGGCATGGACACATCTGGAAAGGATAGTTTAGTGCGTGAGGTTTTTAAAGATGTAAATGCAAGAGGTGTTGTGGTACATAGTTTTAAAAAACCTACTTCTGCTGAATTAAAGCATGATTTTTTATGGCGGCATTACATTGCCTTACCCGAAAGAGGTAAGATTGGTGTATTTAATCGTACACATTACGAAAATGTTTTAGTGACAAGAGTTCATCCAAATTATATTCTTGGAGAAAAAATACCTTCAGTAACTAATATTAATGTTTTGAATAATGAATTCTATCACAAACGCATGCAGCGCATTGTTAATTTTGAAGAACACATTACTGAAAGTGGAACAATTGTATTAAAATTCTTTTTACATCTCTCTAAAAATGAACAAAAGAAAAGGTTGTTGCGAAGATTAAACTTGAAAGCAAAAAACTGGAAGTTTTCAAGCGATGATTTAAAAGAACGTAAGTTGTGGAATTCATATCAAGAATGTTACGAGGATGCAATTAATAACACTTCTAAAGATTTTGCTCCTTGGTATATTGTTCCTGCAGACGATAAAGCTACTACCCGATTAATTGTTGCACAAACAATACTTCAAACTTTACAAACTTATAAGGATATAAGTGAACCAAGCCTCGATAAGGAAACGCAGGCAAACTTAGATGAGTTTAAAAAGCAACTTGAAAATGATTAAAAATAAACGATCACAAGTATCATTTCATACAAATATTTACCAATATCAATAATTCATTAGATTCTATTCGTGTAATTTGTTCTCATTAAGGGCCTAATTTGATTTGCAAAATTCGATTTCTATGCAGACCTTTGCCCACTTAATAATACAGAACGATTAAGTTCTTCTGAATACAAGTAAATATGAGTAAAATCCTTATCAAAACACCAGAACAAATTGAGGGTATTCGCAAAAGTGCTCAACTAGCTGGTAATACACTAAAATACATTAGCAATTTCGTTGAACAAGGTGTTAGCACCCAATATCTTGATGAGCTAATCGAAAAATACATTAGAGATAATGGAGCCATTCCTGCTCCTTTAAATTATCATGGTTTTCCAAAATCGTGTTGCATTTCTTTAAACGATGTAATATGCCATGGTATTCCCAATGAAAAAACCATCTTAAAAAATGGTGACATTCTAAACATAGATGTAACAACTATTTTAGATGGATATTATGGTGATACTAGTACCATGTTTACTATTGGCGATGTAAGTGAACAAGCATTGAGATTAGTAGAAGATACCGAGCATGCTTTGTACTTGGGAATTGAGCAGGTTAGACCTGGCAACTACTTTGGAAATATCGGTTTTATGATTGGCCGATATGCAAAAGGAAAAAAATACAGTGTTGTTTATGAATTTTGCGGTCATGGTGTTGGGGTTGAATTTCACGAAGCCCCACAAGTAGAGCACATTGCTGCTCGAAACTCAGGCCCAAAAATGAAAGAAGGTATGATTTTCACTATTGAACCGATGATTAACCTTGGAAAAGCAAGAGCCGTTGTTGATGAAAAAGATGGTTGGACAGCTCGTACTATAGATCAAAAATTATCAGCTCAATTCGAACACACAATTCTAATTACGAAAGATGGGTATGAAATTCTTTCGGATGTTGGCAATTACGAAATCTTCCGATAAAATTTCATTTCACAAAATATAAATGCAACCGCTTCCTATTGAAGCGGTTCTTTTTTTATCTTTGAATTGCATCGGAAAATTGTTATTAATTAATCAAAACTCTTTACATGAAAAATGTTGCCGTGATATTAGCTGGTGGAAGCGGAAGAAGAATGGGTGGATCTTTGCCTAAACAATTTTTAGTTCTTGGTGGCAAGCCAATTATTCAACATTCTATTGAAGCTTTCGAAAAAAACACTAATATCGATGAAATATGCATCATTATTCACTCTGATTTTATCCAGGAAATTGAGAATATCCTTATTGAGGGACAAATCCAAAAAGTGAAGCACATTCTTCCTGGTGGCAAGGAAAGAAGTGATTCAAGTTTGGCAGCAATCAATGCCTACCAAAAGGAATCGAATGTAAGCCTAATTTTTCACGATGCAGTAAGACCTTTTATATCGCAGGATATAATCAACAATGTAATTCAAGAAATTAAAGATGGTAAATCGGTTGCTGTAGCCATATCAACTGTAGATACCATTTTCCAGATTAACGAAAAAAATCAAATTGTATCTGTCCCACAAAGAAACCTTTTAAGACGTGCACAAACACCACAGGCCTTTTCGTACAATGTCATTAAATCTGCTTACGATATTGCTCTAAATGATCCTCATTTTGTTGCTACCGATGATTGCGGCGTCGTTCTAAAATACCTACCGAGCGAATCAATTTTTATCGTTGAAGGTGATGAATCGAATATAAAGATCACTTTTGAGCAGGATTTAGCGCAGGGGGAAATCATTTTAAAAGAGAAATAAGCAATGCTTTAGTAATAATACTTCTCAGACATTCTCCCTTCAGAAATTAGCTTATCTTTGGCGCAAAATCAATAGAAAAACCATCCTACATGAATATCTTATTTGATGTTTTAAACATCTATTACATTCCTCAATATTTTCCTGTTTGGAGAGAACTTAAAAAAAGAGGTCACAATTGCTCTCTAATAGTCTACTCCAAAAAGAACGATAAGAATTTACTTGCAAGTACTCTTGAAAATTTGGACATATCATATACTTGGGTTCATGATGACAGTGAAGCAAAGGATTTATACCTGACTCAAAAGCCTGATTGGATTTTCTTTGGAAATGAGTTTGCTTTTCTTGATGAAATTCATCAGAACTCGAAAACAGTGCAAATGGGACACGGAGTTGGACCTAAACCAAGTTATTATCGAAAATCGGATACTCCAATGACCGTTCGTTTCATGGAAGGGGAATTAAGATTGAAGAAAATTGAAGAAATGTATCCTAAGGATAAGTTTGTTCAGGTTGGATTTAGTAAGCTTGATCCTATTTTTGATGAAACAGAACAAGGATTAGATCTTGCAAAATTGGGATTGGATCCGAGTAAAAAGACAATTTTATATGCTCCTACATTTAATCCAACTTCATTAGGATGTTTCCCAAAAAACTGGCCAAGTGAATTCTCTGAATATAATATTTTAGTAAAAGTTCATTCTCTTACTCTTTCTAGAGATCGATACAAGAAAGATCAAGAAAGAATACAGGCATGGAAGCAGTACTCTAATGTTTATGTTGCAGGAGTTGATGAATTTTCATTGGTCCCATTTCTTAAAACTGCTGATGTTTTAATCAGTGAAGCTTCTTCTACTCTATTTGAGTTTGCTGCTCTAGATAAACCCGTAGTAATATGCGACTTTTATGATTTGAAATGGTCTTACAAAGGCATCTTTAAATATCGTTTTGCAAAAAGATTCGGGGCCGATTCTGTAATATATAAAGAACTAGGAGCTCACGCTGCAAACTATAAAAAACTAAAACCAATAATTCAGGATGAAATAGAAAATCCTAAAAACTTTAAAAATAACAGACGCAAATACAATATTGATCATGTTGGACCAACAGATGGTAAAGCTTCGATTAGAATTGCTGATTATTTGGAAAATAACTAAAAGCAATAGGCTGTTTCAATGAAACAGCCTTTATTTTATTTTATCAATTTTAAAGTATCTTTTAGAATCGTAGAACTTACACTTGGTGTGTAAGGAAAATAGACCATTTCGCAACTCACAGGTGGATATTTTCCTCTCCAATCATCTCCTACTGAAATGGCATCAATCTGATATTCATCTACAACTTTTTGTTTGTTTTTATCCTTTTGTGGAATCACTTCATCTACAAACTTTATTGACGATATAATTTTTGCACGTTCCTCGAACGGTATAACTGGCTTTTTGCCTTTCGATTCTAAAATCAATTCATCTGTAGACACCCCAACAATAAGATGTTCACACAATTTTTTAGAATTCTCTAAGATGTTTAAGTGTCCGTAATGAAACAAGTCAAAACAACCAGAAGTATAAATTCTTTTGTATTTCTTTTCAGGTGATGACTCTCCTAATTCAATCTGTACTTTTTCTTGAAGAAAACGAAACATTTCTGAATTAACTGGATTATTATTTACGGCTAAATTCGCTGGTCCTGGCCAAAATGCATCAATAAACTCCTGATTATTTATTGTAACTGGTTTCTCATAACGAGGAATTACATGAAAATGAACTTCTGGATCAACCATCATTAACATTAAATAGTTAATCTTATCGCATTTAAATGCTCTTGAAAGACCTAGTTCAATATCTTTGGTAACAATACTTAACTCCATCATTGCATCTTGTGAAATTGAATGGAAGTTAGTTTTCTCCTCTTTACAAATTAATATCAAAGAACCCAATGTGATTTGTTCTTTTCTCAACAACACCAACCAATGCTTGTATTCTTTCACCAATGAACTTGGGTAAGCAAATTTAGTTAAGGTATCTCTTAGCATATCAATCTCTCCTTTGATTTATTTCGTTTTTTTTTATTTCCTTACCTTCAATAATATCACAAAACTAAGCAATATCGCATAAGATACAAGAATAATAAAAGGCTTTCTTGTGTTTGAATACAAAGAAAGCCTTTTACTATTTTATCAAATTACAGGAACGATCTCACTCCTTAAAATCCTAAAAAATGGATTCATCCCAGATATTTGTTAATCTCTTTCCTTTTCCATACACATGAAAATGTTGATTTTCGGCTAACCTATGACCTGTTAATCTTTCGAACCACATTAGAATACTATCCTTAAAATCAAAATTTCTCTTCTTAGGATCAATCTTAACCTCCCAGTTAATTTCCTTCATACGCTCTTGCATTACTTCAGGATGTGTTCCATTATAATCCAAAACACAGTCATAATCTTTGCTAAAATCAAAACCAGTTTCTACTGATCCTTTGTTCCAAAATCGTTTATTCCAAAGACTACTATTTACCTTTTTCTTCATTAGTAATGGTGAACGAACCCAACCGTAATGATATACATGAGCATCCAATTTAACTCCTGTAGGCTTCTCTCCATCAACTTTCCTAAACCCCTGAGCATCATGCCATGATCTTATCTTTTTATTATTTCGGATGATTCTCATCTCTCTTCGATACCACTTTCGTCCAAACCCCAAGTAATCGTAGCTTCCCCAAAAATGCTTCCAATTAAATAAGAATCCATCAACATCAAGATTATCCTTATGCTTTTCCATTGCTTCTCTAATCTCAGGATAGTCTTTCTCATGCAGAACCTCGTCAGATTGCAAATAAATACACCAAGTATATTCTTCACTAATTTTATCTATGGCCTTATTCGTTTCAACACCTAAAAAATGTCCATTCTTATTGTTTTTAGACCAAACAGAATAAACAAACTCAATTTTATCTGAATCTATTGTACGAATAAAATTCTCTGTATCATCTTCCCCATCTCCAAGTGCAACAATAAATTTATCAACAAGCGGTAAAGCTGATTTGATTGCTTCTAATACAGGGTAATCATAGAGAACTGCATTTTTTACTATTGTAAATCCACAAACTTTCATTCTTTGTCTTATTTTGTTAAACTTTCTCAATTAATCAAACATTGGATAATGTCGTTTGCCAACTTTTAGCTTATGAATAGGAGCATCTTTATGCAAACTATTCCCATTCAATACCTTTTCATAAAGCTCTAAGTAACCATCTGCCATTTGTTTCACACTAAATCGATCACACACGTATTCATGACAATATTTTCGATTATAAGCTCCCAAATTACTAGCAGCATCAATCAATTCAGAATACGAGTTAGAAACAAAACCAACATCTGATGGAATCAATTCTGGTAATGAACCATAAGTACTTCCAAAAACAGGTGCTCCAAAATATAAGCTCTCAACAATCGCCAAACCAAATGGCTCATGCCAAACTACTGGAAAAAGTAAAGCTTTGGATTGATTAATTACCTTGCTTTTCTTTTCTCCTCCGAGGAAACCTTTGTATTTTACAGTTCGATTAAAAGGAATACCTCGACCCCCAATTACCGCTAACTTTTCGTTAAGCTCCTTCGAAATTTTCACACAACCTTTTAAATTTTTCTTACTTCTACTGGCTTTGCCTAAAAATAAAAAATGCTCTCTTTGCAAACTCCAGTCAACAGGACCATATTCATTAAAATCAATACCATTGTAAACAAATACATCACTACCATGTCTTTCTGCATGATTTTTAGAAATAAAAACGGTGTTTTTGTCATATACAGTTTCGGGAGCACTGTTTCCATGCAAAGTTACGATGTATGGAGTTTTTAATGCTTCCTTAATTGGAAAATTAACATGTACTAAATCAATATCAGCCGGTATTTGATCATTAAGTTTAACATTTGGGTTATAAATATAAACTTTAGCAAATTCGCAAGAAGAACCTTGTCCCGACAAAAAACTAACCTCATGGCCTCGTTTGGTTAATTCTTCGCCTAACCACCATACTATTCTTTCTGTGCCTCCATATAGAAGTGCGGGGATTTTCAGGTCGCAAACCAAAAGAATTTTCATATTTCTTTCTCTTTTTTTTTTTGGATTAACTGTTATGAATCTAACAAAAGACAATCTACTGACAATGCTCAATTATTTTAATGTTCAAAATAAACTAGCAATTACCTTTCAGCCTTTTTTTCAAATTATTCTTTCTATTTATTTCAGCCTTATGCTCTTTATCAAATTGGATCAATAATTTAGCAGCCTCAGCCTCATTTTTATTATTTATACGAGCGTATTCTCTAGCCACGATCTCAAGTTCCTCTTTGCTAGCCCATATTTGAGAAAAGTTTTTTAAGCCTTTCAAATAATCCATTTTCTCAAATTTCAGTCGGTTGATATCCACTATTGAGAAATCGTACTGTCCATCATCCAGTTTCGAAATTAGGATGTTACCTCTCGAATAATCCAAATGGTGAATTCCATTTTTATGAAGCTTTTCATAAGTAAAGTCTGTAAATTGCCGAAGAATATTTTCTTTATCAGGAAACTCAAAGCCTATTAAATCACGGATTGTAAATTCATATTTGTGATGAAGTGAAATATAATAACTATCATGAAATAAACCATTCTTTAATTTTTCAACAACAGCTATTGGTTCTGGTGTATTGGCTCCTCTCTTTATAATCTCCATACCATATTGAAAAGAATGTTTTGCCTTTGAACCACGCAACCAAGCGTAAGCGATTTTATTAATTAAATGTGGAATTTTAAAAGATTTCACATTCAACAATATCCCCTCAACTTCAAAAACTTTAATTTCATTTCGCCCTTTATATATGGATTCTCCTGTATTTTCAAAGTTTACAGGTAAATCTTTTAAAAACCGTTTTAGTTTATTGTATTTGGGATTAATATGTATTCTCATTCAAATTTTTATTTACAAATGCCATTACCATTTCCTTCATCGAAACAGATCCTATTTCATCAAATGGAATTTTATCGGATTGATAAAACTCATAAGCCGAAATATCATCTTTAGCATCTATTCCATTAAACGAATTAATTTTGCAAATGTAGGCTAAATCAATTGTAAATACAGAAAGTCCTCCAAAAATATATTCATTAGGGTAAGACATAAAATATTCCATTTTATCCACATTCAAATTCAATTCTTCTTTAATCTCCCTGCGCATTGCTTCTTCTGCGGTCTCCATCACATCAACAAAGCCTCCTGGCAAATCAAGCATGCCTATATCTGGACTACATGCTCTTCTGGTAAGTAATATTTCACCCTTATCATTAACTATTAGTGCTGCAACTGCAGCCGATGCATTTACATACAAATGAAAATCACAACTAGCACATAAAAAAGAATTGTCGGGTTTAAAGTTAAATTCAAGGCTGCCACATTTTGGACAGTATTTTATTACTTTTTGAGGATTTGTAGGACTCATAAATCAATATTAAGTATGGATTTTGCAATTGCATCTCAAAAGTAATATTTATTCGAATTGAAAAGAAGATTACATAAAACAATTAACAATTGTTTACCCAAATCAGAAAATCACTTTCAATTTAATAGAAAACGCTTTATTTATGCGATTCTAATCAATTTAGACTGACTAAAAATTACCCTACACAACTGCTCTTAGCCATGGTTTTCTGAGAAAAGTTACTACTTTTAAATCGAAGCAAATAACTAATGGGACAAGCCGACCTCGTTTTATCCAGACATTTAATATTGGGGTTATCTTTTTTTGAGTTTCAATAAGTCGCTATTATATGGAGAGCTAAAAAATATCATGGCCTCCCATTATTTAATTTGCTAGTCGAAACGATATATCGAAAACCTAACCCAACTACCATAAATTTAAAAAGGCAAATTTCATTTGAAATTTGCCTTTTTTACTAATAGCCACTTACACTGCTATCCTTATGTCTTTTTGAGTCAGCAATACCAATATACTCGCCTGAGTCAGTCACAAAAACATTTGCCATCATTCCAATTCTAGGTTGTTTTTTTATTTTATGCCCAAGAAATTCTAATCTTGCAAGCACCTCTTGCGACAACAATTCGTTCTCAACATAAACCTCATCGGGCAACCATTGAGAGTGGAAACGTGGAGCATCGACAACATCTTGCGGTAACATTTTAAAATCAATTGCATTTACAATATTCTGAAACACCGAGGTAATTATTGTGGATCCTCCTGGAGAACCAAGTACCATGAACAATCGACCATCCTTTTCCACAATAGTTGGTGTCATACTACTCAACATTCTTTTACCAGGCATTATAGCATTCGCCGCACCGCCAACTAGTCCAAATTGATTTGGAATTCCTGGTTTGCTACTAAAATCATCCATTTCATTGTTTAAGAAGAAACCACCACCATCCACAATCACCTTACTTCCGTAATTACCATTTAAGGTTGTAGTTACCGATATGGCATTGCCTTCCGAATCAACAATAGAAAAATGTGTTGTTTCAAAACTTTCAATCAATTCTACACAACCTGCTTTAACATCCTGCGAATTTGTTTTAGCCGTCATGCTTATATTCGAAAAACGATTTTTCAAGTATTCATTATTAATCAAATCTGCTGTTGGAACTTGGCAACAATCAGGATCCCCTAACCAAGTTGCCCGATCAGCATATACTCTACGTTCCAATTCAACCACAGAATGTATGTGCTCAAAAGATCCAAAATCATATTGGTCTAATTGGCATTGTTCTGCTCCTTTTAGCAACTGAATTAAAGCCACGCCTCCACTTGATGGTGGTGGCATAGATATAAGCTTATGGCCTCGGTAATTTCCCAATATTGGCTTTCTCCATACAGAATGGTATTTCTCCAAATCCTTAGCTGTTATTATCCCACCATTTTTTTGCATCTCAGCTACAATCAAATCGGAAGTTTCGCCAGTATAAAAACCATTACGCCCATTTGTTTTTATTCGTATTAATGTTCGCGCTAATGCAATATTCCTAAGCGTATCTCCTTCTTCAAAAAGAGTTTTTCTTAGATATGGAACTGATTCTTTTCCTTTATTCTGACTTTTGATCTGATCTTGATAATCATTTAATTTATTTGCTTCCAACTCACTCAATACAACTCCATCTTTAGCTAGCTTTATTGAAGGTTCGAGCAATGTCTCCCACTTCATTTTTCCATATTTCTGATGAAGTTTTACCATGCCATCTACTGATCCAGGGACCCCTACTGCCAAATGTCCTTTTTGACTTAAATCAGAATTTACATCACCATTTTCATCCAAATACATTTGCTCAAAAGCTGCCTGTGGAGCTGTCTCTCGAAAATCTAACGAATTGTATTCACCATTTGACGTTCGAATTACTGCAAATCCTCCACCGGCAATATTTCCTGCTCTTGGATAAGCAACCGCTAATGCAAACTGAACAGCTACTGCCGCATCGAAAGCATTTCCGCCATCTTTCAGAATTTGATTACCAACATCGGAAGCCAAATAATGTGCTGTAACTACGACACCATTTTGATAAGATTTTGATTTTGTAGGAACATTGCAGGAAAAAACAAAAAGCAATGCAAGGCTTATGGTCGAAAGAAATTTAAACATATCATATACGATTTAGAGCTCTAAAGATAGATAGCTTTTAATTATTTGACAGCTTTTGACCATAAAAAATAGCTGTTGCAAATTGCAACAGCTATTAAATTTATTCCTCAATAGAATCTTAATTTTCTAATTAAAAATATAACGTAATCCAACCTGTAGTTGCCATTTCGAATTAACAGAAACATCATCAATATAAGATTCCTCTAAATTAGGATCAAATTGTAACCAAGGCGTTCCAGAATTATCAACTCCATTAACCGAAATTGGATTCGTAGTTGTTGCAAACTGGCGCACTCCCCAATTAGAACTAATCATATTACCCAAATTCAAAACATCAATTGAAAATTGCAAGGTATTTTTCTTGCCTCCAACTTGGAAATTATAATCTTGCATAAAACGGAAATCGAGTTGTCCAAACCAAGGCAATAAAGCTCCATTTCGCTCTGCATATTTTCCTCTTCTATCTTTCATGTAATCATCCTGACTAATAAAAGCATCCAAGGCAGCCCATTGTTCAGCCGAATTTACTGCAACAACACCATCACCGCTATTATTAACGGTACCAAAATTAATATCACTTGAATTTTTAGGAATGTAAATCAAATCGTTATTTGCGATTGCATCTCCATTGAGATCTCCCGTATAAGTATACGAGTATCGATTCCCTTTTCCTGCTTCGTAGAACATGGCAAATGAAGAAGCAAATTTACCATAGCTAACCTTATACATTGCTGAAGCGATTACTCTATGCTCTAGGCCATATCGAGACCATGAATAAGCAGGGCTATTAGGATTTCCTACAACAGGATTTCTTTGAAATGCATCAGCAGCAATCTCAGCTGGAATTGAAGTTAAATCTTTTGCGCTTAAATAAGTATATGCAATATCGGTTGTTAAACCAGAATTCCATCTTTTTGCCAATTTCGCAGTTGCCGTAAATTGGTATCCTTTTTTAGTATTGTCCAAAACAATTGCTCCTGCATCAAGAAAAGATTCCGATCCTGCCGATGCTGAATAAATATTCACCTCATTAAAACCTGCAAAACGAGAACGAGTATCTCCTGTTCCAGTCAAATTACCAGAAGGAGGTAGCATATTGTAATTTCGATGAACAACAGCATTTACATCTTTCGAATAAATACCTTCAACAGTAGCTAACCATCCATCTCCAAATTTCACATCCATTGCCAAATTATTCTTCCAAACCTGAGGATATTTAAAGTCATCAGCAGTTGAATTTAACTGAAATTCATATCCTGCGTCGATACGAGCATTTGTCGATTGATTTCCTAACCAAACAAAAGGAATACGACCAGTAAAGATACCTGATCCTCCTCGAAGCTGCATTGTGTTGTCCCCTTTCACATCATAGTTAAATCCAAAACGTGGAGACCACATCAATTTTGAATCTGGCCAAGTTGCAGGATCCAATCGTATAGAATTTCCCTTTTCATTTACCCAACCGTCGAAATTCTTTCCTCGGTCTGTAGCCTCATCTTGTGGAATATTATTATAATACTTAGGAAGGTCAACACGCAATCCTAGTGTCAATTTCAAATCATCATTTACTTGAAATTCATCCTGAGCATAGAATGCTATTTGCGCAACATCCACATCGGACCATGCATAAGCATTTTTATTCGCATCAATTACATCCTGATTTAGATCGTTAGTAGGATTACCTACGAAATAGGCAAAATCGTTGTTTAAAAAATTCTGAGTTCCAAAGGCTGTAACCCAAGGATAATAGAATAAGTTGAAGGAATTTTCGAACTTAAATCTCTCATAATTAAAACCAAGCGTTATCGCATGACGATCTGAGTAATAAGTCATATTATCAGAAATCTGAAATACATCCTGATTCAATACATTACTTGTTGAAAACATTTCAGAACCTGCAGTAATTGCAACATTACCATTCCCATCAAGTATATCAACAACTGGAAATTGTGCTGATTTAGGATCACGCTTATCTCTAAAAGTTGTATATCCTACTAATAACTTATTAGATATTTTTGATGAAAATCTAGAATGTAATTCACCTACGAAAGAATTGATTTTGTTAAAAATTCTATAAGAAGAATTCTCGAATGGCAAACGGAAACTTGTTGGACCTCTACCTCCAACAGCCTCAGGATGAGGCAAAATATCCTTCCATGCATCCAACATATTGTATCGAAGAACTACATTATGATTGCGGGATAAATTAGCATTCAATTTAATTAAGAATTTATCATTTGAAGTTTCGTGATTGTATCCTTGATAAGCTCCTGGTTCATATCCCCATTGAGATCTAAGGTGACTTTGAACCGCTTTCACATCAGCTTCTGAAACACTCGTTGTATTTGAGTTACCTGTATTCGTTCCATCGTCAGCAACAAAACCGTGTGCCAACTGATCTCTTCTTTCTTGCTCATAATTCACAAAGAAGAACAGTTTATTTTTAATAATTGGACCTCCAACACTAACACCATATTGCTTCGTGCTAAAATCAAAGTTTTCAACTTTTAAGCCTCCAACTTTGTCGCCTATCATATTTTCATTTCTGAAATAATAATAAGTAGCTCCTTTAAATTCATTTGTACCTGATTTGGTTACTGCATTTACACCAGCTCCAGTAAAACCACCTTCGCGAACATCGAAAGGAGCAAGAGAAACCTGAATTTGATCAATAGCATCTAAAGATACTGGTTGAGCATCTGCTTGGCCTCCCGGAGTGGAAACATCTAAACCAAATGAATTATTAAAAATTGATCCATCCAATGAAAAATTATTGTAGAGATTGTTTCGACCTCCAAAACTATTCCCATCCGACTCTGGAGTTAGACGAGTCATATCCGACTGAGATCTTGAAATAGTCGGTAATGCAGCAATTCGCTCTCTATCAACATTAGTTTGGGCTCCTGTTCTATCTTTACTCATCACATCGTTTTTATCGTAAACAATTGTGATTTCATCAATCTGAACATTATCCTCATTAAGCACTAGATTTACCTCTGAAGATTTATTCAGCTGTAAGTGGATGTTCTCTTGTTTAGTTTCTTTATAACCAATAAAAGTAACCGTCACAGTATAAGGTCCACCAATTTTCATGTTCCTCATATCAAAACGACCATCATCCTGAGTAATCGTTCCATACTGAGTTCCTGTTGGAGTGTGAGTTGCAACAACTGTAGCGGCAAAAACAGGTGCATTATTGCCATCAACAATTTTTCCTCGCATAGAGGATGTCGTTACCCCTTGCGATAAAGCATTGGGCAAAAAACTTGCCATTGCTAAAATCAGAAATAGTAATTTAACATTCTTCATTTTAAAAAAGATTAGATTATAATTAGGTTTATTAAAAGTACGAAAACCTAATTCAAACCTCTACATCTTTTTTTCACAATTATTAACAATCAACGTATTACGAGAACAAAATAACCACTATTTTGTTTATTAAAACAATAATAACGAAAACAAGTATTTGTTAATTTTTGTTAAAATGCCTATATATACAAGAAGATAAACAAATCATAATCTACCTATCAAAATTTATTTTTAGTTTATTAAAAAAAATGTTGATAATTTTAAAATAAAATGCACCTATCACTATTCAAATAGGATTATTCAACCTAAAAGTGTCAAAAATCCTAAAATCATACGAAACAAATTAATCAAGCATTAAAAACATAAAAATAGATTTTAGAATCTATTCGTTCCAAATCTTACTCTCCTGATCGATATACCACGTTTTACCTGATTTCCCATTCGAATAGATCAAAAATTGCTTCTTTGTAAACTCAATTTCAACGGAGTATTTAGATTGTAAATCTGAGGTGTATGCGTTCGTTTTTTCAAAATTTTTCTTTTGTAAACCATACAACCTAATAAGTTCTTTTTTTAAGTCGTAATCTATATCCTTTTGATACTCTATTATACTTTCCCCAACTTTTACATCTGAAAACTGAACATAGCCCCAAGTCTCTGGTTGATGCATTGCAACCACTCCTTGAGGAGACCAAACCCAATTGTGTTCTGGTAAAGTTTTTCCTGTTTCAGGATTAACACATTTTTTATAAATTCCTTTTAGTATTTCAACATCCCAATTTACTCGAGAAAAGTTCACACGCCATTGCTCCCCATCCTTGGGTCCTCTACCTTCAAAAGCACATTCTTTTAACACCTCCCAAGGAAAAGCAATTTCAATGGTCCAATACTGATCAATATCAGATGGATCATTTAAACTTCCATATACCTTCACTGCAGACTTCATACCTTTAATATCCCAAGCATTAATGGCCGGCGCACCATCACGGTATGGCTTAACCAGCATCAAATCCCAAATGGTATTTAATGCATTAAGCTCGAACTCATAATACTGATGATTATCTTCCTGTGGATCAATAAACACCTCAAAATCATTATCGTAAAAAATCACCGTATCTCTCTGCTTAAGCTTCGCCCAAATATGTGGTTCTTCTAATTTTGCAGCAATGTAAAAATAATCTTCATCCCATGCCATCTTCACCGCGGTTTCATAGGTTGGCAAAGGTTTTTTATCTCCTTCGATATCTACAAATGAATCAGACCACTTGAATTTCCCCCACTCCGAATCATTTAATTCGCCATCAACATTAATAACTTCATCTGTCTTATAGCAGACATATGATTTCGGATTATCTTGTGCGAATAATTCAATAACACTACTAAATAAAATAGCAAAACAGACTAATATCTTCATTTGATTCGATTTTTTTTAATTTTAACAATAGAACTTACTTTTAAAATCCTTATCCAAATCTAAGCATAAAATCCCTCTTAAAGCCTTTATTTATCGTGCTTTTCACCAAGTAAAAATAAGCATCAGGCCGAATAATCAATACTAATCTGGTTTAGTAAAACAAAAGAAGATTATAAATTAATTTATATCTTCCATTTTTGAAATAAATAAAAAACAAATACATGCTAGACTTACTTTATAAAAGGCGAAGTATTCGCAAATTTACAGATCAAGTAATTGAAGAAGAAAAAATAGATCGAATTATGCAGGCTGCTCTGCTCGCTCCTTCATCAAAAAGCAAATACCCTTGCGAATTTATTGTTGTCGACCAAAAAGAACTAAACGAAAAACTTTCTGAATGTAAACCTCACGGAGCTAGTTTTTTAAAATCCACACCTGTATCTATTGTTATTGCCGGAGATATTGACAAAAGTGATGTTTGGATTGAGGACTGTTCGATCGCTGCATCCTACGTTCAAATACAAGCGGAAAAAGAAGGATTAGGCTCTTGTTGGATCCAAATTCGAGAACGTCCACACGACATTCAAAAATCTTCAGAATTATACATTCAAGAATGTTTAAATATGCCTTCCAATATTAAAATACTAGCTATTATAGCGCTAGGTTACAAAGAGGGAGTAAAAGTCGGTAGAGATAAAACACATCTAAAAAGGGAAAAAACACACAAAAACTCATATTAGGAAAACTAGAGAGGATCTTAAGGATCCTCTTTTCTTGCGATAATAATTTTCCGTTCTCAAAAAAAAATACATATATTTCTAAATCAAACAATTCAAAGCTAATTGATCATGAAGTTCAAGAAATGTATTCACTTAATTCTTATCGGAATAATTGTACTTCTTACTTCTTGCGATACTAAAAACGTAGGTTTTCTTACTCAAAAGGAAAAAAGCTGGCTAAAACAACATCCAAACATCAAAATTGCAGTCAGTACAAGCTTTCCTCCTTTTCAATTTATCGACGAAGAACAGAAATCAATTGGGATTTCTATTGATATCTTAAACTTACTTGAGGAAAATATTGATTATACTTTCGAGAAAGTATATTTCAACAACTGGAAAAATATTTTAACTGCTGGTAAAACAAAACAAGTTGATGTAATCTTGGAAATACAGGAAACTGTTGACCGAAAAAACTATTTTCATTTTACCAAGCCATTTATTTCTATCCCTCATGTAATTATCATGAGAAAAAATACAGTTGATCAAATCTCTATTGATGAACTTGAAAATCTACAAATTGGCGTTGTAAACAACTACGCAGTTCAAGAATACATAAAGGATTTTTATCCGGAATTAAAATTATATCCGCTCCCTGATGATCTAACTTGTTTACAAGCTTTATCAAATCAAAAAATTGACGCTGTCATCACACAACAAGGATATGCTAGTTACGAAATTTACAAAGAAGTTATTTCTAATCTACAAATTGTAGGAAATATTGGCTATGATAACGAATTAGGCTTTGCCATTCGTAAAGACTGGGCAATATTAACTCGCATATTAGACAAAGGACTTGCTCGCATTCAGCTGAAGGAAAAAAATGCAATCATTAATAAATGGATACCTATTCATCCTATCCCATTCTGGCAATCAAATATTTTCTGGGGTATTATGCTACTAATACTTATTGGCCTAATTCTATTTTTTGCGATGGTATATCTTTGGAATAAATCCTTAAGAAGAAGAGTTGCGATAAAAACACATCAATTAACCAAGCTAAAAGAAAAAGCAGAGGAAAGTAATCGTCTAAAATCTTCATTCTTGGCTAATATGTCTCACGAAATAAGAACTCCCATGAATGCGATTCAGGGATTTTCGGAACTCATCATAACTGACAAACTTAGTCCAGAACAAAAGGAAAGGTATTCACAAATCATAAGCAAAAACTGTGATTCTCTAAGTAATTTAGTAGATGAAATTCTAGATTTATCTCAAATTGAATCTGGTCTGATCACAATTACAAATCAAGAATTCGAATTAATTAATTGCATTGAAGAAGTAATCTACTCCAATTCAATTAACATACCAAAAGATAAAAACATACAAATCATTTTTTCAAATCAGTTCAAACAAGACTCACTACTAATCAATACAGATCCTCTGCGTTTTAAGCAAATACTCAATAATTTACTTAACAATGCAATTAAGTTCACCAATCAAGGAGATATAACAATCACAGGAAGTTTCAGCGATATTAATGAACTTCAATTCTGTGTTCAAGATCATGGTATTGGAATTGAAAAATCGGCTCTAAACAGCATTTTCGATCGCTTTAGAAAAATAGAAAACGATACAACCGTTTTGTACAGAGGATCTGGCCTTGGGCTAAATATTTGCAAAAAATTATTAGAATTAATGGATGGGCAAATATGGGTAAAATCAACGATTGGCACTGGCTCATCGTTCTATTTTACCCTCCCAATTAAACCATAGTTACTTACTGTGTCTTTCAACTAACAATTCGACAACTTCTTCTAGTCGATAATCTTTTGCTGCAAGTAAAACAAGGTAGTGAAACATTAAATCGGCAGCTTCGCCCATAAATAAATCCTTATCATCATCCTTGGCTTCAATCACCAACTCTACCGCTTCCTCTCCAACTTTCTGAGCTATTTTATTGATTCCTTTATTGAAAAGACTAGCCGTATAAGATTTTTCAGATAGGTTTTTCTTGCGCTCACCAATTACCTGCTGCAACTGCAAAAGAAAATCAATCGATGAAGCTTTATTTTCTTCTTCCCAACACGTATCCGTTCCTTTGTGACATACTGGTCCTGCAGGAGCAACCTTAATTAACAGCGTATCCTTATCACAGTCCAAACTTAAATCCTTAAGCTCTAAAAAATTTCCACTTTCTTCCCCTTTTGTCCAAAGTCGCTCTTTACTTCGGCTGTAAAATGTCACTTTATTGGTTTCAATCGTTTTTTCGTACGATTCTTTATTCATATACCCTAACATTAAAACTTTTTGAGTTTTAACATCCTGAATAATTGCAGGAACTAGGCCTTCTCCTTTATCAAAATCAATTTGATTTGTTAGATCTTTAAAATTCATCTTTTCTATGTGGTTAAATTATATTCTTACTGGTATGTTTTTACTTTTTAAATAATTTTTCAAATCAGGAATTTCAATTTCCTTAAAATGAAAAACACTAGCTGCTAATGCCGCATCTGCTTTTCCATCAATAAAAGTATCTGCAAAGTGCTCCATATTCCCTGCTCCACCCGAAGCAATAATTGGAATATTAACCATAGCAGACAATTTCGCTAAAGTTTCATTTGCAAAACCATTTTTGGTTCCATCATGATTCATTGACGTAAACAGAATTTCTCCGGCTCCTAGTCTTTCTGCTTCCAATATCCATTCAAACAAATCAATTCCTGTTGCCAATCTTCCACCATTCAAATAAACTTCCCATTTTTCATCTTCAAAACGAGCATCAACGGCAACAACAACACATTGACTTCCAAAACGAGATGCTAAATCAGAAATTAATTGAGGATTTCGCACAGCCGAGGAATTAATCGATACTTTATCTGCTCCTGCATTTAACAGAATCCCAACATCTTCTGGCGTAGAAATTCCACCTCCAACGGTAAATGGAATGTTTAGTTCTTTTGCAACCTTCTGAACCAGATCAACCAAAGTTTTTCTTTTCTCATGAGTTGCGGTAATATCTAGAAAAACCAATTCGTCAGCTCCCTGCTCTGCATAGTAAGCAGCTAATTCAACAGCATCACCGGCATCTCTTAAATCAACAAAATTTACTCCTTTTACTGTTCGTCCATCTTTCACATCCAAACATGGTATAATTCGTTTCGACAGCATAATTATAAGATAAATTCGTTAACCAATTCGTTCATGTCAATTCGCTTTTCGTATATCGCTTTACCGATAATTGCACCCCAACAGCCAATCTCATTTAATATTCGAACATCTTCGATATTTCCAACTCCTCCACTGGCAACCAGTTCCAATTCTGGAAATTCTGCAATTACTTTCTGATATAGTTCTACCGCTGGCCCTTGCAACATTCCATCTTTAGAAATATCTGTGCAAATTACGGTTTTAACACCTTTCTTCTGATAGCTTTCCAAAAACGAAAACAAATGATAATCCGAATCTTCTTTCCAACCTGATATCGAAACCATTTCATTTCTCACATCAGCACCCAAAATCATTTTGTCTGATCCGTACTTGGCCAACCATTCTTCAAATAATTCTGGTTTTGAAACTGCAATACTTCCTCCTGTAACCTGAGAAGCACCCGACTTAAAAGCCAATTCAATATCTTCGTTGGATTTTACTCCACCGCCAAAATCAATCTTTAAATTCGTTCCTAAGGCAATTCTTTTTAACACTTCCGCATTGCAAATATGTCCAGATTTGGCTCCTTCTAAATCTACCAAGTGCAAACGAGTAATTCCTAGTTTTTCAAATCCTTTAGCAACCTCTAATGGGTCTTCACTGTAAACCTTTTCTGTATCGTAATCTCCTTTTGTAAGCCTAACACATCTTCCTCCGATAGTATCAATGGCTGGTATTATTTTTATTGTAGACATGATCTTCTTTATAAATTGATGAAATTCTCCAAAACCTTAACTCCTACCGCTCCTGATTTTTCTGGATGAAACTGGCAAGCATAAAAGTTATCTTTTTGAAGAGAGGCACTAAAATTCAGGATGTAATCACATGAAGCAACGGTTCCTGAGGCGTCTGGCACATAAAACGAATGAACAAAATAAGCATACTCATTTGGTGATATGCCTGAAAATAAATCACCAGATAAATTCTCCAACTGATTCCATCCCATGTGTGGGACCTTTCGTTCATTTGTAAAACGTTTTACTTTTACTGGAAATATGCCCAAGCCTTTCGTATTGCCTTCCTCTGAACTTTCGCACAACAATTGCATACCTAAACAAATACCTAAAACCGGTTGTGTTAATTTTGGAATTAATTCATCCAAGCCATTTTTCTTCAATGAATTCATTGCCCAAGATGCTTCCCCAACGCCAGGGAAAATAACCTTATCGGCACTTCGAATTACCTCCTCATCATTTGATACAATCGGTGTAACACCCAATCTTTCGAAGGCATATTTTACAGATTGAATATTGCCAGCATCATAATCGATAATTACAATTTTTTGTTCTTTCATAATTACAATTTTCCTTTTGTTGATGGTAACTGCAAACAATTTGCATCTCTTCTAATCGCCATTCTAATAGCTCTGGCCAATGCTTTAAAAATCCCTTCGATCTTGTGATGCTCATTTTGACCTTCAGCTTTAATGTTCAAATTACAAGCTGCACCATCGGTAAATGATTTGAAAAAATGATAAAACATTTCGGTTGGCATACCACCAATCATCTCACGCTTAAAATCAGCTTCCCAAACCAACCAGTTACGTCCACCAAAATCAATAGCCGCTTGCGCCAAACAATCATCCATTGGCAAACAAAAACCATAACGATCCAGACCCAACTTATTACCCAAAGCTTTTTTAAATGCTTCCCCTAATGCGATTGCGGTATCTTCTATTGTATGGTGCTCGTCAACTTCCAAATCTCCTTTTACATCAACACTTAAATTAATGCCCGAATGCTTTGCAATTTGATCTAACATGTGATCAAAAAAGCCAATACCTGTATCAAACGAACCTTTTCCTTCGCCATCCAAATCCAAAACAATCTTTATTTTGGTTTCGTTGGTGTTCCTTTCAATAACAGCAGTTCTCTCACTCAATCTTAAAAACTCATAAATCTGCTCCCACGATTCTGTTCGCAATTCAATACACGCTTCTAATTCTTGCTTTGACTCCGACAATTCATCATCGCCAATATTTCCACTCGATGAAATGAAAATAGCCTTACACTTGAGATTTTTAGCCAACTCAACATCTGTCCATCGATCCCCAATTACAAAGGAATTTTCTAAATCATATTCCTCTGAAAAATATTTGGTTAACAAAGCAGTTCCTGGTTTTCTTGTTGCAGCATTTTCATGTGGAAAGGTTTTATCAATACACACCTCAGCAAATTCAATACCCTCACCACTAAAGGCTTCCATCATTTTGTTCTGAGCTGGCCAAAAAGTTTCTTCCGGATAAGAATCTGTTCCCAAACCATCTTGATTGGTAACCATTACCAATTCAAAATCCATTTGCTTTACTATTTTAGCAAGTCCTGAGAATACGCCCGGGTAAAATGCTAATTTTTCCAAACTATCCACCTGATAATCAACCGGAGGCTCCAGTATCAAGGTTCCGTCTCTATCTATAAACAGTACTTTCTTTTTTACTTTCATAGCCTTATTTTTTTAGATCAAATTTACTAAGAGCTCCTTTTAATATTTCATTTTCCTTACTTGTACCTATACTAATTCTAACACAGCCTTCTAAACTTTCAATTTTTGAGCGATCACGAATAATAATCTCTTCTTTTAGCAAAAAGTTATACAAGCCTCGCGCATCATCTACACGAACCAAAAGGAAATTAGCATCAGATGGAAATACTTCCTTCACAAAAGTCAAACCATCCAAGAATACAGAAAGCTTTTCTCTTTCTTTAATGATACAGTCAACTTGGTCTTTATAAGAATCCTCGTTCTTTAATAAATCCAAAGCCTTATCTTGACTCAATCCATTAACATTATAAGGAGGTTTTATACGGTTAAGGTATCCAACAACTTCAGGAGAAGCCATTCCAATGCCCAAACGAATTCCTGCCATTCCCCAAGCTTTAGATAAAGTCTGCAGAATCACTAAATTGGGATAGGTTGCCAATTTATCTGCAAAGCTTTTTTCTGGTGCAAAATCCACATAAGCCTCATCAACAATAACAATTCCAGGAAACTGCTCCAACAAATCGATGACTTTATCAGCCTCCATTACATTCGCAGTTGGATTATTAGGTGAACACAAAAATAACATTTTCGATTGCTCATCAGCTACAGCAAGAACCGCATCAACATTGGGTTGAAAATCTTGATCTAAAGAAACCTCTTTAATTTCAACAGCATTTACCCCAGCCGCAACTTCGTACATACCATAAGTTGGTGTACAAATAATTACATTGTCCTTATTTGGTTCACAAAATGCTCTAAAAAGCAAATCAATTACTTCATCGCTACCATTACCAAGAATCATTCTTTGCGGATCAATTCTCTTAAGTTCACTCAATCTATTCTTTACAATTCTTTGAAGAGGATCTGGATAACGATTAACCCCATTTTCGAAAGGATTTTCATTTGCATCCAAAAACACAGAACCTTTACCGGTAAATTCATCTCTTGCCGAAGAATAAGGCACCAACTTTTTCACATTCTCTCGAACTAGCTTATTTAAGTCAAAGCTTGATTTTGTATCTGTTCCCATCACGACTTTGCTTTAATCTTGTTTAAACGAAGGCTTACCGCATTACAGTGAGCATCTAATTGTTCTGCCGTGGCCATCACTTCTATTACTGGTCCTAAATTTCGCAATCCTTCTTCACTGATTTTCTGAAAGCTAATATTCTTCATAAAAGAATCTAGACTGACACCAGAATATGCTTTTGCGTAGCCATTAGTTGGCAAGGTGTGGTTTGTTCCTGAGGCATAATCACCAGCACTTTCGGGCGTGTAATTTCCTAGAAAAACAGAACCTGCATTTTCTATTCCAGCCACTAATCGCTCTTCTTCCTTTACGGATACAATTAGGTGTTCTGGTCCGTACTCGTTACTTAAGGCAAGAGCCTCTTCCATCTTACCCACCAAAATAAGTTTTGAATTAGCCAAAGCTTTGCTCGCAACCTCTTTTCGGGTTAATGATTTCAATTGCTTTTCCACTTCGATCGCTACATCCTTTATTAATGTCTCATTCCATGAAATTAAAACCACCTGACTATCGGCACCGTGCTCTGCCTGCGACAACAAATCTGAAGCAACAAATTCAGCATCTGCTGTTTCATCTGCAATAACCAATACCTCCGAAGGACCAGCTGGCATATCAATCGCTACTCCTTTTTTAGTAACTTCTTGCTTGGCTGCTGTCACATACTGATTGCCCGGACCAAATATTTTATAAACATGCGGCACCGTCTCAGTACCAAAAGCCATTGCAGCGATTGCTTGAATTCCACCAATTCGAAATACTCGATCGACACCAACTAGTTTACATGCGTACAAAATAGCTGGATCAATTTTCCCTTCTTTATTTGGAGGTGTACACAAAACTACTTCCTGACAACCTGCAAGTTTTGCTGGAATCCCTAACATTAACACCGTTGAAAACAAAGGTGCAGTTCCTCCTGGCACATACAAACCAACCTTATTAATAGGAGTTGCCTTTCGCCAACAACTTACACCTACCGATGTCTCAATAAGCTCAGGCTTGGTCAATTGACTAGAATGGTATTTTTCTATATTGTTTGCTGCTACAGTCAAGGCATTTTTCAATTCTTGGCTTACCAAGCTTTCCGATGCTTCAATTTCTTCAAGACTTACTTCAACAGAATCAATCTCTGCCCCATCGTAAAGACTTGTATATTTTAAAAGAGCCTTGTCTCCGTCATTCTTGACTTGTTCAAAAACCTGGTTCACGAGTTCAGCCATTTTCTCCACATTATTCTCAGGGCGGCTTAAAATCTGGTTCCAATCTTCTCTTTTGGGATATTTTATTACTTGCATGTTATCAAGAGTTAAAGCTTACAATACCATTTTCTGAATAGGAATAATCAAAATTCCTTCTGCCCCATTGATTTTTAGTTGATCGATTACCCCCCAAAAATCATTCTCATTAATAACAGAGTGAATTGAACTCCAACCTTCTTGAGCTAAAGGCAAAACCGTAGGACTCTTCATCCCTGGTAATACTTTAATGATATCGTCAATTTTATCGTTAGGAGCATTCAACAGAATGTATTTGTTGTTTTTTGCAGCTAGAACAGATTTCATACGAAACAGCAGGCGATCCAATATCGCTCTTTTCAAATCGCTAATGTTCTTATTGGCAACCAAACATGCTTCCGAAACTAAAACCTCTTCAACTTCTTTCAATCCATTCTTAAACAAAGTGCTACCAGAACTAACTAAATCACATATTCCATCAGCCAAACCTATGTTTGGAGCAATCTCTACAGATCCAGAAATAACGTGTATATCACAATCCAAGTTATTTTCGTCTAGAAATTGCTGAAGAGAATTAGGATAAGATGTGGCTAACTTTTTCCCATTAAAATATTCCAAGCCAGTATATTCAACATCCTTAGGCAAAGCCATTGCTAATCTACACTTTGAAAAACCAAGCTTTTGAAGAATTTCCAACTCCTTCTGTTTCTCAACAATTACATTCCCTCCTACAATAGCAATATCCGCTACTCCATCTTCAACATACTGAGGAATATCAGAATTCCTAAGGTACAAAACTTCCAGTGGAAAATTGGACGCATTGGCTTTCAACTGATCTTTTCCATTATCAATTGATATTCCACACTCTTTTAAAATTTTTAATGAATCTTCCTGCAGTCTTCCTGATTTCTGCACTGCAATTGTTAATTTTTCTCCCATGGTTAAAATTTTGGCTCCTGCCGATTTCAGTTATGGGCATAAAAAATACCCGACTGAAATCAGGCGGGCATTGTTAATGTTACTTAATATCTTTTGAGATAAGGCACAACATCTTCAGCTCACCTGGCGGTAAGGATAATGATGATGGTGATGTAGTGCATTAAAAATCATTTCTATTTCTTTTGTGTGCAACAAAGATTAACAATTTATTTTAAGCATCCAAATATCAAGATTAAAACAATTCATATTTTAATGAAAAATTAACATCACCCCCAAATACAAACAAGGACTATTATATATAAAGGATAAAAAAGAGCTTCGCAAATTCAAAAATGGGGGTTCCCCTCTAAAAAATATACTTATTTATCGGCACACCCCCTTTTCGAAAACGTTACAATTGAAAATAATGCACTTTTTCTACACATACCCCCTATTTTTTAGTGGTAGTTTCATTTTTTTTAATACTTTTACATCGTCACCCTATCGAATTAAGGGGGTTGATTTAAAAAAAAGCATATTTCACAAACTTGACCCTGTAATTTATAGGGGTGTTGAAAAATAAAAAGACCATTATCACTAAACACTATAAAAATCAAAAATTAACCAATGCAGATGAATTACAAAACAATTCGAAATGAAACCACACTGCATTTCGAATCACGGATAGAACAATCACAATCTTCAATTTCTCGACAACGGTCGAATTTACGCTTGGTCTAAACCCGAAACCCGAAGCTTCTTAATCCGGGGAGCTTCGGTGTTTCAACCATCCAAAATGAAGAAAAATGATTCTAATCACTGCAAAATCAATTAGTTTATGAAAAAGATCGAAGCAATTATTCGGAAAACAAAATTTGAAGAAGTACAAAAAGGCTTGCACGAAATCGGTATTGATTATTTCACCTTTTGGGATGTCAGAGGCGTTGGAAAATCAGTAGAAGAGAGAGTTTATCGTGGCGTTACCTATGATACTAGTAGTATTGAAAGAACTTTAATCTCTTTTATTGTAAGAGATAAATATGTTGACAGCTGTATTGTGAGCATTCGAGAAAATGCATTTACAGGAGAAGTGGGAGATGGAAGAATCTTTATTTACGAGGTACAAGACGCTTACAGAATCCGCACTGGAGATTCAGGAGATCGTTCCTTATACGATGAAGAATAAGACAGCTAGTAAATTCAACAATTAAAATTATTTATCATGGAAGAAACACTCACTTTACATACATTACAGACAACAATTACCGAAACCAGTCATTCATTAGACGTTGTCTGGGTACTAATATCTGCAGCACTTGTAATGTTCATGCAGCCTGGTTTCGCAATGGCAGAAGCTGGCTTTACCAGATCTAAAAATACTGCTAACATTTTAATGAAGAACCTTCTTGATTTCGGTGTTGGCTCCATTACATTTTTTCTTATTGGTTACGCATTAATGTTTGGAACAGACGTAGGAGGATTAATTGGAAAACTTCCTTTCATGGAAGATGTTCGACCAGACATTGATTTGTCCTTTCTAATGTTTCAAACCGTGTTTGCAGCTACAGCAGCGACTATTGTATCTGGTGCTGTGGCCGAAAGAACGGAATTTAAAACCTACTTGTTTTTTAGCGTAATTACTACAGCAATTATTTACCCAATATCAGGCCACTGGATTTGGGGTGGCGGATGGTTAAGCGAACTTGGATTTCACGATTTTGCTGGATCAACAGTTGTACACTCTGTAGGTGCTTGGATGGGATTGGTTGGAGCAATCTTAATAGGCCCTAGAATTGGCAAATACAATGGGAAAGCCAATGCTATCCCTGGTCACAACCTTACTTTTGCCGCTCTTGGAGTATTCATTTTATGGTTTGGATGGTTTGGATTTAATGCTGGCTCACAATTAGCCGCTGCAGGAACCTCAAACACAGTTGCAATCTCTCACATATTCCTAACCACAAACCTATCTGCAGCTGCAGGAACACTTGCCGCCTTATTTACAAGTTGGTTCAGATATAAACGCCCAACCCTATCCTTAAGTCTAAATGGATCTTTGGCAGGATTAGTAGCCATTACAGCAGGTTGCGATATTGTTTCACCTGAAGCTGCCATTATCATTGGTCTTATTGCTGGCGTTGCTCTGGTATTTGGTGTTGAATTTATTGATAAAGTATTGCGTATTGATGATCCTGTAGGTGCTGTAACCGTGCATGGCATTAACGGTGCATTAGGAACAATTTTAGTTGGATTCTTTGCTACCGATGGTGGTTTATTTTACGGAGGAGGATTCAGCCTATTAGGCGTTCAACTTCTAGGTGTAGTTGCTGTCGCCGCTTGGGCAATTGGAACAGCATACATCCTATTTAAAATACTTAAAGTTACAATTGGACTAAGAGTATCAGCTCGCGTAGAAGAAGAAGGCTTGGATATCTACGAACACGGTGAAAAAGCTTACCACTAGCACTTAACTATAAACTCGTTTCTCGTAAAATGACAAGAACTTTATGTTCTTGTCATTTTTTTTCATCCAACTTATACTAATTCCGAGAATACTTCGTATTTTCATTAATTCGAAATCGTTTTTAATACACATATTTATAAAAATTATCACATGAAAAAACTAAATGTATTTCTATTAGCCTGTTTCTTTTTCGTCCTTAGTATTGGTCAATCTGGATGTTATGGCCCTTTTCGATTGACAAAAAATCTACACGAATGGAATGGTACTGTCGGAGACAAATTCATTAACTCGCTGGTATTTTTTGCATTTATTGTTATTCCTGTTTATGAGGTAGCAGTATTTATCGACGGAGTCGTGTTGAACACAATTGAATTTTGGACTGGCGATAATCCTATAGCGATGGGTGAAAACGATAAAGATGTACAAATCGTAAAAAAAGATGGTAACAAATACCGTATTACAGCAACAAAAAACAAGTTTCACATTGAACAACTGCAAGGTGAAAACAAAGGTGATACTGCTGAATTAATCTTTGATCCCGAAAGTAGCAGTTGGAACCTTAAAGATGGCAACAAAGAATTGCAAAAGCTTGTTCAAATAAACGAAGCAGCAAATCTAATTCAAGTTTACAAACCAAATGGACAAATTCTAACCTTTGATCAAAACACGAATAATTTGGCCTCAATAAAAACACAACTACAAGCAGAATCTATCAACTGGTCGATGAAATAGAATTTTATCTTATGAATTAGTAATAGAAAAGCCTTAGAACCTTAGTTCTAAGGCTTCTTTTTTTAAAAAAGCAATTCAAAATTTTTTTCCTTTACCTGATAAATGTAACTTTAGTAGAGCTGGAATAAATTTTGACAGATATGCTTGCAATAAAAAAAAGATATATTAGAAATTTAAAAATTGAATTCCTTTTTCTATTTTTCTTATTATGCATTCCACTATCGTCCTCTTCCAAACCAACCAATTCCCCTCCAAAAACTGAAAAAATAAAGCTTCAACTTAAATATTTTCATCAGTTTCAATTTGCAGGATACTACGCTGCACTTCATAAAGGTTATTACAAAAACGCTGGGCTTGATGTAGAAATCATTGAAGGTGGCACAATTAATTCAATCGAGACTGTTGTCTCCGGTCAAGCAGATTATGGAATCGCTGCCAACGATATACTCATTGAAAGAATCAACAAACAACCAATCGTTTTACTAGCATGCATCTTTCAAAGTTCTCCATCTGTTTTTCTCAGTCTCGAAAAATCGAACATTCATACCGCTCACGACCTTATAGATAAGAAAGTTATGCTCTTGGGCGAATTCCGAGATCCGGAGCTGATGGCCATATTCCATCAAGAAGGAATACAAATCAATGATATCCAAAGAATTTCAACCTCTTATGATATAAATGATCTTATTAGTGGTAAAACAGATGCATTAAACGCTTACATCACAAACGAACCATACTTTTTAAAAGAACAGAACATCCCTCACACTATCATATCTCCTAAAACTTATGGCATTGATTTTTATGGAGATGGTATTTTTACTAGCGAAAATGAAGTGAAATTAAATCCAGATAGAGTTCAAGCTTTTTTGGATGCAAGCAAAAAAGGATGGGAATACGCCTTGGAAAATCAAGATGAGATTATTGACGTAATCATTAGCAAGTATTCAGATAAAAAATCAAGAGCTCATCTTGAATTTGAAGCTGAGCAAATAAAAAAACTAATTCTAAACGAATATGTTGAAATAGGTCACATCAATCCAGGCAGAATTCAAAACATTGCCGATATCTGTGCAAAAATGGGAATGATTCCGCTTAATTACGATCTCACAGGGTTTATCTACGAACCTGAATCATTCAATACGCCAACATGGCTAAAATGGCTTTTGGGAACAACATTAGGCCTTATCATTATTGTAATTGGTATTTCATCCTACTTATTTCTTTTCAACAAGCAATTAAAAAAAGCTGTTGCCAAACAAACATCAAGCCTTAGCAATAAAAATAGCGAATTGCAGAAAGAAATATCTGAAAGAATAAGAATTGTTGCTGCCTTAAAACAATCTGAAAAACGCTTTAGAGAAATGGTTGAAAACCTACCTTCAGGTGCCATTCTAAATGAAAAAGATAAGTTATTTATAAATAAAAAGGCATACGAGATTACAGGATATACCAACAAAGAACTAGCGGACTTTGACACATGGTTTTTAAAATTATACCCTAGTAGTAAAAAGAAAAATTTACAACTATACCTTGAGAACAAAAACAATAATTTCAATGAGATTATCACGACAAGTATTACGTGCAAAAACGGTAAACAAAAACAAGTAGAATTTCACTGCTACCAATTTGAACGCAAAGAAATATGGTTAATGAATGATATTTCTCGCAGGTTAAAGACTGAAAATGCTTTAATTGCCAGTGAAAATAAACTCAGAGCTTACATTGAAGAATCTCCAAATGGATTGGTTATTTTCTCCCCAAATACAAAAATAATATTTACCAATCGGGCTTTTATTGATCTAATGGATATTTCAAATGATAGACTTGACGATATCTACATACCTGATTTTTTTGCTCCTAAACATCTAGAACAAAACCAAAAATTACTCACACAACTTTTAACGGAAGGCAAATGCCAAGGTGAAGTTGTTATTCAATCATCTCAGGGCAAGAAACACCCTGTATTCATTAGTGCTGTAAAACTAATCAACAACGAATACCTAGCCTTTATCGTTGATATTTCCGCAATCAAGAAGGCTGAACATGAATTACGAATAGCTTTAGAAAGAGCAGAAGAGAGCGATCGGTTAAAATCAGCCTTTCTTGCAAACATGAGTCACGAAATTAGAACTCCTATGAATGGAATTCTTGGCTTTAGTCAATTACTACTAAAACCAGGTCTTACACAAGAAAAAAAAGAGAAATACCTCGATATTTTAAATCAAAATGGAAAACAATTACTTGGGATTATTAATAATATTATAGATATCTCCTACCTTGAGGTAAACCAATTAAAATCCAACCCAACGTCATTCTCCATTAAAAAACTGTTTGATGATCTAAACACCTTCTTTATTCTTGACGAAAATCGATTTCACAAGACAAATGTCAAACTCATATTTGACAACCAAGTTCCCAAGGAAACAGACTTCGTCATTTCTGATCTGGGCAAGATCAAGCAAATTCTAATAAACCTTATTAACAATGCTTTAAAATTCACTAAAGAAGGACACATTCGTATCTCATCGCAGGTTGAAAAATCAAATCTACACCTTAGCGTAGAAGATAGCGGTATTGGTATTCCAAAGGAAAAACAAAAATTGATTTTTGAACGATTTGGGCAAGTTGAAAATATTTACACTCGCCAATTTGGAGGTGCAGGCCTAGGACTTCCTATTTCGAAAGGATTAATAGAACTACTAAAAGGTGAACTACACATGGAATCTAATGAAGGAATTGGGTCTAAGTTTGAATTTCATATTCCAATAAATACAAGCCCAATAGAAACAACACTCAAAAGCTTGAAACAAGAAGATAAATAGCAATAATCCTTACATTTAATACTACTTTTTAGAAAGTTGATCATCTTTCTTTTCATTATTATGTAAGAATCCTTTACGCTCCATTTTACCCCAAGAACGATTCCCCATTAAATATTCAATATTCCCTTTTACTGCAAAAAATAAAGTTAACGGATGCAGAATGAAAGGCTCTAAAAGAGCAGCTACCCACAAACGAAGAACATCCATTTTTCGCTCGTATCGATGAAAGGTTAACTCCTCGTACAAAATAGCCCAAGTAGAGAAAAATACGGCAAAAGTATAGACAAATAAAGAAGTAACAAGAATAAAATTTAGACTCAAGTTATCCGTAAAGTATAGAATAATTACATAAATAATACCTAACACCTCGATTAAAGGGGCTAGCCATTCAAATAAAAACCAAAATGGATAGCCTAATAAGCCCATTGCTCCATATTGTGGAGATAAAAATATTTTAGAATGATCGGTTAAGGTTTCTATTGTTCCTCTTGTCCATCTACTTCGCTGTCTACCTAAAACCTTTATATCTACAGGTGCCTCTGTCCAGCAAAGTGGATCTGGAATATATTCTATCTTGTATTTCTCTCTATTTTCAGACATATACCTACGGATACGAACAACCAACTCCATATCCTCACCAATGGAATGCGCATAGCCACCACTTTGCACAACCACATCTCTATCGAACATACCCATTGCCCCAGAAATAATAATCAAACCATCTAATTGAGCCCAGGCCATTCGTCCCATTAAAAAGGAACGAGTATATTCCAGCACTTGCATTCTGGCCAATAAATTACTCGGAACTTTAACGTCGGTAATTCGTCCATTTTCAACCAAACAGGAGTTGGCAATTCGAACCACTCCACCAGCTGCAATCACCCTTCGGTCAGTTCTCTCTAAAAATGGCTTCACCAATTTCAACACAGCATCTGGCTCCAAAATTGAATCGGCATCAATAGCCATAAACAATGCCTTATCGGAAACATTAATTCCAGCGTTCAAAGCATCAGCCTTCCCACCATTCTCCTTATCTACTACGATCAGGTTGGAATAGGTTGATAGTTTTGATTTATATATCCCACGCACCTCTTTGGTAGGAATCTCCATATTCAAAGCAAAATCAACTCTCTCCAACTTGAAAGCCGTCCTCATATCATCAAAGGTAGAATCTGTACTACCATCATTAATTACAATTACATCGAAATTATTGTAATGAATCGTATAAATGGATTCCACATTATCAACGATTGTTTTTGCTTCATTAAATGCTGGAACTAGAACAGAAACAGAAGGAGCTAAAGGAGAATCTAATATTACTTTATAATCAACAAAACTATTTTTCTTCAGGTAAAAATTTAAAGCAATACCAGAAATAATACTCAAAACGGTATAACTAAAAATCAATACGAATGCATAGGATATAAATATCCTATCCAAAAAATAGCTTATAAACCTTATAAATTCGTCGTAATTCATATTCTCGGATCTAACACGTGCTTCACTATCCTCTTTAACTCTTCATCGCCACTTAAAGCTAAGGATTTCAGCTTATTTACTCCCACCTCACCAATTAATGCAATTGATTTGCAACATTCCAGTCTAATTTTAAATTCCTCATCATTAATATTTTCAAGCAAAAAACTCAATTCACTTTCCAACTTTAAATGTCCTATTGATCTAATGATATTAATTTGATTCGGTAACTCCTCGAGTAAAAATAGTTCTTTTAATTTACCAACCGCCTCTTTATTTTCAAGATCCACAAGCGTCTTAATCACCTTCCCTTTTACCAAATCATTATCATGACTTACCAATTTAAGCACTTCTGGCACTGCCTCATTCTGCTTTAAAATTCGAATCATATCAAGGCAGAACATCACAACAGAATCGTTCCAATGATTTAGCCACAAATGAAATTCAGGTATTTCAATTCTCTTTTTACGGATCAAATCAAAAACATTAATTTGCTCCCATACCGTAAATGGCTTCTCCTGTGAATCAAGAAAAGCAAAAGGGACAAAAGGCAGCAATTTTATCAATCCCATTTGAGATTCAATACGAAGAATTTCGTTAGGCTTTTGAAGATAATCCATAATTCGCTTATTTTCACTCTTCACCCTCATGTGACTCAACTCTCTGATACCTTTAATTTTTTGATGCCATCTTTTTCGAAGTTTATTTACAGAGTCCTCATTTAATTTCAAATCCAAATATAACTTTCTAATTTTTCTACTTACTACTTTATTTTCAGCAGTATCAATAGCAATTAGAACGGCAGTAAAAACTTTTCTGTGAAATTTCGACTTTAAGCTTTTCAACTCTTTAAACTCTTCATCAGTCAATTCATCAATTAAAAAGCGAACAGCATAACCAGAATACTTTCTGAACAATCGCTCATATCTTTCCTTACGATAAGCGATATATAATTTTGAAAATATAATTGAAGGCAATAACACCATAAGTGCAATAGCAAAAATAATAATCATATAAATGATCAACCTATTTAGCACATTATATGGTAAGCGTTCAAAAGTGTAATTAATTAACGCCTCTACCCTCTCAAATATTGAATTGAACAAATCTAGAAACACAAGCGAGACCCCGAACGTACCATGAGTACATTCAACTATGCTATAAAAAATGATATTTATAAATGACAAATACATATTTAGGTCCTACTCTATTTTTTCAATTCCTTATTTAGAAAATCAATTCGTTTATTTAAAAATGACTTTAAGCCCGGTATAAATGCTCCCGCATCATTATAATCTCCAATCGTTTCATTAATGTTCTTCTCAAAATCCTCATTACTATACATCTTATGCGTATCGTAATAGACCGATCTACGAATCCTCAATGTCAATTTATCAATTTCGTCACCCAAGGCAATTTTTGAAAATTTATCATCAAGTAAATGGTTGATATAGTCGAGATAAAATTTGCGATATTCAGGATTCGCAAATATGAATTTCATTAATGGACTATTCTTTTTCTCATACTGATAGAAAATATCCAATTGCTGAGCTTGTTCCAAATTAAACTCTGGACTAAAAGCGCAAAAGGCATAATTTCCATCATAAGGAATCCATTCAAATTTTTCCGTTTGCTTATTTTTATACAAGTAAAAATTATGTCGATAATGAATGTTATAAGCATCGATATTAACGAACAAATTAGTGATTGCAAAAATCTTCAAACAGTCCTCAATGTTGAACATTTCCTCAAAATCTACCAAGGCTTCATTCTCCTTTCCATTAACAACTTTAATTAAATCAATCAGATCAGAAAAACCATCTATCGAATCTTTCTTGTTTCTATAACTATTCTGATAATCTATAATTTGATCACCTAAAAATTCAAAGCTTGCCTTAGGTTCCCCTTTAAAGAATGCACCTTTCTTATTTTGAAAATTACGCTTTAAAAAGCCTTTATTAATCTCTTCTACTAAAGAATACAAGCCCATATATTCACCGTTCACATATACATTAGCGTAAGTACATCGGGGTGCTGGCAAACCTTCTTTTCTCATAAAATCGAGATAAAGCTTTTCCCTTAAAAAACTGGGATCTCGAAAAGCATTATTCAAATTAATAGTCTTTAAACCATCTAATTTTTGCTTTTTAATATACTTCCCAAAATTAATTTTCAGTGACTTCTTTTTCCCAGGATAAAATTCAAAGGAAGACTCTCCCTTTATTCTAACGCCACTGCTATAAAACTTAACCCCATCAACTTCAACATTAGCTTGCATATATTTTTTAATTTCCAGAGAATCCCTCTCCTTCTTCATCAAAAACAATGAATCCCAAGGATTACTTTGAAGAAAGCTAATACGCACTTCATGAATTACATCTACTCCAAATATTCTGTCTCCACACAATGAATCTTTCTTTTCAGAAACATCCTGAGCAAATATTGGTGATGCATATAACAATCCTAACATTAGGATATTTAAAAATCTATTCATACCATTTAAAATTGATAAGACAACTTAAGGGATAATGATATCACATCTCGTTTCACATCCACTAAATACTCTTCTTTTTCATATCCTAATCGAAGCAAGTAAATAAAACGATCGGTAAACAGACGATCTTGATATGAAAGACGAATTTTTTGGCTTTTGTAATTATAAGTATCAAAAGATGAAATATTTCCTTTTGGTTCATCTGGCGAAACTCCAGTACCCAATTGCAATCCAAAATAATTCTTAGCGTTTCGTAAATAGCGTCTTACCGACAACCAATAAGATTGAGATACTTCACTATTCTTAGGAGTAAGATAGGTTCTGAAGTTGAACCAATAGTTACGATAATACTTCCCTAAGGAAGCAGTATAAATGTATATGTCCTTGCTGCCAGAGTCAGAATCGAACTGAAGGAAACGAAGTCCAGCAGAAATTTCGAAAGACTTGGGTAATTTACGATACAATTCAGCACCTGCTCTATGTCTTGGAAATAGATTATCAGGTGAATATCCATAACTTAAATAAGCATAACTCTTCTTAGAAATCTTAGGGTAAGCATCCAACTCAAATTGTTTTGAAACTTCATTAGACCAGAAACTTTCTCCTGAAGAAATTAAATCGCCTAAATTAATTTTCGCAATCAAACTCCCCCATGAATTTCTTCTCGCAAGTTGAAATGAACTAAGATGCCATCTTCTCTCATAAGGCTCATCGAAATATTCAAAATCATGTTTGTAAACCGCCTTGTAAATCATTTTAGACGATCGATATTTTTTTAACAAAGCTACTCCTTCTTCACTTCCAGGATTCAACTCTAATAATTCATCTATAGTTTGCATTGACTTTCTGTCGTTGCCTGTATTTTGATATAATTTCGCCTTTTTAACTAAAAACAGTTCATCATTCGGAAAAAAGGATTGACCATATTCACAATAAAAAATTGCTTTAGATGGATTTCCAGCCCAAGATTCCAAGTCAATCATTGCCATAACAGCATCCTTATTGTCTAAATCTTCTTTTAAAACTTTATCCAACTCCACCCTAGCAGAATCAAAATTTTTCTCCCAGGAAAATGTTCTTCCAATTAATATTCTTGCATCATAATATTTAGGGTTCTCCTCTAATATTCGATAACAAATACTTCGAGCTTCTGCCTTTTTTCCAGAAAAAGCTAATCCTTTTGCTCGTTGAAATTCACCAGATATACTCGCTATTTTTCCAATGTCATTTTGCGCCGATGCAAAATTAACCGAACAAATAACATTTAATAAAACTATAAAAAGAGATAAAATTCTAATCATTCGCTTTAATTTTTATATACTTTATACTTTACAATAATCACACTTAAATAACAGCCTGCAAATTACGAACAATAATTTCATATTGTCAAATATAATTTAACTTAATCTAGATATCTTATTTTCCTAGCCTTACGGGCTACTATACTATCCATAACGTTCCCCATAAATGGTCGATAATACTTCCAAAAGAACATTTTTCTATCCTTAACTTGATTTGCACTATAAAATGCACCACTTAATTTATTCACTCCTCTGAAATATGAGGAGTAGATTCCCATCTCATTATCAGAAAAATCACAAGCAAAATAGAGAAACCTATATTTATCATCATGTTCTATGATCGCAGGAAATCGATTTGGTAAATTATAATGATCCAATAACTTTTGTCCTGCTTCAGTCACATCTAATTTAAACCATGCTAACACATGATTTCTTTCATCTGTTGTATTAATATCAAACCAAAATGGATAATAAATTTTTTCTGGAACATTATACTGCAAATGCGTACTCAATTCACTTTCTAATACAGGGAAACGTTGTTTTAAATGCAGTTTAGCATCTAAAATGACAATTCTTTCTTTGTCATCAACCAATACAATTCCTGCTTTGTTAAATTTGTATTCTTTCTTGTAATTCTTTCGGTAAAGATTTGGAATCCATTTCGGAATCTCCGGATCCAGAATCGTATCTAATGTTTGATAATACTTACCAACCCAACCTTTCCATCGCACTCCTAATAACTCCTCTGTCTGTCTTCTTATAACAGGTTTTGTTGGAGATGCGTAAAGATTAAATTCCGCAATTATCGTTTTTCCTTTTCTTTTCATCTCTCGAAGCAAATTAAACTCAGCTTCTTTTAAACCACCATAAAACAAGGAAATTGTATCTTTTCCATAATCTGGATGATCTTTCCAATTGGAATTATAAATCCCATAGGTATCTGCAAAAAAGGCAACATCCAAAGAATCTGCCACCCTCTCCAAACCCCTCTTACCTAGAACCTTTAGGTCCTTAATCCTATATCTACCATCATCTTCAGGATGAAAACCATAAAAATCTTCAGCAAAATTATATTCATCTCCATCTGGCTTTACCCAACGTTTTTGATTGGCTACCCAAAAAAAGGAAAGGTGTTCAGAAAAATTCCCATTCGGAGTTGTTTTATCCAACACCAAAAGGTTAATTTGCTCCTGATCCATAAGCTTCCAACTAATCCATGAAATCACTGGAATCAATAAAAACAAAAAAATAATTACACGTAGTAATTTCCACATCTGCTCTTTTCTTTTTAATATTACTGCAAAACTCACCTTTATAACGGGTTTACACAAGCTAAGGTTTGTTTTTTTTGATAAGTAAATTCTTATTATGGACGTAAGACTCCATTTTATACATCACAATCGTTTTATTTTTTATCTAAATCATTTAAAACAATTGCTTAAACAACGTTTTTCGTCAATTAATCAAACAATTTAATCCATGAGAAAAATCCTCAAACTTAATTTCTTTTTTTTGATCGCATTCCTATTTTGTTCGATAGCGACTCATGGTCAAACAATAGAAAAACAAGAAGAAATCAATTTAGAAAACACAAAACAGAATTTAGCCGTAATTTGGACCAGTGGTGATCGAGATGTTGCACTAAAAATGGTCTTTATGTATACTAATTACTCCTCAAAAATGAAATGGTGGGATAAAATAAATCTTGTTGTTTGGGGACCATCTGCCAAATTGTTAAGTGAAGATAAGGAACTACAAGATTATGTTGCTAAAATGCAAAAATCTGGCGTAACTATTTTTGCTTGCAAGGCTTGTGCAGATTCATATGGAGTTAGCACCAAATTAGAAAGCTTAGGTATTGATGTTAAGTATATGGGAAAACCACTAACAGAATACCTTCAAAAAGATTATAAAGTAATTACCTTTTAATAAAATGAAATGCTCAACAATTCAATATATGAGTTCCTTCTAGAACTTAGAGAAAATAATAATCGTGATTGGTTTCATGCGAACAAGGAAAAATACGATAAAGCAAAAAAGGATTTTGAATTTTTTATCGAATTGGTAATCGAACAACTGAAAACAGTCGATCCCAACATATCAGGTCTGCAAGCCAAAGATTGCATCTATAGAATCTATAGAGATACTCGGTTTTCAAATAACAAGATTCCTTACAAAACCAATTTTGGCGCATTTTTATCGACAGGAGGTAGAAAAAGCAAGTATGCAGGCTATTTTATTCAAATTGAACCTGAAAGATGTTTTATTGGTGGCGGATGCTATAAGCCGGATTCTAAAACCCTTAAAGCAATTCGCGAAGAAATTTTTCACTTGCCTACAGATTTCAAAACGATTATTGATGATGCAGAATTTACAAAACAGTTTTCCGAATTATATGATGATAAACTAAAAACAGCTCCAAGGGGTTATGCTAAAGATTTTGAATACATCAACTTATTAAATTACAAAAGTTATGTTGGAACCAAATCCATAAGTGATGAAATCGCAAATTCTGATCGACTTTCAGTTGAAATCAATCAGGTATTTAAAGCATTATATCCTCTAAATCAATTTCTAAATGAAATTATTGCCGATATCTAATAAAGAACCAAAGTATCGTTCAAAAAACAAGAATGGTTTATTGATTAGGGAATTTGAGGCATTAACAAAGAATAACATCTTTTAAAGAATATCAATTGTTGTTTTATGCAAACTTTGCTTATTTCGCTTCGTAATGGCAAGTGTGAACGATAATAGTAAATACATACGACTTGTAAGGGAGTTTGTTACAGAATTGCTTTGTAAACTTCCGAGTAATATGTGCTACCACAACCTCAAGCATACAGAAGAGGTTGTTGATGCATGTATATTATTAGCCGTACACAGCAAGTTAAACCCAATAGAAAAAGAAATACTCATCATTTCTGCCTGGTTTCATGATGCTGGACATATCAAGACTTACTTTGGTCACGAAATAGCAGGAGCCGATTTAGCTGAAAAATTTCTTAGGAAAATCAAATATCCTTCCGAAAGAATTAGGGAAGTCAGCGCTTGTATTTTGTGTACACATTACCCTCCTAATCCACAAAATCAAATACAAAAAATTCTTTGTGATGCAGACATGTTTCATCTTACTTTAAATGACTACGAAGACAGATGCCTTAAGTTAAAACAAGAAATTGAATCGGTCAGCAATTGCAATATCCCCTTACAATCTTGGTATGATAAAAATATCGATTTCCTGAAAAAGCAATTCTACTTCTCAAAGTATGGAAAAAAGCTGTTCAGTAAATTAAAGGAATCTAATCTAAACAAGTTCATTTGTAATCATTGCAATACTTAATTTTCTTATCAGAATAAATTACAAATTGTATCATTCACTCAACAGTCCAAGTCTGACAACACCATTAAGTTAATATATATTCAT
Organism: Labilibaculum sp.; assembly: GCA_016342745.1. Taxonomy (GTDB): domain Bacteria; phylum Bacteroidota; class Bacteroidia; order Bacteroidales; family Marinifilaceae; genus Paralabilibaculum; species Paralabilibaculum antarcticum. Next base: position 308,657 of record JAEINT010000004.1, read on the forward strand.
TCCATTTTCTTATTTTACTATATTCATAAAATTGTAAACTAAGATTAATGAACATGAAACACCTAATGACCCTAAAATCCTTAAGTCTAACGCTTCTCTTACTCTTTGGAGCTACAACTCTTATTGCACAAAAAGCACCAGTTAAATATGGAAAAGTAAGTATCGATGAGCTTAAAATGGAAAGTTATGAAAAAGACACATCCGCGGTTGCTGTTTATCTTTGCGATTACGGTGTAGGAAATTTCGAATATTCTCCTGCCGATTATGGTTTTAAGTATAGCATCAAAAGAACCTACAGAATCAAAATTTTAAAGGATGAAGGATTGGATCATGGCAATCTTGAATTTGGATTCAATAGAAACAGGTACAAAGTTAGCATGGTTAAAGGTTGTACCTACAATCTTGAAAATGGAAAAATTGTAAAATCTAAAATAACTTCAAAGGAACGAATCTTAGAAAAAACAGCTGACGATTACTACACTTACAAATTAGCTCTAGCCAATGTGAAGCCAGGCTCTGTTGTTGAGTTTTCTTATCAATTAACATCCGATATCCCTTGGAATTTAGGACCTTGGTATTTTCAAAAAGACATCCCAGTGGTCTGGAGTGAATTTCGTGTAAATATTCCTGAATACTTCGACTATAAAAAAAATGGCAAAGGATACCTTTCATTTGACATCAACACACATGAATATTCTAATGGAAGCATTGACAAGCGTTCTTATTCTATTGATAACTATCGATTTGTAATAAAAGATGCTCCTGCATTTAAAAAAGAGCCTTACACAACAACTAGTAGTAATTACAAGGCTGCCATAGAATTTGAGATCGCAGGTACAAAAGATTTTAATGGTCTTTATACCAACTACACTGGTAATTGGGAAAAAATCAATAAAACCCTATTAGAAAGTGAAAATTTTGGAATGCAATTAAAAACGGGAGGATTCTTAAAAGAAACCGTTGCCGAAATTAATGCAAAAGCAAATACCGATGAAGAAAAATTAATGGCGGCATTCAATTTCATCAAATCAAACATGAAATGGAATGAGTATTATGGAAAATATACTACAAACACGCTAAGATCTGCTTTTAAAGATAAAAAAGGAAATGTTGCTGACATCAACCTAATGCTAGTAGTACTTTTAAATAAACTAGGCTTACATGCTGATCCTGTAATTTTAAGCACACGTAACAATGGTCTTTTAAGTCTTTTCTCTCCTAGTTCATCTAAATTTAATTATGTGATTGCCAGTTGCAAGATGGGTGAAGAAAGAATTTTCCTCGATGCGACAGAAAGCAATTGTCCTTGTAATCTACTACCTGCACGCTGTATAAACGATAAAGGCCGTGTTATCAAAAGTGGTGGTTCTTTCTTTGTAGATATCGAGCCACGAAATATTTCGAAAACGGCAACAATGGCAAAAATGAATTTAAATGAAGACGGATTGCTTGCAGGAGAATTAAACATCTCCCTAACAGGATTTGCAGCTTTACAATTCCGAGAAGAGTATGAAGACAAGACAGAAGATGAAGTTCTTGAAAGCATGGATGAGTCTTATGAGACTCTTAATGTAGAAAGCTTAGATGTGAAAAACCTTAAAGAGGCAGAAAAAAACATCGTTAGCAAACTAGAAGTAGAAATGGCAGAAGATATTGAAAGTGAAAATGGCTTAATTTACTTCAACCCGTTTTTTGTTAATAAGATTGATTCCAATCCTTTTACTTTAGAAGACAGAAAATATCCTGTGGATTACACCTATCCTGTAGATCAAACCTTTATGCTGGAACTAACAATTCCAGATGGTTATGTAGTGGAAAGTAAGCCTGCACCTGCAAGAATTAACCTACCAGAAAAATCAGCCCAATATTTGTATAATGTGGCTCAAAATGGGAATAAAATCCTAGTAACTAGCAGGTTTAAAATCAACAAACGACAATTTTTATTTAACGAATATCCAAATTTAAAAGAATTCTACAATCTTGTTGTAGCTAAAAATGCAGAAATGATCGTATTGAAGAGAATATAACTTCCCTTCGGAGAATTATTCAACGGTTGAATTCCAGATTCAACCGTTGATTTACTTCTCTTCTTTTATTTCATTCCGTTAGCAACCCAAAATCAAATCATATGAACACTCGTTACACGCTAATTTTACTACTTTACTTCCTAAGCCCTATAATCAGTTTTGCAAAAAAAACTCCTCAATTCCCAGTTTCTGAAATATCTGTATTGCTTAGAGCTGATGCTGATGCTATTGTGAGACTAGAATCAAACCATATTGATTTAATTTCAACCAAAAGAGTAGTTCTAAAACACAAAACAGCAATTACCATACTTAACGAAAGTGGCAATCATTTTGGTGAAATAGAATTATACTACGATAAATCAAGCCCATTATTAGAATTAACAGCTGCAATTTACGATTCTGAAGGATCACTTATTGAAAGAGTTAAATCAAGTGAAATAAAAGATTACAGTGCATCGGGCAGCTCTCTTTTTACGGATGGTAGACTTAAACATTACGAGCCAATCCAAAAAAACTATCCTTACACTATTGTTTACTCCTACACACAAACATACAATAGCTATATCAATCTTACAGGCTGGTATCCCTATCCTGGATATCGTTGTGCAGTGGAACAATCTCAATTTAATGTTACCTGCAAAGAAGATAATTTTCGATACAAAGCTTATCATCTAGGCATCGAACCAAAAATTGATGAGCAAGAAGATGAAACATCCTATTCATGGGAATTAAGCCAGCTTCCTGCAATAAAAAAAGAACCTTATTCCCCTTCCTTTTATCAGACTGTTCCCAAGTTAATTTGTGCTCCTAATGATTTTCAAATGGAAAAAATTGATGGTCACATGTCCTCTTGGTCCGAATTTGGAAATTGGGTCAATATCTTAAATACGGGAAGAGATGAATTGGACCTTGAAAGTCAGGAAAAAATTAAAAATCTTGTTAAAGATTGCAAGACCGATTTTGAGAAAGTTAAAACTCTATACGAATATCTACAAAACAAAACCCGATACATTAGCATTCAAGTAGGCATTGGAGGATGGCAAACTTTTCCAGCTCAAGATGTTGAAGATAAATCGTACGGGGACTGTAAAGCTCTCTCTAATTACATGAGAACACTTCTTAAGATTGTTGGGATTCCATCTTATTATACATTTGTCAAGGCAGGTAAAAGTGCAAGTCCAGCTGATACCAGTTTTGTGCGTAATTTCTTCAATCATGCAATTTTAATGGTACCTATAGAAAAGGATAGTATTTGGTTGGAGTGCACCAGTAAGACACAAGCTTGTGGATTTCTGGGTTCATTTACCGATGACAGGGAAGTACTATGTATAACTGAAAATGGAGGGAAATTAGTCCATACCCCTGTTTATAAGATGGCAGATAACTGTCAAGACCGGGTAGCAAATGTTAGCATTTTACCTGACGGAAATGCCCAAGTAAAGGTACAAACCAAGTATCATGGTATTCAATACGAAAACATCGAATTCTTGTATGACATCAGCTTGGAAGAACAAAAAAAGAAACTTTATAAAAGTATTGACTTACCTGATTTCAAAATTCAAGATGTAAAAATAGAATGTATTAAAACAAGAATCCCTGAATCAAAATTAGATTTAACACTAGATGTTAGAAACTATGCTTCTAAATCGGGGGATCGCTTATTTATCCCTTTGAATCTAATGAATCGCTCAAGTTATATTCCTAAAAAAGTAAAAGAAAGAAGAACATCTATTCTTGGAAGAAGAGAATATTGCGATACGGATAGTATTCATTTTACCATACCAGAAGGATTCAAAATTGAAAATCTTCCTGGTAAAAAAGTAATTGAATCTGATTTTGGTAGATATACAAGTGAAGTAAAACAAAATGAGCAAGAGATAAGCTATATCAGAAGCTTGGAATTCTTTAAATTTAATTATCCTGCTGACAGATATGATGATTTTAGAAATTACAAAAAAGCTATTGTTCGAGCTGACAAAGCTAAATTAGTTTTAAAACAAGAAGTGCTATAGTTAAAACCAACAAGCATAAAAAAATACCAACTCCTCTGAGTTGGTATTTTTTGCTCTATATTATTTTAGATAGATGAACAAGACAAATCGCTTATTAAATACTCTTTGTCTTCTTAACTCAAGCCGTATGGCTTTTGCTTTTATTCATTATAACATTTTCCCATTAAGGCATTCATGATTTTTAATTCTCCTTAGATGAGATTACCCACCAAATTCGACTTAGAAATCTATTTTTTTATATCTACAATCAATATTTTGTATTGGGCTATCCGCCCAAACCCGACTTCATTTTTTGTCTTAATACAAAAAACGGAAGCAAAAAAAATCAAGGCTACATTTTAAAAAGCTTCCTTATTTACCTTAAGCTTAAGTGCGGCCAGGTGATCTTCGAACAAGTTCGAAGCTTCCCGGTCTTACTAGATCTTAGAGGCAAAACAAAATCTCTTTAAAATAGATGCCAGCCAATAGGTAACTTAAATCATAAACTATAATACAATCTAAATAAATAAGGTAAAATCTATTCTCTAAAATATTTAGGATTCGATTAAACAACAATCTATTTTTTATTCATAACCGAGGCTCTAAACTCCTTTATTCTTTGCTCCTCTTCTTTTTTGCAAATCAAAAGAACATCATTGTCTTCCACAACAATAAAATCATCTAGTCCTTGAATAACCACCTTTTTATTGGTAGGCATGTTTACAATGCAATTGCTCGCCTCAAAAAGATGAACTTCCTCACCAACAACAGTATTTCCTTGCTCACTTCGTTCTCTTTTTTCCCAAAGAGAACCCCAAGTCCCCAAATCAGACCATCCAAAATCAGCAGGTTGAACGTAAATATTATCTGCCTTTTCCATTACAGCATAATCAATGGAAATATTAATACAGGTAGGAAACATTTCATTTATAAAGGCTTGTTCTTTATTCGTATTGTATACCGCCTCACCTTTTTGAAACAGATCTGCAACTTCTGGCACATAGGATTCAAAAGCATTCAAAATACTTTTTAAAGACCATAAGAATATCCCCGAATTCCAGAAATAATTACCTGCTGCTAAATAATTCTTAGCTGTTTCCAGGTTTGGCTTTTCTTTAAAAGCAACCACCTTGCAAACTCCACCACCTACTGATGGCACCGTAGGCATCGTTTCATATGAATCACCTTCCGAGCCAATTTGAACATTTTTCGTATCATTAATATCACTGCCTGCCTGAATGTATCCATATCCGGTTTCTGGACGATGTGCTTGAATACCCAATGTAAGCAGTGTGTCATTATTAGCAGTAAAGTCGAGTCCTTCTTCTACAATACGGATAAACTCTCCTTCGTTTGTAATCAAATGATCCGAAGGTGCTACAACAATATTAGCATCTGGATTTAAACCTTTAATTTTATATGCTGCATAAGCTATGCAAGGAGCTGTATTTCTCATACAAGGCTCTAAGAGAATATTGCTTTCCAACAATTCCGGACATTGCTCAGCAACCAACTGCTTGTATTTTTCCGAAGTAACAATTAAAATATTTTCGGCAGGAGCAATCGTATTAAAACGAGCTACTGTTTGCTGTAGTAAGGTTTTTCCAATTCCCAAAACATCTAAAAATTGTTTTGGCTTCTCTTCTGTACTCATTGGCCAAAAACGAGAACCTACTCCTCCAGCCATAATTACGATATAATTATTCTTATTCATTCAATATTTTTTCTGATAAAAAATTCCCACTGCATGGGAATTTAATTGGATTGTATTTTAATATTCAGGAAGCAAGAAAGAAACCCGCACACCACCATCTGTCAAATTATCAACATCCACTTTGGCTTTGTGCAAATCCATAACCAATTTCACAACCACTAAGCCAGCAGTAAAACGATTAAAATCTTCTCTACGCTCCTCTTTGTTCAATTCAAAAAAGTGGAAAGTATAATTTACTTCGGCTGGAGAAAATTGCACGCCTAAATCCTGAACGTAAACCTTAACTGCTGACCCTTCTAAAGAAGCACCAACAAAAACTTCCGAACGAGGAGGTGCATTGGTCACCGCATTTTCAATCACCTTCTCCATGCTGATGCCAAATAATTTCTGATCTCCTTTAATGATATAGTTCTTAGGAATATCAACCTTTACCTTCACTTTACGATCAGAAATAAGAGGTCTTAATTTTTCTATTGTCTCTTTTACTGTATCGTGTACCGAAATGCCCAATAATTTCATCTCATAACGATCGAATCGCAAAGCAGAAAGTAACAAGGCCATATCCGAAACCCCAATTAATTTTTCGCAAGCTTGTATTATAAAACGAACATATTTTAAATTGGTCTTGTTCTTGATCGAATATTCCAACATTTCAGCAAAACCAACAATCCCATTTAATGGCTCACGCAATTCGGTCGACATTAAGGACAAAAAATCATTCTTGGCATCTTCTAATGTTGACAACTGATGATTTGCATGTGCTAAACCACGGTTAGATTCTTCCAATTCCATGGTACGAGCAGCTACTCTTTCCTCTAATTCGAGGTTCATGAGCTTTAACTTCTGACTTTTATGCTGTAAATCGAGGTGGGTATTCACTCTAGAAACTAGCTCTTGCGGATTAAATGGTTTTGTAACGTAGTCTTGAGCACCCGTTTCAAAACCCTTTATAATGGCCTCTTCATCTACTCTGGCAGTTAAAAAGATAACAGGAATGTCCTTCGTTTTCTCTTTTGATTTTAGGTACTCACAAACTTCATAACCATCCATTTCTGGCATCATGATGTCTAGTAAAACCAAATCAAAACTTTTCGCAACACACAGAGAAATAGCATCTTTGCCACTCAGTGCAGAAGTAATTTCATAAGATGAATCGGAAAGGATGGATTGTAAAACTTTAATGTTATCGGGGATATCATCAACGATTAAAATCTGATGTTTCTTCATTCCTGTAAATTTATTTGTAGTCAAGTAGTCATTAATAAAAAAGTAAGAATCCGTAGAATTATAGCATACATCATCTTACCATTGCAATGTCTAAATATAACACATAATTTATTAGGTTGAAACTCAAATTATGATTTTTTTTCTGATTCCTTTTTTTCTCATATCAAGTAGCCTGTAAAGCCTTTTTAGAAAGATTAATTTCTTCTTATTTCGTTTAATAGAAAGTTCAATTAAAAACGCCAAAGTCTTGTTTATTAGAATACCCTTTGCGTCTTGTTAATCGTGCTTATCATTGCCTCGTAAAAATATTCAACATAAGTGATTTTAAATTTTTTTGAATAATACAATCACAGTATCTTGCAGCGTTTTTTACCTGAATATAATAGAATACAATTTCTATCGTTTCATCTAAGTAAAAGCATCACGTTTTGAAAAAGAACATTTTCAGAACATAAAAATTCAAATAACTAAGAAATGAAGTTTAAAAGTTTATTGCTGATCCTATTGTTTGCATTTACTGGCCTAGTTAATGCCCAGAAAAAAGTAAAATACGAAGTTGGTCTATCTTCTACTATTGCTACAAAAGGCGAAGTACCATTTTGGTTGCATTCCAACAAACGAGGTTTAGTACCCAATAAAAGCTATGTTATGAGTGATTTCTCATTGGGCATGGATTTTAGTGAAAAACCCAAAACTGCAATTGATTTTATGTGGCAAGCAAGTGCGGTTGCTTATACTGGCAAAGAATCGAAATTAATTTTGGATAATTTGTACCTAAGTGCAAAATGGAAGATCTTCCAATTCTCTTTGGGACAAAAAGCAGATGCGATTGCTTTTGATGGCTTATCCTCCAGCAATGGAAACATGCTGTATTCAAACAATGCCAGATCCTACCCAAAATATGAAATCTCTGTTCCTGAGTGGACAGCAATTCCCTTCACAAAAGGTATTATTTCTTTTAAAGGATTGCTATCCGATGGAATAACTACTGATAATCGTTATATAGACAATGCCCTGGTGCACCACAAAAACTTATTTGTTCGCTTGTTTAAAGACAATAAATTTTCTGTAAGTGGAGGAATTGAGCAGTACGCAATGTGGGCTGGAACACATCCTGTTTCTGGAAAAGTATCACATTCTCTTGACAAGTATTTTAATGTATTCACCGGTTCTGGTGACGATGATGCCGCATTTGATAATGATGCCTACCGCTTGGGAAACCACATTGGGTCTTATCATTTTGATGCCTATTACAATACGGATCATTTTAGTTTGAACGCCTACTACCGTTCCATTTTTGAAGATGGCTCGGGAAGAAAATCAGAAAATGCTCCTGATGGTTTGTATGGTTTGTATTTTCAAAACAAAAAAGGTGAAACTCCTTTTATTAAATCAGCCTTAATAGAGTTTTACCATACTACAGATCAATCTGGCAGGTTTAGAGGAGATGTTAATGGCAAACATTTTCGTGGTAATGATAATTATTTTAATCATAGCGAATATAAATCAGGTTATACCCATTATGGCAGAACAATAGGCTCTCCCCTGTTTACCAATGGAATAAAAAATGGACACACTGTAGTGATTAACAATCGATTTAAGGCAGTTCATTTAGGAGTAAGCGGGTTTATTGCATCTGTGATCCCTTACAAAAGCTACTTTACTTTTTCTAAAAACTATGGCACTTATCAGACTCCATTTAATTCTGATGGTTCGGGATTGAATCAATTTTCAGGATTAGTAGAGCTAAGAGTTCCTTCAAAAAAGATTCCTTTCCATATCGATTTGGCTTGTGCAGTGGATCAAGGAGAATTGCTGAAGGATAATATTGGTTTTTATATTCGGTTGTCTAAGTCTGGGTTGTTTAGCAAGTAGAAAGGGAAGAAAGGAAAAAACAAGTTCCAAATACCAAAACCCAAGGAAGGAAGAACAAGATCCAAGTACCAAATTCCAAGAAGAGGAAAAAAGGTTAAAGGGAAGGAAGTAAAAAGGGAAGAAAGGAAAAAACAAGTTCCAAATACCAAAACCCAAGGAAGGAAGAACAAGATCCAAGTACAAAATTCCAAGAAGAGGAAAAAGGTTAAAGTAAAGGAAGGAAAACAAGATCCAAGTACCAAAATCCAAAAAATCAAGTTAAAAAAACAAGGAAAGGAAAAGGTAAAAAGGAAGAAAGGAAAAAACAAGTTCCAAATACCAAAACCCAAGGAAGGAAAACAAGATCCAAGTACCAAAATCCAAAAAATCAAGTTGAAAAAACAAGGAAAGGAAAAGGTAAAAAGGGAAGAAAGGAAAAAACAAGTTCCAAAATCCAAAAAATCAAGTTAAAAAACAAGGAAAGGAAAAAGTCCCAAGTACAAAGAAATAAAAGGGTAAAGGAGAAAGAAGCTTGGGAAGTCTGCTTACTAAATCTCATTTTATTGGACTTTTTGGGCTACTTAAAAGATGATATTACGACCACTTTAGTATTTTGTAAGCGTAAAATGCAAGCGATGCTCCTGCAAAGGATTGCGATATAAAGACAAAACAATTTTCCACGAAATGCTGATTATAAGCCTTTGAAACGGCAATTTTATTCCATTAAAATAAAAAGTTGGCAGCTTTGGCAGCTCTTTATGTGTATTTTTTTGTTTACTTTTACATCTAAATAATACACTACTACTACAAATTTTATTACCAATGGAAAATTTACCAAGAGAAATAGCGGAAGCTATTAAAAGCGGCATGGAAGATTCACAATTGATTCAAATGGCCAACAGCCTACTTGAAAAGGGTGATCAGGAAAATGCCGCAAGAGTATTGGAATTTTGTTTCTAAGAATTCTGCCAGCGAAAATCCCCAATAGAATTTTTTCCTATTGGGGATTTTTGATTTTATATATTACTTATTTTCATAAAGTCATTCTGAGCTTGCCGAAGAATCTGTCTCCGCGCTTAACAGTTCTTTCGACTTTGAATGCCTAATTCCTGCAAGTCTATTACTTTTAGGAACGAACCAATATGCCAAGAATTTCAAGATATTGCGTTTGACCATCGAGCGCAATTCTAGCCAAATTCTTTAGTTCGTAACAATAATCTTCTAATGCTTCCATTTTTTCGTTACGCAAACGAGTGCTTTCCTGAGCCTCTCCTTTTTCAGAAACAGCTTTATTTCTTAATAAATTTAATTCCTGAATTGCTTGTTGATCGGCAGCAATTTGCTCTGGAGTAATATTTGTAATCTTTAATTTCTCCATAAAGTCTGTCTCTACTGCCAAACGATCGTAAAAGCCTATGGTACTAATGATCCAATCGGTAGCACGACGATGAACTAAACTATCGGCTAACAGCAAGCGGCTTTGTAAATCTTTATCATTACGAGCCATAACTTTCACAATGTTTACATTGCGTTTGTAGGTTTTTTCACAATTTTCTTTGTTTTCGAAATAAACATCGTAGGCCAAAGACTGCTCCTGGTATTCCTTTTTCTGACTTGCACTTACATCAAGTACCTCTTGGTATAAATTCTTGCCTGCTTCAAGATAGGCTTCATCGATTCCAATACCGTTTAAATAAGGAGCAATTTCGGGGTTATTGCTGTTAAAAATTAGAATTCGACAGTCCTCTAGTTTTTGTGAAAATGTTTTGGGTTTCATAAAAAATCAATTTTAAAGGTTAAAAATGAATTTCATAATTTTTATTCTTTTTAATTATGAATCTTAAATCTACAATAATATTTTTAAGTCTCAAATTTAATTTTGTTAAATTCTCTATTTAACCATACTATCCCCCAAACAATTCAGATAACATTAAACACCTTACACTTGCCATAAATTCATGTGAAAATAAACAAATACTAATAAGTAATTATTATGAATTACATTTGCATCATTTTTTTTCTCACGTGATCCGTTTAAGCTAAAACATAAGCGTACGAACTAAACAAGAAGAACTCAATTTTACTGAGTCTGTTCAGTAAAGTGTGTCAAGTGAATATTAAATAAACATTTAATAACTTGAGCTTTATGGAAACGAATGAA
>JAEINT010000033.1 GCA_016342745.1 Labilibaculum sp.
TTCTGTTTTTCATGCCCAAAGATATTAATCTTTAGACTTTTTATCAGGTTTTTATTAACTTATGCAAAGGGTTCTATAAGTAAAAGGTGATAAGATGAAGAAAGTTTTAATAGGATTGTTGTTTTTATCGTTAACTATGCTGGCTCAATCCAGACAAAAAATAATATTCGATTGTGATTTTGGAGGAGATGTTGATGATGCTTTTGCAGTAGCACTTATTCTTGCAAGTCCAGAATTTGAAGTTTTGGGATTAGTAATGGATCACGGTAATACACCACTGCGGGCAAGAACTGCAGGAAGGATGTTATATGAAGTGGGATTGGAAAATGATATTCCAATTGTGATGGGACGACATACTCCCGGTATTGTAGGAGAAGAAACTGAACTTGCTGGAAGATCTAATCAATTTATTTGGTCTGATGGATTTGATAAAGTAAAACCTATTGAACAAAATGCAACAGATTTTATAATTGAAAATTTACGTAAATATCCTGATGAAGTTATTCTTTTTACCGTTGGTCCCGTTTGTAACATGCAGGACGTGATTGAAAAAGATCCTGAAGCTCTTAAGCTTGCCAAAAAAATAGTCTCTATGTTCGGCTCATTTTATATGGGATATAATAGTGGTCCAATTCCAGATCCAGAGTGGAATGTACGAGCTGACGTTAAAGCATCGCAAAAATTTATGAATTCAGGTGCGGATATTACTCTTGCAGGTCTTGATGTAACAACATTTGTTAAAATAAGTGCAGAAGATAGAACTCGATTACTTATGCGTCAATCACCACTTACAAATTCATTGTGTGGTCTATATACTTTATGGCGTTATGAAAGTTATGCTTATCCTAATTCTACAATGTTTGATGGCGTAGCTGTTGGAATGGTTCTGTGGCCTGAGCTTTTTACAACACGCAAAGCACACGTAACTGTTGATGAAAAAGGGTTTACTGTAATTGATGAAGGTAAAGAACCAAATTGTGAAATTGGTATGACTATTAACAAAGATGAATTTTTGATACGCATGATGGATCGACTACTTAAACAGAATTTAATGAGAATTGATTAAAACATACATATAGGGAAAAAATGAAAAAGAACTCGTTTTATGGAGTATTACTATTAATGCTGTTAAGTTTAAATAGTTGTAGCAAAAGGGATGATTATAGAAAAATATCTGTGGAAGAGTATCAGAATAAAATGAAAGCGGGATGGATTGGGCAAATGGTAGGTGTTGGTTGGGGTGCTCCAACAGAATTTAAATACTCCCAACAAACTATTCCAAATGAAGATGTTCCCGAATATACTCCAGAATTTGTAAATCAATTTAACCAAGATGATATTTATGTGGAAATGACATTTATACAAACTCTTGAAAAGTATGGTGTTGATTGTACATATGAACAAGCTGGAATAGATTTTGCAAATTCAGAATACATGCTTTGGGGTGCAAATGAAATTGGACGTGAAAATTTAAGATCAGGCATTAAACCCCCAGCTTCAGGTCACCCTGAATTTAGCGATGGTGCTGATTGGATTGATTACCAAATAGAAGCAGATTATTCTGGAATAATTTCACCAGGTATGCCAAATGAAGTTATTGCTTTAGGTGAAAAGTTTGGACGAATAATGAACTACGGTGATGGTCTGTATGGTGGAATGTTTGTAGGAGGAATGTATGCCGAAGCTTATTTCGAAAATGATATCATTAAAATTATAGAAGCCGGTCTTGAATGTATTCCATATGAAAGTCAATATGCAGAATGTATGCGGGATGTTGTTCAATGGTATAAAGAAAATCCAAATGATTGGGAAAAATCTTGGCGTTTAATAGAAGACAAGTATTATGAAAATCCAGAGTATAGAAAGTATACGGAAGTTTCTCCAGATTATTGGTTTCATATGGATGCAAAGCTTAATGGAGCTTATATCTTGATGGGGTTGTTATATGGAGAAGGTGATATAGATAAAACCATTAAAATTTCAATGCAATGTGGTCGAGATTCTGATTGTAATCCATCTAATGCGGCAGGAGTTTTATTTACAGCATTAGGGTATAACAATCTTGACGAGAAATACGTTTCTGCACTCACACCAGATGTTAAATTTTCATATACCAATTACAACTTTAACGAATTGTGTGAGGTTTCAACAGAACTTGCAAAAAAGTTTGTACTTAAAAATGGTGGCAAAATTGAAACAGCGAATGATGGAAAAGAATACTTTCTAATTGCGAATCACAAAGCCAAACCTGGAAAGCTTGAACAAAGCTGGGAACCACAGCCTTTCACTGGAGAAACAAAATTTACTAATGAACAGAAGAGACAGATAAAATTTCACGCTCATCATAATTTTACTGACCTTGTAAAAGAAGCTGGAAGCGAAAGATGGAAAATCTATAGTTGTGCTTCTAGAACTGAACCCAAATTTTATTCTTTTAATGACAAAAAAAATGTAATTAAAACTTCTTTAGAAAATAAAAGTAGCTCGGTTATGTTCTTTTTACAGGATTATGATTTAACCGAATTTGATAAGGCATATCTAAATTTTAGTGTCAGTTGTGAAGAAGAAGGTGAAATTAATTTGAGTCTTAAAATAAATTATCAAGCACCTATGTTAGAAGAAACTATAAATGCAGGTAATCTTACAAACGGATGGAAAAATTATAAAATTGATGTAACCGAATTTATTGGTCCAAAAGTAACTTTTATGCTAGGGCATAGTGGAGGAAACAAATCAAACACCGATGCTTATTGGCATAATTTAAAAATTACCTCAAAATGAAATCAGACATTAGAGAAAAAAATAGTTTTCAATGATAAGGGAGAACAGTAGAATGAAAAAAGGAGTTATCTTATCGTCAGTAGTAATGATTGCGATCTTATTAATGAGTTGTGGATCAAAAAAAGATGTAAGAAAAATATCTATTGAAGAGTACCGTAGTAAAATGAAAGCTGGTTGGTTGGGTCAAATGGCAGGAGTGGGCTGGGGTGCTCCAACTGAATTCAAATTCAATGCGATGATCATTCCAGAGGATAAAGTCCCAGAATGGAAACCGAACATGTTAAACCAACAATATCAGGATGATATTTATGTTGAGATGACATTCCTAAAAACTCTGGAAGATTATGGATTTGATGTTTCAATAAGACAGGCTGGATTAAATTTTGCGAATAGTCAATACCAACTGTGGCACGCAAATAAATACGGACGTGATAATTTACGTGCCGGTATTGCTCCTCCATACTCGGGGCATCCAAAATACAATGCACATGCTGACGATATCGATTACCAAATTGAAGCAGATTATTCCGGGTTAATTGCGCCAGGAATGCCCCAGACTGTAATAGATTTAGGTGAAAAATTTGGTCGCATTATGAACTATGGTGATGGAGTTTATGGTGGTCAATTTGTTGGAGCAATGTATGCGGAAGCCTTTTTTGAAACAAATATTTACAAAATAATTCAAGCAGGATTAGCTTGCATACCGGCTGAAAGTCAATTTGCCGAAGCAGTAAATGATGTTATCAAATGGCACAAAGAAAATCCAAAAGATTGGCAAAAAAACTGGCAGTTGATAGAAGATAAATATAATCTGAATCACGATTACAGAAAATTTAGTTGCAATGGAACCGAACCAAATTTTAATATCGATGCTAAAATAAATGGTGCATATATCGTGATGGGTCTTCTTTACGGTGAAGGGGATATGGATAAAACAATTGTCGTTTCAATGCGATGTGGAATGGACTCTGATTGTAATCCTTCAAATGCAGCGGGAATTCTAGCGACTTCATACGGAATGGAAAATTTGCCAGCAAAATATAAAACAGGAATTGATGACACAACTAAGTTTTCTTATACGGCATACAACTTCCCAATGCTGTTAGATGTTTGTGAAAAATTAACAAAAGATGCTGTGGTAAGAGCTGGTGGTAAAGTTGATAATAATTCACTTGTTATTCCTGTGCAAATACCTATTGTTTCTCCTCTAGAACAATCTTGGGATACTCCAGAACCAGTTGGAGAAATAAACTTTACAGAAAAAGAAATGGAACAAATAGTTGTAAAATTCCGTTTGCCTGAAGATTTTGTAAACACTTGGAAAATTTCTAAGCCTTTTACAAAAAAAGGTGTTAATGATATGGGATTGATGGATCTCAAATTTGATCCGGAAACAAATAAAAATTATTCTGATTGGAAAGAAGTATCCGTAGGTAGTGTGGGATATACATCAGGTGTGGTGAATATTCTAGATTTATATGCTAATAACAACAGTGTTGCTTACCTAAAAACTAGAATTAAAGTTGATAAAGCTCAGGAGACAAGGTTCGAAATAGGAAGTGACGATGGAGTTAAAGTTTGGGTAAATGGAGAAGTTGTCCACACAAATAAGATAAATAGAGGACACAACCAAGGTGAAGATGTTGTGAATGTTAAACTTAAAAAAGGTTGGAATGATATTTTGATGAAAGTCACTCAGGGCACTGGTGGTTGGGAAGCTTCTCTTGTAATAACAGATTTAAAAGGCAATCCAATAAACACGAAATAATAATAATTATAAATTGGAGTAAAAATGGTAATTGTTGAATCATACGTGCTAGCAGTAATACTTTGTTTTGTTACAATGTTGTGCTGGGGTTCTTGGGCAAATACCCAGAAACTTGCGAGTAAGGAATGGAAGTTCCAGCTATTCTATTGGGATTATTCAATTGGTGTTTTATTACTCACAATAATTCTTGCCTTTACATTGGGAAGTTTTGGCGATTCTGGTCGTGGCTTTATGGAAGATTTAAGTCTCGCCGAGGGATCAAATATTTGGTCTGCATTGTTAGGTGGAATTGTCTTTAATCTTGCTAACATCCTACTAGTTGCTGCTATAGATATTGCCGGTATGGCGGTAGCTTTCCCGATAGGTATTGGACTTGCATTGGTTATCGGTGTAATAACAAACTATGTTGCCACTCCACTTGGAGATCCAATCTTAATATTTATTGGAGTTACATTTGTAGCTATTGCTATAATTATTGATGCGATTGCTTATGGGAAGTTGCCATCTGCGTCAACAGATAAATCAAAAACAAAAGGATTAGTCCTTTCAATTATTGCTGGAATTGCTATGGGATTTTTCTATCGATTCGTAGCTTCTTCAATGGCTTCTGATTTTGTTAGTCCAGAAATAGGAAAATTAACTCCTTACACAGCACTAGTAATTTTTGCGGTTGGTTTGCTGGTGTCCAACATCGTTTTTGTAACCTTAATCATGGTCAGACCATTTTCCGGTGATAAAGTGGCTCCCATGGATTATTTTAGAAAAGGGAATCCCAAATTACATATGGTTGGAATTTTAGGTGGTATGATTTGGAGTGTTGGTATGTCCCTAAGTATTATAGCTTCTGGTGCTGCAGGATTTGCTATCTCATACGGCTTAGGACAAGGTGCTACAATGGTTGCTGCCTTTTGGGGTGTTTACATTTGGAAAGAATTTAAAGATGCTCCAGAAGGGACCAACAAACTGCTTAATATAATGTTTGCGTGTTTTATTGTTGGTTTAACATTGATTATCGCGGCAAGAGTAGTATAGTAAATCTGATTTTGTTGGAATTATCTAGTTGCAGGTTACAGATTTAAGATACTGTGGGAGTATATCTTATACCTTGTAGCCTGCAACATTTTTTAAAAGTTGTTAGCAAGAAAAAATTAAAAATTACTAAGAGAGTTTATAAATGAGCATAGTTGTAGTTGGAAGTTCAAATACAGATATGATAATAAAAGTACACCATTTACCTAGACCAGGTGAAACAATTTTAGGTGGTGAATTTACAAAAGCAGCTGGTGGTAAAGGTGCAAACCAGGCTGTAGCGGCTGCCCGGGCTGGTGGAGAAGTAACTTTTATCGCTAAAGTAGGTGATGATATTTTTGGGGAAAGTGCGATAGCTGGATTTATAGAAGATAATATTAATGTGGAATCAGTGTTGAAAGATTCTGAAGCACCTTCTGGTGTTGCGCAAATTTTTGTCGCTGACGACGGTGAAAACTGCATTGCTGTTGCATCTGGGGCAAATGCTAATTTATCGGTTGATGATATTAAGAATGCAAAAGAGAAGATCCTTTATGCAGGCATATTATTAACTCAACTTGAAACACCTATTGAAACAATTACTGAAGCAGTAAAAATTGCTAAAGAAAATGGAGCTACTGTAGTATTAAATCCTGCTCCTGCGCAATCCTTGCCGGATAAGCTATTAGCAATGTTATCTATAATAACTCCAAATGAGACAGAAGCAGAAATGTTAACAGGAATAAAAGTAATTGATGAAACAAGTGCGGCATTAGCCTCTGAAGCCCTTAAAAACAAAGGAGTTGAATCCGTTATTATAACTCTAGGAGCTAAAGGTGCTTTTGTTGATAATGACGGTGATCAATATATGGTCCCCGGTTTTGTAATTAAAGCTGTTGATACAACTGCTGCTGGCGATGTGTTTAATGGAGCATTAGCAGTTGCTTTATCAAAAAAAATAAATTTTAAAGATGCAGTCAAGTTTGCAAATGCAGCTGCAGCATTATCAGTTACAAAATTGGGTGCACAACCCTCCGTTCCAACTCTTGATGAGATAAATGAATTTATTAAATAATTTTATGGGGAATTGTATATGAAGATTTGTATAGCAACAATGTTAGTTTTATTCTTGTGTTTATTTGGTTGTAAAAAAGAAGAAGAAGCGCCGGTAGAGCAGATGCAAGAAAGAACAAGAGTACTATTGGACACGGATGCAAACAACGAACTGGATGATCAACACGCAATTGCTTATATGTTATTTAACGGTAATATTTTTGATGTTGAAGGTATAACAGTTAATAGAACAAGAGGTGGAGGGGATCTTAATGAACATTTCAAAGAAGCTGAAAGGGTTATAAATCTGTGTGGATTGGAATCAAAAATTAAAATTTTCAAGGGAGCCGATAAAACATTTGAAGGGATAAAGGATGATGTTAAAAATGAAACTTTTGATGGAAGTGATGCCGTTAATTTTATCATAGAAAGATCAAATACAAAATCAGATCAAAAATTAGTTTTATTGCCAGTTGGTAAACTTACAAACATTGCGTTAGCCTTGCACAAAGATCCATCTATAGCATCAAAAGTTAGAATTGTTTGGCTTGGATCTAATTACCCGGAACCTGGTGAGTATAATCAAGAAAATGATCTATCTGCTTTAGAATATATTCTTGATTTAAGTATTGATTTTGAAATTGTTACTGTTAGATATGGTAAATCAACTGGAACAGCAGCGGTATATGCAACTAAGGAAGAAATTGAAAAAAATATGTCGGGTAAAGGACCACAGATAAAAACTTTAGTCGTTGGAAGACACGGAAAGTCATTTAACAACTTTGGTGACTATTCAGTTAATCTATTTTCTAATTGTGATTTCTATGGCGATCCTCCTCATCGTTCTTTATTTGATATGGCAGCTGTTGCAATTGTAAAAGATTCAACTTGGGCTATTCCAATAGAAATACCAACTCCAAAACTTGTTGAGGGTAATTGGATTGATCGACCAGAAAATTCTAACAAAATAATTATTTGGGAAAATTTTGATAAAGAAAAAATTATGAACGATTTTTATAGTACCATGGAAAATTACGTGTTGGTAAATTAAAACAAAAAGAGTTAAAATTATTTTTTTAAAATCGTTTGTCATTCTTGTAATCTTCAAGCCGCAATTGGTATCTTTAGATTATTGTCACTAAATTATGAAAGGAAAAGAAAATGCGCCAAAACTTTATTTTAACAATTACTCTGTTACTACTATTTTCTTGTTTGTACCTAGCTCAAGGCCAATCAAAAAGTTTACATCCAAATACTGCTGACTGGGAATTTATATTTAATGCAGATTTATCCAATGCCATTTACACAGAAGGTGTTTGGACAGTTTCTAATGGAGTTATTACTGCTAGTGAAGATCAATGTATTTGGGCAGAAAAAGTATATGATAATTTTATTGTAGATCTCGAGTTTATGACCGAAGACGGTACAAATAGCGGTGTAATAGTCTATTGCAGTGATAGAGAGAATTGGATTCCTAATTCCGTAGAAATACAAATAGCTGATGATTTTGCAGAAAAGTGGGCAAAGTCTGAAAAAACTTGGCAGTGTGGAGCAGTATTTGGTCATTTACCTGCAACAAAAAGTATGGTTAAAAAACCGGGTGAATGGAACCATTACACAATTACTTGCAAAGACAGCGTAATTAATGTGGTGTTAAATAATGAACAAATAATTGATATGAATATGCAATTGTGGAAAAGTGCTAAACAAAATCCTGATGGATCTAGTATTCCAAGTTGGTTAAGCACACCATTTTCTGAGTTACCAATAAAATAGTTAAAATAAGTATCCTGTTTATCCTCTCCAGCTAATTGCTGTGAGATATTTGAATTATTATAAAGGGTCTTCACTACATGCCCTTCAATAGATGTATTTTTTCTTTCAAAATCTTCTTTTAAATGATTATCTAAGTTTATTAAATCATCCTCAATGTAGTTTTTGTTGATATTATAATAATCGTAAACAACACCATCGATTGTTATCCAAGCATTCATCCCATTTATTTTGGCAAGAAATTTAACTTCGTCCGGCCATTGTCCCTTATTCTCAATAAAATAATTTTGAGTATTAATTGGATTCGAAAAATTACCCTCTTGAGCAAATAAAACTGTTGCCCATGATAATAATATTAGTATAGCTTTAAAAACTCTCATTCATAACTCCATTTAGTGATTCAATAATTAACCAATACGTCACTTCTCATTTGAGTAAGAATTATAGGTGTGGGAATGAAAGGATACCCATTTTAGATCATAAAATCTTGTGCCCATTTATTCTGTACAATATTAAGAATACAATATTATAATTTATTAATTTTTAATTCAACTCTCCAGCAATCATCTCAGCCTGCTTCAACACAGTCTCAGTCGCTAGTTTCTGCATATCTGGCGGATAACCAAACTGACGCAAGGTGCGTTTTACTATTACTTTAAGTTTTGCTTTTACGCTTTCTTTTATTGTCCAGTCAATAGATGCGTTTTGCCTGACTCTCTCAAATAAAACAACAGCTAGCTCACGCAGTTTATCTTTCTGCATTACATCTCTGGCACTATCATTATTAGCTACAGCTGTATAGAAGGCATATTCAAAGCTTGTAAGCCCCATCTCTTCTGGTTCCTTGTCTACCTTATGAATTTCTTTACTAAGTTTGATTAGCTCCTCTATGACTTCGGCAGCGGTCAATATCTTATTCTGATATTTAAGAATTGAACTCTCTAACATTTCAAGTAGTGATTTTCCTTGAACAAGGTTTATTCGCATTCTTGCTTTGATCTCATCATTAAGTAGTTTCTTGAGAACTTCCAGAGCAAGGTTTTTATGCTCCATATTCTTTACTTCAAGGAGAAATTCCTCAGATAGGACAGATATATCGGGCTTTTTAATACCGGCAGCATCAAACACGTCTATTACTTTGTCAGAAACAAGAGCTTGATCTATAACTTGTCTAATAGCTGTTTCTAATTCTTCATCGGTTTTACCGGTGCCGGTTATATCAAATTTGACTAGTCTGGATTTGACTGCTTGGAAGAATGATACTTCATCTTTAACATCCATAGCTTGCTCATGTGGAACTGCTATAGCAAATGCACTCGATAGAGCTGTTACTTCATCAACAAAGCGTTTCTTACCGCTCTCAAGACTTAAAATATGTTCTTCTGCGGCAAGTATAATCTTTAATTTAGTAGCTGTGTCTGCAGTAAAATATTCCTCGTAAAGAAGTCCCCGTTTACCGATATAAGGAACAGTCTGATCTTTGACTAACTGTTCATATTCTGCCGAGTGACCAGCTGCCGGTTTTTCTAAGAACATCTGAGAAACAACTTCCAGTTTGGTAAGCATTAACTGAACTGCTTTCTCTTGAGTTTCTGCCGGATCACCTTTACCGCCACTATCAGAATAAAAGGAGAGTGCCTTCTTAAGATCTGACGCTATTCCAAGATAATCAACTACTAATCCAGCTGGTTTGTCTTTATATACACGGTTAACCCTTGCAATAGCTTGCATGAGGTTATGATGTGAGCCCTAAAAAGTGGACATAAAAAAAATAGTATATTACTCTAACCAAGGAGGAAATTATGTCTACCGAAA
>JAEINT010000034.1 GCA_016342745.1 Labilibaculum sp.
GCTTCAAAACTTGAGTTAGATAAAGTTCTATATCTCTGTTCGCTTTCAAGCAATATTTTCTCAGCTTCTTTACGCTCGGTGATGTCCTGTATTGCTCCATGCATTCTGGCGGGGTTTCCTTTTTCATCAAATTCGAGTTTTCCAGTACCATGAACCCAACGTTCTGCACCATCATTTATGCGGATTATTTTATAATCACGATTGAAAATTTTCCTTTCCTTCACGACCGATTCATGGTATTCAAATACTTCTTTACGGTAGTCCGGGTGAATAAAGTTTGCCCAACCTTCTATGGTATGAGGATATGTTTCATCTATTCCAAATATTTTGTAAAATTCCGGCGAACATACCCATGCACTTTTCTCTATCTCATTTACATCAAGATTTGTTGAATAAGAACAGATATTTGCCACAGATTGTGAACTTAGAATCATTTCTTCGTTATGACGGAGGGCTTCTTCTATCTGCTTGCGTTCGGTGATGTCCCTGAACTCTACCGTTCTTACCGGTTTCCCCTTGTAATGTACATTCCGAGCTTCAAGGCGCAGTGGATATTGATCTCCATTTTTACGCAAACCAAATGCCTCGTACGATTTCTCGTAGCCTGATTGAATATTGCTCATTACATAGCTTCTTGATTTTTCCGCGATGAGCAATAAGCCATCCATTCCAATCAGTTCTTCCACTGAATAACCAGTCATTTCGGATAATCCGAGATTACACTCTAAAATAATACCCTTGTCATGTATTGCTATACCACCGAATGATGCATTGTGAAGAGACTTAAAGCGTTCTTCACTTTCAGATAATGATTTAGTTCTCTCTTCAACAAGTTTTTCCAGATTTTTCTGATACTCTTTATTCTCTTTTTCAAGCCTCCTTCGCTCATCATCAACTACTTTTACTTTACACGCATGTGAAACTATTCTAGTTATTTTCTCCTTTGTAACTGGTTTTGTTAAATAATCAAATGCTCCAGCACGTACTGCTTCGGATGCAGTTTCTACATTTGGTTCACCTGTCATTAAAATAACTTGAACATTTGGTGAAGCATTACGAATTGATTTAAGGAGGTCAATTCCAGTAATACGTGGAAGGACAATATCTGAAACCACTACATCCATTTTTGTTGTGGATAATATTTCTAAAGCTTCATCAGCATCCTCTGCCGTTTCTACTATATATCCTGCATCTTTTAAAAACTCACTTACTGTAAGCCTAATACTTTTTTCATCATCTACTACTAGGATATGTGTCATTCTTTCTCCAAATAAATCAAATTTTATAAGTGAGCTAACACTAGGAATACATTAAATATTAAACCAACACAACTATAGTTCACTTTTAACTTTAGGCACTTCAAACTTCCTTTCTCCAACCATTATCTATTGGAAGATCCAAATAAAACCGTGTGTATTCACCAACTTTACTTTCAAAGTGTAATTGACCATGATGGTCTTTTACTATTCCATAACTGATAGAGAGACCAAGTCCAGTTCCAATAGCTCTATCTTTAGTTGTGAAAAATGGATCAAATATTTTATTACTTATCTCTTCACTTATTCCATTTCCTCTATCTTCAACCGTTACACGCATCCATCTGCGATTCTCTTTTTCAAAGAGTGAAACCGAAACATTCATTATTTTATTCTCATCAAAACCAGAATACTTTTGATTTAGTGAATCTTTTGCATTGGTCATTAAATTCATTATCACTTGCCGTATTTGCTGACTTCTGCATTTTAGTTCGGGCAGATTTTCTGGAATGTCAATATTTAATGTAATCTGATCATGCCTAAAATTAGTTTGAATAAGTGAAACAGTACTATTAATTGTATCATCTATTCTTGCAGGACTATGAGTTTCTTTATCATCTCTTGAGAATGTTAGTAAGTTTTTTACAATAGTTGCAACTCGTTCTGTTTCGTGAATAATTTCATGCGAGTATTCCTGAAGTGGATTATCCTTCTCCAATTTATCACTTATAAGTTGGGCATAATTCATTATTCCATTTATTGGATTATTTATTTCATGTGCAACTCCACCGGCAAGCGTACCAATAGATTCAAGTTTTTGCTGATGCCTGAGATGCATTTCAAGATTTAGCTTTTCCTCTTCCATTTTCTTGCGATCAGTTATATCTTGTGTTACTCCAAAAAGAATATTAGAGCTTTTACTTTCGTCGCTTCCCATTTTTAGAGCCATTATAAATATATATCTTACTTCTCCGGAAGGTCTTGTAATTCTGAATTCTAATGGTTCTGCATACCCTTGTTTTAAGACCTCGGCAATTGCCTGTTCCATTTTATGGGTATCTTCTGGGAGAATAGTTTTTATAACATTTTCGCTTGTGGGTTCAAAAGTTTCTTTCTCAACACCATAAATCGAATACATTTCATCAGACCAAATAGCTTCATCTGCTACCATGTCCCACTGCCAATTACCAACGTGGCTAAGACTCTGAGCATGCTTTAAGTTTTCGTTTAATTCAAATAATGTTTGGGTTTGTAACTTACGTTCGGTTATATCGTGATAATTTCCTAAAACACCTTGGATATCTTTGTCGTTCAGAAGGTTTATTACATTTATCTCTATCCATACATATTTGCCATCTTTGCGTTTGTAGCGCAATTCTGTGGTTCCGGTAGCATTGGGTTCTGTTGCGATTGTGCCAAGAAATTTTTGTGCGGATTCCAAATCATCAGGGTGAACATTGGCCCACGTGCTTTGACCAACAAGTTCTTCCGGTTTCCAGCCAAATAGTTTTGTAACGTTCGGACTTTTATATTTATTGATTCCATTTTGGTCTATGATAACTATCACATCGCCAATATTTGACACCATAGTGTTTTTAATAGCTTCACTCTTTCGTAGAGCTTCCTCCGCCTGTTTGCGCTCGGTGATGTCTTTTGTAAATCCTAAAAACCGAGATTCTGAGAGTTTGATCGCATCAACGCTCCAAAATCTTTTTTCGCCCGATTTTGTAACAAATCCCATTTCACCTCTTGCAAATTCTTCTTTTACTATAGTTTGAAAATGATTTTTGGCTTTTTCAAGGTATTCCTCCTGGATGAGTTCAGGGATTGTCAACTTAAGAAGTTCATCTTCAGAATATCCTGTAATTTCACAAGCTGCTTTATTTACTTCAATATACTTTCCATTCTCATTGGCGATAAAAATACCATCAGGGGCATTTTGTATGTATGATTTAAATTTAGCTTCGCTTGTTTTTAGTGCCTCCTTCGCCTGCTTGCGCTCGGTGATGTTTTCTACAACAGAGAGTATTTGAGGAATAGAACCATCTTCTGTATATAAAGGAACAGTTTTATAAAGTTGGTGCTGATCGTTAAAGAACATCTCAAACTCTTGCTCCTCACCCTGGAATGTTTGCTTATATTTCTCGATTACAAAATCAGTTTTATCTCCAAATATCTGATCAACCTTCAATCCTTCAAATTGCTTCGGGTCAATATTTTGTTTCTTGAGTTCATGTCCTGAAGTAAAGCTAATAGTAAAATCACTATTGATAACGGAAAGATATGAGTTGGGAAAATTCTCTGCTATTGTGGATAATAGTTTTTCATTTTCTTTTAGTGCTTCTTCAGCAAGTTTTTGTTCTGTTACTTCTCTAATAATAGCTAAAACTTCATCTTCCCCTTTTGGTGCCATTCGTGTTTCGTAGAAACGTAATTTGTTATTTATTTCTAATGAATATTCAAATTTATCAACTTGCTTTGATTTTAATACTCTTTCAACACTCTCCATTGTTTCTTTAACAAGATGCGGAGGAAGAGTATCTTTCAACTTTTTACCAATAAAAGCTTCTGGTGGAATATATAAATCATCTATTTTTGAGGTTTGATATGATTGAAATAGATAATTGCTATCAACTACAAACATCAAATCAGGTATCGCTTCCAGAATTGCCTTACTTTTTTCTTCACTTTCACGTAAATTTTTCTGGATTTTTTCTTTCTCTTGACTCAATTCATTTTCATAGCTTATTCTTTCAAGAAAAACTGCTAACATTTGAATAGCATTTTGAACAAGTGGATACAAGTCATCTTCAATAGTATCATCAGAATATAAAAATCCGTAAGAGGAATTACGTGTAGAAATTTCCTCAATAAATATTTTTTCATCTATTTTCACAGATGAGAACTTAAAGAGAGCAGGTTTAAATAATTCAGAAAGAGACTCACAAAAGAATTGAACTATTCTTTTCTCATCTTTCATTTGCGAAAGACTAAACATCAGCAAAAATAAATCATGTAAGTTGTTCATTTTTAATCTCACTTATTTTGAAATTCGGGAGCATTATTTTTCAACCATTTATCAGGGTCAATAAAAAATGGATTTTGTGTAATTGCTCCATTTGTAATTGTATAAGGATGGGTTTGAAGAACCTGCATAATTATTGAGCCTGAAAACTTTGTAACATTATAAAGGCAGATACTAATCCAAGGTTTGCTTGGTATAAAATAATTTAAACGCGATTCATATGCCATTAAATGTTCAATTCCCGGAATAGCTTCAAGAGCCCAAACCATTTCAGCCGTAGCACGAATATTTCGTTTTCCATTCAGTTGAGAATTTTCATAAAACTCACTTAGACCTTTATCCATACTTATTGGTGAAAATGTACCGTCAGGATAATAGAGACCTTTCGCACTTGACAAGCTAAAAATATTTGGATCATGTACGTGGTCTTTACAAGATGGATATTTAATTCCATATTGTTCATTAAAATTTTCAGCCGTTCTCTCTACCGGGCAATAGAGCTGCAGATCATTATTGAGATCGCCTGCATGTAGAAATCCAAAAACAATTTCATCACGTTCCTCTTCAGTTTCATATAATCCACAAATATGGATGCCCCAATTACAAGTATAATTACCAAAACCAAGTTCTAATTTTTCTTGATCAGATGTTTTAATATGCATAGTCACTCCATTAATTTTGTTGATTTAAATATTTGGCACTACCATAATTTTTTTTAGAGCTGAGCCTATTTATTATATCTTAACTCTTGGCAATGTAAAAATAAATTTACTGCCTTTGCCTAACTCACTTTCTACCCAAATTTTACCACCGTGTTTTTCTACTAATTCTTTGCAGAGTATTAAACCTACACCGGTACCAGCTTCGTTGTTTGTACCAACTGTTGTGTGGTGAACTTCTATTTTGAATAGTTTGTTTTTATCTTTGTCACTCATCCCTATTCCACTATCGGAAACTGAAATTGCTATTTCGGAATCTCTTTTTTCTGTTTCTACCTTAATTATTCCATCTGGTTTTGTGAATTTGATTGCATTTGCAATTAAGTTACGCAAAACAGTTTCAGTTGCTCTTTTATCAGCAAAAACAATTGTGTTTTCTTCAACTCCATTTTTTAAGAATATATTTTTGTTTTGAGCATTTGTTTTAAGAAGCTCAATTGTTTTAGTGCTTTGTTCATAAAGATCTATATTTTCAAATTTATATTCCATTCTACCAGTCTGTGTTTGTGCCCATTCAAGTAAGCCTTCTAATAATTCGTATGCTTTTGTTGAGGATTCTCGCACTACTTGAATCATTTCTTTAGCTTCTTCAGAAGATAGCTCATCATAATAAGAAACTAACATTTCAGTTGCCCCAAGAATACCATTAAACGGACATTTTAAGTCGTGTGAAATAATTGAAAAGAATTTATCTTTATTGGCGTTGGATTCCATTAAATCTTTTTTTGATTTTTTAAGAGATGCTCTACTTTTTGTAATTACAACCAAAAACATTAAAACAAAAACAGCAACAACAATTATGATAACCCGAGCATCGTTTTGTCGTTCTATTGTGATTTTCTGAATTTCATTATTTTTTCGTAAGAGTTCATTCTCTTGTGTTTTTTGTTCTAAGTTATATTTAATTTGAAGATTTGTAAACTTTTTGATTTTTTCTTTATTAAACGTACTGTCCTTTATTGCAGAGGCACTCTTGAAGTATTCAAAGGCTTTTGAAATATTACCACCCTCTTCTTCGATTTTGGAAAGGGCGAATTGGTTCTCCTTAATTAAATCAATATAGCCATTTTTAAGAGCATTTTTTAGGCTTGAAGTTAGATGGTTTTTAGCAATATCTTTTTTATTTAACTTCATATATATTTTACCAAGAGAGTGTTCAGCTATAACTATTCTGTTATTGTTTTTTGTCTCTTTGGCGTAATATAAAGATTTTTTATAATAGGTGAGAGCTGAATCTAACTCTCCTATTTTACTATAAGCATTTCCAATTTGAGCAAGAAATAATGCAACAGAATAGCGATGTTTTTCACCTTTTAATACTTTTTTATATCCAAGTTGGAAGTAATTTAACGCTTTTTTAATTTCATTTTTGCCTTCATAACACTTTCCTATTTTGGAATAGGAGTATGCGATTGCAGAAGAGTTGTCAATAATATCTGCACTAACTAAAGCCTCTCTGTGATATTTAAGTGCTTCATCAAACAGACCCCATTCTTGATATACATCACCAATATTATTTGTGGTAACAGATGCACCCCTATAATCTTTTTCAGATTTTCTAATTTTTAATGCTTCTTGATATAGCTGGAGTGCATCATTATAATTGCCCAAGCCCCAATATGTAACAGCTAAATTATTTGCTACTTTTGCAATTAAGGTAGTATCATTTAGCTCTCTAAAAATTAACAATGCATCTTTATAATAAGCAATAGACTTTTGATAATTACCCAACTCCCAATTATGATAGCCGACCTTATTTAGCAATACAGCTTTGCGATGAATATCAAAATTTTCCCCAAACAGATTAAGGGCTTCAAGATAATATTCTATTGTCTTTTTTGCCTCAAAAGTGTTATAAGCATAACCTATTTGTACTAATATTTCCGCTTTGCTTGAATCATCTTTTACCTCTACTAAAACATGTTTAAGGCTATCTATAATTTTTTCTTGGGCAAAACTCATATTAATTGTAAGAGTAAATAATAATAGATAAATATAAATTTTATTTCTGTATATAATTTGCATGTTTTTCTAATTTCTTTATTGAAAAATCACCCTAAAAGTAGAGCCCACACCTTTTTCACTTTCTACTTCAATTTTAGCATTATTTAACACACAGTATTTTTTAACCAATGCCATTCCAATTCCATTTCCATCAAACTTACGTGTGTAGCCCATCTCTTCTTGTGAAAATGGTTCAAATAATTTTTGCAAATATTTATCTCCTATTCCAATTCCAGTATCTTTTATTTCAAAAACTAATTGATCTATCTCATTGCGATCTATTTTTATAATTATTTCACCTTCTTCTGTATATTTTACTGCATTATCTATTAGCTGTTCAAATATTTGATTTACTGTGTAGGAGTCAGCCACTAACTCTGTATTTATCATATTGCTTTCTAAACTTAGTTTTATGTTTTTCTTTTTAGCTATTGTTTTATATTCTGCCATAATAATAGAAAGAATATCTGAATTGATATCAAACTGGGATGGTGAAACTTCATAAGTGCCAGCTTGTATTTCTGATAGATTAAGTAAAAGGTCAACTGTTCTAATGATTCTTCCACCAGCTCTATCAATTACTTCAAAGCTCATTAGTTGATCGTCATCTGCGCCCTCCTCAAAATCATATCTTAGAAGTGATGCCATACTTACTAATGCATTTATTGGAGTACGTATTTCGTGAGACATTTGTGCGAGGAAAATATCCTTCATTTTATCTGCATTTACTGCTTTCTCTTTTGAAATAACCAAATCCTCTATCATTTTTTTCTTTTCTGTTATATCTTCTTTTACTGCAATATAGTGGGTGATTTTACCCTCATTATCTTTTACGGGGGAGATAATGGCAGATTCCCAAAAGAGCTCTCCATTTTTCTTTTTATTGTGAAATTCACCAGCCCAAATATTGCCAGATGAAATTGTTTCCCATAAGTTTTTATAGAACTCATCTGATTGCTCTCCAGATTTTAATACTCTCGGATTTTGATTATATGCTTCCTCTAAAGTATAACCAGTTAATTCAGTAAATTTTGGATTAACATACTCAATACTTCCATCAATATTTGTTATTACTATACTTACTGGTGTTTGTTCTATTGCATTGGAGAGCTTTAGTATCTCTTGTTCACTTTTCTTTCTGATAGTAATATCTCTAACTGCCGTAACACGAACATTTTGATTATCTTTACCATAATCTATATTTCTAGATTCAAGTTCTAGTGGAACCACCGTCCCATCTTTTCTAATACCTTCAACTTCAAAAGGTAATGCAACCTCGCTTTGCATATTTGCGGTTAGGGCTTCATGATATTTTGGTGGAATTATCATTGGAATAATATTTTTTCCAATTAATTCCTCTATTTTATAGCCAGTCAGTTTTAGACCAGCTTCGTTCACATCAATTACAATTCCATCTTTATGAATTAATATCCCTTCATAAGTTAAATTAGATAGTCTGCTAAATCTCTCCTCACTCTCTTTTAGGGCATCTTCGGCTTGCTTGCGCTCGGTGATGTCAGAAGCTAGAAATACTGCCGCTATTACCTCTTCTCCTTTGAATATTGGAGAAACTTTGACATCGTAAGTTCTAACCTCACCATTGGGTCCCGGACCGTATGACTCATAAAAACTGTTCTTTCCCTCTTCAAAAACCATAGTAAGCGCGTTCTCGACAACAGGACGCTGTTCTGAAGGAACAAAGTCGAAAGCTGTAGAAGAGAGAACCTGTTCATACGATAAACCGGGGTGAACACGGTTTATGTAAGTAATATTTCCGGAACGGTCACTCTGAACAATGGTATCAAACACATTCTCATTTATGGCTTTTAATCGGGCTTCACTCTCCTGCAGCGCCTCTTCCGCATGCTTGCGTTCGGTTATGTCCTGTATTGCTCCATGCATTCTGGCGGGGTTTCCTTTTTCATCAAATTCGAGTTTTCCAGTACCATGAACCCAACGTTCTGCACCATCATTTATGCGGATTATTTTATAATCACGATTGAAAATTTTCCTTTCCTTCACGACCGATTCATGGTATTCAAATACTTCTTTACGGTAGTCCGGGTGAATAAAGTTTGCCCAACCTTCTATGGTATGAGGATATGTTTCATCTATTCCAAATATTTTGTAAAATTCCGGCGAACATACCCATGCACTTTTCTCTATCTCATTTACATCAAGATTTGTTGAATAAGAACAGATATTTGCCACAGATTGTGAACTTAGAATCATTTCTTCGTTATGACGGAGGGCTTCTTCTATCTGCTTGCGTTCGGTTATGTCGCGTAGAACACCCTCGTGATAAAGTATATCCCCCTCGTCAGAAAATACATATCTTCCATTGTCTTCAACCCAGACCGCCGAACCATCTTTTTTCCGTAACTGGTAAATGTCTGTAACCTTCTGAAGTTCAGTCGAAGTTATATCTTCACGATCCGCTTCGTTGAAATACAACTCTTTTTTTATATCAACTGCCATTAATTCTTCTTTGCTGTTATATCCAAGAATCTTTACCATTGCTTGATTAACTTCAAGGAACCTTCCTTCGTGGGTGGTTTTATAAAGACCATCAATCATCGATTCAACTAATTCACGGTATAATGTTTCACTTTTCATTAACTTTTCTTCCGCCTGCTTACGCTCGGTGATGTCAAGCAGCGAAACAATACGATCCTTTTCGTGCATGGCCACGTTGACAATCGCAGTTTGTACCTCACCATTCCTGTTGACGATGCCGCATTCGTATTGGGTGGGAGCAGCTTCGCCATTCTCGAATCGCTGCTTGCTGTACTTCTGCAACCGCGCCAGATCTTCCTTCACAACGAAGTCAGACCATTTCATCTTGCCGACCAGATCGGACCTGGGATAGCCGCTCAATTCGGCAAACATGGCATTACACTCCCGGATAACTCCGTCTTCTGCCACGATACCTGTAGCGGTGCCCTTGTTCTCGAAAATGATTTTGAACTTCTCTTCGCTTTCTTTTAGGGCTTCCTCAGCTTGTTTCAGCTTATCTTCATTTTCAATTTCTTTGCTGACTCTTTTTATTACTTCGGGGAGTATTTCAAGAAAATGAGTGTTTTTTATTAGATAATCCTTAGCCCCTAGTTTCATCATCGCTACTGCTATGTGTTCATCACCTTGCCCGGTAGTA
>JAEINT010000035.1 GCA_016342745.1 Labilibaculum sp.
ACTACAGTGTAACTCATATCCCGCTATTTTGAAATATTTAGTTTTAGCCCCACCTCATATGGGATGGCTGTGAAATTATTTTTATTATTTTTGAGCAGATAATAAGGGTTTCAGAAATCATTCTATCTTATATTACCTGGCTTGTGATGTTTAAAATGGGGTTTCTGTTCTGCTATAGAACTAAATTGCCAATTTTTTGTATAGGCTTTTATAGGAGTTTACATTTTTTCTTGACACATAATTGCAACAGCGGTACACCGGGCACCCATTTTTGATAAAACTGCCAGAGTGTTATAAAAATGGAGTTATATAGTTGAAATAAACTTTATTGGAGTAAAATAATAAATGAAAATTGGAACAGACATAAATCAAATTCAGCTAACAAGTTTGAGCCATATCAAAGGACAAGACAAAGTTGTTGATGTTTTGAGAGTCAATCTCGACGCTTACTTTAATTCTCGCCAGAATGGTTCTGGTGCAAGTTTTGGTCCAGCATTGCTAGTTGGACCTTCAGGAACGGGAAAATCGATCACAGCGAAGGCTGTGCATTCCGAACTCGCTAACCTGAGCCTTATTGAAGCTAATTCAGAGATGCTTACTGTAGGGGAATTAACTTCAATATTGATACAAGCCACAGATGAAACTACCTTGTTTTTGGATGAGGCACAATCTTTGGATAGTAAATGTCAAAATGTATTATTGACCGCTTTAAGCGAAAAGAAACTGTTCGCACCAAGAAAAAATAGCAAAAATAATTATTCAATTCCATTATCAAATTTCACCCTATTATTAGCTTCGACTCACGAATATCAAATCCAAGATGCCCTCAGAAATCGAATGAGAATATACGCTCGCTTTGACTATTATTCAATTGATGACCTTGTTGGGATAGTCAAACAGAGAGCAGACGCTCTTAAATGGGAATATGAATCTGATGATGTTTTAAAGATTATCGCAGAACGCTCAAAACAAACACCCAGGATCGCATTGAACCGCAATTTACAGATGGCATATAATGTTTGTTCATCTGATGGTAGGGCGACAATAACCATGAACGATACGCTCCGAGCATTTGATTTATTGAACATTGATGAATTGGGACTAGACACCTTGGAACGTTCATATTTGATTGAGCTTAACAAACATAGTTCTATGAAACTCAATGTTATTGCTTCCAAGATAGGACTCCCAAGTAAGACAATTACTTCTGTTATTGAACCATATCTTATCCGCCAGGAATTAATCGAAAAGATTGGTTCAGACAGAGTTATTACAGATAAAGGCAGAAGCCACATTGAATAATTTTTTTAATCTAAACTGTCTATTTGATGGAGACATGAAGCGTAATGAATAACAAAAAGATGCCTGTATTGAAACCTATTGTAAGCGTCACAGAGATGGCTAAGATGCTTGACTTATCAAGAGCTAGATTTTATCAGTTACTTAATGATAAAATATTTCCCCAACCAATTTATGATTTGAGAACTCATCGTCCTATGTATGATGCTAAACTCCAGGAACGTTGTCTTGAAATTCGTAATTCTGGTATAGGAGACAATGGTCATTATATTCTTTTTTATTCGCCGCGAAAAAAAGATGCTCAGACCAGAACTTCCAAAAAGACCACAAAGAGCGATTTGCTTCACAAAGAATTTGCTGAGACTTTAGCAAGTATGGGGCTGAATTGTTCAGTAAAAAATATCTCATTAGCTATAGCTGAACTTTACCCAGATGGTATTGAAGAGCTTGATCATGGAGTAGTAATCAGGGATTTATTCCGCTTTTTGGAGTCAAAATGATGTTTATTCAGTTTCTTTATGTTGTTCAATTCATGAACAAATCATTTATATTTGATGTTGTTTTTTCGTCCGTAAGGAGTAAAAATGCTGTCTAAAAGTTGTAATATTTATAGCCCAATGCATGATAATGGTAATTATCCCGCGTCCCAGAGCCAATCTATCCCAAAACAAGCAGAGTCAGATGAACAACTCATCCAACTTTGGCTTCATGGGAGAAGCAAGCATACCCAAAGAGCCTATGCCTCTGATGTTGTGAAGTTTTATAAATTTGTTGATAAGCCTTTGTCGCAAATTACTCTTGGAAATTTACAAGATTTTGCTGATGAGTTAATTCAAAGTGAATTAACTGACATATCTGTTAAGAGAATATTATCATCAGTTAAAAGTCTTTTTGCTTTTGGTCATAAGATAGGGTATCTTGCTTTTGATGTTGGAAGGGTTCTAAAGATCCCAGCTTGCAGAGAAACCATAGCAGAGCGTATTTTAACTCAAGAAGAAGTTCATCAGATAATATCCTCGGTTCAGAATATAAGAAATCGACTGATCATAAAAACATTGTATTATACAGGTATCAGGATATCAGAACTTGTATCTTTGAAATGGAAAGACCTTCAGCATCGAGAGCAGGGAGGTCAAATGACGATCCTGGGAAAAGGCGGAAAAACCAATGTTCTGCTTCTGCCAAAAGAGCTTTGGTTTGAGTTGATGTTATTGAGAACTACTCTTTCAGATAATGGACCTGTTTTTCTCAGCAGAAAAGGCGGGCATCTTAATCCGAGCCATGTTCAAAGGATTTTAAAAGAGATCGCAATCAAAGCGATAGGCAAAGGAGCGACCCCGCATTACTACCGCCACAGCCATGCTTCTCATGCTCTCGATAATGGATGCCCGATTCATCTGGTGCAGAAGCAGCTCAATCATAGTTCAATTGCTACAACTGGACGGTATTTGCATGTTCGACCAACGGAAAGTTCAAGCAAATACTTGAAATAAAGTTTTCATTCTCAAATTATGGAAAACCATGCTAAAAATCAAAAACTCAACAGAGGCGGGGTACAGCCCGAACCCTTGAATTCTTGAACAGGACCAACCAATTATGAAAAGTTAAGGTCATAATCCTCAATCCAAAAAACCGGGACCTTACCATCAACAAGGTTAATTGCATTTGCACAATCTAATAATAGATCTCCTATAAAAAACAAATTCGCAGTCCATATAGTTAGTCCATCTTGGTGATCTGCATAAGGATGCCACTAAGCTTCACGGACATCTAAGTTTGAACTTTTTTTGCAATGCTTGCTTGGCTTCATGGTATTGATCCTTCGCAGACAATGGCGAACAGTCCAGAATATCTCCTATTTGCTCATATGTAAAACCTTCAAAGATTCTCATCAGCAGAATTTGAAAATTGTCATCCGTTAAGTCCCACAATGACATTAATGCGGCTTGACAAGTCTTCAAATCATATAAACTCATTAGTGATACTATAAGTTCATCGCCGAGTGGTTCCGAATAGCCCTTTTGTGATTCAAGATTTCCATAATTTTTATTAATTGCAACCATAATTGTCCATTTCTTCATATATACGGTTTCAGGAAAATTTAAGCAAGTCCAATTGCTTTTGTTATCGCCATAAGTACAAAGTGCAGCTTTTCGGAAAATGTTAACGGAAAAATCATATTTTTTTGAAAAAAGCTAAAAAACATTAGACACTAAGCATTAAAACAGTTCTTGGAAGCAAAAAAACTGGCTTTGTAGACTAGAAACAAGCTTTTTGGATATAATATTTATGTAGTGGTTGGCTAGTTACAAGAGAAATCACTTTAGAGATCGAAACAATCCATGACTCAAAAAGCTGAGAGACTCTGGATCGCAAATTCTATCTGATTTTAGGTGGGTGGGTGTAGATTTTTATGGTCAGTTAGATTTTACTCTGACCCATAAGTTGTTGGACATTTTTTGGATGAACACCTGCGTTGGCTAATAGGGTGCCAAAGGTATGACGTAGGCTATGGAGTCCAGTTCACTCAGACCTTGATCAAGGCGGGTATTTCAAATATAATCATTGCTGTTTTTATCACTATTTGATATTGGTTTTTCAACATATTTATCAAAAATAAAATCATATTCTCTTGGGAGCAAGACCGTCGTGGTATTTTCCAATAAATCAGTCACTACCCAAATAATTTCATTGAATTCAGTTGTGTATGCAGATAGAACTTTCTTATTAGCTTTATTTTCAATTATTTCATTATTACATTGTTTTTCTTCCGCAGAAATTTCTCCATAATTCCCTTTTTTATGCAAATTGAGAAACTGCTCTGCTTTTTGTCCAGATCGTTCGAGGGAGAGTTTTGCAAATAACGTAATAGTTATTTTGCCGAGATTAAATTTTAATTTTGGTTTGTTCATTCAGTTCACATATCCATAGATACAATGCCTAAATCACTAAATATCTATTGATTTCCTGCCTTTTCTAAATCTGGCCAATGTTCCGACCGTAAAATTGGTATCAATACTCGACACAATTTTTCAACTCGTTCTAACGATTGTTCTGAAACCATTTCTTTACTGTCACGAAAACTAAATTCTACTTTACTAAGGTATCCATACCTACTATCTTTTCTACCTCGAGGGTAACGCACTTCTTTTCGATCACAATAATATTCTCCGTTTGAAACAAAGAAATATGTTATGATTTGATTATCTATCGTAGTAATTCTGTCTGCAAGCTCAACAGTTATTTCCCGAACAGGTATTTGAGTGGAACTTTCAAATTGGTTCCAATTAGGAACGGTGATTGTAGAATTTCGTACTCTTAAAATTTTATTCCCCGCAACCGAATATGTTACTTCAGCCACTTGAGGAGGGCGTTCTGGATAGTTAGAATAAAAAGTCACAAATAAGCTTATATAGCGACCAGACTCATCTATTGGTAACTCGGTATCTTCAAGTGTCCAGTGAATATACTCTTCTGTTCCCAATACAGCCAGCATATCCTCAGGAATATCGTGTTTTAACATAACTTTATAAGGTAATAACTTTTTCTCATCTAGTTCACTGAGGGATTTACGTAAAAATATTGGTTTTGATTTATAAGCACTTTTTTGTAAAATACTGATCTTAATGCAAACAATTCCTAATATTGCTATTATTAAAAGAATAACCGACAAATATTGTTTTTTCATATTATCCTCATTTTCATGTGTTGCATTTATTAAGTGTTCATATAGCTATGCCATCCCTACTCATTACACGTTCTCTGCGGAACCATAGCGATTTTCAATTGAATCACCTTTGCGTAACAATACTGTAAACAAAAATATTAATGGTCCAACTATCGGGATTAGTACAATCAGCAAGAACCATCCAGATCTATTAACATCATGACAACGCTGCATGTCAAGTGATAATGAAGGTAAAAATATTATCAAATTAGATAGATACATAAAAAGATAAGGAGTTTTAAATAGTAAATCCAGCCCAATCCCAAGCAGTACCACAGGCAAGCAAAAAACCAAACGAAAAACCCAATATGATTTTCGACAAACCCTTCCTTCAAAAAGTTCAAAATTAAATATATTTTTCCCAACATATAATGCAAATAAAAACATCATAAATATGGCTATTTGAACTAATATCCATGGCATTAAACCTAACTGAATATTATTCGGGATATCCCCCTTGAAATATGAATAGATTTGTATAATATGCCATGCAGGATCGACAATCAATAATGCTGATATAGCCAAGCAAAACACAAACCACTTTCCTAAAATATTATTCCGGATAAAAGAAATTAGAACTATAGCCTGGGTAATAATAGCTAATTTCCCAGGATAGAAAGAATCCATAATATTAAGATAAAACATTTTACCACAGGAGCTTATAGCCAAAACAACCCCTTGTTTTTCAATAATAACATCAGAAAAGAGCTCCGTAAGAAAAATGGTTATAAGGCTTGTACATTGAGACATCTTGATTCGAAACTCATAGTAACTACTCTGCGGATACGGTAAAAGAAAAATGTATACCATTAATGATGGAATAAAATATGCTAATGATTTCCACCCGAAAATAATTATCAAACATGATGCAATAGCAAAAACAAAAAGGAATGGTAAAAAATAACCATAATCGAATTCAAAGTATGTGATAAATGACATGCATAACAGGTTAATCAGAATTAATATAACACCCGTAATTTTGCGAGGATGTAGGTTTTCTTTTATATATTTCCATTTGAATATTGGAACTATAAAACTTATCAAAATCATCACAATTGAAATAATACGATTTAACATATATTCCTGTTGAATCTTATTAAACAAAGCAAATATTGCTTTTTCGTAAAATGTGACCAATACAATTATTAATAATACAGACCAAAGGTATATTTTAATACCATCAAATGTAACAACGCGACTTTTAATTATATTAAAGGTTCTCATAACACGTTTTGAATTCAGGAAATAGGGTATCCAGATGGCTGCTACAATAAACTCTCCAGCAAAGACTTTTATGTATTTTTCCATATATGGATCCGCTTCTCCTACGATACTTATTATCAGAAGCAGGGAAGATGCAATAACTTGAGTAGTTATCAGGGATATCATCATCGCTGGTGCATTAGGTCTCTTTTTGAAAAAACATGTTACCACATAAATCATAAAAAGCGTGATTCCAAAGTCAAACAAAAGCTCTGATTTGAAGATTTCGGGGTATTTTTGTAAATTAGAATTCCACCAAAATCTTAAAAATAGCCCAATAACAGCCGCAATAACTCCAAAGACCAAACCTATTGCTGGCAGAATAAGCCAACCGCCAATTTTGGTAGAGTTATGCCTTATATTCTTTTCAAATATCTCGATGATATCATGATCACCTTTGTTAATTGCATATTGCAAAGGTGTGACATTATTGAAGTCAGTTATTTCAATATCAACATCATTGTCTAAAAAAAGCGAAACAAGTTCATCGTTTCCATGAGAAACAGCCACATGAAGCGGTGTCATACCCATAGCTGACTCTTTATGGTTAATACATGCCCCATAGGATATTAGAAGTTTTGCCACTGCCTTATAATTGTTTGCAGCAACAATATGCATAAGAGTTATGCCATTATCATACACGGAATTGAAATCACTACCCTTTTCAAGAAAAGACTTAACTAGAGAAATATCATTGTTGTTAACAGCATCGTATAACGTCATATTAATTACCTCAGTAAAGAACCAATATCACAAACACACGCAGAAACTATATTTTCCAATTTATTTATTATATAGTAACCCATCTTGTTTCAAAGTAAAAACTTTGTTTTTAGCAAAAAATTCAAAATCCCCTACCCGCACAGGATAAACACTGATGAAATAAGCGGTTATAGGATAAATATTTGTGTGAGATTTTAGGCTATTTCAGAACACTCCCTATTTTCCACCTGCCTCTGCTATCATTTTTTCAATATGAGCCTGAATTATCGATGGCAAATCAAAGAAGTTGGTCAACTTTCCTATTTGCCCCAAGATCACAAGTTGGTTATCATTTTCAATTGCTTCTTCAAAATCGGCATCATTTATTCCAAAACATTCTCCCCATTGGCTAATCCCTTGATGACTATCAGGGTTTAAACTCAAAATTAAACAACTATCATCCCAAAAATAGACAGTATATTTATCGATTATATTTTTCTTAGTTTTTGTTATCGCTCGGATCAACATTATTTATTTCCTTAAAATTATTATCTTATGTCTGTATAAGGATAGATTTTTTTCACTCTGGCAATTATTCAATACATCCTTGACGCTCGTTTAACCATTTCTACAGATAATTCACTTTCGCCTTCTGTTTGAGCAAGCAGAATACAAATTTTTATCAGGTTTAGAATTCGCTGGAGTTCGCCTTTACCATATTCAACAATGGTTTTCAATACTTCCTCATCTTTGCCATAGTCAATCCCACAAAACCATAATCGTTGATGCACAAGCAGCTCTAACTGATTTTGGGTATACGGTTCTATTAGCACTTTAAAATCAGATGCAGCCAAAATAGGGACAGGTACAGATTCTATTTTTTCAGCGGTCAGAATAATTTGACCATTGATATGGTAATATATCTCTGGGTCTCCACGGTAGTTGTTAAACCGACATTTTCGATTCTTGATGACAGACCATATCATAGATTCGCTCATCCCAGCACTATTAATATTGTTAAGAATATGAATGGTATCATATAAGCTATCACCAAGGAACTCCATTTGGCTCTGTGTAGTGTTCAGATACTTTGCTTCAAATTCTCTTATATCATCTGAACATAAAGAATTAGCTAAAGATATAGCGAAATCCTTTGACCCTTCTCCAACAATTAAAACACATGGATTTCGATCAAAAACGTCACTCTGTATGCCATCTACAATCTTGCGGAGTAGGACGAGGCTGTCATTATTACCTGCTGGTACAATATTAAATAATGATACGTATTCATCAAACTCCTCAAATTTATATTGCTGTTTTTCTATCTTTTCCATAGATTCGCTACACTTCCTTGGCTCCAGTTATTACAGCTCCTGGGTATCTGGCTCTGATCAAGTCCCTGGCTTTAAAACTATTAGTGGTTGTTACAATTTCTCTGAAAACTTTGCCATTCAATCTGAAGCTAACTTCAAAATTTTTCATTTTTGATTCCTTTAAATTTAAGCTGCTGTTTTTTCTTCAATTTGCGAAACATAATAACTAGCCAATTCGTAATTGGCGACATCTTCATTTGTAATTGGCTCAATCTGCTTACCTGCTCGTATTACATGTTCCCAGTATTTAACTTTAGATTTCATTTTTCTCTCCAAAAAAGGTTGTTATTGTTACCTACATAAGAGCTGAAAAATTCACACTCTGGCATCATTTAATTTGAGTTTTATCAATAATCAATACCTGACCTACAATTCTTCTGTCTGCAATTTCAGATGCTACTTCATTAAGTTTGGGATTTGACTTGAGTAAACCCTCTTCATCTATAATCATAAGCTTGCCAGCGTATTTACCAGAATTGATAGGAATAAGCTGAATATACCCATTGACAGCTTTTTGAAGTTCTTCCAATGTAAATGCTTTGCCATTCGCTGATTCAATATTTTCTTTTTTGCCATTGATTTTAATTAAAGTTGCCATTGTATTTTTCCTTATATAATTTTATATTTTATGTCGTGTAATTTTACTATTTTGAAACATTAGGATTTTCCCAAATGGTTATAGACCACTCTTCAACCCAAGGATCGTAAGAACCGTCTTTATAATCTTGAATTGATTCTGCATAATTAATGCCACCGTCAATCATAACATCAGGTGCATTACTTAGAATAGCTTCATCGATAAAGGATTTCAACTGCTTTAATGTTCCATTCCATTCTTCTCTACGAGGGTCATCTTTTCCGTTTACAAGGAAAGAAAGTTCTCTGCCTCTACTCATATATATGCCCTTGCCGATATTCCTCCTGGCTTGCCTCAGGGCTTCCTGGTAAGCTTCTGATACTTCATCTTTGATGTCTGCAAGGCTATCAAATAGCATCCCTTTGATTTTGTAAACGCCGGTGAAAAAGTGCAGCGCATGTCGGCGGAAAAGTGTGGCGCTTTTGGGTAAAATATATCCCGTT
>JAEINT010000022.1 GCA_016342745.1 Labilibaculum sp.
ATGCTAAATTTGTATATTTAACATTTTTACTGACCTTTCGGTGGGTGTGATCATGCTCATGCAGGGCACACACAAAATGCAGAGAAACTTTGATTATCAGCCGCACTACTGACGATAACCATTTTTTGTTTCTCTGCATCACAACCACTAACTAAAGCGTTTTATACTTTATTCCTTTTTACTTGTTCCTTGGAACTTTTTTTTACTTCCACTCTTCTAATAATGCTTTCGCTTTAAGCTGATTTTCCAAAACAAATCGCACATAGCGAATATCAACTGAAATTTGACGGGTTAGCTCTGGCATAAATTTATAATCGCCAACCAAACCATTTCCTGCGCTATCGAAATTCAAACCAATCAATTTTCCTTTTGCGTTTAAAACAGCGCTTCCAGAGTTTCCTCCTGTAGTGTGGCAATTACTGATAAAACAAGTTGGAATTGCTTTCTTACTCTCCTTTATGGCTTCTTTACAGATTTGTGCATAAGCTTCTGGAACAGGGTAAATTTTAGAATTCTCCTGATTTTTTTCCACCAAGTCATTTAAGCTTGACACATATGGGTATTCTACTCCTTCATCATTGATCCCTTTTATCTGACCGAAAGAAACACGCAAACTTCTGTTCGCATCTGGAACCAATTTTTCACCCTCTTTCATTTCCCTTATTCCACCTAAATACAATGTATGATATTTACCATACTCTTTACGGACTTTACCACGCTGTCTCATTACATGATCTTTGTTGATCAAAAAGTAGCTCAAACACAATTGAAAAACAGGATCATTATCGATCTTTTCCGCATCTTCCTTTGTGAAATACTTTAAAAATTTGTTCACTTTATCTTTCGAAGAAAATATGGATTGTTCAAAAGCTTCATCAATATACTGATCGAAATCACCATTGTATTTTTTGCGTGCCTCAACAATTTGTGATGGTTTTAAAGAGTCTCCAACATTTTCATCGTAAAGCTTCACCATAACTTTTAAAAACTTCTTTTCCGTCTCTAAATCATAATCATTAAAGAAATTTGACACACCAACTCGTAAGTTTCTCAACTCTTTGTTCAACCTTTTCTCATTTACATTTTTTCGCGAACAAATTGCATTAAGCATGTCGAATTTGCCAGCAAAAGAAACAAAGTTTCCTCCATTAATTCCTGCTTCGAAAACGTACAAATTCAACTTCTCGAGCGTATCTAATCGAGCCACACATGACTCTATTCCTGGTATAACATCGCCATATTTTTCCTTCAATTCTGCTGATGAATTTACCCAAGCAATAAATTTCTTTTCTTCCTCTTTTTTCAGATTCACTAAATCAAGCTTCTCAATTCCTCTCGACTCAGCTTTCCATCGCAACAAATTGTTCGAAGTTTTAGCCATATAATCAGAATACTTCAACCATAATTCTTCACTCGAATTCATCGCATCAGTAATAATCGCCATTTTTGCATCTCGAATTTTAATTCCGTGGTAATTCTTCACCTCTGCCACTTGCTGAATGGCTCTTGCTGTGAGATATTGCTTTGTTCCTCCGGGAAATCCATAAACCATTGCAAAATCATCTTCTTCGTATCCTTTTAACGATAGTTCCAAATGATTAACAGGAGTAATCGGTTGATTAGTAATTGAATATTTTAACGATTCATTATTTGAGTTTCCATATACTCTTAAAATTCCAAAATCAGCAGATTGACGTGGCCATTTCCAATTGTCATTCTCTCCACCAAACTTACCCAATGATAAAGGAGGCATCGCAACAATACGAACATCACGATACACTTCATACACCTGAAGAAACAATTGAGTGCCTCCAAAATATGCTTTAATGTCAGCGGTTATTGTTGCATTTGTATTCACGGCCTCTACCAACTTTTTTCCACGAGCATTCATTAATCTGCTTGCTTCTTGTGCGCTCAATGTATCTGTACCTTCTTTCAAGTGAGCAGTAACATCTTCCATTCGTATTAAGCGCGAAAGCGTTAATCCTTTTGCCGGTAATTCCTCTTCTTTCGTCGAGGCATAAAAACCATCACGCAGGTAATTGCGCTCATCAGAGCTGTGCTTATGTAAATATGAAACAACGGTATGATGATTGGTTAAAACCAAACCGGTAGATGAAATAAAAGATCCACTTCCACTGAAAGTTGTTGGGCGAGAACCTTTTCCCAAGCCTACAATTGCATCTTTCAAACATATCTTATTGATATCATAAACATCCTCGGCAGAAAGTTTAAAACCTGCCTTTTTCATGTCTTTGATATTATATTTTTTTAATAAAGCAGGAATCCACATTCCTTCGTCAGCCTTTGCCGATGCCATAAATAAGGCTAAGCAAATAAACAATAATTTTAGTCTAAGCATTTTTGTATTTTGTTGTAGGTTTCCCGTTTTGACAAACGAGTAGTTCGCCAATTATTAATTTATTTGTTATTTAACTAAGAAATAAGTATCCTATTTCAAAATGAAATTCAAGTACGAAAAGTGTTTCCTTACGGATTCATTTCCTTTTTCAGTATTCTTGTTTGCAAGCGTTTTAATTGCCAACAACTCAGCTTGAATATCCGCCATCACAACATTCTTAAATGGATGACCGCCATCAGTACTTTTCTCATCGAGCATTTTTTGCAAAGCTTTTACATACTCCGCCTGCATATTTCTCAACCAGTTTGTACTTTGTTTCTTTTTGGATACTTCGAAAAGCTTCTCTGTAAGATCTCCTAAATACTCACTTACGTAATATGGATCTGAAGATCGATTAGAACAGGTAAACATCCTAACCAATACAGCTCTATCAATCAAACCTTTTATG
The DNA here is from genome assembly GCA_016342745.1 of Labilibaculum sp. Taxonomy (GTDB): domain Bacteria; phylum Bacteroidota; class Bacteroidia; order Bacteroidales; family Marinifilaceae; genus Paralabilibaculum; species Paralabilibaculum antarcticum. The sequence goes on from JAEINT010000022.1 coordinate 2,811, forward strand.
GTTTTCCCTTGTGATATCATGATATCTTGATCTAAGGATCCCATTCTCGCAGAAAAATCAGAAGTATTCATCCAATCGTACTGTGTTAGCAATTCATTCATTATAAAATCAAGCGCTTCTTTCTGTTTGTCTCGGCTAACTGCTACAAATTCATCTGGATGTGTTTCGTTTGTAATATCAAACTCAAACATACCACCCAGGCGAGCTTCGGCATGTTTTAAATAACGATTGTATTGCTTAACTACAGCAGCATACATTGTATCTAAATCTCGTTCAGAATCATTTTCAGTTGCAGTCCAAGCAATTAAATTTTCCATGATTACTTTGATGTTTGCAACACCGTATTTTCCTGCTTTAACAACATCATCACCTAAAGACTCCGATAAAACTGAAGGATCTAAAGTACCATCGCCCATTCCATTTTTGGTTCCGAACAAATACATGTCATCCTTACTAAGATCTGCAATCCACTGGTTCAATACAGTTTCTTCTTCCTGTGGACTATTTGCTGTATATATTGGTTGATATGCCCATTTAATTGAGAAGTAGTCGTAAATTCCCAAAATAGGAGGTGTTAAACTCACACCCTTATCTTTTGGCTGAGCGATATAATTGTTTCGAGCGTAATCCATTATGGATGCTGCTGTTCCGTACTTTTTTGTAAACGTTGCAGAACGCAAAGAATCTACTGGATAAGCATAGGATGCTCTGTAGTTGTGTTTCAAGCCTAAAGTATGCCCAATTTCATGTGCTGCTGCATAACGGATCAAATCACCAATAACTTTTTCTTCTACTTCGTTTTTATCACCACGAATAGCAGGATCAACAGCAGCTGTTTGGGCAAAACGCCACTGGTATAATTTGCTAATCACATTGTGGTAAAACAATACGTCGCCTTGAAGTATTTCACCAGAACGAGGGTCAATCCAATGGAGCCCCATCGCATTTGCTTTCTCTGTTGTTACATATCTGAAACATGAATTTGTAAAGTCGTTCGCATAAAAAAGACTGTCGCTTACAGGATAATCTTTTGCGATGATTGCATTTTTAAAGCCTATGGCTTCAAAAGCATTTTGCCAGTCTTCTATACCAGCTTTAATATATCCTTTCCATTTTTCAGGAATAGAATTGTCTACATAAAAAACAATTGGCTTTTTAGGTTCAACCAATTCACCATTTTTATGGCGTTCCACATCTTCTTTTTTGGCTTCTATTCTCCATCGTTTAATGAATGCATATGATTTTGCATCCATAAAATTTGAAGATAATTCTTTTTTAGGCTCATCGTAATAGCCAATTAACGTACTAGACAAACGAGCTTGCATAGGTTCTTTAGGTAGCAAAACAATTGAGCGGTGCATCGAACACATAAATGACTTGCGTTTTCCAGCAAATCCCATTTGAGTTACAATTTCCACATTGCTAGGGTAAGCTCTTGCGCTAATTGTTTTCGTAACTTCAGCTATTGATTTTCCGAGGCTGGCACCTCCAAAAGGTGAGATTTGCGCAATTTGAGAACTGAAAAATTTAGTGACATCAATTACACAGGCATTACTTTTTACATTCTTCGCTTCAATTTTAAATGTATGCAGAACTGTTTGTTTGTTGTTTAGCTTGAAGGAAATGTTTATCGAATCGTTCTTATCAACCGCAACCGAATTGTCCATCAAATGCATAAACACAGTTTGATCATCATGGCTAAACCTTACCATCATAGGATTGTGCATCATTTGCCCAGCTACAGCGTTTCTAGTTGAGCTAATTTCTTCTACTCTACTACCAATTAACAAATCTCTTCCCATTATGCTATCAGGAATTTCAAGCCATAACTTCGTATCACTTTTGTGGATACTAATAAAACCGCTGTCGCTGATTTCTGCTTTATTTACCAATGCATGGTATTTTTTGGATAATGCTGCATTATTGGATTGTGCACTTGCCGAAAAGCTAAGTGTCAAAATCAATAAGAGAAAGGATAATTTGAATCGTAACATTGGGTAAGATTAAATTAATCTGGTTGGTTAAATTATTTATAAAAGAGTGACCGAATTAAATTCGATCACTCTAACTATTTTCCAAATACTAGTATCTGTTGATATACTTAATTCTTAATGTATAAGTATCACCATCTTGCTCGTAAATGTACTTAGGATCGATATCCAAATCAGCATCATCACAAGTAAATGTAATATCAACTTGAATTTCTTTTGTTGCAGAATTGTAAGTACCTACTGACCTTGCAACATTAATAGCGACAGGAGTTACATTTGCCGACTGAGAAACATCACCTTGTGTGGTTCTAGAATCTTCGTGCCAAAAATAATAAGATTCTGTACCATCAGTAACATCAACTGTAGTTTTTGCTTTCCAATCTACTCCTTCTTTAATTTTATAAAGAGTTAATGTTTGCTCTGGAACTACAACAGTCCCCTCTGTAGCAGAAGCATCAGTTGATACGAAACGGAACCATCCTTCTTCTGCTTTTAAAGCAGTTTTAGAATATGTAGCTTCATTAGAAAAATAATTTGCAAGTCCTAAATAATCACCTGCCTGAATCTCATATCTTTCTTGCTCAACAATATCAATACTATATTCCCCAAAAGATCTATGTAGAACATTTATCACTTCACTCCACTGATTATCGTTATTTGGTGACACATGTAAATAATGGTTACCAGATAAAAGATTCCAAGATCCTTCAGGAGAATCATCCAAATCTGTCTTAGAGAAATAATATCTCTTCAAATAGTAAGCATCAGCATTTGCAATATAAGTAGGTGTTTTCTCTGCTCTTGATTCATATAGATAATTAAATCTATTATCATCATTAAACCAAGAAGAAAAATCAACTTGAGGGTCAACTGCATTAATTGCAAAAGTATTTTCAGTTGCTTTTACAGCATAGTCCGTTACAGTTGGAGCGGTAAACGCAAACTCAAGCGTTTTGTTCATATCAACAACAGCTGTATTCATCATTGTTACTGTAAAGTCAGCAGAAACAGCTCCTGCAGGAATTACAATTGCATTGTTAGTTAAACCAGCAATTTCGTAATCAGTATCGGCTACTAAATCTCCTGTAATTGTTAAAGGAATGATTAAATCTGAAGTAAAAGTTTTAGTTAAACCAACAGTAATCGTCTTCACTTCTTCTAGGTAAGGGTTCGTTACAACATTAGACGTTGCAAAAGATACCTCAGGAGCATCCGAAGGAGGATTTGCATTATCTACAATCGTAATTGCAAGATTAGCAGTCTCCGTTAATTCGTAAGCTGTACCTGCATTTAAAGCAATACTTACCGTTTTGCTATCCTCAATTGCTGAAACATTAATAGGGGTTACAAAAATATTTGCAGAAGCTGCATCTGCTGGAATTGTAATGGTTTTAGCAATTTCCTGAAAGTTTACTCCTTCAACAGCTGTTCCTGATAGAGTGATGCCTACATTATAAGCAGTACCAACAGTTGCATCAGCAGTCACTTTAACAACCAAAGCAGAAGTTGCTGTTTCTGATATCTCAACAACATCAGCCATTATCGATAACTTAGGGATTACAGGATCGTTATCGTCGCTACAACTCACAAAAAAAATTGCTGCTACAGCAAGCCATAAAAAGTTTAAATAATTTTTTTTCATCTGGTATTAGATTTTAGTTATGGTTAATAAATATATTTTTTTGATTTTTTCTTTAGTATCCTGGATTTTGAACCATTTGATCATTGTACTCCATTGCATCTTCAGGAATAGGTAGGACAAACAAGTTGCTAGGATAATCAACATTTACATTGTACAGTGCATTGCAATCAACTCTTCTCAAGTCTCTTCCCATTCTAACAATATCAAAGAACAAATGACCTTCGAAAGCCAATTCTCTTCTTCGTTCTTGAAATAACTCTTCTTTTAAAGCTGAACCGGATAACTGAAGATTTGTGGCATTAGGGTTTGCTCTTTTTCTGATAACATCTAAATCAGCACGTGCTTGAACTTCATCAGAAACAGGAAGATTCAATGATGCTTCTGCACGAATCAAATACATTTCTGCTAATCGAATAATAGAATTACATCTATCTTTACCTGAAAATTCAGTCCATTTTGTAGTAAGTGTTTTTTCCATCTGTTCTGCAAACAGTTCTCCTCTCACATCTCCATCATCATATAAGTTTATTAGATCATCAGACGGTAATAAATAAAGACTAGTTCTATCATCCATAATTCCAATTGTTTTAGAAATAGGAGCTCCAATACTTATCCCTTTATTATCGAGAATAAAAATATCCTCTTTGGTTGGTTCCTGACTTTTGTATGAATCAACAACATCAGAATTATCAAGAAGTGAAATACTTCCATCCTCTATCACTTTTGTTGCATATTCTTTGGCTTTATCCCAGTCTCCTTTGTACAAATAAACCCTGGCCAACAAAGCCTGAGCTCCTACTTTCGATAGGTAAGCTTTGGAATAATTAGCATCTTCGATTCCAAGAGCTGTTCCTAAGCTTGCCTCAGCAGCTAATAAATCGGCGATAATATTTTCGTAATTATCGAATAATAAATCACGAGACACCAATTCGTCCCAAGCAATATTTTTCAATAGGTAAGCAATACCCAAATGTTGTGCATTGGCAGAATAAGAATAAGGCTGAGCATATAGTCTTGTTAGGTCGAAGTGAGCTAAGGCTCGTATTGCTTTTGCTTCTGCGACAGCTTGAGTTTTTTCCAATTCACTTGCATCTGTTGCATAGTCAATATTTTCAATAATATTGTTTGCTCCACTAATTACAGAATAGATATGCTCATAGCAATCCTCCATATAATCATAATCACCATCTACCGTATGAGTAAAATGAAATGAAGGCAAATAGTAATAAGAAGTGGGAGATTCAAAAGTAAGATCATTAAACTTAAGGTTTCCACCTTTTATTTCAGGACCTATAATTAACTGATTCCCATAATAACTTGTATTGGTCAAATCATAATACACTCCGTTTAAAGCTTCTTCTACTCCACTTAGCGTAGAGAATAGTTGATCATTTGAAATCTTGGTTTCATCATCGATATCCAAAAAATCGGAACAAGACATTAATCCAAATGCCATTAATCCTATGTATATTAATTTATTCATTTCTTTCTGTTTTTTCTTATGATTAAATTCCAAGCTTTAACTGAAAAGCAAATGTTCTTGATTGAGGGAATGGGTAACGATATTCGGCAATACCATTTCTTCCGGACTCTCCACCTTCTTTATACCAAGTGTAAATGTTAGATACATTAACACCTATAGATGCATTTGCTAACTTGATTGACTCACAAATATGTCTCGGAAAACTGTAGTTTAATGAGATAGATCGTAAAGAGATATTGGTCTGATCGTATAAATATCTCGTGCTACTATCATTAAATTTTACATCTTGTGCTAAACGCGGAATATCAGTAATATCTCCAGGTTTTTGCCACCTATCCAATAAATTAATACTCTTATTATAGATATTTAACGACAAAACTTTCTCCATATCTCTTGCTGCATAAGGCATCAATTTATCTGCTCCATACTCATAAGAAATCATAAAATTTAAATTGAATCCCTTATATGAGAAACTATTTGAAAAGCCTCCGTTAAAATCAGGGTTACTTTTTCCAATAATGACTTTGTTTTCAAAATCACTTTTTAAAACACTACTTTCATCTGTTATCGAACCATCTTTCATATACCACTGTGGATTACCATTATCTGGATTAACACCCGCATACTCATAACCCCTTATTAAAGAAGTAGATTCACCAACAATTAAACCTGCATTTCCAGAAGTGAATTGATCTGAATAAGATGATAAGCGATCTAATCTGCTTTTATTGAATCCTACATTAAAGTTTGAGTTCCATCTTAGTTCTCCTAGTTTAATGTTGTTTGCTTTTAAAGTAAACTCAAAACCATAGTTGGTTAAATCGGCAGTATTTACCGAGATTCTATTCCAACCCGTTTCGGGTGGCACATTTAGCGACAGAATTCCATCTTTGGTTTTATTATTGTAGTATTCTACCTCTAAATTAAATTTCTTTAAGATTTTGGCTGTTAAACCAAGGTTGAACTTATAGGACGATTGCCAACCTAAATCTTCGTTGGGTGCTGCATAAGGATTAGCAACCAACTTTCCATTATAATTTGAAGATGTATTGTAAGAATATAATCCTCTGGCAGAAAAAGTACCTACTTTAGCATTTCCCAGCTTACCATAGGAAGCTTTTAACTTTACAAAGTTGATGATATCATTTTCTATCCAGAAATTTTCTTTTGAAAGTATCCAAGATGCCCCAAGTGAAGCGAAATTTTCCACTTGCTGATCACCACCAAAATAAGAAGAAGCATCAGCTCGATAGTTAATTGACATGAAATATTTTTTGCAAAAATCGTAATTGAATCGACCAAAATAGGAACGCATTGCACTTTCACTTTCGCTAGATTTTACGTCACTATCCTCATCCTCTTTAGATTGGCCTAGGATTTTAATTTTTTCGGTTATTAAATTCTCTTCTTCACCAGTTGTACTGTTACTTTCATCGTGCTTAAGTTGAACACCTGCCGAAGCGCTAAAAGTATGATGCTTGTAGGAACCATTGTACTCTAATTGAGTATAGCTAATCCAATTTCTATTCTCACTTCGTCTTTCTTTGATATATCCACCTTTATCATCTCCACGACCATTTTCTTTAGAATAAAAAGTAAATTGTTTGGTATTCGTATAATCCAAACCAAACATACTCGACGATTTCAGGTTTTTGGTAATATTGATATCCAGTTTTAAACTGTTGTTGGAATAAAATTTTTCTGATTCATTAATGTTTTGCTCTAAATCTGCCAAAGGATTGGCATACGAGTCCATTATGATGTAATTACCATCCTCATCATAAATCGGAATATTTGGTTTAAAGGCATAAGTAGCAAAACCTAAATATTTATCTGAACTAAATGAACTAATACCACCATTATAAGATAGTCTGACTCCTTTGGCCAATTCTGCATTCAAACTTATACGCGAAGTAATCGATTCTGAGTCATTCCCTTTGGTCGTCGTTTCATTGTCCTTGTATCCTAAAGATAAACGATATGTTACTTTTTCGCCACCTCCAGAAATACTCAAATTGGTTTGGTTTGATATCGCATTTTGAAGCGTTAAATCTCTCCAATTGGTATATACATCTGTACGACCTACCTTATCGGAAATACTCTCTTCTGAATAACCCGAATTGCGATAAAACTCTTCTGATAATTCAACAAACTGATCGGTATTCAAGTACTGAACTTTATTAATCGGATTACTCAGGAGAGTTTTATGTGAAAAACTAACTCTTGTTTTTCCTTTTTTTCCTTTTTTAGTAGTTATTATAACAACACCATTTGCTGCATTAGCACCATAAATTGCCGCAGCCGAAGCATCCTTCAAGATCGATACCGAAGCGATATCCTCAGGATTAATTAAAGCCAAAGGATTGATTGTGATTTGTTCATCGGCCGCTGCTCCTGACGCTTGATTTATATTCGGATTTAAAGCATCAATCAACGGAACTCCATCTAAAATGTACAAGGGCTCACTCGAGGCCGTTATGTTGGAACCTAAATCTGGCAAAGAACTATTACCTCGAATACGAACTTTCACCGGACTGTTCGGATTGCCATCTTCCGACTCTAAGTAAACACCCGCTACCTGACCTTCTAACATTTGATCAACACTTATGGCATTACTGTGTTTTAGTAAATCAGCAGATTTAACCTGCTCAACCGAACCAACAACCGCTTCACGTGATTTTACACTTCCGTAGCCTAAAACCACAACTTCTCCTAATTTTTGGTCTGCAGATTTTAATTTTACACTTACAACGGCTTGTCCTTTTACCGGAATAGCTTGCGTTTCGTATCCTATAAAAGAAAACAACAATACGGCATCAGCTTTACTTACTTTTAATGCATACTTTCCATCGATATCTGTGGTTACTCCATTCGATGTTCCTTTCTCAAGCACTGTAACTCCAGGCATACCGAGTTTGTCTCCTGCCTCTACTACTTTTCCAGTTACCGTCAATCCTTGAGCAAAAACCTGAAATTGAAGGCAAACTAAAAGTGCTATTAGATAAATTTTATTCATAGATTGGTTATTTAATTAGTCTAGTGGGTTAAGTTGGTTATCCAAAACAAAAGAGTATGGGTTTTCTTTTTGTTCTATTTCTCCGGTTGTATAAACCAAAGTCATTTCATCTTTGCTAATCCAATCCAAAATTGCTTGAGGCTGAATCTTATCTTGTATGTAATAAATTTTAAGCATTGGGTTCTCGTTATATGCAGCATCCATTCCTACAACTCCATCGTACTTTTTACCAATATGATTGGCTAACAAATTAAATTTACCTTCATTTTTAGGCCAGTCTTTTACCTCAACACTTAAAGAACGAATCTGTTCTTTTGGATAAGATTTGATTTTATTGAAAGTGGATTTGTAATTTCTAAAGGTTCTTTTCATCAAACCAAGTCCATTAACAGGTACAGGTGATTTCACAACACCAGCGACTTGATATGGCGTATTGCGACCAACTTTCACAGAATTAATTAGTCCTTCGATAGTTGCTTCGGTAATGCTTGCATCACAAAATGCCAACATTCTTATTTCCGTATCAAATTGAGTTTCTAATTGATATATTTTTGTACCTAATAATCTTTCAGCAATCTTCGCTAAATCGTCTTTTGAAATGTAGTGCTTGAAACGTAGTTTGTGAACGACAAGGTTTTGATCCAATGCAGGTGCTTCTATAAATTGCTTAGAACGTGTATAAAGCATTTTACGAATTCCCAATTCACTAACTTTAGTTGTATCAAAAATAATGTTGGCAGAATGATCGCTGATGTAGGTAGATACACCTAAAATACCATCAACTTCTTTCATTTGGCGAACAAAACCCATCGAACTACTAAAGCAGGTAATATGACTTAAGTGTTCTAATTTAAATTCTTTTGAAGTTTCCATTTGTTCTGGGCTACCCCATGCTTTGGATACTGTTGGTAAATCGTATTGATTACCAATTACTAATCCAACAACAAACAAAACAACTACTATTACCGATGGCAACCATTTTACATTTAACTTCTCGTTTAGGGTTAATGCTCCTTCTTTTGGACAAGCAGAAACACAATCACCACAAATGTTACAATCAGGATGTTTCACCAACTCCAAATCAGCTACATCAATTCCTTGAGGACAAGATCTTGAACACAAACCACAATCGATACATGTATGAGGATGACGAATTATCTTTAAAACTGATTGCTTTTTAGTCTGTATTTTGAATATCTCTAATGCATATCCCGCCAAGCAAATGATTCCAACAATGTATGCAACATCAATACCCACTTCGAAAAAATACATAGAGCTTAAAACAACAATTACAATTGCTACACCAACCCAGTATTTGAAAATATTTGAAATCGCTCCAAGAGGACACATATACTTGCACCAAAATAATCTGAATACCACATTACCAATAACAAATATGGAAATTGAAATGGTAGCATATAAAAAGTTTACTCGATGGCCAAATAAGGTAATACTCGTATAAAAAGGATCGTATTCCTTGCAAAAAAGCTCACCTGTTTTTAATGTAATTGTTAAGGTTAAAAACAGAAGTATGTATTTTAAACTTCGAAGAAGTTTATCTGGAATTCCATTAATTTCTTTACGGATTTTAAAACGATCACCTATTTTCCCAAGAGCTTCGGAAACTGTTCCTAGTGGACAAAGATGACTGCAAAATAATTTCCCCAACACCAATACAGTAAATATAAAAATAGCACCCAATACCATTTGAGTAACTGTCATATTACATGCAATTAATCCGTCTTGCATTAAAGTTAATATGGCTTGGATTCCTCCCATTGGACAATACGCCTCAAAATCTACAACTCCTAAACCCAACTGATTCCCTATGAAAAAGAGAATAATAAGAGCTAATACAGAAAACTGTAATATATTTCTGAAAAGGCTAACTCGTTTTTTACTCATAACAGTGATTAATTATTTTTTTTGATTCCAGCCGAAAAGTGCTAAACAATCTTTGCTCTATCGCTCCAAATTGCGATTTGAGACTTTGAATGAGGTGTCATTTCACAAATAGACACGTCCTACCTCCTGTATTTCAACCACTTTTAATCCTAATTTGATTCACTCTAAAGAAGCTTGCAGAATTAATATTCGGATTTATTATCGATAAAAATTCGATTTTTGACCCTCTCTTAATTGTTGAACTACGAATCCTTATACTTATCCCATCATATGAGAGCACAAAGGTTGAAAACGGAGCATGTGTTTGCAATACCATAATCTTGGTATTCTTACAATCCGCAATCTTTTGCATTCATTTAAACAAAAAAAAAGAGCTAATACCTTAAATAGATATTAGCTCTTTCCTGCCCAAATTGTATTGATTTGTTATCTTGGATTTTGATGGCGATTTTTTGCTTTTCTTTCAGCATGTCTTTCTTTGTGTAGTTTCTCAAAATCTTTTATTCTCTCAGGACTAGAACGCCAAGCCTGCTTCAAGAACATTTTATTAGTCATGGTCAGAACATCTGGATTACTTGATGCTTTTGCCACCTTTTTCCTTAATTTCAACATTCGTTTTTTCATTGAGCCGTCCCACTTCTCTGGTTGTTTCATATATGCATAGAATCGATAGGTATGCTCAACATTGTATTTTTCACAAAGCTTCTTTGCTTTTGATTCTGTAATCCAAAGATGATATGCTAATCTTTTAAAGCTATAGGTAATATGTCCTGTTGCAATTCGACACTTATGCCAATTGTTAAACTCTCCCATAGTTACAACACTAATGGAATCTTTCCACTCTTCTATCCTTTCTGGAATGAAACGATGTTGCTCAACAATTGACTGAAACTTCTCTGAAGAAATATGAATCTTAAAATTCTCATCCAAATGCTCATACTTGTGGCTTAAATAATCGTAATCCAATTCTTCCTGCGTCACAGTCCTATTTTGTGCACTAAGACCTATGGAAATTAATAGTAGTGGAACAATCAGGAATTTAATACTTCTCATACACGTTTTGTTTTAGTAAATTATCTAGATCAAACAAAGGATTACAAGCGAACTAAATAATTATCAATTAGTAAAATTTTGTTTACTAAAAATAGAGGATATCACTTATGAAAGTTAGTGTATAAGAACCAAAATGTGTAGCATTTTAGAATATTGCACTCCTATTCAATTCATTTTGCATCAATTAGCCATTACTTAGATTCTATCTAAAATAATATTGTAATTAAATGTTAAACTAAAAAAGGAATGAGAGTTTTTAATTAGAGCCTCTACTTTTTATGTACTCGGTAGGTGTTATTTCATGAAACTGCTTGAAAACTCTATTGAAGGAAGATTTTGAGTTGAATCCACATTCGTATGCCAAATAAAGCAAAGTTTGATCTTCGTGTGCATTTTGCTCAATTTGTTCAATGAAAAAATTGATTCGATAAGCATTAATAAAATCAGAATAAGATCGGTCGGTTACCCTGTTTATTAGCTGAGAAATTGTATGTTCTGGAATGTTTATTTTCGATGACAATTTACGAAGCGTTAGGTCTCCATCTTTGAACAACTGATGTTCTTCTATGTAAGCACATATTTCATTGTATTGTTCCTCCTCTTGCTCCAAATAATCATCCAATTTCTTAAATCCTTCTGTTTCTGCCGCAGCTACATTCTCAAATGGATGTGCAAAAATATATGCATATTTGGTATACATGTACACAAAGGAAATCACAAAAACAGAAACGATAATATTAATCAGCATTACCTGATCGATAACAAAATTGATTTCCAGACTATCTAGAATTCGAATCGTAAATACCGTAGCTAGAAGAATTAAAACACCATTCCCAATACTAAAAATCCATTTTACACCATATGGATTTGTCTGTTTAAACTGATTATCCTTTTTGATTTTCCATACAATAGAATATGCTGATCCAACGTAAGCTATAATGATTAGGAATTTCATATATACTGAAATTACAGCATAAATATTATCAGAATGTGAACAACCGCCTTCCTCTAAACAATCAACCAAGCCTAAAGACTTTGTTGTTGTTTTATAGCCCATATAAACTGCAAACGGAATAACATGAAGTAAGTCTTTCTTTTTAAATTGAAAGGTGGGATTTACCAGGCTTAACACATAAAAATAAAATACAGTCCCATGCAAAACATGACTGCCACATGCAAACTCATAAACCCAATGGAAATCTTCGAATAAATTCTGAGAGGAAAGAAAAAATGTTAGTTCAGCAAGAAGCACCAACACCAACCAAAACACAAAAATGCGGTCAGAAATATGATTTATCTCACGTGAAAAAATGGATGCCATAAAAAATATCAATATGGCCAAACATATTACAAATAAATAATCCATCTTATAATAATCCTTCTTTAACTTTTCTACCTTGCCTCTAAATCAGGTACAATCTTAATAATTTTTAAGCTTAGATACAAGATGTATAAAGCCCTAAAATCGTACTATTTACAAATACCGTTTCTTAAAATAACATAATTAACACTTTAAATAATTGACAATTCTTCAATACAATTCCTTACCTTAGTAGTATATCAATTACGATAAACAATGAAAGAAAAAACAGATTTAAATCTTGCGGTATTAATTGATGCCGATAATATACCTTATAAAAACATTAAAGGGATGCTTGATGAGATTGCTAAGTTAGGGACTCCCAGCATTAAACGGATTTATGGTGACTGGACGAGGCCAACAGTTGCTGGATGGAAGCCAGCACTTTTAGAGCATGCCATTACACCAATTCAACAATATTCTTATACCACTGGAAAGAATGCAACCGACTCTGCCATGATTATTGATGCTATGGATATTTTACATAGCGACAAGGTTGACGGATTTTGTTTGGTCTCTAGTGATAGTGATTTTACTCGCTTGGCCACACGACTTCGTGAATCGAGCAAGTTGGTTATTGGTATTGGTGAAAAGAAAACACCAAATCCCTTTATTGTTGCTTGTGATAAATTCATCTACATCGAAATTATTGGCGCAAAAGAAAATGAAGAAAAGAAAAAGGAACCATCTGCAAGCGATGCAAATAAATTCGATAAAATCGATAAAAAGTTCATTCGTCTTCTAAAAAATTCCATTGAGGATATTGCCGATGATGATGGTTGGGCATTCCTAGCTGAACTTGGTTCGTTAATCAACAAAAAGAAACCCGATTTCGATCCTCGAAACTATGGTTTCGCCAAATTAACTCCACTGATCAAATCAATGCAAAAGCATTTTGACATTGATGAAAGAGATAGTGGGAAGCGCAATATCAAACACATATACGTGCGCATTAAAGAATAATTCTTAAACTTTTAAGGGGTGCATTGAACTGAATCAAATACACCCCGAAAAACACACTAACTAAATCATTGAATTGGCTTCCTTGTAATCGTTAAACAAGGAAGTTTTTTTATTGCATCTCACCCAAAAGTGATCGTTTAATTTCTGCTGTGTTGTAATTTGACAAATCAATTGTTCTGTTCAAATTAAATATCATTGGAGAATCTAAAATTGGAAACATACCTTTTATTGTATTCTTGCCTTCAGCGCCTTCAAAACCTAAAAATGAATAGCCTCCATAATGTCCCATTTTCATAAATATTCGGGTAAGCTGCTTTGTATCCTTTGAAGCCATAAAAGCAATTTTTTGCTCTTCTACAGATTGAATATAGAACAAACTACCAGTATTATTTTCAAACGATTTTTGTACTTCGCTACTTAAACCAGCCGTCAGCTTTGATTCAATCTTAGCTTTATTTGCAAATTTATTGTCTTCTCCTAAAACCAAGACATAATCTGTAGATGGAAATGTCTCTAGTTCATCATCTCCTACAATTTCAACCTGCTTTCGAAGCCTCAGTTGTTTCATTTTGAAAGCGTTTGCCATTGCCTGATAATCTGCAACATTTGGATTTTCTCTTGGCAAAACAACAGTACACTTCTGAGCTCCTAGCATTCCAGATAAAGTAACGGCTACCTCTTTAGAGTCCATACCTCTCATTACATCAAATTCTGGATCAAACTCAACCCTTTCAATCTCAGAATCGAACTCAAAAGTGAAATTGTTCGATTGTTTATTGATATTTATCGTTTTCTTCACAAGCTCGCCAATTCCTTTCTGGAAGATAGAAATAGGCAAATCAAAACAAAATGGAGCCGTATTTTGTGTTTGTACAATTGTAAAAAACAACTTGTATTTCCCATTCGTTTCTTCTTGAGTTAAATTTTTCACTTCTATTTCAGGAGCTCCTTTACGCTTAGTCCATTGCTGGAAGTAATCACTAAGATCGTCTCCTGTTACTTTTTCAAAACTTGCTCTAATTTCATCAAAAGATACTTTCTGAAAACGGTTCGTTTTATAAAAATCAGCGTAAGCCTTTAGGAAAATCTCTTCACCATATTTTACTCGAAGCATGTGATTTATCATCACAACCTTATCATATCCTATGGCACTACTGGCATTAGTTGTTCTGCTTTTAAAATCAACAACAGGAAAATCATTTTCGGTATTCACATAGCTAGAATATTTCTGTAGGCATGATTGGCGATATTCTGCTCCTTGACCTTTCATTTCTTTTAGTAGATGATCTGCCATATAGGTGGTAATTCCTTCACTCCAGTTCCCTTTGCTGTAATCAACAAATACGCTATTGCCCCAATAATTGTGCAACAACTCATGCGGATATGACGAACTGATTATCCAAGGCATTCGAATCACTCTTTGTCCTAATAAAGTGAATGAAGGCATACCATATCCAGTTTCCCAAAAATTCTCCACTAAGGCAAATTTTGAATAAGGATACTCTCCAATTAACTTCTCATACATTTTCAAATATTGAGAAGTTGCCGACATATATTTATTTGCCAATTGTTCATCTGCATTAATTAAATAGGCTTGTACTGAAACAGCTCCACTTTTAATACTATACTTAGTCCACTTATTTCCTAACAGATAAATCTGATTGGTCGGTTTGGAAGACTTATATACAACCTGTCTTCTATCATTTACGATTTTGTTAGACAATTCCTCTCCTTGCGCAACAACATTCCATTCTTTGCTAACAGTGGCTTTAATTTCAAATGTAACTAGCGGTATGTTTTTGAAGCGAGGCACCCAAGCTGTAGTTCCTGATAAATAAATACCTTTTTCAAAAACAATTCCTGATGTTTCTTTACTTGCACCATGCTTTGGTGGCGCACTTAATTTTTCTTTTTGATCAGCAATTACACCAGCGTATCGAATAAATAACTTTTTGTTCGGATTAGCATTTTTAATACTATAGGCATTCCATTCCTTACTATCTTCACTCGTTAATTTCTCAAACGTATAATTACAAGAATCGATTACCAGATTCTTATTTAAAGAAAATTGCATTGCCTGGTTTTCCGAAAGATTAAGTCCAGACAAATCGATATAATTATCAACCTTTATTTTCGATTGCTCAACTTCAATTCTCACATTAACTTTGTGATGAATTAAATTATCATTTTTCATTTCTCCATTGGCACATGAACCAGAAAAAAGTAGAATAGAGAATAAAATTAAAGCGTTTTTCATTGGTGTGAAATTTTGATATTTCGGTAACGTTTGTATTGATTGATGAATCAAATATAGACTGTGATTATCAAAAATGAGAAAGTCATTTTTCTTATAATGATGTATTCCACCCTATCACAACAAGCCATAAATAACTGTTAGTTAGATAATATAGAGACTTTTTACTGAGAAAATATTTATTTGAATTGACGTACATGTTATGTAGTTAACTTTTCGATAGAGTAAAGTATCAAATGAAATTAGAGGTGCTCTTAGCCTTGTTTTATGCGCCTTTTAAAATTTCCTACAGAAAATCAGCAGTACACGAAGCAAACCACAGGTTAATTGCTCATAAAGCACAATTTTCAAAACACATCAACCCCATCAAAAACACTTCATGTACATTTTTATTCTTTCTCAATATCATCAACCCTATTCTTCTCTTTTACCGAATCTTACACATATTTAACACACTTTATATTACATCACAACACATCATTTTGTTTTTGCAAGCAGTACCAGCAACTACTACATTTGAGATAACCAATAACCATTTGCATGATGAAACTAACCAAATCTCTAATCCCCTTTTTTGTTTTGTTATTTCTCTCAATTAGTGCGCAAGCACAATCATTGAGTCTAAGCGGAAAAGTATTCGATGCCAAAACAAAAGCTCCTCTATATTATACAGTGGTGAACCTTAAAGGAACGCATGTATATGACTTAACCAAGGAAGATGGTTCTTTTTCTTTAAGCGAAATAAAGAAAGGCAAGTATACCATGCTTATTTCTGTATTAGGTTACCAAGCCCAAGAGAAAGAAATTGATTTTCAATCTTCGCAACATGGTATTAAAATTTACCTAAACCCGTCGAGCCTAGATTTAAAAGAGGTTACAGTTACTGCAAAAGCAAGCCAAAGCAAAGCAGGAAGTACAACCTATAAAATTGGTAGCCAAGCCATACAACAAGTACAACCCATAAGTGTAAGCGATATTTTACAATTGATTCCTGGAAACCAAGTTGGTGCAACGGATTTAAGCACATCTGCTCAGGTTAATCTGCGCAGTGCAGGAGATGAAGGTTCTGTAAATTCATTTGGTACGGCAATTATTATTGATGGGAATCAATTAAGTAATGATGCGAATATGCAAGCTTTCAACACTGCCAATAATACTGTTGGAAACAGTGCAAATAATGGAATTGATTTAAGAGACATTCCTGCATCCAATATCGAATCGGTAGAAGTTGTTTCAGGTGTTGCAAGCGCAAAATACGGAAATATAACTTCGGGCGCTGTTCTAATAAAACGAAAAGCAGGTTATACACCTTGGAGAGTTAGTTTTAACAGTAATCCTTTATCATATCAGGGTGGAATTAACAAAGGTTTTAAATTAAAAAATGGCGGTTTTTTAAATACAGATTTAGACTACACTTACGCTAACAATAAAACCACATCGAGGAGAAATTACTACCAACGTATTAATTCAGGACTTAGATGGACCAAGGAATTCTCTAAAAAACGATCATGGTCGAATAATTTAGCTTTCAATTATGGTTTGTCTTTTGATGGTCAAAGATCAGATCCAGATGAACCTATTGCTTATGTAAAAACTAAATATAAAAACCATAACTATCGTTTGTCTAATAGCGGAGGACTTAATATTCTGGGTAGAACAAATTATAGCATTAGTGTCAATTATTCGAGCCAACACTCCACGAGAAAACGTTACATGGGTGGCCCATATCCAATAATAGAATCACTAACAGCAGGCACTTACTTTACGGGATACACTGGCATTGGATTTTATCAAAACACTGAAGTTTATGGTGCGCCCCTTAATATTAATGGTCGTCTTGATACAGAACAAATATTTACGACAGGAAAATTAAAACACAACACAAATATTGGGGTTGAATATTCCTTCAATAAAAACTACGGTAAAGGAAAAGTTCTTGATGAAAATGGACAAACAGCTAGTATTACTGGACCTGGATCTCGTGAAACTAATTTCTATAATGTACCTGCAAGTAAAATTTACTCAGCCTATTTTCAGGATGACATCAATTACTCAGGAGAGCATTCTAGCTACCTAATTAAAATTGGTACTCGATATGATTATATGATTGAAAAATATCATTTGCTATCTCCTCGACTTTCACTTTCGGCAAAATATTTTGACAAATTTAGAATTCGAGCAGCCTATGGATTATCCTACAAAGCTCCATCAATGCTACAATTAAATCCAGCTCCTGCTTATTTCGACATTCTTAACCTTAACCATTATGCCAACGACGAAGCTCGTAGGCTAGCCGTAGTAACAACCTACATTCACCAACCTGAAAATGGATATTTAAAACCTTCAAAAGGGGAAACTTTTGAAGGTGGTATTGACTTCGAACATAAAGAATGGAATTTTAGACTTACCCTATTCCAGAAAAAAATTACCAATGGAATAACGAGTAATAGCATATTAAAAACATTTGAAAAAGAGATTTGGGAAGTTTTAGAAGAGTATCCAGACAAACAACCATTAGTTGGTCCTACTGGTAATTCAATTTATGTATCAAGTAAAATGAATACCTACGTAAATGCTTCTAAATCGAAAACAACAGGTATAGAACTGAGTGCACAATTTCCTAAAATAAAAGCGACAAATACCAGATTTAATTTATCAGGAAGCTATCTAAAAACCAACTCGCATAGAGATGTCCCATCTGTTAAATCTTCAGGCTCCTTAACGGGTAGTCAGACAAACAGATATGGCGTTTATGAAACACCTGCCTATAATGCGTATATATGCCGATCTAACCTTACGGTAATTCAGCATATTCCTGAAATTAAATTAATGGTAACCTTAACGGGAGAAGCCAATTGGAAAAATAAGAATGAAGTTTCAAAATACCCTAGCATCTACCCTATTGCATATTACGAAAAGACTGGAGAATATGTTGAGATTCCTGAGAACATGAGATCTAGTGATGAATTCTCTGACCTTTTCAACTCAGACAATCGCTATAAGAACACACCAATCCCAACATATTTCAATTTTCACCTTCAAATTAGAAAAGAAACAAAGCAAGGGCATAGCTTTTCTTTTTATGCCAACAATTTCATGTGGTATAATCCCTCATATATTGACGAAAACAACAAGACTAGGGTATACCAGAATTCCAAAGTTACATTTGGTTTCGGGATGAATTTTAAATTGTAAATTTTTAACCATTATATCTATTAACACTATGAAAAACAAAAGAAGTTTATTAATTGGAATGTGCACGTTATTTGCACTTGGCTCAACACTGATTTCGTGTAATGACGACACTGAAGTTAAATTGGCAAACCTAGACGTAACTGTCGGTACTTCTGAAACATTTAGCGGTATTACTACTGATAACCTATACGTTTATCTTCAAAACACAACGGATCAAGCTAAAGATAGTGCCATGACCAATGCAAGTGGCGTTGCAAGCTTTTTAGATATTGCACCGGGTACATACAACCTTTCATGCGTTAAGAATCTAACAGCTTCAGAAGCTTCAGATGCTTCTGGTTACTACGAAGCCATTACCCTAAATGGAACGAAAGCTAATGTTAGCCTATTTGGTGGTGTTGATTCTGTTGATGAATTGGTATTGGATGGCAAGCCTTCTAGTTCTTTAGTCATTAAAGAATTTTACTACAGTGGAGCAAATGATCCATCTTGGGGCGTAATGTTCAAAGATCAATTTGTTGAAATCTATAACAATTCGGCAGAAGTTGTTTATGCTGATGGTTTGTACTTAGCAAGTATCGTTCCACAAAGAAATGGTAGCAACGATAATGATGTAATTTCAACTTTATCATTCGAAGAATTTATTTATGCTGACAAAATTGCACAAGTACCAGGTTCTGGACAAGATAATCCAATCCTACCAGGAGAAAGTATTGTAATTGCATTTGATGCAATTGACTGGACAGATGGTGGAACTAAAGATTTCACTGTTGATTTAAGTGGTGCAGATTTTGAATTGTACGCTATTGATTGGTTAGAGTCTTTAGGACGTACAGGTAGCACATGGTTTGATCTTGATAATGCTGATGTACCAAATATGAATATGGTTTATATGAATATCGAAAACAATGGTTTTTTCAGTTTTCTTTCAACTGGTGCTAGTGTTGCGATTTTACGTTGCGATGAAACTCCAAGTGAAATCATTACTGATCCTGAATCATCAGATAGTAACCCAATTTATTTTACGAAATTAAAAGTAGAAGATGTAATTGATGGTATTGATATGCTTGCAAATGCAGATGCAGGAGCATACAAAAAACTTCCATCAAGTATTGATGCAGGATTTAATTACGTTGAAGGAACAAGTTACACTAGTTTAAGTGTTTCTCGTAAAGTTTCAAAAACAACTGCTGACGGACGAATTATTTATCAGGATACAAACAACAGTTCTGAAGATTTTGAGTCTGGAAATGTTGCTGAGTAAGCTATACTCATATTATAGATTTGATTCTTTAAATCTATAAATACTAGAACTAGGTGGAAAATATGATTTCCACCTAGTTATATATTAATTTATTTATTGTGAATTTCTACTCTCAATAAGAATTCAATTAAAAACCACAATTTCATTCAAGCCTAATCGTATGAAAAATCATTTGTTCCTTTTCATATTACTTCTTTCCTTTTATTCAACTAAAGGCCAGGAAAACAATACTCACAAAAAAGAAATCCTCAATTTAGATGTTGAAAGAGATTTTTTTATTGAAAAACAACTTGATTTATATACGGTTCTTCCTTCCACCCTATCCCTTTGGGCTCATAGCGATTGGTCTACTATTTCATTTAATGGAACCTATAGCGAAGGTGATTTTAAAACAACTGATGAGTGCAAAACGAATTCGGAACTCGCATTTAAAACAGAATCCGTTCAATCGTACGATTCCAAGTCTCTAAAGCTATATGGTAGTTTTTCATTCAGTAGCGGAAATCATGAACAAGCAAATTGGAATCAATTTTATAAAAAATCTACTATTGGTAGTCCATTTAAAATCGTAACAAAAAGAATTGGTGACTGGCGTACTAAGCATTATGGTTTAAGTGGAATGCTTACAAAAAAAATTAACAAACGCATTGAATTAGGAGTAAGCCTAACCTATGATGGCGATCTATATTTAAGAACTCTTGATACCAGAAATGAACAATATAACTTAAGGATAAATCTTCAATCATCTATGACCTATTCTATGGGGCAAGATAAATATCTTTCCCTAGGAATTGCATATAAGCGAAAGAAATCAAAACCAGAATTTCACAATTCATTTAAAGCTACGAGTGAGGAATACTATCTATACCCTTTATCAGATATGGGAAATTTCGATGATGTATTAAATAGCGAGAGCGTAATCATTACAGATCAAAATCCCTCATTTACTCTAGCCTTTCACAGTGGAAGTAAAAACAAATTCTCAGCCAGCTACACTTATTATCCTGGTCTGGAGAAATGGAAAAACCCAATTACCTCAGTAAAAGGAGATTTATCTGATAAACTATTCAAATATGATTACAATAGACATAATCTAGTTGGATCCTATTTAACAAACAGCACACAGTATTATTTGCTTAGTAAAGCTAAAGTGGAGCTAATTAGTGGAAAGGGATTTAAGTACAATAAAGGATATCGCGATTCCTACATTTACGATGGTATTAAATTTAATAGTTCAATTGATTTATTGCGAAATCAAAAAAATATATTTGATCAATCAGGTTTAGAATTAGATGTGGAAAATGTTAGCAAGAAAGATTTAACGAATGCCCATTTAATGGAATACACCAATCTTAAAATTAATTTACATACAGGTTTTAATTTTGACCTAAACACTCTAAATAAATTCAAATTTACGATGAATGGAGGATACAAATATAATTTATCCTATAACCACGATCTAGCCTCTGCGTCATCTATGCATTACACGACCAACTTAGCGCATAACGAAATGGCATTCTATACGGCCGATTACTACAATATTGGTGCAAAATTATCATGGTTTCATAAGTTCAAAAACATTAAAACAGAATGGGCTTTAAATTATGATAAGATAAGTCCTACTAATATTAAAATCAACAACCAGTACTCAATACTCGAAAAATCAACTAACCAAACTTATATCGGATTAAATTTCAACCTTATTTTTTAAATAAAACACCATGAAAAGAATTTTAACAATTGTGTTTTCATTGCTAATATTATGTGCCACTAACGGAGCCTTTGCAAAGAAAAAAAAATCTAAAGCTGAAGAGAAAGCATTCCAGAATGATTTGCCAGCATACATGATCTATGATAAGGAAGGCAAAAAAGTCACTTACTCTGCAATGATAAAGGAGTTAAAGAAACATGAAATACTTCTTTTTGGAGAATTACATGACGATCCAATTGCACACTGGTTAGAAAAATTAGTTACGAAGGAAATCGTTGCTGCTAAAAAGGATAGTGTTATTCTTGGAGGTGAAATGTGGGAAACAGATCAGCAATTGCTACTGAATGAGTTATTAAATAGGACTATCGACAAAAAAACATATATGCAATATGATATTAACTGGCCTAATTTTAGAGATTACAAGCCTTTGATTGGTATTGCAATGAAGAATGATCTTCCATTTATATGTACCAATATCCCTCGTCGCTATGCAAATATCATTTACAAACAAGGTGAAGAATATTTAGATAGCTTAAGCGCACAAGCAAAAAGTTACCTACCTCCTATGCCAGTTTATTACGATTTAACACAACCAGCTTATGCTAATATGTTGTCATTGTTTGCTTCGGATGATGATAAAGGACATAAAAGCCACAATCCAATGGCAAAGTTTAAAGGTCCTAACCTCGTAAAGGCACAGGCTATTAAAGATGCGACGATGGCTCACAACATTTTAAAGCACTGGAAAAAAGGAAAGTATTTTATTCACTACAATGGTGTATACCATTCACAGAACTATCAAAGTATTTACTTCTATCTAAAACACTACAAGCCTGAGGTAGATATTGTTACAATCTCTGTAGCTCGACAGGCTAATGCATTAGAATTAGAAGGTCGTAACAAAACAGGTGATTTTAATATTATCGTGAATGGATCTATGCATAAAACTTACGATTGATCTCTCTTCGCTTCACAACAATATTAATATAGAAAAAATAATCAAGTGGGTTCTAGGCAATGAATAAAAGTGCTATTCTTTTGCTCGTTTCCTAGATTCCCTATGCATTTACACCCTTAGCAAAATGAAAAAAATAATATCATTATTACTTATTCTATGTCCGCTGTTAACTTTTGCGGACGACGGATATAAAATAAATTTCACTGAGTATAAGCTCGATAATGGATTGCATGTAATACTGCACAAAAATAGCAGCTCCCCTAATGTTGTTATCGGCGTAAAATATCATGTCGGTTCTAAAAATGAAGATCCAGAATTAACAGGATTCGCACACTTTTTTGAACACCTTTTATTTCACGGGTCAAAAAATATTCCACAAGGAGAATTTAGTAAGTACACTTCAAATGCGGGTGGTTACGACAATGCTTATACAAGCTACGACATCACTTACTATTACGATTTTCTTCCTTCTCATGAATATAAATTGGGCTTATGGCTAGAGTCTGAAAGAATGCTGCAGCCAATCATTACTCAAGAGGGAATTGATACTGAAAGAGAAGTGGTAAAAGAAGAAAAAAGAATGCGTTACGACAATAAACCATTGGGTAATGTATATAATGATCTTTTTTGTAGTGCTTTTAAAGAACATGGTTACAGCCATCCCATTATTGGTTCTATGGATCATTTAAATGCTGCAACAACCGGAGATTTTAAAGATTTCTTTGATACCTACTATGTTCCTAACAATGCCTGTTTAGTAATTGCCGGAGATATAAATATTGAGGAAACTAAAAAATATGTAGCTCAATATTTTAAAGATATTCCGAGAGGAAAAGATATTGTACGCCCTGTTTACGATGAAGAAAGACCAGGTAAAGAGGTGGTAATTGAAAAAAACTTAAAAGGCATTAAAAAACCTCATATCGCAATGTCTTATTTTGGTGCTCCGGAAAATACTCAAGAGGCCAACGTAATGACAATGATGATGGTACTTTTATCGGGAAATGGAGAAGATTCATTCTTGAAAAAACACATTCAATTAGATGATGAATCTGTTAGTAAACGAATTACTTCATCATGCGAACTGTATGAGCAAGCAGGTATGCTTTGGGTTAGAGGAGACATCGAAGAAGGTAAAACCCAGGATGAATACTTTAATGCAGTTGAAAAAGAACTGGATAAATTAAAGAATGGAGACTATTCTAAATCCTTGCTCTTGAAAGCAAAAAATAGTATTAAATCTCAGTACATGGATATGTACTACGATATGGAGAGCGTGGCAGATATGCTTACCTCCTCTTATCACATTTGGGGAGATGCTTCTGAATTCAATAATAAAATTGATAATTACATGAAAATTTCCGTTAAAGATATCCAACGAGTAGCTAAAAAATACTTGAATGCTGATAACAGAACAGTAATTATCTATCACCCAGAAAAAGAATAGATCCATGAAAATTATATACATACTAATAATTGCATTATTTCATGCAGGAGTTTTGTCGGCCCAAGTGGATCGTTCTCACGAACCAAACCCTGACAAACCAAAGGAAATTAATCTTGGAGATTTAAAATCTATAGAACTAGAAAATGGATTAAAAGTGTTTTTAGTACCAAAAGCTGGTTATGGAAAATTCGCATTTTCCCTTACCGTATCGCAGCCCGATATTAAGAAGGATAGTGAACCTGAATTAAGAGCAATACTTGGAAAGGTTTATTACCAAGGGCATTCGCAAAACTATACCGAAAGCTTGACCGATTCCATAATTGATTTTAACGGAGCAAAGGTCGGCGTTACAATTAATGGTGGTTTTGTGATTGGTTTGCATGATAACCTAAATGAATTGATGGATCTTTATACGGATCAATTGTTTAATCCATCAATTACAAATGGCGACATTCGAAAACTTATCGATGAAGCTAAAAAGAAACAGGAAGCTAAAAAAACTCAAAAAATAAATAAGAGAGAGATTACTGGCTTGAGAGACTTTAGAATGATTGTAATGGACTCTTTACTGAATAAGGGTGTTCGTTCTCAAAAAATAGAGCAAAAAGAAAACAACTACGATCTGGTTACCGTTAAAAAGTTAAAAGAGTTTCAAAAAGAACGAATTGCAGCCTGTAATTCTACTGCTATTTTAATTGGTGATTTCACACCAAAATCAGCAGAAAGAATGCTAAAAAAACATTTTGGAAAATGGCAAAAAGGCAAAGAGTTCGTAAAAGAGGCTAATAAAAAAACCACACCAAGCTTTTTAAAATCGCGTAAGATATTTGTTATTGACAAACCTCAATCAGTACAAGCATCAGTTAGCTTTAATTGGAGTCTTGGTGATGCCTATTCATACTCTGAAGATCAAGAAAATTTAGAAGTTATGAACCAGATTTTAGGAGGTTATACCGGTTCGTATATTTATGCAAATTTAAGAGAAGATAAAGGTTTGTGCTATTCTGCATTTTCAAGCATCTCTCCTTCTGCAGGCGGTGGTAGTGGTTTTATTAAAACTGATGTAAGAACAGAGAAAGCTCCTTTGGCTGTTGAGAATATTATTTATGAGATGTTACGCATCCGAAATCAGAACGTTAGTGATAAAAGCTTGCGCTTGGCTCAAAACAGCTTAATTGGTGCCTACGCTCGTTCATTAGGCGGAATTGCTCTTCAGCGTTTCTTATCTTTTGCAATGGTAAAAGATGATTATAATTTACCTGATGATTACCTAAAAACATATCCTTTTCATATTGGAGAAGTTAGTAAAGAAGATATAAAAGCTATGGCTATCAAATATGTAAAACCAAACAATTGCCTAATATTTGTAGAAGGTAATGCGAAAGAATTACATGGTAAACTAGAGCAATATGGACCAGTAGAATATTATACCAAAGAAGGAAAAGAAATCAAGTTCTAATACTTAAATTAGACTATTGTAATATCAAAAAGGACACCCAAAAGGTGTCCTTTTTTAATGCTATAATTTTTAGTTAAAGAATAGAAAATCTTATTCAACTCATTCAATTATCCTGACTATAAGCTATTCAAAAAAGAGGTGAAATTTATATTTCGATCCAATTCCAATTTTCGTCTTAATCGATACCTTCCAATCTCTACCCCTCTAACGGTAATATTCATTAATGGAGCAATTTCTTTGGTGGCCAAATTCATTCTTAAATAAGCACAAAGCCTAAGATCTTTAGAGGTTAGGTTTGGATATTTCTTTTTCAATTTAATAAAGAAATTCTCATGTACTGTATCAAAATAATCTTCGAATACTTCCCAATTTTCTTCTTTATCAATATCTCTATTTACTTTTTTTATTAACCTACGGATATCTTCAGTTACCAATTTATTTGTCTCCGAATACTTCTTTATTTGCTCTAAATCTCCTTTAAAATCGGTTAAAACCTGATTTTTTTGAATCAAATTAAAGGTGAGGTTTGCCAATTCTTTTGCCTTATGCAAGTTATCTGACCTAAGTTTTTCATTTCGCAATCGAATAAGCTCCTTTTCAGATGTTAATTTATCTTGAGTCAATTGCTGTTTTACTCTTTCAGCTTCCTCTTTCTGCTGTTTTATTAGCTTACTTTTGGCCTTATCAATTGCATAATGAACTACTATAAACACCGAAAATAAAATCAATAGAAATAAAACAACATAAGCTATTTTCATAAGTCTTGTGAGATACCAAGGAGGTAAAATTGTAAACTCACAAACTGCAATTTTACTGTATTCCTCTGCATCGTTAATTGCACGAACTACAAAACGATAATCTCCTGCTGGCAGATTGGTAAATTCACGACTATTATCTCTACTCCATTCTGACCACTTTTCGCTAAACCCATATAGGTGTGTTTGATAATAAGCCCGATTGTAATTTGGCGCACCTGCAGCAAAAATAAATTCTATAGAGTTGTCAACAAATGCAATTGGTTCTTTAATATCTAACGAATAACTATTCCTACTGTCAGAAATGTCACCCCAAATATTTCGACCTCCTTTAGATCTTGAGGATATATTAATATTTCTAAAAATCACTGAAGAATAGGTTCCTGTATTATATTTTTTCTCTTCATAATAGTAAAACCCTTCTTCACAACCAATTAGGTAAGCAGAATCGTTAATGTGGAAAACATTCTCAAATCCGATCGGATAAGTTCCATCTATAAATTTAAAAGGCTGATTTCGAGTCTGATAGAATGCATTATTTTTTATCTGATAATGCTTTAATTGCTCTCCAGTATATACCCAAATATCATCAGAATTTTCGCTTACAATATTGCTTACATTCTCATTTTTTGAATTTATTCCTTTCAATAAGTTTGGCGCATAAAACTCCTTTAATTCTCTGTTGTAAAAATAAACCCCACTATCTGCAATGAAATAGAGTTCATTTTCAATCTTTCTAATTTTTTTAATCCTATTCTCCTTCCCTACTCGAGTATGGAATCTTTTCTTCTCCGGCTTGTCCCAATTAAAAGAGTAGATTCCATTATCGTATTCTACCCAAACATTCCCCAAACTATCAAATTCAAAATTATGAATCTCCCTGTTCTTGCCTTTCAAAAAACCACTTGGCTTTAAAATTCCATTTTGTTTTTTTAGCACTATTAAACCATTGGTGCTACTGGTAATGTATATATCTTCTTCAAAAGGCACTTCCTTAATTATAGCTCCTCCAGGTTTGTGAATAACAGGTTTCATTCTTTGATCATCTATTAAATAAATTCCCGAAGGGTGTCCTACATATAGAACATCATCAATAGCAGTTAAACCAAAAACATGACCTGGCAGTAAGGACTCAAAATCATTTTCATTCTTATTATCTAAGTTCTTTCTCCACAAACCATGACTTGTACCTAAATAAACTTCTTGTTTTATTTTCACTGCTGAATAGCCCGTTCCTAAGCCTGATTGTGAATTGTAAATCGTAAAAGGAAGATCTTGGCGTAAAACAGAGATTCCAGCAGAAGTACCTACCCATAAATTTCCGTACGCATCCAAATTTACCCCAAAAACCGTATTGTTTATTAAACCTCCTTTTTGGTTGATTTTTTTTATGATTTCTCGATCAGAACTAACCAATAACAAACCTTTATAAAAGGTTTTAAAAACGTAAACATTCGAATCAATTTGTTGTATCCCATCAACAATATAATCCTTCAAAACACCATTCAATTCATTTTCAACAACAAGAAGTTTATTATCTTCTATTTGATAAGAATCACCTGAACGTTCCCAAATCACAACACCTTTTGAACCACTTGTAAAACCCCAAATGTGTCGATTTTTCATTTCATCGCTTGTAGCAACATCATTAACTTCACCATCAGAATACTTATAAAGACCCGATTTAGGACTATACAAAAACAATTCATCATCCACTTTTTGAGCAATACGATAGCTATTATTATTTTCAATAATCCTTATTCGCTTGTCCGAATACACCACCAGCTTATTATCAACAACAAATAAGGTTTCATCGTTAATTTGAAAAACTTCGGCTTTACGAAAAGCATTAGAATTGATATGATTTGTAACCAGATGATTTAAGGAATGATACTCTATTTGATTCAATGAATCTCTTTGCAAATAACCAATTCCTTCTTTACCTGCTACATACACTTTATCTTTATGACTTACAGCTAAGGAGTTAATAGGAAATCCTGTTTGTATTTTTTGCCAACTCTCTCCATCAAATTCAATAATTCCATTTTTATCTCCGGCATACATTAATCCATTAGTTGTAGTTACTACAGAATAAATTTTACTTCCACCCTCATACTCTGTCGGACTAAAATTTCGAACCAGCAAAGATCCTTTTTCGTCAGCAAAAAGAGAATAAGGAATTATAATCAAAAATATAATTAATGAGATATTGGCAAGTTTCATAAATGTGGTTTTGGGTAGCTAAAAATAGTGGTTTTTTTTCACTTAAAAATGCTTACACCTTAAGTTGATTTAATTATAAATAGCTAAACCATAAATTCATTCGACATACTATAATTGCATAAATACTATATGTTTAATTCAGAATGCTATTTGATTCATAATTCCAGAACAAAGTTTTTAGATTATTTTAAGATCTATAAAACAATTTACTATTTACACCGTAAATGTTGAAGTTTCGAACTCAATAGTTTTATTTTAACAATGATCGATTTTAATATTTCATTTATGCGACTTCTCTTCATCTATATCTTTCTAAGCCTTATTTCATTATCTGGAATAGGACAAAATAAAGTTGATAGTCTTAATCAATTAATAAGTACATCTGAGAAAAAAGATCAAGCTAACATTTACCTTGAACTAGCTACAGAATATTATTATAAAGACACGAAGCAATTAGAAGTATTTTCACATAAAGCGGACTCTTTAGCTGAAAAATATGGGGTAGACAGCTCTCGAATTAAAGCACTCAACTATCTTTCTTATGGATCAATACAATCTGGTAACGTAAAAGATGCGATTAGTTATAACAAACAAGCATTGGATCTTTCAATAGAAAAAGGTCTTGAAAAACAAATTACATCTTCTAAATTTTATAAAGGCTATTACTTTTACGCTACTGGCCAACCTGATAGTTCTCTTGTGTATTTAAATCAAGCTTATAATGAAGCTAAATATCAAAATGATTCCTTGATGCAATTGGGATGTTTAAATACAATTGCAGCGAACCAACTGAATAAAGCAAATTACTCCCAAGCCTTAGAAAATTTTACAAAGGCATATAAAATTGCAGATGATTTAAAACTAATAGAAAAAAAGAAAAATCTAGATTTAAACATTGGTACCACACTTCTCTACAATGAAGAACCTGAAAAAGCAATTAACTATTTTAAAAAGGTCATTTCTAATTCAGATCCAAAAGATGCTACCCTGGCTTATAGCGCTGCCTTAAATAATATGGGAACCTCTTTAACGAAACTAAATCGTGACAAGGAAGCTATTAAATACCTAGATAAAGCACTTATTGCCTTTAAACAAATCAATAACAAGCTTCAAATAGCTCAAGTATATACTAATCTTGGACAATGCCATTACCGCTTAAACAATTACCTTAAGGCTTCTAAACATTTACTTAGAGCAATCGAGTTAAATAGAGAAAGTCAATCAATGAATCAGCTAATTGTCAATCTGATGTTATTAGCAGAATTACACCTAAGTCAAAAAAATTACACGGAAGCAAAAGCTTGTCTCGACGAAGCGAAACTACTAACTGATAAATACAATATTAATTACAACGAATCCGATCTATACAGAGACTACAGTAGTTATTATCAGACAACTAAGCAATATAAAAAAGCACTAGAATACAAGCAAAAAGAACTTAGCTTAAGGGATAGTATTTTTAAAGCAGATCGTCAACAACAAATTTACACACTCCAAACAAAATTTGAAACTCAAATAAAAGAAAATGAGAATGAAGCACTCCGCAAAGACATTGCTTTAAACAACCTTGAAATTGAACGACAAAATCAAATTCGTAATTTTTTAATTGTGCTCGCTTTACTTGTTAGCATATTAGTTTTTGTTTTATTAAACCGTGCAAGAACCAAAAGAAAAGCACATTTAATTATTGAAAAGCAAAAAGAAGAATTGGAAAAACTAAATAAAACAAAGGACAAATTCTTCTCTATTATTGCTCACGATTTAAAATCTCCATTTAGTGCATTGCTTGGCTTTAGTGAATTATTAGCCACCTCTTACGATAATTTGGAAGATACAGAACGAAAGTCGTTTATTAATGATTTACATACTGCATCACAAAGCACATACAGTTTAGTGGAGAATTTATTGACTTGGTCGAGAATTCAACAAGGAAACATTACGATTTCTAAAACGAAAAATGATATTTTCAATTTAATCGAAAATGGAATCTTAGCGAATCAATCCACTGCAAAACTCAAAAACATTACGATTCTTAACAAGTTAAATTGTCATACCCCAGTTTGGGTCGATAAATTTTCTATAGAAACAGTTATAGGGAATTTAGTTAGCAATGCTATTAAATTCACGCAAGAAGAGGGAAATATAGATATCTCAATGAAAGAAGAAGATGATCAATTGATCATTTATATTTCTGATACAGGAGTTGGCATGACTAGTGAGCAAATTCAGGATCTTTTCAGAATTGATAATAACATCTCAACTACCGGAACAAACAACGAAACAGGAACTGGCTTAGGATTAATTCTTTGCAAGGAATTTATCGAACAGAACAATGGTGAAATCTGGGTAGAAAGTGAGGTAGGAAAAGGTTCTTTATTCAGTTTCTCTGTTCCCATTTACAAATAAAAAAATGCCGATAAACTAATTAGTCTATCGGCTTCAATTCCTTTACTATTTTTTATCTCAAATTCTCAGGAACCTGAGGTTTCGAAATTAATTCGGTAAAAAGTTCCCAACGCTTGGCAGGATTTTCTTTTATTCCTCCACGGCTTTCGATGTATTCTTTCACTAAATCTTGTCCCCAATTGTAGTTAATAATATAGCTACGATATGTTTCTGGGAATCGGAATGTCGATTCTGATGCTCTTCGCAATGCATATTTCTCCATCCAAACACCTGTCTCCTCTTTGCTCCACTTTCCATCTAAATAATTTCGCATAGCAACTGTTCTAGCGTAAGTTAATTCATGTGTCAACTCTTGAATTTCATAATACAAATCTACTTTCGAAACATCTAATCCTGCCAAAGGAAAAAGAACCTCTTTTTCGAATTTCATACGATCCTCTTTCGGAAAAACAACGTTAATTCCATAATTAGCGGTTCCTTCCGCAATTAAAGATTGAGGGCTGAACAGTGGGTAAACAGAAAACTCTACCCACTCACGATTCTTTACCAAATTCGTTTCTAACAAAGAATTATAAACATGATGTCCTGGATAACCTTCATGACTAGCCAAATCAATTGCTCTATCAATTAATATTGGGAAATCGATATTTACCTGTATCAAGCTGAAATTATTTCCCTTGTACCAATTGTATCCTGCCCAGGCTTTATCGGTAACATATTCCAACTCAAAATTCTCATTTTCGGGCAAATCAATATGTATTTTCGTTCTTCTTCTAGACTCTTCGATGGCCGCACGGAAAACAACATCCACCTTATCTTTCGGAATAATAAAAGCCTTATTAAACTCTGCAACGCGATCAATTAAATCTCCTTTGCCAGGTAGAAATTTATCAAGATTAGCTATTATAACAGCAAAATGCTCATCTTCAAAATTGGGAACCACAGCATCGTACAAACGTTCTGATTCCTCATCAAACGTAAAGTTCTTACCACCTAACATTTCAACTCTGGCTTTAACAGCAATTAATTGCTTCTGCAAATATTGCTTTCGCAGATTCAACATTTCCTCTTTGGAATCAATTGAAATCTTTATCAGAGCAGTTTCGAACTGTTCCAATCTGCTCAAAAGCTTTTCAACAGGTATCTCATCTTCCTTTAAGGCTTCTACTTCCTTCTTCCACTTCTCAGGCCCGTAATAGGCATCAACATACATTGGATCGTACAAGCCAATTTCCAAAATAGTTTTTACGTATTTTTCAGCTAAAGAATTCATCAAAAGATTGGCATCTTGCTTTTTAGTGCAACCCAGGAAAAGGGAGCTTAACAGAAGAAGTAATAAGGTGTTTTTCATCGCTTGTGTTTAAGTCAGTATGTATAAAATCATACCAAAAGTAAGAAAAGCTACCTTATTTTTTAATGACATTTGACAATAGATACAAAGCCTATTAAGATTCTCACTTATTTCTATTATTTTAGATTGAATTTATATAAATCAGATAAAAATAATGGATCCTATATTACTCAAGACACCTCTCACTGCTGCCGATATTAATACTTTAATTGAAGGTGGTGCTAACGATATGGATATCAATCAAAACAAAAGAGATGAGATACAAGAGGAAGCTGAAAAGCTATCTCAAGCTTTTGTTGATGCAATTAGCTATCATTTAAAAACTGGAGAAGAACCTAATGCTTCTTATGCTTTTCAAATAGCTGTAGAATTCAATAAAATGCTTGAAATATTCCGACAAGTATTTGTTGATAGCCATAAAAAAGACCTGCTCGTAGCCTTTGGAATTAGTGCCATTTGGATGAGTATTTTAAATGGTTTAGACGCAGAAAGCGGCATCATGCCAAATCATCCTTTCAAAAGAGAAATTGCCAATACAATAAGAGCAATTACCGATATTTTAGACGAACAAAAAAGACAATAAGTAACAAAAATCCCCGTAAGGAAATACTTCCAAACGGGGATTTTATTTTTCTAAAAAGCAATATTATCTGTTCTCTTGTGAGAATTTACGTCCCGCATGAAGAGCGTCAATATTCATTTGTACAACGTCCTCACCTTTTCTACCAAAGATCTTACGAATACCTTCTTCTAAGTACTCAAAAGGAACATCAATAAATGGAGAAGCAGCACCTAACATTACAAAGTTAAAAGCTCTGGTAGATCCTGTCACTTCTTTTGCAATCTTATCAGCATCGATTAATACATAATTAGGCAATGCCTTAATTGTTTTAACCAATTCTTCCTCTTCTGGATAATCAGTAATATTAATGAATGGCGTTGAATTTGCTACCACGTAACCACCCTTTTTCAAATAAGGAAGATAACGCAATGCTTCCATTGGCTCTACCGATAGAATAATATCAGCACCACCTTTAGGAATCAAATCTGAATAAATTGGTTTGTCAGAAATTCTCATGAAAGACTGAACATCACCACCACGCTGACTCATACCATGAGTTTCAGCTTGTTTCATATGTAAATCGTTGTCTAAAGCAGCAGAACCTAAAGCAGCAGCAATGGATAAAATCCCTTGTCCACCAACACCTGCAATGACCATATCTGTTTTCATATCTAATTTTGTTTATTTTCTAATTAATATCAAGGTAAAAGTAAATTGCGAATTAATCTGAAGATTTGACAAGTTAAAAGTATTTACGAATACTTAAAGTTTATTCTCGCAAGAGTCTTAA
This sequence comes from Labilibaculum sp., assembly GCA_016342745.1. Taxonomy (GTDB): domain Bacteria; phylum Bacteroidota; class Bacteroidia; order Bacteroidales; family Marinifilaceae; genus Paralabilibaculum; species Paralabilibaculum antarcticum. The sequence continues at coordinate 36,599 of JAEINT010000022.1, forward strand.
AGTACTTTAGACACTTGAAGTATTTTAAGTACTCATGTAATTGCCTTTATCCTATCCTTATCCTTCAAATTTATGCTTTAGCAGCTGCTTTTGCTCTTGCCGCTTTCTTAATCTTCTGATCGCGAACGTTCTTCTGAACACAAACACGACGAGGAATAATTACAGATACTCCATCGTAATCGCACTCCTTGCGGAAGATTTCCTTAATTTCTTCGTGTTTTTTAGGCACTGGAAGCAATACATGAATGTGCTCCTTCTCTACTCCTAAACCTTCACAAATAGCTTCTAACTTTCCTTTAGCTGATGATTTCTGTCCACCTGTCATAGAAATTGACTCGTTATCAGAAATAATAACAGTAATTGGCGTTTTTTCATTGATCGCATCCAATAAACCTGTCATACCAGAGTGAGTGAAAGTTGAATCACCAATTACAGCTACAGAAGGAACCAAACCAGCATCGGCAGCACCTTTTGCCATTGTAATTGAAGCTCCCATATCAACGCAAGAGTTAATTGCATTAAATGGAGGCAAAGCACCTAAAGTATAACATCCTATATCTGCAAAAACACGTCCTGCACCATATTCTGCAACCACTTCATTCAATGCTCTGTAAACGTCAATGTGGCTACATCCAACACACAATGCTGGTGGACGAGCAGAAACCAAACTTGGAACATCTGCTCCATCTTGAATATCAAATCCTAAAGCTCTACCAACCATATCTGGAGTCAATTCTCCATCGCGAGAAAGCGTTCCATCTAAACGACCAATAACAGCTTCTTTTTCTAAATATCCCTTTAACATTTCCTCAACAACAGGATATCCCTCTTCCAAAATCATAACCTTATCGCACTCGCTAGTGATTTTTTGAATCATTTTACGAGGAATTGGATACTGGCTAATTTTTACAACAGGATAAGGACAATCACCATTTGGATAATTTTCCATTAAATAATTGTATCCTAAACCACAGGCAATAATACCCATCGATTTATCAGCAGCATCAGTATAAGTATTGTAAGCTGATTCTTCAGAAGCCAATTCGAATTTTTCCTGGTTACTCAATAACATTTTGTAACGCTTACGAGCGATTCCCGGAAGCAATACGAACTGAACCTTATCCTCAGGTAATTTCATGTGGTTCTGTGGAGTAACCTCAGCTTCTCTGGCGATACCCGCACGCGAGTGAGCCAAACGAGTAGTAATTCTCATTAACACAGGAATTTCACACGCTTCAGATAAGTCAAATCCGAATTTTGCCATATCATATGCTTCTTGCTGATTGGATGGCTCTAAAATTGGCATCATTGCAAACTTACCATACACACGAGAATCTTGCTCATTTTGAGAAGAGTGCATCGATGGATCATCAGCAACAACAATTAGTAAACCTCCATTAGCTCCGGTAATAGCTGCATTCATGAAACAATCTGCGGCAACATTTAAGCCAACATGCTTCATACATACCATAGCTCTTTTTCCAGCATATGACATACCTAAACCAGATTCCATTGCGGTTTTTTCATTCGCAGCCCAATCGCTGTGAATGTTCAACTCAGTGGCTTGTTTTGAGTGTTGAACGTACTCAGTAATTTCGGTTGAAGGTGTTCCCGGGTAAGCATAAACTCCGGACATTCCGCCATCAATTGCTCCTTGAGCTATGGCTTCAACACCTAATAGTAAAGACTTTTGCATTTTGTGTATGTTTAACTATTTTGTATAATTCTGAATATTTGACAGATAGCATTTTTCATTGCTAAAAATCAGGTATATATAAATTAGTCAATGATGCATGTATACATCACTTACAATTTACTCCAAAAAAAAATATAACGAAAGAAAGATGACCCAAATGGATCATGAAAGGGAAAGAATATTAAAGACCTCCAAAAATCTCAAGATAGCATACTAAGTAAGCCATAACGTAAAAATAAATTTCAATAAAATCCATATGTTTACTGAGAAATTGTAATTAAAACAAGGTTAATTCCTATTAATTGCTACTAAAATACCAATATTTGATATAAATTCAATAAAAACTTAAAAAATGCAATAAGTTTAGAATTATTTCAAATAACGAAAACGGTTGCGTAGATCTGTAAAATCACCCTAATCCGCTATTAATATATCATCTACGGCGTTTTCATTATACAATATAAAATTATTTATTTTCTGAGATAATATTTGGTTTTATTTTGCCAAAGGAATCAAATACAAATCGATTAGCCAAAAGAATACTCAACATCAAATTTAAAGAACAACCTACAAAAATGGCGATCATGATCAAGATTTGGTATTTTATAGCAACAACAGGAGAGCTACCTCCAAGAATCTGTCCTGTCATCATTCCAGGCAAGGAAATTAAACCAATAACTGACATAGTGGCGATTAACGGATTCAAACCACTTTTAATTGCCGAACGAATAAATGGTGCCAAGGAATTCCTTTTACTATTTCCATTCACTAAAAGAAAATAATACAAATCCTGCTCTTTACTTAAACGCGTAAAATAATTACTTATACCAACAATATTGTGATTTAACGAATTACCCAATACCATTCCTGATATGGGAATAAAGTATCGTGCATCAAAAACGTAATCTAAACGAATTACCAAGCCAAGAAAGAAAGTGTCAATAATAAGGATGCTTACCAAACTAGATAAAGCAAAGGGAAGTACAAAATATCGATAAGTTAAGCCTGCACGTTTGATTGTGGTAAATGTGCCTACAAAAATCATTACTGCAACCCAAGCTACATTGATGTATGCATTATTCCATTCAAAAATATATTCTAAATAGAAAGCAATCAAGGAAAGCTGAATTAACATTCTAATAACTCCAATAACTGTCTCTTTAATGATTTTAACTTTAAAGTAGATAAATCCAGCAATGGGAATTATCATTAAAAGAAAGCCAAGAGCCAAACTCCATATATTTATATCAATGATTTCTTTCATAGTTTAATGCTTCTATTGCAATAGTTAATCCACTTCTCATTATGCGATGTTGAGATAATTGTTGTGTTTTTTAAAGAATCCAGTGTTGCAAATAGAAGGTCTATAGAATGATCGTCTAAAGCTGAAACTGGTTCATCAAGTAATAAAATAGTTTTGTTAAGACTTAAGCATGCCGCCATTACAATTCTTTGCTTTTGTCCTCCACTTATTTCAGTAAAACTATTCTCTTCACCACATGCTAAAACACCTAGTTGATCCAGAAATGAGCGGAAACTTTCTTTCTGTTCTTCATTCATCTGAAGTAATTCCATTAATTCAGAACCAGAATCTACGGGAAGGTTAATATTCTGTGGCAACCAAATCATACTACTCCTTATCATTTCAATATTTTCACTATTCAGCTCCAAGCCATCAATCTCAATTTCTCCAGATTGAGGCAACAGAAATCCCATCAACATTTTCAATAATGATGATTTCCCTTTCCCAGAAGGGCCACTAAAACAAATAAATTCCCCAGTTGCTATCTCAAAACTAAGATCCTCACAAATAACCTGTTGCGGAAAACTTAAATTAATATTTTTACATTTTATCATGAATCAGTATCTATACCTTAAAGAAAATAATATTCTTTTAATTCCTTATTATCTACAATCAATTCTTTCACACTTAATAATTGTTTAATACACCAATCAACATATTGGGAATATTCTCACTAAATAGTTTTGTGAAAGAATTCACAGCACGCCAAATATCCTTTATTTTCGGCTACCACAAGAGAATCAACCCTAATGGTATGCTGTATAACACATCAACAATAATACTCTCAATAGTATTAAATTTTAATTAAATATTACTTTCGCAGTATATATATGTGGATATCTACATATAAAGATGAAGAGGAAATAACTTTTTGATATTATAAAATGGCAAAATATTTAATAATTGGAGGAGTAGCTGGAGGAGCTACAACTGCAGCTCGTTTGCGAAGAATGGACGAATCTGCAGAGATTATCATGTTTGAAAGAGGAGAACATATCTCCTATGCAAATTGTGGTTTACCTTACTATGTTGGTGATGTAATTACCGAACGTGAAAACCTATTACTACAAACTCCAGAGAGTTTTAACAAAAGACTTAATGTTGATGTTAGAATTCACAATGAAGTCGTTAGAATCGATCGTGAGAACAAATTGGTAGAAATAAACGATCTTCTAAACAAAACTTCTTATACCGAATCCTACGATAAATTAATCGTTTCACCAGGAGCAGAACCAATTAAACCACCTATTCCAGGTATTCAAGACAATGCTATTTTTACAGTTCGAAATGTAAAAGACACAGATAAGATTAAAGCTTTTGTTAACGAAAACAAACCAAAAAAAGCAGTTGTTGTTGGAGGTGGTTTTATTGGTTTAGAAATGGCTGAAAATCTTCACCATTTAGGAATGATGGTTACCATTATCGAAATGGCGGAGCAGGTAATGACTCCATTAGATTATGAAATGGCTGCTGTTGTTCATCAACATTTAAAAACTAAAAATGTTGAATTTTATTTAAAAGATGGAGTTAGTGAATTCAAAAAAACTGATGATCATTTAAGTGTTCAATTGCAATCGGGACGAACAGTTGATGCAGACATGGTTATTTTATCAATCGGCGTTAAACCAGAAACCAAACTGATAAGAGATGCAAATATTGATTTAGCTCCAAACGGAGGTATTAAAGTGAATGAATTCCTACAAACTAGCGATCCAAATGTTTATGCATTAGGAGATGCAATTGCTTTCCCTCACCCAATTACGGGAAAGTATATGAATGCATATTTGGCTGGTCCTGCAAACAAACAAGGACGTATTTTAGCGAACAATTTAGTTTTAGGACACAAGCAAACCTATAAAGGTGCAATTGCAACTGCTATTGCTAAAGTATTCGACCTAACGATTGGATCGACTGGTTTAGCTGAAAAAGTATTAAAAGCAGAAGGTATAGAATACATCTCAAATATTACTCATGGAGGATCACATGCAGGATACTATCCAGGAGCAATGCCAACTTCTATAAAAATTACTTTCGATCCGAAAAGTGGTAAACTTTATGGAGCACAAGTAATTGGATACGATGGTGTTGATAAAAGAACAGATTTAATCGCAACAGTTCTTCAAAAAGGAGGTACAATTTATGATCTTCAGGAAATTGAGCATGCTTACGCTCCTCCCTACTCTTCTGCTAAAGATCCTGTAAATCAGGCTGGTTTTACTGCAGGAAATATTATCGAAGGATTGGTAAACATTATACATTGGGACGAATTGTACCAAATACATGCAGCTAATAATTTCATTTTAGATGTTCGAACTCCTGATGAATTCGAATTAGGAAATATCGAGGGTGCAATTAATATAGAAGTTGATGCAATTCGTAATCGCTTAGATGAAATTCCTAAGGATAAAAAAATAATTATATACTGTGGTGTTGGTTTACGAGGCTATTTTGCCGCACGTATTTTAATGCAAAAAGGATTTAAAACTGTTGTGAATCTTAGTGGAGGTTACAAAACCTACGAACATGCAACTTGTAAGCAAAGCAACGAAGACATTTTTGAATCTAGCTACATCGCTAAGGATAGCCATATTTATCGTGGAAAACCTAAATCTAATGAACCAGAAGCTAAAGCTGATATCAAAACCATTGAAATAGATGCTTGTGGTTTGCAGTGTCCTGGCCCAATTATCAAACTAAAAAAGGAAATTGACAAACTTGAAAATGGTGACCGATTAATTCAAAAAGTAACCGACCAAGGTTTTGCAACTGATGTAAAATCATGGTGTAACATGACCGGTAACAAATTGATTTCTGTCGATTCTGATAAAGGAATTATATCTGCAGTTATCGAAAAACAAAAAAAAGAAGAGCAAGCCATTGCCTCAGCTACAGGTATAGCTAAAAATAAAACAATGGTAGTTTTTTCTGATGATATGGACCGTGCATTAGCCTCATTAGTAATTGCAAACGGAGCAGCTGCTACAGGCAATAAAGTTACCTTATTCTTTACTTTTTGGGGCTTAAATGTGATCAAAAAAGCAGATAAACCAAAGGTTCAGAAGGACATGATGGGGAAAATGTTTGGGAAAATGATGGCAGACGGTGTCGGTGATCTAAAACTATCAAAAATGAATATGATGGGCTTAGGATCAAAAATGATGAAGAAAAGGATGATGTCTAAGAAAGTTGATTCTTTGGAAGACATGCTTACTACAGCAATGGAAAATGGAGTTGAAATGATCGCTTGCCAAATGTCTATGGATGTTATGGGTGTAGACAAAGATGAACTTCTTGATGGTGTAACAATTGGAGGTGTTGCTACCTACCTTGAAGAAGCTGAAAAATCAAATATCAACTTGTTCATCTAAATATTATTAAAAAAAAATAGGGCTGTTTCATAATTTGAAACAGCCCTTCTCTTTGTATTAAATTAAATTTTACAATTCAATCCTAAGTTTTTTAAAATGAGATATTATCCGTTTGATTATCATTACTTAAACAAATCAATTTTATTTTTAATCAAGCCAATAAATCATTCTTTTTTTCTGGACTTTAGTCTGTTTTTTTTGTAATTTGAGTATTACCATTTTTTAAGAGTTATTCGAAATATTTTGAACTGATCCCCACCCTCTCCAATTCTAACAATTTTTAAAAATATTATAGTTTCAATTGCCTTCAACCTTAATCGGAAATCTCAAAACTCAACTTGGTAATTGATAACATGTTTTAGTGCAAATCTAATATTTCTCTCAAACCAAGGAGAATTATTAGTGGTTAGTAGTTAACCGAAATAGCAGAGTTTTTCCAGTCCCTTTTTTGAAAAGTTCTGCTATTTCTTTTTTAACAATTCATTTCTTCCCAATTAACAAGGCTATAAGTAAGGCTCGTTCAATTAAGCTGTGTCGCAAAATATACTCTGACTTTTGCTTATCAAAACCTCCAATCGGTCCCAATCCATCAATTTTAGGAATATGCTGATCGATATTGCAAATATCTGCAGAACTCCATCGATGTTCTGGTAAAACCCTTGCATCAATAGAGTTAGCAATCGACTTCACCCTATCGAATAAATCATTATTAAGTGTTGAATCAACCATTGGAGGTCGCATTACACCACCCTCAAATTGAGTCTGAAACATTCGATTTTTACTCCTTGGTATCGCAACAAGTTTCTTAATTTTTGTTTCTGCTTGTTGAAATTCTTCCATGGAATTAAATCGTACACTAATCTTGGATGATCCGTATGCTTGAACTTTAAAAATATTCGATTTAAATTCGGACTGATAGGGTGCGATTACATTTTCCGCATTATTTTTACTTAAATCAACAATAGAAGCAATTGTTTTAAAGAAAAATTGGGATACCGTTGTCACATTCTCTGCAGCACTAGCATCTATCAACTTAATATCATACGAAAAAGATGCCGATCCTGAACGTGAGGTTATTACAGTTCCTTCCGCTCCTCCTCCATGCATACTTAAAACTTCTTTTGCATTATTTGCTTTTTCACGAATAATATTCTTCGAGAATTTACCACTTATTGAAGAATCGGTAATCAGCAATATTCCAACTTTTGTTTTTCGAATTAATTTAGAAAAACGAAGAGCTTGCAATGCCGAAATACATGCTACAATTCCTCCTTTATTTTCCCAAACACCTGTTCCATAAAGATGATGTTCTGTTTCTTGATAGCTCTCATGCTTAGGCATTGTAAGAAAATCATCGACAGGCAAGAGCAAGAGATAATCAAGTTTTTCATCAAATGAATTTGAAAGGTACATCATATTCCCAACTTCAAACTGCGGAAATATTTCGTTCGTAAACCCTAACTGAGTAAGCTCTTCCTTTATAATATTTGTGCACTTGTTTACTCCTTCAATATTTCTAACGTGAGAATCGATATTGACCAGCTTCTCGAGTAATTTTTCTGAATTTTGCTGTCTGCTTCTCAAAAAGGAACGCAATCGACTATTGAATGAGAGTTTTTTATGCTTTTCTCCTGGTAGTTCAGACATCAAACTATTTGAAAAATAACGAACAGCTGCAACATCCAACATTTTATTAACCAGCTTAGGAAAATCATAACCCGCTACCTTTGCTGCTGTTGGATAAGAACCTGTTTCGCCCATACTCGCCATCGAATTGATCTCAAGCAAATATATATTACCATTTTCATCCAATCGAATATCAACTCGGGCAAAATCCCTCAATTCCAAAGCTTTAAAAGCCTGAATACTATATCTAATCATCTCATCAGACAGCTCCTTAGGTAAATCAGCGGGACAAACTTTTCTTTTTGGCTTCTCTTTCTTATCGGATACTGTTTGAATCGCATCAGGATCACCATCCAGATCAATTTCCAGAACAGGGAAAGCTTCTACAGGAGAATTACCAAGTAAACCAACACAAAATTCACGTCCACGAATAAATTGTTCAACCAAGGCCTGCTGTTGAAATTCAGTAACAATAAAATTGATCGCTTCTCGTAAATCATCTTCATTGTACACCACCTTTAAGCCAAATGAAACACTTTCCATTTTCGGCTTTACAATAACAGGAAACTTAACCACACTCAAATCTTCTTCAGGCGCATTAAATACCCAAAAGTCTGGCGTTGGCAAATTGTTATTTTTCCAAATAACTTTCGTCAAAACTTTATCTAAAGCAAGTGCATGTCCCGACGGAGACGATCCAACATAGGGTAAGCCAAGCATCTCTAATAGTGAAGGAATATGAGTATATCGGCTTTCTCCTTGTATACCATAGGCCATATTAAAAACCATACCCATTTGCTCACCCTCCTGAACTCTAGGCATAAAATTTTCTAAGCGCTCTATAATTTGCTTGTTTCCATCAAGAATCGCAACATTATGCCCAGCTTTTTCAAGACTTTGGGCTACTTTTTTTACTGTTGCCTCATTATAAAACTCCTTATTTTGCATTCCAAAAGTATTTATTACTCCATGAATGTCTTTGTTATAAATCAATGCTATTTTCACTTGATATACTTATAATTGTTATGACCTAACTTTTAAATTATCGTAATTCTAGTTCTATCCAAACTGCTAAATAATTTTGCAAATTCGGAGAAAATTCTCAACCATCATCATTCCGTCTTTACCCGAAACCTCAGGATGAGATTGAAAACCATAAATCGGTTTGCTCTTATGTTTTATGATTTCGTTCGAACAAGTATCTGAACCAGCTAAGCTTTCAAACTGATCTGGAAGTTCTGAAACATGAAACGAATGGCGTTTAACCAGATTCACTTGCGCAGTATCTAGTCCGTTAAATATTGGGTCATCAGATTTCGTAATGGTGATGATTTCCTTTTTTGCATGATACTCAGGAAGTTTTTTAATTCTTCCGCGATAACTAACCGCAATAATTTCGTGCCCAAGACATAAGCCCAGTACAGGAACATCGAAATTCATTAAGGCAACATAATTTGAGGTTAGATTTAATGGTTCATATGGATTCCCTTTCCCTCCAGATAATATTATTCCTTTTATTTCGGATTTAGCCGACAGCGTAATGGGTTGATTATGGTCAAAAAACACATAATCAAAATCTTGCTCCGATAAGTATTGTCTTTTAAATTTTTTAATAAACGCACTCTGATTATCAATTACCAGTAACATATCGATACATTTAAAACTGTTTGAAAAATTTAAACTATAACACTGATAATAAGGTACAAAAAAGGCAACAAAATCATTCCTTTGATTTTCTTGCCCTTCTAATCCTTTAATTGATGTACTATGTAGTAATTACGGGCCTAATCATCAACGTCCTCATCATCGTCTGAAAATAAATAATCTACATCAGCATACTTATCTTCATATTTTTCACGTCTATTTGAGAGCAAAACACCATCCTCATCATAATCAGAATCTTCCTCGATAAGTTCCAAAGCCTTACGAATTGACATTCGAACCATATAAATTTTTTCATCGGTTTCAAAAGGCAATGCACTTACCAATTCTTGTTTCGCATTTGTGAATTCAATCAAATGATCCATATAACCATCTGGATAAAACAGCTTAATTTGTTCTTGAATTTCTTTACTGAGTTTTTCGTAATTCTGAATTACCTTTGGTTTATTATTTGCTTTCATACAATAAAGTATTAAGAATAAAAATGAAGACTAACGTGATTCTAAAATATCTACCAACCTAATAAATATGCAAAAATTAAAGGAGCGACTATTGTAGCATCCGATTCAATGATGAATTTTGGTGTTTCAATACCAAGTTTTCCCCATGTGATTTTCTCATTTGGAACAGCACCCGAATAGGATCCATAACTTGTTGTTGAATCTGAAATTTGACAGAAATATGACCAAAATGGTGTGTTTGTTCTTTCCATATCCTGATAAAGCATAGGAACAACACAAATTGGGAAATCACCTGCAATACCACCACCAATCTGAAAAAATCCAATTCCTTTGTCTTCCGCATTGTTTGTATACCAATCAGCCAACCAAGTCATGTATTCAATTCCCGATTTCATCGTTATTGCTTTCAATTCACCCTTTAAACAATATGAAGCAAAAATATTTCCCATTGTAGAATCTTCCCATCCTGGAACAACAATTGGCAAATTCTTTTTGGCTGCTTCTAACATCCAACTGTTTTTTGGATCTATTTCATAATATTGCTCCAATACTCCAGAAAGCAATAATTTGTACATGAATTCATGTGGGAAAAATCGCTCACCATTTTCTTCAGCATCTTTCCAAATCTTAAAAACATGCTCTTGCAACCTTCTAAATGCCTCTTCTTCTGGAATACATGTATCGGTAACTCGATTCAAACCTTTCTCTAACAATTTCCATTCATCTTGCGGTGTTAAATCTCTATAATTAGGCACTCTTTCGTAATGAGAATGAGCAACCAAATTCATAATATCTTCTTCAAGATTGGCTCCTGTACAAGTAATAATCTGAACTTTATCTTGGCGAATCATTTCTGCTAATGAACGTCCTAACTCTGCAGTACTCATCGCTCCTGCCAAGGTGATCATCATCTTTTTACCTTCTTCAAGGTGTTTTTCGTAAGCTATAGCAGCATCTACTAAAGCTGCCGAATTAAAGTGTCGGTAATGTTCAAGAATGAATGTAGAAACTGGTCCTTTATTTTGCATGATTTTCGAATTTATAGCTAAGCATTTTGTAATACAATTTGGCAGTTAAAAAATCGGAAGCTTTCTGTCCTTCTTGTGGTGCCAATTCCACAATATCAAAACCCACAACATTTTTGTCTCTGAATACTTTTTTTAGATAGCAAGTTACGGTGTACCAATCCAATCCACCTGGCTCCGGAGTTCCCGTTGATGGCATTATTGATGGATCAAAAACATCCAAATCAATAGTGATGTAAACATCATCTGTCATCCTATTCAAGGAAGCATCCATCCAATCAGTTTTGCGATGAATATCTTCGGCAAAAAAACATTTTTCCCGATTTAAATAAGGCAATTCACAGCTATCCATACTGCGGATTCCCACCTGAATTAAATTGGTGTTCTTACTCGCGTTGTGCAATGCACATGCATGATTGCATTTTGATCCATCGTATTCCGATCTCAAATCTGCGTGAGCATCTAACTGCAAAACCGTTAGATTTTTGTACCTCTCATAAAAAGCCTTGATAATACCAATACTAACAGAATGTTCTCCACCAAAAAAAGTGGGGAATTTCCCTGTTTTTAAAATATCATTGCTTTTTTGATAGACCATAGAACACATCGATTCTGGTGAATCGTTCTCCTTGATCTCATCTAAAATATGGACGCCATGTTTGTACACTTCAGAATCTGTCTCGATATCGTAAAGCTCCATATTTTCAAGCGCATCCAAAAATGCAGGGAATGCCTTATCGGCACCCTTTCCCCATGTGCTGGTTCCATCATAAGGGATGGATTGAAGTAAAATTTCAGCAGCATCAAAGGTGCAATATTCCTTTTCTATTCCTGCAAAAGTTCTCATTCTTGCTTGTATCCTAATAATTTAAACATTTCATCTGCAGACTGCTCATTTCGATAAACGTAATCGAAAAAATTTCCTTTTTCATCTCTATCGATAATCACATGTTTTGGCGATGGAATTAAACAATGTTTAATTCCTCCATAGCCACTAATCGCATCTTGGTACGCACCTGTATGAAAAAATCCAACATACAAGGGTTCCTCCTCATCATCAGAATAGCTTGGTAATAAAACTTCCTGATTCAAATCTTCAGAATTGTAATAATCGGAATGATCGCAACTAATTCCTCCAATATTGGCACGCTTGTATTCGTTATTCCATTTGTTAATTGGCAGCAAAATAAACTTCTCGTGAATCGACCAAGCATCAGGAATGGTGTTCATCAAACTATTGTCAATTAAATACCACGATTCTGTATCATTTTGCTGTTTTTGTTCTAAAACTTTAAAAATGATTGCACCACTTTCACCAACGGTATATTTGCCAAATTCTGTGAATATATTGGGCTCTGGAATACCTTCCTTCATGCAAGCATTCTTTATATTCCCAATAATTTCATTAATCATGTATTCATACTGATATTCAAAACCTAAATGATTACGAATTGGAAATCCACCACCTAAATTAAATGAATCCAAACTTTCGCAATCTTTCTTTAAATCAGCATATACCTTAAGTGCTTTTTGAAATTCACCCCAATAATACAAGCTATCTTTTATGCCAGAATCGACAAAGAAATGTAGCATCTTAAGTTCAAACTTAGGGTTGTCTTTTATCTTATCTTGATAAAAACTAATAATTTCTTTATCGCGAATACCCATTCTTGAAGTGTAATAGGCCGATTGGGATTCTTCGTTGATTGCCATCCTTAAACCAACTTTCACCACTTGATCTTTCACAATATTTTCTAGTCGATCCAATTCTTTCACGCTATCAAAAATGATGATACTATTTGTAAAGCCAAACTCCTGCATGGCAAGAATTCGTCTCAAATAGTCATCTGTTTTGTAGCCATTGTGTACAATGATCCTGTCCTTTTCAATTTTATTCTCTTTATAGAGATTTAAAATCAAATCGATATCAAAAGCTGAGGATGTTTCTAAATTTACATTGTGTTTTAAGGCCTCACCGATGACATGTGCAAAATGATTACACTTGGTACAATAACAATAATGATAGGTACCCGCATAATTATTTTTTTTAATCGCTCGGTTGAAAAGGTTTCTGGCCTTTTTAATTTGGTCTCCGATTTTTGGAAGGTAAAAAAATCGAAATGGAGTCCCATGTTTTTCAATTAGATACTTCAAAGAGATCCCTTGAAAGGTGAGATAATTATCTCGTAAGTCAAAGCCTTCTTGTGGAAAGTAAAAACTCTGCTCAATCAAATCAAAATAGGTGTTTTTCATCTACGTAATCATAAATATATTTTGTTGTTTTTTTACTGCATTGATTTTGCAAATAAAATCATTTTTTCAATTCAAAATACATTTACGGAAAAAAAATACATCAAAAAGAGGTATTTTTTAAAATTGATAACATTCAATCCCCAATAAACTCTATGATTCAAGCTACATCTAGGTTCCATGAACATACCTTATTTTATTATTCTACCCTTTCTTCAATCTCATCATCAATACACTCTTCTTCTAAATTCTCTTCCTTTGATTTTCGAAGACGTAAATAAACCAAACCCATAACACTTAAAAAGCCAATCACCTTAACATATTGCTTAAATATCGCTCTTGATTGAGCTGTCCAGTCTTCTGTCAATTCTGGAATCCCATTTACAACTAATACGGTACAAATAGAAATCAGTAAAATAAATAGTAAGAGGATTGTAATTGTTTTCTTATTCATAAAATTTAAAATAGTAAGAATTATTTGATGTTAAAATAAATCCAAAAGGATCTTTTTGAACTGACAAGGTAAGCAAATCTATTACGAAAATCATCTCATATTTTTACAATCCATCTATTAATCTGACTGATTATTACTGCTTCTTATTTTATTTTTTCATGAATGCAGAATTTCATATATTGAGATATCTAGATTTAAACTATTAACCAAAATAGATAACACATGATTGATAAGATTAGTACTCTTGGTGGTTATATCCATGAATATCAAAAGAGTGTCGAGAATCCAGAAGCTTTTTGGAGTCGAATTGCAGAAAGTTTTTTTTGGAGAAAAAAATGGGATAAGGTATTGGATTGGAATTTTTCGGAACCTCGAATCAATTGGTTTGTTAACGGAAAAATGAACATTACCGAAAACATTTTTGAAAGACACCTATTTACTCGTGGAAATCAGCCAGCAATCATCTGGGAACCAAATGATCCTAAAGATGAAAATAGAGTATTAACTTATTCTGAATTATTTGAAGAAGTTCAAAAATTTGCCAATGTCTTGCTTGAATTGGGCATAAAAAAAGGAGATCGAATCGCAATTTATATGCCTATGATTCCTGAATTGGCAATTGCTATGTTAGGCTGTGCAAGAATTGGAGCAATTCATTCCATCGTATTTGCGGGTTTTTCATCGAATTCTTTAGCGGATCGAATTAAAGATGCTGAAGCCAAATTGGTAATCACATCGGACGGAGGATATCGAGGCAATAAAACAATCCCAATTAAAGATATTGTTGACGAAGCTGTAGCAACTTGTCCTACAATTGAAAAGGTAATTGTTGTTCAACGTACCAATACGAAGATTGCTTTTAATGATAAAATCGACCTGTGGTGGCACGAATGCATGGCCAATGCTGAAGAAGTAAATCAAGCTGAGTTAATGGATGCTGAAGATAATTTGTTCATCCTTTATACTTCAGGTTCTACTGATAAGCCAAAAGGTATTGTGCACACATGCGGAGGTTACATGGTTTATTCAGCTTATACTTTCAAAAATGTTTTTCAATACAGCGATGGAGACATTTATTTTTGCTCTGCTGATATTGGTTGGATCACTGGTCATTCCTATATTGTTTATGGTCCTTTATTAAATGGTGCAACAACAATGATATTTGAAGGAATACCAACCTATCCTGATGCTGGAAGATACTGGGATATCGTAAATAAATACGAGGTTGCCCAATTTTATACTGCTCCTACTGCCATTCGTTCTTTAATGTCGATGGGACAAGAATACGTCGAAAATAAAGATCTTTCCTCATTAAAGGTCTTGGGAACTGTTGGAGAACCAATTAACGAAGAAGCCTGGCACTGGTATCACGATCATGTTGGAAAAAATCGTTGCCCGATTGTAGATACTTGGTGGCAGACCGAAACTGGTGGAATTTCCATTAGCCCTATTGCAGGAATTATTCCTACCAAACCAGGATTTGCAACTTTACCTCAGCCAGGTATTCAACCTATTATTGTTGATGGTGAAGGAAAAGAATTGTCTGGGAAAAGTGTTGAAGGAAATTTATGTATCAAATACCCATGGCCTGGCATGCTCCGAACCATTTGGGGAGATCATGAACGATTCAAGAAAACCTACTTTAGCACCTTCGACAATTTATACTTCTCGGGAGATGGAGTAAAGCGTGATGAAGATGGCTACTATCGGATTTTAGGAAGAGTTGATGATGTGATTAACGTATCTGGGCATCGAATGGGAACGGCAGAAGTAGAAAATGCCATTAATGAGCATCCATTGGTAAATGAATCGGCTGTTGTAGGCTTTCCACACGATATTAAAGGTCAAGGAATTTATGCCTTCGTAGTTTGTGGAGAATTATCAACTGGTGGCGCAGAAGGCATCAAAACAAGTATCCGTAAAGGTGTTACCAAAATAATTGGCCCTATTGCGAAGCCAGACAAAATACTCTTGGTAAAAGGATTACCGAAAACCAGATCGGGTAAAATAATGCGACGAATATTAAGGAAAATTGCCCAAGGAGACTTCGATAACTTTGGAGACATATCTACCCTATTAGACACCTCAGTGGTAGAAGAAATAATTAACGGCGCATTAGAAGATGTGAAACAATAGAAAATTAAAAGCTTATCAATAGGATAAGCTTTTTTTCATGACCTTTCACCTCTAATAATAGCAAATCAAATTACAATTGATTATTTTGAAATACAAAGCAAAATAAATACAAATGAAAAAAGAATTTCTGGGTTTATGAACAACCGTTTATAAAGTGAACGATTTAAAAAAGGCAAAAGAATGGTATGAGAAAGCATTCAATACTCAAGCCTATTTTAACGAAGATTTTTACGTTGGATTTACTATTGGTGGATACGAATTAGGCTTATTGCCTGATCCTAATTCATCGATAGCTAAAACCGAGAATGTTGTTGCCTATTGGGGAGTTGACGATATAAACGAAAGCTACGAAAGACTAATTAAAGCTGGAGCAATTGCAAACGAAAAACCTGAAAATGTTGGTGGAGAACTTTGGGTAGCCAGTGTTAAAGATCCTTGGGAAAACGTAATTGGGATTATTTACAATCCTCATTTTAAACTACCATAATAAACTAAAATACAAGCAATAAAAAAGCAGGCTTTAAGCCTGCTTTTTTATATTATATAATTTCTGAACCTTCTATTTTAAAAAGTTTTTCTAAAACTTCTTTAACCGTGCTTACATCAGGATTAATATCAAAAACATGAGAAGGTTTTAAGTAGCAAATTTCTTTTTCTCTTTTAAATCGCTCTTCTCCACCACCAGTAATATTTAACATGATACAGGCTTTTTTATTAATATTACCTTCCTGTACATATTTTATTAAACTAGCAACAGCAACAGCTGCGGCAGGATGAACATCATTCCCTTCTGTTTCTTCAAATATTTTGGCAGCTTCCTTTGCTTCTGCATTGGTTGCTTTTAACACATCTCCTCCAGCATCTTTCAATGCATCGTACATTCCTCCAACAATTGAATAGGGAGGCTTACGATTCGATAATACCTTAGCAATAATTTCTTCTACTTGCTTTCTGGCCATGTTATCATCTAATGGAAGCATTTCTCTTGAATCTGCTTTCCAAGCATCATACATTGGCAAAAATGGCGTATTTTGAGAAACCATTAATTTCATTTTGTTTGAACCAAAACGACCATCTTCAATAAAACGAAGATTTGCTTCCCAAGCTGCAATAGCACCTGTTCCACTACCTACTGCCTGAAAATAAAAATCAGGAATTTTTCCTATTTCTGTAACTGCAGAAAGTACTGTTGTTCCCATTCCATCTCTACGTGCAACATTCTTTGCTCCACCTTCAGCTATAAAGCCATCCAATTGGCAAGCCAAATTCGATAAATGAATTGCATCGAAATAATCGCTTCCAGATTTAGTAACTACCAATTGCACATTTTCCTTAATTGGCTCATCGAACCAAAGTGCGTTAATGTTATCTTCTGGCACGCAAAGTAGTAAAGGAATATTGTTATCTGAACAAACTCTTGCAAATGCACGGGCCGTATTTCCAGCTGATGCTACAACAAGAACTTGACCTGTATCACTTAAACGACCACTTACAGAAAATGCTTCCGTTTCTTTGAAAGAACAGGTTCTAAAATTAGCTCCTTTTTCTGGCCAGTAACCACTAAATGTGATGTATAAATTTTCTAAACCTAAGTATTTCGATAATCCTTCACTTTTATAAGTTGCTGGAGCTGATGATCCTTCAAGAGTTTTATGAATTGGTAACCAATCCGAAAACTTATAAATCCCTAAAGATTTATCTTTAACCTCAAGCTGTTTTTTCTGATACTTTGCTCTTATCAAACAGGGGTTATCCTCCGCTGGTGCATCAAGAGTCCATCCTTCATCTTCAAACTTCTTTCCAGTCTGTAACGACTCAAGAGTATATTTAGTAGCTTTAAAATCCATAGCCATTCTTACATGTTTTGATTTTGAAAGCATAAAAATAGTCATTTTGAATGTCTTGTTAAACAATTTTCACCTATTTAGAAACATTTCCCCTAACAACTTCTTTATTTCACTACCATAGAATTGCCTCTACAATCGTAAAAATTACACTTGAATTTCTCAAAATTAATTGTTTGTCAATTCTCACTTGTAAAATGTGTTTTTGAAGAAAAATTTGCTTAACAAGATAAATTAGACCTCAGTTTTTCAATCAAAAGCTTATATTTAACAATTCATATTTTATTTAACGGTTGTTGATTTTTCACTAGGAACTAATTCCTATTGTGGATATACAATTGACACAAATACTTTTGTTATGACGATTAAGTGGGGAATATTGGGTGCTGGTAGAATTGCAAAGAAATTTGCAGCTGATTTTAAAGTGGTAACTGAAGGCGATATAATTGCCGTTGGCTCAAGATCTAAAGACAGATCAAATCAATTTGCTAATGAATTTGGAATCGCCAATGCGTATTCATCTTACGAAGAAATGCTAAAAAATGAAGATATTGATGTTGTATATGTAGCAACTCCACACAATTTTCATTTAGAACATGCTCAACTTTGTCTTCATGCAGGGAAATCCGTTTTATGTGAAAAACCAGTAACAGTAAATTCTTCTGAATTTGATATTCTACAAAAGCTTGCCAAAGAAAAGAACTTATTTTTTATGGAAGCGATTTGGACCTATTACTTACCAGCTATTATTCAAGCGATGCAATGGATAAAAGAAGGCAAAATTGGTAAGGTTAAACAAGTACAAGTCAGCTTTGGATTTAGAGGTGATATGGATAAAAAGGAACGATTGGCCAATCCAAACTTGGCTGGAGGTGCCTTATTGGATATTGGAATATATGGCATTGCCATAGCCGAATTAGTCTTTGATAAAGAAGTAGAAAAGATTCAGGCAATAGCAACCTTTTCAGAGACAGGAATTGATGCCTCCAATAGCATTCAATTGCAATACAAAAATGGAGGAATGGCACAAATTTCAAGTTCGCTTGTTGCAGAACTTAAAAATGAAGCAATTATTTATGGTGATATGGGAAGAATTGAAATCCCACAGTTTTGGATGGCAAAAAAGGCCATTTTAGTCAATGATAATGAGACTTTAGAATTTAAAGATGAAGCTCCACAAATGGGCTACAATCATGAAGCTGATGCCGTTAACAATCTGATAAAGAATGAAAAAGCGGAAAGTCCTGTAATCCCTTTAGTAAAAAGTAAAAAAATATTATCTTTAATGGACAAGGTAAGAGAACAGATTGGTTTAAAGTATCCATTTGAAGCATAATAAATGAACTCAAACGACATCATATTAGGGAAAGGTATTCTTGGCATCCAGTTTGGTATGATTCAAGCCGAAGTGGAAAAAATTCTCGGGCAAGCCGATGATGTTGGTGAATATTCATTATCTCCAGAGGAAGCTAGTGTTACGCTTTTTTATCATGATAAAGGTCTTAGTTTTACATTTGAATCTATCGATCAAGACAAACTGAGTTACATTTCTGTTCTTAAGGAGCAATACAAATTATTCCAATTCATTCAAGTTGGCTTAAGCAAAAAAATGCTAATGGATGAATTGGAACATTTTCAATTGGGTGAACCGGAGTTTGAAAATGCCGATTCGGAAGAATTCCCTACCCACGAGTTGATCTTCTTTCCAAATGAAAACCTTCACTTATGGTTTGATAATAATAAAATTTCCGAAATCCAATTTGGCCCTTTTTGGGAAGATTTTAAGACAATAGTTTGGGAGGAAGAATAATTCTCCCAGCTTTCCTGAAATTAAAAATAGTACGCCACAAAGCAATTTTTCTGTTAAATGTTTTACAATCTGAAATAAATTATTGCACGATAGAAGATTTTTTATAAATTGCACACCATATTAAAACAAAGGAGCTCATGCTCCATCACAACAATATTACTTCCTAATCAATAGTTGAACTTATTCAAGTCAACTTTAAAAGATGGTTTTTAGTTAACAACTGATGTTTAAATCACATCACGGAAGAGTTGCGCGCAATTCGTTCCGGAAAAATCATAAAAATGAACAAACTATCTTACGAGCATGGAAGCTCGAACCTACCGCTTTTAGGCGAAACGATTACAGAACGATTACGCAAAACGGTTGAACTTTATGGCGACAGAGATGCACTTATAGTACCTTATCAAAACTATCGTGTTAACTACCGTGAATTTTGGCAACAAATTGAAGAGGTAGCAAAAGGATTACTGGCTTTTGGAGTTGAAAAAGGAGATCGTGTTGGAATTTGGTCACCAAACCGACACGAGTGGGTAATTGTACAATTTGCTACTGCAAGAATTGGTGCAATATTGGTAAATGTAAACCCTGCATACAAAGCTTCTGAATTGAAATTTGCACTTCGTCAATCGGAAATTAGTTTATTAATCATGTCGGAAGGGTTTCGCAAAACCAGCTATTTTGAAATCATTCAAGAAGTTCGTCAATCGTGTATTCACCTGCAACAAATCGTAATTCTAGATAGAGATTGGCAAGCATTAATTGAAGCTGGAAAAAGAATCTCTACAGAACAAATCGAAGAAATTGAAGCTCATTTGCAATTCGACGATCCCATCAACATTCAATACACATCTGGAACCACAGGTTTTCCAAAAGGTGCAACCCTTACCCACCATAACATCCTAAACAATGGATACTTTATTGGCGAGCGTTTAAAATATACTGAAAATGATCGTGTTTGCATTCCTGTTCCCTTTTATCATTGCTTTGGAATGGTTTTAGGAAATCTTGCATGTATTACTCATGGTTCAGCAATGGTGATTCCTGGAGAAGCTTTCGAAGCTGAAACGGTATTAAAAACCGTACAAGATGAAAAATGCACGTCTCTATATGGCGTTCCCTTAATGTTTATTGCAGAATTAGAACATCCTAATTTTGAGAAGTACGACATGAGTAGTTTAAGAACTGGGATTATGGCCGGAGCCTCATGTCCTGAGAAAGCGATGCGCGAAGTACAGGAGAAAATGAACATGAAAGAAGTGGCGATTTGCTATGGCATGACAGAAACATCTCCAGTTTCTACTCAAACTTTTGTTAATGATGAAATTAGCAAACGTGTTGGAACCGTTGGTCGAGTGCATCCTCATCAGGAAATAAAAATTGTAAATCCTGAAACGGGAAAAATTGTTGAAAGAGGACAAGGCGGTGAATTTTGCACACGTGGTTATTCGGTAATGCTAAAATATTGGAATAACGAAGAAGCAACCCAGTCGGTTATTGATGATGCAGGTTGGATGCATACAGGAGATTTAGCCAGTATGGATGAAGATGGCTATGTTACGATTACAGGAAGGATTAAGGACATGATTATTCGTGGAGGAGAAAACATCTCCCCTTTTGAGATAGAAGAATTTTTCCATTCGCACAACAGCATTAGCGAAGTGTATGTAATTGGTGTTCCTGATTATAAATATGGCGAAGTTGTTATGGCTTGGGTAAAATTCAAAGAAGGAAAATCGGCTACGGAAGAAGAACTTAGAGAATATTGCAAAGGGCAAATTGCGACTTACAAAATTCCGAAGTATTTTAAATTCACTACAGAATTCCCAACTACTGTTACTGGAAAAATCCGTAAAGTAGAAATGAGAGAAATATCGAGCAAAGAACTTGAGGTGACCAGCAGATAAGTTAAGCACCTATAAAATAATATAGACCAGTAAACCAATTATGTTTGCTGGTCTTTTTTGTGCATGAAAGCCTATTAATTACCATTCTCTATAATTATATTTTACTACATTAGCCACTCAACACACTAACTCTATTTATTAAAGTAATGATTCAAATATGAAAAGACCTAAACTTTTCTAAACTCAGCAACAAACAATAATACAAATAAACCCTAAACCCTGCCTAAATGAAACTCCTTATCCCATTATGTTTTCTTTTACTGATTTCCTGTGAAAATCAAACCAATAAAAATCAATTATCAGTTGAAAGCAATCTAATTGATTATGTAAACCCCATGATTGGAACCAAAAACATGGGACATACTTTCCCTGGAGCAAGCGCTCCTTTTGGAATGGTTCAACTCAGCCCTGAAACCAATCAGGAACCAATGTTTATTGATGGAGAATACAACAAAGACACATACAAATACTGTTCTGGATACCAATATGAAGACAATACAATTTACGGATTTAGCCATACACATTTGAGTGGAACTGGTCATTCCGATCTTGGAGATTTTTTAATTATGCCAACAACGGGAAAACTAAATTTGGAGCCAGGACAGGCGAGTATTCCTCAAAGTGGTTACCATTCACAATTTTCGCACGAAAATGAATTCGCTACACCTGGATACTATAAAGTGTTGCTTGACGATTATGGAATAAGCGCAGAACTAAGTACATCAGATCGTGTTGGTTTTCACCAGTACACATTTCAAAAATCAGATAGTGCTCATATTCTATTAGACCTTGTTTCTAATATCTATCATCATGAAGATAAAAATGTATGGACTTTTATTAGAGTAGAGAATGATACTTTGGTAACTGGTTATCGTCAAACAAATGGTTGGGGACGAACACGTAAGATCTTCTTTGCCATGCAATTTTCGAAAGCTTTCAAGTCCTACGGTCATAAAAAGTATGACAAAGAAATTTACAATGGTTTTTATCGAAAGTTCGATGAAGAAAATAATTTCCCCGAAATGGCTGGTAAAAACATCCGTGCTTTCTTCAATTTCTCAACCAAAGAAAAAGAACAGATTAAGATCAAATTTGCTCTTTCATCAGTAAGTACAAATGGTGCCCTACTAAACCTAACAAGTGAAATTCCACATTGGGATTTCAACAGAACAGTAAAAGAAACCCAAGAAAAGTGGAATCAGGAACTTTCTAAGATATTGGTTGAAACAGAAACCAAAGAACAAAAAGAAACCTTTTACACAGCTTTATACCACAGCATGCTGAGTCCTTGTATTTACGAAGATGTTGATGGAAACTATCGTGGTTTGGATCAAAATATTCATCAATCGGACAATTTTACAAATTACACCGTTTTCTCACTTTGGGACACCTACAGAGCTTTGCATCCCCTATTCAATATTATTCAGCCAGAAAGAAACAATGATATGATCAAATCATTATTGGCTCATCATGATCAAAGTGTTCACAAAGCACTTCCAGTTTGGTCGCATTATGCGAATGAAAATTGGTGTATGATTGGCTATCATTCTGTTTCGCTAATTGCAGATGCCTTGGTAAAAGGAACAAGTAATGTTGATAAACAAAGGGCTTTGCAAGCTTGTGTAAATTCAGCCACACTCTCCTATTTCGATGGAATTGATTCCTATATAAAATACAAGTATGTCCCTGAAGACAAAAGTTCATCTTCTGTATCCAAAACCTTGGAATATGCTTACGATGACTGGTGTATTTCTCAAATTGCTAAGTTAGCTGGTGATAAGGAAGAATACGAAGAATTCACCAATCGCTCCTTGAATTACAAAAATGTTTACGATCCAAAGATTGGCTACATGCGACCAAAACTCTCTAATGGAGAATGGCGAAAAGAGTTTGATCCCTTGAACACTCACGGACAAGGATTTATTGAGGGAAATGCATGGAATTATGGCTTGTATGTTCCTCATCAAATCGATAATATGATAGAAATGATGGGTGGACAAGAACAGTTCTCAAATCATTTGGATAAAATATTCACCACCAAAATAGAAGACAAATACATCGAAAAGAATGAGGACATCACTCGTGATGGTATAATCGGAAACTACGTACATGGAAATGAACCCGGACATCATATTCCCTACCTATACAATTGGTGTAATCATCCGTGGAAAACGCAAGAACGTGTGCGAATGATAATGGATAGCATGTACAGCAATCAGGAAGATGGTTTATGCGGCAATGATGATGCTGGACAAATGAGTGCCTGGTATGTTTTTAGCTCAATGGGCTTTTACCCAGTACTACCTGGTTCTGACGAATATGCAATAGGAAGTCCATTGCTTAAAGAAGCAACTATTCAACTCGCTGATGGAAAAAAACTGCATATTAATGCCATCAATCAAAGCAGTAAAAATATTTATGTGCAGAAAATTGAAATCAACGGCGAGGAACACAAAAGCAATATTTTAAAACATTCAGCTATTACAAATGGAGGAGCAATTACCTTCTACATGAGTGATACTCCAATAAAGAAATAAACACTTTCTACATCCTCATCCTACTAAATGGATGGGGATTTTTTATTTTTTAGCCGCTTATTCACTTTTAATCATAGTAGTTACACAACATTTTTCTCTAAAAATACTGCAATAAAGCGCCCTTAACACAACCTATACTACTATAAACCAAAACCTTATAATTCACAAACAATTTCAGACAAGTAAACGTATGTTTCATAACTACTTAGAGCGATCACCTCACTTTTAATCAATTTGTTAGTTTTGCGCACTGAAAAATCAAGATAAATTATAAAAATGAGCGACGTAAAATTAGGAAATCCAGCAGTAGTTGGACTTGGAGGATTCGGATTAAGTACAATCTTATTGCAATTACACAACTTAGGATTGTGTGGATTGGGTCCAGTATTGGCAGTAGGTTTTGCCTTTGGTGGTATCGCACAGTTATGTGCAGGATTATTAGAACACAAAAATGGTAACAATTTCGGTTTTGCAGCATTCTCTGCTTACGGTTCTTTCTGGATTAGCATTGGTATTATTTGGGTACTAAACTATTTCGGAATGTACAAATCATCAACAACAGATGTTGGTTACTTTCTAATTGGCTATACGTTTTTTACGCTAATTTTATGGTTTGCTTCTTTATTTATCCATTCAGCAATGGCAACTACTTTTAGTATTTTAATGGTTGGTTTTATTCTATTGGACTTAGGACACTTTGGTTTCCCAGCAATGAACATTGCAGCTGCTTACGTATTAATTGCATGTGCTCTTGCAGCTTGGTATATGATGGGTGCAATCATTATTAATGATGTTGCTGGTCGTGCTATTGTTCCTGTTGGAAAAGCATGGTTAAAAAAATAAATTCTCTTGGATTTTGTTCCTAGTGAACAGAATTTATTAGATATATAAAAGAGGTGAACCGATAAATCTCAAATCAGATCGGTTTGCCTCTTTTCTTTTTTTATTACTTCCTGATCACAAAGATTCTTAGCTTATCAGCTTTGTAAACTACTCTTTGATCTTTACAATACTCTTTCTTCGTATTTAAGTTTTATTCTGTATCACTCAGTGTTCTCTGTTGTGATTGTTTTTCTTTGCGCTTACACCTTCTACTTTGTCCTCAAGCCGGACGGACTTTTACTTTCCCATTGATGAAAAGTAAACAATCCCGAAAGCTTTCGGGACTAGGAGAAAGCCCTCGGTGACCCATCACGAATCGACAATGCAATTAATCCCTTTTTGCTATTCGTGATATCCTTTACTTTTATCTTCGTAGGTAAATTTTGCTAGGTGTTCATTTTGATAGCGTTTTTTTCACACCAATTAGACACATTAGGCAACAAAAAAAGGCAAACCGATCTAAGATCAGTTTACCTATTTTAATTTTATATTCTTTGCAAACTATTCCTTAAGGAAGAATCTCTTTGTGAAGACTCACATCAAATTCCTTAACGTGAGCAGGATTTCCATCCATAAAAAAGTCTACAATATATTTTTGATTGCAATGCTCATCAAAAGTTTTCTGATCGTAAAATTTCTCTACAAAAGTAATTACATGCGGATTATCAATACTTTGATTTAATTCGTAACGAATACAACCACCTTCCTGGTGAGTTGGCAACATCAAGGCATGTAAATTTTGGATTAGCTGATCTGCTTCTCCCTCTTTTGCAATAAATCTGGCAATACATACCAGTTGAGTTTCATTTTTTCTTATTTCCATTTTGCTATTTTTTTTCGAAAATCAAACTTAAAGAAATTTCACGAAAGAAAATCATTTTACTGGTATTAGAATATACCCGGGATACCTGGTAATTGTCCAACCAAACCAAGAGAAACAATACATACAATAAACATGATTCCAGGAATAATTAACTTTTCTTTCAAGCTTAATTCTTGAGCTCTTTCTCGATCTCCAATTAAGCCCATATTGTCAAGTAACATTGCAAATGCCCAACCAAATACTGGGTTAACAAATGCACAAGCAAAAATACATGTTCCTGCACTTAAAGAATCTTTGTGCTTGCGAACCATTTGCATACCTGCTTCTAGTAATGGTAAAAATACACCAACAATAAGAGCAACTCTAAGAACAGGCTCCCACATGGCTAAATCCATAGGATAACCAAAAATGGCAGCCAATACACAAAGAATTGCCGTAAGAACCGCTCCTCCAGGAATTGGACGTTTTGCAATGGCTGCAGGAATCATATAAGTTCCCCACGACGAGGCAATATTACCACCACCAAGAAATGCACCAACTGCCTGACGAATAGAAGCTACAGTCATTGTATCATCTACATCCATTAATACGTTCTTTGCTTTCTTAGGATAGTTTAATTCTTGAAATACACGATGTCCTAAATAATCTGGAGACCACATGGCTACCGCAAGAATAGCAAATGGCACAACAGCAACAAAGTGACCAAAATTAGGCCAACCTAATTGCCATCCTGTAGTTTCACCCCACCACCAAAATGGATTCATATGTGGCAAACCAGGTTTCGTTGTAAAAGCAAATTCTGCTCCCATAGCGTAAGCAATAATTCCCGCAAGTGCCGAACACAAAGGAATTGCTAACCATCGCTTATTTACTTTTGCCAGATAGGCGTAAATTAAAATGGTAACACCAATTACGGCGAATGAAATCACACCAGAATCGATACCCGAAGCCCAAAGCTCAAGTTTACCAATTTGACTAATCAAACCAACAGCACCTAAATAGATTAGAAGACCTCCACGCACACCAACACCGGTTAGTTTCATAAGCATGGAACCACCTTTTGTAATACTTAAAAGGAGACCAAATGCCCCAATAAGAATTCCCAAAGCCAATGGATGTCCTCCTGCGGCGGCAATAATCGGAATCAGTGGAATCATAGGACCATGAGTTCCTGCTAGGTTTGCAGTTGGATTTAAAATCGCTGAAAACAGGATCACAAAAATACCACCAGCAATTAAAAGCTCGTAACGAACATTTTCAGCAACAAATTCAGGAGTTAATCCAAATTGTGCAGCAAAAGCCGCAACCATTGCAGTTACCATTACCACTTTACCAATTGTAGCAGCGAGTGCAGGTACCAAATCCTCAATTTCAATATTAAAATCTCTAAACGGCAGGTTAATTCGCCATTTCCTAAACTTCATAATGGATAATTCGTGTTCCAAGTATTCTTCTCTACTTGAAAACTCCTTAGCCTTCTTACGCTTCGATTGGTAAGAATTTTGTTTTTCTTCTGTCATCTTATTCCTTTTTTCGGTTTTACATACCCCTATTCAGTTACTTACACGTTTTCAGGGGCAAAAAATCGCCGTAAAACTAAAAAAATTAAGATGCTATGCAAACTCCACTAACCCCCATATTTACAAAAAGAAGCATCTATGAATTACCTCAAAAATATTTAGCAAAATGCATTCACTTTTTAAGATCAACAGAAATAAATAGTAACATCTAGATATCTTACTTTTCCTAGAAGTATCCATTTGATTAATAGCAGCATTTCAAAAACAATTATATTATTTACCCAATAGATTTTATTTTGATCTACCAAACAGCTTCAAAAATATTTTTATGTTTACTATAAGAGTTCTACTTCAATATATTTAAAGCAAAAAAACAAAACTGCAAACGATATAATTTAGACTTAAACTAAATAACTCTATTTTAAATTATACTTACCCCGATTAATTCTAAAACACAATATTGTCTAACTCATGAAAAAATTCCATTTGCACAAAAGGCTGCTAGCATAATGCCAACAGCCTTTCCTTCTAAACTATTCTAATCAATATTTTAAAAAAATATTATTAATTGCCACCTCTGTATCTTCTTCCTTTCTGATTTTGATTCTTGTTCTGATTCTTATATTTATTTTGAACCTCAGCTTGACAACCATTTCCTCTTTCCATATCCGAAGAGATAATCTCATTAAAATCTTCTTCGCTCAAAACGCTTGGCACGTAAACAACAGAATAGCTCTCTAATACGCGGTTAAAAGCCCGTAAATGATTTCTCGAACCTCTCATTAGGTTATCGTACACCAAAAGAATATCCTCATTGTCTGTTTCAGCCATTAAATCAGCCAAATCACTAATATCTACCTCTTCGATGTAAGCACCAACCTTCAAAGCCTCTTCAATCGAAACTTTACCCTTTTCTGTTAGCTCATCATACAAAGCTTGTAAAGTTTCATTCTTGTACTCTCCTTCTATTCCTATGGCAGGATCTTCAATCTCAAATAGATTCAACAAGCTTAATACGGCTTCTGCGTGCGTTGCTTCTGAACGAGTGATGTTACTGAAAATTCTCAAATCGTAAAGCCCCGAAAATAAATTGTAAACATCATGAGCAAACAACTCTTCTTCACGCATCAAAAGTAAGCCTTCTTTCTCGCTAGGCTCAACACTAGCCAATTTAGTTCCCAATACACTATTCAAATTAGAATTCAATAAATCTGTATAGCCATCAAGCGATACCTCAACCAAAGGTAAATTAGCCAAAGCTTCCGTACCACTCTCTTCATTATCGCAAGCAAGAAAGCCGCTTATTGCGATAAAAACAATTAAAAATTTTGTCAATTTGCTTTTCATCTTTCTACATATTTAAAGTTAATTGGATAAAGTCTTCGATAAATATTATCTTAACCTGTAAGCTATTTAATTCCACTTTATTCCTTTAAAATCTCATTCTGACACCTTACGAATTTGCACTTCCTCTGCAACCTTTACCTCTTTTTCCTCTTTTTCCTTTGCCACAAGCATTCCCTTTACAGTTTCTCTTTCCATTACCATTCCTTACAGCACATTGGCCTTTCGAATTTTTATTTTGCTGATATTGTGCCATTTGTTCTGGAGTTAACAATTTTGCCACAGCAGCTTTATGTCTGGTCAGTTCAACTTTCATTTGCTCTCTCACCTTCGCCTTTGCATCTGCATTTGTCGTTGCTCTTCTTTCCTCACGCAATCCTTCCATGATCTTTAAGTGCTCTGTTCTCAATTGATCAATTTGCAAATTTTGCTCACTCGTTAAGTTGCTAATCTGACAATCTACAACTCCTCGTCGACTCTGATTCTGAGCGTTAAGTGCAGGAATCATTAATAGACACAATACAATTACTAGCCCTGTTTTTTTTAGTAAGTTCGTTGTTTTCATTATTTCCATTTTTTAAATTATAAGACATAATTCTCCCGGGTTGCAACATTACATCACTACCTAACAATTTTATTATTATCTGTTTTTACTGATTTTGATGCCAGGGACCACGTCCTTTACCCCTGCCTTTTCTTTTTCCTTTTGGTATATTTACTTCATCACTTTTTTGCAATAAACTGCTAAATAAATCATAGAGTTTAGCTTGCTGATTCTCGTTCAGTTCAGCTTTCATATCCTGATAAAATTGAACGGTTTCCAATTTTAACGCCTCATGTTTTTTACCAATTTGTTCGGCTACACTCCTCAAAGCTATGCTATCGAATTGTTCTTCGCCTAAATATTGTACCATCTCAGATCGTAAATCATTAAGCTCAATCATAATCTCATTGGCATTGCGATTATAACTTCTATTTAAAATTCTAAATGCATTTTTCTGTTCCTCGTTCAAATCCAATTGTTCCTTTAGAAAGCGCGTTCTGTACTCGGTAGGCAATTCAACTTTGCTGGAAACTTGTTTTTCTTGGTAAGTATGATACCAAAATGATCCAATGGTAGAAATATTAGTTGCCAAAAGGATTAAGGCCAACCACATCCATGTTTTATTTTTACTATTCATGATCATCTGTATTTAGAAAAAACAATTCAATGGTTTCATTTTCAATCTCATTAAAATAAGGATCAACCAAATCGGAGTGTTGAAATTTTTCTGTACCAACTACAAAATTCGATCCCATAAAAACACCCGAACCAATTGCTACAACAAACAAAACCATTATAAGCACAGGTTTTAAAATCCTTGCAAATTCAAATTGAATCTCATTCTTTTCACTCTCTTTTAATCGACTAACAGTTTTAGAAACAAAATAAGGATTCATCTCTATAGACTTCTCCTCTTCTATACTTCCCATTGCCTTTTCTAAAAAAGACAAACTCTCCGAACAAGATTCACATGCAGAAAAATGCTTATCCATTTCTAGCTTCTCTTTTATGGGAAGATCATTCTCCACATAAAAAATCAATTTGCTATTTATTCCTTTGCACTTCATTTGTTCTGTTTTTAGTTTAGACACCTATTGAAATAAAAACTTGCGCTACTTTTTAAGATTTTTGTAATAAATCAATAATTTCTTCTGTAAGTTGGTCTTTGCGCGAAACAAAAGTGACTCTACAGAAGATTTCGAAAGCTGCATTACTTCTCCAATCTCCTTATAACTTAGTTCTTCGTACTTGCTTAATGCAAATGCTATTTTCTGATTTTCGGGCAAGGCTTCCATCGCCGAATGAATGGCTCTTGCATGTTCTTTCTCCTCTAAACTTTTCTGAGGGTTTAAATTACTAGTAGCTAGCTCCTCTTTCTTACCTTGAAAAAAATCTTCAATACGAGTAAAAAAATTTCTCTTTTTGCTATCGCGGATAAAGTTTAAGGAACGAGTAATGGTGATTCGGTACAACCAGGTTTTTAAACTAGAATCACTCCTAAACTTAGTAATTGAATGATAAACCTGGATAAATACCTCTTGTGCTACATCCTCAGCATCGGCCTGATTGTGAAGCATACCCATAGCAGTATTCACCACCATTGCCTGATAAGTCTCGACAAGCTGGCGAAAAGCATTTTCCTTTCCGGATTTGAGTTGTTCTATTAGCTCCTTTTCAATCATTCAAATGATTCGATACTGGTTATGTGAATTTAATTGCTTAGACACCCATTCGCAAAAAAACTTGCGCTTTACTCAAAAAAAATCTCTCATCAATCTCAAATAAGTTTATAAACCTAAAAAAACCGTAACTAAACAATAAATGATATTAAGACTGATTGTATTATCCTTCTTTTTGCTATGTTAAATGAAACACATTATCTATATTCACAAACTGATTGTTAAAATCACTTACAATATTATTTACGATAAGAATATATAAGTTCGCTAAACATGAAAAAATTCTTCTTCCGAGGCCTAAAAATCATCAGTCTACTTGTTATCATCGGGCTTGCACTATTCTATTTTAATCAAGAAAAATTGATTTTCCACCCTCATCAATTAGAGAAAGAATATCAATTTACATTTGATAGAAGTTTCGAAGAAGTAAACATCAAAACAAAAGATGATAAAATGCTAAATGGTATTTTACTCGCAACAGACAATTCAAAAGGCTTGGTCTTTTACCTTCATGGCAATGCCGGATCCTTAAAAAACTGTGGCGATGTTGCGCAAACCTATGGCAAGCTAAACTACGATGTGTTTATGCTCGACTACAGAGGCTTTGGTAAAAGTGAAGGTGAAATTACCAGTCAGCAAGAAATGTTCAGTGACGTTCAACTAGCATATGATCATCTATTAAAACGATACTCAGAAGAACAAATAATTGTACTTGGCTACTCCATTGGAACTGGACCAGCAAGCTATTTGGCAGCCAACAACAATCCAAACCTACTCGTATTGCAAGCGCCTTATTTCAATTTATCAGATATGATGAATCACTACTACCCATATTTGCCAACGATACTTTTAAAATACAAGTTTCCAAACGATGAATTCATCACGAAGTGTAAAATGCCTGTCGTTATTTTTCATGGCACAGATGATGAAGTTATTCCCTATGCGTCTTCACAAATGCTTTACGAAATTTGCAAGCCAGAAGACCAATTCATTACGCTAAAAGAAGTAGGACATGCCAATATCAATAGTAATCCTCAATTTAAGAGCGAACTTGCTCGAATATTGAACTAAGCAGTATCTCTGTTCCACGGATAATTCATATCTAAAAGCCTTCAAAATACAATCTACTATGTCAGATACAATTAATAGACTTATCAGCTATTTTCATGACTGCTATCAGGCAGACAATCGAGAATTAATCATTTATAACTTTTTAGATCAGAAAGTTGAGAACAAAATGTATTTTGAAGGTAAAGAAGATCTTCTTACCGATAACCATCCATTAATCCCAATTGATTCCGTTAAGGCATCAACAATTCTAAAGAAAATTGAACTTTTTCAGAAAGAGAAAGAATTGCTATATGGAACATTTTTCATTTGTGGTAGCTATACAGACTTTAAAGGGGATGCTAAAAACTTGTGCGCACCGCTCTTCTATTATCCTGCTGAGATAAAGCAAAAAGATGAATTTTTCTATCTGTCAATTAACACGAATGAAAGAAGGTTGAACTATCCTATTGTTCAAATGCTTTCCAAGGATTCCAATGGAGAACTTCTCCAGGATCCTTTGTTCGAAGAATTACCTAAGGACTATATTCGATTTGAGCACATCGAATCAATTGTACGGCTATTTAAAAAATACTTTCCAAATGTTAACATCGATAACATTTACGCTTACCCAGAAAATGCAAGCATAAGCTCAGTAAAAAAGACCATAACAAGATTATCGAAAGAGCAACAAGACGAGCATGTTCTTATGCCAACCAGTATGCTGGGTATTGTAGCAAAATCATCAAATACAAGAGGCGTATTAAACGAACTGAGTGAAATGTCTTCTATGGTTGATCACTCCTTTCCATTGCAAGCATTACTAACCAATGCAGACTTAAAAGAAAATTCTAAAAAATACAAAAAAGGAAACCTTCCCTTAATTTTGAGTGAGGCACAACAAGCAATTCTAAAGTCGAGCTCGATTAATCCACTGACTTTAATTGTTGGACCTCCAGGAACAGGAAAGACTTATACGATTAGCGCTATTGCTCTTGAACACATGAGCAGAGGTGAATCTGTATTAATCGCCTCTCGAACCGACGAAGCTGTTGATGTCATTGTTGAAAAAACAAAAGATCAACTCGGGATTGATAAGGCAGTTGTTAGAACAGGTAAAAAGCGTTCCTACTCTACTCCGTTGAACAGATTTTTAAAATCTTTACTGATTCGTGTTCGAAAGCTAAGCTATCTTCTCAAGGAATTTGATTTGCCAAAGATGACATTTGACGAATTAGAATCTAGAATAAAGTCATTATCAGATGAGATCGAATCGAGAGAAAGAACAATTAGAAAATTAGAATCTTCATTTTCAAAGGAAGTGGAGCATGAACTAAAATGGGGAGAACACCTAAGCAATCCAAAATCTAGTGTTTTTAATAAAATAAAAACGCGTTACATCAATATCAGAAATAAAATGCAAGTTCCTATTTGGGAATACAGCAACAAACTTAATCTGAACGATCACAATCAGATGAAAGATGTTCAACTGCTTATGCGCTTACAATATGTTTCCCAAATTATTAAAGTAATGAATGTTAATCGGAAAAACATTCAACGTTTTCATGAAGCTCTTAAAATGTCGAGCGACACAGAAAAACTAGCTAAGTTTTCTGAAATTGATTTTGATGCCGTTTTAAAAGCATTTCCAATTTGGCTAACGAAGCTTTCTGAAGTAAAAGATGCTCTTCCGTTTGAAAAGGAATTGTTTGATGTGGTTATTATTGATGAAGCTACGCAATGCGATATTGCCAGTTGCCTTCCGTTAATACAAAGAGCAAAGCGTGTTGTTTTCGCAGGCGATCCAAATCAATTAAGACATGTATCTTTCTTGTCAAAAGGCATTCAAGCTATTTTTAGAGGTAAATACAATCTTCAAAAGATCGATAACAGCATCTTGAATTATCGAGACAAAAGCATTCTAGATGTGGTAATGAGTAGCTTACAATCGAATGATCAGGTAGCCATGCTCGACGAACATTTTAGAAGCCTATCACCAATCATTGCTTTTAGTAACGAGCAGTTTTACGATGATCAATTAAAAATTATGACCTCTCGACCTGATGAAACAGAACAAGGTCTGTATTTCGTTGACAATAAAGGCACAAGAGATAAAAGTGGCACTAACGAAAAAGAAGGGAATGCCATACTAACAGCCGTTCGTGAATTGGTTGTTAAAGAAAAAGAATTGGATGCAAAAATCTGTTCTAGCTTAGGCATTCTTTCTCCTTTTAGAGCACAAGTTGACTGGCTTGCAAAGCAGTTGTTAGAACAATTTGAGATGGAAGAAATTGAGAAGCACAAAATACGAGTTGGTACTGCTTATAGCTTTCAGGGAGAAGAGCGAGACATTATGCACTTGTCGATGGCTGTAGATGCAGAAAGTCATCATTCTGCAATTAACCACATCAACAAAGAAGATGTTTTTAATGTTGCCATTACACGTGCTCGAAACAAACAATTCATACATCACTCGGTTTCAAAAAAAGAACTTAAAGCAAATACTCTTTTGCGAACCTACTTATCGCAATCTGTTAGCATTACAACAAAACCTGTAACAAAAAACAACTCACATGATGAATACCTGAATGAGGTTAAGGATATTCTTAAAACTTGGGATATCAATACTTTTTGGGAAGGCTATTCCATTGCAGGTCTTAAAATAGATTTATTGGTGAAACACAAAGGCAAATACTTGGGAATCGATTTGGTTGGTTACCCAGGCGAATACGCCGATATTTTTGGGATAGAACGATATCGCATTCTTAATCGAGCTGGTGTTCATGTATTTCCTCTTCCCTATTCCGATTGGCATTTTGAGAATGAAAAATCGAAGAAGGTTTTGAAGGATTTTTTGTTCGGTGTTAATGCTGTTTCAGCTAATTAATTTTCACAACTTATAATTTATTAGTATTATCTCTGTCTATTGTAAAATGGAATTTATTGTAAGTCTATTCGGTAATGAAACAATCCTACAGAACAAAATACTTCTCGCAGAACACGAGCTACAAGCTCGCGCTATCTGCGGGCAGTTTAGGTTTTGCTAGCAGCAATTTCTACTTTTTTTCTTCACGCAAAATTTTCTCCATTTTACGACCTTTTGCCAATTCATCAATCAGTTTTTCCATACGTCTACATTGTTTATACAATTCAAATTCATCCTCTATTTCTTCAATTCGATAACCACAAACGACTCCTTTAATCAAGTGTGCGTTTGGATTTATTTTAGCTTTTTGAAAAAATGTTCTAAAGCTTACTTTTTCATCAATAAGTACTTGCAAAGCATCTTGATCAAAACCAGTGAACCATTCAATTACCTGATTGAGTTCTTCTTTTGTTCTTCCATTTTTCTCCAGTCTATTCAGGTAAAGAGGATAAATAGTTGCAAATATCATATTGGCAACCTTTTCATTTTTTGCTACTGTAACTTTCATCTCTATTTAATTTTGAATTAATTACCCTTAACCTTATACGTATAAACGAAGTAGCGTCTAAAAAAGCCGAAAATTTGAATTAAGCACGGACTATGTAAATATACAAGAAACTTGAATTAAGCACTAATTTCGCTATTTTGCTTATCCTTTTTTAGCCAGTTTTGCAATTCTTTATATCTTCCTTATTGATTTTGTAATTACATCTATTCTTGTTTAAAAAAAATACTTCTTTGCGCTCTCTTCTTATACCTGTCCTTAGGAATAATCTCTCTTGTCTTACTTGGACGGTAGCTGTTAATATTTGGATTTAGAATATATTCGACTTGATGCTCAATCATTTTTTCAAAAGGAATAAGGAAGTCCTTCGTCTCGCATTGTTCTACGTCACCTTCCTTAAGTAAATTTAAAACAGTATAGGTTGACTCAATAGTACTAAGACAAAGAGGTTCTGGCTGTTGCTTGATAATAAATTTTGATTTTATTTCATTATCAAAACTCACTCTTTTTAGTTTTTGCAAGTTCTTACTTAGTTTAAGCATTTTACGGGCGCAGGGCCATGTGCCATCAAGAATAAAGATGTGTGGATTATCACCCATAAAAGAATTTATTTCTGAACTTTTTCTTATCGATAAGTTGAAATTATCTTCTCCCGGATAAAGTAAGAAAGAAGAACTATTTTCTTTATTCAGTATTTCATTTACACGTTTATTATTGGTAAAATCAACACCAACTATAATTTCTGAATTTTCAAGTTGAAGATTAGTCATGTGTCCCGTTCCATTTTTTTCTTTTTTGTACTCCTTCGGGTGCATAAGAATAATAAAACGAGTCTTAGTCTGGAAAGGACTAATGTGTTTACAAATACATGTGCTTGAAGGCCTATTGCATTTGTAACATTTAATTCTTGGGTTTTTTATTTCTACTTGCAAGGTGAATATCTTTTTATTTTTCTAATTGGCTATAAGGTTTGAGCTATGGTTTCCTTGTGGAATTGTCCGCGAGAACCAAACGATGGTCTAAAGGTAGAAATTTCCGCTTATGAAATTCCTTCACAATGAATTATAGATATTGGTAAGTCTATTACGTAATAAAACACACGTCTCTAGTACTTTCGCAGAACACGAGCTATAATCTCGCGCTAGAGGGAGCCTTTCAATTTTCATTACACGTTTTCAATCTCCTATTTTCATCAACTCATTATACAAATCATCTAAAAATTTTTGTTGCTTTGCATCATCTTTAAAATACCTTTGATAAGAAACACTGCAAGATTCAACATCCAAAATGTTTTGTTTGTTAAAAGACCAATCATCTGTGTTTTTCACAGTTATTCCTAAACTACTATTACAATTTTGCCACAGATTAGAGAATTCAGTTTCTTTGCTTTTATCTAAGCTATCGAAATCAGCATAGACAGTAAAACCTTTCATTTCTGAATTGTAAAACTTTACGATTGAAGTAATTGGTACTCCTCCCCAATCTAATCCTGTACCTTCCGCAAAAGAAAAATCAGAAATATCATTCTCCTTGAGTAGTTTTTCTTGCTCATATTTCTCCCAGAAATTTCGTTTTTTATATGTGATTTTCGTTCCTTTTGGCAACAATATGTTTTTAATAGTAATTGGCTTAGTAGTTACAAAATAAGGGCTTTGATCAGGCTTATTAAGAACCCACATCGAAGCAAGTGCCTTTGAATAAAAATAAAAGTATCCAATAACTACAAGTAGTATTATACCAAGTATTATAAATATTATTTTCTTCTCCATTTTTTATTATAATTTTTGCTTTTCAGATAGCAGGCAACAACTTTCTAAGGTTCTCCTCTCCCACGCTACCGCACGAATCCTTTCGTGTGGCTTTTATCTTTCGAAGAACGCGATACAATCGCGCACTAGCGGGGTGCATGCTTGTAGCTCGTGATAGCCTGGGTAACAATAACCAATCAGGGAATTGTTCTGTTTTCTTCTTTAAACAGACAATTTGGTCTATTTAGCTCCATTTTAAGCACTTAATAATTCAAAATCTACAACTTATTAACTGAAAAAGTAAAGCCTTAAAAGCTTGTGAATCCACAAACATTTAAGGCTTTTATCTTATTTCTTAGAAATATTAGTTGATTGTGCAACGGTTACTTTTGTTGTGTGTTGTTTTTATAGTCACTTGCCCTATTTTGACTAACCCCTCAAGTCCAAGATAATTAACAGTAATTCCTACTTGGTCAATGCCTAGTTTTGGAGTTACCGCAAATTTACCTTTCTGTTTACCAACTTTCACGGTAGCTTCTGAAGTTGAAGTGTAAATAACTATATCTTTTGCCTCAATATTATTTATTTGAATTCGAATATCATTTTCAATTCCACTAGTTAATTCAACATTATCCATTATTACAACTATTCTATGATTGTCAATAAGTGTATCAACAGCAACAAAACCTTGCATGTTTGATTGCTTCGAATCAGCAACGTGATTTTTACTTGATTTTAAGCAAGAAGTCAAAGCGAGTAAAGTCAATAATGTTATTATTCGATTCATTTAAATTGTCTTTTAGCTTAAAGCAATAATTAAATTCGGCTCTTCTTTCTGTTCAATTTTTCTTTGATTGACAAAAGCTCCGTATTCCAAAATAGAATTTAATAATTCAGGTGAATTTTCTTTTAAATACTCTCCATTTTCAATTTGTAATAGAGTTGTATTTTCAGATAGTTCATCTATACAGTCTATCCAGGCATTCATATTTTTTCCGTAATAATCTGGGAATTTCATTTCTCTTTTAAATTCATTATGAAATGAATCCCAGTCGGTTATTTTCTTGCCATCTATTTTATAAATATTCATCTCTATATTTAAATTACACACAACGGCAGTTTGTCTAAAAACTAACTAAACTGCTAAATTAAGTTTTAAATATAGCTGTTTTAAGGATACATAAAAATTGAAAAAGTATTTAATTTGAAATTGAATTGAGCTTCTTATTTGAGCCAATTTCGCCTACTAGCGAATGCTTGTAGCTCGTGATAGCCTGGGTAACAATAACCAATCAGGGAATTGTTCTGTTTTCTTCTTTAAACAGACAATTTGGCTTATTTAGCTCCATTTTAAGCCTGCAATAATTTAAGATTGAGAAAAATAAAGCTGAAACAAGAAGCTCTAAAATCTTGTCAATTCACATGATTTTAGAGCTTGCAATATATTTTTTAGAAGAATTACTTGCTTGTGCAACGGTTATTTTTGTTGTGTGTAGTTCTTTACAGATTACTAATAATCTCATCAATCAACTTATTATAGAAATCTATCGTCAACTCGTTATTATATTTCAATTCTTTATCCAAGTCAATATTAGAATCATATGAAATTCCACTAATTAAAGTTAATCTCTTATTTAGAAGAATTAGTTTACTTGACTCTGTTTCATATTCAAAAATGGTTATCTTTTTATAGTCTTTGTTTACCGGACTATATTCAATTACGTCAATATATTTTACTAAAGAGTCCGAATAGTCAACTCGAATATCAAATTCAGTTTTTGAGTCCTTTATTACGTTTTCACTTAATATCCAATCGAATTTAACAAATTCGAGCTTTGATTCAATTAATAAGTCCTTGATTAAAAAACTTTTTTCAGCTGTTTCAATTTTTGGATTATTTCTGTTGATCGTTTTGGGAGTTTCACTTGAAATCTCTTTTTTACTTGCACAACCCGTAAAAAAAATCAAACAAAAAGTTGTCAAAACAATGAATGTCAAATTATAAGTTTTATTGTATAACATCTTTAGATTTATCAATTACACACCCACGCTACCGCACGAATCCTTTCGTGTGGCTTTTATCTTTTTTCGAAGAACGCGATACAATCGCGCACTAGCGGGGTTTTATATTATCTAAATGTAAAATCGCGGAAGTTTATATTATGG
This sequence comes from Labilibaculum sp., assembly GCA_016342745.1. GTDB lineage: Bacteria > Bacteroidota > Bacteroidia > Bacteroidales > Marinifilaceae > Paralabilibaculum > Paralabilibaculum antarcticum. The sequence continues at coordinate 75,859 of JAEINT010000022.1, forward strand.
AGTTCATACTTTATTAATTAACCTAAACTTTTCCATATCTGCTTTTTGATTGAATCTAATTTGTATATCATACTTATTATCAAACATTCCTATTTCTCTGTATTTTATTTTCATTGTTTTAGTCCATGGATAATTAATTTCCGTAGCCTTTTTGATTTTTGAAGAAAACGTTTTATTATGATATAGCTCATGATTATTTGTTATAATGACAGGTAAATTAAAATTATTCATTCCGCTAAAAAAACTATCTGAATCTGGAGCTATTAAGATTAAATTTTCATTGAAATAAAAATCTACTTTAATCCAAACACCACCTATTGCGGTATATTTGGAAGTTTTTACTTGAAGAAATTGAACCTTGTAATGGCAAAGTTTTTCTTCTTTTAGATGTAACTTAATCAGTTTGGCTTTCTTTTTTTGACTAGCTGTAATTGAAAATACAATTGTTAGAAATATACCTAACCAAAATGATATAAAAAGAATAATCACTACCGTACCCATTTATATTTAATTATTATTTTAATGTTCGTTAAGGCACATCCTTTACACAAGTTAAAGATCAGACTTTACACTAAATTTGTCTCCACCCTTGTTGATGATTGATTTTGTTACTTTATCTAGTTGAGCGTCACCGCCCATAAATTTTAACTTTTGTTGAACGAAACCTAAAGGTAGCTAAAGCCTAAACTTAAATACCTTTAGGATACATTCATTAAAACTTCGTATTATGAAAAAAAAGCACTCTTATCGAAAGAGCTTCTCATTCACGTGATGAATTTAGTCATATTTATTATAAAAAGAAACGCTCCATAGAGCTTTCAGGTAAAAGTTTGAGTACCCACGCTACCGCACGAATCCTTTCGTGTGGCTTTTATCTTTTTTCGAAGAACGCGATACAATCGCACACTAGCGGGGAAAAACATCAAAGCTCTTGACAAAGCAATCATTCAGGCTATTGTGAAAATAAAGTCTTAACAAAAGGCTACTGCCATAGCTATGTCCAATTGTAAAATCATCTCACTATAAAACAAAAAAAAAGCTACAGATCAATCTACAGCTTTACTATATTTTTGAAATGAAACCATTTTAAGAACTTCAGAGTACAGCATATCTTTTGCTAAAAGACCTACAAAGTATATCATTACCCATAAGTGCCATTTTTTTTCGGTTACGTCAACCCACCGTTCATGTTGGGCAGTTCCTGCCACACGAACGCTTAGTTGTTACAGGTAGTTTTATTATCACTTATGATATATTAATTATTGAATCTTCAAAAATTTAATCTATACCAAGGATCTTTTCCTGTTTTTTCATAAATTTCATCATCAATTTTCTTCAGGTCTATGTGTTCTTCTTCTTTTTCGTACAATGGCAATTTTAACTCGTCAGATAAATATTGAGCTATCAAAATTGCATCTTCATATTTTTTAATTTTTTCAATGTTTGAATCAACTACTGTTCTGTCTTTCAAAAAAAAGTAAACCTTGCAGTATGAAACTATACTTTTATAATATGGTTGAGGGTTTCTCGCATCAAGGTAATAGCGAACATTTGAATAGTAACTTGTTACAAGAATGTTTTTAGTGTCAATTGGTACATTTGATCTAGAAACTTCTCTTTTTTTTATCCATCTAAAAATGTAATGAGCAACCACTTTTTTCTCGTTTTCTAATTTAATTAGATCAATCTTTCTTGGAGAAATAAAATACAGTACAACAAATGCTAAAATCCAATATTGATCAATAATGTAAGCTATCAAAATTGTAATAATCACCTGAAATAGTACTATAAATCTATTTGGTATTACGCTTTCCCTGTAGTTTTTAATCATACTTTAATTCATAAATTTAGTTAATACAGGATGTTACCAATCATTTTACACCTTGCATATTCTGATAAGCCGAAATATGCTTTTTAAAATTACCTGTAACGGTTTTGCTAAAATTTGAGGGCGATTTATAATTGCCGCCTTATCAGAGCCGTTATCGTTTAAATTTTTGTTTTATTATCAAGTTGAGCGTCACCGCCCTTTAATTTTAACTTTTGTTGAACGAAACCTAAAGGTAGCTAAAGCCTAAACTTAAGTACCTTTAGGGTGCATTCATTAAAACTTCGTATT
>JAEINT010000036.1 GCA_016342745.1 Labilibaculum sp.
ATGGTGGCCTTACACCATTTGAGGCAAGGAATTCAAACTAGCACAGGGTATTACAATTTTGCTTGACCAGAACATTGTGACTAACTTATGTGATGGTACAGTTTTTGGGGAGCAGGTCATTGCCTTGTTATATTAGGGCAAGGAGATGAGTTAAGGAATTACTTACATGATGAAAGTTCACTATATAGGATATCTAGAAAGCTGTTATTAAAAGAAAACCAAAATGACTTCTACAAACTGCTCAGTAGATGTTTTGAAAACTGTTATTTTAGTAAAGAGGTTGATGGATCTATAAGTAGGGTAAGAAGAAGTGTGTTTAAACAGAATATAGAAAAATATATAGGACATTTAGACAGGCTGAATTGCTGTGCAATTGAGTTGTGGGAGTCTGAGGAGTGTAATGATAATCATGATTTTTGCAGCAGGTTTCAAGCTAAAACAGGGGTGGATAACTCAACAGAGAGCAATAGAGCGACTGCAAGTAGAAGAACATTTTTATTTGAATATATGGAGGGTGAGTCTGAGGGAGAACCGCATATAGTTAGCGCCAATATTCTTTGTGAAAAGCACACAAAATTAGAAAGATATGGAGCAAATGCTCAAAGGATTTATTTTGTAATTCACCCTATTTCAGGGAATAACAAAGTGTTCATCGGTCATATTGGAAATCATCTCGATTAGCACAATTTGTATTCATAAGAAATACAGTGATTTTATAAATGTGAATAGAATGTATTTGGAAAGTACAGCTTGTAATCGCTGTACTTCTTTTCGTTCTAATTCATATTCATCTTATAAATTATAAATTCCACCTGTAATCATCCAATCTTTCCAATATACATTATATACCTGAAGCTAGTATTTATTGGTTCATGCGGACAATGAAGATTCTATGTTCGATGAATAGTGTATATGAAATGAGACGTAATGCAAAGAGCGTATTGAGGTCTTTATTTCAACGAACGGCTTTGAGAGAATTGTTTTTGGGTAATAGGGATATTTTCTATGAATCGTTATGTGCTGGTAAAGGTGTAGTACGGGATTTGATTAAGTCTTTATGGACGAATATATGTGTGCATAATGGAGAACATGAAGATAGTCATCCTTTGGATTTTTCTACTACGTATTTAATAATAGATGATAACGATGATATATATTCAGGTCTTTTATTAATTTCACTTAAAGATTTGAAAAATATTGTGTATAATTAAGTAAATTATATTTTGGTATATTTCAATTTTAATGATGTTTTTCGCTTCTTTTGGAGAATCTGATTATGAAGCAAGAGCCAATAGGAATATTCTTGTTATAGAAATATTCGATCACAAAGCTTGGAAAATTCAAGCTCTTTTATATGAGAAGGGTAGAGCTTTCTTTTTGCAAGATGGCAATGAAAAGCATTTCGGATATTAAAGATGACAATGGGTATTGTGTTTGGGCTTGCTTTAAAGATGAAATGCAGCGATTTATGGATACAATTGTTGCGTTCTGTAAGGATGTTTCTCGAGGAGCTAATATTTAAATTTTCGAACACTAAAGTGTTAGTTAACATACAAATTTCACAAGAGTAGAACGAAGTTGGAAAATTTTCGTGAAGATTTCAGATCAGCGGATCGGATAATGGAGGCTAGATGTGTTCAATAATATTAATAAAAGACAAGTAATGATTGTTTATGATGAAAAACGCAAATCACATGCTAATTATCTTATGCAGCTAATTGGTATGAAAGATAATGATGAGGAGACTGTTGGGGTTAGAGATAGGTCTGTCAAAGCAATTATGAAAGATGAGAAGAAATATAATAGTACTGAGGAGACGATAACATCCAATGAAAAAATAGTGTTCTTAGGACGTTCGAAAACAACTAAATCAATTTACGAAAATATAGAGAATAAGTATTCGAAACATGGTATAAAATATGGCTGGTTGGGGAATAGAGCATTAATTACGGTAGACCATAAGATGCTATCCAAAGAAGAATATAAGGATTTTATTGAAGAAGCCCAACTTGCGGCCAAAGAAGCCGAGGACAAAATCTTTTCACATGCTGGTACTATGGCTGGGGCGGCTGGCGTAGCATTGGGAAGTATAACACCTGCATCATCTACAGTTTTATTTCTAAGGAAAGGATTTAAACCGGTGTTATATCCTGTATTAGGAGTAGGATTTGTGATTACAGCAATTTTAGAAGCTCGGAAAAAAATAAAACTAATGAGGGAAATTAGAACACAACAATATAATTATGCTGTTCTTAGTTTTTACTCTAATCATTTGTCAGAATTTGTAGAGAAATAATATGAAAGGTCTAGAGGAAGGTTATAAGTTCTTTACTGAGAATGCTGCTGGTTACACGGGTGCTATCATTGGTGAAGACTATATAAGTACGGTAATAAGTGAAATTGAAAAATTAGATAGTGATATAAATAATTTTAAAGGATTTAGAACTGGTGCTTCTCAACTAAAGGGGGATGTTGCTGAGTTTTGGCATTCAGGAACACATAATATCGATGCAGCAGTTAAAGGAATGGAGGCAAGAACAAGAGTAGATCGTAGTCATGACTTTGCGTCGCCGGATATTAAAAGTAATGCTGGTGAAGAATTTGGATTGAAATATTTTAGTGGTGGTGGATTAAGTGCTAAAGCACAAGCGAAGAGTTATTTTGAGAGATTTAATGAGTATAAGACTTCATCTAATAATAATATTATTTTTGAAGAGTTTTTAAGGGAAAGAAAGATTAGTTCAGATGAAGTTTTTTCTCAAGATCCGATTTACAATGGTCAAATCAGGGTTATTCCAAGTGATCAAATGATGGAAGCAATTTCATGGTTAGAAAGGAGAATTGCAAAAGAGGGAACTATAAGGCCAGAACAAGTGAAACGATATGAAGAAACTTTAAATTTATTACGAGATAGTGTTAAAACGGAAAGTGGTGCTGAATCTATCTCATTAACAAAAGGAGAAGCTGAAAAACTTGCTCAACTTTCAAAACAAGGTGAATTCGATCCGATTGAGTATGGATTGACAACAGAAGAACTAATTAACTATAAGAATATTATGCAACAATCTATTCAGGCAGGGGTTACTGCTGCCATGATATCAGTAGTTCTAAGTGTTGCACCAAAAGTATATGTAGCAATTGAATACCTTATCCAGAATGGCGAGATTAACGAAGAACAGTTAAGAGAAATGGGCTTAACAACACTTTCAAGTTTTTCTGAAGGTTTTATTAGAGGTACTGTCTCTGCTGCGATAACTAGTAGCTTCAAAAGTGGTATTTTGGGAGACGCTCTTAAAACGATTGATCCATCTGTAGTTGGTGCTGCAACTGTCATATTTATGAATGTAATGAAAAATTCATATGAAGTTGCATGTGGTCGTATGTCAAATAGTGAAATGATAAATATGATGATAAAGGATATGTATATATCCACATTTGCTTTGGTTACTGGGGGAATTGTACAAAGCTTTATTGAAATACCAATAATTGGATATATGCTAGGGAGTTTTGTTGGTTCTATGATTGGTGGTATTACATATGAGTTTGGTTATAACAAATTAATATCATTTTGTGTGGATACCGGATTCACAGTATTTGGCTTAGTTGAACAAGATTATGAACTTCCTGACGAGGTAGTAAAACAACTAGGCTTAGATACATATGAATTAGACACATTTACTTATGATAGTTTCGACCAGGATCAATTTGAATTTGATAGTTTCGAGTACAATCAGTTTGTACCGGATAGTATTGATTTTGTATTTTTAAGAAGAGGAGTAATTGGCTTTAATCGAATTGGATATCTGTAATGATATGTGCTAAACCGATTGCATATCATATGTCATATAATATGAATTTATCGATATTGGTTTCAGGTGGTGGCTGTGATAAGTAATGCCTGTTCTGGTTAGGCAGTATTGTAATACCTTGTGCTAATTTGAATTATATCCAAACTCTTACTGGGGGGATGCAACTTCACTATAGCAGGACAAATATGTATGCACTGTTAATGTGTGTTGGTATCAAAGCGAAAGAAAGTCAAACTAGTTTTATTTCATTATGAATATTGCGTATACTGATCAATCCATGAAAGTGGAATTTATACTACTATCACTAGAGAATAATAGCTTTGCAAGGAGAATTATCATGGTTCAAAACAGCGAGCAAGATGCATTAATTGGCAAGCACCCTTCATGTGATGATGAAGTATTTCATATCTGGTTAAATTGCAAAGATACAGATTGCAAAAGCAATAAGAAGCATAGAGCACTTAGTGAAAAAGATGGCAAAAGAGATTCGATTATATCTGAAGTGGCTGATTGGCTTATTAATTATCATATGTCGGGAAGAAAGTACGAACAGTTAAAAAACAAAAAAAGGATATTAGAGAAATACGATTTTAAGGATTTTGCAGAACAACTTCATATTTTCCCATATGCTGATAAAACGCGCAAAGGCAATTTAGCAGAAGTTATCTTATCTGAATATCTTCAAGTGACATCAGGGGTTCAAGTTCTAATTTACAAGTTAAGATATAATCCGAATATTGATCAATCAATGAAAGGTGATGACGTTCTGCTTGTTAACGAGAAGAGGATACTAATCGGAGAAAGCAAATACCGAGGTACTTCTAATAAACAAGTTGTAGAAAATGTCTCGCAAAATTTCGCTGATCATTTAACATTACCGATTTCATTGAGTTTTATTGCGGATAGACTATTTGAAGAAAAAAAATTCGAAAGTGCTGCACTTGTATCAAAGATTGAAGAAGAACTACCGCTAAATGGTTTTGACATTGTAAACGTAGGTTTTATCTTATCTGATTTTTCTGCATCTCGAAGTGTCGAAAAAAATATGGACTCAAATAATCCGAAGTTTCTAATGTTAACTCTTAACATTGAAAATCCATTTGAGTTTATGGAACAAGCATTCGATTTGGCACAGAAAAGATTGGAAGGAGACTTCGAATATGATCTTTGATAACACATTGCAGCTATACAATAGACTGGAGAGTGACCCGAAGATACAGAATTTTATTGCACAAGCCAATTCGAGATATATTTTATATAACGTAAACGAAACTGAAAGTAACTATCCTAAGTATACAGAGAATCTTGATGAACGTTGTTTAAGCATTGCCGTGAATTACTTATCGGTAGGGTATAGTCTTTACAAAGATAATATTGCCGAGTCCATAAAGTGTCTAGAAAAAGCTGCAATTCTATTAGAGCACATATTCGCTAATAGCAACAACAGTATAAGATATAAGGAATACTATTGTTTAGTAGCTGCTTTGGGTTACTATGCTGCCTCACAATACTCAAAAGCATTCGTAATATTAAGAAAATTGGAAGTTGATACAGTTATCGCAATGTTAATACAATTATTTCTAACAAAACAATTTAAAGAGCTACAGAAGACTATTGATAGTTTATTAATTCAAAAACAAAATGTATATGAAGTTGATAATGAAGAAGTAATTATAATCGAGATTCTAGCTAGATATTTTATTGAAATCCTCACTTTCACTTACAGTGGGGAACAAACCAATCTAGATAATGCAAAAGAAATAATGGATGATCTGATAACCCTTGCAAGCATTAACGAAGATCCTGCTCTTTGGTGGGTTTTTAGGCTTTTAAAACTTGTAAGTAATAGATTCGAAAATAGTTCATTATGGAAGACTATAAGACCATTATTTGTTGAAGATTATGAATTGGTGGAAAAATATATTGTATCAAATGTATATAAAGAGCTTCCGGTTACTGAACTTTTTAAGTCTCAGATTGATTGCCTTGAGCAAATTAAATCAGATCTTGGTGCAGTTGTGAGTATTCCAACTAGTTCAGGAAAAACGAAACTTGCAGAAATTGCTATACTGAATAATTATTTAGAAAATCCAGATTCGATAAGTTTGTATATAGCGCCTTTTAGATCCTTAGCGTATGAAATTGAGGAATCCTTATCTAGCACATTGGGTGCAATAGGGTTTTCATTGTCGCATTTGTATGGGGGTGCTCAATATACACAATTAGATAGGGCGTTGGTTGAAGATGCCAATATCATTATAGCCACTCCTGAAAAGGCAAAGGCTATTTTTCGATCAAATGCTGATATTATTAATAAAGTTAAGCTAGTTATAGTTGACGAAGGCCATCTGATAGGTAATCAAAATAGGTACATCACGAGTGAACTATTTATTGAAGAGCTAAAAGTATCTTTACGAGAAAATGGAGGTAAAATAATTCTCTTGTCAGCTGTATTGCCAAATCTTAAAGATTTTTCGCGATGGATAACGGGAGATGAGAATCAGATTGCTAAGTCAAAATGGAGACCTGCCAGTCAAAGATTTGGTGTTCTTGAACTTGTGAAAAATAGTGTCAATCTGGTCTGGCTAGGCAATTACGAATCTTATAACAAAAAGTTTGTTGAGAAAAAGCTAGTAAAAGCTAAGAGAGTAACATGCAGCGGGAAAGAATATCCAGCAAAGTATTTTCCTGAGACAAAGAAGGATGCTATTGCAGCAACAGCTATGAAGTTACTGAATTTAGGATCAATACTCATATTCGTTGGTAAATCTAATATGGTAAACTCACAAGCAAGGGTTTTTTATCAACTTATGGAAGAACAAAACATATCTCACAAATGGTCAAATTTTAATGATTTTGAACTACTAGAGTTGGCATGTAATGAAGCTTATGGAACAGAATCAGAGATTCTAAAGTATGCCAAAGTTGGCGTTATATGTCATAGCGCAAAATTGCCAACTGATGTACGCATGTGCATGGAAAGACTCATGAACAATGGTGAGCCAAAAATAGTTATTGCTACAACTACTCTTGCGCAGGGCGTAAATATTGGGGTATCAACTGTAATTATTTCTAACGTATATTATGACAGTAAAAAAACTATAGATGTAAAAGATTTTTGGAATATTGCTGGACGCGCTGGGCGAGCATTTGTCGATACAGAAGGGAAAATATTATATGCGATTGATAAGAGCCCAAAAAAAGAGCAGTGGCAAATTAACAATCAAATTAATCAATTGAATAAATATCTTAAATCGAGCAATATGGAGAAGGTAGTGAGTGGCGTTTTTGGATTATTGGAGGAACTTTACAATTTGGCCATTGATTCTGGTATTGATTATGAGACTTTTCTTGAAATGATTGCTGAGAATGATTATTCGATCCTTGATAACGAAGAGGGTCTGTCTATCATGTCCCACTTAGAAAATAAGTTAGATTTACTAGATGACACATTATTGTCGATGAATGTTAAATGCAGCAGCAGTGGGGTAGAAGACAAATCGATGTGGATAGATGATTGCTTTCGTCAATCACTAGCCTATATATCGGCTCAAAATAATGCAACCTTTGAAGAGGAAAAAGTAATAGAGATACTAAAGGCAAGAAATTCTGGTGTTTTGAAATTAGCAGGACATCCATCATCGTGGGCTTCCCTAACCAACAGTAGTGTTACACTTAGAGTAAATATTGAAGCTAATACAATATTGGATGAATTGTATGAACGCGTTTCTGCTTATCTGAGTACGGATGGCGTTGGTGAAGTGATGTTATCACTGATTGAGTATTTAGATGAACTGATTATCAAATTACCCACGTTAGATATAAGGGACTATAGTAATTGTGATTCTGATATTTCTACTGTGCGGCGAATGTGGTTCAAAGGAATGGCAATGAAGGAGATTATTGGAATTGATGACAAGTCTTCTGATATTTGCAATAAATATTATGGGTTTCATTTTCCTTGGATTGTTAATGCGTTAGGTAAGAAAATGAAAAGTTGTGGATATGAAGATGAAGCTAAAATCCTTGAAGATATTGCGCTACTCGCAGAAATCGGAGTACCGGATAATTCTAGTGCGAAAATTTATCTATCGGGAATTAGATCACGCGAATCTGCAGTAGAAATTTCAGCAGAAACAGATATAAATAACGATGATTCACTAGAATCCGTTAAGGAAAAATTATTTCATTTCAATGCGAATTCTAGTAAATATTCCTTCTCAGAACAAACATTTAAATGGTTGAACATTATTAATAGGAAGAATCAATACAAAAAGAAAATAGAAATCAGACGGAGTAGGGTAAGGTTTTTGAATAGTGAGTTTGATAATACGAAGCAGGTCTACATAAAATTGATAAATGATGAACTTTATGCCTCTTCCTATGATTATAAAATTCAGCAAAAGATTAGACCCAAAGATGAGGAGAAGTTTAAGAACATTGCAGAGAGTATTGGACTTTATTATGAAAAAATAGACGGCATATGGGTATTGAAAAATAGGAATCCGAACATTGAGCTTGTATGACTGCCCCTCTAGCTTAGGGTAGTTGTCACCCACCTCACATTCGAGTACGATAGATACTCAGAGGAGATGACAATTATGAGTTATAACAAGTACAGCAAGGAACAAAAGGAAAAATATTAGCAAGGATTTTAAGTAGTGAGGAGACAGTTGCAGACATCAGTCGAGATACCGGGATCAACGCAAATACGTTATATCGATGGCGAGATGAAAGCCAACGAACAGGACTATCATCCACGACAAAATACAAGAATGCAGATAAGTGGTCAGCAGAAGATAAGTTTATGGTAGTGCTGGAAACGGCGAATCTAAACGAAATAGAATATTCAGAGTATTGTCGGAAGAAAGGCATCTATCCTGAGCAGGTTAAAGAATGGAAAGAGGCCTGCATGAAGTGAAGTGCACCCCGAATGTTGGATGAAAAACCAGCATTTGGAGGTGCGCTTTTTATATGACTAAATTTAGCAAGGA
>JAEINT010000037.1 GCA_016342745.1 Labilibaculum sp.
GCATCACTATGCCTCTTTCTATAAAATCTTGATTATCTGATCCTTGTTGACTTTAACCGGAATAACTGGTTATACAATTACCCACTATTTGACAAATATGAACTAAGAGATGGAAATATTTCATCTTTAACAATATCAAATTCATTTTTACTTTCAATCAATAATTCATTTCTCGCATTTTCTACACGTTTCAAATATGGAACTATTTGAGAATCCACACGTTTGATCCAATTGATCATATCTTCATTTGAATGAGGAATTTTTATTCCTTTATCTGTACTAACTAAAAGAATACCCGCATCACGAATTTTTGAAATCAATTTTGCAGAAACATTTGGTTCAGTGTATACAGTATCTGTTATTATTGAGATGTATTTTGCAATTTCAGCACGATAGATATACTTATTAGAATCTTCAAAATAATTAAATAGCAAAAATCGAAGTGCGAGTGCTTGATTGTTTAACTCCTCGTCTTCACTTCCCAAATTGTTTTCAATAAAATATTTCGCACCGTCTATGGCAGTTTGCCTAATAAATTCATCAAATTTTTCAGAATCTGCTAACGCATCAACATCTATATCCCTTGAAAAACTTGGTGGCCACTCTTCTATTGGAACAGAAGGATAGTTTATTATTTCCAATACTGAAATTGGATCTGATTTTAAATACACCCTTCTAACTGAACCTGCAATAAAATCAGCTATTTGAAGCAATGGAATATCTGTACTTGGATAAAACTCAACACTATTGAACAAATTATTAAAATCGAACAAATATGTTTTAAAACTTTCCATAAATTCAGAATTTCCATAATTGTCTATAACAATATTTAGTCCCATAAAACTTTGTTTAATACGTGTGTAAAACATCCTATGCAAAAACTTGTAGAAAACTTCCTTATACCGAAGTCCACTATCATTCCAAATGCTGTTTTTGTCAACAACCAAACAATAATATCTAAAATCAGCTTCTTTGATTGCAGTCAAAATTCTTGCTCGTCGATTTATATTCCCACCAACGTTGCTTGATTTTAGTTCACCTGTACCTACAAATTCTGCAACAATTTCATCAGCTGATTGTTTATATTTATCAAGATCAGTCTCTGCAATCAACAAAGCTGAAATCACATAAAAATCATTTTGAATTTGATTTTCAACAAGATTGGTGGTCCCAGATTCATCGACATATATGTGTAAGATTTCATTTTGCATATGAATTGTATAACGTTGTGGTTGCTAACTTGCCACCCAAAACATAGGGAAGCTGAAGAATATAAGCCGTTAAAAAATTGATTTATTAATTGTAAAACTGATCGTTCAGAAATTTGAAAAACACTGTTCAACCGAAATTGTAAAAACGCCGTAGAAAGTACGCGGTCAATGTTGAGCAGCGGGTTATGTTTTTGAATTTGCATGATAGTACCAAAAATCATTGTCTATTGAATAAATATCTTTATAAAGTTTTTGTGACAATTTTACGATTTTTTGATCAGCTTTTTCTTTTAATTCATTTAATAATTCCACCAACAATGGAATGTCATTATAACTTAATGAATTTGGTTGAGATAACTCTCTTGTAATAATAGGCATAGTTCCATTATCCTTATTGGAGTCTAATAATAGAACTACATTAACAAATTCATATTCGTGTCCACCCCCATGAGCAGCAAATTTATTTCTCAACTCCATCAGGGACTCATGTAGATCAAGTTTATCTTTATCATTTTTAAATTGTGATTTATCAAGCTTTACTTTTCTCACTTCGGCACTAGTAAATAGTTTGCCATAGCTAGTAATAATTGCTACCATAATTGCTTTTAATAATGATGACTTTTCTCGTTTGTTATCTGGAACAATATGAGAATATTTAGGTATGTTATCTCCAAAAATTTCTTTGACGATATCATTGTAAGTATTTAACCATGAAGTTATGTTTCGAATTTCTTTTTCAATTAGTATCCAACCAGCATACTGTTTAGCAATTTTTGAGCTCAATTCAATTCTAATTGCTTCATTATTATCGTAGTAATATTTGTTGTCTGATTTGTTCGTTTGAGAATTAATGTTTTCTGTGAATTTCCAAAGAGTATCTTGGATTAAAGTTTTCATTATATTACACCTAAAACATAACGGCGTTGCAAATAACCGGCGCCCCATAACAGGAATGCCAAATATTTCACACACTTAAAATTTATAAAAACATTTAATTAACACTACTACTTGAAACTACAAATTAAAATAATACGCAAAACTTAAAATATCAAAACCGCCGAACAGATTAAGGAGTCCGGTTAATTTGCTGGTTATGCGCAATAGTTTATCTCAGTTTAAGGACAAATCAATAGGTTCTATGAAGCTGCGACCAACAGAAAAAGGGATTAAACCTTTATGTTGCAATCTGCCGATTATCATTGCTGGATGTGTTTTAAATTTATTAGCATATAACACAATTGTGTTTTCATCGACTGATTTCAGAGATAGTAATTCTTCTTCTTGTTTCTTAGAAAAAGTCCAATCTTCAGCAAAATTGTGAGCCTCTTGCTCTTTTTCAAGATCTGCATCAGAAAAATTTATACCTTCGAGAGAAATATATTTTTTCCCATGTAAAAGGATATGACCAACCTCGTGAAAGAATGTAAACCAAAATCTATCATTTTGTTTATACCTTGCGGTTAGTTGAATTATGGGTGTGTTCCTTATCCAGCGAGTCGAGCCACTTAATGGTGCTTTTGGTAATTTAGGTGTATAGAATAATTTTACTCCAGCTTCTAAACATAGATTAACAAGATCTGAGAAAAAACTCTTGGGATGATTAAACATGGTCTCTTTGATTAAGGACAGGTTTTCTTTCAATTTGTTTTTGTCAAATTCAGGAGCATCACACTTTTCAGCTTGTTGTTCTCCCTTACGAAGCCACGCAGAAATTGCTTGAGGATCATGAGTGTGTTTTAGAGAAGTGTAGGCGGCAATTTTTAGATCACTATCAATATAAAGTCTTTTCCAGCCTTCATGAGTTGAAATACCAAAATATTCAAATAGATTAATTGTCTTTTCTTCTATATTTTTGGTTTTGGGCACCCAATTTAGAGCAGCCATTTCAGCGTAGGGAAATGATCTAGTCCATTCTTCAGCTTGTTCCACCGCAAACTTTCTTTGAAGTCGAGCTTTATATTCATTATATCTAGACTGCTTGTTTATCCAAAAATGAGCTGGAATTTTAGTTACGTTTTCAAATAAAATTGCCATTTCTGGTGTAATTGAGCTAGTACCTTGCAAAACTGCAACTATTGTTTTTTCTGGTTTCCCAGTTCGTAATGCGAACTCTTTTCGACTCATTCCCATTTCTTCGAGTTTCTCATTTAGAGTAACGGATGGATGAAGGACTTCTTCAGGAAAATATTCATTTAGCTTTGCCATAAATCATCTTATTTATTGATGGGTATCTTCAATTTCAATTATTTCTGCACTTTTTATTTCTATCAATATTTGAACCCCAGAATCATTTTTAGGAATTGGATTTTCACTGGGAATAAAAATTAATCTGTATGGGTGATCTAAATCGCAAGACCATTGATCTTTTCGATTCTCTTTAAGTTGATGATATCGTCCGGGTAAAAATTCCAAGTCAGCGAAACTTTCAGCCGTAGCAAGATCATCAAGTCTTTTTTGAAAAATTTCAGCACGTTTTGCACCTAGTTTTTGAATAGCCAATTTATGATTATTGGCATATTTCTTTAATTTCTTATTAGTAAATGTAATGATCATTTTATTTAATGTCAATTTTTGATTAACAGTAAGTGTTAATTATTTTTAACTCTTTGGCATTACTTGCGTATAACGGCGTTGTTGCTAAGGCGCAGCCCAAAACAACACAGCCAAATTTATTAAACAACTTTTAATTTATTCCAAAACTCACATTTATAAATACAGTCGAACAACAAAGCCAAAACGGTAATACAAACTTTAGATTATCACAAAATCCAAAAGCGAAAACGCTGTCGCCTTGAGCAACTTGTTAGGCAACGGCTCTGCAATATTTATTTTTCATCAACGGAATAGCGAAATATGTTTTAGAAATTGACAAAATATTTCTTTCATTTCTTGCACCAAACCTTGTTTATCTTCTTTAGTAAGCTTAATTATTTCTTTGCCACTTAGAAGAAACCACAGGAATTTGCAGATTACAGAAATTAACCAAATAATTGCTAAACCGAATATTAACCCAATTATCCACATATATTATATAAATCACTTATTTGCGTATGGATCTTCAATTAAACCCAATTTGGCAAGTCTTGATTCAATAGCCCCAACTTTTCTGCCGAAATATGCAGCCATTTCTTCATAACTTTCTCCACCAATAAAAAACTCTTTTAATTCTTCTTCCTCCTCTCTGTTCCATTTGCGGTAAGCATTGGGATAATCTTGTCTAACATCTTCTAATGAATATGCTTTTTCAGTTTTATTTTCATCGAAAGATTTTGTCGGTGTTGCTGGAATAGGTTGTGCAATTGTGTTTTTAATTGCACGTCCATTAGTATAAAAGAAATGCGATACTGGTTTTAAGAATCTTGATAAATATTGATTATCGCTATAAGTAATAATTATTTTTTGCTTTGCTCTAGTTAGCGCAACGTACAATAATCTTGCGTCCTCTTCAATTTCCTCAGGTGTTTTAGCATATCTTGATGGATAAACCAAATTAGTTGCTTCTGGAATAATTACATTATCGAATTCTAATCCTTTTGCCTTATGAATAGTGGATATCACAATCTTCTCATCCCCCAACAATAAATCTGACTCTTTGAATATTCGGTATATGGGTAAGTATTCTTCCAAAAGAATTGATAGTTTTTTCCTTTGGCAAGTTGCATCAAAGTGACGAAATAACTTTTGCAGATGTTCATAATCTTCATTGGAAATATTATAATTTACGGAATTCACTGTAAACTCTAAAAACTCGTCTACGATGGAACGCATAGTCGTCGGTGATTCAAAAGACAGATGTAATTTTTTCCAATGTTCAGCAAGATTTCTTTTTAATGAAGCAATCTTGTTTTTATTTTCAGCATAAAACTCTTGCAATAAAGTTACTCTTGTTGATGCTATAAAATATAATTTTTGAGTTAGTTTTGCAGTAGCTATAACATCGTCCATAGCATTATGTGAATTGACAGCATCTAAATCAAATACTTGAATTAAATCCTTTAGTTTATATGATTTTAAATTTGGATTTAATCTCTTTGTTATCTCAATGCTATCATAATACTTTTCATAAGTTAGTATATCTGTTGTAATGCCCACTCTTTGTAAGTTGCTTTTTAGTATTTTTACATCATAATTAAGATTGTGGGCTAATAAAATGTCATCATTTATAAATTCAACAAAATTCGATAGTGCTTTTTTTCTTTCCACAGAATTATTTATTAAATATTCTTTAGAAATATTATGAATTTTTTCAGATTCAATAAGGGATTTATCGGTATCGATATAAACTTCAAAAGAATTACCAATAGTGCCGTTTAATATTTCTATTGCTGCAATCTGAATTATATCATCAGTTTCTGTATTTAATCCGGTAGTCTCCGTATCAAAAACAACTATTCTTTTATTTTTGAAATCATTTGTGAAATTCTCAATCAAGCCAAGGGGATTATCAAACAGCAGAAAGTCAGAAGGTATAACACCTATCGAGAACATTTTATTGACAATTGATCTCGCATCTTTTAATGTTGTGATTCCAGCAAAAATCGTGAAAAAACGAGACCAAGATATTCTATCGCTCGGATCATAAAGACACGACATAAAAGCCATTATATCTTTAACAATTTTTCTTCTGAATAAATCAAATCCAGAAATTCTAAAATGGTTTATGTCTTTTCTACTTAAAAAACTACTAATGTAATCAGCGCTTTTATTCCATCTTACTAAAATTGCTGTGTTCCCAGTTTTAAAATTTAGTCCCGGAATGATATTATTTACAATAAAATGTGCTTCGTGATTATTTTTTGAGTTAATTGTAATCAACTGCAAATCATCATCATTTTGCGCTAACACCTTATCAGGTATAGGTTCTTTTTTCCAGGTGGGTTTCAAATTCGATTTTGCGTATTCTATATATAAATTTAATAGATATGAAGGTGAACGGAAGTTCTTTTGTAAATTATGAACTTTACACGTTCTCCCAATTTTATGAAGACTTTCCAATTTTGAACCCATAAACGAAAAAATGGCTTGTTCGTAATCGCCAAAAAATACTTTATGAGAATTAGCATCGCTCAATAATTCTATTATTGACCATTGAATTGGATTTAAATCTTGTACCTCATCTACTTGGACCCATTCAAATTTGGAGAAGTTGTTTGATATACTTTGCTCATTTAAAAAACTGTAAGCGAAGGTTAATAGATCGTCAAAGTCAAGTAGATTGGATTCATCTTTAAGGTTCTCATAAAGTTCACAAATTTGTAGTAATTGTCTCTCAGCAAAAATATAATTTGGAGGGGCTATTTTTACTTCTTTCGGAAAATTAAGTTTTGTTTGTTTTAAATAATTATTAAGAACTAAGATTTCTTTAACTCTTCTCTTTGTATAAATTTTCAGGCTATCTTTTGCCTCTAATAGTAGCTGTTCAGTATCTTCTTCGTCCATCAAACAAGTTGATTGAGGCAATAATTTATTAGAGAATAAAAAACTTGAGCAAAAGTGATGGACATTCCCAATAAACAAATTGTTTTTGGGAAATCTTTCATCGATTCTTGATTTCATACCTTTAGCTGCTCGATTAGTAAATGTCAAACAAATCATCTTGGATGAATCTACGCCGTTTAAAAGAGCGTTTCCTACCCGTTGAGCTAAAAGTTCGGTTTTACCAGTGCCGGGTGGTGCTAAAACAAGATGTTTTCCTTTATCAAGTTCTAAAATGTTTTTTTGCTCAATACTTGGTTCAAACGTTTTTGCCATTTCTAAGCCTAAATTAAATTGTAAAGGATAATTGGAAGCAAGAGTATTAACAATGTTAGTAAACAAGAACTATTGTTAACATTACTTGTTTTTACATTTTGCTTATCAAATGGATTAAACTGATTTAAGTCAGGTACTTTTTTACCTAGTGTTGATTCTAACCAGTTTAATGTTTCTTCGGGAGCAGTATGCCCCATAAAAGTGACAGCAATATTATTTTTTTTAAGTTCGAGCAAAAGATTATAAAATTCATCACATCTTGTTTTTGCGTTTGTTTTTGTTGTCCGATCATTCATAGGTAATGTAGGAACGACTTCATACAATTCGTCATAACTATATACTATGGGTTTTAAATCCTTGCCATCTGGGAAATAACCATCTGTAATATCAGTGTATGGGAACATAATAGTTTCGCCATTATGAGAAAAATGTGCAATTCCCATAAAAGCAACAACTTTTAAGGAGTTAGTATCACGTCTGCACGATAAATTAACGATAACATTTTTTATGTTATATTTTCTTAAATAACTTATTCCTTGGGATAAAGAAAAGTGGGTAGGCATAAAATTCTCCATAATTTGAGTAAGATTAGATATTAGTATTAGATTTTTGTGGTTTCATAAATTTGTTTTTAACAAAAACAATTACTATCCCCAATATTATAATTTCCAGACCAACATATATAAAATGCATTGAACCAGTAAAAAAGAAAAGGATTCCCAAAACGAAAACTAACAAATAACTGATTTGGGGATTATTAATCCTCTTTAATGCAATATGATAAAGAATTGTTACTAATGGAATAGCTATAATTAGTGTTGTAAATGCAAGCATAAATGATCCTTTGGTATTGAATATGATTAATTATTATATTGAAAATAAAGTCGAACCTTTGGACCAAAGGTTAACTTGTTTATTGATATACTTATGTGCTTTTTCATACGTTTCAAGGTAAGTAGATTGGAATAACTCGCGATTTTCTATAATCATATTAAAATAATCTTTCATTTTGTCAGGTATAGTATTGGTATTAAAGTTCTTTATATAACTGTCAAATGTAAATTCATTCTCAACTTCTTCGAATGCTGAGTTTGGAATATCAGATGATGATATTATCTGATCAAATTGTTGCCTTTGAGACAAATATGGATCAACACTTGAATAAAATGGTTGGATACATTCTTCTTTAGTAAGTTTTAAATATCTAAAATTCGTAAATACTGTTAATATTCCAATTACGAAATGACTTTCCATATTAATGATTGATTGCTTTGATAAATCTTTGTCAAAATAAAGCATCGACCATCCGTCAAATATTATTGAGTAGGGATTCTCTAAATAATTATTATTCAAATAACTGTTGATAAAATTACCTACTGCATAATTTAATGCACTTCTTTCACCATTCATATTTGAAAAACCATACTCTTTCCAAGCTGTGTTTAACAATGTAAAATTTGTTTGAATGTTTAATGGAAACTCAATATTGAAATAATTTTCAGAATTGTTAATTAGGAGGAGCAAATCACTTGCGAAATCAGAACTAGGATTTTGTGATGTCATAAAGATTCCTTTTTTGTTTGAATAAAAGTTGCCTAACCTAATAATATACTGTATGGTTCTGCATAGCATTCCAGATATTATTCATTGGTTTTTTTATTTAGTTTGTTAAAAATTATTGCCAATGCTTTTGTTACCCATATTCT
>JAEINT010000038.1 GCA_016342745.1 Labilibaculum sp.
TTGTAGCCCATTTCACCTTTCTTTTACGCAGAAAGATTTGTGCTTCGTAATCGCCTACTTTTCATATACTAACCGTTAGCAAACATATAAAAAAAGTAAAATGAGAAAAATAGGATTTTCAATTTTAATATTATTGATAATTTCATGCTCAGCGTTTTCGCAGGGAAAAATGAAAAAATATCTTGGGCAAACACCTCCAGGACTCACTGCAGAATTATTCTACGGGGGTGAATTAGTTGAACATGAAAAGGGAGAAAGAAGGAGTTTTAATATTGCTTTCTCTCCTGATGGGAAAGAAATGTTTTTCTCTTACTATAAGGGAACTACAGAAAAACCGCATCCCGAATATGAAATTAAAACTTTCAAGCTTATTAATAATAAATGGGTTGGACCTGAAACTGCATCTTTTTCAGGTATTTTTTCTGATGTCGATATTAACTTCTCCCCTGATGGCAAATATATCTTCTTTTCCTCAGATAGACCACAACCACATTCTGCAAATCTAGATATCTATTACTCAGTGAAGACTGAAGATGGTTGGTCAGATCCGATCTATGCAGGTACAAATATCAATACCATCGAGAGTGAAGTTTATCCATCACTTTCAAAAAAAGGAAATATTTTCTTTCGTTCAAGTAGATCAGGGAGCTACGGTGGTTCCGATTTATACAGAGCAGAGTGGGTTAATGGTAATTTCATAAACGTGAAAAATTTAGGCCCAAATGTGAATTCACCGTTTGGACAAAGTAATGCCGTTATTGCACCAGATGAAAGTTATATTCTACTCTGTACTTCCAGACCAGAAGAAGGCGATATAGGACATATTTATATTTCTTTTCAAATAGATAATAATATCTGGACGAAAGCAGTAAGTTTAGGACCAGAAGTAAATACTGAAGCTGGGGCTGGCTCGCCAACACTAACACCAGATGCTAAGTATCTCATTTTTAAAAAAAGATCAGGAATCAATCGTGGTAACTATTGGATAAGCATGGAGATTATTGAAGAGTTAAAACCTAATGAATTTAAACGTTAGATATAATACGTTTGCTAACATCGGGTCATAAAACATGCGGGGTTTTGGTGGTTTTCGAGCTTTTTACTATCTTCAAACTTTATTAACGGGTGATAATGAAACAGGGCGCAAACCCGCACGGTTTCATACCCGAGAACCGTTATGCTTTATTTAAAAACAAGACAGAAATATGCCACTATTTGAGATAAAAAATAAGAAAGCAAAAAAAGTGAATACCAAGGAATTTAAGAATGAATTGGAATTGCACCAACTAATTGACTTGAATCTTGAAGAGATTTTTGGAGTTAGATTTATCAAGGATGAGCATGTAACTGACAAACATGGAAGAATCGAAACTTTAGGACTTGATGAAAGTAATCGACCGCTTGTAATTGAATACAAAAGGACTAAAGAAAAAGGACAACTTGTTCAAGCAAATAGGTATATGACTTGGATAAAGCAAAATCCTGACTCTTTTGAATTATTAGCGAGAAAAAATATTAAAAACCTGATAGGCGAAATTGATTTTTCTAATCCCAGAATTCTATGCTTTGCTCAAGAATATAGCATAGATGATAAATGTTTAGCATTATCACTTGGAGCGGAATTATGGAAATACCGATATTATGAAAATGACACTCTTGTAATATCAAGAGAAGAAGAACCTGAACAATTAATCACAACCAAAAGTAAAGGTGGTTTCACAATCGAAAAAATAGCAAGAGAACCAAGAGTTGCAAAAACGGTTGACCAACATCTTGAAGGTGCAACGGAAGAATTAATTGATTTATTCACACGGATTGATTCTGAGATTAAGAATATTAGCTCTGAAGTGGAAAGATATACTACAAATGCAGAAATCATATACAAGACTTCTAGAAACTTTGTTTATCTAGCCGTTCAAAATAAAAATAATTGTTTACGACTGCTGTTGAGAACTTCAGATGATAATTTAATTGACGAGAAAAATTTGACCAAAAAGATTCCAAAAACTCATGGATATGGAAATATTACAAGACAACTTCATTTAAATCCAAAAGAGGAGCAGTCAGAGAAATTTTCAATTGAAGATATTATGAATATTATAAATCAATCATACGACTCGACACAATAAAAAACAAAGCATAACGAATAAGGTTAGATTGTGTGAGCGTTCTTTGCGAGCCACAATCTGAACCGATGGTTGGACAAGACCGTTAGGTATTAGTTTTTAAGAGTTATAAGAAAACATCTTTTGATTTATCGAAAACTTTAAAAAGAGATTAGTTAAAATATTTGTATTTTTACATTTATTAACAAATTAGAATATGATGGGAATATTTCAAAAATCTGTAATAAAGAATCATCTCAAAACTCTTGATAGTGGGCAAGTTGAAAAGGCATATCAAAAATTTAGAGAGAATTACAATTCCGCAAAAATTGAAGAGATTAAAAATCTAAAAGAAGAAGAATATCAAAGTGAATTTCTTCGTGAAATATTTGTTGATGTTTTGGGGTACACATTAAGACCAAGTGAAAACTATAATCTTGCTCTTGAGTTTAAAAATCAAGGAGATAGCAAAAAAGCAGATGGTGCAATATTAAAAGACGGTAAAGCAATTGCTGTTATTGAGTTAAAATCCACTAAAACAAAAGACTTAAAAAGTGTAACAGAGCAAGCCTTTGGTTACAAGCATAATCAACCCGATTGTAAATATGTTATTATTTCTAATTTCCAGAAATTGCAGTTTTATATAGATTATGCAAATGAATATGAGGAATTTGATTTATTCAATTTGCAAAGAGATGAATTTGAATTGCTCTATTTATTGTTAAATGTGGAATCAATTTTCAATGATTTACCATTAAAATTAAAGAACGAAACCAAATTCCATGAAGAAAATATTTCCAACAAACTTTACAAAGACTATTCAATATTTAGAGATAAACTTTTTGAGAATTTAATAAAAAACAATCCCGACCAAGATAAATTAACGCTATTCAAAAAATCGCAAAAACTTTTAGACCGTTTTCTATTTATTCTTTTTGCAGAAGATAGCTTACTTTTGCCTACAAACTCCATTACGAGAATAATTGAAACATTCAACAAATTAGAAGAGCTGGACGCATATAAGCCTATTTACGATATATTCAAACAATATTTCGGATATATGAATGATGGGAGAAAAGGAAAAACTTATGCTGATGACATACCAGCATATAATGGTGGACTTTTTTATCCCGATGAGTTGTTAGATAAGTTAATAATTGATGATGATGTTTTGATTGCTGATTTATTAAAACTATCCACATATGACTTTAATACTGAAGTTGATGTAAATATACTTGGTCATATTTTTGAGCATTCGTTAAGCGAAATTGAAGAAATAGCTGCTGAAATTGAGGGAACTGCAACAGACAAAACGAAGAGCAAGCGAAAGAAGGATGGAATATTTTACACTCCCAAATACATTACTCAGTACATTGTTGAAAACACTATTGGAACTCTTTGCAAAGAGAAGCGGAAAGAGTTTGAGATAGTAGAAATTGAGTTTGATGGTTCGTACAAAATAAAGGATGGAACTCTTTCTGCAAAAGGGAAAAAACTATTTGAAACTCTTGAAGCATACAAAAAATGGTTGCTTACTTTAAAAATTGTTGATCCAGCTTGTGGAAGCGGTGCATTTTTGAACCAAGCACTTAATTTTTTAATTGCAGAGCATAAAAGCATTGATGATATAATTGCAGAATTAACAAACACGCCTTTACGATTGTTTGATACTGAAAAATCCATTTTGGAAAACAATCTTTATGGAGTTGATATAAATGAGGAATCCGTAGAGATTGCGAAGCTTTCACTTTGGTTACGAACTGCACATAGAGATAGAAAGCTCTCTAATTTAAACAGTAATATTAAATGTGGAAACTCGTTAATTGACGACCCCGAAGTTGCTGGTGACAAAGCATTTGATTGGAATAAAGAATTCAAAGAAATTATGGGTAATGGTGGTTTTGATGTTGTGATTGGAAATCCGCCGTATGTTTCAAATTGGACATTGTCTGATTCCGACAGAGAGATGGTGCTGTGGCTAAGCAAGAAGTATGATGAAGATTTGACTGGTCATTGGGATTTGTTTATTTGTTTTATCTCAATAAGCATTAAATATTTAAAAGAGGGAGGATATAACTCGTTTATCTTGCCTACATCATTTTTAAAAGAAAAATATGGACGAATGATAAGGGAAAAAATTATTGATTTTCATTCGCTGGTAGAAATAATTGATTTTGGAGAAGAGGTAATTTTCGAGAATGTAGCACGTCAGACTTTTATCTATAATATACGCAAGGTTAAGAACCCAAGTGCTTTTGTTAAAGTAAAACATGGTATTGATGATAAAGGGGTTTTTATTCCGCAGCAGTTTTTTAAAAAATTGAAAAATACAACTTTCAAAACAAATGTTAACTCGAATGAAATAAGTGTTTTCAATAAACTAAACATTAATTCTTTCAAACTAGGTGAGATATTATGTGTTAATGTTGGAGTTGTTGCTCATTCTAAATTAGATAGCCCTAAGAAGTTCAAGAAAGATGATGTTATTTATAAAGAAAATAAAGAAGGGTTTAAAAAGTATATTATTGGCTCAAATATGAGCCGATATTCTTTGATTTTTGACAAAGAGTATTTGGATTATGATTCAAATGTCAATTATTTTCATCGACCAAAATTTAAATTATTATTTGAAAGTGAAAAAATTATTATAAGGCGAACTAGCGGAAATAATAATAGCATATTTGGGGTTTATGATAATCAGAATTACTATAGTAATGATAGTTTGATGCACTTAATAAGATGGTCAGCTGAAGTTGTTAAATTTCAAAAACCAGAAAACAAATGGGATATTGACATTGAATCACAAATAGATTTGAAGTTTGTATTAGCAATTCTATGTTCAAAAGTTCTAACATTTTATTTTAGTAAGTTTTTAAGTACTGACACATTACAAGGAGCTTATTCCAGTATTTACCCAGAAGATTTAAGGGATATGCCGATAAGGAAAATTGATATTGAAAAGCAGTTAGGAATCAGCAAAAGTGTCGATAAAATGCTGGAGTTAAACAAACAATTCCAACAAAAGAAAAACGAATTTTTAAGCAGAGTAAAAGATAATTTTTCAATAGAAAAAACAAGTAATAAACTGGAAGCATTTTACAATTTTGATTTTAAAACATTTGTTGCAGAAGTTGAAAAGCAAAAGAGAAAAGTTACACTAACTCAGCAAGTAGAATGGGAAGAGTTTTTTAATACTTACAAAGCAGAAATTAACAATCTCCAAAACGAGATAAACCAAACCGACAAAACAATTGACCAAATGGTTTATGAATTGTATGGTTTGACTGAGGAAGAAATTGAGATTGTTGAGGGGAATTAGAGGCAGCTTAAAGAACGGACAGACATAGACACGACAATATTAAAAATAAGACGGAAGAATTATGGCAGAAAAATATAACGCTTCAAACATTGCAATTGAGCAAATCTTGAATTTTATTAAATCGGGAGAAATTGCGATACCTGAAATTCAAAGACCTTTTGTTTGGAAGCCAAAGCAAGTTCGTGATTTGATAGACTCACTTTATACAGGTTATCCAACTGGCTATTTGATAATTTCACAAAGTCCAAACATGAAATTAAAAGATGGAACATTATCGGAAGGGAAAAAGATAATGATTGATGGACAACAGCGTGTTACAGCAATTATGACCGCAATATTGGGTATCGAAGTTATCAATTCAGATTTTGAAAAAAAAAGAATTAAAATTTCATTCAATCCTTTATCAATTGATGAAGATGAAGTATTTAAAGTTCAAGATAATGCTATATTAAAAGATAAGAAATGGATTGCTGATATAGCAGAAATATTTAAGACTGATTTTAAACGTGGCAGTTTTGTTGCTAAATATTGTGAATTAAATTCCGAAATAGATTCTGATAAGTTGCATGATATTTTAGATAATTTGATTGGTATTAAAAATCGGCAAATTGGGGTAATTACATTAGACAAAGAGCTGACTATTGATGAAGTAACTGAAATTTTTATTCGAATAAATAGTCAAGGAGCAAAACTTAATCAATCTGACTTTGCAATGTCTAAGATTGCTGCGAATGAAAAATATGGTGGTAACACTCTTCGCAAAGCGATTGACTATTTTTCGCACTTGGCAGTGCAACCCGACTGGTATTCTGAGATGTCAAAAGATAAAGATTTTATGGAATCTAAATTTGCGTCAAAAATCAAATGGTTAAAAGATGATAGAGAGGAAATTTTCGACCCTGGTTATGGAGATATATTACGAGTGGCGTTTATGCACAAATTCGGTCGTGGAAAAATGAAGGATTTAGTAAGTTTACTTGGAGGTCGAGATTTTGAAACACGTGATTATAAAGAAGAAATTGCTGAAACTTCATTTGAAAAGCTAACTGATGGCGTAATGGATTTTATTAATGAGTTCTCATTCACAAACTTTGTTCTAGCAATTAAATCGGCAGGATTTATTACAAATAAATTGACTAACTCTCAAATGACATTAGATTTTGCATATACTCTTTATCTTATTCTAAATAACAACAATCAAATAGATAAAACACAGTTGAAGCATTTTATATCTAAATGGTATGTATTTTCGACATTGACAAGCAGATATATAACCTCGCCTGAATCTGCCATGGATTTGGATATTCGTAGAATAGCAGAGAAAGGCTTCAAAGAATATTTTAAGGAAATGGAGGAATCCAATTTGTCAAATGCTTTTTGGGAAGTGGGGTTAGTTCAAAATTTAGAAACTTCGGCTATTAATAGTCCATTTTTCAATGTATTTATAGCTGCACAAGTTCATGGTAGTAATAATTCTCTAATGATGAATGGAACCAAAGTTAGAGATTTAATAACCACAATGGGAGATATTCACCATATTTTCCCAAAAGGATATTTACAACAAAATGGAATTACAGATAGGTCTAAATATAATCAGATTGCCAACTACACTTATCTTGATACCCAAACAAATATTTCGGTTGGGGTGAAAGCACCAAATGAATATTTTAAATTGTTATTTGAACAGTGCATTTCAAAAGAAATGAAGTTCGGAAATATTACAGACCTAAATTCATTAAATGAAAATTTGAGCATAAACTGTATTCCAGAAAGCATTGTTTCAATGGATTTTAACCACTATGAGAATTTCTTGTTAGAACGCAGAAAATTAATGGCGAAGAAAATAAAAAATTATTATTACTCACTATGACAATAAAATCTGCCTCCATAACAATATGTATAAGTAATGGTGGGGGAAAGTAGTAAATATCAAGGTTTGTAGCACATCAACTTCACCACTGTTTGAAAGTGATGTGCTCCGAATTTCGCCATTACTCATACACGAACTGTCACTTAAACGAGTTATTCCAATCTGGGAGTGAGGCGAAAAGGTCGTAGTTGTTTTGTAATACTTTATTTGCTTGTTAAAAAAAAGCGATGTAAACTAATCCCCTTTTTCTTTTGAATAAAAAAAGGCTGCTCAGGATGTGAAGGCAAACTGAACAGCCTTATGTTGAGTTGTTGTATTGCTACAACTTATCACGGATTAAACTTAAAGAAATGTTTTATGGATGTCTGATTAACGACATTTATAATTCCTTTTAAACGACAATTAAAATTCCCGAAAAAAGTGGAATTTTAGCCATCCTA
>JAEINT010000039.1 GCA_016342745.1 Labilibaculum sp.
ATTTGAAGAATGTTTTACAGACAATTTTAATACAAATGTTGCTTAACTTTGTGTCTACTTTTTATGGGGAAGATCACATTTGAATTTTCGTTTTTCTATTACTTCATATATGACTACAAGATGTTTAGTAAGTTGGACAATGAAATAAGAGATAAAATACTGAATGTATTCTTGAAAAAAATTCAGTCAAGCCGACCAGAAGACTTTAATGACTTTAATGAACTTGCTATGTTTTATGAAAAACGCATATTTTCTTATTTCACAATTAGACAAAATACACAAAAGATTGGCGAATTTGGTGATAAATGCGCAGACTATATAAACATTCTTCTGTCATTTTCAGAAAATACCAATGCATTTGCTTGTCACAACATAGACCAAGCCGAAAAAGAACTTCGCCCTCAAATAGAACAAGACAAATACACCGATGAATTAAAAGTTTTACTGACATTGTCAAGTTCTCCCTTGTTAATTAACGGAATTGACACTACTGAAATCAAAAAAGGCAGCAGTTCTAATAATTGGTTTAGTAAATGGTTTAAGAGAAACAAATAACAAATTATACCTAATGCCTATTGAATGAACGTTTGTATCATAAGAAAAGATTAATGTGCATACATTTGAAAGACACTAGGATTTATAATTGGAACGTAATAGTGTTAGTAAATAAACAACGAAACGCTAACAAAGGCTAAAATCAAGCGGACGCCATTTTCGCATTTGGCTTTTGTGCAATTTAAAAGTTTGTAGCTCCGTTTATGCATTGTTGTTTAGCATAGTTTATAAATGAAAGTTTGTTCTAAATAAAAAGTTGTTTAATAAATGTGGTATTGTTGTTCTGGGCTTCGGCTTAGGCACAACGCCGTTATGTGGAAATTATAATTTTTGATTGTCGGTCAAATGACTCTCAATTTTCCAATTTCCTCATTTGTCATATCACTTCTTTTAACACTAACGTTTATTTCTTCTTGGTCCGCCATATCGTCTAAACTTGCAGTAATAAAGAAAAGAAATCATAATTATGAGTTAGATAAATACATATATAATGAAAGGGTGAAGGAGCAAGAAGATAACGCAGCTGAATCAAGAGAATATTTTGGTTATGATGGTCCTGAAGATGGTTTTGATGAATATATGGTAATGAATGGTCTAGACTAATAGATTAAGACTTTCATGTAACTAAAGGCTAGTTTTCAGTAACAATGAAACTTAATTAAATTCATGCTAGGATCTGAATTATTATGTATGGGGATTAAAAATAGGCTTAATCAGAAACAAAAGTTAGCTAAAATGCAGTTATTAACAAACCTTCGTTAACTCACATGACTCAATAGTTGCAAATAGTTTTCTTTATCAGAGTTACATAAAATTATTTGATTGAGCTTTCGATGTTGAAAGTGATTTTAATGATATAGAAAGATGACATTAGTAATGAGAAGAATAGGAATAATATAAAATGCACACTACACTTAAAATATAGTTTTAATAAATGAATTGGAGTAAATTTCAATGATTAAAAAATTAGCATCATATTATTTAGATTGTTTATCAAAAGAAGCAAAAGAAGATGTATCTGAATATGCTTCAAATAGATTTGGTTGTCCTGAATATGGACAACTTAGTTCTTTACCACAGAGCAATTTCACAGTTGGAAACTATAACGTTAATTGTGTCCAAAATATTATTCAAAAAGTCCGAAATAATCATAATAGATTGTCGCTTCAACTAGGATATTTAATAAATTTAAGACAAATTACATCGAAGAATGGTAATACTTTTTATGTAGTTGAGCCAATTATACTAAGTGAGTACAACTCTTCCGCATTATTTAATGGTGCACTTCAATTAACTCAGGAGTTTCCAACAATTAATAGTAAAGCAATAGAAAATCTATCTGGCATAAGTGGTAGTGAACTACAAAATGAGATACTTTCTTTACAAGAAGAGTTAGGATTCAATGACAATTTTGCTCAGGTTCCTGATTTACTTGAAGTATCAAAAAAACTAAAAGAGATAAGACCAAACTGGAATTGGATAGAACCTGATTTAGATTCAGTAACTACAGACAATCTACAATCTTTAACTACCCCTGGAATTTATAATTCTG
Source organism: Labilibaculum sp. (assembly GCA_016342745.1). Taxonomy (GTDB): domain Bacteria; phylum Bacteroidota; class Bacteroidia; order Bacteroidales; family Marinifilaceae; genus Paralabilibaculum; species Paralabilibaculum antarcticum. The sequence goes on from JAEINT010000039.1 coordinate 2,108, forward strand.
CTGCACTATTTTATACCGAGCAATCTAAATTTACTAAAGGTTTGGAATATGAACTCAATCAACTGAAATCTATAAATTTTGGGAATGATGATTCATCTCTTACCCCATGGTTTTCTGAGAATTTTCCAGATTCTTCAACAAATAATTCTATCTTACTTGAACCAATGCCTTTAAATGATGAGCAACGTCAAGCAGTAAATAAATCATTAGTGGAAAAATTAACTGTTATTTCAGGACCACCTGGAACAGGAAAAAGTCAAGTTGTTACGAGTATCATTGTTAATGCAGTGTATAACAAGAAAAAAGTTCTTTTTGCAAGCAAAAATCATAAAGCGGTAGATGTCGTTAATGAAAGGGTAAATGGTTTGGCAAACGCACCTGTTATATTAAAACTAGGCAACGATCAAACACAAGTAGCACTTTCTCAACATCTTTCGAATTTATTAACTACAAACGTGACTAACATAGATAGTAATAATTTGAATTTTACTATAGAAAAACATAATAGTTTATCTAATAAAAAAACAAATATAGATTCATTGATTGAAAAGTTAGTTAGCAACCGAAATGAAATTGATATGATTGAGCAAAAAATTGAAGCTTATCGTACTTTTTTTGGAGGTGAAAAGGTTTCTATAATTAGAAATTGGGATAAAACAAAGCTTGATAATATCAATGGTTTTATTAAGGTAATTGAAAAAACACTTAAAGAAGCTGAAAGTTCAAATCAATCTTTTTTCATAAAACTATTTTGGTTCTTCTTAAGAAAAAAACGTTTTCATAATGCACAGTCAAAATTTATTTCATTTGAAAATTATTTTACACTTTTAAAAGTTGAAGTACCGAACATAAAATTAAATCAAGAATCATTTTCAACATATCTAAATTGTTTCAATCAGTTTAAAAATAACATAGATAAAGCTGAAGAAATAAATAAATATTTTTCGCTTTTAAAAAAGTTAGGAGAGCAAGACTTATTCAATTTATCAAAGGAGTTGATAAAATTAGAACAGGCTATTTCTGACAATTCAGTTGAGTTATGGCAAAACTATTTAAAAGTTTTGCCAAGTACACTTTCTTCATCTGATAGAACAAATATTGGTGATTATGTTGCTCAGCTAGCGTTAGTGATGCAATCGCCAAATAATCAACCTAATTTTTGGAGTAGATTTTATTCCTTACAAGAAAAAATGACAACCATTCTCTCTTGTTGGTCTGTAACATCATTATCAGTAAAAGGGAAAATTCCCCTACAATCATCCTTTTTTGATATTGTTGTAATTGATGAAGCAAGTCAATGTGATATTGCTTCAGCACTTCCTCTATTATATAGAGCTAAACATGCAGTAATACTTGGTGATAGTAAGCAACTATCTCACATAAGTAATATTATTCAAGATTCTCAATTATTGGAGAAGCATAATCTAACGAATACACCAAGATGGAGTTATGTTGGTAGTAGCTTATTCAATTTAGCTCAATCAATTTGTCCACGAGAAAATATTATAGTTCTTAGAGATCATCATCGTTCTCACGCAGACATTATAAATTTTTCAAACAAGGAGTTTTATAATGAGAATTTAAGAATTGCTACCAATTACGACAACTTAAAACAAATTCCTGACGAACCAGTATTGCGTTGGATTGATGTGCAAGGAATAGTAACACATCCAAATACAGGTGGTGTCTTTAATATTCAAGAGGCAAATAGAGTAATTGAAGAATTAAATAGATTAGTTCAATTAAACTATAGAGGTAGTATAGGTGTTGTAAGTCCATTTAGAGAACAAGCGAATAAAATTAAACAATTAATCAATGCTGACACTGTGCTTTCAGCTCAACTTCAAATACGTAATTTTTTATGCGATACAGTCCATAGATTTCAAGGAGATGAACGTGATTTAATAATTTTTTCTCCTGTTATTTCTGAAGGTATTAGATTTGGTCCTTTATCATTTCTTAAAAAGACTGGCAATCTATTCAATGTTGCAATCACTAGGGCAAAAGCAGCATTAGTGATAATTGGCGATAGAAATAAGTGCCATAATAGCAATATAAGCTATTTGACAAACTTTACAGACTATATTACAGAAATCGAATTAAATAAAATAGATGATAGTACAAACCCAAATACTATTATATCTGAATGGGAAATAATACTCTCCGATGCTCTTAATAGAGAAGGGATTAAAACTATACCCCAATTGCAAGTTGAAAAATACTCTCTTGATTTAGCATTGCAAACTGATAGAAAAAAATTGGATATCGAAGTAGATGGTGTAATGTATCATAGAGATTGGAATGGTGAACATGTTACACGAGATAAATTAAGAAACAAACGTATGATTGAGTTAGGATGGGATGTAATGAGATTTTGGGTTTATGAAATCAGAGATGATATTGATGGATGTGTAGATAGGATAAAAACATGGAAAAATCTAAACGAATAATATAGTATTTAATAATGTTTGGAAAGGATAAACTTGGATGCTGGAATTGAGAAAGTAAAATAATGAAATCAATCTTGATGGCAAATTTAATTATTAAGTTTTTCTTATAGAAGAACAAAAATATTTAGGAGGCAAAAATGGCATTTTCACTAAATCAAGCATCTTTAATTGGTAATTTGGGTAATGATGCTGAAACAAAAGATTTTAAGGAACACAAGAAAACAACATTTTCTCTTGCTACTACTCATTCGTATAAAGATAAAAATGGTGAGTGGCAAAACAAAACAACATGGCATAATATTGCTGGTTGGAATTTATCAGATTTCTATCTTAGTAAACTTGTGAAAGGTGCAAAAGTTCATGTTACTGGAAGAATAGATAATAGAGAATATCAAGATAGTAATGGAAATAAAAAGTATTTTTCTGAAATTATTCTTGGTGAAATTATTCCACTTGATAGAGGTGAAGTAAGCGAAAACAAAACTGGATTTCAGAAGAGTGCGGAAATAAATGATGAAAATTTGCCTAAATGGGTAACTGAGGATTTGGATAATCTATTTTAGCTAAAAACAAATTAAAACAATTACGGAAAAGGGAAAAATGGATTACGAAGAAGAAGATTATGACGAAGAATTTGAAGAAGATGATGATGAATTTGTGGATAGCTATGAAACATTTGTAAATCCTTGCCAAGAATTAATTGATAAGTTTGAATATCGAAAAGCAATTGAATGTATGAAATATCACTTAGTAGATGATAATAATGGCTATTGCTTACCAGCGATTCAGTTATGTTTTGAAAAGTTGAATGATTATTCTGGATTTTTAGAGTTCGCATTAAAATATTTTGAAAGCGATGATGGTTTTTATTACTATTTTGTTGATAGTGTGTATGGAATATTTATAAAACTTAATGGAGTAGAAAAAGCGGGTATTAAGTTAAAGGATTATATACTTAAATCTAATTTATCTAGAGAGAGAAAATATCATTTGATGATAAATTGTCCAAAAATACCATTTGAATCAGACGAAGCATTAACGTTTTATATGGAGGCTCTAGAGAGTAATCCTCAAAATACTGATGCAATGATAAATATTGCAAAGATATATTATAATTTAGAAGATTATAAAATTGCTCTAGATTGGTATTTGAAAGCACTTGATATAGTACCCAATAATATTGGATTGATTTTAGACATTGCGACTGTCCACACAAGGCTAAATGATAAAAAGAACAAACTAAAATTCTTACTAAAAGCATTAGAAATAGACCCCGAAAACGATAGAGCAAAGTTGTTAATAACATTGTACCACCAAAAAAATAGAGAGAAAACAGAAGTAGAAATAGAAAAACAAATATTATATTCCACGAAAGAGGGTTCATGGAGCCAATATTATCGTGGAATGGAATTAGCGAGTGAAGGTGATTATAATGGTGCAATTGTTGAACTAACAAAATCAATTGAGCAATGCGATGATGAATATAGTTTTTATCCAGGACTTAAAGCAAGAGGACTAATTAAAATTAAAAAGGGAGATAAAGAAGAGGGAATGCGGGATTTGTATTTAGCCCAAAAATATAATCCTTATTTGCACATAGAATTGCTGGATACTGGTATTGAATTATATCATAAGGAATATTATGATAAATCGTTAAAAGCTTTTTCTGTAGCAATCGAATTAGACCCAATGTTTGATGAAGCTTATTTTTTTAGAGCTAAAACTTATCTCAAAATTGGTAAAAAAGAAGAAGCACGTTTAGATTTGCTAAAAGCGTTTGAATTAGGGCGAATTGGTGCTTTGGATGTAATTAATGAAGAATGTGATAAATAATTAAATTAGGGGTTATGTTGTTATTGTCATTTTGGGCGAGGCAGGGTAAATGGAGCAAATGTTAGTTTCTACATAACTTTTGCGGAATTTAGCGTTTACCCGAAGCCCATCTACGCAATAAAGAGGCAAAAAATAACGGAACGAAAAAGGGAATTTCTTTCTGCCCTTTGTAGTGAAGTGTTAAGTTGGCAAAGACTAACCAGAGGATGTCTTATGTTCGCTATACGCCCAATTTGTTTTGTGCCGAGTTTACATAATAGAAGTTATGTGGCTGCATGTTTTCAGTTGCCGCATAACCAGCAATTATGTAAGCTGGCTTTCCAATGTGTTTTGTTACGCTGTGTTTTGATTATTTAGTGTTGAGGTTGCTGATGATGTGGCTGCAGACTTCATTTTAACGAATACGTATTGATGAATTGGGGCACTTCAAGTGCTTACCCATACTCAACTTAGTTAATCGAAAAAAGCTTGTTTTAGAAGGGTTTTATATTCAAATGTATGTCCATGGGAGTAAGTTTAAAGCGTCCTTGTTCATTTGCTCATCTGCATAGAAAAACTTACGAATTATACTTATCCAAATTAGAGTGAACATTCTTAACTGAGGAGCAACTATATTAAAGCTAAGTAGAAATCCTTTTTGAAATTAAACACAGATAAGCAAATGAATATGAACAACCGATTTAAGGTATATTAATCCAGAACAACTTAGATTTATACTCACGTTTTGAAAAAAGCAATTGACAAAATTAGAAATCCAATTGATAAAATTTTTGAGTAATTTAGTTTTGTTCGTAAATGAAAAATATAAACAATTGTGCTTATCCCTCCAATTTGGCGTTATAAGAACAATAACTATACACAGTCGTTACCTGCAAGGCAAAGAGAGCACCTGCGATAATTAATGGTCAACGATAGAAGATTAAAAAAGAGAGGATAACTGA
>JAEINT010000005.1 GCA_016342745.1 Labilibaculum sp.
TCGGCAGCAAATTCATGATATAGCTTTTTTGCTGTATCGGTCTCAAGGATAAAATCTTTATCTAAAAACTTTTTCATATTTTTCTCTTTTTTTCATGCCAGTTTTTAACAAACATGTAGGTGATTTTATAAAGTAACACCTGATTTAAAAATTGCAATTTCTCTGAATCCAGTTTTTTCGTGGTTCAGTTCTGTGCCACTGGCAACTTCAATAATGTAGTCTAAAAAATCTACGGCAAGGGAGTTGATATCACCAGTTTCTAGCAGTGTTCCGGCATTAAAATCAATCCAATGTGATTTTCTTTTAGCCAAGTTGCTATTGGTTGAAATTTTCATGGTTGGAATGAAACTTCCAAATGGAGTTCCTCTTCCAGTTGTGAATAAAACCATTTGACAGCCTGCGAATCCAAGAGCTGAAGCAGCAACCAAATCGTTACCAGGAGATGAAAGAAGATTTAAACCGCTTTTCTGAATTGCTTCTCCATATTTTAAGACATCTACAATTTTTGCAGAACCTCCTTTTTGAGTACAACCTAAAGATTTATCCTCAAGTGTTGTAATTCCTCCTGCTTTGTTTCCAGGTGATGGGTTTTCGTAAATAGGCTGATCGTGCTTGATGAAATATTGCTTGAAATCATTTATCAAATGAACAGTTTTATTGAAAACTTCTTCGTCTTTAGCACGTTCCATTAGAATATGTTCTGCTCCAAACATTTCAGGAACCTCAGTAAGTACAGTACTACCGCCGTTCGCAATTAAAATATCCGAAAATACTCCTAGCAAAGGATTAGCCGTTATACCGCTAAATCCATCAGATCCGCCACATTTTAAACCGATTTTTAGATCTGCAATTGGGCAATTTGTTCTGCTATCTTTTTGCATGCTTGCATACAATTCCTCAATCAGTTTTATTCCTTCTTCTATTTCATTATCAACGTCCTGACTGTTTAGAAATTTAACTCTTGTTTCATCATATTCCCCCAAGGATTTTTTCAATTCGCTGATTTGGTTGTTTTCACATCCCAAGCCAAGCACAAGTACTCCTCCAGCATTTGGATGTTTAATCATATTTCCAAGAACGGTTCTTGTGTTAATATGATCATCTCCCAATTGAGAACAGCCATAATTGTGACCAAAAACATGTATGTTCTCAATAGCTTCTGTTTGGTGTTGCTGCTTAAATATCTTAACAATAGAATTTGCCTGACCATTAACACAACCAACAGTGGGAATAATCCAAAGTTCATTTCGAATACCAACATCTCCATTTTTTCGTTTGTAGCCTTTAAACGTTTTGTTTAAAGGAGCAATATCTAATTCTTGGAATTTTGGATGATATTCATAGGTCATGCAATCTGATAAATTGGTTTTCACATTATGAACATGAACATGATCACCTATTTGGATATCAATTAAGGCATACCCTATTGGATTCCCATATTTAATTAGGTTTTCATCTTTTGAAATATTTGCGATCGCAATTTTGTGTCCAGAAGGAATATCTTCGTTTACTTTTACAGTAATGTTATCGATATTTATGATTTCACCTTTAGAAATTATAGTTGTTGCAACAACGACATTGTCTGAAGGATGAATTTTTAAAAGCTTTTCCATATTACGAAAGTGTTTTAATTGCTTCTTGAATACCATTCGATAGTATAGCATACAATTGTTTGCTAACAGTATCGGTTAAACCGGATATCTGATTTAAATCCATATCCCACAATTCTGAATAAGCTAGTACTTTTCTAGTTAGAGTTTGCACATTTTCTGGGTTTAACTCAAAAGCATTCCAAGCATTCAGCATAAAATCTAAGTGTACCTGATCGTCTTGTAGTTCAATTTTATTGCCTTTGTATTCTCCACGATAATAGGCAATTAATGCAGCCAAAGAGAAGGACAGGTGAGAAGGAATTTCATTTTTAATCTTTGAATAATCGATAAGAGAACAAAGGTTTCTAGTTTTCCATTTTGACATTGAGTTTAAGGCAATACTTTTCCATTCGTGGCGGATATATGGATTATAGAAACGTTCCAATATCTTTTTAGCAAACTTGCTTAAATCGTTCTGGTCACCATTAATGGTTGCCAAAACTTCATTGTAAATCATGTTGTTCATGAATTTACCAAGTACATCATGTTCTATGCTTTCGCGAACAGTTTCGATGCCATATAATAAGGATACAGCAAAACTACCTGTATGAGCTCCATTTAAAACCCTTACTTTTTGCTCTCTAAAGTCTGTCATATCATCAACAAACTTAACTTCTAACCCAGCCTTATCTGCAGGGAACTCATTTTTCACCCATTCAGGTGCTTCAATTACCCAAAGGTGAAAATATTCACCAACGGTTACCAATTGGTCTGCATAGCCTAATTCTTTATGAACGTCATCAATATCATCTTTCGGAAAACCAGGAACAATTCGATCAACTAAAGTGTTGCAGAATGCGCAAGCTTCTTCTAACCAACTAATAAATTCTTCTTCTAAATTCCAATTTCTGGCATGTTGCAGTACATACTTTTTCAGAAAATCAGCATTTCTGTCAATTAGCTCACAGCATATAATTATAAGTCCTTTTGAAATATCGCCATTAGAAGTTTTAAAACGACGATAAAGTAAAGAGGTCATTTTACCAGGAAAAGAACTTTGCGGAGCTTGTTTTAGTGTATCTGAACTATCCCAGCTAATTCCTGCTTCTGTAGTATTTGAAATTACAAACCTTAATTCAGAATTATCAATTACTTCCAAGTATTTATCATATTCGGAATATGGGTTTATGGCACGGCTAACACAATCAATCAATTCATTTTCTTTTATTGGCTGACCATCCTTAATCCCTTTTAACTGGACATGGTACAATCCGTCTTGAGAATTGATTAGATCAGCCAAACCGTGTTCAATTGGCTGCGCAATAACAACACCTGTATTGAAATCTGTTTCTTTGTTCATTTTGTTGATCATCCATTCAACAAAGGCCCGAAGAAAATTTCCTTCTCCGAATTGTAAAATTCGTTCTGGATATTGTTTGGTATTGTGTTTTGTGTTTCTATTTAGTTTCATAATTGTAATATTTATATGTAATTAAAACTTAAATTGGATTATTTGTTAAGAGAAATAAGAAAGTAAATACAATCACCGTTATCGGGCACGGGGGTGAGATATATTTTATTCATAAGCAATATTTTTTTCATTTTTTTAAACTAAAGAGCTTTTGAGATCTGAAAATTAACTTAACAGATAGGAGAGTGTTGTTGTATGTAAAATCAATTTGTTTTTCATATAACTATTTGTCTATAGATAGCACATTGGATTATTTCACAATCATTATGCATAAGTTTCTATTTTAATTCTTTTTTTATTTGGCTTGGTGTGTAGCCAAATGTTTTTTTAAATTGTTTAGAAAAGTATTTAACGTCTGTATAACCTATTTTATAAGCCGTTTCAGAAACGGAGTAACCTTTTTTAAGTAAGTTTAAGCTAAGTTTTAGTTTCACTTGTCTTATAAACTCTAAAGGACTAAGTCCTGTTAATCCTTTAATTTTATTATAAAGAACGGTGCGACTCATGCAGAATGTTTCTGCAACATTTTCAACGCTTAAATCTTCAGAGAAATTGCTTTTAATATGGCCTAGAAGTTGAGTTAAAAATTCTTCATCCTTAGTATTGACTTTTAGCGTGTTTGGATCAATAGTTTTATTATCTCTGAATTTTGAGATAACTAGTTTTCGTTGACCTATAAGATTGTCGACTATCGCACTCAGATGTTTTGTGTTTAGTGGTTTTGTAATGTATGCTTCAGCTCCCGAGGAGTACCCTTCAATTTTATCCTGAATGTCATTTTTTGCTGTCATTATTACGATTGGAATGTGGCATAAACTGAAGTTCTCTTTCAGCTTTTTTGTCATTTCAATACCATCTATTTCAGGCATCATTATATCAGTAACAATGACATCTGGATTATGAATTTCAGCTAATTTGAGTCCTCTTTTTCCATTTTCAGCAACAATACAGTTATAGCCCTTTTCCAGTTTATTTTTAAGATAACTAGAAATTTGCACATTATCCTCAACGAGAAGTATTGTTGGTTTATTTTTATCTAGTTGTGGTGATTCATTTAATATTGTTGGTATGTCGGAATTCTCTATATGATTATTTGGTATTCGTGATTCACTTTTTTCAATTATTTGTAAATTTTCTTGTTTGGCAAATTGCTTATTGTCAAGAGGTAACGAAAAGCAGAAACAACTACCACGATCAATTTGTGAAGTTATTTTAATATCACCATTGTGCAATTTAGCTAACTCATACGCTAAGGCAAGACCAATACCACTTCCTTGAGAGTGGCTCTTATTAAGTATCACAAAACGAGTGAATATGTCACTAATATCTTCGTTAGCAATTCCTTGGCCTTCATCTTTGACGTTGATTAATGCGAATTCATTGTTCTTGCTGATGTCAATTTTCACACTTTTACTTTTGGGTGTGAATTTTAGGGCATTGGAAATTAGATTGTAAATTATAGAGTCTAACTTTTCAGCATCGGCCCACACAATAATTTCTGTATCATAAGGATCTATTTCTAAAGTAATGCCATTGTGTTTAGCTAGAGGAATAAAGCTCTCATAAATACTAAGGGTGAATTTATTCAGCTCAATTTTTTTAATATTTAAACTCATTTTATTATTCTGAATACGTCTAAAATCAAGCAATTGATTAACCAAAGCAAGCATCCGTCTGGTATTTCTCTTCATCATTTTTAACTGACTGATTACTTCATTGTTAATGACTTGCCCTTCACTTAGTAGGTCATCTAAAGGTCCGAGTATCAGAGTTAAAGGTGTTCTTATCTCATGAGAAATATTGGTGAAGAATTGCAATTTTAATTCATTAATTTTCTTCACTAGGACTAGGTCTGTTCTGAATTTATTAATCCGGATTATAATTCTACGAACAATTAGAATAATAATGGTAAGCAGAATAGCATAACTTATATAAGCCCCAGTCGTTTTCCACCATGGAGAGGTAATTGTCACTGTTAATTCCTTATATAGATGACTCCATTCCCCGTTTCGTTTAGTGTTTTTTACTCGAAAAGTATATTTTCCTGGAGAAAGATTGGTATATGTTGCTTTTGTTTGATTGCCAACAAAGTTCCAATTTTCTTCAAAGCCTTCTAGTTTATATGCATATTGAATCTTAGATGGATCCAGAAAATCAAGAGCAGAATATTCTAAGCTAAAACTAGAATAATTATAAGGTAATTTAATAGCCTTAGTAAATGAAATACTTTTCTTTAATGGAGAGTTTTTAGTTCCAATATTTACATCTTTATTAAAAAGTTGAAAATTTGTTAGTTTGATTAGGTGTTTGTCTGTTGTTTCTTTGATTAATTCGGGTTTAATTGATTCTAATCCTTTGGAGCCACCAAATAGTAAACGACCATCGCTTAATTTGTAAGAGGTATTTTCTGAGAAATTATTAATCGATAGTCCATTAGATTCATTGTACATCTCGAAGATTTTTTCTTTGGAATTATATCTGCTTAAGCCATATTCTGAACTAATCCAGATGCGTTTTTGATCGTCCTCTAATATACCAAAGATAACATCATTAGATAGTCCATCTTTTGTTGTGAAATTTTTAAATTTGGATGATTTTTTAATAGGGAGCTGAATCCTACTAATTCCTCCCCCAAAGGTTCCAAACCACAATTGTCTATTAGAATCTTCAAAAATTTCGACAATGTCATTATAATTGATTTTATCTGGATTATCAGCTTCTTTAAAGAATGATTGAAAATTTATTTTCGGATTTTTTAAGCTGTCTTTCTTCAATACATTAAGACCAAATGCAGTGGCAACCCAAAGATTTGAATCCGAATCGCATTTTATTTTTCGAACAAGATCACTTGACAGATTACTATTCGAAGAATTGTAGCGTTTAAATGATAAATCTTTGTACTCATTATTCAAGACTTTGCATATTCCATTTCCATAGGTTCCTATCCATATATTGCCATATAAATCTTGCTCAATACTGTAGATGTTATCGTTTGGAATAGATGTACTATCATTTGCAATAGTACGGTAGTTATAGAATTGTAACGATTTATAATTGGTTTCCTTAGTGGGTAATGGCAATGTGCTAACGGCTATCCCATGCCCCTTTGTTCCTAACCAAATATGTTTGTTTTTATCTATAAAGAACTTGTATACATTTACTTTCTCTCGTTTGTTATTGTTTATTTTAAGAGAATTAATGGTATGGATTTTCTCGAAGTTTGTGTTGTATATATGAATAATCCCATTTTTTGTGCTCAACCAAATATTTTTATTGGGATCCTGAACTATAGATCGTGTAACATTATCTATGATCTGTGAATGGTTCTTTGTTGGGATTATGTGTTTAAAAGCTGAATTTCGTTTAATTACTTTTTCAAGTCCTCCCTTGTATTGCCCTGTTCCTAGCCACATTTGGCCAGATAAATCCTCCGTTATACTGTGAACAATATTCGATGAAATAGAGTAGTTGTCTGAGGGATTGTTTGTATACTTTGTAAAGTAATCATTTTGGCGATTGTAAAAAGCGAGAGCACCGCCATGAAGTCCAATCCATAAATTGGAATCCTTATCTTCATAAAATACGTGTCTTTCTCTATCTGTTATACTCTTTTGATTTTGGTTTGTTAACTGATAAGATTTACTTTCTAATGAGGAGAGATTCACTTTTGTAACTCCATATTCTTCAGTTGTTACCCATGCATTATCAAATCGATCAAAATAGATTTTCTCAACATTGTTTCCATGTATTTTAACCTCACTCCATGTTTTATTAAGGGAGTTGTAAATAGTGAGTCCTTTATTTTTGAAGGCAACTAGAACTTTTTTATCTGATGATGCAAATATTCTATTAATTTCATCAGATTTAAAATGTTCAGTATTGGAATTATTTAAGAAGTTAAATGATTTAAGAGTTTTATTATAAGTAACAATACCTTTTTTATCTGAAGCGAACCAAATTTCATCTTCTATTTCAATGGCAGAATTGAAAGAATAATTTATAAGGTAATGTTGAAAATTAAAAACATTTCTTTGTAAATCCTTTTTTTGTAAATGATCAATTCCACGTTTAGTTCCTGCCCAAATATCTTCATTTTCATCAGAATAAATAAAACGAACTTCATTGTTTGTAATTGTAAATCGTCCCTTGTCACTTATATGTGTTCTATTGTAGATGTTTTGATTCACATCATGCTTCAAATAGTAAAGTCCATTTTCACTGGTTCCAATCCATATTTCATCTTCTGAATATTGCAAGAAGCAAGTCGACAGATTGTTTTTTTCATAGTTGGAATTGTTGTAGTTGGGTATTGTGCTAAACTTCTCTGTAATAGGATTAAAAAAGTGATAGTAATGGTCGTACGTTTCAATCCAAATATATCCTAAATGATCTTGCCACAACTGAATAACCCGATTATTAATGAAGCTATTGTCCTTGGTGTTATTATTGAATACTTTGAATTCATATCCGTCAAAACGGTTTAATCCATTCATCGTCCCAATCCAAAGGAAACCATCCTTATCACATAGAACACTAGAAACAGAATTTTGAGATAGACCATCTTCAGAATCGTAATGTTGAAATCTAAAAATATCCTGAGCGCTAACTTTAGTAAGAGTTAGTACCGATAAGCATATAATATAAACGAGTAATCTTGATTTCATCACATTATTTAATAATGACAAATATAGAGTTTTTAATTTGATTGATATGGATTCTTCTACAGTTAAGAATATGACTGCTTCTCATATAGCTCTGAAAATCAAGGTTAAAGGGAAATGTCCCCCATCTTGTCTTGTGATTAGTCTACCATTTTGCGATGATCTGTAATACATATTTTATGCATGCTTAGCTTAATTTTATAAACAAGAAAGTCATCGTACTCAATTGTGGTTTTGTCGCTTTCGGAAACGTTTTAAAAATATAAGTACTAAAATATGAAAAAAGGATTTAAAATAGGAGCTCTAAGTATTAAATCATGGATGCCGAATTTTCGTTTGCTCATACTTATTTGTTTGTGTTTTGCAAAATTCTCCGTTAATGCTAAGGTTAATATGGTCAAAAATGGGGCGGATAATAAAGGGGTTGTAATATGTACCAGTATTATAAATTCCACTATTGATTCTTTATTTAGTGTAGGAGGAGGAGAGTTGTTCTTTCCTGTAGGCCTTTATCTTACTGGTCCTATTGAGTTGAAGAGTAACATTACAATTAATCTTGAGGCTGGAGCTGTATTAAAGTTTACTGATAATTTTGATGATTACTTACCTATGGTTGATTCTCGATGGGAAGGTGTGCGAGTAAAGAATTTTAAGTCGCCAATTTATGCGCACAATGCTACAAATATTACCATTAAAGGTAGGGGCATGATAGATGGTAGTGGTGAAAAATGGTGGAACTTCTGGTGGCCATTGCATCGTGGGGAGATTTCAAAAAACTCAAAATGGGAGCAGCTGTTTTATAATAATAATAAGGAACTAATTGAAAAAAATGCTTACCTGAGAAAAATGGGTAATTTCCTAAGACCGCCATTATTCATGTCTTATGAATGTAATAATGTTCGAGTTGAAGGGGTATCGTTTAAGAATCCACCATTTTGGACCATTATGCCGGCATTTTCCGAAAACGTTACCATAAATGGAATAACAATTATTAATCCGAAAGATTCACCTAACACAGATGGTATTGATCCTTCGTCATGTAAAAATGTGAGAATTAGTAATTGTCATATTAGTGTAGGTGATGATTGTATTGTAATTAAATCAGGCCGGGATGAGGATGGTCGAGAGGCTAATATGCCCACGGAAAACATTACAATTACCAATTGCACTATGCTAGACGGTCATGGTGGTGTTGTGATTGGTAGTGAAATGTCTGGTAGCGTAAGAAGAGTTACAATTTCCAACTGTGTATTTGAAGGTACTGATCGTGGAATCCGAATTAAAACGATGAGAGGTAGAGGTGGTGTAGTTGAGGACATACGTGTTTCAAATATAATAATGTATGATATAAAGAAGCAGGCTGTAATGATAAATATGCATTATCATGATACTCCTGATGAACATGTGTCAGAAAGAACACCAGCAATACGAAATGTGTTTATTTCTAATGTTCGAATCAATAATGCTGAGCAGGCCGTGGCTATCTATGGATTAACAGAGCGAGATGCTGCTAATATTACTTTTAATGATGTGTTTGCGAGCACCAATAATGGGGTGGTAGGTAATCATGCTAGTGGAGTCAGTTTTAGTAATCTTCAGATTGAGTCAGAAAATAAAGAACCATTTAGATTTACTAACTCAAGTAATTTAGAGTTCAGAAATGTGAAAATTTTAAATCCTAAATTTTCTAATTATGCTTTTAGTTTTCAGGATTGCGATAATGTTTTAATAAAAGACTGTTTTCAGGTGCAACCAATAGAAAACTATGTGTATGCAGAAAAATGTAACCCAGTAATAATCCTCAACAATATTTTAACATCTGTAGAGAATGTAATAGTTCCTATAGATTCGAAGTTTGTAGTAAAGGATAATTATTAATAAATTCCTAATAACTAAATTCTCATTTTATGAAAATGAAAACAATTTTAAAATTACAAATTATTGCTATACTATTGGCACTTAGTGCTAATGTATGGGGACAACAAAGCGTTCAGGTTTCTGGATCGGTTGTAGATAATGCAGGAATACCTATTCCAGGTGTTAATGTTGTAGAAAAAGGAACAACTAATGGTACTATCACGAACATTGATGGACAGTTTGCAATGAATGTATCTGAGGATCCAATGGCTACTTTGATTTTTTCTTTTATAGGATATGTTAATCAAGAAATTGTTGTAGGTCAGAAAACGTCGTTCTCAATTGTTCTGGAAGAAGAGTCTATCGGCTTGAATGAAATCGTGGCAATAGGTTACGGCACAGTAAAGAAAAGAGACCTAACAGGTTCTGTAGGTAGTCTAGATACTAAAATGCTTACTGAAAGAGGAACAACCAATGCACTAGAGGCTATGCAAGGTGCGGTTGCAGGGGTACAGATTAGTTCTTCAACCGGACGAATTGGAGATGGTTTTGAAATGGTAATTCGTGGTAAAAATACGATGAATTCAAGTGCGAAACCATTGTACGTTATTGATGGAGTGCAAGCTGATAATATTGACTTTCTTAACCCTCAGGATATTGCACGTATTGATATTTTGAAAGATGCGTCATCAACAGCTATTTATGGTTCTAGAGCAACAAATGGTGTTGTAATTGTTACTACAAAACAAGGAAGTGATGTAAAACAAG
This sequence comes from Labilibaculum sp., assembly GCA_016342745.1. Taxonomy (GTDB): domain Bacteria; phylum Bacteroidota; class Bacteroidia; order Bacteroidales; family Marinifilaceae; genus Paralabilibaculum; species Paralabilibaculum antarcticum. The sequence goes on from JAEINT010000005.1 coordinate 10,350, forward strand.
GTGTTACAGTTAGCTACGATGGATATTATGGTATTCGTAAAGCAGCTCGTTTACCAGACCTAATGAGCGGATCAAAATGGTGGGATTACCATCAGTCTGCTTATTTAGCGACAGCTAAAGATACAGATGGGAATGGTTCAATAAGCGAAAGTGAACTTTTCAGTTCGGTTGTTGGTGCAAGTAATAGTGAACTTTTGAGAAGAGCTAATGAAAATGATTTTACAGATTGGTATGATGAGGTATTGCAAAATGGTCGTCAACAGAATCATTATGTTTCCCTTTCTGGAAAGAGTAAAGAAGGCATTTCTTATGTTCTTGGTGTTGGTTATCAGGAAGAAACAGGTAATATTCCTAATGAATCTTTGGAGAAATATAGTTTTAAAGGAAGTGTGAACCATAAGATTAGTGATAAGTTTAAAGCTGGAGCTAATTTTACAATGGCATTGTCTGAACAAGAAAGTGGTAGTGATGTTGCTATGCAAGAGGCTTTTAGGTTAAGTCCACTCTTGTCTCCTGTTGATTCGCTAGGAAATTTAGTGAACCAGCCAGGTAAGTATAAAGATGCAAATGATCAATATTTAATCAATAAAACCTCTACTTGGAATCCAATCTTAGAAATGGAAAATTCAAGTGACAATACTCGTAGGTGGAATGGTATCGGTAATGTTTTTGTACAGTACGATGCAAAAAAATGGTTGTCATTTAAATCAACTTTTATGGTTGGATTTGATAATTCACGAAGAGGTCGTTCTTGGGGATTAAGAACCAATACAGGATCAAAACAAGGAATTACTGGAAAAAGAGATACCAAGGAAGATTTTAATTACACTTGGGATAATCAGATGAATATTAGTAAAGATTATGAAGATCATAGTTTTAATTTCTTGGCTTTGCAAAGTGTTTTTTCAAGAAGAATTGAAACATCATTTATGAATTCAAATAGTTTACCATTTGAATCAGGTTTTTATAATGTTGGAACAGGAAGTAACTTTAATATTGGTAGTGATTATAGAAAAAACACGATGCTTTCTTATGTACTACGTTTAAATTATAGTTATAAGCAGCGATATCTTGTAACACTTTCAAATCGTTGGGATGGTTCTAGTGTTTTATCTGATGGTAATAAATGGGATGCATTTCCATCTGTAGCTTTGGGTTGGCGTATTTCAGAAGAAGGTTTTCTTGAAGACTTTCAGAATTTGTCAAATCTTAAACTTAGGTTAAGTTACGGTACAACTGGTAACAGTAGTGGTGTTAGCCCTTACGCAACAGTTAGTAATCCAGACGTAATGTCATATTATGACTTTGGTGGTACTGTAGCAAATGGGTTTTTACCTGGTGCTATTGCAAATAACAGTTTAATGTGGGAACGTAATAAAGAATATAATTTAGGTTTGGATTATGGCTTTCTTAATAATCGCATTTCCGGTACAATTGATTTTTATGACAGAAAATCAGAAGATCTGTTAATGTTGCAAAAACTACCAAAGGAATCTGGTTGGGAAAATATGTGGGGTAATGTTGGTTCTGTTCGCAATAAAGGAGTTGAACTATCTCTTACTACTATTAATGTTGAAAGTAAAAATATCCATTGGCAAACAACCTTTACTTTTGCAAAAAATGAGAATAGCATTGAGTCATTATATGGACAAAGTGAAGTTGATGATATTGGTAATGAGTGGTTTATAGGTAAGTCAATTGATTCTGAATACAATTATAAGTTTGATGGTATATGGCAAGCTGATGAGGCAGCAGAAGCTGCATCATATGGTCAAACTGAAGGACAAGCAAAAGTTGTTGACATTAATAATGATGGCGTAATTAAAGCTGCAGACGATAAGGTTATTTTGGGAAGTAATGATCCTGATTGGACTGGTGGTTTTAATACAAGTTTGAATATTTATAATTTCGACTTAGGACTTTCATTATTCGCAAGCCATGGATCATATGTGTATAGTAATTTCCATGCTAACTTCACAAATACGAGAGATCGAGGAAGAGCAAAGCTTGATATTGATAGCTGGTATGTTCCAGAGAATAATGCTAGATTAACACCACAGGCTAGTAATGAATATCCTCAACCACGTAATATGGGAGTTTATTGGAAAAATGATAATGTTGGATATTACCGCGAAGTTAATTTTGTGAAAATTAAGAATATATCAATGGGTTATACATTTAAACCTGAATTGATTGAGAAAGTTGGAATGAAAAGTTGTCGTGTCTATGTAAATATTATTAATCCTTTTGTGTTTACAGATTATGATGGATATGATCCAGAATGGGCTGGAGCTTCATTAAGTAAAGGAGGAGTGAGCTCTGTAACTTACCAATTTGGTGCAAGTGTTAAATTCTAAAATTTCTTTGTATAATTTATTTAATACTGCAAGAGTAAACACAAATTTTTTAATTCTAAAGAAGAAACAGATGAAAAATATTATTATATCACTAGGTATCTTAAGTATCCTTTTAGGAGGATGTAGCGATTTCCTAGAAGAAGAAAATTTATCAAATATTGGTACGGAGGAATATTATGCTACCGAAGATGGGTATGCAACTTTAATTACTGCTTGTTATTCTAATTTGCGCGAGATTTATGGTGATGAACCTTGGTTGTTTAGTGCAGGAACTGATATGTATGTTGAAGGAAGAGATGGCCAACCAGAAGGTTTAAGCGAGTATCGATTTTTAACACCATCAGAAGATGAAGCAGCATATTTGTATAACACTTGTTTTAAAACTGTACAATCCTGTAATATTGGGTTGTATTATAATGATAAAACAGAAAATGTTTCAAACCTCTCTCAATCTAAAGGTGAGATTTTATATCTAAGAGCGAATGCATATTTCCTTTTGGTTCAGACTTATGGAGGAGTTGCACTAGTAACTGATATGATCAATGAACCAATTTTAAGTTTTGCACGTTCAAGTGCTGAGGAGGTGTATGCTTTAATTATTTCAGATTTAGAAGATGCTTTGAACTTGGTATCAACAGATAGTTACAATGGAAAAGTAAATAAAAGAGCGGTTCAACACTTGTTAGCAAAAGTGCATCTTACACGTGGATATGAAACATTCGGTACTAGTCAAGATTTTGATAGTGCGACCACATATGCTGATGCTGCTATTAATGGTGAAGCGTTAACTATTCCGTTTTCAGAATTATGGAAACCTGGTAATGATATGAACTCAGAGGTATTATTTTCCGTACAATATGATGGGAAGTCAATTGTTGCTGATCCTGAAGAATTAGGTAATAGCCAGGCTTTTTATTTTGGGCCTTATATGGGAGGATCGGAAAATGCCGGAAACTTTCCTTATCGTTCATATAACCTTTGTCCAACTTTTTATTTGTTAGATCTTTTTGAAGAGGGCGATACACGTTGGGAAGGTACGTTCATGACAACCATTTATACAAGTTACTTTGATTTTTATAAAGCAGAAGATCTTTCAACATTGGATGTGTTTCATTATTACGCTCCAAAATGGAAAACTTCACAGCAAGATTCTATTGATTATGTTGCTGCTCACCCAGGTGCTAACTTTCACTATTATGAAACTCATGAAGCATCTAAATCTTCTAATGCGGATTTTGAATCTATTGCAATAAGAAAATTTGACGATCCAACAGCATTATTTGATACGAAAACTAGTACAAGAGATATTGTTTTAGCGCGTCTTGCTGAAACATACCTTATTGCTGCAGAAGCTTATTTAAAAACCAATGATTTGGCAACAGGTGTTTCTCGCTTGAATGAGGTAAGAAGAAGAGCTGGTGTGTTGGATAAGTTAGTTGGTGAATTCGATATTGACGTTATTCTTGACGAACGTGCAATGGAACTTGCGGGAGAATATCATCGTTGGTTTGATTTGAAAAGAACTGGTAAATTAATTGAACGTTGTGTTAGTTTTAATAAGGATATTGTTTCTGCTGATTTCTTTGTAGGAATAGATGGTGAGAACAAAATATTAAGACCAATACCTCAAGAAGCTATTGATTTAAATAGAGGTGAGTATTCACAGAATCCAGGATATTAATATCAATTATCATGACAAGGTATATTGCAATGGGCAATATACCTTGTCTATAACTTATGGTTAATAAACTGATTATTATGAAATATTTATTAATTATTACAGTTGCTCTTGGGATTGCATCATGTAATTTAAAAGGAAAGTCTCCGAGTGATTCTGAGAATATAGATGAGAGAAAATGGTCTCAAAAAATGGCTGATGCGGTAATGAATCAATACGATAGTTTGGTTTATTTCCAAAATCCATCTAAAGTCAAGTGGGAGTATGATTTTGCTTTGCTTGGTCAAGCTGTTGATCGCCTAGGAAATATTGATAGGAAGTATTCTACCTACATGTCTGATTATATTGATTATTTTGTTCAGGACAATGGTCAAATTTTGACTTATAAATTATCCGATTATAATATTGATAGGATTAATCCAGGTAAAAATGCCATTACACTTTATAAGCGAACAGGTGAGGAGAAATATAAAAAAGTAATCGATCAATTAGTTGATCAGATGCGCAATCATCCTAAAACTGAGAGTGGAGGATACTGGCATAAAAAGCGATATCCTAATCAAATGTGGTTGGATGGAATCTACATGGCTTCACCATTTTTAGCACAATATGCTAAAGAGTTTAATGATCCGGAGTGGTTTGATGTGATAACACACCAAATTAAGCTTATTTACACGAAGACAAAGGATGAAAAAACAAATCTTTTGTATCATGCATGGGATGAAAGCAAAGAACAACGATGGTCTAATTCGAAAACAGGACTGTCCCCTCATTTTTGGAGTCGTGCTATGGGTTGGTACCTAATGGCTATAGTTGATGTACTAGATTATTTGCCTGAGGAGCACAAGGATCGTAACGAATTAATTAGCATTCTGAATAATACTTGTGAAGCACTTCTTAATGTCCGAGATGAAAAAACGGGTTTGTGGTATCAGGTTTTAGATCAGGGAAATAGAGAAGGTAACTATTTAGAAGGCTCAGGTTCCTCAATGTTTGCTTACGCATTTGCGAAAGGTGCTAGCAATGAATATTTAGATCCAAAATATACAAAGTTGGCTAATGAAACGTTCGATGGAATTATAAATAACCTTATCACAAAGAATGAAGACGGCATTTTTGTAATGAAGAATATTTGTGGTGGATGTGGCTTAGGTGGAAATCCATATAGAGATGGTTCGTTTGAATATTATGTAACCGAGAAAATCGTGGATAATGATACCAAAGGGGTAGGTCCTTTTATTATGGCTGCTCTTGAACTAGATAGATAGTTATTATATGAGGCTATTGAGTTTTCTAACATTACTACTTGCTATTAATCTATTTTTAATTGATAGTGTTAAGTCTCAGAAAGTGATTGCTTTTCCTGGTGCTGATGGAGCAGGAAAATATAGCACGGGAGGAAGAGGAGGAATGGTATATACGGTTTCGAACTTAAATGATGAGGGACTTGGAAGTTTAAGGTTTGGTGTGAAATTAAAAATTCCACGAATAATTGTGTTTGCTGTAAATGGGAGAATTGAATTGAAATCTCCTCTTGAAATTACAACGAACGACCTTACAATTGCAGGCCAATCAGCACCAGGGGAAGGAATTTGCTTGAGTGGTTACGGAATTATAATTAAAGCTGATAACGTAATCATTCGGTATCTGAAAATTCGACCAGGAGATACCTTCAAGTCAGAATTGGATGCTTTGTCTTGTATGAGGCAAAAGGATATTATAATTGATCACTGCAGTTTAAGTTGGGCAACAGATGAGGTATGTTCCATATATGATAATGAAAATTCAACATTGCAATGGTGTATTGTTAGCGAGAGTTTAAACCAAAGTTTTCACTCGAAAGGTTCCCATGGATATGGTGGTATTTGGGGAGGAATGAATGCTTCATTTCATCATAATTTATTAGCTCATCATACAAGTAGAAATCCAAGATTGCAAGGGAGTAGGTATATAAGTACACCTCAAAATGAATATGCTGAGATTGTAAACAATGTGATATTTAATTGGCAATATAAATGTATGTACGCTGGAGAAGGGGGAAGGTATTATATCTGTAATAACTATTTTAAACCTGGGCCAGCAACAAGAGAACATGCAAAAGTGAAATTACTAGAACCTTATGCGCCCTACTGCTATTTTAGATTTGCAGGAAATGTATTGCATGGGAATAGTAGAATAAGTGATAAAAATGAAAAAGGGATTTTGTTGGATCAAGATTCTATTCAATTTTATATGAAACATAGTTTAAGGCCTGTATTTTCTATCAAAATGGAGAATGCCAGAAATGCGTATGATGCCGTTTTGGAACATGCCGGAGCCAGTAAGTTACGCGATAAAATAGATAAGCGTATTATTGAAGATGTACGACAAGGAAAAATAACTGCTAATTCTACTGGTATTATTAATTCTCAAAACGATGTAGGGGGTTGGGGAATATCAAAAAATGTTTCTACAAGTGTAGATTCTGATAAAGACGGTATGTGTGATGAATGGGAGTTAAAGAATGGATTGAATCCTAAAAGTAATTTGGACGCTTCAATTTATTCTCTCTGTACGAAGTACACCAATATTGAATTTTTTTTAAACAGCTTAGTGAAAAAATAGAATGAGACTTGAAAAATACTTCATAAAGATTGCTATTGTACTTACCTATGTTGTATTAGGTGGTTTTTGGAATTCCTGTTATTCAAGTTCATATGATTTTATAGTTGCACAGGATGGATCTGGTGATTATAAAACTGTTCAGGAAGCAATAAATGCTGTGCCAGATTTCAGAAAAAATACCACTGTGATTTATCTAAAAAGTGGGATCTATAAGGAAAAATTAATTTTATCAGCTTCAAAAAATAAGGTTAAATTAATAGGAGAGGATGTTAATAATACAATTATAACTTATGATGATTTTGCTTCTAAAAAGAACTTTTTTGGTGAAGAGATGGGAACTACTGGTTCAAGCAGTTTCTTCATATTCGGGAATGAATTTTCAGCTGAAAATATAAGCTTTCAAAATACCTCAGGATCAGTTGGGCAAGCTGTTGCCGTGCGGGCAGATGGGGATATGCTTAGTTTTTTTAATTGCCGCTTTCTTGGTTTTCAAGATACTCTTTATCCGCATGGGAAAAAAAGCCGTCAATATTATAAAAACTGCTATATCGAGGGAACTGTTGATTTTATTTTTGGTTGGTCTACAGCCGTTTTTCAGGATTGTGAAATTTTTTGCAAAAGTCCAGGGTATATTACCGCTGCCTCTACATTAGAGGAAACATCTTATGGATTTGTATTTATTAATTGCAACATAAGCGGAAATGCACCTTCGGCATCAGTTTATTTAGGACGTCCTTGGAGACCGTATTCAAAAACTGCTTTTATCGAATGTCAAATTGATAGTCTTGTGAAGAAACAAGGCTGGCATAATTGGAATAAAAAAGAAGCTGAGAATACAGTTACTTACGTGGAATATAAGAATACAGGTAAAGGTGCTAATCTAAAAGGCAGAGTTCAATGGGCAAAACAACTTACAATGTCTGAAAGGGCACAGTATACATTGGATAATATATTTGAAGGATGGATTCCTGAATATGTAAATAAATAGTGGCTTGCAGATGAAGAAGGAAGTCTTACTAAAACGATTGGACAAAATTAATTGAATTATGAAAATTATTAAATACTTAATTATTTGTGTTGTACTATTTGCATCCTGCGACGCAAGCAAGAATTACACGATTTATTTAGCCGGCGATTCAACTATGTCAGAAAAAAGAGCTGATAGGCGTCCAGAAACAGGTTGGGGAATGGAATTTCAAGATTTTTTTAATGATAATGTGACGATAGCTAACCATGCAAAAAATGGTAGAAGTACACGTACATTTATCGAAGAGGGTAGATGGGATTCTATTATCAATTTATTGCAAAAGGATGACTATGTCTTAATTCAATTTGGGCACAATGATGAAAGCAAAAAAAAGGTAAAAAGATATACATCCCCAGAAGATTACTATAAGAATTTGTGTCGTTTTGTTGATGAAACAAGAGCCAAAGAAGCAACTCCCATTTTATTAACACCTGTTATGCGCAGACGCTTTGACGAAAATGGTAAATTTTATGATGTTCATGGAGTCTATCCTGATATGGTAAGAAGAGCGGCTAAAGATAAAAATGCAAAGCTGATTGATATGCATAAAACTACTGGAGAGTATCTAAGTAAATTAGGCGAACAAGAATCCAAGTCAGTGTTTATGATAGCCGATTCTGCAGTTTGGGAAAATTATCCTAATGGTATAAACGATAATACTCATTTTAATGTAAAAGGAGCTAAGGAAATAGCTAGCCTTACCGTTAAAGAAATTATAAAAATTAAGCTTGATCTAATAAAGGATTTAAAGTAATACAAGTTATAATGCAAAGTAAGTTACATTTTAGGCTTGACAATATGTAAGTGTGTAAAATACAAAATATTTTAAAGTAAGGATGTGATTGTTTTTAAAAATAAGTTAATGAATATTAGGCGGATGAGAGTTGTGAGAAAATTAGTGGAAAGTTCTATTTGTATTTTGTTGTTTTTTATGGTGGCCTGTTCCAACCCTAAAATTGAACAAGTACAATATGAAGATATTTATAGCGGAGTTGAGTTTAAAATGCCTAAGGTTATTGAACCTGATTTTCCGAAATATACGGTTTCAATACTGGAGTATAATGCCGTATCGAATGGCTTGGAATTAAATACTAAAGCCATAAATGATGCTATAAATGATGTTGCGGAAAATGGAGGAGGTACAGTGGTAATTCCTAAGGGAATTTGGATGACTGGGCCGATTGTTCTACAATCAAACGTTAATTTATGTGCAGAAGAGGGTGCATTAGTTGTTTTTAGCCCTGATAAAAGTCAATATCCATTAATCGAAAGTAGTTTCGAAGGATTAAATACGGTTCGCTGTCAAGCTCCAATCTATGGCTTAAATTTGGAAAATATTGCCATTACAGGAAAAGGAATTTTTGATGGTTCTGGAGGAGCATGGAGACATGTGAAGAAGGATAAGGTTTCGCCATCTAAATGGGAGGAATTAGTAGCTTCAGGTGGAGTTGTGAGCGAGAGTAAAGAAGAATGGTACCCTTCGGCAAGCTATAAAAAGGGAGTAGAAACGAGTGATATGAATGTCCCGGTAAAATATGATAATAAGGAAGATTATAATGACATAAAAGACTTCCTGCGTCCGGTAATGGTGAACCTTGTAAAATGTAATAAAGTTTTAATTGATGGACCTGTATTTCAAAATTCTCCGGCTTGGAATATTCATCCACTGATGTGTGAGAATTTAACAGTGCGAAATATTGTAGTTCGCAACCCTTGGTATTCTCAGAATGGAGATGGTATTGATATTGAATCATGTAAAAACAGTGTATTGTATAATTCATCGTTTGATGTAGGTGATGATGCAATCTGTATAAAATCGGGTAAAAATAAAGATGGTCGTGAACGAGGTATGCCAAACGAAAACCTAATTGTTAAGAATTGTATTGTATACCATGGTCATGGAGGTGTAACCGTAGGGAGTGAGATGTCAGGTGGAGTTAAAAACTTGCATGTTTCAGGATGTACATTTATTGGAACCGATGTAGGATTAAGATTTAAAAGTACAAGAGGAAGAGGAGGAATTGTTGAAAACATTTACATCTCTGATATTAGTATGATAGATATTCCAACTAATGCCATTTCGTTTAATATGTATTATGGAGGATTATCAGTTTCAGAAATGCTAAGTCAGAAGAGTACGAAAGAGGAGACACTAGTATGTGAAATTACTGAAGAAACTCCACAGTTTAAAAATATTAGTATTCGGAATATATCCTGTAAGGGAGCTAATCAAGCAATTTATTTGCAAGGATTGCCTGAAATGAATCTGAAAAATGTATCCCTGGAGAATATCGATATAAAAGCTAAAAAAGGTTTAACATGTATAGATGTGGATGGGATTGAAATTAACAATTTGAATTTAAAAGTAGATGTTAAGCCAGCTCTAGAATTTGTTAATACTAAAAATGCGAAGATTACAGGATTAATTTTGCCAGATTTTTTAGAGTCTTCAATCGCTATTAAGGGAAAAGAAACAGAGAATTTTTCTATAAATATGATATCAAAAGTAGCTAAGGAAAATGTTTTGATATTGGATGATACCGTAGATGAAAATAGTATTGAGTTAACAGTAAATTAGATGAGTGTTAGGCCCTTGAAGTAACAGTTCAAAGATGAAGGCAAATATATATATCATTCTTTCTGTATTTATAATTTGTGCTTGTAACCAGCCCGAAATTACTAAGTCTACTTATCAGGGAGTTAATGTTACATTAAAAAGTCCTGATAATGGAGATGGAACTTATACCAATCCAATAATTCAGGCAGACTATTCAGATCCTGATGTTGTCAAAGTGGGCGATAACTTTTTTATGACGGCATCAAGTTTCGCCTGCACACCAGGACTACCAATTCTGCATTCAAAAGATTTGGTTAATTGGCAGTTGATAGGTAGTGCTTGTTTGTCAGTATATCCCAAACAACATTATTCATCAGTTCAACATGGGAATGGGATATGGGCGCCTTCAATAAGGTATCACGAAGGAGTTTATTTCATCTTTTATGGAGATCCTGATTTTGGAATTTACATGCTTAAAGCTGATGACCCAAGTGGACCGTGGAGTGAGCCCTTATTGATTAAAAAAGCCAAAGGCTGGATCGATCCTTGCCCATTTTGGGACGATGATGGAAATGCGTATTTAGTGCATGCTTACGCTGGATCTAGAGCCGGGATGAAAAGTGTATTGGCGGTTAATAAAATGGAAACTGACGGGAGTGCCATTTTGGATGATGGTGTATTGGTTTTTGATGGACATTTTGATCATCCTACCGTGGAAGGACCAAAGTTCCATAAAAGGAATGGATATTATTACATATTTGCTCCTGCTGGTGGAGTAAGTACCGGATGGCAATTGGTCTTAAGGTCCAAAAATATTTATGGGCCATATGAAGAAAAGATTGTAATGCAGCAAGGAAACACGACTGTTAATGGACCACATCAGGGAGCATGGGTTGCATTAGAGAACGAAGAAGACTGGTTCATACATTTTCAGGATCAAGAAGCTTATGGTCGAGTTTTACACCTTCAGCCCATGAAGTGGATTAATGATTGGCCGATTATCGGAAAGGAGCAAAACGGAATAGGAGAACCGGTAACAACTTTTAAGAAGCCTGAAATTGAATTCTTAAATTCTATTAGTCCGGTAGGGATGAATAATGAATTTAATGGAGAACCCGATCTTTTATGGCAATGGAATGCCAATAAAGGGTTGGATTGGGGAATGAGTTTTCCATCCAATGGAGTTTATAGGATTTACTGCCAAGAGTCCCCTGATAAATATTCCAATTTATGGGATATTCCTTCACTGTATCTTCAAAAGTTACCTGCCAGATCTTTTGAAGTAACTGCTAAGCTTAAAGTTAAACTATTGAATGATGGAGAAAGGTGCGGTTTTATAATATTCGGAATGGATTATGCAGGTGTTGAAATTAGAAACAATGAAGGGCAATTAGTGACCAGATTTTTTAAATGTATTAATGCACGTTCAGGTGCAAAGGAGCAACATTCCAAAGTAAGCTTAATGGAAGAAACCGATTGTTACATTAAATTAAAGGTTTCTGAAGGAGCATTTTGCAAATTATATCTTTCCACTGATGGTGAAAACTTCAACTCTTTGGGTGAAGATTTTGAAGCGAAACCGGGTAGGTGGATTGGTAGTAAGTTTGGCTTTTTTGCTCAAAAATTAAATCCTATTAATGATTCTGGCTGGCTGGACATTGATTGGGTGAGGTATCAGTTTAAAAACGATTAAAATATACAAACGATGAGTAAGGAATTAAAGTATTCTTGGATAATAGTATTGTCATTTTTATTAGCATCATGCAGTTCAAATAATTTAGACATCATCAGTAATTTGACCGTTGTAAATGAGTCGAATTCTGATTTTAACGGTGTATTCGAAGTTAATATCGCTGATATTCCAAATTTTGATGAAGTAAACAATGCAATTGCTTTTAAAGGAGAAATTCCTATTGCAACACAATGGTGCGATAAGAATGGAGATGGTACAATTGATGTACTTTGTGTTAAGTTGGATGCAAAGGCTAAATCTCACACTAATATTTCGATTGCAAAATCAGAAAATACAAGTAAATACAATAATTTCAAACCAGAAACGCAAGCTGAACTGTGGCATAAAACAACAGGTAAGTTTAAGAATGGTAAATATGTTGGAGGAGGAAATTTTTCAAAATTTGATTCGCTACGTGTACCGAATGGGTTTTCTGACCATGCCTATTTTATAAAATATGAAGGACCTGGATGGGAATCGGATAAAGTAGGATACCGTTTGTATCTGGACTGGCGCAATGCTATCGATGTATTTGGGAAACAAGTTTCAGAGCCAATATTAGAAGGTGTTGGAATGGATGGTTATGAGAGTTATCATCATCTGCAAGATTGGGGAATGGATGTATTGAAAGTTGGGAAATCTTTAGGAATTGGATCAACTGGATTTTGGGATGGTGAAAAGGCTGTTCGTGTCGAAAAGACCGATAGTGTGATTTGCAGAATACTTTCAAGTGGAATTTTGCGTTCACAGGTTCAAATATGGTATAATGGATGGGATTTTAATAATTCAAAAGTTGATTTGGTTTCTGTAAAATCTATTGATGCTGGTAGTCGCATGACTCATGAGCATCTCGTTTTCAACAAGCCTGTTAAAGATATTTGTACAGGTATTCGGAAAGAACCAAATACACAATTAATAAACTTACTAAGTCCGGATAAAACCTGGGGGTGTATTGCAACTTGGGGAAAGCAAAGTCTGAACGATGATATGCTTGGCTTAGGTATTATTTATTCGATGAATCAAAAACCAATCCTAACCGAAGATGAGAACAGTCATGTTGTTGTTTTTGAAGAAGAAGGGAAGGAATTTAATTATTATTTTTTAGCAGCTTGGGAACGTGAAAAGGATGGTGTTAAAACTAAAGAAGAATTTATAAAATACCTGAAAGAGCAATTACACAGGATGGAGAAGCCTCTTTTGGTTGTTAAAAATTAATGGGATCTGATTAAATATAATTCGAGAAATGAAATGCATTGGTTGTATCATTCTTGTGCTGTTGTTTACAATTTTCACAAGTAAAAGTCAGGTGAATAATGTAAAAGACACCTCTTACACCATATATTCAGCTTGGAAAAAGTTAAAGAAAGAATACCCGAATGTACTTATTGCGAAAACTCAAGAATCTGCTGAGCTTGTTTTAATGCCAGATCAGGTTTATGCATGTCGAGGCCAAAGGTTATTGAGTTTAGATCTTTGGCTTCCAAATAGAGATTTGAATAGCTCAAAGGCTTTGGTCATCATGATTCATGGTGGTGGTTGGCGTTCTGGAAATAAATCAATGTTAGCACCTCTGGCTAAAAAAATTGCTAAAGGTGGTTATGCCGCAGCTTCATTAGAATATCGGCTATCACATGAGGCTATATATCCTGCTGCGATTAATGACATCAAAGATGCTATTGGGTATTTAAGGCGAAACAAAAATACATATGGAATTGATACATCTAAAATAGTGATTTTAGGTTGCTCAGCGGGTGCAACATTAGCAAGTTTAGTGGCCGTTTTGGAGAACAATAAAAACAAAGATTTACCTCGAATAAAGGCTCTGATTAATATTGATGGTGTTGTTGATTTAACTGATCCTAATGAGAGTGGTAAAGACAGTTGCCCCGACAAGCCATCGGCAGCGGCAATGTTTTTGGGTTGTACTTACAAGGAGAGTCCTGAGTTATGGCTAGAATCCTCAGCAATCATGCATGTTGGAGTAAATTCTCCAGAAGCTCTTTTTATAAATAGTACAGTTCCTCGTTTTCATGCAGGTCGTGATCAATTTGTAAGCGTATTGATGAAAAATAAAATTTATCATGAGGTACATACCGTTGACGATTCACCTCACACTTTTTGGTTGTTTGATCCTTGGTTTGAAAAGACATCAACGTACATTATTGATTTTTTAAATAGAAGATTATGAAAGCAATTTATTTAATCATTATTCTGGTCTTATGTCATGGTTTTGTTCGTGCAAATTCAAATGCAGATGTCATTGTTGCTGCAGATGGTACAGGCGATTTTAAAACACTGACCGAGGCAATTAATAATCTGCCTTATTACAATTATCAACGCTTGATTTTATTTGTAAAAAATGGGATTTATAATGAGAAAATTAGAATTGAGAGAGATTATTTAACAATAAAAGGAGAGAGTAGGGATAGTACAATTATTCAGTATTCTCAATTACGGGAAGATTGGGAAAGCAATAAGGATCATATTGGACCAGCAGTAATTAATATTCATGCAGATGATATTATTTTAGATCATCTGACCATACGTAATACTCAGCCGAAAATTGGACCGCATGCGTTTACCATATTAGGAAATGGTACCAGAACAATAATAACCAATTGTAATGTTACTAGTAATGGTGGAGATACAGTTTCTCTGTGGAATTACAAGCATGGTATGTATTATCATGACAATTGCTATTTTGAAGGAGCTGTTGATTTTGTTTGTCCGCGAGGATGGTGTTACATTTCGAATTCCAAATTTAAGGAATTGCTTAATACGGCTGCAATATGGCATGCAGCTCAACAAAATAAGGATCAGAAGTTTGTTTTGAAAAATTGTGAGTTTTTTGGTGTTGATAGTTTCTATTTGGCACGTCATCATTATGATGCTCAGTTTTATTTTATAGACTGTACATTTCCTTCTTTATTAAGAGATAAGCCAATTGAGCATGTGGTGTATAAGGGGAAGCCAGAAAAGACTCGTCCATACCTATATGGAGACAGATATTACTTTGATAATTGTAAGCAAATTGGAGAGAGTTATGGATGGTTCGAAGATAATCTTCAAACAATTGAGTTAACTCCGGAGGCTATAACACCAGAATGGACATTTGATAAAAAATGGAATCCGATTGATACTTCAAATCTCATAATCAGTAGGAAAGAAGTGAAAGGGAAATCACTTTTTCTATGGTTTGATGAAATTGTTATGCCTGAAGGTGATCTGATAATTCAATTACCATCAGGTAAAAAGGTTCGATATTTTTCTGGTGGAGGTTGGAAACGTATTGAATTAAGAGGAGATGGTAGACTTAGCTCTGAAGATGCAATTGGGGAGTTAAAACTAGTTCAAGGAAATATAAAAAGTGTAATTGCAACAATCGAAGCAAGATATTTAATTAAGCACTAAAAAATAATGATAGGACAATCCTATTATTATAACACCTGTTTTTAGGAGGTGAAAAGATATTGATAAAGTAATTTGATTAGTTATGGAATGTGATAAAAGAACAGTAGCAATAATTTGTGGAGGTGGCCCAGCTCCTGGTATTAATACGGTAATCAGTACAATTGCTAAAATATTTTTAGAGGATGACTATAGAGTGTTAGGAATTCACAATGGATATCAAGGACTTTTATCAGATACTCCTTCATTGATAGATTTCGACTATGAAAAGGCAAATAAAATTTTTAATAAAGGTGGTTCCGTATTGAATATGAGCCGTTTTAAACCAAAGGATAGTGATTTTAATATCAATTTTATTGCAAAGAACAATGTTAAACTTTTGGTTACTATTGGGGGAGACGATACGGCTTCAACAGCAAATAGGTTAACAAAGTATTTGAAAACAAAAAATGTTGAAATGGTTCATATTCATGTTCCTAAAACAATAGATAATGATCTTCCTTTACCAGATAGAAACCCAACATTTGGATTTCAATCTGCAAAAGATCAAGGAGCAAAAATAGGAAATATTATAGAAGAAGATGCTCGTACTACACAAGGTTGGTATGTTTTGTCGGCAATGGGAAGATCGGCTGGACACTTGGCTTTTGGAATTGCAACAAGTTGTCATTTTCCGATGCTGGTAATTCCTGAAATGTTTAATAAAACGAGGCCTAGCTTAGATAAAATTATCGATTTAATTGTTTCATCTATCATAAAAAGAAAGATAGAAGGAATGGAATACGGTGTAGCTATGGTGAGTGAAGGTGTTTTTCATGTTTTGGACGAGGATGAAATAAAATCTTCTGGTATTAAGTTTACTTACGACGAACATGGACATCCAGAACTTGGAAATGTAAGTAAAGCAAATATCTTTAATATTCTTCTTCAAGATAGGTTGAGAGAATTGGACTTGAAGGAGAAATCGCGACCTAATGATATGGGATATGAATTAAGATGCTGTCGTCCTATTGGGTTTGATTTAACACTATGTTCCTTGCTAGGTACGGGAGTCAAAAAATTATTTGATGAAGGATACGATTCTTGTATTGTTTCGGCTAACTCCAATGGTGATATTATCCCATTAATTTTATCAGATTTACAAGATGAAAATGGTAAAATTCCACCTCGACTTGTAGATATTGAGTCTGATTTTGCAAGACTTTGCATCCAAAACTTGTCTTATTTAAAAGAAGAAGATATGGTTTCAGCTAAAAAATATCTTGATGAGCCTCAAAAATATCTTTTTAAGACTATTTTGAATTGGTAATGTTTTGAGTATCGTTGACAAGAATAAAAGTTGGCAGAATTGAATATACGTTAACCTAGCGTAATCAAATAGATTATTTTGATTCAATTTCTGTTAGGTCTGGAAAGTAAGAATTCCCTAATCATCGGTTAGAAGAGGAATTAAATAAGTACTAGTGCTTCTTATAGCAATGATAGTTTCAACTTTTGCGCAAAAAAATGGCGATCAATAATATTGATCGCCATTTTGATTTTATCTGAAGTTGAATTACTTCACTTCTTCGAAGTCTACATCAGTTACTTCATCGTCTTGTTTTGCACCTGCATCAGCTTGAGGTTCTCCACCTGGTTGTCCACCAGCCTGAGGATCTTGCGCTTGAGCATTGTACATTTCTTGAGACGCTGCTTGGAATACAGTATTCAATTCTTCAACAGCTGCATTACATGCATCAAGA
Organism: Labilibaculum sp.; assembly: GCA_016342745.1. Taxonomy (GTDB): domain Bacteria; phylum Bacteroidota; class Bacteroidia; order Bacteroidales; family Marinifilaceae; genus Paralabilibaculum; species Paralabilibaculum antarcticum. Next base: position 27,455 of record JAEINT010000005.1, read on the forward strand.
TCTTGAGCTGTATGAGCTTCCTTCAATTTTGCTAATGCATCTTCGATAGGTTGTTTCTTGTCAGCAGGAAGTTTATCGCCAATCTCTGCCAATTGCTTTTCAGTCTGGAAAATCATACTGTCAGCCTTGTTCAAAGTATCAACTTTTTCTTTTGCTTGGTTATCTGCTTCTTCGTTTTCTTTTGCTTCTTGTCTCATTCTTTCGATTTCTGCATCAGATAATCCAGATGAAGCTTCGATACGAATACTTTGCTCTTTACCAGTTCCTTTATCTTTAGCAGAAACGTGTAGGATACCATTCGCATCAATATCAAAAGTAACTTCAACTTGAGGTACTCCACGAGGTGCTGGTGGAATGCTATCCAAATGGAAACGACCAATTGTTTTGTTACCACTAGCCATTGGACGCTCACCTTGAAGAATGTGAATCTCTACAGAAGGCTGGTTATCAGCTGCAGTTGTAAAAGTTTCAGTTTTCTTTGTAGGAATAGTTGTGTTCGACTCAATTAATTTAGTCATTACACTTCCCATTGTCTCAATACCTAATGAAAGAGGAGTAACATCTAAAAGAAGTACATCAGTAACATCTCCAGAAAGAACACCACCTTGAATTGCTGCACCAACTGCAACAACCTCATCAGGATTAACACCTTTTGAAGGTACTTTTCCAAAATAATCTTCAACTAATTTCTGAATAGCAGGAATACGAGTTGATCCACCAACTAAAATTACTTCGTCAATTTCTGAAGTTGAAACACCAGCATCTTTAAGAGCTAATTTACATGGCTCAAGAACTGCTTGAATCAATTTATCAGACAATTGCTCGAATTGAGCACGAGATAATGATTTAACAAGGTGCTTAGGAATACCATCTACTGGCATAATATATGGCAAGTTGATCTCAGTACTAGTAGAACTAGAAAGTTCAACTTTAGCTTTTTCAGCAGCTTCTTTCAAACGTTGAAGAGCCATAGGATCTTTACGAAGATCAATGTTTTCTTCTTTTAAGAATTCTTCAGCCAACCAATCAATAATTACCTGATCGAAATCATCACCACCAAGGTGAGTATCACCGTTAGTTGATTTCACTTCAAATACACCGTCACCTAATTCAAGAACAGAAATATCGAAAGTACCACCACCAAGGTCAAAAACAGCAATTTTCATATCTTGATCTTTCTTATCAAGACCATATGCCAATGCAGCTGCTGTTGGCTCATTAATAATACGCTTTACTACAAGACCAGCAATTTCACCAGCTTCTTTAGTAGCCTGACGTTGTGCATCGTTGAAATAAGCAGGAACAGTAATAACTGCTTCAGTTACTTCTTGTCCTAAATAGTCTTCAGCAGTTTTCTTCATTTTCTGAAGAGTCATAGCCGAAATTTCTTGTGCAGAATATTTACGATCATCGATAAGAACACGAGGTGTGTTGTTATCACCTTTGATTACTTTATAAGGAACGCGACTAATTTCAGTAGTCACTTTATCGAATCCTTCTCCCATGAATCTTTTGATAGAAGAAATCGTTTTAGTAGGATTGGTAATAGCCTGACGTTTTGCAGGATCTCCAACTTTTCTTTCACCGTTTTCTATAAAAGCAACAATTGATGGTGTTGTTCTTTTACCTTCGCTATTAGGAATAACAACAGGCTCGTTACCTTCCATTACAGAAACACAAGAGTTAGTAGTTCCTAAGTCAATTCCAATTATTTTACCCATTTTCAATATTTATTTAATGTTCTAAATTCTATTAATTGTTTGGGATGTTTGTTTCATCCGATTAGCATTTTATCAAAGCTTGTGCCATTATCTATTTTGCCAAAAGAAGTGTAATTCTGACATCGGAAACAGAAAAAACGCCTTAAATCCTGACATTGTTTCTGTCTTTTTGGCAGAAACAGTAATTGACAATTAAGAATTCGCAAATTTGAATACTTAGGATCTTACTTAAGTTGTTTCAGATAATTCTCCCTTTTTACTTTCTATTAATTGTAAGCTTTTTACTTGTTACTTTTTTCTACCTTTGCATTTCAATATTAATTCTAGTTGGCTAGCATTGATTTGTCTAACTAGTGTCAAAATTTTAAAAAATGTCAATTCACAAAGAATCCGTAAAGAGAGTAACCACGCATGTGCTTTCAGAAATGAAATTGAAGGGTGATAAAATATCTATGCTTACCTCTTACGATTTTTCTATGGCAACTATTGTTGATAGAGCAGGAGTAGATGTAATCTTGGTTGGAGATTCTGCTTCCAATGTAATGGCAGGTCATGAAACAACATTACCAATTACTTTAGATCAGATGATTTATCATGGAGCCTCGGTAGTACGTGCAGTACAGAGAGCTTTGGTTGTTGTCGATCTTCCTTTTGGAACTTACCAAGGAAACTCGAAAGAAGCATTGTATTCGTCTATTCGAATTATGAAAGAGACGAGTGCAGATGCTGTAAAATTAGAAGGTGGTCGTGAAGTTTTGGAATCGGTGAATCGAATTCTATCAGCAGGAATTCCTGTAATGGGACATTTGGGATTAACACCACAGTCAATTCACAAATTTGGCACCTATGCAGTTCGTGCCAAAGAGGATGAAGAGGCAGAGAAGTTAATTGAAGATGCAAAAATGCTTGAAGAAGCAGGATGTTTTGCAATTGTATTGGAGAAAATTCCAGCAAGCTTAGCTACTAAAGTTGCTGCAAGTGTTACCATTCCAATTATTGGTATTGGTGCTGGTGGTGGAGTTGACGGCCAGGTTTTAGTATTGCATGATATGTTAGGAATAACTCAGGAATTTTCACCTCGGTTTTTAAGAAGATACCACAATCTCTTTGCAGAAATTCAAGGAGCAGTTCAAAATTATATAGGCGATGTGAAATCGAAAGATTTCCCAAGCGAAAGAGAACAATACTAATTATTAATTATGAATTAATAATTATTAATTAAAAAAAAAAGATGGCAAAAGAGAAATTAGATATATTATTCGAAGACAATCACCTTATTGTAATCAATAAGAAGTGTGGGGATATTGTACAGGGAGATAAGTCGGGAGATGAACCTTTAAGTGAAAAGGTAAAAGCCTATATAAAAGAGAAATACAATAAGCCAGGAGATGTTTTTTTAGGTGTTCCTCATCGAATTGACAGACCTGTTAGTGGAATTATTGTATTTGCTAAGACCAGTAAGGCGCTTAGTCGTTTGAGTGTAATGTTCCAACAAAAAGATAAGGAAATCAATAAGATATACTGGGCAATTGTTCAGAAATGTCCAAGATTAGAAGAAGAAACCTTAACGCATTACTTGTTGAAAAACGAGGAAAAGAACAGAACTAATGTTTTTGATAAGCTTAAAAAAGGAGCGAAGGAAGCAACATTGGAATACAAGTTATTGACTCGTTCTCAAAAATATTTCATGCTTGAAGTGAAATTACACACAGGCCGTCATCATCAGATTCGCGCACAGCTAGCCAAAATAGGTATTCCTATTCGTGGAGACCTAAAGTACGGAGCAGCTCGATCTAAATCAGGTGGAGGAATTGGATTACACGCTCGTGAAATTTCTTTTATACATCCGGTAAAGCAAGAGCCTGTAAAAATTATAGCTCCAGTGCCAAATCAGGATAATCTCTTTAAAGAGTTTCAAAGTATGCTAAAATAAACAGAAAGGTCGATACAATTGTATCGACCTTTTTTTATTTTCCATCCAACATATCTTTTTCAAAATACAAGGGAAGCATTTCTTTACAGCTTTCAATTATTTTAATTTTCTTTTCTCCACAGAGAATCAATTTTATGGCTTGCTCATATCGATCTTCTGTTTCAAGTAATACTTGGCGACACGATCCACAAGGGGGTACAGGTGTATCTAAAAAACTACCATTTGTTTTCGAAGTAATAGCAATTGCTTTAACCGGAACGTTTGGAAACATCGAATTGGCATAAAAAATAGCCACTCGCTCAGCGCACAAACCAGATGGATAAGCTGAATTTTCCTGATTATTCCCTTGAATAATTTTATTGTTTTCTAACAAAACAGCAGCACCTACTTTAAATTCAGAATAAGGAGAATAAGAACGCAAAGCTGCTTCTTTTGCTTCTTTTACCAAATTTTGTTCCGATTGAGATAATTCATCTACTGAATTATATTCGTATACAGTTGTAATTATTTGACTTTTCTTCATTGCGTTACTCTTTGATCAGATTGTTTTGAGCTTGTTCGGCACGATTAAATCGATACTTTCTGAAATTTAAACAAATTTTATTAATTATAATAAACAAGCTACAATAGGCGTTTCCTAATATCAGTAACAAATTGTTTATTAATTTATTCTTTAAAGTAACGGAGGATAACAGGATTGTTATATTTTTATGGTTGTTTTGGAAATCGCAGCTAATATATACATAAATAGAGTGATTTCCCATTTTTACACACGATTCAAAATTTGAACCGAATGAAAAGAGTTTGTTTATATATACTTCTGAGTTTTTTTATAAGCTCAAGTATTTTTGCTAAAGGATACACAAGACAACAGTACATTCACAAGTATAAAGATTTGGCTATTAAGGAAATGATGCGAACAGGAATTCCTGCTAGTATTACTTTGGCGCAAGGATTGTTGGAGTCTGGAAATGGGAACTCCCAGCTGGCTACTAAAGCGAATAATCATTTTGGGATTAAGTGCCACGATTGGACTGGCCCGAGTGTTAAAATGGATGATGACAAGCGGAATGAATGTTTTCGAAAGTATGATCGACCGTACGATTCATATAAAGATCATTCCAAATTTTTAACAACTCGTTCTCGTTATGCATTTTTGTTTAAATACAGTTCGGATGATTACAAACGTTGGGCTCATGGATTAAAAAAAGCAGGTTATGCTACCGATCCTAAATATGCACATCGATTAATAAAGATCATTCAAGAATCGCAATTGTATAAATTAGATGTCAAGGGTGAAGGACAAGATTACAAAATTTACAAGCCAGATGGAACAGATTTAGCCGATATTGATTCTGATTTGGAAATTGATCCTTTCGGAGCAAGACTAGAAATTGCCAATGGAATACATTATATCAATGTGAGAAAGGGAGATACCTTTTTTAGTGTTGAGAAAAATTTAGGCGTAAATCGCAAGAAACTACTGAAATATAATGACCTGCCTAAAAACTATATTTTACAGATTGGACAAAGATTGTATTTACACAATAAGCGTGGAAAAGCGGCAAGAGGTTATAATTTCCATAGAGTAAAAGAAGGTGATAGTCTTTACGGCATTTCGCAAGAATACGGCGTTAAATTGAAACGACTAAAGAAATTTAATGGCGTTAGGAGAAATTATAAAGTGAAGCTTGGCGAGAGGATCTGGCTAAGAAGCAAAAAACGATAAATTTTAAATCCGGTTCGAAAGAATCGGATTTTTTTATTTCTAATGTATCGGGTTTAACTTCGCTTAGACGATTAATTAACACATTGTCAAATAGGATATTCTTGCGAATTCTCGTAAATTCAACATGCAAATTATTTACACACATTATTAGTCGTTTAAGTTTGCTCTTATTCGGCTGATCTCAACCTAAAATAAACCGAATGAAATTGACTACAATTAGCTTACGGCGATTGGTATTTGCTTTCGCAATTACTGGGATTGTATTATCTCCTAGCATCGTTTCTGCAAAGAAAAAAACAGTAGAACCAAAGGTCGATACCTTAATTAACTCGAGTTTGGTTAGTGGATTAAAATTTAGAAATATTGGCCCAGCGACAACCTCTGGGCGTATTGCCGATTTTGCGGTTAATCCAAACAATCACAGCGAATACTATGTGGCAATTGCCAGTGGCAATATTTTTAAAACCATTAACAATGGTACGACCTGGAAACCTGTTTTCGATAAATATGGATCTTATTCTATTGGAGTAGTAAGCATGGATCCAAACAATAGCAATGTAGTTTGGGCTGGAACAGGAGAGAACAATCACCAAAGAGCTTTAGGATATGGCGATGGTGTTTACATAACCATGGATGGCGGTAAAAGTTGGAAGAATATGGGATTGAAAGAATCTCGTCATATTGGTGGAATTGTTATCGATCCAAGAAACTCAAATGTGGTTTTTGTAGCTGCCGAAGGATCAGCTTGGGGACCAGGAGGAGATCGCGGTTTGTACAAAACTACTGATGGTGGACAGAACTGGAAAAAAGTATTAGAAATTAGTGAAAATACGGGTGTAAACAATGTAATTATCGATCCTGTGGAGCCAGATATCATGTATGCAACTTCGGAACAACGTCGCCGACATGTACATGCAAAAATTAACGGTGGACCAGAATCTGCAATTTACAAATCGACAGATGGTGGCGAGAATTGGCGAAAACTAAAATCAGGATTACCATCGGTTGATAAAGGAGGAATGGGAATTGCTGTTTCGCCAGTAAATCACAATTACGTATATGCCATTATTGAAGCTGCAGAAGGTAAAAGTGGCTTTTTCCGCTCAACAGATCGAGGAGAATCTTGGTCTAAAATGAGTGATCATGCAAGCAGTGGCCAATATTATAACGAAATATATTGCGATCCCGTTGATGCAGATAAGGTTTACTCAGTTGAAACCTATTCGCATGTTACTGACGATGGCGGAAAAACCTGGACACGTTTAGGCTTAAAAAATCGTCATGTTGATGATCATGCGATTTGGGTAGATCCAAACGATACCAATCACTTCATGATCGGTGGCGATGGTGGTATTTACGAAAGCTTTGATGCAGGAGCAACTTATGTTTTTAAATCAAATTTATCGGTAACTCAGTTTTACAGAGTGCAAGTAGATAATGCATTGCCTTTTTACAATGTTTACGGTGGAACTCAAGACAATAATACGCTTGGCGGGCCATCAAGAAATATAAGTCGTAAGGGTGTAACCAATGCCGATTGGGAGCCAATTTTGGGAGGTGACGGTTTTTGGGCACAGATTGATCCAACCGATCCGAACATTGTTTATTGTGAGTATCAGTACGGAAACTCTTATCGTTACGATAAAAAAAGTGGAGAGAAAATTAACATTAAGGTTAGAGAACCAAAAGGTGTTGAAGCCTATAAATGGAATTGGAATGCACCTTTAATTTTAAGCCACCACAAAAATACAAGATTGTATGCCGCAGCAAATAAATTATTCCAAAGTGATGATCGAGGAAATTCTTGGAAAGCAATTAGCGATGATTTAACTACTGGAAAAGATCGTGATTCGTTTAAAGTGATGGGCAAATATTGGTCTGCCGATGCCGTTAAAAAACATGTGTCAACTTCGCAGTTTGGAACGATCGTTTCTTTGGCAGAATCACCATTAAAAGAGAATCTTCTTTTTGTTGGTACCGATGATGGATTAATTCAGGTAACGGAAAATGGAGGAGAGCAATGGACAAAACATGCCTCTTTTACGGAAATCCCTCAATATACTTACATTAGTGATTTATTGGCATCTAAGCACAATGAGAATGTTGTTTTTGCAGCTTTTGACAATCGCAAACGCGACGATTTTAAGCCTTACATTTTAAAAAGTGCTGATAAAGGAAAAACTTGGGTGAACATTGCTGGTAACCTACCAAAGAATGGTACTGTCCATACTATCGAGCAAGATTTTGTTGATCCTCAATTGTTGTTCGTGGGAACAGAATTTGGTATTTTCTTTACCAAAGATGAAGGTGTGAATTGGGTTCAATTGAAAGCTGGAATTCCAACTATTGCGGTTCGCGATTTAACGATTCAGGAACGTGAAGGCGATTTGGTTGCAGCAAGTTTTGGTCGTGGTTTCTATATTCTTGATGATTACTCGCCATTGCGAGGAGTAACATCTCCATTAATTGATACAAAAGCCAAATTATTTCCAGTAAAGGATGCTTTAATGTACATCCAAAAAGGAGGTAAAGGAAGTATGGGAGCAACCTATTTTACCGCTCCAAATCCTGAGTTTGGTGCTGTTTTCACTTATTATTTAAAGGAAGTACCAAAAACAGCTAAACAAATCCGTAAGGAGAAAGAAAAAGAATTAGACAAAGCAGGAAAATACATTCCACAACCAAGTTGGAAAGCAATGGATGATGAGGCTAAGGAAATAGCTCCTTATCTTGTATTTGTTGTAAAAGATGCTGAAGGCAATGAGATACGAAGACTAACCACTGCCGCAAAGAAAGGCATTAATCGCATCAATTGGGACCTGCGTTACCAGTCCTTAAATCCTGTAAAGGATACTGAGTTTAAGCCGACAAAAAAGCCTCGATCAGGAATGATGGTTATGCCGGCTAAGTATCAGGTTGAAATGGGAATTGTGAGCAAGGGAAAATATGAATTATTAGCCGATGCTGTATCTTTCGAAGCACTAACTTTAAGTAACAGAAGTTTGCCAGCAAAAGATCGTGAAGGCTTGGTTGCATTCCAGCAAAAAGTAGCTAAAATGTCGAGAGCAATACAAGGAAGTATGCAACTGAGTAATGCTTACAAGGGTAAAATTAGCGCAATTAAGATGGCAATTTTGCAAACACCTGGAGCAAATGAAACTTTAAGTACAATGGTGAACGACTTGCAAATGGAAGTTGATGCTATTGATTTCTTATTTAATGGAGTTGATGCCAGAGCGAGTGGAGAAGAAATTCCTCCTGCTCAAATTCCAATTTCTAACAGAATCGGAAATATTGTGGGTACCCATTGGGCCAGTACTTCTGGTGTTACACAAACGCAACAGGAACAGTTTGAAATTTTGAAAGAGGAATTTCCTACTGCTTTGCAAAGACTGCATAAAGTAGCCAAAGAAATAAAAATACTTGAGTCGGAATTAGAAAATTTAGGTGCTCCTTGGACACCAGGGCGTATTCCTACTTATGAGGTAGAATAGCTATTTTAAACAAATAGAAAGGGATAAATTATCAAGTTTATCCCTTTTTTTATCATCAAATTGAAATTATTCTAATCGATCTTTGGTTCTACTCAAGAGAAACGAATCTGCTAATTGAATCGAAGTAATTGTAAGCAAACCAAAGGCAAGCGGATATTTGAAGTTGATGGCAAAATCGAGAATAATATTTGCCAAATCTATTTTAAAGTAGAATAGTATTCCAACTGCAAAACCAACAATTACAATCAAACCAAGACTCATTATGGCATGTTTAAGCAGCGCCTCACGAATCGATTTTCGTTTCTCGACAAGCTCCGTTACATTATCAGCAAAATTTACAGGAATATGAATCTCAAAATTGTCCTCTAAACTTTCCTTTAGCATCCGATCTATAAAATTCAATTCATCCAAATTCAATTCTTCTTCTTTATGTTTTCCTTGATTACTATGCATATCAGTATATTTTAATGCTTAATCAATTCGTTAGTTCCAATTAACTCCTTTAACATTTTTCGGGCTCTAAAAATATAATTTTTCACCGTTCCCTCTGGTAAGCCTGTAATTTCTACAATTTCTTTATAGCACATTTCCTCCAAATGATACAAACTCAACACCGTTTTGTACTGTTCTGGAAGCCGATTTACCATTTTTCTGATGTATTTTTTCAATTCATCTTTTTCGACAATTTGCTCAGGGTGTTCATTTGTTATCATGTCCTCATGCAAAAAATCACGCTCATCATCGTCAATTTCCACACCATGCTTTTTCTTTTTCAAATGATTAACCGAAATGCGATAAGCAATGGTTGCTATCCAAGTCGAAAGCTTCGAATCACCTCTAAACTCAGGCAATTTCTGATGTACTTTAATAAACACCTCTTGGCAAACATCCTCCAAATCTTCTTGCCGATTCAACAATCTTGCAGCTACATGAAATACCAACCGCTCGTATTGCTTTACCAAATAGCGGAAAGCTTGAGGATTGCCATTACAAATCTGTTGTATCAGCTCGGTTTCGTTCATCTTTGATTGAGTAGACAGGCACTCTTCTTTAATTGTTGCAAAATATTACAAATTAATTATATTTTTCTTTGGGTGTTCCCCTTCGGGTCGGGTCATACGCTATTACTCCTCGCTCGTACCTTGCTGTGGGGTAGTCGCTTCTCCCCCTAACACATGCTGCAAATATTATGAGTATTTTTAAAGTTAAAGTATTTTCTGTTCACACATCCAATTTTTCTTATTCCATTTGCAATCTGAGCTAAGCCTAGTTGTATCGATACTAAAAGAAGTAAATCCTCTGTGTTTCTCAGTGTACTCAGTGGTAGAATTATTTTTGCAAATTAAAATTTGTTTAGTCGATAACGAATTTTGAACTACCACAGAGTAAAAAAAGTATATTGGGAATCCGAACCAAAGTAGGAATCCCAAGGACAAAATTTTGTGCTCCGACTTCAAGTTCGGAGCACGAATAAATAATCATTCTACTTTTATAATTTTATTTGATCTCTGACTCGAAGTCGGAGTCCCAAGAAATGGAATCGAAAAAAAGTTTAAGCTTTTTGCAACATTTTAAAACCCATGATGGTCTAATGGACAAATTACATTCAGAAACTTAAAACTTGAAATATGAATATCGGCGAATTATTAATGGCTGCAGTGGTGTTTTTTAGTATCATCACATTTGTGAAAACAATGTCTTCACACTTTCTAAAGAGAAAAATTATTAAAACTGGTCACTTCGATCGAGCAGAAATTTTAGATCAGAATACCGACATAGAAGTGAAAAAACAAGTGCAGTACGATCAATATCCAGCATTAAAATGGGGATTAGTAGCTTTCTTTGGTGGTTTAGGATTTATTGTATTGGAATTACTAGGAACTCAATTCCCTCAATTCACAGAATATAGAAGTGCTATGCCTTACGGTATCTTCTTCATGTTTACTTCTATTGGGTTTTTAGCTTACTACTTGATAATGAGTAGGAAAGTAAAGGGATAGTCTTTTTCAAATTAAATAATTTTCCAAAACCTCCATTAGATTTTTCTATTGGAGGTTTTTTACGTCATCGAGAAATCTTCTAGTTTACGCTAATTGTATTTTTTTGGTGAAGTAATTAATTACAACAAACCTGGCCACTGCTTCTAAATTCTTTAACCGTCATACCATAAACCTTTTTGAATGATTTAGCCAGATGACTGCTGTCGGTAAAGTTTAGCTGATAGGCAATTTCTTTTAAGGACAAATCGGTATGCAGCACCTTTGTTTCCACAATGCGAAGTTTCGACTTGGTAATGTAATCGGCCAAACTGATACCTGCTTGCTTCTTAAAATACTCCGAGAAATAGGTTTTCGAGATACCAAACTTATCAGCCAGCTTCGGTACTCTCAAATTGTCGCTAATAAAAATATGAGTATTTATATACCTCAGAACTTCCCCAAAACGATTATCAACATCATTGGCCTGATCGACATACCTTTTCTCAATACTTCTTGCTAAAATATTTAGAATTGAGGCTATGGATCCCGCAATAATCGCTTCTGAGTAATTATCGGCAGACAAGTGTTCCTGGTAAATGGATTTGATGTTATCGATGATAAACTTCCTTTCTCTATCGGTAGGTATAATATCTCCAGGCACTTTGTTGTAATTGGCTATGATATAGGCAATACGATCGAACCAATCCTTATAACTGGTCAGTCCATCTTCCTTTAAAAAGAAATGATCGGTAAAGCTTATGAAGTAAAATCTGGAATGTTCTTCAATTTTAAATGAATGGCAATCCAAGGGAGGAAGTAGAAATATATTCCCCTCTTTATATTCAAATTCATGCTGATTGATACACTGATAACCGGAACCTTTCTCTACATAAACAATCTCGAAGAAATTGTGCTTATGCGGTCTCTTTCCCCACGAAGACATTTCTTCAATCTGGATTTCGAATAATTTGTTAGTTCTCTCTGTAAACATTGTATCTATATTGGTTTGTCTTTGCAAATGTAGGGATAAACTAATGATTAAAGATGTTAATAAAAGGTTAAAGTAACTTTTTCACACATAAAACCATTAATAATACAATAAATCTCTTTTGTATACATAGGCTTCAGGTCAAGGGGGTAACATAATGTAAGTGTGAGATACCATTTTTCCCAATCTCGATACAATGAATAAACTTATCGGCAGATATACTTTTGTAACATCTATAAATAATAAGGGATTTCCTTCGATAGGGTGATTAAATAGAAATAAAAATATGAAGAAATTAAGTGTTAGCGATGTAATCAATATTATACTGGCGGCAGTAGTAATTATTTTATTATTGGCATTATGATGAAAATTGGGATAGGTCAAACTTCAGTTCAAAAGGTTTATGCCATTACTGTAATTATTTTATTGCTAGGTGTATTGGCAATGCAAAGGGATAAATTTTTTGGCTATGAATTATTTACTGGCAAAACTGATGTAAAGCAAGATGCAAAATATACAATTAATGATATTAGGATATTATTCTCAGATGCCTCGAGCTATAAAGTTCAGAAAGATAGTATCATCGTTTTTTCAAAAGAACATCAAATTGGTTGGGCATATAATACCAGTCCCATTTCCGATTCAATTATCGGATTTGCTTCCTCGGTACCACTACTCTTAGCTTATAGTAATCAGGATAGTCTTGTTGGAATTACGCTGCTTAAGAATTATGAATCGCCAGATTTTGTACAAAAAATAAAAGAAACCGGATTCATGGAATCGTGGAATAACTTGAAAATTCAAGATGTGCTGAATGCAAAGGTTGATGTTGTTTCCGGAGCTACGTTAACTTCAAAGGCAATTATAAAGACAGTAAAACATAGAACAGGAAAAATTTTGAAGCAGTCAGTTTCTCTTACTGTGCAAACTGATTTTTTAGCAATCTTTAAAAGTGTGCTGGGTGTCGTTTTACTAATTCTGGCATTAATTCAGTTTTTCACTCCTAAAACACTAAAAAGGTTTCGAATTATTTATCAGATTTTGCTTGTGGTGATTTTAGGATTTTGGTCGGGAACATTCCTTTCCTTATTCTCTTTCAATAATTGGACTGTGCATGGAATTGATTTGCCAGCAAAACTATTTGTATTTGCAGTTTTAGTTTTGAGCATTGTGATTCCCTTACTTACCAGTAAGGCGTTTTACTGCAGTCATCTTTGTCCTTTTGGAGCATCACAAGATTTATTGGGAAAAGTAAGAAAGAACAAACTGAAATTACCCAATAATGTAAAACAATTCGTGGCAACACTGCGCGAAAAAGTATTTGCAACTATCATGTTGTTATTATTTACGGGAGTCAGTTTCGATTTGACCAATATAGAGCCATTCTCAGCTTTCCTATTCAGATCAGCTTCTATTCCAGTTATTGTCTTAGCGGTTACATTTTTGCTGTTATCTATTTTCATCCCTCGTCCTTGGTGCAATTATGCTTGCCCTACAGGATACCTATTAGAAACAATTAGAAAACCATTCAAAAAATAAATCATGAACAAGAGTCATTTATTATCCTTATTGTTAGTAATCGCCTTACTTCTTTCAACCTATAAGTTGGTTGAAATGAAACATGAGGTAGAAGAGATTTCTCAATCTGCAACAACTAAAAAAGAAGCAATTTTATCAGTTATTCACAGTCGAAAGAGTGTTAGAAACTATACCGATCAACAAATTTCTGACGAAGAGATAGCAACTATCTTGAAAGCAGGCATGGCTGCTCCTACGGGCTTTAATGCACAACCATGGCAATTTATTGTTATCAAGGATAGAAATACGATGCTCGAATTAAGGAAAGAATTAAAGTATGCACGAGGTTTAGATGGTTCTCCTGCTGCTATTGTTGTTTGTGGTGATATGAATAAGGTAAGAGAAGAAGCTCCTGAATTTTGGATTACAGATACCTCTGCAGCAACACAGAATATGCTTTTGGCTATGGAAGGAATGGGACTAGGAGGTGTTTGGAGTACTTTATATCCTGGAAAGGATAGAATGGAACATGCACGAAAGGTGCTGAATTTACCGGAACACATCATGCCGATGTGTGTGATTCCTTTTGGTTATCCTGCAGGTGTTGAAAAAGCTAAAGATAAATTTGATGTTGCTAATATACATATGGAAAAGTGGTGATACCTCTAAGAATAAACTAGTATTATAACTATTAAAGAAGCATCAGAATAAATTATTCTTGATGCTTTTTTTGGTTTAAGCTTAGATACTGAGATGTCTACTAATTGTATAATTATTGGTTGTTTAGTTTGATGTTTAGATTTAAAAACTCATTTGTTTCAATTATTCATTCATATACCGTTTTTTTTAATTAAAAACCTTTTAATATACAATACTACCCAATTCTCTTACAATCATTGAATGTCATTCAGGATGTAACTTTGTCATCTCGATAAATCAAACAAGAGTATAAAAGAATTACTACTAAAAATATTATTTCATGAAAGATCAAAAAATAAGTATCGTAGCACGAATATTAGTTAGGGAAGGTGAAGCAGATACAGTAAAAGCTGAATTGCTGAAACTTGCTAACTTGTCAAAATCAGATAAAGGATGTATTAATTACGATTTACATCAGGATAAGGAAAATTCAAATCTATTTTTTGTTTATGAAAATTGGGAAAATCCTGACGCTTTGCAGAAGCATGTAGAAAGCACTCATTTTACTGAATACATGAAAGCAACAGAGCTTGCAACTGAAGAGTTTGTAGTTAATAAAATGATTCACATTGCTTAGTTAGTAATTGAAACCGAATAAATATAGAGAATTAAAAAGAATCAAGAAATGAAAAATTTATATATCAAGTCATTAGTAGCAACTATCCTTATATTATTTACAAGTGCGAACATCAATGCCCAAACAGCTAAACTTGCTGAAACAGTTCTTTCTTCTGAAACGGTTAGAGCTGGAAATATGACGATTAGCCCATCGGGTAGAATGTTTGTTTCAATTAATCCTCTTTTAGGAGCTGATGTGCGCGTTTACGAGATTGGTGAGAATGGTGAAACTAAGGTTTATCCAAATGCTGAATATTCAAAAGGAGAGGATTCAAAAATTAAAGCTATAATCGGTATTAGAACGGATCGCAAAAACAATCTCTGGTTATTGGATATGGGTGTTAAGCAGATTATCGTTTGGAATACTAAAAATGAGAAGCTGGTAAAAAGGATTAAGATTCCAGAAAATGTTGTGACGCCAGCCAGTTTTCTGCAAGATTTCGTAATTGATGAAAAGCACAATCGTGTAATTATTGCCGATATGACTCAAGGAGACTTGAAAAGTGCTCCAATACCTGCTTTTATTGTTATTGATACCAAAACTGGTGCTGCAAGAAGAATGGCAGAAAGCCACGCATCGATGATGCCTGATTTTGAAGGAGGATTTGCTTTAAATCCAATTGCTATTGACCCTAATTTTAAATGGGTATATTTTGGAGCCTTACACGGTAAAAAAATATATCGAGTGCCTGCAAAAAGTTTTGACTCCGATGAAGAGTTAACTGCAAGTATTGAAGAGTATTCTGCAAAATCATACAGCGATGGTATTGCTGCAGATAAAAAAGGGAATGTTTACATAAGCAATATCGAACAAAACGAACTTGCTGTGTCTAATGCTAAAGATGGATTCAGAACTATTGCTACACTTCCAGTTGGTCAAACATGGCCAGATGGATTGCATCTGGCTAAGGATGGCTATTTATACAGTACTGTTGATCAGTTAAACAGAGTACCTGCTCTTAATAATGGAAAAGACGATAGTGTTGGACCATTTATTATTGTGAAAACAAAGTTAACTAAATAATAAGCTGAAATGGTTAAGAATATACTAATTACAGGTAGTACAGATGGAATTGGAAAACTTGTTACGGCAATGTTCGCAAAAGAAGGACATACGGTTTATGTACACGGAAGAAGCCAAGAGAAGGTAAATGCCACAATTTCTGAGCTTAAAGAATCGACAAAGAATGAGTCTATCCATGGCTTTGTGGCTGATTTATCAGATTTAGATGCTGTTAAAAAAATGGTTTTGCAAGTGAACGATGAGGTTTCGCACATCGATATTTTAATCAACAATGCCGGTGTTTTCAAAACTCCTTTTTCTGTGAATAGAAATGGTTTGGATCTGAGATTTGTAGTCAACTATTTGGCACCATATTTACTAACCAAAGGACTAACGCCATTAATCAAAAAGGGAAGCAATGCTCGTATTATTAACCTGAGTTCTGCTGCACAAGCTCCTGTTTCTTACGATGCGATTGTTGGTAAAAAAGAAGTGTCGGTTAACGAATTTTATGCAATAAGTAAATTGGCGTTAACCATGTGGAGTTTCCGATTGGCAAAAGAATTGGAAGATATAGAAGTAATCGCCGTAAACCCGGGATCCTTGCTGAATACAAAAATGGCTAACGAAGCATATGGTCAACATTGGTCTCCGGCCAATAAAGGCTCTAATATTTTATACGACTTGGCCGTTTCGGAAGATCATAAAGGCATTACAGGAAAGTATTTTGATAATGATAATGGTGTTTATGCCAAAGCTCATCCAGATGCATACAATGAGACCGCAATTAATGAACTGATTGATTTTACAAATAAATTAATCGATTAAGAAAAAAGATGAATTATACAGGACCAGTTTACAGACCTCCTTACGAGGCAAATACACTCTTGCTGCAAGTAACAGTGGGATGTGCACACAACAAATGTACGTTTTGTACAATGTATCGTGATGTGAAATTCTCTGTTGATCCGATTGAACAAGTTGAAAAGGATTTGCAAGAAGCTCAAATGAGAAATGGCAATGTAAAGCGAGTATTTTTGGTAAATGGAGACGCTTTTGTTCTTTCCGCAAAGCGTTTAAGGGCAATTGCCGAATTGATTCACAAATACCTGCCAGAGGTTGAGATCATAACAATGTATGCCTCAATCAACAATATTATCGGTAAAACGGATGACGAGCTGGCTGACTTGAGGAAGCTAGGTATTGGTGATTTGTGGGTTGGTGTGGAAACAGGTTTGGGTGAAGCTCTTGATTATCTTAATAAAGGTGCGTCGTTAAAGGATGTCCATGAACAATTAGAACGCTTGAATAAAGCTGGAATCACCTTCTTTTATGGATTTATGTTTGGCGCTGCGGGTAAAGGGAAAGGAATTGATAACGCTAAGGCCAATGCACAACTTATTAATAAAGTTAAGCCTGTGGGTATTGTTCCAACATCACTAAACGTAAATGAAGGAACTCAGCTTGCTAAAGATGTTGAAGCAGGTATTTTTGAGATGGCTACTGAACGTGAAGTGCTCGAAGAACAAAAGAAAACATTAGAGCTAGTGGATGTGGAAACCTATTATATGGGAATCCATATTATAAACACAGTTAGTTTTGATGCGAAACTACCAAAAGAGAAGCAAGCTGCCATCGATAGGGTCAACTATGTTCTTTCAGATATGAATGAGGCAGTATTGAACAGTGTTCCTGTACGTCATACGATTTAATCGGATTTTAGATTAGATATTTTAAAGCTTAAAACATAGATTGAAAACAAAAAAAATAGAGCAATGGATGCAATTGAAATGATTAAAGAACGCAGAAGCGTGCGTAAGTTTAAAAATGAAATAGTAGACCACGAAACAATGACGGAAATTGTTGAGCTAAGTAGATGGGCTCCTTCTTGGGGAAATTTTCAAGTTGCTAGATATACTTTGGTTGATGATAAAGAGGTAATTGCAAAGTTGGCAAGTGATGGTGTGGATGGATTCGTGTACAATGTTAACACTCTAAAAGAAGCTAAAGGTGTTGCCGTATTGAGCTTTGTAAAAGGCAAAAGTGGCAAATTGGAAGGTGAGGATTATGCAACATCAAAAGCTAGTGTTTGGGAAGTATTTGATGCAGGTATTGCCTGTCAAACTTTTTGTTTAGCGGCACATGCGAAAGGTGTTGGTACATGTATTATGGGTGTTATTAACGATGAAAAAATTTCTGGAATAGTAGGATTGCCAGAAGAAGAAACCGTTGCAGCAATGATTGTTTATGGTTACGAAGATGGGGAACATGCACCTGCAACTCCAAGAAAAAATGTTGAGGATATTATGCGCTTTGTATAATTTACAACTAAAAGACTGTATGCAAAATAAATTGATTTCAGTTTTTTAATTCCTAAAAAAAATAAGAATTAAAAACCCTCCAAAGGCAAATAATTGTCCAATGGAGGGTTTTGTTTTTAATATGCTATTCTAATTTAAGAGAGTTTGAATTTCTATCTAAACTAGTTCCCGATTAGAACATTCAATTGAGTTTCAACAATTTTATTTTTTGATACTAAAAAGTAATTTTTCATCTAAAAACAGTAAGAATTTTCATCAATCAGCTTCTTGGCAATTAATCGTCGCTCTTCTTTGCTGTTAATTCCTGAGTGTTTGGTGAATCGTTTTAAACCTAGAAGCATCATTCTTAGTTCATCTCCATTGGTAATTCCATTGGTTGCGTCTTTTGCATTTTTATGAATTCGATCGGCTGCATCGTAAAAAAACAGTTTGCACATCGCAATTTGTTCTTTGCATGCTTCTTCGCCTTTTCGATCAATTAATTTTTTAACTCTCAATAGCAAGGATTCAGCTTGATAACAATCAATAATTATATCCGAAATATTCATTAGTATTTCCTGTTCGTCGCTCAGTTTTTGCATGAACTTTTGAGCAGCAGCACCTGCAATTAATAAAGCAGCTTTTTTAAAGCCAATATTCAGCTTGCTTTCTACCGCTAATAAACTTGTGTCTTCTTCACCAAAATCAGGAATAGCCATTAATTCTTTGGCAACATTTTGCGCTGCAGATAATAGCGGGAGTTCATTTTTGAAAGCTTTCCGTAAAAGGAAATCGACCACCAACATGCGGTTAATTTCATTGGTTCCTTCAAAAATCCGATTGATGCGAGAATCGCGATAAGCACGTTCCATTGGAGCTTCGGCCGAATACCCCATACCTCCATAAATTTGAACACCTTCATCGGTAACATAGTCGAGAACTTCGGATGCGGCAACTTTTAAAATGGCAGCTTCGGCGGCAAATTCTTTTTGCGCTTGAATAACTGCTTGCTCTTTTGGAGTGCCTTCCTCCATCAAATGATGCATGGTATTTTGGATGTCGTTACTACATCTGTAAATAGCCGATTCTACTGCATAAGTTCGCATAGCTTGTTCTGCAATTTTGTGTTGAATGGCCCCAAAGTTGGCAATTGCTTTTCCAAATTGAATTCGTTCATTGGCATAATTGATCGAATGGCTAATTACTTTTTTGCCAGCTCCTAAAACTGCTGCTGCCAATTTTAACCTACCATTATTCAATATATTTAGAGCGATTTTAAAACCTTGTTCACGTTTACCAAGGAGGTTTTCAGCAGGAATTTTACAATCTTCGAAAAACATCATAGAAGTAGAAGAACCTTTAATTCCCATTTTTTTCTCTTCTTGGCCTAGACTAATGCCTTTAAATTCTTTTTCAACGATAAAGGCACTCAAGTTTTTATCATCACCAATTTTTGCAAAAACCGTGTAAATATCCGCAAAACCAGCGTTTGTAATCCACATTTTCTGACCGTTAAGGATATAATGCGATTCATCTTTGGAAAGAATCGCTTTACTCTTTCCTGAGTTGGCATCTGAACCTGCTCCTGGTTCTGTTAGGCAATATGCACCCTTAAACTCACCACTAGCAAGTTTTGGTAAATATTTTTCTTTCTGATTTTGCGTACCATAATACAAGATAGGAAGTGTGCCAATTCCTACATGAGCAGCATAAGCAACGGCAAAAGAACTATAGGTTCCCATTATTTCGGTACTTAGCATCGAGGTGTTTAAATCCTGACCAAAACCACCATATTCTTCTGGAACTGCAATGCCGAGCAAGCCCAATTCACCAGCTTTATCCATAAGAGTCGTCATTAAACCCTCCTTTTGCTCATCAATTTCATCCAATAGAGGAAGAATTTCCTTCTCTTGAAAGTCATGGCATGTTTCCATGATCATTTTTTGTTCCTCCGAAATTTCTTCAGGGATAAATATATCTTGAGGACTGGTTTCTTTTACTAGAAATTGACCGCCTTTTACTGTTTTTATCTTTTCCATGTTTGTTAATGTTTAATAATTAGTGATCAATATAGAATGGTTAATGTCATTAATAATTAATAATTAAACATTAATCATTGCTCATTAATTCAAATATTCCTGCTGCTCCTTGTCCCGAACCCACACACATGGTAACCATACCATATTTTTGTTTTTGTTTTTTCATTTCATGAAGCAACTGAACCGAAAGCTTGGTACCTGTGCAACCTAGTGGATGCCCCAAAGCAATGGCTCCACCATTTAAATTGGTGATGTCAGGGTTTAAGTCAAGTTCTTTCATAACCGCAAGAGCTTGAACCGCAAAAGCCTCGTTCAATTCAATTTGTTCTATTTGATTCATATTTAGGCCAGAACGTTTCAAAACTTTAGGAATTGCTTCTACCGGCCCAATGCCCATGTGTTTTGGTTCAACACCTGCTACCGAATAGGATACAAAGCGTGCTATTGGTTCTACATTCAATTGTTTCAGCATTTTTTCAGAAACGACCAAAACAAAAGCTGCTCCATCTGATGTTTGTGACGAATTACCAGCCGTAACACTTCCTCCTTGTGCAAAAACAGGTCTTAGTTTGCTCAATGCTTCTTCGGTAGTTCCCAATCTTGGACCTTCATCTTTACTAATAAGGTGTTCTATGCTCTGTGCTTTATCCTCTCCATTTACAAAAGTTTCCATCACTTTTATGGGAACAATTTCATCAGTAAAACGATTTTGTGCCAATGCTTCGAGAGCTTTTCTATGCGAATGAAAGGCAAATGCATCTTGTTCTTTGCGTGAGATATTGTATTTCACTTGCAAAGCTTCTGCCGTAATTCCCATATTCCAATACCAATCGGGGTGCGATTTGGCAATTCCTAAATTTGGAACCAAACGCCAGCCTCCCATTGGCATTAAAGACATCATTTCAACACCTCCAGCGAATATGCAATCAGCCAATCCAGCTTCAATTTTAGATGCGGCAATGGCTATGGTCTCTAATCCAGAGGAACAATATCTGTTCACAGTCATTCCAGGAACTTGAATGTTATCGAGCCCCATTAAAGCAATCATTCGCCCAACATTAAGGCCTTGTTCGGCTTCAGGAGTTGCATTTCCAACAATCACATCATCCACCATGGTAGGATCCAAATTTGGAATCTCTTTCATGATATGCTGAACTACTTGAGCTGCCATATCATCTGGGCGAATAAACCTCAGTTTGCCTTTTTTTGCTTTGCCTACAGCACTTCGGTAGGCTGCTACTATATATGCGTTCATAATTTTTTCTTTTAGTGGTTAGTTGCGAAGAATTTTTCCTTTTTGAAGCAGACTTTGCATCCGCTCTAGGGTTTTTTTCTGCTGACATAATTTTACAAATGCAATTCGTTCCAAATTCAATAGATAGTTCTCCGAAACTTCTGCAGGTTCGCTTAATTCTCCACCACTAAGAACTTTTCCCAATTCAATTGAGAGGTATTTGTCGTACTCCGAAATGTAGTTTCCAACTTCCATTCCATCTGCTCCGGAATAGACTAATGCCAATCCTTCTGCTCCCAATACACGAATGTCTTTTGTTGGTAGAGGAGGCGTGTAGCCTTTTTCGGTCATTAGCAAAGCTGCTTTTTTAGCATAGAGCAATTGATGTTTTCTACTTACAATTACTTCATCAACATCTTTGCGTAAGTAACCCAGTTCGAAGGCTTCATAGCCCGATGTGGATACCTTTGCTTGTCCTATGCTTAAGAATTTTTCGCGAAAACGGTTGGTTCGAATGTCATCATGTGCAATTTCTTGCGAAAGGCGATAGGCAAATTCTTTGGTACCTCCACCAGCAGGAATTACACCAACGCCAAGTTCAACCAATCCCATATAGGTTTCTGCATGAGCGATAACTTTATCGCAGTGCATGCACACTTCACATCCGCCTCCAAGTGCCATTCCGTGAGGGGCTGCAATAACCGGAACTGAAGCATATTTTAATTTCAGCATCGTATTTTGGAAAGTACGAACCACCATATCGAGCTCTTCATATTCTTGCTCTATGGCTAGCATAAATACCAATCCAATATTTGCTCCTGCCGAAAAATTTTCTCCTTCGTTAGAAATTACCAAAGCTTTATATTCCGCTTCGGCCAATTCCAAAGCCTTATTTATCCCTTGAATAATTTCACTTCCTATGGTATTCATTTTGGTGTGAAACTCAAGGTTGATTACACCATCTCCCAAATCGATTATACTGCAACCTTCGTTACTCCATATGCTGTGCGATGGTCTAAGATTGTTGAGAATTACCAATTCTTCTGTTCCAGGAATGGTAATGTATTCTTGAGAGTTAATCTCATAGAATTGTTTGTTTCCTTCTTTTAACTGATAGAATTTCTGATCTTTTTCAGCCATTTTATAGACCCAATCAGCCGGTTTGTACCCCAATTCTTCCATCATTGGAATGGATTTTTTCAAGCCTAAAGTATCCCATATTTCAAAAGGTCCCATTTCCCAGGCAAACCCAGTACAAATGGCATCATCAATCTTATATATTTCATCTGATATTTCAGGAATTCGATTCGAAACATAGGCGAACAATCCTAAAAATAATTTGCGGTAGAATTGATTTATTTTTCCTTCTCCTTTTAACAAGAGTTTGAAACGCTTATTAAGATGAGGAATCGCTTTAGCAGCTTCAAATTCAGCAAATTTTATTTTTTGCTTCGCTTGATATTCAAAATTGGAAAGATTTAAGCTTAGAATTTCACTTTTTCCTTCCTCATTTTTGATTTTTTTGTAAAATCCTTGTCCCGTTTTGGCTCCCAACCATTGGTTTTCTAATAGTTTCTGAATAAAATCAGGTACCGCAAAAACCTCTTTCGATTCGTCATGAACGAGCGCTTTTTGAAGGTTTTGAGCAACAAATACAAGCGTATCTAACCCAACTACATCGCAAGTGCGAAAGGTTGCAGATTTAGGACGGCCGATAATTGGTCCGGTTAGCTTGTCTATTTCCTCAACCGAAAGATCAAATTCTTTTAGTAAATGAAATACCGACATCATGGAATATACACCAATACGATTGGCGATAAAGGCAGGTGTATCTTTACAAATCACAACCGATTTCCCTAAGTGCCTTTCCCCAAATTCTTTTAGAAAAACAATCACTTCCTCAGAGGTATAAGTAGAAGGAATGATCTCCAACAATTTCAAATACCTTGGCGGATTAAAAAAGTGGGTTCCACAAAATGATTGTTTGAAATCTTCAGATCTACCATCCAGTAACATTCCTATTGGTATACCTGATGTGTTTGTTGTAATTAAAGAATCAGGTTTTCTGTACTCTTCAATTCTAGAATATAGGCTTTGTTTGATTTTTAAATTTTCAACGATTACCTCAATTACCCAATCGCAATCTTTAATTTTGATAAGGTCATCTTCAAAATTTCCCAGACTAATTCTTTTTGCGAAACTCTTTAGATACAGTGGATCTGGTTTATTCTTTACTATCCGATTAAATAATTGGTTAACGATTCGATTTCGAACCCTTGGGTGTTCTAATGAATATCCAGCTTTATCTTCTTCTGCACTTAGTTCCTTGGGAGGCATATCTAGCAATAGAACTTCCATACCAATGTTGGCAAAATGACATGCAATTTGGGCACCCATTACTCCGGCTCCCAAAACGGCAACTTTCCTTATTTTACGATGCATATTTAGTATTTTAGTGTGTGTCAGGAATAAATTTCTTCAATCAGTAATTGATATTTATTTTTTAAAACTTTTCGTTTCAATTTTAAAGTAGGCGAGAGTTCTCCTGATTCTGGAGTCCAAACATCAGCAACCAATCGGAAGCTTTTGATTTTCTTAGGTCGATCGAGATTTACATTCATTTTTTGAACCTCTTTCCAAATTCGAACCTGAATTTTTTGGTTGAAAATGACATCTTCAGGACTCTCAAATGGGATCTTTTTTCGTTTACAATATTCCTTTAAGAACTCAAAATCAGGAGAGATGATTACCGATGGGAATCTTTTAAATTCACCAATAACAATGTTTTGATCGATAAAAGGAGATTCTTTTAATCGGTTTTCAATTACCTGAGGGGCAATGTAAATTCCACCTGAAGTCTTGAAAATTTCTTTCTTTCGATCAGTAATTTTTAAAAAACGATCGTCTTCCCAGCAACCAATATCTCCTGTATGGAACCAACCGTCTTCATCAATTACTTGTTTGGTTAGTTCTGGATTTTTATAGTAGCCCAACATGATATTTGGTCCACGCGCCAATATTTCACCATCATCAGCAATTTTTACCTCGACACCTTTTAAAACGGGTCCCACGGTTCCAAATTTTACATCTGGGTAAGCATTTTGATTGGCAGCAATAATAGGAGAGGTTTCGGTTAGGCCATATCCTTCTTGAACAGGAATGCCTGCAGCCCAAAATAAACGCTCTAAGCGTACCTGTAATGCGGCTCCACCCGAACACATGAACATGATATTACCACCCAAAGCTTCCTGCCATTTGCTGAAGATTAGTTTTCGCGCAATTTTTAATTTGAATTCATACCAACTGCCATTGGCGCGGTTCAATTCATATTTTGATCCCAGTTTTACAGCCCATAAAAAAATCGATTTTTTTATAAAAGGTAAGCTCTTTCCTTTTGCCATAATTTTGTCGTAAACTTTTTCTAGCAAACGTGGTACCGTTGCAAATCCATGAGGTTTCAATTCTCGTAAATTATCACCTATTGTATCCATGCTTTCGGCGTAATAGATGCTAACTCCTTTGTATTGGTATTGATAATTAACCATTCGCTCATAAACATGATTGATGGGTAGGAAACTTAAGGTTTTGTGAGATGAATCAAGTGACAATCGAGCAGCGGAAGCCAATACATTACTCATGAAATTATTATGAGAAAGCATTACGCCTTTCGGATTACCAGTTGTACCGGAAGTGTATATTATTGTAGCCAAATCATCTGGCTGAATACTCTCTTTTATTGCAGTTAACTCGCTTTTTAAATTTGCTTCTGCCTTTTCTCCAGCTTCAAGTAGTCTGGTCCAATGAGCAACGGCTTTAATTTTTTCGAATGAATAAACCAACTTTACAGATGGATGATCCGCTAAAAGGGGTTCAATTTTTTCGTATAGTATTTGGTCCGAAACAAATATTGCAACTGGTTGGCAATGCTGAATAATGTAATCGTAACTTTTGGCGTTAATTGTTGGGTACAATGGAACATGTACAGCGCCGATTTGAGCTAAGCCCATGTCAAGAAAGTTCCATTCTGGTCGATTGTTAGAAATGCTTATTACACAGTCATTCTTTTTTAAACCATTTTCCAGCAATGCATAACTTATAAAATTAGAATAAGTCAAATATTGCTCTGAAGAATAGGTAATCCATTGTTCACCCTCTTTTTTAGCAAAAGCATCTATTTTGTCAGGAAAGCATTCTCTGTAGTTATCTAGTAGATCAAAAATTCGCTTTACCATAAATTAAAAATTGTTGGTAGGTAAGGTCTATTAGTATGTCAACAAAAAAATCATGTAAATGTTGAGGCATTTAAGTATTCTCTGTGGAAAAGAGGTGAGAGAGAAAGGTAGCTTACTTTTTTTGAGGAGAAATCTCTACTAGGATGATAATTTGGTTTTTAGAAGAGTTTTTTTCACTTCTATAGAATTTACGAAAAGGTTTTCGAAAATAAAAGAATTATTGGTGAGTTTTACTTTTTATTTGGTGAGCGTAAAAAAAGGAAGCTAAAATAGCTTCCTTAAATATTATAAATGGTAATTGTTTATTTGTTGAAATCCCCGGAGGAAATCTTCTACTTTCATCCGTTTTTTTCCAGCTTGTTGAAGCATTTTAATGGAAATAAAGCCTCCATCAACAGCGACTTTTAAATAGTTTTTTCCGTCGGTAGATATAGTTCCAACAGTTTCGGAATGTTTAACAATTTCTTTTTCGGTGCCAAATACTTTTAGCCCAATTGCTTTACCTTCTTCCTTAGGAAGTAGTTCTGTCCATGAAGCAGGGTAAGGACTCAATCCTCTAATTAGATTGTGAATTGAGTTAATATCTTTTGTCCAATCGATTTTACAATCTTCCTTAAAGATTTTTGGAGCTGATTTTAATTCCTGAGCAGATAAACTTTCTTGAGGTATTTGTGGGAAATCACCAGCCTCAATTGCTTTAACCGTTTTTACGACTAACTGTGAACCTACATTCATCAGTTCGTCATGAATAACTTCTACGTTATCATTATCTCCAATTGAAATCTTTTCCTGGAATAATATATTTCCAGTGTCGATAGCATGTTGAAGTAGGAAAGTTGAAACACCAGTTTCTTTATCGCCATTAATAATGGCCCAGTTGATAGGAGCTGCTCCTCGGTATTGAGGTAAAAGTGAGGCATGCAGATTAAGCGTACCAAACTTTGGCATGTTCCAAACTACCTCTGGAAGCATTTTAAAGGCAACCACAACTTGTAAATCTGCTTTTAATGCTCTTAATTCTTCAAGAAACTCATCATTTCTAAATTTTTCTGGTTGAAGAATGTTTAATCCTTTTTCAAGCGCAAATTTTTTCACTGCTGATTCTTGGATCTTTTGACCTCGACCGGCAGGTTTATCTGGGTTTGTGATAACACCAACAACATTGCATCCTGCGTTGATTAATGCTTCAAGTGGGGCAACCGCAAAATCGGGTGTACCCATATATACAATTCGGAATTCATTCATTTCCTTATTCTTTTATTGTTCTGTTACCTTTGTTGTGCTTTGGGAAGTATGGACAGTTCTTGCATCCATTTCCGCAACAATATCCTCTTTCTGTCAAATACTTTTTGGTAAGTATTCGATATCCATCAGGACTCATGGTATAATCGATATCTGGTTTTAAGTCGTCAAACATATTAATTTTGATTAATTTGAAGAAATTCTTTAACCTTTTCGTTTTTAATCGTTACCGATAGGTGATAGTGAGTTATTAGGAGTGTGTTGTTTTCATTACGGATAACCCCTGATCCTCTGCAAACGCCCATCCAAGTTTCTAGTAATTCATCAAACCAAATTGTTTTTCCATCTTTTGAAAAATTAATTTGTCGATTGTATGGTTTAAAATCCCAAGCTTTCCCTTTCGAGAAATGAGGTTCGCAAAATTGGAAAAATTCTTTTTTTGTCCATCTTTCGCTTGCATCAGTACCAATATAAATAGCATCTTCACTCATCATTCCAAAATAGGAATTGATGTTTGCGTCGGCTGCAGCTTTGTGCCAATTAGTAATAAATTCAGCAACTTCTTTTTCTTTGGGTGGCTCGATAGTATTGCACGAACTTATCATTAAAATGAAAAGAAATCCGAGTAATCGAAATTGATTAGGCATTTTTCTTTTTTAAGAATTTCAGAGGGTTAATCTTTTTAAAGAAATCAATATAATTTTCAATATTGAAAACAGAAGAGTCAGTAGTTGCTTTATAAGTTAAAATAATACCTAAGGGCAAAATAATTATTGAAGACAACCACATTCCCCAGAATGGTGTAAGTACAAGTTCTTTTGAAAATCGCTCTGCAGTCATTGAGATAATGTAGTAGGCAATAAAGA
The DNA here is from genome assembly GCA_016342745.1 of Labilibaculum sp. Taxonomy (GTDB): domain Bacteria; phylum Bacteroidota; class Bacteroidia; order Bacteroidales; family Marinifilaceae; genus Paralabilibaculum; species Paralabilibaculum antarcticum. Next base: position 55,050 of record JAEINT010000005.1, read on the forward strand.
ACAATACTGAAATAATTACTGGCATTCCTAAACCTCCTTTACGGATAATTGCACCCAGAGGAGCACCGATAAAGAAAAAGATAAAACATGCAAAAGGAAGAGTGAATTTTCGATGCCATTCGTTTGTGAATTTTCGAATCCATTTTATTTGACCTTCTAATTCTCCATTTTTTCGGGAAATATTTTCTCTAGCTTTTCTTCCTTTGTTAAGGGCAGAGCTTATGGTTATTTGTTTATTAAGCGATGACATACTATTGAAAAGTGAGTCGGCGTCTAGAGTTTGTTCCGTTACTAAGTGAGCTTGAAGAGTGTCTTTTAATATTCTCTTTGGCTCTTTCTGAAAATAATGTCTGGTAATTAAATTTTTCGATAAAGACTCTTTTTCTTTGATTAGCTTATTTGTTAGTGAATCTTCTGTCCCCACCAATTGACCTAGGTTAAGCATTCGATAACTATTCTTAAAGCGATCTTCATTTCCTCTTTTTAGATCAGTACCTGGAAGAGAAATATTTTGTTTGAAAATTTTGTATTTAATTCTTTGAGAGGGATGATTTTTATTCTTTTTACGGTTCTTTGTTTTAATATCCTTGTAAATATTACCGCTATACAGCGTTAAATTCATTGTTAGTTTGTCGGCAGAAGTGACCATTGTTCCTGAATCGGCAACGGTTACATTTGTATTTCCTCTATTTTCACGATGATCGTAAATTAGAAGATCATACATCATCCCATTATCCTTATTGATGTTACCAACCTTAACACTAAATTTTGGCAAATCATTGGTAAAGATACCTTCCTTTAAGATTAATTCAGGATTCTGTTTTTTAATATCATAAAGTAAGTTGGTGGTCTTTAAAGAGGCAATTGGCATTACATTATTAGAAAAATAAAAAGCACCCAAACTAATCAAAATGATTAGAATGGTTAGTGGTTTCATTATTCTTTGTAGAGAAATACCAGCAGCTTTCATTGCTGTTAGCTCATAGTTTTCTCCCATAGTACCAAAGGTCATGATAGATGCCAAGAGAATAGCCAAGGGTAAAGCCATAGGAACCAAAGTTGCAGAAACGTAGAAAAGAAATTCTGCGATTACAGTCCATTCCAGACCTTTACCAACAAATTCGTCAATATAGCGCCATAAAAATTGCATGAGTAACACAAACATGCAAATAAAGAATGTGAACGTTAAAGGCCCTAAAAAACTTTTTAATATAAATGAATGTAATCTTTTCATTACTCGCCATTTTAACTGATTTGTCGATATTTTAGTTCTCAATTATGAAATTGAGTATTGAAAATATCTGTTAACCAGATTAATAAACCATGTTTTGAAACGTAATAATTTGTTCCATAAAAAACAAGACCAATAACATTAAGAAACTGGCCCTGAAACATACAAAAATAGGTTATTTTAATTAGGTTTCGTAAATGTGGAGTGTTAAAAAAATTAAATCCCTAAAACATGTTTTAACTCAGCAATTTGGGTATCCCAAAGTTCAATGCTTTCATCAATTTCATCTTCGTAGGCAAAGTCTGTAATGATCAACGACAGGTCATTTGTTAAGGCATCAATTTCGATTTTAAACTCAAAAAAGCTTTCTTCCATATCGCTATCTAACCAATGAAAACGAACAAGTCTATTGTCTTTTTTAGTTAACAATTCAGCTTGTTGTTCGGATCCATCCCACATGAATGTATAAACTTTATCTTTTTGGTTTACATCATCGGCAAACCATTCGGACAAACCACTTGCGCTGCTTAATCGATCGAAAATAACTTTCTGGGAAGCACGAAGCACATATTCTAGTTCAAATTGTTTCATTGGTTGGGGCTTTGTATTTATTATAATTAAAGTGAAAATATGTAAATACCAATTTTACAGGTCTACAGTCTTTGGTTTAGCTCTGAAATCTAGGTTTTTTTAAACTAAAAACGTGAATTGTAAGTCGATACTGAAATTTTGCGCAAGATACTTAAGAATATGGAATTAAAAAAAAAGAGAATGAAAACTTGTTCATTTTTCATATTGTTAAGGTATTTTTTCCATTTACTTAAAGTTCCGTCTTATAATATAAGCAAATTTTCAGATAAGTAGATTGAAGCATTACGAAAAAAGTGTTCAAGTATTTTTTTTAAATGAAAAAGGATTCTATATTTGCAGTCCGTTAGAAAAACGGCGAGGTAGCTCAGCTGGTTAGAGCGCGTGATTCATAATCACGAGGTCGGCGGTTCAAGCCCGCCTCTCGCTACTAAAAAGGAATAACTGAAAAGTTGTTCCTTTTTTTATTTTCTAAAGATGAGGAAATGATTTTTGAAATGGATTTAGACTGGTTTGGGATAAAATTCAGTCTAAAATAATGATTTGCAAATTTTTTTTAAAGAAAAATTTTAATGCAATAATTCTGTAATAGAGATACTTTGGATTGTTCTTATGAAAAGAGAATTCTTTTTTCAATAAAAAGATTTTTTTTAGAAATAAAATGCCATTATATTTGCACCGCAATCAAGCAAAAATGGCGAGGTAGCTCAGCTGGTTAGAGCGCGTGATTCATAATCACGAGGTCGGCGGTTCAAGCCCGCCTCTCGCTACTCAAAGGGAATAACTTTAAAGTTATTCCCTTTTTTTATTCCTCAATTTGAACAATATAAAGTAGGTTCTTTTATCTTTGTTAAGCGAAAAAAAATAAAAATAATATGATGACAAATAATTGGTTCGAGTGTAAAGTTAAGTACGTTAAAATTGACGAAGTATCTGGTAAGGAAAAAAAAGTTTCTGAACCATATTTAGTAGATGCCGTTTCGTTTACCGAAGCTGAAGCTAGAATTCATAAAGAGTTAGAGCAAATGATTGGTGGCGAATTTAATGTTACAAACATAAGCAAGTCTAACGTTACTGAACTTTATCCAAATGAAAATGGTGATCGTTGGTATAAAGCGAAGGTTTCTTTTGTAGATGTTGATGAGGCATCTGGTAAGGAGAAAAAAGCGAACAACTACATGCTAACTGAAGCAAATAATGTGAAGCAGGCATATGAGTTCTTAGAGGAATCTTTAAGCACTATGATTGTACCTTATGAAATTCACTCAATTACAGAAAGTCCATTAATGGATGTATTTCCATTCTTTAAGGATGAATTGAATGAAGAAATTCCTGCACACCTAAAACCGCTATCGGAAGTTGAAGAAAATTCTCAAGATTTTGAATAGATCAGATTTTTCTGATCCCTTTTTGTCGAAAACGTTTGTATTCTGTTGAGAAACATACCAAAACCAAACGAATATGAGTTGTGAAACCCTGTTTTAACTGATGTAAAAGTCATTAAAACAGGGTTTTATGCTGTGTGGTGTTTTACTGGTTGATTTTTTATTAAATCTTGGTATAAATTTGATTCTTATTTTACATTTGTGGCAACAAACAAACACTATTTACAAACGGGTTTAGCAGATTTTTTTTGAAGGGGGAATTTCAATTAAGTAATTGCTAAAGGGAAAAGTATAATCACAATGAGTACAAGAACTGAACACGATTTAATCGGGTACAAGGATGTTCCTGAAGATGCGTATTATGGCATTCAGACATTAAGAGCTGTCGAGAATTTTGATATTTGCGGAGTGAAATTAAGTGCCTACCCAAAATTTATTAAGGCTTTGGCCATGGTAAAATGGGCAGCAGCTAAAGCAAATAACGAACTGGGCATTATGGCGTCGGATAAAACAGATGCGATTCTAAAAGCCTGTGAAGAAATTATTGATGGAGACTTGCATGAGCATTTTCCGGTAGATATGATTCAAGGTGGTGCAGGAACCTCTACCAATATGAATGCAAATGAAGTAATTGCCAATAGAGCTTTGGAAATTTTGGGCTACCAAAAAGGTGAGTACGAACATTGCCATCCTAACAATCATGTTAATTTATCTCAATCTACTAACGATGCATATCCGACAGGAATTAAAATTGCATTGATTTTAATGAATGAAGATTTGGTGATTGGATTAAAAAGCTTAGTTGAAGGATTTCGTGCAAAAGGGGAAGAATTCAAGGATGTAATTAAAATGGGAAGAACGCAGCTTCAAGATGCGGTTCCAATGACTTTAGGACAAGAGTTTGAAGCTTGGGCTGTAAATCTAGAAGAGGAAGTTGAAAGATTAAACCAAAATGCAAAATTGTTTCTAGAAGTAAATATGGGAGCGACTGCAATTGGTACAGGAATAAATTCAGAACCAGATTATTCCGATAAATGTGTAAAGCACTTGCGAGCTATTACTGGTTTAGATATTGTTTTAGCAGGGAATTTAATTGAGGCTACACCCGATACAGGTTCATATGTGATGTACTCTTCGGCCGTAAAACGTTTAGCAATTAAATTATCGAAGATTTGTAACGATTTACGCTTGTTATCTTCTGGTCCTCGCTGTGGATTTAATGAAATTAATTTACCGAAAATGCAGCCTGGTTCTTCTATTATGCCAGGAAAAGTGAATCCTGTAATTCCAGAGGTGGTAAATCAGATTGCATATAAGGTTATTGGTAATGATTTAACTGTGACTTTTGCTGCTGAAGCAGGGCAGTTGGAGTTAAATGTAATGGAACCTGTATTGGTTCGTGCTATTTTAGAATCAATGGAAATGTTGGTGAACGGAATGGCTACATTAAAAGAGCGTTGCATCACTGGTATTACTGCAAACGTAGAACATTGCAAAGAAATGGTATTAAACAGCATTGGTATTGTAACTGCTGTTAATCCAACATTAGGATATGAAGCTTCTTCTCGAATTGCCAAAAGAGCTTTGGTAGAAAATAGAAGTGTTTACGATTTAATTCTTGAAGAAGGATTATTGAGTAAGGAGAAGCTAGATGAAATTCTTTCTCCGGAAAGAATGATTAAACCTCAAAAATTTGTTGAGGCTTAAACAGTAATACTCTTCATAAGAGTTTTTGGCGCACTAAAGAGCTTGCTTCGTTTTTCGAGGTAAGCTCTTTTATTTTATATTGCTAAATTTGATTGATTATAATAGAAAAAGATATGACTGAAATTGTATTCAAGCCAATTGGTATTATTCATACGCCGCATGTTAGCAAAGAAAACATGCCAATTCAACCCTTAAGTGCTAAAGGCATTAAGGCTAAGGTTGTGGTAAATCCAGAATATGCAGATGGTTTAATGGATTTGGAAGGCTTTTCTCATGCAATTTTACTCTATCACCTGCATGAATCAAGTGGATTTGATTTGCATGTAAAGCCGTTTATGGATAAGGTTGAGCATGGCATTTTTGCCACGCGAGCTCCTCGTCGTCCGAATGCAATTGGTATGTCGACAGTAAAAGTATTAGGTATTGAAGGTAACAACATACTAGTTGAAGATGTTGATATTCTAAATGGAACACCTTTAATTGATATTAAACCTTTCTTTTCAAAATTTGATAATCGTCCAGATGCGGTTTCTGGCTGGCTGGATGAAAATTGGCATGAAAAAAATAAGACCTTAAAATCAGATGATCGATTTAATAAATAGCTTCGAAAATTAAGACTTAACTACCAAGTCTTTTAAAGTTTCAATCCATTTAGGATGATCGTTAAGGCTTTCTACCAAAGCTAGTTTTTCGCCACCGTTTTCTTCAAATATTTCTCGATATTCAATGCCAATTTCAACGGTTGTTTCCAGACAATCTGCAACAAAAGCAGGACTAAATACCAACATTTTCTTAAGGCCATTCTTCGCTTTTTCTTCAACAACTTTATCCGAGAATGGTTCTAGCCAGTCTTTATCTAAACGTGATTGAAAAGCGACGGTATATTTTTCTTTTGGAATATTTAATCGTTCAGCTAATAATCTAGCAGTTTCGAAACAAGTTGATTTGTAACAATAATAATCTGTTTCTGGTTTAAAATTTTTATGGCAGTTACATTTTTTACAATTCTGATCTGGATGTACTTTATTTATTTGTCGAATAGGTAGACCATGAAAAGAGAACATGAAATGGTCATATTCTTCTAAATTGTGCAATCTCGCTTTTTCAACAATGGTATCAAGATATCCCTCATGATCGAAAAATTGATTGATAAACTTTACTTCTGGAATAACTTCCCAGTTCTTCATGATTTCCATCGCTTTTTGAAAGGTAGAACCTGTCGAAGATGAAGCGTACTGAGGATACATCGGCAAAATAATCAGTTTTGCGGGCATCTCTTTTTGGATTTTAGCCAAGACACTTTTCATGGATGGTTGCTGATAGCGCATTGCCATTTCAACCGTATAATTATCATCCAATTTTTCTTGAAGCAGTTTCTGTACCTTTTCAGCATAAATCATCAAAGGAGAACCTTCTTTTGTCCAAACTTGTTTGTAGATTTTTGAAGATCCTTTAGCTCTAAAGGGTACAATTATAAGATTGACCAATATTTTACGAAGCAACCATGGAATGTCGATAACTCTCGGATCATTAAGGAATTCGAACAAGTAAGTTCTAACATCAGAAACATTTGGGCTTTTAGGAGTTCCTAAATTTAAAAGAAGTACAGTTGTTTTTTTCGACATGTTGCTTGTTCGTTTAAGAGAAATAGAATGGACTAATGTATACAGAACTTTCGTTTACTAAAAATAATAAAAATTTTCTTTTACAGATAAAACAAATATGCAGCTACTTTGTTGTAACTATTTGAAGAATTAGGCAATCCAATCGATATCTTTCTTTAATAGATTTAAGGTTTGTTCCTCTTTGGAATTTGATTTAATCTCGTATTGATAAGTCCACTTTACTTCGGGTGGCATACTTACCAAAATAGATTCAGTTCTGCCATTGGTATCTAAACCAAATTTAGTGCCTTTGTCAAGTACTAAATTGAACTCAACGTAACGTCCTCTGCGATGCAATTGCCAATCTTTTTCTTGTTCAGAATAGCTCTGTACTGACTTGGCTTTCATGATTTTGCAATAGAGTGGAGCAAATAAATTTCCTAAATCTATTACAAATGCAAATGTTTCTTCTTTTGATAATCCATCTGTCCCGTTTAAATGGTCAAAGAAAATACCACCAACACCGCGAGTTTCATTTCTGAATGGAAGATAGAAATAGTCGTCAGCCCAAGTTTTAAATTTTGAATAATAATCGGGATGATGTCGATCGCAAACTTCTTTTAATTGTATGTGAAAATCTTTAGCTTCTTGTTTGTTAATGTAGATTGGGGTAAGGTCAATTCCTCCTCCAAACCAAAAGCTGCCATCCTCTAACTCAAAATAACGAACATTCATGTGTATAATGGGTACATGAGGATTCTCAGGGTGCATAATAAGTGATACACCAGTTGCAAAAAACTGATCGTTATTCAGTTTGAGTTTTGATTTTATTTTATCTGGCAAAGAGCCATGAACTGCTGAGAATTGTACTCCTCCTTTTTCAATTGTATTTCCCTCTTTAATTACTCGACTTCTGCCACCACCGCCGCCGTCCCTTTCCCAAAGGTCTTCAATAAAGGATGCTTTTCCATCAGTAGTCTCAATGGCCTTGGTAATTCTATCTTGTAGTTGTTTAAATTTCTCTGCGATTTCTTCTTTATGCATAGAGGATTATTGTTGCGTGTGTTGTCTTTAGTAATATTCTGAATTATGCTTCTTTGTGAATGGTGTTTTTCTTTTTCTTAGATGAAAAGCGACTAATCATTTTCTTTTCAAAATTCCAGAAAAATCGAAATTGCCCTAGTATACTACCTACAATTAATAATAGGATTTGATAAGCTGGAGTGATGATAATAATACTCATTATTATTTTGATCATCAGGTTGGTTTCGGGCCCAATAGAAAGGTATTCAAATATTGGTTTCCTCACCATAATTGAAAGGCTACCAGTTATGGAAAAGGTAATAAGGATTAGTATTAGTTGAAGATTTGAATTGATCTCCCAACGTTTTTTAAGTTTCTCAAACATGAGGTTTTATTTAGAATAGTTTTGAATAAGCAAATATAATATAAAATACCTTTAAGTCTGAAATAGGAGAGGGATTTTCTGTTTGATTTTATTGATTAAGCAATAGAATTTAAAATAAGGAAGTTTATGACATAAAAAAACCGCCTCAATTTTGAGACGGTTTTTAATATATTTAGATGCTCCTTATTCAGAAACTCGTTCTAACCATTTTACCATTACAAGCATAATGATCATTGAAATAGCACATGCGCCAATGAAGACAGTCCAGGTTAACCAAATAGGTACACCTGCGTAAAGCATTGCACCAAATACTAATAATTGGTTACCAGCACCTGTTGCACCTAGCCATAGACCTTGCATTAATCCTTGATACTGAGGAGGAGCTACTTTCGATACGAAAGAAATTCCAAGAGGACTAATGAAAAGCTCAGCTACTGTAAGAATGAAGTAAGCACCAATCAATAGGAATGGAGTTACTTTAGCAGCCTCAGGAAGACCACCCATCTCAGTTACTTCAGAGAATAATGGTAAATTAAGAGAACCTAGAGTCATCAATACATAAGCTAATGCAGCGATAAACATACCGATAGCAATCTTCTTAGGAGTAGATGGCTCAATTCCTCTGTTACGCAACCATCCGAAGAGACCTACTACAAAAGGAGTTAAGAATACCACGAAGAATGGATTAGCCGTTTGGAAAATTTCAGGGTTCAAATCGAAACCACCAATATTCAATACGGTATAATCCCTTGCAAACATGGTAAGAGTCAATCCATTTTGGTGGAAAGAGAACCAGAAGAAGATAACAACACCGAATACAGCTAATAAAGCATAAATTCTTTGCTTAACTTCTTTAACATCCATTTTAGTAACGGTTGTGTTATTTGCTTTAGCTTCAGCAGCTTTTTTCGCAGGATCTGGGAAGCTCGCTTTATTCTTAAGATAAATCACCAATGAAATTAACATAGCAAAAATTGCTACAGCAAATGCATAGTGGAAACCTTCGTTAAATACATTTAAGTACTCATTACAAAAAGCAGTGTAGTCAGTAATTGGAGCAGCGCTTACTTTGTTTGCAATTTCTTGAAATCTTTCCGCTGCAACATCTGTAAGAGTACCACCTAAGTGTTGGTGACATAGCTCAGGAAGATTGGCATTGTATTCAAATCCTGATCTTGCTAACCACCAGCTTCTAATAGATGGAGCAATCATTGGAGCGAAAATACCACCAATATTGATAAACATATAGAATAAAGAGAAACCTGAATCTCTAACTTTATCATATTTAGGATCATCATACATTTGACCAACTAAAGCCTGAAGGTTACCCTTAAATAGACCGTTACCAAAAGCGATTACAGCTAAGGCAACACAAGTTGCAACTAAGTATAGTGTTAGGTTAGGTACAGGAGTTGGAGTTGGAATAGCAAGTAATACATATCCAAATGCCATCATTACTAGACCAGAAAGAATTGTTCCTTTGTAGTTCTTAGTTTTATCAGCAATAACACCACCTAGAATTGCTAAGAAATAAATTGAAGAATAGAAAGTTGCATAGATCCAACCAGCAGAAGTTCCATCTAAACCGAATTTTGCCTGTAAAAATAATACCAAAATAGCCATCATGGTGTAGAAACCGAAACGTTCCCCCATGTTCGCCAAAGCGGCAGGAATAAGTCCTTTAGGATGTCCTTTAAACATAAATGTTAGTTTTAAATTATAATAGTATAGTTTTTCTTGTTTTAAGAATGACAAATATATAGAAAAAAACAAAAGAGAGTAATGATTTGTTAGCAGAATGAGTCTATTTAAAACGTTTTCGTAAGCAAATATGGAATTGAAAAGTTTAGTATCTTTGATATACAAGCCCAAAGCATTAGAAATAGTAAGATGTAACCGAGTATTTTCGGTATTGTAGCCAACTAAAATATTGACTTATGGATCCTGCACTGAAGACGATGATTGAAAATATGCCTGAAAAAACGGGTAAATCATTAGAAGAATGGAAAAAAATATTGAAAAAAAAATCATTTGAAAAACATTCGGAAGGGGTTAAATATCTAAAATCTGAATATAATGTTACACATGGGTTTGCGAATACAATTGTAACACTATCAAAAGAAGAAGATAATACATCAGAAGATCTTGTGGAATCTCAATACAAGGGAAAAGAAGAATTAATTCCGATCTACGAAGAACTTATCAAGTATCTTAAAACCTTAGGTTCTGATGTTACTATTACTCCCCAAAAAGGAAGTGTCAGCATTATTCGTAAACGACAATTTGTTTTAATTAAACCCGCAACCAAAACAAGAATTGATTTAGGCTTGAAAATAAAAGACAAGCCAATAGCGAATAGGCTTGAAAGCTCTGGACCTTTTGGAACAATGTGTACCCATAGAGTGAGAATTTCTGAATTGTCGGAAATTGATAACGAATTGAAAGTTTGGATACTAGAAGCATACGAAAAATCGAAATAAATTGGCTACCATTAAATGCAAATTAGCAAGTGGTTAGATACTTATTTTACGAGCAGTAGTCTAATTCTTTTTTCTTTATTTCAGAGTCAAAATTTAAAACTTAATTGATATGAAAGTATTCTCGGCCGACCAAATTTCAAAAATTGATACATTCACTATAGAACACGAGCCAATTGCTTCTATTGATTTAATGGAAAGAGCTTCATCTAAAATTTATAATTGGATCGTTGGGAAATTTCCTTCTCCTCAGAATTGCAAGATATTTATTGGACCTGGGAATAATGGAGGAGATGGTTTGGCTGTAGCTCGAATGCTTGCTGAGAAGGGCTACTCTGTAGAAGTATTTCTGCTAAAAATAAGTGATAAAATAGCTTCAGATGCTCAGGTAAACTTGAGCCGAATTCAAAACAAAAAGAACCTGGATATTTATGAGCTTACCTCCATTGATAATATGCCTTGGTTGTTTCCAGATGACATCGTAATTGATGCTGTCTTTGGGTCAGGTTTGTCAAGACCATTAAGTGGATTGGCTCTTGAAATCGTGAATGCTATAAATGCTAGCGAGGCCAATGTTGTTTCTATCGATGTGCCATCAGGATTGATGTGTGAAGATAATTCTACGAACAATACGAGAGGAATTGTTCAAGCAGATTACACCTTAAGTTTTCAGTTTCCTAAATTGGCTTTTCTATTTCCTGAAAATGCTAAATATGTAGGCGAATGGGAAGTACTTCCAATCGATTTGCATCAAGAAATTATAAAATCAGAATTGACCCCTTATAAAATACTAAATAGAGAATTTGTAAAATCTCTTTTAATGCCAAGAAAGAAGTTCGATCACAAAGGAACTTATGGGCATGGTTTACTAATTAGTGGTAGTTATGGCAAAATGGGCGCAGCTATTTTGGCATCTCGCGCTAGTTTGCGTTCGGGAATAGGTTTGCTGACTTCTCATATTCCACGTTTGGGTTATCAAATAATGCAAACTGCAGTGCCTGAAACCATGGTTAGTATCGATCGATCGGATATTATTTTTACTGAATTCCCAAATTTAGATCAATTTAAGGCAATAGCTATTGGTCCTGGAATTGATAAAAAACAGAATTCCTACAAGGCAATGATCGATTTGCTAAAAGAGGTGAAAGTACCGATGGTCTTGGATGCAGATGCGATCAATATTATTGGTGAACATCCTGAGTTAAAAAATAACTTACCAATGGGCTGTGTATTTACGCCTCATATGAAAGAATTTGAACGTTTGGTCGGAAAATCAAAGGATAGTTATACAAGAAACTGTATGCAAAGAGAATTTGCTAAAGAACATCAGCTTACATTGGTTTTAAAAGGAGCTTACACTGCAATTTGTTGTCCGGAAGGAAGTTGTTATTTTAATCCGACAGGAAATCCAGGAATGGCAACCGCAGGAAGTGGTGATGTACTAACTGGAATAATATTATCTTTGTTATCGCAAGGGTATTCTTCCCATGTGGCAGCAATAATAGGAGTGTATTTACATGGTTTAGCTGGCGATTTGGCATCTGTTGATCTTGGAATTGAGGCGCTTACAGCAAGTGATATTATCGACTATTTGCCAAAAGCATGGTTAAAACTAAAAAAATGATTACTCCAGTATAATTAAGCTAGGTCGTCTAGCGTTACTAATAATAGCGAATTCAAAAATAAAAAATATAGATTGTAATGAGCCGAATGATATTTAGAACCTCAATGGTATTTCTTACCATTATCTGCTTGCAATGGAATGTTAGTGCGCAAAAAAGAAGAACACTTGAAACTCCAAGTACAGTAATTTATGCTTTACCGCAAACAGTTATAAAGCTTGATGTAACAGCTGAGAAAACAATATTGAAACGAGGACCTTTTGCCGAATATGCTAACAAATACCTCGGTATTACAGATGTTGTGTCAGCAAATGGAGTAGAGTGGAAATTGAAAACAATTAATGCTTCTTCGGTAGGAGAGGTTGATCCAGAACAATACCATAAATTAACCACTTCGGTTGATTATGAACCAAGTTTAATTGCTTTGAGCCCAACTGGCCTGATAAAAGGTTTTAATTTGAAGAAAAGCCAGATTGTCGATGAGGATAAAGAATTACTATTTACTTCTGCAGAGGATGTTGATATTGAGTATGGAAAATTCTCAATCGATCCAATACTAAAGTATAGAGAAGATACGATTTATAAGGTAGTTGAAACAGATACGGCTTTTATTAAAATACCTGTTCTTGAAAAGCAGGCCTTAACCAAGTCGTTAGAAGAAAAGGCCGAAGAAGCTGCTCATGAGATTTTTAAATTACGCAAAAGAAGATTTAAGATCTTAACTGCAAATTACGAAGTTTTACCTCCTGACGGGAAAGCTTACGAAGTAATTGTAAGAGAACTTAGAAAATTAGAAGATGAATATTTATCTCTTTTTATAGGTAAGAAAGTAAGCTCTCATCAAATTTTTCATTTTTCTTACACACCACAAAAAGGAGAAAATGGTGGTGTCGTTTTTAGAATGTCGCCACAAATGGGACCAGTTGGCGTGAACGACTTGGGAGGTAAACCAATTCGTATTGATTTTAAAAATTTAGAAAGCACTAGAGAATTAGCAATTATTCCAACAGCAGGTATCGCTCCACAAAAGCTAATTTCTTATCGAATCCCTGGATTAGCAGATGTTTCTATTTCGAATGGGAAACGAATATTATTTAAAGATAGAATTGCAGTTGCTCAATTCGGTAAAATTGCAAATTTACCAGCAGAGGTTTTATTGAATGAAAATTACAGTATCGAATTTTATCCTGATTTGGGATCGATAAAGAATGTGAGTAAATAGAAATTAATAAGCATAAAAAAATCCCGCCTTGAGCGGGATTTCTTTTTTATATTAGAACTTGATTAATCAAGCATTCTTTCGATTGTTTGAGCTCTGTTAGGACCAACAGAAACTACAGATACTGGAACACCAGTTTCTCTTTCGATGAAATCAATGTAAGCATTGTATTCTTCCTGGAATTCATTTTCATGAGTTGCACCAGTCATATCTTTCTTCCATCCTTTAAACTCTGTGTAAACAGGCTTAATATCATCCGTCATTTCGTATGGTACGTGCTCTACTTCTTTACCATTTACAATGTACGAAGTACAAATTTTAATGGTATCGAAATCGTCCATAACATCTGACTTCATCATGGTTAATTCAGTTACACCATTAATCATGATAGAATATTTCAAAGAAACTAAATCTAACCAACCACATCTTCTAGGACGACCAGTTGTAGATCCATATTCATTTCCTTTGTCTCTTAAATTCTGACCATCTTCGTCGAACAATTCAGTTGGGAATGGTCCCATACCTACTCTTGTACAATAAGCTTTGAAAATACCAATAACGCGACCGATACGATTTGGAGCAATACCTAATCCAGTACAAGCACCAGCACAAACTGTGTTCGATGAAGTAACAAATGGATATGATCCAAAATCAATGTCTAATAAAGTTCCTTGAGCACCTTCAGCAAGAATAGATTTTCCATCTTTAAGCGCATCGTTTAAGAACTGTTCACTATCGATTAGTTGAAATTCGTTAAGAACTTTAATTCCTTCGAACCATTCTGCTTCGTATTCCGAAATATTGTAATCGAACTCATAAAACTTATCAAGCATTTGAGCATGCTTTGCTACTAATGACTCGTATTTTTCTTTGAAGTTGGTATTGATATCACCTACACGTAAACCGTTTCTTCCGGTTTTATCCATATAAGTTGGGCCAATTCCTTTCAAGGTAGATCCAATTTTCGACTTTCCTTTAGCTGCTTCAGATGCTGCGTCGAGAATTCTGTGCGAAGGCAAAATTAAATGAGCCTTCTTCGAAATAAACAAAGTTTTGGATAAATCGATTCCCAGTTTTTTTATTCCTTCAATTTCTTTTTTGAAAATTACTGGATCGATAACTACACCGTTTCCAATAACATTAATCTTATCATCACGGAAAATACCGGAAGGGATTGTGTGCAAAACATGTTTGATTTCATTGAATTCTAACGTGTGTCCTGCATTTGGACCACCCTGGAAACGGGTGATAAAGTCGTACTTTGGGGTAAGTACATCCACAATTTTTCCTTTACCTTCATCTCCCCACTGGAGGCCTAAAAGTACATCAACTTTCATCTGTCTAATTTTGATATTAAATCTTACAAGTAAATATCCGTTCCACATCGAAGTATTTGGACTTGCTAAAATGGTTCGGTTTGCGGTTAAAGCTTGAGGATGGTTACAAGTTTTAACAGTCAAAGGTAATAATTATTTTCATTTAGCGATGGTTAAAATATGGCTTGTTGATAAGTCGCTAAAGGGCACAAAAAAACCTCTTGTTTAAAGAGGTTTTGATAAATATATGTTGTTGATAAATTAGTTGCTTTCTAATTTTCTACATTCTTGACAAGTTCCATAGATATATAAAGAGTGGTGAGAAACTTTAAAATCCATATCATCTGATACATTTTTACGAACATCTTCTAATCGAGTGTCGCAAAATTCGAGAACTTTACCACAGCGAGTACAAATTAAATGATCGTGTTTGTTGCTGTCGTATGCTTTTTCGAATTGAGCAATGTTTTTACCAAACTGATGTTTGATTACCAACTTGCAGTCTAAAAGAAGATCTATTGTGTTGTATAGAGTAGCTCTACTTACACGGTAGTTTTTGTTTTTCATGAAGATGTAAAGAGATTCGATGTCGAAGTGTCCTTCTCGCGAATATATTTCATCTAGAATGGCATATCTTTCAGGGGTTTTTCTGTGTCCCTTTTTCTGAAGATATTCAGTAAACATCTTCTTAACAATTTCTTTAGTGTCTTCGTTGCTCATATCTAAAAAATAACCTAGGTGTTATCTAATCTAATTTAAAATAATGGTCTAAAATAGTTATTTTTTTTAAAAATGGAAGACTATTTAGAATAAATTTTAATTTAGCTGTATTCCTCAATGTTCTCTATACGTTTCACATTATCAAGGCCTTTAATTTTAATTAACTTCATAATTAAATTGTTAAGATCCTCAGTGTTGTGAACATAGAGATGAATAAGGCCTTCGAATATACCATCATGACTTTCAAAGTGTAAGGAGCGCATGTTTACATCATGGTCCTTTGAGATAATATTAGTTACCTCATTTACAATACCAATTTTATCGATACCGGAAAGTTCTATAATAGCAAGAAATGACATTAATCGATGACTAGTCCAATCGGCAGCAAGAATTCGATCGCCTTGACTAGACATCAATTTTAGAGCGTTAGGACATTTTCTTTTGTGAATGGTCACATTGTTAGCCATGTCTAAATGACCTAAAACTTCATCACCAGGAATTGGTTTACAACATGGAGCTATTCGATAGCTTTCATTTGCGGCCAATTCACTAAGCATTAGTGTTTTCTTTTTATCTACTTCGGGCTTTGAAGTTGCTGTTTCAAGAATTTCTTCTTCTTCCTCTTTAGAATCTCCAAAGAACTGTAGCTTCCAATATTTTATAAATTTACTTTTCGATTTCTTTCTTACAACTTCATCAACTTCATTAATGTTGATTTTTTCCAAACCAATCTTGTAGTATAACTCTTCTTTGTTGGACAACTTATAGTGCTCAAGCATTTTACGATATGCTTTTGCATTTAATTTTAGTCCTGAATCTACTAGTTTATCTTCAAGTACTCTGGCTCCTTTAATCGTATATTCTTTTCGCTCCTTTTTAAAAGCCGATTTTATTTTTGATTTCGATTTTGCAGTAACCACAAAATCCATCCATTCGTGCTTTGGAGTTTGTTTGTCCGAAGTAAGAATTTCTACTTGGTCGCCACTTTTTAATACATGACTAAGTGGAACTAACTTGTGGTTTACTTTGGCTCCAATGCAACGATTTCCAATATCAGTATGAATATCGTAAGCAAAATCGAGTGTTGTTACATTTTTGGGTAGGGTTCTTATGTGCCCTTTAGGCGTAAAAACTTGAATTTCTTGAGAGAATAAATTCAATTTAAACTCATCTAGAAAAGCCATTGCATCTGCTTCCGGATTATCAAGAATTTCACGAACATCTTTAAGCCATTTATCCAATTCCGATTCACCAGAACCATCACTGTATTTTGAATGTACAGCAAAACCTTTTTCTGCAATGTCATCCATTCGATCTGTTCTAATCTGGAATTCAACCCAATTACCTTGTGGTCCCATTGCCGTTACGTGAAGAGCTTCGTATCCATTTGCTTTTGGCGTACTTACCCAATCTCGAATGCGTTCTGGTTTTGGTTTATAGATATCAGTAATTAATGAATAGATGTTCCAACATTGGTTCTTTTCAGGAATTCCTTTTTCAGGCTCAAATACCACACGTACCGAAATCATATCGTAAATTTCCTCGATACTTGTGTTTTGAGTTTGTATTTTATTCCAAATCGAAAAAATGGATCGAGGACGGTTCTTAATAGAACATTTTATATTGCCTTCCTTTAATTTTTCTTTAAGAGGAGCAATAATTCGTTTGATGATTTTTTCTTGTCTCTCTTCTTGCTCTGTTATTTTTTCAGAGATAAGCTTAAAGTCATCGGGATGTTCATATTTTAAACTTAAATCTTCAAGCTCCGATTTGATCGCATACAAACCCATTCGAAGTGCCAATGGTGCAAATAGAAATAATGTTTCTCCTGCTATTTTCATTTGCTTTCGCAAAGGCATTGAGTTTAACGTTCGCATGTTGTGCAAGCGATCAGCCATTTTAATCAGAATCACCCTTAAATCATCTGATAAAGTGAGCAGCATTTTTCGGAAATTTTCTGCCTGCATAGATGTTTGCTGACCAAAAACACCCGATATTTTGGTTAGTCCATCAACAATTTGAGAAACCTTAGTCCCAAACAAGTTTTCGATATCTTCCAGAGTATAGTCGGTATCTTCAACCACATCGTGCAGGAGGGAGGCTACAATTGATTTTGTACCCAAACCCATTTCTTTTGCAGCAATTTGTGCTACCGCAATAGGATGCAGAACGTAAGGTTCTCCTGATTTACGACGCACTCCTTTATGAGCTTCACATGCAAAATGAAAAGCTTTATCTATAAGTTGTTTACTTTCTGCTCCACGACTTCTTTTACAATGCTTTATAAGTTCTTCGTAGGCATCAAGTATTAATTTTTTATCATTTTCGGTCTCTCCACTCATAAAAACCTATTTCTTCTAGTTGTTTGTTGTGTCGCTTAAATGTAGCGAAATCTAATAATTATTTAATACTTAATTAAAGACTTATTTGCCTTTTTTTGTATGAAAACCTACAAATTTTAACGATTTACAGGCTTTAACCCATCATTTATCGCCAAGTTTATCCTGTTTAGTAAAAAAGAATTTATTTGCGATTTATTATTGCTTCCTCACACTCTTTAGGACCACTAACAATTAAATAAAGATCTTCGGTTTGCAGATATTTATTGGCTAAGTCTTTTATTTCTGAAGCCTTAACTGCTTTTAAATCTTTTATGAATTGAATGTAATAGGTGTTGTCCAAGCCGAATGGTAAGTTTCCTTTTAGACTATCCGATAAGGCAAAAGGACTATCTAAGTTTCGAAGCATTTCACCAGAAATATAATTCTTCACCAAAGTCAATTCTTCTTCAGAAACCAATTCTTCTCTTAGTCGAGCGATTTCTTTGAAAATTTCAGAAATGGCAGGCTTACAAACTTCAGATCCAACTTCAGTTACTATAGTTAAATGACCTGCAGTAAGGTGTGAAATCATTATGGAGTTGATCCCATATGTATAGCCTTTGTCTTCTCTGATGTTTTGCATTAATCGGGAGCCAAAATAGCCACCTAAAATAAGATTAAGTAACTGCATTCCTGTATAGTCAGGATGGCTTTTTGTGAATAGTTTTCGTCCAATTCGAATTGTTGATTGAACAGCATCATCTTTGCAAACAAAGGCAGATTTCTGCTCTGATTCCTTTATTTCATAATTGAAAAGATCAGATTTGTTTTCTTGTGGCCATTTGTTAGCACCAAATAAGTCTTCAATTTGATTTAAGACTGCTTCATCAACTTTACCCGCAACAATGATATGACAATTGCTTGCTGTGTATTGTTTTTTGTGAAAATTCTTAACATCATCAATGCAAATAGTATCAAACTCGCTTATTGAAAAGGTATTGGTATAAGGATGTTCTTTACCGTAAATCAATTCGTTAAACTTTTCCTTTGCTAAAACATTTGTTTTCTGATGTTCAATTTGGAATTGCTGTTTTTTATTGGTCAATATGGTATTGAACTCCTTTTCTGGAAAAATAGAATTCTTAATAAGATCTTCCGTTACTTTAAGGGTTTCAGATAGATGCTTCTTTAAGGAATACAAGCTAACACTCGCATCATGTTTGGCGGTAGAAAAACCAATGTAAGCACCTAGAAAATCGAATTTTTCAGCAATTTCTGATGCATTTAAAGAACTCGTTCCTTCATTCATCATTGTGTTTGCAAGAGTTGCAACAAGAGGTTTATCTTGTTGCCATATTCCAGCATCAAAAACAAATTCAATTTTTACTACTTCCTGACTTCCACCATCAATTATATGAACAGGGATGTTGTTGCTCAGGATATGTTTCTTTGATGGCAATATTTCAATGCTATCAATCGTTTTGAATTCCGGAGCTATATTTCGGTATATATTTTCCATTCCTATTTTTTAGAGTGATAGTATAATGTTGAGCAATTTTCTTTTCTAAAGATTTCTGCCGATTTATTTAAAATATCATCAGTATTAACTTTCTGATATTTTTCTACTTCCTTATTAATGTCATTGGCATCACCCAATAGTTCGTGAGTTGCCAAATTCATAGCCTTGTTTAGGTAACTGATTTCAGAAAAAACAAGAGTCGATTCAACTTTATTTTTCACTTTCTGAAGTTCGTATTCATCAACCTTTTGGCTTGCTATTTTATTCAGCTCTTCCCAAATAGCATCCTCAGCAACTTTCATATCCACTCCTTCAATCAATTTTCCTGAAATGAGAAATAAACCAGGTTCAAATTCTCCAGTAAGGTATGCGTCAATAGAAGAAAATAGGTTTTTTTCCTTAACTAATGATTGAAAGATTCTTGACGATTGTCCATTCGATAAGACATCAGAGACCAAATCCACAATGTAGAAGTCTTCATCCATTCTTTTTCCCATGTGGAAGGCCATATAAATAGCATCAAAAGGAACATTGCTTTCCACTTTTTTACTTCGAAATTCGGTTTGAACAGGTTCTACAGGAAGGTTTCTTTCTGCAATTTCTCTGCGTTCAATAGGGGCGAACCATTTTTCTGCTAGTGTTTTGACCTGTTCTGTCTCTACGTTTCCAGCAACAACCATTATCGCATTATTAGGAGCGTAATGATGAAAAAAGAAGTCTTTTACTTCCTCCAATGTTGCCTTTTCAATATGATCGATAGATTTACCAATGGTTGGCCATTGGTAAGGATGCTCTTGATAAGCCAAAGGGCGAAGATGCAACCAAACATCACCGTAAGGTTGGTTAAAATATCTTTGTTTGAATTCTTCAATAACTACACTTCGCTGTACTTCTAGACTTTTTTCGCTAAAGGCAAGACTTAACATTCTATCAGATTCCAACCAAAAAGCAGTTTCTAAATTGGCTTTAGGCACAGTTAAATAATAATTTGTAATGTCGTTATTGGTCCAGGCATTGTTATCTCCGCCAACCAACTGTAATGGCTCATCGTAGTTGGGGATATTAACAGAACCTCCAAACATTAAATGCTCAAAAAGATGGGCGAAACCAGTTCTTTCTGGATTCTCATCCTTGGCGCCTATATTGTATAGAATATTTACAGCAGCCATTGGTGTGGTTTCATCGCGATGGACAATAACCCGCAAGCCATTCTTTAGTGTAAATTTGTCAAATTCGATCATAATTCTCTTTGTGTGATTTTGAATGGCAAGTTTTAAAACTGATATTTTGACGACTGCAATTGAGTCAAGGCTTCTTTGTACTCTGTATTAATTTCATTGAAGATCTCCGATACAGGCTGAATTTTGCTTATTAAAGCTGAAACTTGACCAATTTCAAGTTCTCCTTCATCTAATTTGCCTTCAAACATTCCTTGTTTTGCTCGGCCTTTTCCTAATATTTCTCTCATTTCTTCAGCAGATGCACCTCGGCATTCGGCTTCGTTTACTTGTTCGAAGAATTGATTTTTAACCAATCGAGTGGGAGCTAATTTCTTTAAAGAAAGTTTCGTTCCTCCTTCATTTAATTCGATTACCGATTTTTTGAAGTTTTCATGAGCTGATGATTCTTCAGCAACAGCAAAACGAGTTCCCATTTGAACACCATCAGCACCTAAAACCATTGTTGCTAGCATACTTTCTCCAGAACCAATTCCTCCAGCTGCAATTAATGGCAAGCTAATAGCTTTTCGAACCGATGGAATCAAGGCTAAAGTTGTCGTTTCTTCTCTACCATTGTGTCCTCCTGCTTCGAATCCTTCAGCAACAACAGCATCTACGCCTGCATCTTCACATTTTTTTGCGAAAAATGCACTCGATACAACATGCACAACAGTAATTCCATGTTCCTTTAAAAAAGGAGTCCATTTTTTTGGACTTCCAGCAGAAGTGAATACAATTTTAACATCTTCTTTTACAATGATCTCCATGATTTTATCCATTTCAGGATAAAGCAAAGGAACATTAACACCAAATGGTTTTGTAGTTGCAGCTTTTGCTTTCTGAATGTGTTCTTGAAAAGTATCTGGATGCATCGATCCTGCACCAATTAGTCCGAGTCCACCTGCATTACTAACTGCCGAAGCTAGTTTCCATCCAGAACACCAAACCATTCCACCTTGAATAATTGGAAATTCTATATTAAAAAGTGATGTTATTCTATTTGTCATATTTTATTGAATCAATTGTCTTTCAACCAAAAAAGACACAAGAACAAAGATTGTATGCTTGTGTCTTAAAGGATAATTTCTATGCTGCAAATTTAGAAAAATTCTTGATAAGAATAAGATCTGGAAGTATGATTTTAAGCATGTGCAAAATCCAAAGAAAAAATTATCCAGACAGAGGGAGAGAGCACAATACTCTTTAGAATTAATATATATATGAAAATATATCAAAATATTGCTTTCTTTTGGATAATGCTCCTTGTATCTTAAAGAAGATATTCTTTATTTTAGGCTCCAATAAAAATTAGGGGTTAACCTTTATCAATCAGTAAGTTTTGGGTTTGATAGATTGATGATATTTAGATATAAGAGTGAAGAAAAAAACATTATTAGGACGGTTTTTAGTTTGGCGATTGAAGAATATTAGCGATCGGCAGTTTATTTCTATAATGGCAATTCTCATTGGAGTTACTTCTGGTGTTGCTGCTGTTATTATAAAAAATGCGGTGCATTTTATTAGTTCTCTTCTTCAACAGAACTCTTCAGATGAATATCAAAATATTCTTTACGTTGTTTATCCAACGATCGGAATTTTGGTCGCGGTTTTATTTATAAAGTTTGTAATTAGACGTCCTGTTCGACATGGTATTCCAAATGTTTTACACAGTATTTCAAAAACGAATGCCCAAATCAATCGGCACAATATGTTTTCTTCCGTTATAACCTCTGCTTTTACAGTAGGTTTTGGTGGTTCGGTAGGACTGGAGGGACCGACTGTTGCAACAGGTGCAGCACTAGGATCAAATATTGGTCGACTTTTTCATTTAAACTACAAACAAGTTACTTTACTACTAGGTTGTGCATGTGCTGGTGCAATGGCTGCTATTTTCAAAGCTCCAATTGCGGCAATTGTATTTGCTTTGGAAGTAATCATGCTCGATTTAACCATGTGGTCGTTGGTGCCATTGTTGTTGGCTTCGGCTTCGGCTGTTTTAACTTCTTATTTCTTTTTAGGAATGGATGTTTTATATCCTTTTGAAGTGGAAAACGGCTTTAACATGAAAGATTTACCCTACTATATCGCTTTGGGTATTTTTACAGGTCTAATTGCAACTTATTTTACCAAGGCGTACATGTTTATTCATGGTGTTTTCGAAAAAATATCATCAGTTTATAGGAAACTTATTTTTGGAGGACTTTCACTTGGATTAATCATCTTCTTCTTTCCATCACTATTTGGAGAGGGTTATGAGGCTATTAATGCTTCTCTTTCCGGAGATTATTCATACCTGTATAACAATTCATTCTTCTATTCTTTACAAGATAATTTTTGGGTATTTGCTGGTTTGTTGGTGATGGTTATCTTTTTTAAAGTGATTGCAGCGTCAATTACTTTTGGAGCAGGTGGTGTTGGAGGTATTTTTGCTCCTACCTTGTTTATGGGCGTAAATGCAGGAGTACTGTTTGCTAAATTGGTTCAGTATTTTGGCTTAAGAAACTTAGAGGTCAATAATTTTGCCTTGATTGGTATGGCTGGAATGATTGCAGGAGTTTTACATGCTCCCTTGACTGGCTTGTTCTTAATTGCTGATATTTCGGGTGGATATCAATTGTTTGTTCCATTGATGATTACGGCAACAATTTCTTATGCTACTGTAAAAACATTCGAACCTCATTCGGTTTATACCATTCAATTAGCCAAGCGTAAAGAATTAATGACGCACGATAAAGATCAAAATGTTCTGTCATTAATGCGTGTTACCAAGCTAATTGAAAAGGATTTTAGCACTGTTAATTCTGATGCTACTCTTGGCGATTTGGTTAAGGTTATCTCTAAAGCACATCGAAATATTTTTATTGTAATTGATGAGGAGAATAATTTCCAGGGAATCGTAAAGCTGGATGATATTCGTGAAATCATGTTTCAGCCTGAAAAATATAATGAAGTTTTTGTTCGTGATTTAATGGTGGTTCCTCAAGTAGTCATTCAGCACGATGAATCAATGGCTGATGTTGCTAGTAAATATCAATATTCCGATAAATTTAATTTGGTAGTTCTTAACGACGGTAAATATTGTGGATGCGTTTCCAGGGCACAAATATTTTCTACTTACCGTCGAATGCTAAAACATTTTTCCGAAGATTAAAATTAAGTGGGTTTATAAAGAAAAAATCCTGTAATACACAACAAACGTTTGCTTTGTTAGCATTGTTAATCAGCAGGTTAGATCTTTATTTGAAAAGTTTTGAAAATTTCTTTTAAAAAGGGTTTTATCTGTTTAATTATCTATTACTTTTGCACTCGATTTGAGAAGGGTTTATGTAAGATTTATTATTAACTATTCAGAAAATCAGGAGAATACATGATTGTTAAGGAATCGCTAGATTTTGTTATGTACTCTTTATCAAAGGCCGCCTGACTTCTTCAGCCATCCGACCTTTACGCAATTAAATTATAGACGTAAACGTTGAATTTTTTACAATGAAGAATAAAAGCTTGCTATCCCGATTTCTTATTTGGAGAGTGAAAAACATCAAGGAACGGCAGTTCGTTCTACTTTTAAGTTTTGTAGTTGGTCTTGTTAGTGGTTTAGCAGCATTGCTATTAAAGAATGCAATACATTTTACCCACCATTTCTTAACGCATCGATTGCATGTTGATTCAGCCAACCTCTTGTACTTGGCTTATCCTGGAGTCGGTATTTTGCTAACAATTTTATTTGTAAAATTCTTTGTAAAGGATAATATAGGACATGGGGTTTCTCGGATTCTATATTCTATATCCAAGAAAAATTCGTTGATCAAATCGCACAATAATTTTTCTTCTATCATAGCCAGTACGCTAACAATTGGATTTGGAGGTTCTGTTGGATCTGAGGCTCCTGTTGTGTTAACCGGTGCATCGATAGGTTCCAATTTAGGACGTATGTTTCACATGAACCAAAAAATCATTACACTGATGGTTGGTTGTGGAGCTGCTGGAGCAATTGGAGGAATTTTTAAAGCGCCAATGGCAGGTATGGTTTTTACCTTGGAAGTACTGATGTTAGATCTAACAATGGCATCCTTAATTCCATTGCTGATTTCTTCAATTACAGGAGCTAGTGTTGCTTATTTCTTTATGGGTAAAGGAGTATTGCTATCTTATGATGTAACGGCACCATTTGTAATTAATAACATACCTTATTATATAATATTAGGCATATTTGCAGGTTTGGTTTCTCTTTATTTTACTCGTTTTTCCATGTACTTGGAATCCTTGTTTGATTGTGTAAAGAATTCTTATCAAAAAATGCTGATTGGTGGACTTTCATTGGGTGTTTTGATCTTTTTGTTTCCACCACTTTATGGAGAAGGTTACAATACAATTCAAGCTCTTCTAGATGGAAATCATACTCATCTGGTAAACAACAGTATTTTCTATTTCTTAAAAGATAATTATTGGTTGTTGTTAGGATACGTTGTTCTGATACTAGTATTTAAGGTTGTTGCTTCCACAGTTACTACCGGAAGTGGTGGTGTTGGTGGTATTTTTGCGCCATCCTTATTCTTAGGTGGTGTTTCTGGCTTTTTAGTTGCTCGAGTGCTTAATGGTTTCAATTTTGTGAAGTTATCGGAGAGTAATTTTACGTTAATAGGAATGGCAGGTATGATGGCAGGTGTAATGCATGCACCACTAACGGCTATTTTCTTAATTGTTGAAATAACGGGTGGCTATGCCTTATTTATTCCGATCATGATAACGGCAACCATTGCCTATCTAACCATCATGTATTTCGAGCCACATTCTATTTATACAAAGCGTTTGGCAAAAAGAGGTGAGTTAATTACCCACAATAAAGATAAAGCGATTCTCACATTAATGAAATTAGGAAAAGTGATTGAAACTGACCTAAAGAGAGTTGATCCGAATGCAACATTAGGCGAATTGGTTAAGAAAATATCACAATCGCAACGAAATATTTTCCCGGTTGTTGATGAGGATGAGAAATTGTTGGGAATTGTACTTTTAGATGATATCAGAAATATCATGTTTAACCCGGAAATGTACGATGATACTTACGTACATGATTTAATGATTATGCCACCAGCCATATTGGATGCGAATGCGCCAATGGATAAAGTAATGCGAAGATTTGAAGAAACAGGCGCCTGGAACCTTCCGGTTGTTCAGGACGATAAATATTTGGGATTTGTATCAAAAGCAAAGATTTTTAATGTTTACAGAAGAGTCTTGGTACATTATTCCGACGAATAGTAAGTTAGGATTAGTTGTTAGATTTAGTCGAGCTCATTTTGCAATTGCAGAATGAGCTCTTCTTTTTAGAAGAATAATGGCTTAAATAATTCACCAGCAGTTCGTATTTTTCTTCTCGATTTATTAAATTAGGAGTTCACCTATCCTAATAAATGGCAACAAATACTCGCTGGCGTAGGTTTTTAATTTGGAGATTGCGTCATATCAACAACCAAAGCTTTATTTTAATTTTGAGCGTGCTTATTGGCATTGCGTCAGGAATGACTGCACTTTTATTAAAAACTGCAGTGTATAGAAGTCGGGAATTTTTGTTGGAAGGAATAGATTGGAGTTATCAGAATTATTTATTTTTTCTGTATCCAATGATTGGAGTAGGGCTTACGCTTATCTTTAAAAAGTACATCATTCGTGATTTTATAAAGCACAACATTACTTCTCTTTTGCATGCAATATCGAAGCGCAACAGTATTGTAAAACTGCATAAAACCTATTCTTCTGTTATTGGTTCAATTATTACTGCAGGTTTTGGTGGAAGTATTGGATTAGAGTCTCCAATTATATCATCTGGTGCTGCGATTGGCTCCAATATGGCTCGTAATTTTCATTTGAATTATAAAGAAGTAACCTTGATGTTAGCTTGCGGAGCTTCTGGTGCTATAGCTGCAATTTTTAATACGCCCATTGCCGCAATTGTATTTGCCTTAGAGGTGTTGCTAATTGAT
Source organism: Labilibaculum sp. (assembly GCA_016342745.1). Lineage (GTDB taxonomy): Bacteria > Bacteroidota > Bacteroidia > Bacteroidales > Marinifilaceae > Paralabilibaculum > Paralabilibaculum antarcticum. The sequence goes on from JAEINT010000005.1 coordinate 81,371, forward strand.
TTGTCAAGATTTTCATTGATCCCGTTGTTAATGGCATCGGTGAGTGGAGCAATTACTACCAAGCTATTTCTCGATGAAGAAATTTTAATAGAGTTTGCCATTACCCATGCTTTTGAGGTAAGAGATATTCCTTTTTTTATTTTGCTTGGAATCCTTTCAGGTTTGGTATCTGTTTATTTTACAAGGGTATTTTTATGGATAGAAAATCGTTTCGAAGCAATTAAGCTGTTGCGAAATAGGATGCTAATTGGAGGATTAGGCTTGGGTGTAATGATTTTTTATTTCCCGGCACTTTACGGAGAGGGATACAATATGGTTAAGGCTTTAATTGCAGGTAATTTGCATGAAGTATTTCAATCTAGTTTGTTTGAGAATTATACAGATGTTTGGTATGTTGTGGTAATTTTTATTGGAGCCTTGGTCTTTTTGAAAGTTATTGCAGCATCAATAACCTTAGGAGCTGGAGGTATTGGGGGAATATTTGCACCTTCTGTTTTTACAGGTGCTATGTTGGGTTTTTTATTTGTATTTGTTTACAATCATTTTCAGATTGGAGAACCTCTTGCAGCCAGTAATTTTACATTAGTGGGAATGGCTAGTGTGCTGGGAGGTGTATTGCAAGCTCCTTTAACAGGGATTTTTCTAATTGCTGAAATCACTAGTGGCTACGAGTTAATTGTTCCTTTAATGTTATCAACAACAATCTCATACATTACGGTTCGAAGCTTGCAAAAAGATTCAATCCTAACGGCGCAATTAGCTAAAAAAGGAGAATTAATAACGCACAATAAAGATCGGGCAGTTCTTACTTTTATGCAGCTGTCGAAAGTAATTGAAAGAGATTTAAAAAGTATTAATGAAGATGCAACTCTTGAAGAATTAGTAAAGGTTATTTCAAAATCAAAAAGGAATATTTACCCAGTCTTAACCGAGGAAAAATACTTAATCGGAGTCATATTGCTTGATGATGTTAGAGAAATCATGTTCGATAAAGAAATGTATTCAATATCAATCAGTAGCTTAATGATTATGCCTCCAGCTTCTATTTCCTTTCAAGAATCGATGGAATCGGTGCTAAAGAAATTTCAAGACACTGGAGCATGGAATTTGCCCGTGATCGATAATGGTAAATATGTCGGATTTGTATCTAAATCAAAGCTTTTTTCTGCCTATCGTCAACATTTGGTGGAAATTACAGCAGATTAAAAAATGTTTAGATATCAATTGTTCCTGATTTTTTCTTTCTGTTTTGTTGATATATAGAATCTCTCTGCTTGAAATATTTTTTTCGCTGTTTCATAAAGTTTTGTCGAATGGAATCTAGCTTGTGATGCATTTGATTTCTATTTTCATTCTCAAAATTCATGCGATCTTCAAACATCTCTTCGAATTCTTCAAAGAAATTGTCTCTACTTGAATCCCTAGAAAAGAAATCGTTTTGGAAAAATTGTGGTTCGAAGAAATCTCTATTGAAAAAGTCATCCGAAAAGAATGGATGATGAAATGATTTGTAAGCCGAACTATCTCTTTTAAAAAGATGCTCTAAATGCTCTTTCATTTTTTTTCTCATTTCGTGCGAATTAGAAAAATTGAAAAATGATGAGTCGGGATTAAAATGATAACTGCTATCAGAAGACCAAGAATAGACATAAGTAGAGTCATAACGAATCAGATTCCCATCTTCATCGTATTCTCTTTGTACTTTGATGTTTTTGTTTGGAAGTTTTGTTGTGTCTTGTTTTTGGGTAAATCCTGTAAAGGAAAAGAGTAGGATAAAAACAGACAAGGCCGAATTAATTACAATTTTCATTTGATTGAGGTTTTATATTATCACAATAAAATTACAAAATCGCTTATTTTAATCCGAGTTAAAATATTTTAAAAAGTATTAAAAAAGCCGCCCTGATTGGAGCGGCTTGATTTATATAGCTTGGAAATACTATTCCATTTGTTTAAGATTTATAGCATACATAATTACAAATAAGGCCGTAATTGCTGCTCCAATCATTGTCATACTAAACATTGCATCGAAATCGATAAGAGCTAATGGGACTAGAAGCCAAAAAACATTTGCGGCTGTGTATAAATAAAATCCGTTCTTTTTCAATTTAAACATCATGAATATTCCTAAAAGGCTAAGTATTGCAAATAAACAATTTACTCCTGTTATTAGTTCTAGGTTTTCAGATAATGCCTTTAGTTGGATGATACTATTTTCTGTCATACTGTAAAAGAATCCAGATTCCATTCCTGCTTCCTCCATAGCTTCAAGTCCGTCAGTTGCTTGTTGCATTTTTTCAGGATAAGAATTTTCAAAAGTTACATAGGTATATACAGAGTTTAATAATCCAAAGCCACCACTACCTATAAAAGATAGTATGCAAAGAACAGTTAGAAATGTTGATCTTTTTTTAGGGGCTTCAATAGTTGTTACATTTTCTTCCATAATAGTCTGGTTTTTTTAGGGATAATAAATATATTAAATCATTTTTTTTAGGTTAACAGCATAAAGGGCAATAAATAGTATTGCAAAGAAACTCCCAAATAGAATTCCAATATTAGTAAAGAGATTGAAACCAATAAAGGCAGGAGCTACAAATAACAGTAAAACTTGAGCGCTTGCATAGATGTAAAAACCGAGTTTTTTTAATTGAAACATTAATATTGCTCCGGTAAGGCTAGCTGCGTATAGAATAAAATTGGCAAGGGAGATTTCAAAAATATGATCGATTGCTAATTGTGCCATTTCAAAGGCTTGTTCTACAAATTTTTTAACTGGTTCTTCAGGAATGTCCTGCAATGCCATTTCGAAAAATTCGGGTCCTAAAAAACTTTTAATAGGAGACATAACCATTCCCATAAGATTACTAAAGACATTTACACCACTGCCAATAAAAGTTAGTACGCACAAGACAGTTAGTAGAGTTGGTCTTTGTTTAGGTGAAGTTTCAACGATTTCCATATTGGTTTGTTTAGGGTTTATTCTAGACTGAAAATTACAATGTTAAATGTACAATAATTGTATCATCTAATAAAATGAATAAAAGGAATTTAGATTTTTAGTGAATATTGTCGGTTAAGTACTGTTTTTTACATGATGATTGTAGATTTATTCGGATCAAAGAAGCTAAAAACCATGCCTCTGTACCTTGCGATGAAAGGTGGTGTTGCTATTTCCTTACTAAATATTCATTTAAGGGTGAATTAAGAGAGAAATAATTTTTTTAATATGCTGATTTGTCTAATTTTGAACCTGCACTTTTAGGAATATATTTATAATAAATTTTTGTAGTGCATCATCTTTTCAAGGGGGAATAAATACTTTATCAGTAAGGAATTATATTCCTTTTAAACACTAACAAATCATTAAATCATTTCGATTAATTTCGGAAAAAGACAAACAACAATGGAAAGAGATATTCAAATTTTCGACCTAATTGATCAGGAATACCTACGTCAGAAAAATGGTATTGAATTAATTGCTTCTGAGAACTTCGTAAGTCAGCAAGTTATGGATGCAATGGGCTCATGTCTAACAAACAAATATGCTGAAGGTTATCCAGGAAAACGTTACTATGGCGGATGTCAGATTGTAGATCAGACTGAGCAGTTGGCAATTGATAGAGCCTGTGAGTTATTTGGTGCTGAATATGCAAATGTACAGCCACACTCTGGAGCACAAGCTAATGCTGCTGTTTTTTATGCATGTTTGCAGCCAGGTGATACTTTCTTAGGATTGGATTTATCGCATGGTGGTCACTTGTCACATGGATCTCCAGTTAACCTTTCAGGTAACTTGTACAACCCAGTTGCATATCACGTAAAAGAAGAAACAGGTACTGTTGATTACGATGAGTTAGAGCAATTGGCTTTGGAAAACAAGCCTAAGATGATTGTAGCTGGTGCTTCGGCTTATTCTCGTGATTGGGATTATCCACGTTTACGTGAAATTGCTGATAAAGTAGGATGTTTATTGATGGCTGATATTGCTCACCCTGCAGGATTAATTGCGAAGGGATTATTAAGCAATCCAGTTCCTCATTGTCATATTGTGACTACAACAACTCATAAAACACTTCGTGGGCCTCGTGGTGGTTTGATTATTATGGGAAAAGATTTTGAGAATCCTTGGGGACAGAAGACTCCAAAAGGAGAAATCAAAATGATGTCTCAAGTATTGAACTTTGCGGTTTTCCCAGGACAACAAGGTGGTCCTTTAGAGCACGTTATTGCTGCTAAAGCTGTAGCTTTTGGTGAAGCTTTAACTGATTCTTATAAAGAGTACGCTATTCAGATGCAGAAAAATGCAAAAGTAATGGCTGAAGAATTTATTAAATTGGGTTACAAAGTAATTTCTGGAGGAACAGATAACCATTCAATGTTGGTTGATTTACGTTCTAAATTCCCAGAAATTTCAGGTAAGAAAGTAGAGAATGTATTGGTGAAAGCTGATATTACTATCAATAAGAACATGGTTCCTTTTGATACTCGTTCTCCATTTGCAACTTCAGGTTTACGTGTAGGTACTCCAGCAATCACAACTCGTGGTTTGAAGGAAGAGCACATGCCAGTAATCGTTCAAATGATTGATGAGGTTATTAGTAATATCGAAAACGAAGAGGTAATTACTGCTGTTCGTGAGCGTGTAAACGAAATGATGTGTGAGCGTCCAATGTTTGCTTACTAATCCAATCATACAAAATATAGTATTGAAGAGGAGAACTTGGTTCTCCTCTTTTTTTGTGCTCGAAAATATGTTAAGGTGAAATGGGATGTGTTTTGCATTTTGTTTTTAAACATACTTGGTTACGATTTTTATTCTTAGTTTAACGCCTTAAATTGGAAAATTATGGAATGGTATTATTACGTTTTGGTTGTTTTAGTAGGTGTGTTTGCAGGGTTTTTGAATACGCTTGCTGGAAGTGGTTCCGTTATTAGTTTAGCGATGTTGATGTTTATGGGCTTACCTGCAAACATTGCTAACGGTACTAACCGTATTGCCATTTTAATGCAGAATATTGTTGGAGTAAGTAGTTTTAAAAAGCAAAAGGTTTTTACTTTTAAAGAAGGGATTTGGTTAGCCTTACCTGCAATAGTTGGTTCTGTTATTGGGGCCAGCTTGGCTGTCGAAATAAATGAAGAAATTATGGAGAAGACCATTGGTGGACTTCTTGTGTTTCTCTTCTTTATTATTCTTTACAAGCCTGATGCATGGGTAAAAGGCCAGGCAGGTTTGATTCGCTCGAAACCGAGTATTATGCAAGTTGTAATTTTCTTTTTTATTGGATTGTATGGTGGGTTTATTCAAGCAGGAGTTGGATTTTTTCTATTATCAGGATTAGTGCTTGGAGCGGGTTTCGATTTGGTGAAAGCAAATGCGATTAAAGTATTTATTGTGCTTCTTTACACTCCTTTTGCTTTGGGTGTATTTATTATGAATGGACAAATAGATTATAAAATTGGGATTATTCTTGGAGTAGGAAACATGCTTGGCGCTTATATCGCAGCGAATTTTGCAGTTAGTTGGGGTGCTAAATTTGTACGATACATTCTTATGGCTGTTATTGTTTTTGCTTCCCTAAAATTTATAGGTGTTTACGAAATGATTGGTTTGATATAGTTGATTTTCTACTAACATTTCGGTACTCTATACCTGAAAAATCAACTTTGTGCTAACTGCTATTTAATCTAATTGGAAATGATAGGTTATTGTTCCTTGTTGATAAGCAGGAGCATTTGTGTCAGAGTTGAATTTGGCTTTTAAAGCAGCCTTTTTAGCAGCATCAAATAGAATTGAATTACTGGTTGTGGATCCAGGCATTCCTGGACGAGCACTTACAACTTTTCCATTTTTATCAACTGTAATTTCGACTACAACTTTTCCACTTTCTTGAAGGTTGTATTGAGGCTTTGGTATAGATAAAGAACTTCTGCCATTTAAGGAGTAGGAAACGCCTTTATTGCCTAGGCCTGAACCATTGTAGTTATCAGAATCGGGAGAGCCTGTAGGAGCTCCTTGATTGCCTGATGGAAAAGTTTTGCCTTGAGACGTATTGGAAGAAGTTCCTTGACCAAAAACATTTTTTGCTTTGTTGTTGATATTGGCAATCTTTTCTTGTCGTTCGGCTTCTTCTTTTCTTTGTCGTTCTATTTCGGCTAACCTTTTACGTTCTGCTTCAGCCTCCTGCTGTCTTTTTATTTCTTCCTGACGTTGTTTTTCTTTCTCGATCTTGTTCAAACGATCTTGCTCCGCTTTTAACTTTCTGTTTTTTTCTTTTTCAGCTTTCTTTTTTGCAATTTCCTCAGCTGAAGGCACTGCAGGCGCATCTTCAGAATCTTGGGTTAGAATCTTTTCAGTTGCCGAAGCTGATGATTTCTCAGGTGTTGATTGACTCACCTGAGGTTTTGGCTTTGCTGCTGGAATGATCACTTGTTTTGCTCGGGAAGGAGCAGGATCTTTTTTTCCTTGTCCTTGATTACTGTTCCCAAAATTTACAAGAATACCTTCTTCTTCTGGTAAAGGGAGTGGAATTCGAAAGCCTAGATAAAACAATATAGCAAGTAATCCTATATGGAAAATTATAGTACCCACATAACCGATTCTTTTGCTTTTTGAATTGCTCATCTACTTGTTTATTATCAGGAGAATAAGCCTGCGAAAATGCAAGCTTAAGAAAATTATTTAGCTCTTGTGGCTAATATCAATTTATACTTGTTGTTTTTGGCAATATTCATAACTCGAACAACTTGTTCCATTGGAACCGATTTGTCAACATGCAATGATATGGTTGGATCTTCTTCTCTTGCCAAACGTGTTTGTAAACGATTTTCAAGTTGTGAAAATGGTACAGGTGTAGTTTCGATAAAGAAATTGAATTGCTTGTCGATGGATACGGTTGTAATTGGTTTTGCCGAGGTTTGATTCTTACTTTGTGGGAGCAATAATTTTAGTGCGTTAGGAGCAATAAGTGTTGATGTTACCATAAAGAAAATAAGTAACAAGAACACAATATCCGTCATAGACGACATGCTAAAATTAGCGTTTACCTTATTCCTGGTTTTTAAAGCCATGTGTAGATTACTTAATTGGTTCGTTCAATAAATCCATAAATTCGGTAGTTGTAGCTTCCATATTGAAAACGACCTTTTCTACTTTAGCAACTAAAATATTATAGGCAAAATAAGCTATAATACCTACAATAAGACCTGCTACAGTGGTTACCATAGCTGTGTAAATGCCATTTGCTAAGAGTGAAACATCAATATTGTTTCCAGCATTAGCCATAGCATAAAAGGCTTGAATCATTCCCATTACCGTTCCCAAGAAACCAATCATAGGAGCAGCTCCAGCAACTGTAGCTAGCGTAGGAAGATTTTTCTCTAATTTAGATACCTCCAAATTACCAATGTTTTCAATCGCTGCATTTACATCGTTCAATGGACGACCAATTCTTTTAATTCCTTTTGAAATCATTTTAGAAACTGGAGTATCGTTCGATTCGCATAGAGCCAAAGCAGAATCCATTTTTCCTTCGTGAATATAATCTCTAATTCGATTCATGAAATTTGAATCTTCTTTTGATGCTTTTCGGATCGCATAAAATCTTTCGAAGAAAATATACATTGCAATAGCTGATAACGCTAAAATGGGAACCATAATCCATCCACCTTTAAAGGCAAGGTCAATAAAGTTAAGGGAAATTTCAGTCGCTTCCGCTCCCTCTTCCACAATTGGAGTATCAATCTGCGCCGAAGCTTGAATTCCTGCTAATATCAAAAGATAATTCATATTTACTATTTTCTGGTTTAATCTAACACATAAAAAAACGAGATATAATATAAAATATTATATCTCGCTAAATTAATATTATTGTTTCTTATTCCCCACACAAAAAATGGGAAAATAATACTTTAATGTAATAACATTGCTTGAATGTAGTAAACACCAGCTCCAGCAAGGTATCCAGCAAGTGCAAGAAGAGAAATTTTCTTGAAATACCAAATGAAATCAATTTTTTCCATTCCCATAGCGGCAACACCAGCAGCAGAACCAATAATTAAGATACTTCCTCCTGTTCCAGCACAATATGCTAAGAACTCCCAGAATAAACCATCTTGAACAAAATGGGCAGCATATCCAACAGCTTCAGCACCTTCGATAGGATACATTCCCATAGCAGCAGCTACTAAAGGTACATTATCAACAATAGATGATAGAACACCGATAATAAGGTTGATGATATAAATGTCGTGAACGTTATCGTTAAGCCATTGAGCTAAAATATCCAAATGACCTGCTGATTGCATACTTGAAACTGCAGAAAGAATTCCTAAAAAGAATAGAACAGTGGGTACATCTACTTTTTTCAAAACGCCAGTTACATTTAAACGGCTTTTGAATTCATGTCCTTTGTTTTTGTGCATAACTTCAGTAACTACCCACATTATACCTAAGCCAAATAGCATTCCTAAATAAGGAGGCAGATGTGTAACCGTTTTAAATACTGGAACAAATAACAAAGATGCAACACCTAAGCAAAGAATAAATAATTGTTCTTTGTGAGTAGTATATTCCGTTTGATCTCCATCGGATATTTCTGGTCGTGTTACATTGCCCTTAATATATGTACTTACAATAAGTAGAGGTACAAGCATGGTAAATAAACTTGGAAGAATTACTCGAGTAATAATGTTGAAGGTTGTAACCTGTCCACCAATCCAAAGCATAATGGTTGTTACATCTCCAATAGGAGACCATGCACCACCGGCATTAGCAGCTAAAACTACCATTGAAGCAAAGAACCAACGATCTTTTTGGTCATCTATAAGTTTGCGAATTAGAGCTACAATTACAATTGTGGTTGTTAAGTTGTCTAATGCAGCAGACATGAAAAAGGTAAGAATGCTAAGAACCCAGAGTAGTTTTACCTTATTGGTCGTTTTAATTTTATCTGTAATAATCTTAAAACCTTGATGTTGATCTACGATCTCAACAATTGTCATTGCTCCTAATAGGAAAAATAGGATTGCTGAAATTTCAGATAGGTGATGAAGAACCTCATGATGCACAATAAAGTGTTTCATTCCTTCAACATTATCTTGACTTGGATTACTTGCTACGAAATTGTTCCATGCTGTACTTACGCCAGAGGAAAGAATATCAACGCCTCCAAATACATAAAGAACCCAAGTTATAACTCCAATTAAAAGCGCCGAAGCTGCTTTGTCAATTTTTAGTGGATGTTCCAGGGCGATAGCGGCATACCCGAGAACAAAAACCACAACCATTAGTGTAAACATAGTAATAGATTTATTATTTAGTTAATTTAATTTCAAAAGTAAGCTACTAATATAATAATATTTGCGCTTTAAAGTCTTGGGCAATTAAAGAAAAAAAACCATTATTAATTCTGTTGAAAAACATTGATAATGTATTTCTTAAACACTATTTTGGAAGATTATAGCTAGTCTTTCTTTTCCTCTTTATTGGGACTAAGGAAATTGAGGTATTTTTTTATTAATCCAGAAAAAGTATTGAATTCTTCTTTGTAGAAAATACCAATTCCTTGTGTATTCCTTGATTCTTCATATACCAAATACTCGTTGGAACGGGTAAAAGCTTTCAATTGTACTTTGCCTTTTTTGTCAAGTCGGATGTTGACATCCACGTCACCAACAATATCATTATCTCTAGTTTGGCTGTTACTTGTGCCAACATTTCCATTAATAGTAACTTTATCGTCAAACACCTGAGTAGAGAGTGCTAATTCTACTTCATCACTTGTTAGATTATCTCCTGGACGATAGCTTACTCCAATATCAAAATCATTACTAATTTGACTTAACCAGTTTGATAACTGGTTCGATAATAATTCACTTGTGGTTACTCCAACTGCATAGCTTGAATTCTTATTCTCAAAATCAGGATCAGTTGACCTTAGGTGTTCTGGAGTATAAAAGCGGTTCAAAACCAATAAGGATAGAATTTGTTTATTCATTTCATCCTCGGTAGAGAATAGACCTTCTAAAATACTTTGCGTTTGTTGATCTAAAGTTGGAAAATCGATACTGAATTTAATATTAGGATTGGAGAGTTTCTGACTCAAATTCATATTGCACTGTACAGGTACCTTTTTGGTATTGTCGATGTATGGAGTGTTTAATAGTAGATCGTATAAAGTGGTTTTTACATTGTACATGGCATTAATATTTACCGTTGCGTCGTAAGGATCTCCTGCCCATTTAATAGTCCCACCATTTGCCAAATCAAATTTTTTGCTGATCACATTCTGAAGTGTAAACATGTATCTACCGTCTTGGATTGTATAATCCCCAAATATTTTGAAATCTCCTTTGGTATCAATTTCAAGTTTTAAATTTCCGGTTCCTCGAGCCTTTAAAACATCTCCAATTTTTGCATCCATAATAATTTGGATTTCAGTTTCCGGAGTAACTTCCAAATCACAATTCATTCGAATGCCCGACAAATCTATTTTGTATTCTTCTTTTTCTTCTTCAGAACTTTCAGAATGATAGTTTGTATTCACAAAGGTGATAAAATCACTTTCTTTAATATCTCCACTATTGTTTAATGGAACATTCAGCTTGGTGTTTTTATCGGTTCTAGCAATAATTTCAATATCTAAATCATCAACAGAACCAAATAGTTGAGTTACACCTGTCACATAAGCTTGTCCATAAAATAACTCGTTATCTGTAATTTTTGTATCTAAAACATTAAAATCTAAGGTATTTATTGCGAGATCTAAATTGAAGTTGCTGAATTGCTTATGAGATATGACACCAAAAAAACTAGCTGTGTTTTTATTTTCGTCATAAAGCTTGAAATCCTGAAATTGGAATTCGTTGGGTGTTATCTTAATACTGTCGTTACAAGTGTATGTTGTTTGCAATTCATTTACTGTAAATGCAGCATTTTCCAGATTTAATTTTCCAATTGATGTCGGATTATCCATAGGTCCTTCAATGTGCAAATTCCCTGAGGCAGTTCCTTTAATATTCGAAATGTTTTCCTGAAAATATGGATTCAAGAGGTCCAAACGTAGTTTGTCAATTTGAATTTTCATATTTAAGGAATCTTGCTCAGGAAAATAACTTCCAGTTAATTCTAACTCTTTACGAGATTTATAATCGGTAAAAGATGAAAAGGACAATTCCTTAGCTGTTTTATCCCAATCGCTTAGAAGGTAAAAATTGCCTAATGTATCGTTGTTAAGAACCAGATCTTCAAGCATGATGTTCGAATTGGAAAGACGATCACCATAAAAGTCCGATAATTGCAGGTAACCTCGAACTGTACCATCGATACCAATGTTTTGTTCACGAGTAAGGTCATTTAAATTCTTTAGGCTTATATTTTCAATTTGAAAATTGATACTATCCTTAGGATTGCTTGAGATTTTTCCATCTAAACCAAAATATTGATTTTCTCTGCTGACTTTAAAGTTATCAATCTCGTAGCTTGTGCTGTCTAAAACAAAACGAGATTTCGGAATGTTCCAGATGCTATCCGCCATAATTATTGTACTAGGCAGTAGGTCAATATCCCAAACAGGATTATTACTTACTTTAGATTTTTCAACTTGTGCTTCGGCCGAAATAAAACCGCTATAAGTAACAGCATCCCAATTGTTCCAAAGCACACTAAGTTGTACTTTATTATCGCTAGCAACTATTTTTTCTGATAAATTATACAAACGGAAATTATCAGAAAAGCTAAATTTATTGGTGCGACCTTTAAGAACTAACTCTTTATCATCAGTTGATAAATCGATTTTTAATTCGTCGAAAGTTTTGTTTTCAAAGCTTAGTTTTGGAGAGCTGAAATTCATTTCAATTTCTTGCTCTTTTGCATTTAAACTTCCTTGTAAACTGGTATTTGGTGCTAACGTGATTTTTGGAAAAAGAAGTTTCGTAATTGGCTCGGTTTCCTTCAATTCTACCGAGAATTTGAATTGGTTTGTAGTATCAGTGTTGACAAATTCTTTGTCTGGAGCATAAGCTGGCAAATAAGAATAAGCAATGTTGGTAATTGAAGAAATTAGTTTGCCAACTTCATAATTCCCTTCAATTTTGGCATCGGAGATATCTGAATTTAGGATGATTCGCTTAAAACTTGGAGATGAAAAAGAATTAATTGTAAATTTTTGCAGCGTAAATTCTCCAAGGCTGTTGGTGTATTCAGTATCACTAATTTCAATTATTCCGTTGGCATTGTCAAATCCACTGCCTGCGAAATTGGCATTCATTGTAAGGCTTAATTCGGCTTTAGGATCTTCCCAATTTAAATGGAGAGGAAATAATTTAGCATTACGAAGATGTGAGCTAAATTTCATGGTTGGTATTTCCGTTGAGAAATCAACATTTCCTTCAAAATCGAAACCAATGTTTGGATCTTCTATCGATACTTTTCCATCAAATCGTGAGTTTGAGAAGAAACCATCTAAGGAAAGATTTTTGTATTCGTAGTTGTTGAAATCTACTTTGCTAATGTTTCCTTTCATGATTCCTTGAGCAGAAGAAGATTCTGTAAATCCATTAACAGAAACATTCAAGGATACGTTTCCTACTTTATCTTGCTCTAAAAATCCGCCAAGGTTAAAGTCACTAGCACTTAAATCTCCCTTGAAATTTAATCTGTTGCCTCCTGTAATGGGCTTAAACAATAAATCGGTTTCTAATTTTCCCAAATCAGTATCAAAATCACCGTAAAAGACAAAATCATTTAAAAAACCATTAAATTTCCCATTGTAATGAATTAATCCAAGATTATCGAAGTACTCCGGCAAGTTGAAATGTTCTTTGTCATAGCCAGGGATATAAACCTTTTCTACATCTGAAATACTTGTTGTTAATTCTTTAAAATCAGCTTCTAAATAAGCATCTCTTAGGTAGGGAAGACCATTCATATAAAATTTACCCTTCAGAACAGTGTTTTCCCCATAAACAACGTCTATATTTCTACCTTTTAGGTCATAAACCGTTCCATACACATGGCCAGATAAATAGCCGGTTTCTCTAAATCCTAACAATAGCTCATTAAAATAAGCTACATCTAGAAAGCTAATACGCGAAGATGTAAATTGGAAGTCTAGTTGCATTTTCTTTGTAAACTGTTGCCAATAGTTTTTACCTGTTTCATAATTAAAATACAGATGCTCGGCTATTAGTTTACTATTCTTAGATACAATATTAACATCTTTTAATCCCCATTGGTGACTTGTAATCCAAGTTCTTGCCTTAAAATCTTTTAGTTCGAAGCCCGATTTTTCAATGCAATGCATGTGTTGAAGCTGCAAATCGATAGAGTCTCCTATGATTTTTATATTTCTAGCTTCTAAATTCAAGTTTGTGACATAAATGTCTTCATAGTTCATCCCAAAATCTTGAGGTTCCCGAGTCGAGGTTCGATAACCAAATTGAGAATCTTCCAGGTCAATATTTGCAACAGATATATTCCAAACTTTTTTATTCTTCGATTCTTGGTTTTTTGTGGCTCCTGAACTTAAAGAATCGAGAAAAACATCATAGTTAAAAACTCGATCTTTATCTTCATGTAGATTTACGTAGGCCTTGTTTAAAGTTAGCTTGTTTACGAAAACTTGCTGTTTTTTGAAATTGAAGGAATCTATTTTTGCTTTTAGGCTACCAATATAGAGTAAAGTATCTTTACGGTAATCTTCTACATAAACACCTTTAAGGATAATACTTTTAAATGGAGAGATGTTAACTCCTTCAATTGTGATAGGTGTTTTTGTTTGTTCAGAAAGATATTTAGCAATTTTTTGGCTTGTATACGTTTGAACATGGCGATTTAAAAAAATTAAATAGCTTAAAATGGGTATCATAATGATAACCACAAGTGTCCAAATTGATATTTTGAGAAATTTTTTAATAATTTTGCCTTTCTGAGTGATGCACAAAATTAGCTAAAAAGAAGAAGAATATAACATCCCATTATTGGGATTAAGAAGATTTTTGATTTTTTTAACCATTTATGTGTGTAATACCAGTATTATAAGGATATAAAACAAAAATATGAGTACAATTATATTAGGAATTGAATCGTCTTGCGATGATACTTCTGCTTCAATATTAAAAGATGGTGTAATCCACTCGAATATTATTGCTAGCCAGACTGTACATATGGATTATGGTGGAGTAGTTCCAGAGTTAGCGTCTAGAGCTCATCAGCAGAATATTATTCCAGTTGTTCATCAGGCTATGGAAAAAGCAGGTGTTACGGCTGATGAAATTAATGCTGTTGCCTTTACCAGAGGCCCTGGTTTGCTTGGGTCTTTAATGGTCGGAACTTCTTTTGCTAAAGGTTTTGCTTTATCAAAAAATATTCCGCTAATAGAAGTTAATCACCTTCAAGCTCATATTTTAGCTCATTTTATTGATGATTTAAAGAATACATATAAACATCCTGGTTTCCCATTTTTAGCTCTTTTAGTTTCGGGTGGTAATTCACAAATAATAGTAGTGAAGGACCATTTGGATATGGAAGTAATTGGTGAAACAATTGATGATGCTGCAGGTGAAGCTTTTGATAAATGTGCGAAGGTAATGGGTTTACCATACCCTGGAGGACCAATTATTGATAAAAAGGCGAAGAATGGAAATCCTTTAGCTTTTGAATTCAGTCGCCCAAAAATTCAAGGTTTAAATTATAGTTTTAGTGGATTGAAAACATCTTTTCTATATTTTGTTCGCGATAGAATTAAGGAAAATCCCAATTTTATTGAGGAAAATATGGATGATTTGTGTGCATCTTTACAGTATACAATTGTTGATGTTCTAATGAATAAGGTGAAAAGAGCAGCAAAAGAAACAGGAATTACACAAGTTGCTATTGCAGGTGGTGTTTCGGCTAATTCTGGTTTGCAAAATGCCTTAAAAGAAGCAGCTGTTAAATTTAAATGGGAAGTATTTATTCCTCAACTAGGATATTCTTTGGATAATGCAGCAATGATTGCTATTACAGGATACTTTAAATATTTACGAGGAGAATTTGTTGAACAAGATACAGCGCCATTCGCGCGAATGACGATCAAATAAATGAAGGAAACGGAAGAAATTATTCTTCCGTTTTTTTATAGGTTTAAATAATTCTTCAGAATAATTATGGCTCTCTCGCTTAAATTGTTCAGGTCGATTTGTAATTTCTCTTTACTCTTTAGATTTAAAATAAGATTTCGATCCTGAATTGAGAAATCTTTAATGTCTTTTAGATAGACCTTTAGTTTGTTATTTCGCCAACCAGTTTTATAGGTTAATTTTCTTGAGTTAATGGTGAGGTATTCTTTTGGATATAGCAGTTTACATCCTAAAAGCAAGCCAATAAAGTAAAGAGAGAGTACAACTAAAATAAGTATCAGATATTCGTTAAAAGGAAAGAATTCTAAATACTTTGTAAAAGCATAAAATAAAGCCGCACAAATCAAGAAGGAAATACTCAAGGCAAGTTGAATTCCCTTTGATTCGTTATTGTTGATTTTATGATTTCGGATATCAAATTCAAATTGAAGCATGAACAGATAGCTTTAGGTTGTTCATACAAGTTACTAAATTGTTAGCTTAAAAATGTAGAAACTCGCCCAAATTAATTTAGTTTTTATTCATCCACTAAAATTTGATTGAATAGATTGTTTTGTTGTAAGAGTTCTTGATACGTCAACGAAACAATTTCTTTTGCGTTAATTTCTAAAGCTTTAAGGTATTTATTGCATTGTCCTTTCAATTGTTCTATACCGATGGAGCCATCTAAATCATTAGCTTCTATAAGGATAAAATCACCTAAGCCTTTTACACTATCTAAATGAAAAGAGATGTTTTCTAGCTGGTAGCTTTTTCTTTCTTTATCAACAATACAGCTCGAACCAATGGTTTTTTCCAGAATCTCTTTTAAGGAAGATTTCGGAATGGTTTCGTAAGTATTTAGTGTGTTTTGAATGGTTTGTTTACCACTTTCAATATTGTAGTGAAGGAGTTGACATCCATAAGTGCCTTCTCTTAATGTTAAAATTCCTGATTTCGAATGAAAATAGGTGTCAGTTTGATGATCTGTACCAAGTTCTTTAGTTTGAATAGCAAGAAGAATATTCTTAAGTTTAGTAAGATCTTTACAGTATGCCTTTATCTCCACAGAAGTAGTCATTATTCAATTGTTTTGGATGTGTTATTTGCCCGAAAGTTCGGAAAAAATATTGGTTTTGTTTTACTACTTAATTGGGGAGATCAATTAATTGTCACCATTTGAAGAATGGGTGAATGCTAACCTGTATTTGGAAAGAAATTTAGCCTATTTAATGAGTTTGGTTATTTCACTGGCTATTTGGTCAATTTCTAAAATGAAGTCGGGTTTAATTAATTTAATTGCAGAAGCCGGCATTATGGAAGCCATTGCATTGTTCGGGTTTTCAACAATTGTGAGACCACCAAATTCTTGTATTTCTTTTAGCCCAAGTGCTCCATCCTGATTTAAACCGGTAAGCAATACTCCTATAAGCTTGTTTTGATAATGCCATGCAGCCGATTCAAAAAGAACATCTATGGATGGTCTGGAATGATGTATTCTAGAATCTATGCTCAATGCAATTTGTGAATTTTCATCAACTAGTAAATGGTAATTAGGAGGAGCAAAATAAATTGTTCCAGCCTTAATAATTTCCTTGTCTTCAGCTTCTTTTACAAATAAATTACAATGGTTATTTAAGTAATTTATAAAGTGATCATTATTGTTATCGCCAATATGCAAAACAATTAGAATGGCCAAAGGAAAATCTTTTGGGAAATACGGTATGATTTTTTTTAATGCTTCTAATCCTCCGTAAGATGTTCCTATTACTAAAGCTTTATACATTAACCAATTCTTTTTTTGAATATTCTTTGTGCTACATCAATTTCGGTAAAATTTCTTTCTTGACTTGTAAAACGAAGAGATTCTTTTGTTCCCAGACATAAAAAACCACTAGAAGAAAGACTTTTATGAAATAGGTTAACAACTTTTGCTTGTAAATCTCTATTAAAGTAGATGAGAACATTTCTGCAAAGAATTAAATTAACTTCTGCAAAAACATCATCAGTGACTAAATTGTGATCAGCAAAAACAACTTTCTTAGAAAGGTTTTGGTCGAATTTGACTGAACCATATTTTGTTGTATAATGATCGGATAATTTTCCTTTGCCACCAGATTTTATGTAGTTTCTTTCAAAGCGATCTAAATCTTGAGTAGGGTAAATGCCTTGCTTAGCAACTTCCAGTACTTTTCGATTAAAGTCTGTAGCGTAAATTTGACATCGGTCTAGCAACTGCTCTTCCTTTAACATGATAGCAAGTGAGTACACTTCTTCTCCTGTAGCACATCCAGCATGCCAAATCTTAATGAACGGATAGGTTCTTAAATTTGGAATAATGTTTTCGCGAAATGAGGAATAAAAATCAGGATCACGAAACATTTCTGTAACGTTAATCGATAAATCTGCTAGTAGCTCAACAAAAAATTGTTTATCTCTTAATATTTTATCTTGGATTAAAGAGATTGATTCAAATTTACCAATAGCCATTCTATGCATCAATCTTCTCTTAATATGCGCCTTGGAATAATTCCTAAAGTCGTATCCATATTTTTGGAAAATTGCTTCTAAGAGTAAAGGTATTTCAATATCAATATTATCTAGGTTCTCCAGTTTGTTTGGATTCATATGCACTTTCTAACGTACTATTTCTTTGAAGCTTGATTCAATACTTTCCTAAGAGCCTCTTCTTTAAATGGCTTGCTAATAAAGTCGTTCATGCCAGCTTCAATACATCTTTGTTTGTCCTCAACAAAGGCATTCGCGGTAAGTGCTACAATAAAAGCAGGATCATCAATGGTTTCTAAATTTTCAAATCCTCTAATTTTTTCCGTTGCACTAATCCCATCAAGAACAGGCATTTGCATATCCATTAGTATGATTTGGTGACGTTTTTCTTTGTACATTTCAAATGCTTCCAGACCATTTTTTGCGATCTCACATTTCAATCCCATTATCTTTAGCGTCATGGTAACAACCTTTTGATTGATAGGATTATCTTCTGCAACCAGAATTGAGATTTCAGAAGGGATGTTTGTATTTTGTTCGTCTATCATTGTTGCTTGTTTTTCTTTGTAGTCAAAATTTAGTTCTACCATAAAATCAGAACCAACACCAAGTTGGCTTTGAAGGCTAATTTTCCCACCCATTAAATTGGTAAGGTTTTTTGATATGGCTAAGCCTAAGCCAGTTCCGCCAAATTCGCGAGAAATGGTACTATTAGATTGTGTAAATTCACGAAACAACTTTGTTTGTGCATCTGCTGATATTCCAATACCGGTATCTTTTATTGCAAAGAATAAGGTAACCTGCTCGTTTTTCTTTTCCAGACATTTGATAGAAATGGTAACGGATCCTTCCTGAGTGAATTTTATAGCATTGTTGGCTAAGTTCATTAAAATTTGATTTAATCGGAATGAATCTCCAATTAAATTTTCAGGTACCATATCATCAATTTCAATCTTGAATTCGATCCCTTTTTCAACTGCTTTAAAGTTTAGAAGGTGAAAAATAGTATCGGTAACTTTTTTAAGATTAAAGTCGATATTTTCAAGCTCGATTTGCCCGGCCTCAATTTTCGAGTAATCTAGAATGTCATTTATGATTTGAATTAAATTTTCACCTGAATTGCTCATTACTTCGAGCATGTCTTTTTGTTCATCATTTAAATCTGACTGCAACAAAAGTTTAGATAAACCCAATACACCATTCATAGGAGAGCGTATTTCATGCGACATATTTGCTAGAAATAAGGATTTAGATCTAGTTGCCTCTTCAGCTTTGTTTCTTTCAAGAATTAATTCTTCGTTCTTTTTTTCAAGGTATTTTAACAATTGATCTAACTCTTTTCTTTGTTGATAAAGATCGAGGAAGACTTTCACTTTTCCGATTAAAATTTCAGGAATAATTGGTTTTGGAATAAAATCTACGGCACCTGTTTCAATTCCTTTGATGATATGCAGATCACTTTGATGAATTGCAGATACAAAAATTACTGGCAGCAATTTAGTCTTTTTTCGTTGGCGCATAAACTCTAATGTCTCATAGCCATCCATACCTGGCATTTGAACATCAAGAATGGCCATTGCAAATTCATCTTTAAGACTATGTTTTAATGCCTCTTCTCCTGATGATGCTCGAATAAACTCAACATCAAAATCGCCGAGTACTCTTTCAAGACTTATTAGATTTGCTTCTTTGTCATCAACAATTAATATTTTAATCTTCTGCATTATAGGTAGTTGTTGTTGTTGTTTATTCGATTCCATATTTCGTATTGGGTTGCAGTTAATTATAAAGCCAGATTTTCAACATCGAAAATAATTTATTCTCATCAATTGGTTTGGCTAAATAATCATTTGCTCCTGATGCGATAGCCTTCTCATAATCATCCTTCATTGCCTTAGCTGTAAGGCATATAATTGGGATGTCTTTTATTTCTGGTGTTTTTCTGATAAGCGTCATAGCCTCATATCCATCCATTTCTGGCATCATGATATCCATTAAAACTAGGTCTACATTTGTATTTTCATTTAAAACATCAACTGCAATTTTACCGTTTTCAGCTTCCAATACTTCAATTTCTTTATCTTCAAGTATTTTGCCTAGGGCAAATATGTTTCTGATTTCATCGTCAACGACAAGTATCTTTTTTCCCTTAAAAATGGAGTCGTCAATTTCTGTTGCATTTACCTTCGGATTATCAGGGATTTTTGTAGCTACTTGATGAAGAAATAAAGTTACTTCGTCCATTAATCTTTCATCAGATTTTAATCCTTTAAGAATAATTGAGTTTGTAAATTTACTTAATTCTCTATGTTCGTTGCTAGATAAATCTTTTCCTGTATAAATAATCGTATTTGGGATATCGATATTTTCCTCCGAGAGTTTGGCTAATAATTCATTACCACTAATATCAGGTAAGCCTAAATCTAAAACGATACAATTGTATTTGTTTTCTTTAATTAGCGCTATTCCTTCAAGACCTGTTGATACTTCTTCTATAATCGCATTGGTTGGTTCTAAGAGTGTTGTGAGGATTTTACGAGTTAATGGATCATCTTCAATTATTAGTATTTTTTTATAATCAGAAAGTAATTCCTTTTCAATTTTTCCAATTGCGCTATTAAAATCTGTTGCGTTAACCGTTGACAATTCTCCTTTTTCTATTTCGCCAATTCCTTCAACAGGATTAACAATGTGTATTGGTAAAGTTGATGCAAAAGGGTGCGCTTTCAATTGTTCTAATTCAGCTTCTCCATTTTCTCTTAACAATTCCAGACCAATTATAATTGCCGAAGGTTGATGCGCTTCAATTAATAACAATGCATCGCTAACATTTGAAGCTGCAAGAGCATTGAATTGAGTGTCATGAATTTGAGAATAAAGCTGACTTGCTTCTTTTTGATTTGGATGAATTACAACTACCGTAGGTTTTGAATGAGGTATGTCTCTATCATCATCTATGAACTGTGGCAAGACAACAGGTTTTTCAACTATCTTGTCTTCTATAATTGTACTAGAGTTTACATCTGATTTGCTACTTTCATTTTGCTCTAATGGCAGTATAAGTGTGAAAGTTGATCCTTTATTTGCTTCACTCTCCAAATGGATTTCGCCACCAAGCAACCTAGCCAATTCTTTCGAAATAGATAAGCCTAAACCTGTTCCACCATATTTTCTTGACGTACTTCCATCTGCTTGTTGAAAAGCTTCAAAAATGGCATCTTTCTTTTCATCAGGAATTCCTACTCCTGTATCTGTTACCAAAAATGCACACGTATCAA
This sequence comes from Labilibaculum sp., assembly GCA_016342745.1. Classification (GTDB taxonomy): domain Bacteria; phylum Bacteroidota; class Bacteroidia; order Bacteroidales; family Marinifilaceae; genus Paralabilibaculum; species Paralabilibaculum antarcticum. The sequence continues at coordinate 102,256 of JAEINT010000005.1, forward strand.
CATCTTTTAAATCTGTTCTTCGCAAGTTTTCTTTATCGGTGACCATTTTCATAGCTACTGTAATAGATCCTTGTGAAGTAAATTTAAAAGCGTTTGATAAAAGGTTTTTCAGAATTTGAGATATTCTTAATTGATCTGTTTCAATGGTTTTAGGGAAATCAGAAGCGATGTCAATATTCAAGTCTAATTTTTTCTTTTCCGCTTGATGTTTAAAATTGATTAGAATATCCTTAGCAATACTTTCAGTGTTAAGATTTTCAAATTCAACAGTCATTTTTCCTGCTTCAATCTTCGATAGGTCTAAAATTTCATTAATTAATTGCAATAAATCTTTACCACTCTTATTTATAATTTCTACTGACTCAATGTCTTCAGAAGTTAAGTTTCCTTTTTTATTTTTAGCTAACAAACTAGACAGAATTAATAAACTGTTTAGGGGAGTTCTTAATTCATGAGACATGTTCGCTAGGAAATCAGTTTTGTATTGGCTTGTTTGTTCTAATTCACGAGCTTTTGTTTCAAGTTTATCATGTGTATCAGATAAATTGAGATTTTTGGTTTGAATTTCGTCTTTTTGTATTTCAAGTTGGTTCGTTCTTTCTTCTAATTCTTCGTTAGCAACACGAAGTTCTTCTTGTTGTACCTGCAGTTTTGTCTCATTGTCAATTAATGTTTGTGTTTGGTCGGCAAGTTCTTCATTTGCAATACGAAGTTCTTCTTGCTGCACCTGTAATTCATTGGCTTGATCTTGTGTTTTCGTGAGCAGTACCTCTAACTGGGTTCTCGCTAAAGTAGATGAGATTTTAACAGCAACACTTTCACGAATCGCTTCTATAAAGCTAATTGCTGATTCGTTAAGTGTGTTAATTGTTGCTAATTCCATTACTCCTCGTATTTTATTATTGAAAGTAAGCGGAATGAGTAGGATATTATTTGGTTTCATTTTTCCTGTTGCCGAAAAGATTGAAAAATAATCATTCGGAACATCTTTAAAATGCTTTATTTTCTTTGTTAGTGCTGCCTGACCTATCAAACCATGACCTTTAGGTATGTTTTTATACTCGATATCCTTTGGCATTCCAACCGAGGCATTAAGCTCTAATACTTCTTGATCTTCATGATAAATATAGATTGCTCCAAGTTGAACTTCTAATAATTCACTGATGAAAATAAGAGATTTATTTGTTACATTTTCTAAGTTCTGATCTCCTTGAAGTATGGCATTAAATTTATTTACACTAGATCTAAACCATAAGGTTTCGTCGTTTTTGGACTTTGCATCTTTAAGTGTTTGGACCATTTGGTTTAAGGAAATGGATAATTCATCCTCTTTTGATTTTGGCGAAATGGTATGGCTTAAATCTCCTTTTGCAATCTTACCAGTGTGGTTTACAACATTCTGAAAATCAAGTTGTATTGTATTGAATGATCTAGCTAGATTTCCAATTTCATCTTTTGATTCAATGTTTAATGGCGTGTGATAGTTCCCCAAGGCGATCAACTTAAAATTGTCAACGATTTGTTCAACAGGAACAGAAATTGATTTCGAAATATATCTAGCTAAAACAAATATTATACTTGCAATAATCAATGCGATCGTAAATATTACAAAAATTAAAGCCGAATTAATTTTATGTGATAGATCATTAACTTCGTTACTAATGTTCGAGTAATGTTGTTGAATTGTACTTAGTTTAACTTGAATTATATCAATATCTATATTTTCCCCGTTACTAAGAAGTTCTTTTTTAATATCGTCAATAATTTTAAGTGCTTTGCGGACGTTTACTCTTGCACCGCTTAAATTTTTGTTACGTACTTTGTTAAGTACTTTTAATCTGCTTACTAGCAATTCTGCATTCTTGATGTCATTACTATAAACTTCGGGAGAACCATTAAAAAGATAGGAAGCTATTTCTGCCGTACTCTTAGTGGTGTAATCTTTCTCTAGTTTTAACAAATCTTCAATTAAGTGATTTGCTTTTGTTAAATGTGCTGCTGATTTTACCAGATATGTAGAATCTTTTCGAATTCTAAATTGATACAAATCTTCTACCGAGTTTTGAAGTAAGTTTTGATGAACACGCACACCATTTATCATGATACCTAAAGTTCTGCTAGTGTTGAAAAAATAGCTAGAAATAAGACCAAGGAATAGGATACTTATAAGGGTGATTAGAGTAGATAGAAATAACTTTGTTTTAATCTTCCAATCTTTAAATCTTCTAAATTGTATTTGCATAATATATCGAGGTCTGTAAAATCTAAATCAACAAATGAAATTAAGTTTTTAATGATGTCGCTTATAGTACGGTATTTCTTGTGAATGGTTACTATACTTGCATGAAAGGTGGGTTTTTTTAGGTTAAAATTTAAAGGGTGGATGTTTAATGTGATTTTAAATTTTTTAAGGACAAGGAATTAGGCCTAATTATTAATTGAAGTTTTAGGTTCTGTTTTTTTGTTAAAGAAATGTTATTTCGCTTGTTTTTGCGCCTTGCTAATCATAAGTTTGTAAAAACCAAACAAACAATTAATAATCCTAAAAAGTTTAATTATGAAGTACTTAAGCATTTTTGTAGTTAGTTTGCTATTCATATCATGTAATATGAAGCAAAAAGAGTCTAATATAGAAACAAAACAAGCAAATCAAACTGTTTATTCTATTGATGAATTGATGGTGGTAGCAGATCAAATGGTTGGAAAAGAAGTTGCCTTTAAAGGATTGGTAAATCATGTTTGTGCACACTCTGGGAAAAGATGTATTTTAAAAAATACAAAAGGCGATTTGTCGATTCGAGTAGAAGCGGCAGGAGAATTGGAAGGATTTGATAAGGAAATGGCCGGAAATGATATTAAAGTAGCTGGTACGCTAAGAGAAAAGCGCCTAGATGAGGCTTCAATAAATGAGTGGGAAACTGAGGTGCTTGAGAAACACAAAGGAGAAACTGAAAGCGGGCATTGTAGTTCTGAAATGGCTAACATTACAGAAATGAGAACCTGGATGAAGGAGAATAACAAAGATTACTATGCTATTTATTATGTAGACGGAAAGAGTTATGAAGTGGTGGAGTAGTAAAAGCATGCGAAAATGGCTTCGATTTATACATCGTGATTTGGGCTATTTTTTTGTAGGAATCACAATCATTTATTCTGTTTCGGGCATTATTCTTAATCATAAAAAAAATGGTGAAGATCCCGCTTATCGAACTGAATATAAAACGATGCAATTGGCTTCAAGTTTATCTCCAGATAAGCTGACTAGCTATTGGAAAGAAAATATTACAGAATATTCTTTAAATAGAATAATACCAGAAGATGATTCTTATAATATATATATCAAGGGAGGCTTAGGAAGTTATAATCCTGTAAATGGTGAGCTATCCTTCGAGGTATATGAGAAAAAAGAATGGGTCTACTTTATAAATAAGCTGCATTACAACAGTAAAAAAGGTTGGACTTTAATGGCAGATATATTCGCTATCGTGATGATTGTGTTTGCGATATCTGGAATTTTTATGGTGCCAGGTAAAAAAGGAGTTACAGGAAGAGGTAAATGGTTAATTGCAATTGGAATAATTATACCATTTCTGTTCTTTTTATAGTTTAGATTAATGATATTGAGGTTCGTTAAAAGGAAGTTTATTCTTTTTAATGAACCTCTTTTTTTATGACAAAATAGGTACATTAGAACAATTTGTTTTTATGGAATGATTATTGATCAATGAAATCAGATTGTTTTTTACATTTTACTGTATTGTGAAGTAATTATAAGAACCTAAACTTAATTTTAGCATGATTAAAATATTTATTACTTTTTTATTTATCCTTTTTCAGTTTAGCTCCATAGGGCAGAGTAAAGAATTAAAGAAATTATTTTCGAAAGGAAAATACGATCAGTTAATTGAAAAAGCACAATTAATGCTAAAAGAAAATGCCTCAGATTCTCATTTGAATTCTATTTTAGGTCGAGCATATACGAATTCAAAGCAATTTGAAAAAGCGATTCCTTATTTGGAAAAAGCAATTGAATTGGAGAATGTTTCAAATGATGTTATAGGATTGAGTAAAGCTTATTTAGCGAAGTGCTATTTTACACGTGGAGAAAAACAAAAGGCAGTTGCATACCTAAAGGAATGTCAGAATGGCAGAGGATCTAGGGATGCTAATAGATATGCAAATAAATACTTGCGCTTGTTTCAAGAAAATATCTATTTTAAAGCTTGGGAAACTGTTGAATCTGATAATATTCGTTTTCATTTTCAGGATAAAAAGAAGTTAAAAAATGCAGGTGAGTATATGCAAAAGGCAATTGTGAATTACAACAGAATCGTTGCCTTATTGAATGTAAAACCTACAAAGAAAGTCGATTTGTTTATTTGGACGGATCGAAATGAAGCATTTCGAAAATTTGATAGACAACTTGGTTTTTCAAATGCTGATTTGGCTATTGTCAATGTTTATTATGCAGAGGAAAATGAATATGAGTTATGCCATATGATGAGCAATAGGTCATTGCAACCTAAATTTACCTCGATGATTATTAAGGAGGGTTTTGGTGTTTATATTGATCAGAATGATAAAAACTTACTTCAACTCGCCCGAGATCGAGTTACAAATGATCAATTTTCATTTTTTGAATTATGGGAAGAACCTTTAAAATATGAGCGAAATTTAAGTTATCCAGTAGGAGCAGCTTTTATCGAGTTTCTTCTAAATAAAGGTGGGAAGAAAAAACTCAAAGAATTTCTTAAAAATCAAACCATTGAAAATGGGGAAAAAGTTTATCCTGATTTTTTAGAATGGGTGAACGTATTTGAGGCGATGTTGGTTCAGAAGTAGATTGATAAAAAAAAATAAAACCGTCTAGGAATGATTTCTTAGACGGTTTTTGTGTTTAAAAGGATATGTTAATTATTCGTACTTCAAACTTTTTATTGGGTTTTGAGTTGCAGATTTCCAACTTTGAGAACTGATTGCAATTATAGCTAGGTATTACCAATGTAGCAACTGTTAAAATTCCTTAGCATATTGTTTCTAAGGTTTTCCAATGTAAGATGATTCTTGTATCGATATGTGAAAGCTATTTCTGTTAATAGTTTATTTAATCAGATCCATTTCTGCCCACTTCTCAGCGGCTTTACTGTCAGGATTAGTCTTTTGAAATTTAGCTACATGAGATTGCCATTCCTTCTCACGAGGTAAAGTACTCCATATTTCACCATCTTTTTCCCATGTGAAATTTGGTTTGGCATCCATAATTAAAAATGCGCGATAACCAAGCATGTAAATTTCCATCTCATGAATTCCAACTGTTTTTATGTTTTGAGTAATTTCAGTCCATGCCATACCAATATCATGAACTTCTTTATATTCTTGAGCTAATTGTTGATTATTTACTATCTCGAGTGTTAATGTAAATCTCTTTTTTGAGTTTCTTGTTATTGGTATTAGTTGACCTTTGGAGGCAGAATAGGCTTTCTTTTGCTCCAGTTTATAAATTCTTTCGATTGGCTTGTATGCATTCGTGAATAGATCTGATATTGCCTCCACGGGTGCATTTTCTTGTGCCATATTAGAAATTAACTTTTGAGTAGCAGCGAAGTCGTAGTTACTTTTCATGTCAAGCAATACAAATTGAATCGTATCCAGCTCATAATATTCAAAGTCAATAATTCCTTCGGGATTATTAGTTTTAATCCACCGAGTAGCTTTTTCAATTTCAACAAGATTCGTTTTTGTCCCAATTTTAGCGAAAGCAAACCTACGCATCATTTTGCCTTCGTCAATTTTATTACACGAAATAAGCAATAGGGAAGACAATAATGTGGTTGATAATATATTCATAGAAATGTTATTTTAAGAGTATTAGTTGATTCTTATTAGGGTTAAATGAGTGGTTTGGAAAGTCCTGTTTTCGCTTAAATACAATTAAGATTTTTATTTTCGGCCTCCGATAATTCGTTTTTGAAAAGAGGATGGTGTTTCTTTCTTCAATTTCTTGAATGATCGATAGAAATAGGATGAACTTTCAAAACCACATTCCAGAGCAATTTGCTCAATGGTAAAATTGCTATTTATTAGTAGGTTACATGCATTTTCTAGTCTGAGTTCCAATATAAACTCCGAAAAAGAGCGATTGGTTCTTAGTTTAAAATATCTGCAAAATGATGATGGATTCATACTTGCAACATTGGCAATAGCTTCCAAACTAATTTTTTCTTTAAAATGACCAATGGCATAGGTCAGAACTTTATCCAGTTTTTCTGCATCTGAATAATTAAATTTTTTAGATGGGAGTGTAGTAGATAAATGCTCAATCTCATTGGATGTAGCCAATATTTCAAGAATCTCTATTATTTGAGTAATCTGTTTAACCTGACTTTGATTTTGAATTTCAAACAAAATCTCTTTTATCTTACTCTTGGTTTTTCCTTTTACTTTAATGCCTTTCCTTGTACTTTCAAGAAAGTTATTAATAGTCTTCATTTCAGGAAGTAGAAAGAAGTTTTGGCCAAGAAAATCCTCTTTGAAATGCAGGACGATAGCCTCAGCTTTAAGTTTTTCATTGTTTTTAAAAAAATCAGGTGAGTTTTTAAAATCATGAGGCAATTTACTACCTAAGAAAAACATGTCATCCTCCAAAAATTGACCAATGTAATCGCCAATAAAAGCTGAACCTCGACTTTGTACAATGTATGTTAATTCAATCTTATTGTGGAAATGCAATGGGTTATAAAAGTGCGGAACAACCTCCCGTGTTAACTGAAAAGATTGTTCTGCACTATCTGATATTTTTACATGACGCATTCGCATTCTAAATCATCTTGCTTTTTTATCTAAATATAGTATAAAGAATGATCATTATTACTAATAAATAGGCAGCAAACATTCTTGGGTCGGCGGCCGATTTTACTTTACCTTCTGTCAAAAAGGATAAAGGTTTTCTAAGTGTTAGATTATTAAGTGTGCTTTGGTCTGCTTTTGGTGTAAATGTACTAATTGTAAAGTAAAATACGGTACATAAAGCAAACATGTAAAAGGCCTTCAACATAAAATGAATCCCCCAAACATCCGTGATATATCGTTTCCCAGCAATCATCTCAAAATCTATTGAGAAGGTGATGATAGCTAATGCAAATCCCAAAATTAAAGTATATAAACCGGCTTTGGGTGTTCCATATCTACTGAATACACCAAATAGCAAAACAACAGAAATTGGTGGTGATAAAACTGCTAAAAGATCATTAATTGCTTCAAAAATACTTGGGAACTTAGCTATTAAAGGAGACCATGCAACGGCAATAATTATAACAACAAAGATAGTTGCCCGTCCAATATTTAAAATTGCTTTATCGTTCAAGTTTGGTCTGTTTCGCTTAACGATATCCATAGAAACTAAGGTGCCGGCACTGTTTAATCCTGATGCTATAGTACTCATTAATGCAGCCAATAACGCAGCTGACATTAGTCCTTTTAATCCGGTAGGAAGGATTCTGAGAATTAATTCAGGTAATGCTTGGTCTGGAATACTAATTTCATCTTTAAAAAGAAGATAGGCGAATATTCCTGGAACTACCATGATGAATACCGGTAGTATTTTTATAAAGCCCGCAAATATTGGGCCTCGCTGCGCATCTTCAAGAGTTTTTGCTCCAAGTACTTTTTGTACAATAGTTTGATCTGCGCACCAATAATTAATTCCTAAAACCGGAATACCTAACCAAAATGCCCACCAAGGGAGAGGAGAACCTTCATGTGTATGAATCATTGATATTTGATGCGGTTTAAGTGCGTCTTTAAAATCGGCGATGCTATTAATACCTACATCTGGTAAGGCTAACATGGCTAATATTGTCATTATGGATGCCCCAAGAATCAATACTACAGACTGAACTGCTTCTGTAATTACAACTGCTTCTAATCCAACAATAAAAGCATATATAAATGTGATAACTGCAATAATTGTGATGGCCATATATCGATCAATTCCAAAGAAATTCTCAAATACCAATCCACCAGCATATAAGCTAACCCCAATGTGAAGAAAAATAGCGGTCACCAAAGAAATAAATGCTAAAACGGATCGGGTTTGTGGGTTGTATCTTTTTTCAAGGAATTCAGGTAAGGTTGAGATCTTTGTTTTAAAATAAAATGGTGCAAAAATAAGCCCTAATAATATTAAAAGTATAGCAGCAGACCATTCAAAGTTTCCCCAAACTAGTCCGTCGGAAAAGCCTTGGCCTGCTAAACCTACCATATGAATAGTTGAAATATTGGCAGCAAATAAAGCGGCACCAATCATCGGCCATCGGAGGTTTCTGCCGGCAAGAAAGAATCCTTCGCTTGTCTTCTTTTTGTTTTTTATACCTGTGTATACACCAATACCAACTATAACGAGAATATAAATGGTAATGATGATGTAATCAATAAAATGTAATTTCATTAGAATGGATTTTATTTGGATTTTTTTATAAAAAACTACATAAACTCGCAGTTTCCAGCAAAATCAAAATCTTTGTTAGTAATTGGTTTCAGTATTTTATGGACTTCGGCAAGTAATTCCAAATCTAGTTTTTCTTCAATCACCTTAATATTACTGATCATTCGGTTCTCATTAGAAGAGGTTACAAGATTGGTTGGAATATCTGGATGAGCCACACTAAACTGTAGAGCAAGTTTCTCAAGGGTTGTTCCGTTCTGTTTACAAAAAACAACCGCATTTTGAACACATTTTCGATCTTCATTAGTAGCGGGATGCCAATCTGCAACTCCTCGCTCAGTTAATAATCCCATACCTAGCGGAGATGCAGCTATTAAGCCTACGCCATCATTTTTAGCATATGGAACCAGGTCAAGCATCAGTGTATCGCTCAGCATATAGTGCCCATGACAAAGCATCGTATCAACTCTTGCCTCAACTTGCACTTGCTTAAATACATCGATGGGATAAGAGGTGATTCCATAATATCTGATGACACCACTTTTTTTTAACTTTTCTAAATGTGGAATAGATTGTTCTATAACCTTTTGAATGTGTTTCTGCCCCTGATATTCGATATCGTGTAGCTGTAACACATCTAAATAATCGGTTCCTAATCTCTCCAGACTTTCCTTAAGAGATTTATCAATCATTTCAGGGCTAAAGTCAAAAAGACCTTTCGCAAACCTGCCTGTTTTTGTTGCTAAGAAGTACTTGTCACGTGGAATAGCTTTAAGAGCTTGTCCTAATACCACTTCAGCCTTTGTGTCACCATAAAAAGGGGATACATCAAGATAATTAATTCCATTACTAATGGAGGCATGAACAGCTCGTATTCCTTCATTATCATCTGTTCCTGAAAATACTCCACCTAAGGCTGAAGCACCATAGCTCAGAATCGAGACATTCATATCGGTATTGCCTAATTTTCTATATTTCATTACGATTTCAGATAAAATTTTTCACAATTGATTACTTAATATCCAAAAGTTAATGCTCCACCATCCACACTAAAATCCTGTCCTGTAATATAAGACGCAATGGGAGATGCTAGAAAACAAACCATACCTGCTAATTCCTCAGGCTTGCCATAACGATGCAGAGGCATACGTGATAAAATCAGCTTTTGGCGTTCTTCATCCATAACTTGTTGGTTCATTAATGATGGAAACCACCCTGGAGAAACTGAATTAACCAAGATATTGTCTTGTGCCCATTCAACAGCTAAACCACGTGTTATTCCTAATACCGCGGATTTTGACGCACTGTAAGGAACAACTTGATTAAAACCAAGATATGACGCCATAGAAGAAATACTAATGATGCGTCCGATGTTTTTAGATTGTTTTAAATATGGATAAGCATATTTGCTACAATTATAAACGCCCGATAAGTTGATATTAAGGATGTAGTCTAAATCTTTTTGAGTAACATCTTGGGCAGCTTTTTTTACGGTAACTCCGGCATTATTGACCAGTACATCGATGCCATTTCTTTCACCCAATTCAGTAATCTTTTCCCTCACACTGTTTTCATCCGCCACATCAATGGTTTCAAAAGTTAGGTTAGATGGAATTTCTTCTTCGATATCAACTTTAACCTTCCCTGAACGGCTAAGTCCAACCACTTTAGCTCCGCACTGAGCCAACATGATTGCCATTGAAAGTCCAAGTCCGCTTGAGGCTCCGGTAACAACAACCTGAAGACCTTTAAGGGAGTATAATTGTTCTATTTTAGTCATTCTAAATATTCTTAAAATTCGATTACAATTTTGCTAACTTTTGATGGATCTTGATCCCAAATCTTAATCGCTTTATCACTCTGATCAAAAGGGAAAGTATGAGACACAATTTGTTCAGGATTAATCTTTCCTTCCTTAACAGCATTTAAAACTTGTTCAAAATCTTCTTTCTCGGAACCTCTGGATCCTCTGATGTCAAGCTCTTTAAGAACAAAGTATTTGGTCTCGTAACTGACAGGCTCAGGAGTATAGCCAATGTAAACAATTCGCCCTGTAAAGCTAATCTCATCAACAGCCAACTTAAAGGTTATAGGGTTTCCTGCAGCTTCTATAATCACATCAGGACCATGACCGTTTGTTATCTCCTCCAAACATTCATGTACATTCTGTTTTGATGAATTGATTACATACTTAGCTCCAGCTATTTTCGCGTTTTCTAGTTTTTCATCAACTAAATCAACTGCAATAACTTCAGCTTCTCTGTATGCTGATCCTGCAATAGCACCAATACCAATTACACCACAGCCAAGAACAACTACCTTATCGCCCTTTTTTACACATCCACGTTTTGAAGCATGAAAACCAACAGCTAGTGGCTCAAGAAGTGCTAGTTTGGTGAGATTTAAAGTATCATCTATTACCAGCTTTTGCCAAGGAACTGCAATGAATTCGGTTAAAGCACCATCACGTTGAACGCCTAATGTTTCGTTATAACGGCAAGCATTGGGACGTCCATTTTTACATGACGAACATTCTCCACAAGCAGTTTGTGGAGTTATCGCAGCTTGTATCCCTATTTTTATATGTGTAGGTACATTTTCGCCCACTTCAGCAATTATTCCACTTAATTCATGCCCTGGAATACGAGGATAAGAAACCAAAGGATTAATTCCACGGAAGGTGTTCAAGTCACTACCACAATAACCTACTTTCTTAACCTGAACTAATACTTCTCCATCTTTTAAGTCGGGTTTTTCTATTTCAAAAAATCCACACTTGCCTTTATCTGTTATTTTAAACGACTTCATAATCAATAATTAAGGTTTTTACAATTGAGTTAAACACTCATCTTTAAAACTAAATCCCCATCCTGGGCGATTATGAGGTGAGGCCATACCATTTACAATAGAAAGTGGGTGATCAATCAACGGATCAATCCAGTCAAATGATTCGGCACCTGCTCCATTTGGAATTGTGCATAATAATGGAATATCATAATCCTTGTAATAATGTGGGAGAACAGGTATGTTAAATGATGCAGCCAATGCAGCACTGTCTCTCCATGCTTCAACACCACCAATTCGAAGAATGTCTGGTTGCCAAATATCTATTGCATTTCGTTGTAGTAGTTCACGTAATGGTAAAGAACTGTACTCTCTTTCTCCCATTGCTAATGAAATGCCTGCTTGTTGTTTCAGACTTTGAAAGCCTTGGAAATCTGTATGGTTAATTGGTTCCTCAAACCAATGAATATTAAGTTCTTTCGCAGCGGTAGCTAATTGCAACGAAGAGGGTACATCCATTCCTTGATTTGCATCCATCATAATGCCAATATCATTTCCAACGGCTTCTCTTACTAGTTTTAATCGCTCCAAATCTTCTTTCCAGTCAGGCTTTCCTACTTTAATTTTAACAGCTTTGAACCCGCGTGATTTGTAGTCAGTTACTTCATCAATTAACTCTTCAACAGAGTATGAAATCCAACCGCCACTTCCGTATATAGGTACTTCATTTCTGCTTGTTCCAAGTACTTTCCAAATAGGTTGTTTAAGTGTTTTACACCATGCATCCCACATTGCAATATTGTAAGCAGACTGTGCCCATCTGTTTATTCCTTCGTTGCCGAAATATTCGTTTGAATTATTAACCTTTTCAAAAACTTTAAGTGTATCATGCACTTGCTCTCCAAGGATCATTTCTCCAACATCTTTTAAAGCTCCTATAATTGCCAAAGGACTATATTGAAAACTTAAAAGGTAGGATTCTCCAATAATTCCATTCTTAGTTTGAATTCTGAGAACGATGAATGATATTTCTGTGAGGGTGTGTGTTGCATCTGAAATTGGTTTTTCAAGCTTTGCTTTTGCTGAATAAACTGAATAATTTTGTATTGAATACATGTTTTGACGTTTATATAATTACGATTTGACAAAAATAGAGAGTATTTCATTCTTAAATATGTCATGAATTGACAAAAACATGACCAAAATTTGCTTTCGATGCTTAATGTACGTCATTTTGCGCTAATTAAGTGCGCAACAAATTGATGGTCTATATTTCTAGCAATTCACAGATATTCTGAAAATTTAAGATTTAATTATAAAGGGATAAGTTCTATTTAACTCTAAAAATACATGTATGTAATTCATTGTTCAATTACACATGATTTTAGAACGTAGTTTATGAGTTTTTTTGGAAATATCATTCACCTATAAAGGTGGATTATTGTGTTTGTTGGATATAGTTAGGCATTAATGAGACTTGTGGCTAGATAAAATCTAACTAAGTTCTGCTGGGTAACCAATCTCTGTGTAGATAACAATGGCTAAATAATCGTTAAATTTCATTAATAGGTTTGTGAGAAAATGATTTTTGATTACTTTTGAACGGAAAATACTAATTGAGTTCAATTATGGCAAAATCAGATAAATTAGAAATACAAGAGAGGGTTACGAAAGTAGCTATGGAAATGATTTTGAAGTTTGGTCTACGAGGGTTAAATATGGTTGAGTTGGCAAAAGAATGTGGCCTAGCAAAAGCAACATTGTATAAAATAATTGGCTCGAAAGAGGATTTGGTAAAAGAAATTGCTGTTGAAATATTTAGGGTTAATATCATAGCTGTGTTGGATCCAATGATGAAGCATGACGATCCAGTAATTGCCACAAAACAATTTTTAGATAAATATTTTGATTACGCTATTGAAAGCCAGAAGATTCTGATCAATCAGATCTATAAAGAATATCCATTAATCGAAAAGGATGTTGAGGATAATTACAATGAACTGATTGTAAATATGCAACATCGATTTAAGACATGGCAAGATCAAAAACTAATAAGAACAGATATTGAAGTTAATTACATTCTAGAAGCCTTAGAAGCTCTAAATGAGTTTTATGTAAGAAGTGATTATTCTAATGAAGAAATAATTAGAAGATTACGTGCAGCGTTTACATCTGTTTTTAGAGGTATAGGAATACCTTTATAAGTATTTTCAATCCGTATTGAAAAAGGACGTATTTGTTGAATTTAGGATGATGTAGTAAAATGAAGTCTTATACTTCACTTATTTTTTTGAATAAAATGAACTAAATGAACCGTAAGAGTTCAAAAAAGACCACAATGAGAAAAATAGCAAAAACAAGAATGTTAATTCTACTGGTATTGGTTACCGCCAGTTTATTTGGATGTAAGAACAGTCCAAAAGAACATGTTGCCATTGTTCAACCAGTAAAAGTTTTTAGAGTTGGAGACAACAATGGCAGTTCATCTGTTAAGGTTTTTACAGGCTTGGTGAAGGAATCAAGAGAGGTGAAAATCGCATTCCAAATTGCAGGCCCTTTGGTGAATTTAAATGTAGATCAAGGAAAGTTTGTGAAAAAAGGGGAGTTGATTGCAGCAATAAATGAGCGTGATTATTTAGTGCAATTGGAAGCGGCAAATGCTCAGTTCGAGAATGCAAAATTGCAAGCGGAAAGATATACTGCTTTGTACGAGAAGAAGAGTACTTCAAAAAGCGTTTATGATCAAATACAGGCAGGCTTTAAATTGGCTAAAGCACAAAAGGAAGCTGCTGAAAATGCACTAAAGGATACTAAAATATATGCGCCGTTTTCGGGTTATGTGCAAGCAATGTATGCCGAAAATTATGAGAAAGTTGGTGCAGGGCAACCTATTGTATCACTTCTTGATCTAAACAATTTAGAGATTGCTGTTTCTTTAAGTGAGAATGATTTTTTACAATACAAAACGTTTTCTGGATTTACGGGAAGATTTGAAAGTTTTCCTGGTGTTGATTTTAATTTGAAACTTATTGAAATTGAGCAAAAACCGAATGGTGATAACTTCTTTAGAATGAGATTAAAAGTTGATCGTCAGGGATTTCAAGTGGTGCCTGGTATGGTTGCAAGTATTAAAACAAACCTTGAAACAACGAAGAGTTCGATGTGTAAGGTTCCTGTAGAATCTGTTTTTAATAAAAAAGGAAAGTCTTACGTGTGGATTTACGATGAAGCAAACAAATGTGTGAAAGGTAAAACGGTTAGCTTAAAAGATTTTGACTCTAAGGGCATGATTAATATTGAAAGTGGCGTTGAAATTGGGGATATAATAGTTTCTGCAGGAGTTCATAGCTTAATAGAAGGTCAAAAGGTAAAGATGTTAAGCAAGAAAGCTAATTCGAACATAGGAGGGCAATTATGAGTTTTACGGAAGCTGTATTAAATCAGCGGAAAGTATTGTTATTTGTTTTAATAGCAATTGTCTTTGGAGGCGCTATTGCATTTTCAAAAATGTCGAAGCTTGAAGATGCTGAAATTAGCGTAAAACAGGCCGTGGTTATGACGAGCTACCCTGGCGCTTCACCTCATGAGGTTGAATTGAGGGTAACTGATATTTTGGAAACTGCTATTCAGGCAATGGATAATATTGATTTTATTGAATCAAGATCTTTAGCAGGATATTCAGAGATTACAGTTAACATTAAGCCTTCGGTTGTAACAAGTGAATTACAACAAGTTTGGGATGTTTTACGTCGTAAGGTAAACGATGTAAGTATTTATTTACCTCAGGGTGCATCGCATCCAATGGTTGTGGATGATTTTGGTGATGTGTATGGTATTTTTCTTGCACTAAGCGGAGATGGATTTGGTAGCGACGAGATACAGGATTATGCTCGTTATATGAAGAGAGAACTTTTACTTGTTGATGGAGTAAAGAGAATCAATTTATTTGGAGAGCAAAGAGCTTGTGTAAATATTGAATTGTCGCAAGAGAAAATGGCTTATTTAGGTATTCATCCATACAAGGTCATCGAAATTCTGAACAGTCAAAATAAAATTGTAGATCCAGGAACCTTTAAAGTCGGTAGTAATAGAGTTCGTATTGCATCCGAAGGAAGTTTTCATGAATTGGCAGACCTAAAAAATATTTTGGTGTCGGGTAGAGGTGAAACTTCAGTATTTCTTAAAGACATAGCTAGTATAAAGAAGGATTATATGACTCCTTATACTAACAAGATGAAATACAATCAAATTCCAGCAATAGGTTTGGCTATTGCGATGGAAAAAGGTGGGAATGTAATTGAGTTAGGAGAGGCTGTACAAGGTAAAATTGATGCTTTAAAGTCTAACATTCCAGTAGGAATAAACATTAACAAAGTTTTTTATCAGCCAGAAAGAGTAAATGTTGCCATTAACCAATTCATGATTAATTTAATTGAATCGGTATTAATTGTTGTTGTTGTATTGCTTTTAGCAATGGGATTTAGAGCAGGCTTGTTGATTGGTAGTGGATTGATATTTACAATACTAGCAACTTTTATTGTAATGCTTAGTTTTGATATTGCATTACAGAGAGTTAGTCTTGCTGCTATTATTATAGCAATGGGAATGCTGGTGGATAATGCCATTGTTATTGCTGATGGTATTTTGATTGATTTGAAAAAAGGTGTTCGGCGTAAAGAAGCGATGACCAAAACTGCAAAACAAACAGCAATGCCATTGTTGGGAGCTACTTTGGTCGCAATATTAGCTTTTTTGCCGATTTATTTATCGCCAGATAACACGGGTGAGTTTTGCACAAGTCTTTTTCAAGTAATTGCAATTTCTCTTTTTATCAGTTGGATATTAGCATTAACTCAAACACCCTATTTTTGTGACCTATTTTTACGAGGTAAAAAATACAGTAAAGAAGAGAATGATAATTCAGATCCTTATGGAGGTAAATTTTATCAGAAATTTCGTCATTTCGTAAAATTCTCCTTACGTCATAAAACGCTTATAATTGTACTTACAGTTTTGGTTTTTGTATCCTCGGTTTTTGCATTTAAAAATGTGAAACAGTTATTTATGCCAAACCTCGAATACAATCAGTTTATTGTTGAATATTATTTGCCAATAGGTTCTGATATCGAGAATGTAGAAAAAGATTTAAGCGATATAGAAAGCTATTTGTTAACGCAAGAAGATGTTTTAAATGTTACAACTAGTATTGGTGCTACGCCCGCTCGATATACATTGGTTAGACCTTTTACAATAAACAAAACCAATTACGGAGAGTTAATTATTGATACAAAGGATTATGATACCACTAAAAGATTTGGAAAAGACTTGCAACAATACCTGAACGAAAATTACGCTTGGGCACGTTGCAGGGTGAAATATTATTCGCCAATTTTTGCTGAGTATATGGTTGAAGCAAAGTTTTCGGGTCCAGATCCTGAAGTATTGCGAGATCTATCAGAAAAGGCTGAGAAAATTATGCTTGACGAACCAAGTGCAATTAAAGTAACGAATAATTGGAAAAACAAGGTTAAAGTTTGGAACCCGCAGTTTTCACAATCTCAATCTCGATTAACTAATATTTCACGATCGGATGTTTCAAATGCCTTGGCATGTGCTACTGATGGTTTGCCAATAGGATTATTTCATCAGGCAGATGACATGTTGCCAATTGTTTTGAAAACAAAAGCCAATAAAGATAATTACATCGAAGCATTAGAAAATACTCCAGTTTGGGGTCAAGTTGCTCATAGTATTCCTTTACGTCAGGTTGTTTCAGATATAAATATTGATTTTGAGGATCCTATGATTATACGTTACGATCGCAGAAGAGCCATTAAAGCACAATGTGATCCAGCACCTGGTTATAATGCTCCAGATACTTTTAAAAATCTTCAAGAAAAAATCGAAGCAATTCAGTTGCCAGAAGGTTATGATTTTGAATGGTTAGGAGAGCATAAGGATAGTGTAGATGCGAATAATAACATTAATAAATTCTTGCCTTTAGCATTTCTATTGATGGTTATTATTATCATGATGTTGTTCAATAATTTCCGCCAGCCAATTATCATTTTGTCAATTCTACCGCTTGCATTTATTGGTATTAGTTATGGCTTATTAATAACAGGAAAGCCTTTTGGATTCATGCCAGTACTTGGTACGCTTGGATTAATGGGAATGATGATTAAAAATGCTGTTGTTCTGCTCGATCAAATTAATGTTGAAATAAAGGAAGGTAAAGATGTACTGTTAGCTGTAATTGATTCTGCGGTTTCAAGAATGCGTCCAGTTATTATGGCTTCATTTACTACAATTTTAGGAATGATTCCTTTAATCAGCGATGAATTATTCGGCGGAATGGCGGTTGCAATCATGTTTGGATTACTAATTGGTTCCATAATAACTTTAATTGTAGTTCCGGTTCTGTATGCAATTTTTTACAGGTTGTCTACTAAAAATGTTATGGATTTATAAGCAAGTAAAAATGAAGAATAAAATATACTTTCTTTTGATCTTTTCCCTGATTGTTGTTCAGGGAAAAGCTCAAGAAAAATTGTCACTTCGCGAAAGTCGCGCCTTGGCATTGGAATACAATCAGAAAATTAAGATTGCAGATGAAATGATTTCTGAGAGTAAATCGACAATGAGATTTGCTTATACTCATTTCTTGCCGAACCTATCGGCTAGTGGATCTTATAACTATTATCATGATATCACTGATTTAAGTTTACCTGGTTCTTTTTTACCAACTGCGAATAGCTTAGCCGATGCGGAGGCAGGTAATTATAGTGGTCTTAGCGATGTTTATTTTCCTGGTTTTAACCTCGAAATGGGAAATGTAGATTATTTCTCTGCCAATTTAACACTTACGCAGCCAATTTATATGGGAGGGAAAATCAGAACTTCTTACGAAATGTCGAAAATTGGATCTGAGATTTCAGTATTTAATAAGCAATTGCAATCTTCTGATGTTTTAATGGAAACCGACCAAGCTTATTGGAACTTAGTATCTATTAACGAAAAGAGAATTTTAACAGGAAAATATGTGAAGATGTTGTCGGCATTGGTACAAGATCTTCAAAATGCTTTTGATTTAGAGATTACAACAAAAAATGAGTTGTTAAAAGCTCAAGTGCAACTAAATCAGGCAAAATTAAATTTGTTTCGAGTAGAGAATTTAACGGTTCTTTCGAAGATGTCTTTGTGCCAGGTAATTGGAAAAGACTTATCCGCAGAAATTATTGCAACAGATACTGCAATTGTGGTTAATCAATCGTCTATTGATGCTGATTATAAGCAAAAAGCTTTGCAACAAAGGCCTGAGTTATTAATGTTAAGCAAGCAAGTTGAAATATCACAAAAGCAAGTGAAGAATACGCAGGCAGATTATTTGCCTCAGTTGGGAGTGGGAGCTTCGTATTCTTACACAAGTAAAATTGAAGAACTAATTGGTTCATCGAAGATATTAGCAGTGCAGGCAAAGCTATCTGTACCAGTTTTTCATTGGCAAGAACGCAAGCATAAAGTTGCTTCTGCTCGCTATCGAAGTAAGCAAAAAGAACTTGAAATGGCGCGCACGAGAGATTTGGTTTCATTACAAGTTCAACAGTCGTATTTTACTTTGCAAGAAGCATTTCAGCAAATTGAATTGGCAAAGATTGCAATGGAGCAAGCAAATGAAAATGTTGCTTTAACAAAGAACTCCTACTACGAGGGATTAGCCAATACAACAGAATTACTCGATGCTCAAGCCTTTTGGCAACGTGCACATAGCGAATTAATTGATTCAAAGATCAATTACAAGCTGAGAGAAGTAAGTTTCTTAAAAGCGATTGGTGAATTGAAAATATAATAGTGGTAGAAATGACCGAGTCGGCCAGTAGGATGGGATTGATGATGGTGCATCAATTTTTGGCTTGGTCATTTCTTTATATACCACTATGTAAAGAATAGGCTTACTGCACGAAATTAATGGTTAGTACAATTTTTGAATTGTGATGAATAGTAGTATTAAGAATTACATAAAATCGATTGGTGCGTACTTTTTAACTATAACGCTTACCTGGATTGTTGCCTTCTTTTTTCTTGTTGTTTTTCAGGTTGATGAAGATGGTATGTTCTCTGTTTTTCGGATTCAATCCTTTCAAAATATTTTGTTGTCTGGAATAATTTCAGGCATTGTTTGGGGAGGGATTTATAAGTTTGTACAATACATTCGGTCTCAGATTCCAACTTATTTTCTTGCTGTTGTCATTTCGCTTTTTACTAATATTTGTAGTGCTTATTTACTAATGTATATTAGGTTTCATTTAGCTGATATATTAATTATAGAAGATATGCCAGTTGCTTTTACAGGCTTATCGCAACTTTATAATTCACAATTATTTTATACTATTCTGGTCTATTTCTTTATTATCGGAACACTTATTGAAATATTTTATGATGTAGATCGAAAATTTGGAAAAGGGATACTGCTAAAATTTCTTTTAGGTAAATATTACAAGCCTAAGGAAGAGGAGCGAATCTTTCTTTTTATGGATTTAAAATCATCTACCTATTATGCCGAAAAATTAGGTCATTTTAAATATAGCAGGTTGATACAGGATTGTTTTAAAGATATTTCAAGTGCAGTCACAAAAAATAAAGCTGAAATTTACCAGTATGTAGGTGATGAGGTGGTGCTAACTTGGAAGATGAAGAATGGCCTTGGGAAATCTAGATGCTTACAAGTTGTCTACGATTTTATGGAAGTACTCGAAAAGAAAAAAGAATATTATCAGAAAAACTATGGTATGGTACCTATTTTTAAAGCAGGTGTTCATTCTGGTAAGGTTATGGTTGCACAAGTAGGGGAATTAAAATCCGAAATAGCTTATCATGGCGATGCAATTAATACTGCGGCAAGAATTCAAGGTCTTTGCAACTCATACCAGTCTCGATTGCTTATTTCGGGAAACTTGTTTAATCAACTTAATGGTGAATATTCTCAAGGAATAGGTTGCAGATATCTTGGTGAAGTTTTACTTACAGGAAAGGAAACAACCACAGAATTATACACTTTCGAATTGAATTAAAGAATTGCCTTTTTATCTTTTTTAAGATATTTATTAATCGTTGCCAGTAAATTGTTTTCCTCAAATGGCTTCGCTATAAAATCATCACATCCAGCTTCAATACTTCGATTGCGATCCTCTCTAAAAGCATTAGCTGTTTGTGCAATAATTGGGAGGTTATCTCTCATTTTCTTGATGGATTGAGTTGCTTCTAATCCATTAATATCAGGTAATCTTAAATCCATTAATACCAAATTAATAGTTGGGTTTCTAAGGCTTAATTCAATGGCTTTATTTCCAGATATTGTATGTAATATTTTTACTTTAGTTGGTTTTAGAGCTGCTTCTATGTATTTGAAATTGGTTTCATCATCTTCAACAACAAGAATAAGTTTATCATCCCATTTATAACCACTTTTTTTTGGTTTGATAATACTTGCATTTTGAGCTTCTACAGGATTGTAAGGTACCGTAAAATAGAAAGTCGTCCCCTTATCTTCCATCGTTTCCATTCTAATTTGTCCACCCATTAATTCTACAAAACCTTTAGATATTGCTAAGCCAAGTCCAGTTCCTCCATATTTTCTGGTAAAAGTTTCTTCTACTTGGCGGAATCGTTCAAAAATAATTTCCTGTTTTTCTTTCGGAATTCCGATACCTGTGTCTTTTACGAAAAACTCTAAGAAATTCTCATCTACTAAATGATAACCAAAATCGATGTATCCAGAAGATGTAAATTTGAAGGCATTGCTAAGCAGATTGGAAATTACCTGACGCAATTTACGATCCTCTGTAATTACATACGCCTCTTCGTCCGATAGCGACTTTGTAAGGGTGAATTCTATTTCATCATCAGTACTGTTCTCTTTTGAATATTGAGCGTGTAAATCATCTAATATTATATTTAGAGAGCATTCCGATTCTTTAATAAATGTTTGTCCGGCATCTAACTTCGAAATATCAAGAATATCATTTATGATTTTAAGAAGTTGGTTCGAACTCTTGTAAATGATATCGATATAGGTTTCATGCTGTTCTGGCGTTTTTCCTGGTCTGCGAAGCATGTCTGCAAAACCAATAATACCATTCATTGGAGTTCTAATTTCATGCGACATATTAGCCAAGAAAGCAGATTTAAGACGATCACTTTCTTCCGCCTTATTCTTTGCATTAACCAACTCTCCTTGTGTCGAAATAATATCTGATATATCATTAATGATAATCATCGATGAAGTGTCAAAAGGAACCATGAAAAATTCACAATGACGAATATTTCCATTTTTTATCGTCATATGGAACTCTTGCTTTTCGATATCTGTTTGATTCTTTATTGCCTCAGCGATAGCATTTTTCCATTTTGTCATTACCTCTTCACGGTATTCTTTAACCGGGAAACAAGATTTGTACCAGTCATCGGAAGTTTTAATATCCTGCATGGTGTAGCCAAATAGTTCAACAAATTTATCATTGAAATATTCAATATTCTGTTTTTCATCAGTGATAACAATTGGTAGAGGAGACTTGTGAATCATTTTCTTCAAGCGTCGTTCACTTTTGACAATCGCTTGTTGTGCATGTTTACGCTCTGTAATATCTCGCGATGTAGATAAGATCACATGTTTTCCATGAAGTGTAACGAGTTGACTTACAGTTTCCATTGGTGTTTTTTTACCGTACTTGGAAACAAATACTTGCTCATGCGTAAATTGCTTTTCTCTGGTCAATCTTTTAATAGAATCAACAATATGATCTTTTGGTAGGTCTTCAATAAAGTTGATTAAAGACAGGTTGAACAATTCTTCACGAGAATAACCAAGAAGAACACAAGCGGTATCATTTGCTTCAATTAATTTAGAAGTTCCATCCCCCATATATTCATTTACCAGAATAATATCGGTACTACCGTTAATCAGGTTACGATATTTTTCTTCGCTTTCGGCTAGAGCTGTAGTTCTTTCATTAACCCTTTCCTCTAACTTTTCATTAAATAGTCTTAGCTTTTCAGAATACTCATGAATTTCTTGATATTGAGTTCGAATTGTTTCTTCTCCCTTTTCTCTTTCTTTTATTTCCGTTTGAAGTTTCGTATAAGTTTGGGTTAGTTCCGTCATGGAATGATCCAATAGTTGTTCTTCACTTATACGACGAATTGATGTATTGCCTTGATAAATTGCCTGAGCTTTTAAAATGAATTTTTTAATTGGACGAGCTATGCTTTCTGATATCACGTAAGTGATAAAAATACTAGCCAGAACAATTAATATCGAAATGGCAATAAAAAGGTATAGCGTATAGGTATGTGTTTCGGTAGCTTCTCTGTAGATCAGATTTGCTTTGTTCTCTGCAAAATCTGTCATTACCTTAGTTTTTTCCTTTAGTTTGTTGAGATGTACAGCCGCAACACCATCAACCATTTTTTTAGCGCTAAGTTCCTTGCCACTAACTTTTAAATCAATAATCTGATTTCGAAGTTCTTCCCATTCAATAAAAGTATGATATGCAATTCCAACATCACGTTTATCGCCAAGGAATCGATTGAATACAGTATCGAACTGGGTCATGACCTTTAGGTGGTAAAAATTGATTGTATCGATTGCTTGATCGAACTCTTCTTGTGTTTTAGCCAAGAGAATATCCTTCATGGAACTTTCCATGGTTTGGATGTGCGTGTTGATGTCTCGTACGCTATTACTAACCTTATAGGTGTGTGTATAAATGAATTCGGACTCGTTGCGAAGGTTTTTTACTTGAAAAATAGAGAGGACAACAAATGATACCGTAAACAGTAGAATTAAGCCAAAACCGGAAAGCACTCTCGTGCGGAATCTCATTCTATTTAACATGAAATCGTAACAGGTTTAAGTGTAACTTAGTGGTTGAAATGATCGGTTTAGATCACATTTGATTGTAAGTTAATTATTATTGTGGATTTTCACAAAAAATTTGACAAAGGGCTTAGAATAGTTAATGTATAGAGAAAAAATGGCAATAAAAAAGGCAGCTCTAACAGAGCTGCCTTGATAATATATTGAATTGTTTTTTGATTATACGATTCCAGAGAATCCCATAAAGGCCATTGCTAATAATCCTGCTACGATAAGTGCAGCTGGAGTACCTTTCATTCCTTTTGGAAGTTCAACTAAATCTAAATGCTCACGCAAACCTGCAAACAACACAAGTGCTAGACCAAAACCAATTGCTGAGGCTCCTGAGAATACAACTGCTTCAAGTAAGTTGTAATCTTTTTGGATTGTCATAATTGCCACACCAAGAATGGCACAGTTGGTAGTAATCAAAGGAAGAAATACTCCCAATGCCTGATACAATGCAGGACTCACTTTTTTCAAAATAATCTCTACCAATTGAACTAGAGATGCAATTACTAAAATAAATGAGATGGTTTGCATAAATCCAATTCCATAAGGATTCAGAATGTAATGCTGTATTAAATAGGTAACAATGGTAGCTAGAATCATTACGAATGTAACGGCTCCAGTCATACCAACTGCCGTTGATACTTTTTTAGAAACACCAAGGAATGGACATATTCCAAGGAATTGCATCAAAACTACATTGTTTACAAATATTGCTGATATTATAATTACAATAAATTCCATGATTTCTCTCCTTATGCTTTTCTTAGATGGTTAATAAATGCAATCAAGTAACCCAACGCAATAAATGCACCTGGAGCTAAAACGAAAACTAACATACCGTAAGTTTCGTTGAACAATGTAACGTTGAACATTTTACCTGATCCAAAGAATTCACGAACGGCTCCTAACATGGTTAATGCCATAGAGAAACCTAATCCCATGCTAACACCATCAATAATTGATGGAACGATCTTGTTTTTAGATGCAAAAGCTTCTGCACGACCTAAAACAACACAGTTAACAACAATCAAAGGAATAAAAACACCTAATTGCTCGTGTAATGCTGGAACATATCCTGCCATCACCAAGTCAACCATTGTTACAAACGAAGCAATAATTACAATAAATGATGGAATTTTTACTTTATCAGGAATAAATGAACTAAACATTGAAACAAACAAGTTAGACATGATTAGTACAAATGTTGTAGCCAATCCCATTCCCAATCCATTAATTGCAGATGATGTTACACCAAGCGTGGGACACATACCCAAAAGAAGTGTAAATACTGCATTTTCTTTAAAGAAACCTCTAGTGAAAATTTCGCGATTTGTCATTACTTGTTTCCTCCCTCTTTTTGGTTTTTAGCATATTCATTATAAGCTGTTTGAACTGCCTCTAGAAAAGCTCTAGAGCTAATTGTAGCAGCAGTAATGGCATCGATTCCTTTAGGATTATCTTTGCTAACCACGAATGGTGATGTAGCTGGATTTTTACCTAGGATACTAGCTTTTTCTTTTGCTGGGTTTTTAAACCAGTCGGCCATTTTCGTTCCCAAACCTGGCGTTTCTTTGTGTTCTAAAACCGAGTAGTTGTTAATGCTACCATCAGGATTAAACCCAACCATGATCCAAATGTATCCAGAAAAGCCATTTGTAGTAAATGTTTTAACAGCAGTTCCAACTAATATTCCATCCTTTTTTGCAGGGTAAAATTCTAGCGTGTCCTTTTCATTCATACCAACTTTATAAACTTCATCACTAGGATTGTTATTAAAGTCAGGAACGACCTGTTTAATTGCTTTTATTTTTTTTGCCAACTTTGCTTTGGCAATAGGCTCTTTAGTTAACTCGTACAGTCCACCCAAAGCAGCCGAGGCTACAAGTGTTACAATAAATAACACGAGTACCATATTTATGAATGTAGATTCTTTTTTTCCAGCCATGATTATTTCCTTTTTTCGCCGAAACGCTTAGGTTTAACATATACATTAATCAGTGGAACAAATGCATTCATAATCAGAATTGCAAAAGAAACACCTTCCGGATAAGCTCCAAATACACGAATTACAACGGTTAGTAAACCAATACCAACTCCGTAAATAATCATTCCTTTGTTCGACATTGGAGAAGTAACGTAATCGGTTGCCATAAAAATAGCTCCCAATAATAAACCTCCCGTTAAAATGTGAAATAATGGACCAGCATAAGCTTCAGGGCTTGCTAAGTGAAGAATTCCTGAGAAGATCGCTACTGTTCCAAGAACAGATACTGGAATATGCCAAGAAATGATCTTTTTAATTAGCATGTAAAGCAAACCAACGATTAGGGCAATACCAGCAATTTCTCCCATAGATCCGCCCATATTTCCCATAAGTAAATCCATATTACTTGGAACATCAGGCATTAATTGAGATAATGGCTCTCCTTTTTTCAATCCTTCTTTAATTATTGCTAAAGGAGTTGCTCCTGTTTCTGCATCAAAATAAGCAGTATTAAAACCAAGAGGCTTTGGCCAACTCGTCATTTGAACTGGAAAGGAAATCAAAAGGAATACACGACCAACTAATGCTGGATTAAATACGTTGTTACCTAATCCTCCGAATGTCAATTTGCCAATGCCAATTGCAACTAAAGCTCCAATTAGAATAATCCAGATTGGTAGGTTTGAAGGCACGTTAAAGGCCAAAAGAATACCTGTAATTAAAGCAGAACCATCGTTTAATGTTGGAACCCTTTTAAGAAGGTATTTCGTGATTAGAAATTCGAATAAATAACAAGATGCTACGGCGGTTAGGGTAACAATAATTGCTCCCATACCAAAGTAAACGAACGAGAATATAAGTGCCGGAAGCATCGCAAATACCACACCATACATGTTCTTCTGTATGGAATCTCCACTATGAACGTGTGGAGATGGTGCGACTAATACTTTGGAGTTCATATCTATTTATAAATTAGTTTATTTGTAAATGTGTGAATACGTATATTTAGAAATGATAGAAAAAGATGACTTTTTAATTCGTAATTTCTAATTCGTCATTCGTAATTATTTATTTGCGAGATCTCATGATCTGTCCAACTTTACCTTTCCCTAATCGGATATAATCCAATAAAGGACGGTTAGCAGGACATGTGAAACTACAAGAACCACATTCTATACAATCCATTACAGCATCGCTTTCTAGTCGATCGTATTCTTTTTTGTCGGCCAAAACCATTAATAGAAATGGTTCCAATCCCATTGGGCAAACCGAAACACATTTTCCACAACGAATACATGGTTTAGATTCTTTACGAGCAGCTTCTTCCTGAGGCAACAATAACAATCCAGAGCTTCCTTTTGTTAAAGGAACATCAACAGTTGTTAATGCTTTTCCCATCATCGGACCACCACCTACAATTTTACCAGTATCTTCTGGTAAGCCACCTGCAGCATCGATCAAATCTTTAACAGGAGTTCCAATACGGAATAACCAGTTAGAAGGATTTTGTAAAGACTTACCAGTAATGGTAGCTACACGTTCGAAAAGAGGTTTGTTTTTTTGAACGGCTTCGTATACAGCAAGAGCAGTTCCAACATTTTGTACCACAGCACCTACTTCAATCGGAAGAGCTCCAGATGGGATCTCACGTTTGATAGTTGCTGAAATCAACTGTTTTTCACCACCTTGTGGGTATTGTGTTTTTAATGGGCAAATTTCAATGCCTTGATATTTTGAAGCCAAGCTAGTTAAATGGGCAATAGCATCTGGTTTGTTATTTTCAATACCAATAATTGCCTTATCAACAGCTAATGCTTTCATTAGAATTTGCGTTCCAACTAAAACTTCATCACCTTTTTCGAGCATAACTCTATGATCAGAAGTTAGGTATGGTTCGCATTCCACTGCATTAATGATTAAAACTTCGGCAGTTTTTCCCGGAGGAACTGAAAGTTTAACATGAGCAGGGAAGGTTGCACCACCCAAACCAACGATTCCGGCTTCAGCAATTTTTTTTACAATTTCTTCTTTGCTAAGGCTTATTTCTTTCACTAAATCTGCACTGCGGTCAATATCTTCTAACCATTCGTCACCATCTACTTTAATGATTACAGATGTTTTGCGAAAACCGCTTGCATCCATAATGTCATCCAGCTTAAATACTGTTCCTGAAACAGAAGAGTGAATATTTGCTGATACAAAACCTGAAGATTTTGCAATTAGTTGCCCAACTTTTACTACATCGTTTTTCTTAACGATTGGAGTAGCAGGAGCACCAATATGTTGTGCGATTGGAATACTAACCATTTGGGGTATTGGCAATACCTGGATTGCGCTGTCTGCCGATAGTTTATTTTCGGCAGGATGAATACCTCCTATTGAGAATGTTTTTAACACTGATTATCCTCCTATTTATTTGTTCTCAGATGTTTCGTCTTTAGCTTCTTTTGCTTTTGGCTCAGGCTTAGCTTTTGGAGCTTCCTCTGTTTTTGCCTCAGCTTTTGGTGCAGCAACAGGTTTTACTGTTTTTGCAGTTGGCTTGTCTGCCGGCTTTTCTTTTCGAGGTGGAAAATTCAACTCGTGAATTGCCTTAGTAGGACAAACAATAACACACTTTCTACAAAGTTTGCACTTGTTGTAGTCGATGTAGGCAAGATTGTTTTCAAGAGTAATTGCATCGAAAGGACATTCCTTTACGCATTTACCACATCCAATACAAGCAACACCACATGCTTTTTTAGCAACACCACCTTTGTCCTTGTTTACACAAGACACGAAGATTCTTCTGCTTTTCGGGCCTTTTTTACGAAGTTCAATAATGCTGTTAGGACAAGCCTTAACACAAGCACCACAAGAAACACACTTGTCTTCAATAATTACTGGAAGACCAGTTTCTTCATCCATATACATGGCGTCGAAATTACATGCATCAACACACTCACCTAGTCCTAAACAGCCATACTGGCAACCAGTTTCACCGCTATAAAGAGATGCAGCGATGGTGCACGAAGCAGCGCCATCGTACTGATTTGTTTTTGGACGATTGTCACAAGTTCCATTACAGCGAACAACTGCTACAGTTGGTTCTACAGCTGTAACTTCATGACCAAGGATAGAACCAACTTTTGACATAACAGCAGCTCCCCCAACAGGGCAGTTCATTTTTGAAATGTCATCAGCTTTTACCAATGCATCGGCAAATCCTCTACAACCTGGGTAACCACAAGCACCGCAATTGGCCGCAGGTAATGCTTCTTCTACCTCGTCTATACGAGGATCTTCATACACTTTGAACTTTTGTGCTACAAAATACAGAATGATTGCTGCTGTAACACCAATTGCACACAAAGCTAGAATAGTGATAACTATAATACTCATAGTTTAATTATTTACGATTTTTTCTATAGTAAATGAAAATGTTTTCTTTAGTCGACCTTTAAAAAAGGTTAGTATAATGTAATAAGGGATTAAAATAGCTAAGGCTGATAATCCACTGATTAATTCGTTTTCTGTTATTGCTGTCGCAACGAAAAGTGTAATTAGCACTATAATAAAAGGCAATACATAAGCTAGAAACATGGCTAACCAGCCTAAAGATTCCCTGTAGCTTAAGTTAACTTTTTCACCTACCTCAAATTTGTTGCTGTAATCAATAACATCGATTGACTTCTCTTTCATATCGGACATGGTACATGCTCCTTTTGCATGACAACCCGAACAAGCTGATACGTTTACGATACCAACACTAATCTTCCCATCCTTTATTTCAAGGATTGTCCCCTCGTGATCAATCTTTTTGGGATCTTGCATTTCTTGTTTCCCTTTTAGTTACTTTTTTCAAGTTGAAAATAGCTATCTGAATTGGTGGTGTTTTTGTATTAACCATCATCTAATCAGCATGCTAAAATCAGGGTGTTATTTAACACATCGCAACAAAAATAATACTTTAGGACACATTCTATTCTGCAAAAGTCAATTTATAGTGTGTTTAAATAGAGGGACTTCCCTACTTTTGTAAACTAGAGATTACAATTTTACTTCTATCTCTGTTGATTACAGTTAGTTTGGGCGATTATGGAAAAAAATCGGTATTTTAAGTCCTTTTTGCAATCGTGTTAATTTAGATTGAGTGTAAATAAATCTTTAGGAATTGTAATTATCCATTAGGATCTCCCTAGGATATTTACAAAAGAGGATTATAAAAACTTATTTGTGAAAATGAAGAAAGAAACGTCTTCTTAGCAATTAAAATAATTATGATATAAATTTAGATCTAATGATAAAGATTATTAATTTAATGCTTCAATTAAAAATAACAGACTTATGAAGAAATTTTTATTGCTAGCATTTCTGCTTCTGCCTGCCATGTTGATGGCTAAAACTCAAAAATTAGAATCTTTTGATCAAGTGATGGATGCTTTAAAAGAAGGAAAAACAGTAAAGGCAGTATTTTATTATAAGGATTGCCAGTTGATTAGTGATAACGAAATTGAAGAGGAAAGTGTGGATGCTATTGGTGGAATGAAAATTGATACATGGGAGTATTTCGCAAAAATGTCAATTCGAAATAAAGAAGCATTTGTTGTTTGCTCTACCGCAAAAATGATTGCTAATCCTAAAGGAAAAGGATATGTGTACAATTACGTTAAAATAAAAATAAAGGAGACTGGGAAAGTAAAGATTACCGCGAACTATGTTGATTCTGTTACTCATGAAGAAACAATGACTGAAAATTTCTTTACTGAAATAAACAAAGGAGAAGTAGGGGCAGCTCACTTTTTTGCTGTAGACTAAAAAAAATCATATAAAATAAGAAAGCGCAATCCAATTGGATTGCGCTTTCTTTATGAGTTTGTGTTTTATTTAGAATTGAAATCTTAAAGCCATGTAAGGCATTACTGTATTGTCAGCCTTGTAAGATCCATTTTCCTGCTCTGTCCAAGACCATCGGTAATCAATACCTGTAACTAATATTGGACTAATTTTATAAGCAAACCTCATTACAGCCAATGAGTTTTCATCAAATGTAAATGTGTCACTCATTTTTGTTAGGTTTCCTTTTGTATAATACCCTTCAATGATGATTTTGTCGAATAAATCTTGAGTTCGCAAGTTTAACTGAACTGTTGCTGGAGATTCTTCACTCACATGATCTGGTAAAAGTAAATTACCACCTACCATTATTTTATCTAAAATAGATGCAGTTACGGATCCATAAATGCCTTCTTGGCTTTTTACATCACCTAAAGTTGAAATTTTGGCATCTTTATTTACTTCATAAATAGCATCAAAAAATTGAGGCATATAGTTGTCGGTGTACCATAAGCGTTCAATACGAGAATTCAGTTTGAACAAATTGCCAATAACATTCATATTAGCATTTAAACCAATACCTGTTCCTTTACCAGCTCCGTATCCTTGAGTGGGAGGGACCAATTGATGAAATGCTACTAACGAGTCTGATTTTACTTTGCTTAACCTGCTGTAGTGAGCATATCCCGTAAGGTTAATAAAGTTAGAGTTGATCAATAGAATTCCCATGTCCAGTCCATAAGCTTCGATACCATCAGATAGGAATTCATTTTTCCCACTGTTTTCGTCAAATCGATCCGTTTGATCTTTATCAGTAATGTAAGTAAAACCAAAATCAAGAGTTTTAATTACAGGAATTCCACTGGCTCCAAAAGGGCGAACGTAAGGACGAACGGCAAAAAGGTTGAATGATTTACTGTTGAAATCACTGTACATTCCTTCAATACCGAAAATCTTTTTTATTCTGATATCGTAAGCAAAACCTACTTTTCTTTTCTCGTAACTAGGAGAGTTGCTGTAGTTGTTTACTAAACTACCATAACCAATTGCTTCTCCTTTAAGTTGTCCTAATTTTAGGTAAACAGGGTCTTTTTTCTTTCTTCCATAGCGTAAATAGCTAATCAAACGAAGAATTCCTGATCCATTTTTAAATTCATCTGTGTATAGATCTCCATTGTCCAGATTAAAGTATAAAGGTACATCCAGACCAATTCCAACTTTTCCAAAACTCAAATCGGGTTGAAAACGAACACCTGCGTAATTTTCACCTCCAATTTGGGCGAAAGCAAATGCACCTGTAAATGAACTAATAGAGTCTGGATTGCTAAGATTTGTGAAAGAATTATCGAAACCAAAAACAGGGTAATCGTTTTGTGCAGAAACACTTGTTGTGAACAAAAAGATGCTTAGCGCAAATAGAATTGATAGTTTTAGTGATTTTTTCATAGATATAATAGAATAGTTAATGTTAGAATAGAACCGAAAATAGGGGACATTACCCTACTTTATCAGTATTGTTTGGTAATTTGATAATAAAGATATTGTTTTCTGTCAAATGAACAGATTTTATTGGGAATTATTGAATGACGATTAGGTTTAACTTATAACGCTCCAATTGATTTTTGTTTTGCTTAGTCGTTTTACTTGTTTTGCAAATGTAAAGTTTTCATCTTTTTCAAGTAAAGGATCATCGTCTAGTATTTCTTGCGCTACTTCTCTGGCATATTGCAGTAACTGACCATCTTTTCCAAGATTGGCAATTTTAAGATCGTAAGATATTCCACTTTGTTGTGTTCCTTCAATGTCACCAGGCCCACGCAGCTTTAAATCAACTTCAGCAATTTCAAATCCATCATTGGTGCGAACCATCGTTTCAATCCTCTTGCGCGATTCGATCGATAATTTATAAGAAGACATTAAAATGCAATAGGATTGCTCCGCTCCACGACCAACGCGTCCTCGCAACTGATGAAGTTGCGAAAGGCCAAATCGTTCGGTGCTTTCTATGATCATTACCGAAGCATTTGGAACATTTACACCAACTTCAATAACTGTTGTTGCAACCATTATTTGGGTTTCTCCTTTGGCAAAACGTTGCATTTCTTCTTCTTTTTCAGCTGGTTTCATCTTACCATGAACCATGCTGATACCATATTTTTCAGGAGGGAAAAACTGAGTAACGCTTTCATATCCTTCTTCCAGGTTTTTGTAATCCATTTTTTCAGATTCTTTGATCAATGGATAAACCAAATAAACTTGTCTTCCAAGATCGATCTGTTTTTTCATGAAATCATAAACCTGCTTTCTTCTGTTCTCGAAATAATGAACGGTTTGAATAGGCTTTCTTCCAGGAGGAAGTTCGTCAATAATGGATACTTCAAGATCTCCATAAAGAGTCATTGCCAATGTTCTTGGTATAGGTGTTGCTGTCATAACCAAGATATGCGGTGGAATATTGTTCTTTTTCCATAGACGAGCACGCTGAGCTACTCCAAATCGATGTTGCTCATCGATTATTACCAAGCCTAAATTATTGAACTGAACAATGTCTTCTAATAAGGCATGTGTTCCGATCAAAATTTGCAATTCGCCACTTTTAAGTTGCTCGTGAATTACTCTTCTGTCTTTTTGTTTGGTTGATCCTGTTAGAAGGGCAACTTTAATATTTAAGCCTTCTAAAAACTCACAAATGGTTTCCATGTGCTGGGTAGCAAGAATTTCGGTTGGTGCCATTATGCAAGACTGACAACCATTGTCCAAGCCCATTAGCATACACATTAAGCCTACAAGCGTTTTACCACTTCCCACATCACCTTGCAGCAATCGGTTCATTTGTTTTCCAGTAGCGACATCTTTTCGGATTTCTTTAATCACTCTTTTTTGAGCATTGGTTAATTCGAAAGGAAGATTGTTTTGAAAAAACTGATTGAAATTTTCACCAATTTTCGTGAATTGATGTCCTTGATAAAGGATCTTTCGCTTCATCTTCATTTTAAGAATGTTGAGCTGAATGTAAAACAACTCTTCAAACTTTAAACGGTAGGTAGCTTTTTTTAATATTTCGGTATCTTGAGGGAAATGAATTTGGATTAAAGCATCGTGTAGATTGATTAACCCTAATTTATTTATTAAAGAAGCTGTTAAAGTCTCCGGTATTTTTCCATTTAATGACTTAAGCGCATTTTCTTGAAGTTTGTGTATTGCTTTCGAGTTAAGAAAACTGCTTTTCATCCTTTCAGTAGTAAGATAAAAAGCTTGTAAAGAGGCATTTAATTTGTCATTTTTACTTGCACTCTCTTCAAGTTCAGGATGAACAACATTTATTTTCCGATTGAACTCAGATGGTTTACCAAAAACAATGTATTCTGTATTTGGTTTGAGGCTAGCTTTAATATACTTAATGCCTTTAAACCATACCAATTCCAATACATTTTTTCCATCGGTAAATTGGGCAACTAGTCTTTGTTGTCTTTTTTCGCCTACGGTTTCGATGCTTGTGATTTCTCCTCGTACCTGTATGTATGGTAATTTGGAGTGGATTTCACTAATTGCATAGAATTTAGTTCTATCAATATATTTAAAAGGAAAATGATATAGTAAATCTTCGTAACTATAAATTGATAATTCCTTGTTCAGGATGGTGGCTCTTTTGGGGCCAACACCAGCTAAAAATTTTATGTCGAGTCCAGCTAATTCAGACATGGATTTTGTTCTATTCTATAATGGCAATGCTAAATTTTAGATTTAGCTTATTGAAAAATTATTTAAATCATAAAAGTACAAACAAAAGTAGATTGAAAAACAATTTTTAAAAAGAAATGAAAGTCTAAAGTTGGCTTCTGAGCTGAAAAGATGAAACCGGTTAAATTAATCTCTTTTGGTTTGGGTTTATTTTTGTAGGTTTTTTGATAAGTGAAGGAAATTCGATTTAACGAAATTTTGCATGAAAGTATCCTTTTTAGCTATTGTAAAAGTTCAGCGAAATTTTATCTTTGTAGTAGCGTTGATATTTGACGAAAAAGTGAATGGTTGAATAGAAGCTAAATAAAATTAAAGATGACTAAATTTAAAGTATATACAAAAACAGGAGATGCAGGAACTACCGGTTTAATTGGTGGAACTCGAGTTCCTAAACATCACTTAAGATTAGAGTCTTATGGTACTGTCGATGAGCTAAATTCATACGTTGGTGTAATTAGATCTCATGATATAGAAGCGAAATCAAAAGAGGTTTTACTAATTATTCAAAACAAACTATTCCTGATCGGATCTCGGTTGGCAACTGATGAAGAAAAATCAGATCTAAAACAAAAATTACCAATTGAAGAGGCAGATATTCTTTTGTTGGAAAAAGAGATGGATCGAATGGATGAAGAGCTCGAAGAACTCAACAATTTCGTACTGCCTGGAGGTAGTGTTGTTAATGGTTTTTGCCATGTTGCAAGAACGGTTTGCAGAAGAGCGGAGCGAAGAGCTAATCAATTGTCTAACGAAGTAGACATAAACCCACTGTTGTTGAAATATTTAAACAGACTTTCCGATTATTTTTTCGTGCTCTCACGTAAGGTTTTACTAGATGTTGGGGCAGATGAAATAAAATGGATGCCCGACTTGTAAATTCAAAAAAAAAAATTATATTCGCAGAATAATAAAAGAACCTAAATATTTAGACTTATGTATTGGACACTCGAATTAGCCACTAAACTAGAAGATGCACCTTGGCCTGCAACCAAAGATGAGTTGATTGATTATGGAATCCGCTCTGGAGCGCCATTGGAAGTGATTGAAAACTTGCAGGAAATTGAGGAAGAAGGAGAAATTTTTGAAAGCATCGAAGATATTTGGCCTGACTATCCGAGCAAAGGAGATTTTCTATTCAACGAAGATGAATATTAATATAAAAAATGGGGTTTTGTATAAAACCCCATTTTTTATGCTTCAAATTTCTTTGAGCTCTTATACCAGCTTAATGGTATAGTTATTTTTAATGAAATTATTCTATTTCACGTAATAGTTCTGGTTTTAGTTCAGGCTCACTTATTTCTAAAAGTTTTTTATCCCAAATAAAAATATCCTCTTTTCTTTTGGGCTGATCTGATTCTAGCCATTGGAATTCTTTTAGATATAACATTTCCTTCTCAACTTGGAATAGGGGATACATATTGCCGTCTGGCTTTTTGATAAAGATGATCTGATCAATCTTATTCTCTTTTATTCTTATGCTGATATTGCTACTTTTAGCAGTATTCATTCCCATTATTATTCCTTTATCCATAGGATAGTACAATGTCTCTCCATTCCCACTGATGTCAAGTTTATACAACTTATTATCTTTCACATGTCCAAGCATGTTTTTGCCTTTTATTTGATTGTAAAAGGTCGTGTCTTCCTTAGAGGAAAGAAATGATGACCCACGAAAGTGCAAGTATCTAATGGCTTCATTTTTAGTTTCAATACCAATTGTATCCGCAACTATTTGATTTCCCTGTGCCCATAAAACAGGATTGTTAAAAAGGCGAATGGTCGAATCTTGCATAGTATAAACCAGAGAATCACATTTACCTTGCAAGTCCGGTCTAAAAAACTTCACGCGATGAAAGGCTTTTATTCTTTCAAAATTAGATGTGTCTTTGTCAAGGCGTAAACTATCTGCATGCAAAAATAAGGAATCTTGTTCTGTAACTTGAATAAACACTGCAGAATCGGTCATTAAGGCTTCCTCAGTACTTTTAAAAGTCTCTAAGTAATTTCCTTTAAGAATAATATTATTGATCGTATCTCGCAATTCTACATGATCAAAAATTCTAGCCAATTCGTTGTTTCGATCTAAGTAGATGCTATCTCCTTTAATCTGATACGATTTGCTGTTTAGTTCTGTGTTTTTTAAGAATTGAGAAATATTAGTTGATGTATTGTACCATCCATCTTCAGAATACAAAGTTTCTTTTTCACCTACAATATCAGTTGGACCTAAAATAAAGGCAGTTTTACTAACGGTATTGTATTTTAAAGTGTCTGAGAATAAGTCGTAATCTTCAGTATGAACCTTAACGCTATCCTTAAAGAATAACAATTCATCTTTGGTATAATACCTGCCAATTTCACTGTTTAGAACATTGGTCGAATCAATAATTTGGCCGCCATTAAAGTAGTAACCAACACTTTCATTCATATCAAAATCAAGAAATTGTGTTGTAACGGTAACCGACTTATTTTCCAGTTTCACATTATTTCTCAACTCTGCATATTTTCGGTTGCCATAATACTTCAAGTAATCACCGTAGATGTGAACGGTGTCAGCATTAATGATGTGTACCTTGCCAAAAGCTTCCAAGCTATTTTCTTTTTCATACTGGTAGGCACTATCGCAATACATTTTAATATCTCCGTGAGTAATGAAAACATTACCAAGAAATTTGTTAAGTACAGGATCGGTGTTTCTAACAAACTTGACTATATCCGAGTTTTTAATATCTACTTTCGACTTTTTTTGAGCTAAAGTAGATGTGTAAGCCAAACAGAAAAGGCTTGTGAGAATAATTAATATGTACTTGTTAGCTTTACTAAGCATTATAATTTTACTTTAAAAGTTCTGTAATGATGTCTTCAATACTGATTCCTGCAGCCTCAGCTTTGTAATTCTTCATAATTCGATGTCGAAGTATGGAAACAGCAACTTCTTTAACATCTTCGATATCTGGCGAATATTTTCCTGATAGCAGAGCATTAGTTTTTGCCCCAATTACCAAATATTGTGATGCTCTTGGTCCAGCACCCCAATTGATGTAATCATTTGCCATTGGATGTGCATGTTCTGTGTTTGGCCTTGTTTTGGCCGCTAGGTTAACAGCATATTCCAATACGCTTCTATTAATTGGTACTTTTTCAATTAATTTCTGATAGTAAAGAATTTTATCTGCAGATATTATTTTTTCTAGAGCAATTTCTTTGCCAGAAGTTGTGTTCTCAACAATCGTTAGTTCATCTTCAAGTTTTGGATAATCTAAATAGATACTAAACATGAAACGGTCAAGCTGAGCTTCAGGTAGCGGATAAGTACCTTCTTGTTCGATTGGGTTTTGCGTTGCCAATACGAAAAAAGGCTTTTCTATTTGGTAGCTTTTGCCATTTACCGTTACCATTTTTTCTTGCATTGCCTCAAGTAATGCCGATTGCGTTTTTGGCGGCGTACGGTTTATTTCATCAGCAAGAAGAATGTTTGCAAACAAAGGGCCTTTAATAAAATTGAATTTTCTATCGTTGTTTAAAATTTCAGTTCCAATAATATCCGAAGGCATTAAATCTGGTGTGAATTGAATCCGCTGATATTTTAAATCAAGAACCTGAGATATGGTGTTCACAAGAAGTGTTTTAGCCAATCCAGGAACACCAACAAGTAAGCAATGTCCATTGCTAAAAATGGAAATCAGCACTTTTTTAATGATGTCATCCTGACCAAATATCTTCTTTCTGATTTCAGCAGTTAATTGTTGGTAATCTGCTTGCAAAGCATTTGCAGCTTCTACTTCAGTTTTAAAATTCATCAGATTTGGTATTAGTTATTGCCTTTAATAAATCAGACACAGCATTGGCTGTGTCTGAAAAATATATTGGTATTTCGTTTATTTTAACCAGCCTTTAAATCTAAATTTACCGTTTTTATAAGAGTCGTCGATATGAACGTAAGTACTCTTTTGTCGCGATGAGATCCATTTGTTTAGAATTTTTTGCTGTTTCTTATTGGTTAGCATGTTCTCAAACTGGCTCCAGTCATCGCTCAAGTTCGCTTTGTGCGATTTCGTTTCCGACTTTATCTTAATAATTTTATATAACTCTTTACCTTGAGAATTGTCAAGAAAAGCGGCAGAAATCTCATTAACTTTTAAGGTGTTAATTTGTTTGGCAATAGCAGGAGGTAAATTGTCTTTTTCAAATTCAGACGTTCCTGTGTATGGATTTACTAATAAGCCACCATTGTTTTTAGTGTCTTTATCATCAGAGAAAAAATAAGCTGCTTCGTCGAATTTTAATTTATCGTTGCGAATTAAATCAGCAATACTATCAAGAGCATGAGTTGCCTCAATTCTTTGAGCTTCTGCAATTCTTGGCTTTAAAAGAATGTGACGAGTGTTAATTCGTTCTCCTTTACGATCAATTAATTGAATAATATGGAAACCATATTCTGTTTCAACAATTTTAGAAACCTTATCTGTTTTAAGGTTGAAAGCTACATTCGCAAATTCAGGAACTAGCTGTGATCTAGCCATGTAATCTAATTCTCCACCACGCTGCGCACTACCTTTATCTTCAGAATACAGAACTGCAAGCGTAGAGAAGCTTTGTCCGTTTGCAACACGATCACGATACCCTCTTAATTTCTCTCTAATACGATCCTTCTCATTATCTGAAATTTTTGGATTTTTTACAATTTGTTGAACTTGTACTTCGCCAGGTATAATAGGTAAACTATCAGTTGGTATTGTATTGTAAAATTCTCGAACTTCAGCTGGAGTAATGCGGATGTTCTTTGTTATCTCAGCTTGCATTTTTTCTTTGATACGCTCGTCGCGAGTATCATCGCGAAGATCGTTTTTCATTTCAAGCATGGTTTTGCCAAAATACTGTTCAAGTTTTTCTTTAGAACCAATTCGTTGAACATACATTTCCAACTTGCGATTTAATTGGTCTTCAACTTCTTGTCCTGTTACTTCAATACTATCAACTTGGGCTTGTGCTATCATCAATTGTTGAATCAACAAATCCTCAAAGATCTCAGTCTTTAAATCTACGCTTCCAGAAGTATATCCTTGATTTTGTAAGCTTAAAAATCTATTTTCTACATCCGATTTAAGAACCACTTGATTTCCAACAACGGCAATAACTTTATCTACCATGTTATCTTGGGCATTGGCAGAGAAAGCACCAATCACAACCATGATCAAGAGGGTATTAAATTTTTTGAAAATGTAATGCATATTTTATAGTTTAATAAATTTTGAATTTGTTTTTGGCTTCAGCATCCTTGTAGATGCTTTCTTCCAAATTCTTTATGAATTGAATTTTGCGTTTGTTTATTAATATTTTCTTAATGTCTTCCTTAACAAATGGTAAAGGAGCTAAATTGTTTTTAAGCTCATATTTTTGAATTTTAACAAAATAATGATGAGTTGAATCACTAATTTCATAATGTTTTCTCGTTTTTAAGAATCTCTCTTCATTATTTATCTTGCTTGGAAGCATATTTAATAGCTCTTGGGCATAAATCCAACGATCGCTAAAATTATCAAATTTTGTGGCATTCTGAAAGCAGTAGTCCTCCATTTCTTCCCAATCTTCCTCTTTTTCCGATTTATACAGTTTTTGGATGTCCTTAAGATTTGGAACTGGAATGGGAACTTTAATGTATAATGCCTTGATAATGTTTCTGTTTAGTGTGAAGTTGGCAGCATAATCTTTGTAATAATTATCAATATCAAACTGACTAACTAGTGTATCAATTTTTTGTTCGATTAACTGTTGTTGATATTTGTGAATAATTAAGGATGAGCGGTAATCTTCAACCATTTTGCTTACATCTTTGTCGCTTTCCGTTAAATTTAGTTCAGCTCTAGAAATAATAAGCTGTTTTTTAATCCATTGATGAATGTAATTTTCGGCAATCAGAGTACTGTCTTCTTTGTTGGTTTCATTAGGTATTGCCTCTTGAATAGAGCTCAGGTATAAGATTTTATCCTTTACTTTTGCAACAGGTTTGTCGTTTTTAGTTTTATTCGTTTCGCAAGAATAAAATAGTACTGTGAATAATAATAGTAGCGAATATTTAGTCATCTTATTTTTCTGCAATTTTGTTAAATGTCGACTGTGATATTTTAATTTTGTATTCAGAACGCAATTTTTCTTCCCAAATTGCATTTAAATACGCTTTGTAGTCAGCAACTACTTTAAATTTTATGCTCTCGAAATCGACATTTTTATCGTATTTGCTTCGGTTCTCGTGATAATATTTCAGCAAATTAAATTGGCTATTAGTCGCAGGTAACCAAACCTTTTGTTTCGTAATGTTCTTTACCAGTATTTTATTTTTGTAATTCTGAATCCTATTTTTCAAGGCAGAATTGTTCTCAAGCAACTGTTTTTTGTAAAAGGCTAAGATACTATTGTTTGAGAAATTATCGTAAACTCGGTTAATGTATTCTATGAAATTTTCATAAATATCTTTTGATGCCTGTTGGCTTAAGTAAGCTGCAAAATCTTCTTGCGAATATTCAATCCCTCCAATGGTAAATAAAGGCTGCCATAAATCAGCATAAGCATAATCTAAAATAGAGTAGAAGTTAGAGAGTAATTCTCTATTTTCTTTAAACTGATATTCCTTCTTAATTTTTGATAGAAGTTCACCTGAGCTAGTTTTTGATCGACTATCCTGCGAAATTAATCGACTAATTTCCTCTCTGCATTCCTCTAACGATGAATAATCTTTACGATCTATTAATTGCAATATATGATAGCCAAATTCTGTTTTTACAGGATTCGAAATTTCATTCTTTTCTTTTAATTTAAAGGCAGCTCTTTCAATTTCCGGATGCGTTTCAAACAAGCCAAACCAGGGTAGTACACCGCCTAAATTTGCTGACCTTTTGTCAGAGGAGTGTTTTTCAGCTAATTTTTCAAATTGATTTTCCTTTTTGAGTATAGCATGAATCGAATCGATTTGCTGTTTTGTTTGAAGGTGATTCCGTTTGTTGTACTCAAGTAATATGTGTCTGATTTTTACGCTGCCAGGATTTGGGATTTTATCCATTACCTGTATGATGTGATAACCAAACTGTGTTCTAATCGGGTTTGAATATTCATGTAAGTTTAGCTTGTAAGCAGCAGATTCAAAAGAATAATCCATATCGAATGCTGTAAAATATCCAATTTCGCCATTGTTTTTTTTCACCGATTGATCATCAGAATATTTTTGAGCTATTTTCCCGAATGATTTACCTTTTACAAGATATTTTTGAATCTTCTTAACTTCGGTGTAGGCAGCAAGGGTGTCTTTAGGGGATGCATGCCCGTGTATTTTTACTAAAATGTGTCTTACCTTGATATAATGTTGAATCCGTTCATGCGCCTCAATAATTTGCTCTTCGGTAATTGTTGTCGGATACAGAAAAGAATGGAAAGCAATGTCTGAGTAGATTTGCACATCTTTTTGTACTTCCTCTCGTTTGTCGATATTGTTTTTTTCGGCGGCTTTTACTTTTAGATGGAATAGAATAAATTGATCTAACTTTTCCTTTGTTGTTAATCGATAGATGTTTGTATCTGCTAATTGCTCGTTTTTGCAAAAGTTTAAAAATACTTCTGATGAATAGGCAGTATCATTAATCGTAAAAAGAGTATCCTTCGGATTACTTTGTCCAAAGCTTGCCGATTGGCAACAAGTAAATATCAATAGATAAAATAATACTCTTCTCATTTAACGAATTTAAATTATTCATTGAAACACGAAAAAAATAGCAGCCTGCGCAGTTCGCCGACCAGCTTGAAATCTCAGATGCAATTATACATTGTGCATTACTTTAATGTAAGCAGAAAAAATTAAATCTTCAGAATTAATTTATCTGATACAAATGATATTATACAATGATTTTAGCTTTAAATTGCAGACGAAATTACAAAAAAATAGTGGAACGGATATTGTTCAGAATTCTAAAAAGTGTTAAATCGCTGATTCTATCTAAAAGTTACTATTTTTAATTAGTTTTTTTAATTTATTATGGAGTTAATTTAGTTCAAAATGAGTGTAATTCAGTTGGATGGATCGATTTAATAAGATTCTTAAGGAATATTGGGGATATGAAGGTTTTAGACCTTTACAGGATGAGATTATCAAATCGGTAGCGGATGGGAAAGATACGCTTGGATTGATGCCTACAGGTGGAGGTAAGTCTTTAACATTTCAGGTGCCTACCTTAGCCATGGAAGGAATTTGTATTGTAGTGTCTCCTTTGGTCGCTTTAATGAAAGATCAGGTTCAAAATTTAAAGGAAAAAGGGATTAAAGCTGAACTTCTGTATTCTGGCTTGTATGCTCGAGAGATTGAAATAATCTTAGATAAATGTTTATTTGGCGGAATTAAATTCCTATACATTTCTCCAGAACGAATTCGATCGGATGTTTTTCAGAAGAAATTGAAGCAAATGAACGTATGTTTAATTGCTGTTGATGAATCGCATTGTATTTCGCAATGGGGTTATGATTTTAGACCCGCATATTTAAAAATTACCGAACTTCGAGATTTATTGCCAAATGTGCCTGTCTTGGCATTAACGGCTACTGCTACATCCGAAGTTGTTGAGGATATTCAGGAGAAGTTGAAGTTCTCTAAAAAAAATGTTTTTAGAAAGAGTTTCGAAAGGGAAAATTTAGTGTATTTGGTTCGCGAAATAGAAGACAAAAGACGCTACCTACTAAAGATCTTAACCAAACAAAAAGGAAGTTCTGTTGTATATGTTCGAAGCAGAAAAAAATGCAAAGAGCTGTCTGAGTTTCTGAAAACAAACGGAATTAAAGCCGAATTTTATCATGCTGGCCTTAAGAATGAGGTGAAAGATTTGCGCCAGGATAGATGGAAGAAGGGAATTGTACAGGTTATGGTTGCTACCAATGCCTTTGGTATGGGAATCGATAAATCGGATGTTAGAACCGTTGTACATATGGATTTGCCAGATTCTCTTGAGGCCTATTTTCAGGAAGCTGGTCGTGCAGGTCGCGATGGCGAAAAGGCGTATGCTGTCATGTTGTATTCAAAACCTGATCGGGTTCAATTACTAAAGCGAATTTCTACGACTTTTCCAGAACCAGATTTGGTAAAAAGAGTCTATCAATCGGTTGGGAATTTTTTGCAAGTAGCCGAAGGAGCAGGACGAGATTCTGTTTTTGATTTTGATTTGGGCCTGTTTTGTCAGAATTTTAAGTACAATGTGTTGCAAGCATTCAATAGTCTTAAGATATTACAAAGAGCAGGCTATCTTGAATTAACAGATGATTTGGAGCATGAATCAAGAATTCATTTTCAGGTTGAAAGAGATGATTTGTACAAGTTTCAAGTAAGCAATAAAGATTTTGATGCATTCATTAAGATGCTTCTTCGATCATATACCGGTTTATTTACTGATTTTGTTC
The DNA here is from genome assembly GCA_016342745.1 of Labilibaculum sp. Taxonomy (GTDB): domain Bacteria; phylum Bacteroidota; class Bacteroidia; order Bacteroidales; family Marinifilaceae; genus Paralabilibaculum; species Paralabilibaculum antarcticum. The sequence goes on from JAEINT010000005.1 coordinate 145,381, forward strand.
CTTTAAATATTGATTTGCTTGCAAAAAGATCGAATACCAAGAAAGAGGTAATTACGAATTATCTTAAAGAGCTTTCCAAATATAAGGTGATTCAATACATTCCGCGAAAGAAAACACCTTACCTTATTTATACACAAGAACGCTTACCGCTTAATTTTATCAAATTAACAAAAGAGGTTTATCAGGAAAGGAAAGATAATTTGTCTTTGAAAATTAATTCAGTAATTAATTATGCAGAGACAAAAACAACTTGTCGTTCTAAATTTTTATTGGAGTATTTTGGGCAAGGAAATGCTCCTAAATGTGGTTTCTGTGACATTTGTAAGGAGGCCGAAGAAAAAGGTCTCACAAAGGCCGAGTATAAGGAGATTTATGAAGAAATTATTTCTATTCTTGGGACGGAGATCGTAAGCGTAACGAGGCTAATTGAGAAATCGACACATTCTGAGGAAAGAGTATTAGAAGTGATTCGTTTTTTAAAAGATAATGAAGAAATAGAGTCATTAGATGGCAATAAGATTCGTTTACTTTCTCTATAAATAGCTTTTATTTTACAGTTTGTGCGCAGTAGTATCTTGTTATTCTGCCAAATATTTGTAAAATCTTGTTATTTTTGCATTTGGACAGTAAAAATAGAAGATGGAAGAGAAGTTTGATCATGTTGTTTATTCGAAAAATGTTATTGAGTTTGTTACCGTAGCAAATGAGTTTTGTTTGTTATTAGAAACCTGTGCGAAAGTTTCAAAAATAGAGTTTGTTGAAACGGCACAGAAACTATTACCTCTGATTTATTTAAAGGCATGTTTATTGCCCAAAAATGAAAGTGAATTAGAAGAAGAGGTTGAGAAGTTTGTAGCTGAAGCAGATTGGGAATTTATCCATTCATCAGTGCAAACAAAAATGGGAGCCCACGATCAATATTTAGAAGTTTTCGAGCAAGATATGGAGTACAGTGAAACACCTGTAGTAGCTTCTATTTCTGAGAATTTTGCTGATATTTACCAGGATCTTAAAGATTTCCTTACCTCGTACAGAATTGGAAACATGGATGTAATGAATGAAGCTCTATGGGATCTAAATAATAATTTCTACCAGAATTGGGGACAAAATTTAGTAAATTCGTTGCGTACAATTCATAATTTGGTCGCAAGACAAGAAAATTTTGATGAAGATATTGATCCATCTGATGCCTCAAATTTAGATGAGATTGACTTAAGTAACTCTATTTTTTCGCAGCGAAAAAAAGAGTGGGGAGAAGACTAGTAGACTAGGGAAATAAATTCATGTTTCCCTCAGAAAAAGAGTATAGATGTTATCATTTCAGAAATCAATTACAAAAGAAGAAGTAAACGAAATGCCATTACAGGCTTTCGAAGGTGAAATTATTTTGGTTGATCAGGGAGAGGAGCTTCAAGAGGCTGTTGACTACCTGAAACAATATCCAATTCTTGGATTTGATACTGAAACTCGACCGTCATTTAAAAAAGGAAGAGTAAATGATGTTGCTTTGCTGCAACTAGCTGCAAATTCTAGAACTTTTCTTTTTAGAATTAATAGAATTGGATTGCCTCAGCAATTAGTTGATTTATTGGCCGATCCGCAAATTATGAAAGTTGGAGCGGCAATTAAAGATGATATTAGAGGATTACAAAAACTAACCGATTTTGATGCAAATGGATTTCTTGAATTACAAGAGTATGTTTCAAAATTTGGGATTGAAAGTTTTTCTTTAAAGAAACTATCTGCTATTGTTCTGAATTTTAGGATCTCTAAACGTCAGCAGGTATCCAATTGGGAAGCTGAAGAATTGAGCTGTGGTCAATTGAGATATGCGGCAACTGATGCATGGGTCTCTTTAAAAATATTTGAAAAGTTAAAGGCTTCTTTAAAGTAATAAACGACGAGTTGCCATAATAAAATTCACATTCGGAAACATTGCCGAGTGAGATGTTAATTAATGAATTAAATCTGCACGACAGAAGTCTTTTTTGTCGGGATTTTATTCAATCAATCAGAAAAGAAATTTCCAAAATGATAAATTATCCAAAAGTAATCCTGAAGCAAGGGAAAGAGCATTCAATTAAGCGTTTTCATCCTTGGATTTTTTCGGGAGCTGTTAGTACAGTGGACGAAGGGCTTGAAGAAGGCGATTTGGTAGCAGTTTATACTGCAAAAGAAGAATTTTTAGCGATTGGACACATCGCAATTGGTTCAATTGTTGTACGAATTATTTCTTTTGAAGAAATAGAAATCAATCTTGATTTTTGGAAAAATAAATTCGAATCTGCATGCAACATGAGAAAAGCAATAGGCTTGTATGGTGTTGCAAATAATAATGTTTGCCGATTGGTTCATGGCGAAGGTGATGAATTATCAGGCTTAATTATTGATTTTTATTCAGGTACTGCTGTAATCCAATGTCATTCGGTTGGTATGTATTTACACAGAGAAGAAATTGCAGAAGCCCTAGTTGCTGTTTTAGGTGACGATTTAAAGGCAGTTTACGATAAATCGGAAGGAACAATTCCTTTTAAATCGGGAATTGAACCAAAGAATGAATATTTGTATGGTGAAATAGATTCATCATTTGCCTTAGAAAATGGCTTGAAATTTAATGTGGATTGGCTAAAAGGTCAAAAAACTGGATTTTTTATCGATCAACGTGAGAACAGAAGTCTTTTAGAGCAATATTCTAAAGGACGATCTGTATTAAATATGTTCTGTTATACTGGAGGATTTTCGTTCTATGCGATGCGTGGAGGTGCGGAAATGGTTCATTCGGTAGATAGTTCAGCTCGTGCAATTGAGATCACGAAAGAAAATGTAGAATTAAATTTCCCAGGAGATGCGCGTCATGAGGCATTCGCCGAAGACGCATTTAAATTTCTTGATAAATCAGCAGGAAAATATGATTTAATTGTTTTGGATCCACCAGCTTTTGCGAAGCACAAAAAAGTGTTAGGGAATGCTTTAAAAGGATACAAGCGATTGAACCAGATAGGCTTTGAGCAGATTAAAAAAGGAGGAATCATGTTTACCTTCTCTTGTTCTCAGGCTGTAAGCAAGGAAGATTTCCGTAAAGCTGTTTTTGTGGCTGCCGCAAGCGCAGGTAGAAAAGTGCGAATTCTACATCAATTAACTCAGCCAGCCGATCATCCTGTTAATATTTACCATCCAGAAGGAGAATACCTTAAAGGATTGGTTTTATATGTAGAATAGGAATGATATTTTTATGTGGGAATCGGCAAAGAATCAGCACTTTTTTGTATCTTCCCATTTGCTTGATATTTAGTTGGTTTTCAGTAAGGAAAGCCGAATAATGAATAACTAAATCGAAAAAAATTGAAGTTTTCTGAATTTAACTTTACTCCTGAATTAATGGATGGGCTTAATGCCATGGGATTTGAAACTCCTTCTCCAGTTCAGGAACTTGCTATACCTCAAATAATTGCAGATAAGGATTTGATTTGCTGCGCACAAACAGGAACGGGTAAAACCGCGGCCTACTTGTTACCAGTAATGGATAAAATACAAAAGAATAAAATTGATGGTTTTAGTACCTTAATTTTAGTTCCAACTAGAGAACTTGCCATGCAAATTGATCAGCAAATGGAAGGCTTTGGATATTTTGTATCGATTACTTCTCTTTCGGTTTACGGTGGAGGTGATTCCTCTGTTTGGGATCAACAGAAAAAGGGATTAATTGAAGGTGCTGATGTTGTAATTGCTACTCCAGGACGAATGATTTCTCACCTGAATTTAGGCTATGTAAATACGACTAAATTAAAGCATCTTATTTTAGATGAGGCGGACAGAATGTTGGATATGGGATTTTATGAAGATTTAATGCAAATCGTTAATCACCTGCCAAAAGAACGTCAGAATTTAATGTTCTCGGCTACCATGCCATCAAATATTCGTAAGCTGGCAGGAACCATGATGAATGATCCTGAAAGTATTAATATTGCGATTTCAAAACCTGCGGCAGGTGTATTGCAAGCAGCATACATGGTGTATCCAGAACAAAAGATTCCTTTAATTATTAATTTGTTAGCAGAAAAGGATATCAAAAGTGTTATTATTTTTTCTTCTACCAAGTTGAATGTAAAAGCAATTACCAAAGATTTAAAAAAGCATAAATTTAAAGCAGCGGGAATACAATCTGATTTGGAACAGAATGAGCGTGAAGAAGTTCTTCGTGATTTCAAAAATAGAAAACATCAGATTTTGGTCGCCACCGACATTATTGCCCGTGGTATTGATATCGACTCGATTGATTTGGTAATTAACTTTGATGTACCACGCGATGCGGAAGATTACGTACACAGAGTTGGTAGAACAGCCAGAGCAGAGACTGAAGGTGTTGCCTTAACGTTTATTACGCCAAAAGATCAGATCGATTTTAAGAAAATTGAAGATTTAATAGAATCTGAAGTATATAAAATTCCTGTACCAGCAGAATTGGGTGAAGCGCCGGAATACAATCCGAAAAGCAGACCAGCTGGGAAGAGGAAGTTCGTAAAGAAAAAGAATTTCAAAAAGAAATAGAAACCTAAACAAACCCACGCATGCCCCATTCTAATACTTACGACATGATTGTTGTTGGCGCTGGAATCAGCGGTTTAACACTGGCAAATAAAATAGCCAAATCTGGCAAGAAAGTACTTGTACTTGAAAGCAAAGAAAAAGTAGGTGGTTGTCTTAATACGCATTATCATGCAAACAATGATTTTTGGGTAGAGATGGGAGCACATACATTTTATGCGACTTATGCCAATCTAATTCAACTATTGCAGTCGAATGGATTGGAATCAGATATTGTAGCTCGTGAGAAAGTGGGGATGAAAGTGTTTACAGATCAACACGAAAAGATTTTTACGAAGATTGGGAAATTTGAATTGCTAACTTCTGTTCCCAATTTGTTTTTCTCTAAACGAGATGGCAAAACGGTAAAAGAATATTTTTCGAAAATTGTTGGTAAGAAAAATTACGACAAGCTCTTTACGCGTATGTTTAGTGCAGTAATTGTTCAAAATGCCGATAATTTTACCGCTGAATACTTCCTGAAAAAACGAAATACCAAAAGCAAAGAACATCCTAAAAGCTTTATCCTGAAAAAGGGAATGCAAAGCTTCATGGAACGATTAGCTGAATCAGAAAATATTAAGGTTTTAACAAAGCAGACTGTTGTTTCTATTAAAAAGGAAAAGGAAGTAAGTGTTACGACCGAAGGAGGCGAGTTGTTTACCGCTAAAGACATTGCCTTTGCGGTTTCTCCTGAGTTGGTTGCCAGTATGGTTTCCGAAATCAATCCAAAACTATCTGAGCGATTAACAGAGTTCCCTACCCAGAATATTATATCAAGAGGAAATGTATTGGCAAAAGAGAAGGTGAATTTTGAACCCGTTTCTTTTGTGATCCCATTGCAAGGACCTTGTTTTTCAATGGTTACGCGTGATGTGTTGTCACACAACGAATCAAGAGGCTTTGCTTTCCATTTTGAAGATGGTAAAATCTCGAATGAGGAACAAGAGCAATTCATGTCGGAACTTTTGGGAATAGAGAAAGCTGAAATTGGAGATACAATTGAGGCAACACACAAATTACCTTTACTCACTTTAGGACACAAAGAAAGAATCCAGGAGATTCAAGATTTATCGGAACAAGAAGGGATTTACCTGTGCGGCAATTATTTTAACGGACTTTCGTTAGAAGATTGTGTGGAGCGTTCTGTGAATGAATTCGAGCGATACAAAAGAAATAATAGTTAATGAGGTTTACATCTCATGTCTAATATCTCATATCTAGAACAGATGAAAAAATATATAGAATACATTACGAAAAGCTTGCAATTGCAGGCTTTTCAAGTTGAAAATACCGTGCAACTTTTAACAGAAGGAGCTACCATGCCCTTTATTGCACGTTATCGAAAAGAAATGACAGGCAGTTTGGACGAGGTTCAAATTGGTGACATTAAAGATGAAATTGCCCGATTAACGGAACTGGACAAGCGACGCGATAGTATTTTAGATGCGATTGAAAAGCAAGACAAATTGACCGATGAATTGAAGCAACGCATCATGGCATGTGGGGAAATGAATCAGTTGGAAGATTTGTACTTGCCTTACAAGCAAAAGCGCAAAACCAGAGCTGTAAAAGCAAAAGAAAAAGGCTTGGAGCCATTAGCTAAGATCCTAATGAAGCAAGCTGAACGCGATGTGGAAGGCAGAGCAGCTCAATTTTTATCGGACGAAGTACCAAACGAAGAGGAAGCTCTGCAGGGTGCTCGCGATATAATTGCCGAATGGGTAAATGAGAATGAAGTGGCTAGAAATTCGGTGCGTAGCATTTTTCAGCGCCAAGCAGTTATTCGATCGAAAGTTGTAAAAGGAAAAGAAGCGGAAGGCGAAAAATTCAAAGATTATTTTGAGTCGGAAGAATCTTTGAAAAGAGTAGCTTCTCATAGAATATTGGCTTTACGAAGAGGAGAGGCCGAAGGAATTTTGCGTGTTAGTATTGCACCTGATGAGGATGAGGTTTTAGATCGTTTGGATCGTGTTTTTGTGAAAGGAAGCACAAGTTCATCGAAGCAAGTCGAGTTGGCTGTTAAAGATGCCTACAAAAGGTTATTAGGTTCTTCTTTGGAAACAGAATTTGCCAAAAATTCAAAAGAAGCTGCCGATAAGGAAGCCATTCGTGTGTTTTCTGAGAATTTAAGACAGTTGCTTTTATCTTCTCCATTGGGACAAAAACGTGTGTTGGCCTTAGATCCTGGCTTTAAATCTGGCTGTAAGCTAGTTTGCTTGGATGCGCAAGGAAATTTATTGCACAACGAAACCATTTACCCACATCCACCACAAAACCAAGGAAAGATGGCAGCTAAAAAACTGTCCAATATGGTGGAGACTTACGACATACAAGCCATTGCCATTGGAAATGGAACGGCCAGTCGCGAAACAGAACGATTCGTTACCAATCTTCATTACGACCGTAAAGTACAAGTGTTTGTGGTGAGTGAGGCAGGAGCTTCTATTTACTCAGCATCGAAGGTGGCTCGCGAGGAGTTTCCAGAATATGATGTTACCGTTCGGGGAGCAGTTTCTATTGGCCGTCGATTGATGGATCCTTTAGCCGAATTGGTGAAAATTGAAGCCAAATCGATTGGAGTAGGACAGTATCAGCACGATGTAGACCAATCTCTTTTGCAGCAAAGTCTCGATCAGGTGGTTGAATCTTGTGTAAATAAGGTAGGCGTAAATCTAAATACGGCAAGCAAGCATTTGTTGAACTACGTTTCAGGACTAGGTCCGCAGTTGGCACAAAATATTGTCGATTACCGAGCCGAAAATGGTGCTTTTTCATCCCGTAAGGAGATCAAGAAAGTGAAACGAATGGGCGCAAAAGCATTTGAACAGTGTGCAGGTTTTCTGCGAATTCCAAACTCTGATAATCCAATGGATAATTCGGCGGTACATCCCGAATCGTATGGCATTGTAAAGCAAATGGCGAAGGATTTAAAGTGTTCGGTAGCCGATTTAATTGCCGATAATGAATTGCGAAAGCAATTGAATCTGAATAAATATGTAAGTGCAGAGGTGGGATTGCCAACCCTAAAAGATATTTTGGAGGAATTGGAAAAACCAGGTCGCGATCCACGAACTATTATTAAGGTGTTCCAGTTTAAGGAAGGCATATACAAAGTGGAGCAGTTGGAAGTGGGCATGGAATTGCCGGGAATCGTAACCAATATTACCAATTTTGGTGCTTTTGTAGATGTTGGCGTAAAGCAAGATGGTTTGGTTCATATTTCACAACTAGCCAATCGATTTGTATCGAATCCAGCTGATGTGGTTCAGTTGCATCAGCATGTAAACGTAAAGGTTACCGAGGTTGATGTTGCTCGTAAGCGCATTCAATTGTCGATGAAAGAATGTGAGCAATAAATTTTTTCAATACTTTTACAAAATCAGAAAAACGAAAAAAATGGAATTTAACGATCAGGAAGTAATTGTTGATTGCCCACATTGCAAGGGTGAAATCATTGTAAATATATTGGAGATCACCAACCATCATACGGTAACTTGCCCTAGTTGTGGTAAAAAGGTAGATTTAGCAGCGAACGATCCGTCAGCAAAATTAGGAGTTCCAAAAAACTACATGCCATTCGAAGGTTTAGGCGACTATATCCAGCAAGTGGAGGAAAAGAGAAAGAAGAAGTAGTATAGTAAAGAATATTACATATCTGAAACTAAGGTCCGATCTTGATTATTGAGATTGAACTTTAATTGTGAAAGCTTAAGGGATATTTTGATAAAATATTACATTTTAGTAATACCATAAAGAAGCAAAAGTCCAAAAATAAGTAGACAAAGGATTATATATTTGAGTTGTTTGGAGGTAATGTAACCAGATTCTCCCATTCCAATGTGTATTTCGATTTTATCGTCTTTTATTTCCTTTTTTTTCATATTGAAGGTTTAAAATAATTCGAAATGTACAAAAAAATGAGTAGTATAGTTACCTTCCTTATGTAATCTGGGAGTTTTAGCATTGAGAAATTTTAATTCCCTTTAAAAGTGGAATTACAAATTCTTGAACTCATTACATGTAGATTTTAAATCTACAGGAGTAAAAGAAAAAATAAAAATATGAAAAGAGGCATTTCCGAATAGGAAATGCCTCTTTGTAGCTCTAACGACGATTAACATCTCCACCGCTTGAGTCACTTACATTTACTTTTTCAGGATTTCCGTAATAGCTAACATCACCACCAGAACTGGCATGAGCTTCAATTGCTTCCGATGCATAAACGCTTACGTCACCACCACTTGAGGCTTTCGCCTTACATGTTTTTGCAATTAATTCTTTTGCTCTAAGATCGCTACCACTGCTTGCTTTTCCAGCAAAATAATCTGCTTTTCCTTGCAATCTTGCATCAGCTCCAGAGCTTACGCTACAGCTTAATTCTTTTGCATTAATTTCCATTTTTGCGTCGGCACCACTGCTCACGCTAATGTCTAAATTACTTGCGTTAATAAGACCTCTGGTTTCCAAATCGGCACCGCTCGACACATTAATTTCGTGCACATTAACGAGCGTTACGTAAACACTCATTTTTGTAGCTCTGCGAATATTACCATCAACTTTAAGAATTAGTTCATCACCTTTTACACGAGTAATAATGTGTTCCATTAAATTCTCGTCCGCTTCAACGGTCAATGATTCTTTGTCACCTTGAACGACATATACATCTAGGCCACTACTAGCTGATATTACTGAGAAGGATCTTATTTCACGATCTTGTTTTTGGACATTACCATTCCCTTTTTCGCCCCAGAATTGTGCATTTACACTACCGGATAGCAAAAATGCAAGGGCTACAATTAGGAAGCTAGTTTTTTGAATGAATTTTTTCATGTGTATATTATATTAGTGAAAATGTTAATCTATAAATAAGACGCCGTTAGTAAGAATTAAGTTACAGCTCAAATAAAAAAAGTAGATTGTTAATCTGAGGTAAAGACGATTAGCGAATATAAAGTGTTGCATTGGCAAAAAAAAGAGGTGCGAATTACCGCACCTCTCTTCATTAATTCGTTTTATAATCCGTTTAAAACAAATTAAGAAATGGTTGTTTAATAAAGTTTTTGACTTTCATAGAAATTGGATACTTCTCTTTTGCTAACACATTTTGCGTTCCTGGTATTTGCGTATGATTACCCAATATAATTACAGCGGGAGATTCAGGCAGATCCTCTTTTTTAATTTTTGAGAAAAAACGAGTGTTGCCACTAAGTACATCGCTGGCTTGGTAACTTATTTTGGAAACTACATTGATATTTGTCTCTTTGCTCAGTTTTTGATTTAATTCTTGAGCCATCGCATTCAACTGTTCCAATCCCATATAAATTACTACGGTATCGTCATTTTCAATTTCTTTGATGATTCCATTTAAAGTGCTTTTTTCACCACCAACTTTAACTGCCGAGTGAAAATGGATACCAGAGGATTTTCCTCGTTCGGTAAGAGGAATCCAGAACTCATTCGATGCAGCCATAGCAGCGCTAATTCCTGGAATCAATTCAAAATCCAATCCTGTTTCCAATAAATATCGAATCTCTTCCACACCTCTGCCATAAACCATCGGATCTCCCGATTTCAAACGCACCACTTGACTTCCCAAAAGGTAATACATCAAAAGCTGATCGTGAATGTATTCTTGTCGAGATACTGGATTTTTACCATCGCCTGATCGCTTTCCCACATTAATAAGGATAGCTTTTTCAGGAAACAATTCTCGTACTTCATCAGTTATCAATGCATCATATAGAATCACATCTGCGTTTTGGATGCTTCGCAATGCTTTTATTGTGAGCAGATCAGCAGCACCTGGTCCGGCACCAACAATCCATATTTTTCCTTTTTTCATACTTGTATGTATTTGTCCTTTTCTTTTTACCCCTAAATCCCCTGAAGGGGACTTTTGGTCAATGTAAAAGATAAAGGGAGTGCAATTAAATTTGAGTGCTGTAAATCCAAGTCCCCTTCAGGGGATTTAGGGTTTTTTTGATTTTTTGACCTTCCTAGATTTAATGCTTAAAATCCTTAGCATTCACAATCTCTTTCACATATTCTTTTCGGATAACAAAATCACCAAACTCTTCTCCTTTGGTTCTGTTTTCGGCGTAATCTTTTAAAATCGGACGTAGTTCGCTAAGAATTTCTTCTTCGTTTATGTTTTCACGATACAGATTATTTAAACGAGTACCTTTAAAATTACCTCCTAAGTAGAAGTTGTATCTTCCAGGGGCTTTTCCAATGAAACCTATCTCTGCAACGTAAGGTCTTCCACATCCATTGGCACAGCCTGTCATTCGAATCACAATCTCATCTTTTGTTAAACCAAATTCCTGAAGGCTTTCATCAATTTTATCGATTAAGATAGGAAGGTATCTTTCAGCTTCAGCAAAAGCTAAACTACATGTATTTAGTGCGACACAGGCAATTGAATTCGCTCGTGTTCCCGAAATAGCCTGTGGTAATAGGTTATGCTTTTTCAGGATTTGATTTATTTTTTTCTTGTTTGTTTCTTCAATCTTACCAAGTACTAGATTTTGATTTCCTGTTAATCTAAAATCAGAAATTCCTAATTCGGCAATTTCCTGTAAAGCTGTTTTAATCTTAAGCTGATCAACATCTTTAACTCTACCACCTTCTATAAATAAACCAAGATACCATAAGCTATCTTTCGCCTGTTGCCATCCAAATTTATCACCATTTCGAACCAGAGCATACGTTCTTTCTTCTTCCAAAGAGTAGCCCAATTTCTCGTTTAGTAATTCTTTAAATTTAGCAACTCCAATACGATCAATCGTATATTTTAAACGGGCATTCTTTCTCACTTTTCGATTGCCCAATTCTTTCTGCAACAGAACAACTTTCTCAGCAACATCTACTGTGTTCTCTACCGATGCAAAACCTAGAACATTGCCTAATCGAGGATAAGTTTCAGCATCCCCAAAAGTGGTTCCCATTCCTCCTCCTACAACAATGTTAAATCCTTCAAGTACACCATTGTTTTCAATTGCGATAAAGCCTAAATCTTGCGTGAATACATCCGTATCATTGAAAGGCGGTGTGGTAAATCCAATCTTAAATTTTCGTGGCAAATACACCGGACCATATAAGGGTTCCACTTCACCAGCGCTTCCTTCTGCAACTTTTTTCTGGTCGAGCCAGATTTCGTAATAAGCCGGTGTTCTAGGCGTTAAATGATCACTAACTTTCCCAGCTAATTCTTGCACCTGATCGAAAACCTCAGAGCCATATGGGTGTGGACTTGCCATCACGTTTCTATTTACGTCTCCACAAGCAGCAATGGTATCCAATAAAGCTTTGTTGATCGATTGAATACTAGGTTTCAAGTTTCCTTTCAAAACACCATGAAACTGAAATGCTTGTCGCGTTGTTAATTTGATGGTTCCATTGGCATATTCATCGGATATTTGATCGATTTGAAGCCACTGTTGTGCATTTACAACTCCTCCCGGTACTCTTACTCGAATAAGAAAAGAGTAATCAGGTTCCAATTTGGTCTTCTTTCTTTCTCTTTCGTTATCACGATCGAATTGTTGATAAATGCCATGGAATTTAGATACCTGACGATCATCGACTGCAATTGCATCTGTAATGGGATCGGCAAGGCTGGCCTCAAGTGTACCGCGTAAATAGTTACTGTCGGTTTTTATTTTTTCTACTTCGGACAATTCTGCCCAATTGATATTATCTGACATAGTTCGTTTTGTTTTTAACCTGACAGATTTGTAAGATCTATCAGAATTTGTTTAGACTCTAACAGGTTTTTCAAATTCTGTTAGGTCTCTCATTAATAAACATCAAGCAGGAAACGCTTTTCTCTCTTCAGGTTTTTCAAATATTCTTCTGCTTTATCGGGTGTTATGCCACCTTCATTTTGAATAATCTCAAGCAGCGTATTCTGAACATCCTTCGCCATATACTTCTTGTCTCCGCAGATGTAAAAATGAGCTCCATTTTCAAGCCATTGGTACACTTCGTTGCCATTTTCTTTCAATCGATGCTGAACGTATTCCTTATCTACCTGATCTCTTGAAAAAGCTACATCTAGCTTTTGTAGTGTGCCTTTTTTTAGGAATTTTTGCCACTCAACCTGATACAAGAAATCTTTTTTGAAGCGTTGATTACCAAAGAACAACCAGTTTTTTCCTTTCGCACTATTTTGTTCTCGTTCTTGTAAGAAACTTCTGTATGGAGCAACACCTGTTCCTGCTCCAACCATTATTAAAGGCTTATTTTCATCATCCGGTAAACGGAATGCTTCATTTTTATCGATGTAAATAGGAATGTGATCGCCTGCATTAATTTCATCGCTAACATAAGAAGAACAAGCACCCTTACGGTCTCGCTTTTTTTGCTGATATCTTACCGATGCAATGGTGATGTGAACCTCTTCGGGATTAGCACTAGGCCCAGATGAAATGGAGTAGAGGCGAGCGTACAAAACTCTAAGAACCGACAGGAATTGATCGCTTGTAATTTCACCAGGATAATCTTCCAGTAAATCATATGCATCAGCGCCATACAAATATTCTTCTAGTTTGTCTTCATTGTTTAGCAGTGCTTCCAGATCTTTATTCTGAACAAGAGCATTGTATTTTGTCAGTACTTCCTGATTTAAAACCGTTATTTCCAGTTTGTTTTGTAAGGCTCTAAACAAGCTAAGTTCTTTCTCGCCAACTGTTACAATTCGCTCTGGATCATCTTCGAATTTATTTATTAGTAAATCAACCAAATCGATTGGGTTATTAGGAAGAATACCAATGCTATCACCTGCCTGGTATTCAATTCCAGAATCTTCTAAAGAGATTTCAACATGATAAATTTCCTTTTCAGAATCGCTTGTTGTGATTCTTACTTTTTCCAGAACCTCAGCATAGTAAGGATTCGAACGGTTAAATTTCTTTTTTGGAGCAGAAGTCGACTTGCTTTGCGGACTGCTCGCTATTTCTGGAGCTAGAGTTTTTAATTCATTCAGAATTGTTTCGATCCATTTTTCTGCAACTTCTTCGTAAGCTACATCGCTCGTTTGCACAGGAATTATTGCTTGTGCTCCCAATTTTGTAAACTGCTGATCGAAATCGATACCTGTTTGGCAATATTTCTTGTATGTTTTATCGCCCAACGCAAGTACAGCATATTTGGTATCTGCTAGTTTTGGCGCTCTTGTGCCATGCACATATTCGTAAAAATCTTCTGCCTGAATTGGAGCATCACCTTCACCATGAGTACTAATTATTAGGAAGACATACTTTTCTTTCTTCAAGTCATTCTTCTTATAATCATCTACACCTTGTAGTTTTGCATTAAAACCTAAGGCAAGCACTTTATCGTATAAATCGAGCCCAATTTCTTTGCTGTGTCCCGTATGTGTCCCATACAAAATTGTTATGCTTTCCGCTGATTTTGGAACAGAGATTTTGGGGAGCAAGAGTGCATCATCTTTTCCATTAATGATTCCCGATATGTATCCATTTACCCATACCAACTGATCGGCAGATAAATTTTGAACCAGCTGATTAAGCTGAGCTAATTGTTCTTGATTGATTTGATATTCTTTTCCCATCTTAATTGGCAATTAGTAGTTTTTGAAGCTGATAATTTTCAAAGTAATCTTTCAATTGGTTCCTAACTCGTATCGATTCGTAAACATCTTTACCGTTAGAGCTTACAGCAATACTGACATTCGATTGCTTGTAAATTGCAGGAGATACGAATTCACACAAATTAGGTTGATCGTGAACATTTAATAGTACGCCTGCTTCTTTTGTATCTCTTATTAATTGTCTCACAAATGCAGGATCTTCAACACAACTGTATATTAAAAAGTAATCTTTAAGAATGCTCTTATCGTATTGTTTCTCGTGGAAAATCACTCCTGCATTTTTTATCCAGTCGATGATTTTAGGAGCAATTACCTCAATTAAATCTGTACTCCTTTGTAATATTTTCAGTTTTTTATAAGCGTCTTCATCGCCACCAATAATTAGTATTTTCTTATCTGTAATATCTAAGGCGATTGGTAAAAATTGTTTATTATGTTTTGACATGATCTTGCTTTTTAAATGTGATAATCAATAGGATGCTCTTTTTCTTTACCTAACTGAATTTTATTCCATGTTCGTTCATGAACAAAATAGAGTCCCATTTTCGTAAACAATTCAACTCCGCCGATCGACATGGCCCATTTTAAATCTCCAATAACGAAGTAGGAAATTAGTATGGTGTCAATTGTTCCTATCGTTCTCCAGGATATGGTTTTTAGGATGCTTCTGTAATTCTTCTCTTTCATTTCACTTGACTTACAAGAATAAAAAAAGTCCTTCTGCAATGCAGAAAGACTCGATATGTAATTTTCATTTAGGTACATAACGATTTCTGCTAGGGTGGATACCTTAACATACACATACAACAACATATTGCTAGGTTGGATCTGTTTTTTGTATGGTCTGAATTTCTTTTCATCCTTTATAGAGAAATAGATTCTTGTACTGTTTACATTTCTTGTCGAGATCATTATTTTGGATATAAAAAAAGCCTTTCTGCTAATGCAAAAAGGCTTATGAAAATATCCTGATACCGAATTTTTTTCAATTAAGCTGTTCCTTTTTGCATAACGCGACTTTCCATACACATACAACAGGTTGTACACATAGACATAGTCATTTTGTTATTTTGAAGGAAATTGCTCATTGCTAATTCGGATATTTTGATCTGTTTATTCGATACAAGTTTAGGAAGATATTCTGACTAATCCAACAAGAAAGCAATAAAATAACACCTGAGGGTCTTTTTCTAATTTATAAGAAACGTTTGCGTAAAAAATAATATTTAGATCGTAATGGTTAACATTATCAATGCTTTAAGCTCGTTAATTGGGTGGTTGCTATTTATATGCTTCCTTTTTGAAGTTGATTTATAAGAAAAATTGAATGAAAGCCGAACTGATAAAATTGTTGCAATTATTTAATTAAGGTAGATGCAAATCCAAATTTAATCCAATATAAAATTGTGAGCGACGAGACTGAAATTGGGTTGTGTGATCTTGAAGATGCACGGCATATTGATAAAAATGCTTAAATTATAAATAGTTCGTCTGATTTTGTTGCTTGGAATTCAATCTCTTCCTATATTTACATCGAAATTAAAAATTAAGTTATGCTCCCAAAGTTTTTATTAGCAGACAATTCACAAGAGTTACCAGATACTCTTTTTATCATCCACACACATTCTCCTAAGTGTATTATTGAATGTGATGTAGAGGATTTTACTTCTAATCAGACGGTACATTGGTTAGATAAAGCTCCTGAAGATGAAAATCTGATTGTAGATCTAATGGATGAGGCCGAGACATTCTACAATGATGAGTTGGAGAGTCAGGAAGATCTTTATGACGAAGAATTTGATGATTAATTAAAAACAATATTATGGCAGGAAAATTAAGAAGATCATCAGATAAGATGATTGCTGGTGTATGTGCAGGAATAGCAGATTATTTAGGATGGGAAACAAGCATTGTCCGAATAGCCTATGTATTGCTTTCAATATTTAGTGCGGGTTTTCCCGGATTATTGGTTTACATCATTCTTTGGTTTGTAATGCCTGATGAATATTAATAAATATTTCAATTAAATATAGAAGGGAAAAAGCGAGTGCTTTTTCCCTTTTCTTTTTTGGTAATTAGCTCATTATTAACAGGTAATCGATAGCGCTATCGATTGTGTTTTATAACAGATCAGAAATAAGATAATTATCATGATTTGCACCTTCTTTTTCTTCTATTTTTGCAGCGATTTTGAACAAGGGGGAAGTGAAAATCATACAGTAGCAGTTTAATCTTGCATTCGTAAATCAGCTTCCGTCAGACAAACAACAACACTTTAATAAATTTACTGATGAAGTTTTTAAAATCTATCTTTTTGATAGGATTATTGCTAATCTGCGGGGGAGTAAAAGCAGACGAATTACCTTCGAAAACGAGCGTTAATACAAGTATTGATCTTGTGAGTAGACACTTGTGGCGTGGTTTTAATAGTGGAACAGCTCCAACTATTGAGCCTACAATCGAATTGCAAACCGGACGGTTTACAGTTGGTGCATGGGGAGCTTATGCATTCGATGAAAGTTATCAGGAAATCGATTTGTATTTGCAATACAATACACCACTGTTCCAGTTTAGTCTTTACGATTTTTACTGTCCAGCACCTGATTTTTCAAATTCTAAATTTTTCGATTTTGATAGTAATGAAAGTGTTCATTTGTTCGATTTTGTAGCCAAATACAAAGGCTGTGAAAAGTTTCCAATATCAGTAATGGGATCTGTTTTATTTTATGGAGAAATGGACCGTGATGAAAATAATGACCAGCGTTATTCTACTTATTTTGAATTTGGGTATTCTAATTTCGTTGGAGGAAGAAAATTTGCCTACGCGTTGGGATTCACTCCTTTTGATGGTATGTATGATGATAAAATCAATCTGGTAAATGCCAGCATCACAACTTACGATGAAATAAAATTGTCAGATTCTTTTTCTTTACCAGTTAGAGGTGGTCTTACCTTAAATCCTGTATCGGAGCGCTTGTTCCTTACTTTTGCGGTAACACTATAAAGATCCACTAAAATATATTTGATAGGCTGCCTTAATGGTAGCCTTTTTTTTTGTGCATTCTTTTCGGCTTTCACAAAAGAAATCATGATATTTAAGTTTGTAAAATAGATTGATATCAAATATGAAAGCTTTAGAAAATGTAAACGAATTTCACGCAGCCTTTGGGGTAAATGTGGAAAAGAAACCTGTTATACCAAATAAAAAAAGATGTGAGTTGAGGCAGAATATAATTCAAGAAGAAGTTGATGAATTAAAGGCAGCATGGGAATCGGGAAATTTAATTGATGTTGCTGATGCTTTAGCTGATATTCATTACGTAGTTATGGGAACAGTGCTCGAATTTGGTTTGCAAGATAAGTATCCCGATATTTTTAAGGAAGTACACCGTAGTAACATGAGTAAATTAGATGAAAATGGCAATGCTATTTATCGAGAAGATGGTAAGGTGATTAAATCCGAATTGTACTCAAAGCCTCAAATCGAGGAAATTTTAAATGACAATTGAAATCTAATCGTACGCTGAAAAATAGAACTTATGAAATTGACGAAATATCATGTTGATGCATTTACAGATCAACTTTTTGGTGGTAATCCCGCTTGCGTAATTCCATTGGAAGATTGGCTGCCAGATGATTTGTTAATGAAGATTACAAAAGAGAATAATTTAGCCGAAACGGTATTTTTTACAAAAACTAATAATGGATTTCACATTAGATGGTTCACACCAGAAATCGAAATGGATTTGTGTGGTCATGCTACTCTTGCTTCTGCTCATGTCATCAAAAAACATTTAAATTATTCTGGAAATAAGATATGCTTTAGCTCTGCCAGTGGAGAATTAGCTGTTACCTTCGATGAGGATCGATACGTATTGGATTTTCCTTCAAGAATGCCCGAAAAAGCAGAATTGCCAACTATAATTAAAGCAAGTTTAAATGTGCAGCCACAGGAAGTGTTTTTGGCTAGAGACTATGTTTTAGTTTATAAATCCGAAGAGGAGGTTAAGGCACTAAATCCTGATAAGAACAAGTTGGAAGCAATCGATTTGGGGCATGGAGGGATTGTATGCACATCACTTGGGGAGGAAGCTGATTTTGTATCCCGTTTTTTTACGCCAGGAGCTACTATATTCGAAGATCCAGTAACGGGTTCGGCACATTGTAGTTTGGTACCATTTTGGAGCAAACGATTAAAGAAAAAGGAATTACTTGCTCATCAGATTTCAGATCGTCAAGGAATCTTATTTTGCGAGAATAAAGAGGAAAGAGTACTACTTGTTGGAAACGCAATAACCTATAGCGTAGGCGAGATTTATTTAGACTAGTATTTATCTCGTGAGACTATTTAACAAGTAAGTAAATTATATCTTGTTTCGCTTGATTGTTTTTATTAGGTTTGTTAGTTGGTGTAAATGAGCAAGAGTTTTGCAATAGGTTCATCTTGTATTATAAAATAATTAAAAAAAAAGAAACTATGAAAACCGAAAACTTAGCCCTAATGAGAAGTGCTAGAGAATCTCTAAGCGGAAAATGGGGAGTTGCTATTGGAACAACAGTTGTTTATCTTTTAATTGTAGGTAGTTTACAATTTATTCCTATTGCAGGAGCCATTGCAGGTTTAATTATTACTGGACCATTAATGTTAGGCTTAACAGTATTCTTTTTGTCAATTTCTCGTGATGAAGAAGCTGAGTTAAATCAATTATTTTCAGGATTCAATAATTTTGGAACAGCATTGGGAACTTATTTATTGATGGTGGTTTTCACTTTGTTATGGTCTCTTTTATTGATTATACCTGGAATTATTGCTGCAATTTCCTACTCAATGAGTTTCTTTATTCTTGCAGAGAATCCTTCAATTGGTGCGATGGAAGCGATTGATAAAAGTAAAGCAATGATGTATGGTTACAAATGGAAAATGTTTTGTATGATGGTTAGATTTTTCCTTTGGTCATTACTATGTATGTTAACTTTAGGAATAGGTTTCTTATGGTTGATTCCTTACATGCAAGTTAGTTACGTTAAGTTCTATGAAGATATTAAAGATACTCCTCTTGTTGCTGAAATAGAGAACTAGGATTATTATTATATTAAGCAGCCCCAGAATTCTTTTTTTGAGGCTGTTTTTTTATAATAGAATGTAAGGTCAAAATAAGGGAGGAAGATTATTACTTGCTGGAAACGCGATAACCTATAGTGTAGGCGAGATTTATTTGGATTGAAATAAAATGATCATTGAAGAATTATTAAAAAGTAATTCAAATGTAGTTTTATTGTTAATTAAGGTTAATCAGTATAAAAATTTTATTTTTCAGGATGTTTCTCTATAATAGTTTGTGTAGTTTTAGATATGCTCAAATTTAAAACAGACGAACAAACGCTAAATGATTTAAAAATATTTCCAAAATATCGTAAGGATACTTCAATTTTCGGATACTTTGATAAAACAAAAACTAGAGGTGGTTCAATTGCTTTGCATAAGTTAATGTATTCTCCTTTTAATGCTTATAAAGATATTGTTGATCAGGTAGATGCAATTAAGTATTCTTTTAGACTGGAAGAGGAAATTAATTTGTGTTTAAACGATGACAAGCTCGATATTATAGAATATTATTTAAATCTAAACACGGCTTCTCTTAGAGATAATTTATTGGATGCATTGTTCGACAAAATCTCTTATAAATTAAAGCCAACAAATGGTTACTATTTAACTTTACAGGCATTAAAATATATTCAGGAGCATTTTAACTTTTTGGGTTTATTAATTGAATCATTCAAAGGAGAAAAACTTCCAGTATTTTTCGCTGGACTTAGAGATGATGTTATTGCCATTCAAAAAAATCAAGATTTCGAGTCATTATTTAATAATGAGAAAAAAAAAATATCCTTCAGACAGATTAATCATTTTGACGCATTGTTAAAGGATAAATACAGTGAGTTACTAAAGCAAGTAATCAAGAAAACATATTTATTAGATGCGTATTTATCTGTAGGTAAGATTGCTCAAGAAGGTGATTTTACTTTCCCGAAATTTATAAATTCTGAAACTCCGAAGTTTAATGCAAAGCAACTCTTTCATCCTTTTGTACCCAAGCCAGTACCGTGCGATTTCGAATTAGGAAAAAACAAGAATCTTTGCTTTTTGACAGGGCCTAATATGGCAGGTAAATCAACCTTTTTGAAAGCTGTAGCTTTAACTATTTATTTGGCACATATAGGTTTTCCTGTTCCATCAAAAGATTGTACGCTAAGTGTTTTTAATGGTTTATTTACCACGATTAATCTATCTGATGATATCGAAATTGGGTATAGCCATTATTACAGTGAAGTAAAGAGAGTAAAAGAAATAGCAACTCAGATTAAAGAACAGAAGAATTTGTTGATTATTTTTGATGAGTTATTTCGAGGAACCAATGTGAAAGACGCATGTGATTCCGGTTTATTGGTAACAAAAGGATTTTTAAATTCTAAGAAGTCACTATTCTTAATTTCTAGTCATATTACTGAGATTGGAGAGGAGTTAGAATCAGAAAAATGTGTTGACCTTAAATATTTTGAATCAAGATTAGATGGGGATGTTCCTGTTAATACCTACCAAATAAAAGAAGGAATTTCTAGCGAAAGGCATGGTTTAGCGATTGTAAATAGAGAAGGAATAGCTGAGATTTTAGAGAATGCAATTTAATTAATATGGAATACGTAGAAGATAAAGTTATTGAAAAGAAAGATTATTCAGCAGAAGGCTTGCCAAAAGGAGAGTATGAAAATTGTCGTTTTGTGAATTGTTCATTTGCGAATTGCGATTTGTCTGAGAATATTTTTCTAGAATGTGAATTTGAACAATGCGATCTAAGTCTGGCTAAATTAAATTACACAGCTATTCGCGACACTGAATTTAAGTTTTGTAAGATGATTGGTGTTGGATTTCAGGATTGTAATCAATTATTATTATCGGTAAACTTTCAGGATTGTCAGCTTAATTTGGCTTCTTTTTATAAATTAAAATTGAAAGGGACTCAATTTGTAAATTGTAATTTACAGGAGGTCGATTTTACAGAAACAGATTTAACTGGCTCAAATTTCGACAATTGTGATTTAAGTAGAACAGTTTTTGAGTATACCAATATTGAAAAAGCTGATTTAAGAAGTTCCTTTAATTATCTAATTAATCCAGAAGTTAATAAAATAATAAAGGCAAAGTTTTCTCTTTCGGGAGTAGTTGGTTTGCTAAGTCAGTTCGATATTGAAATAGAATAAAAAAGCTGCTTCAATTTCTTGAAACAGCTCTTGTTATAAGCAAAATGAATAGTATTGATATATTAAGCGGCTTTTTTCACCAAAGCTTTTGCTGTAGGGAAATCTACCGGAACCTCTGTTAAGTTGTGGGTATAATTAGTAAACGTGATTTCAGTCACTACTGCAAGAATATCAATAAGTGCTTTTTCATTGAATCCAGCTGCAAAAAAGTTTTCTTTAGCTTCATTAGTTGCCTTTCCATTGCTTCTGGAAATTTCAGCTGCTAAGTTGCTTATAGCGCTCAATTTAGGATCATCAATACTACCATCTCTTAGCTGCAGTGTCTCATTTTCTGTAAAGCCATTCATTTTAGCGATAGCCGTATGTGCCGCTAAACAATATTGACATTCGTTCACTTCAGAAACAGCCAACCTTATTGTCTCCAATTCTTTGTTTGAAAAACTTCCTTTACCTACTTGACTTGAAAAATTTAGGAAACTTTCTAATGTATCACTAGAGTATGCAATGGTGGCAAAAAGATTTGGAATCATTCCCAATTGTCCCTTTACTTTGTCTAGAATTTGTAGTCCTTTTTCGTCTAATTGTTCTCTCGTTGGTACTGAAATTGTTCTCATCTGTTTTAATTTTTATAATGATTTATATTTTGATCTTTTAACGATTATATGTCTTTCGATCTAATGACATTACAAAGATGGAGCAATAAAAAACGGGTAAGAATGGCTATTCTTCCCCGCGACTTGATGATTTTTCCCTTCGTACTAAATAATGGATGATTTTTTGAAATCGCTAGGGCTTTTCCCAACGGATTTTTTAAAAAAGCGACTGAAATGAGCTGCATCATCAAAGCCAATTTCAAAGGCAATCTCCTTGGCACTTTTATCGGTATAAAGAAAGAGACGTTTGGCCTCTAGTACAATCCGTTCTTGAATTACCTGCAAAGGACTTTTGCTATTGTATTCACCAAATAGGTTCGATAAGGTTTTTGGTGATTTATTTAAAAGATCGGCGTAATCAGCAACCTTGTGTTTGTTTTTAAAATGCATTTCCACCAACACATTAAATTGGCGAATGAGATCCAATTTATCTTGGTTAATTTCAGGGTTCTCAAGATTTTTTCGTGCCAAACGTGTGCATTTAATCAGAAACCTTTTCAATAAAACTTGTAACATTTCTCCCTGGATTTGATCTTGATTTTCAAATTCTTCAAGCATGACTTGATAAAGTAAATCAAAACTATTTTGCTCTTCAGAACTTAGGCTAACAATTGGTACATCAGAGGAACCAAAGAATAAATAGCCATAACAAGATACCTCTTGATCATGCTGCTGAATACAATAGAATTCTCGATTAAAAATAAGAGCAAGCATGTTCTCTTCCGTATCGATAATTTCTATTTTATTTAAAGGTGTCAGGAAAATAATTTGATTTTCAATAATTGTATAATCAATACCATCTACACGAATTGTGGCTTTTCCATTTTTTAGCCAAAGAATTCGATAATATTCATTTTCTTTTAAGAGAAGTTCATTGTCGGTGCAAGGAAGTGTACTTAGTGAAAATAAAGATTCGTTTCTCTCATTCTTGTATATGTGTTTCATGTTTCATTTACTTTTAGGTAAAAAGTAAAGTACAAAAAAAAAGAGACTCCTTAGAGCCTCTTTTACAATTTATAATGCTTTACACTTCTTCAGGATGTTCCTTTTTGAACTTATCCCAATAGGTATTTAGGGTCGTTTTCATGTCTTTGTGTAGCATTAAAATTCCAATTAAGTTTGGCAATGCCATAAGCACAATGGTAATCCCAGAAATGGTCCAAATTATGGTTGTATCTGCAAATGATGCCACAAAAAAACCAATACAATAAATAATTCGATAGGGTAGAACTCCTTTTGCTCCGAAGAGATAGGTTACGGATCTACCACCGTAGTACGCCCATGCAATTGCAGTTGAGAATGCAAACAAGAGTAAACCTATAGAAACAATCCATCGTCCCCAATTACCTAATAAACTTCTCGAAAATGCTTCGGCAGTTAATGGAGCCGAATGCATTAATGAATTACCTTTGAAATAAACTCCATTTTCTGAAGTAAATTTCCCTAGTTCAATTTTTACTTTACCAGAATATAAATCTCCGTCAGTATTGTAGATCAAAACATTTTCGGCAATTGATCGTGCATTTATAATGCTTACCTGATTCTCGATACTGCCATTTTTCACCTTCAACTCACCATTGAACAAAGGAAGCTTCTTCTGATTGCCTAAGAATTGATATAACTCGTTCCTGTCATCTTCATTGGTGTCGTCATATTGATCTGCCATGACTACCATATCTGTAGGTTGAAACTGATTAGGTAGTTTCTCATTCCATACGCCAGATGAAAGGATAACCAAACCTGTCAGCGTACAGATAACAATTGTATCAATAAAAGGCTCCAGAATAGCTACCATACCTTCTGAAACAGGTTCTTCTGTTCTTGCAGCAGCATGAGCAATGGGTGCAGATCCTTGTCCAGCTTCATTACTAAACAAACCACGATTAACACCTTTAGTTAGTGCATAAGAGAAACCAGCACCTAAAAAACCACCAACAGCAGCAGTACCTGAAAATACATTTGTGAAAATGGATATAAAGGAGGGTATGATATTTTCGTAATTGTAAAAGATTACCGCTAACGCACCTACAAGGTAAATTAGGGCCATAGTTGGAACAAGTTTTTCGGTTACTTTCGCAATTCGTTTAATTCCACCTAAAATTACAAATGCAAGAAGGATAGAAAGTATTGCACCAACTAACATCTTATTGAAACCGAAAGTTGAAAATAAGGAGTTAGTTATTGAATTTATTTGCGGTAAACTACCTGTTCCAAATGAAGAAATAATAGTCATAGCCGCAAAAAATCCTGCTAACCATTTCATATTTAACTTATTCTTCATATAATACATCGGTCCACCAGAAATAAAACCTTTCTCATCAGTTTCGCGGTATTTGTGCGATAAAGTTACCTCAACAAATTTGGTAGTCATTCCTAGAAAAGCAGTTACCAGCATCCAGAATAATGCCGCTGGCCCTCCCAAATAAATAGCCAAAGCTACACCAGCAATATTTCCAGTTCCAACAGTTCCTGAAAGAGCAGTTGTTAATGCTTGAAAGTGAGATGCATCTCCTTTTTCGCCAGGTTTATCGTATTTCCCTCTAACTACTTTTAGTGCATGTTTAAAAAAGCGGAATTGAGGGAATTTAAGGTAAATGGTAAAAAACAGACCGGTACCTATTAATAGAATAGGAAACCATTTGCTTCCACCTAAAAATCCTTCTATTATAGTTAGGAAATCGTTCAAATTATGCATAAAAAATAGGGGTTAATGATTAAGAGGTTAAAGATTTTATTTGAAAATCATCCTAAGATAAAGGATAATTTTTAAAACTTGACTACTATGGACTAACTTATGGGGTGAAACATTCTTTACATTCATTAGCTTAGATTATTTCTATATAATCATAATACACATGTGAGATAACCAACATAAAAATGTAAAGTGTTACATTTATCTATTGAATTTATTTACTGTGTTAATTTAAATTATGGATATTGTAATTGTTTCAGCCATTGTATTTGCTATTGTGTGGTTTCTATTTAGGAGGCATAATAAAAAGAAATGGAAAACGCCAAAGTCACCTTTCCAAAAAGAATGGCGAATCATACTTGTTGAAAAAGTAGTGTTCTATAATGCATTGTCTGCAGATGAGAAAAAAAGATTTGAGTTTAAAATTCAAGAGTTTTTATTGAATTGTAGGATTACAGGAATAAATGTTGAAGTTGATCTTACAGATAAGATATTGGTGGCTGCAAGTGCTATTATTCCTGTTTTTGCATTTCCCGAATGGAAGTATACAAATATTTATGAGGTCTTACTGTATCCAGGAAGTTTTAATGAACAGTTTCAGTTGGCAAATTCAGATTCCAAAATACTAGGAATGGTCGGTAGTGGTTATATGGAAGGAAAGATGATCTTATCTAAGCCAGCACTGCATCATGGTTTTGTAAATGAGTCGGACAAGAAAAATACAGCAATTCACGAGTTTGTGCATTTAATTGATAAAATGGATGGCAATATTGATGGTCTTCCATCTATTCTTTTGGAAAAGCAGTATGCAATTCCATGGTTCGATTTAATCAATCAAAAAATTGAGGAGATTTACAAAGATAAATCGGATATCAATCCTTACGGAGGAACAAATAAAGCTGAGTTTTTTGCAGTAGCTAGTGAATATTTCTTTGAGCGACCTAAATTATTTTCCCAAACCCATCCCGAATTGTATGAGTTAATGGCTGAGGTATTCAATCAGAATATGCAGGTGCGTAACATGAAAAAAATGACACAACAGCTTGGTAGAAATAGTCCTTGTCCGTGTGGCAGTGGCGTTAAGTTTAAAAAATGTTGCGGTCGAGTACATTACAATTAACACATCTAAGTTTACATATTTAAAAAAGAGATTGCCGAAAATCTTAAGAGTAGGCCAAATACATCAAAAAGAAATCTATGAAATTAATTTTTACTCTTTGTGCATTTTTTTGCTTTGTAGGACTTTTATCTGCTCAAACTGAGCAAGGTAGATTGTTAATTGGAGGTAGTTCAAATTTAAATTTTACATCCGTAAATAATAAATGGAAAAATGATGGTGGAGATGGTGACCTTGGCTCATCAACAAAATTTGAATTTGCTCCTCAAGTTGGGTATTTTGTTGCGGATCGATTTGCAGTTGGCCTGCAGTTACCCGTAAGCTTACAAACAGAAAAAGATGAAGATGATGATGAGTTCAAAACAAATAGTTTTGCGTTCATGCCATTTGCCAGATATTATTTTGGAGATAATAATGTAAAACCTTATTTACATGGCGGTTTTGGAATTGGATCGCTTAAGTTGGAAGATGTATCTGATTCAGAAGAGACGAAGCTAAAAACTTTTGTTTACGGAATAAGTGGTGGAGTTGCTATTTTCCTAAATGATAAAATTGCTTTGGATTTAGGTTTAGGTTATCAATCTACAATTCTTCGCCCAAGTGAGGATATGGATGGAGATCCTAGAAATATTTCGAGTGGTGTTGCATTTAATGTGGGCTTCTCATTGTATTTGTAATTTGAGGAATTACTATTTAATACATCAGTAAAATTTAAAAATACACTTCTAACAAAAACAAGTTCTCTTTGCAATTGTTGGGAGTGTTTTGTCTAAAAGAAAACAGAATGAAATTAAAATTAGTTATTATTCTCTTTCTCCTGATTTCAAAATTGGGAGTATCAGCTCAGGAAGTATATCAAGTATCTCTTGCAGATAAAAATAAAGCTATTTCATTAACTAATGAAGCCATAAAAATGGTTCAGGCTGATATGACAGATGATGCGTTTAAATTATTAGTTGAGGCAATTTCGATAGATATTACCAATCGGAATTCATATTTGCAGTTATACACAGTTGCAATGAATGATGCTACACACATTGATACTATTATTCCGATTTTACAGAAATCGAAAAAAACATTTCAGGAGGATGATGAAATATGCTATTACTTAGGCGAAATATATAAGCTTAAAGGTGAGGTAAGAAGAGCGATGGCTGAGTTTAGTATGGCAATTGCTTACAGCAAAAAGAATGGAGAGGATTTCCATTTGGTGCATAAATATTACTTTAATCGAGCTAATATTTGCTTGGCGAAAAACATGATTAGTACTGCGGTCTTAGATTATACATATGCTCTTAATTTGAAGCCTGATTACGGCTCCGCTTATGCAAATAGAGGAATTTGTTTATATAAGATGGGAGAGACCGAAGCTGCATGTAAAGATTGGAAACAAGCAGTAAAGTTAGGAATAGGACAGTCGGAAGAGTACCTAAAGAGAAATTGCAATTCCAAAGTTATTAAATAATAAAAAGGAATAACACCTATGTGTTGTTCCTTTCCTTTTGCCTCTTCGCACTCTTTTGTTAATTTTGCAGAAGAAATAACTAAGATTGTAGAGTAGCGCGTGATATATCCAGAAAATTTTGAGACAAAAATAGGATTCTCTAAAGTTAGAGAACTAGTAAAGAAGCAGTGTTTAAGTTCATTGGGAAGAGATTTGGTTGATGCCATTCAGTTTTCCGATTCTTTTAACACAGTAAATCGATTGGTAAATCAAACCGACGAGTTTAAGACAATTTGCCTCGAAGAAGATAATTTCCCTTTGGGATATTTTATAGATGTTCGAAAAAGTCTTGAGAAAATACGAATTGATGGAACCTATTTGGAATTAGAGGAACTTTACAATCTAAAAAGATCTTTGGAATCTATTTCTGCAATACTTCGCTTTTTTCAAGGGAAAGAAGATGGGGAATATCCGTACCTGAAAAAACTAACGGGGAATGTAAAAATGTATCCTTACATTTTTGAGCGTATCAATGCCATTATCACTAAAAATGGAAGAATAAAAGATAATGCTTCGCCAGAATTGCAACATATTAGAAGTAGCTTGATTCAAAAGCAATCGACCATTTCGAAACGTATGCAAGGAATGTTACGTATTGCCCAAAAAGAAGGTTGGGTAGAACAGGATGTAGCACTTTCTATTCGTGATGGAAGAGTTGTTATTCCAATTCCATCGGCACACAAACGAAAAATAAAAGGAATTGTTCATGATGAATCGACAACTGGAAAGACGAGTTATATCGAACCTGCCGAAATTGTTGAAACTAACAATGAAATTCGTGAACTGGAATATGCTGAACGTCGCGAAATAATAAAAATACTTCAAGAGTTTACAGCTCAATTGCGCCCTTACCTAGGCGATTTGTTTAAAGCATTCGAATTTTTGGCACAAATGGATTTCATTCATGCCAAGGCTATGTTTGCAATTCAGGTAAAAGCTTTGCTTCCGAAAATGGTTAAAACACCAACAGCACTTTGGGAAAAAGCAGCTCATCCACTCTTGTATCTTACTTTACAGAACGAAGGTCGAAAAGTGGTTCCTCTCAATATCGAAATTAACGATGAGCAGAGAATGGTTTTGATATCAGGACCAAATGCTGGTGGTAAATCGGTTTGTTTGCAAACTTTAGGATTGATGCAATACATGTTTCAATGTGGTTTGTTGGTTTCAATGGGTGAAGAGTCTAAAGTTGGAATTTTCGAGAATATATTTATTGATATTGGTGATGAGCAATCCATTGAAAATGATTTGAGTACTTATAGTTCTCATTTGTTGAATATGAAGCATTTCTTGCGTAATTCGAACACCGATACCTTAATTTTAATTGATGAATTTGGTTCGGGAACCGAGCCTGCTTTAGGGGGTGCAATTGCCGAATCGATTTTAGATAAACTGAATCGTAAAAAAGTTAGAGGAGTAATAACAACTCACTATTCTGGCTTAAAGCATTTCGCATCAGAATCCGATGGAATCGAAAATGGAGCTATGTTGTATGATTCTCATTTAATGCAACCTTTGTTTCAATTGGCTGTGGGAAAACCTGGTTCTTCTTTTGCATTTGAAATTGCGCGTAAAATTGGTTTGCCCGAAGAAATATTAAAAGATGCAACAGAAAAAATTGGTGAAGATCATATCAATTTTGACAAGCACTTGCGTGATATTGTTCGTGATAAAAGGTATTGGGAAACAAAGCGTAACAATATCAGGAAAAGCGATAAAAAGTTGAACGATTTGGTGGAGCAGTACGATAAGGAATTGAAAGATGCCAGTAAGCTTCGAAAAGAAATCATTGAAAAAGCCAAAGAGGAAGCTGCTCAGTTATTGAATAGTGCGAATAAGTCCATAGAGAGAACCATTCGTGAAATTAAAGAGAGTAAAGCGGATAAAGAAAAAACCCGAAAAATCCGTAAAGAGTTTGAAGAAGTAAAGGTTAAGCTAACTAAAGAGGAGCTGAAAGAAGAGGAGCGCATAAATAGAAAAATACAGAAACTAAAAGAGAGAGAGAAAAGAGGCGGAAAGAGAACTACTGCAGAGGCAAAAGAACCTGTTGCTACCGATTCAAAAACAATTGAAAAAGCTAAAAAGAAATTTAATCCAGATGTTATTGAAAAAGGTGATTTTGTGAAATTAGATACACAATCGTCAGTTGGTGAGGTGGTAGAGCTTAATGCAAAAACAGCAGTAGTTGCCTTCGGAAATATTCTTACTTCCGTTAAAAAGGTACGATTGACAAAAGTGAGCAAGTCTCAAGTTAAGAAACAGGAAAAGACCTATAATAAAACTTCATCCTTAATTCAGGAGAAAATATCCAAAAGAAAATTGAGTTTTAAAGCCGATTTGGATGTGCGCGGTATGCGTGGTGAAGAAGCTGTTCAAGTCGTTATTGATCATATCGATGAAATTATCATGCTCGATGTTGGCGAGTTTCGTATTCTGCATGGAACAGGAGGAGGAATTCTTCGTCAGATGATTCGCGAACAATTACAGACTATTGATTTGGTTCAGCACTTTCGTGATGAAAAAATTCAGATGGGTGGTGCTGGAATTACAGTAGTAACGATGGAATAAAAGTATAATAATATAAGAAATGAAAAAGGAAATCAGTCGATGCTGATTTCCTTTTTTTATTGATGTTATTTCAAGCCTTCGTTAATTGCTTTTGCATATGAACTGGTTGAGCCATAAGCCCGACATTTTTGGATGTCATCGTATAGCCAAATAAAGCCACCAGAAATATTTTCTTTTTGAGAAGCTATTTTCTTTTTTATCTCATCAGGATTGTCACCTTGTTTGCAATCGCCTCCATTCTTAGACCACAATCCGTAAGAAACTTTTATGTCTCCAAAATATTGATTCCATTGCGACGGTAGATTTTTATTTCCTCCAGCATAGCATTGGAGGTAAACTCGATCAATTGCACCTGGTTTCTTTGCTTCAACCTGTTCGTAAACCGATTTCCAATATTCTACTTCGTTGTATGGGCAAAGTCCAATTTTGTAGCCTAAATTATCTAGCATTAAACTGAATTGAACTGTTGATTCTACATCAAAAGTTACTTCGTCATCGTAGTTTACAGCAGCAGCTCCTGTTATTTCTTGTAATAACTGAAAGGCCTTGTATAGTTTCGTGTCAGAGCCGGTTCCTTCGCTAGCAATTAAGTTTTTTATATTCTCCCACGATTTAGCTCCCCAAGCGCCAACACCAATCTCAATTCTTTCTACTGAGCTTGGTTCTTCCTGAAGACGAATCAATCTATTTTTCCATTCAGGATCTCCGATATAATTACCATATTTATCAATAATGGATTGATCATTTAAATTCATGCTACCATCTTCGTCAATATGAATGGTCCAAAGAATTACCGTGTTGAAACCAGAATTTCTTAAATCGTCGATAACTTCATTTCCTCCAGAATAAAAAGGGCCTCCTCCAAAAATAGCTGAATATTCGTTTTCTGGAGCTTGATTTGTAATCTTGACTTCGTTATTGGATTTTTTGTCGCAGCTCGACAAAAAGAGAATGAGCAATAAGGATAAGCCTAGAATTTTAATAGAATTCATATAAGTGTGTTTGATTTAGTAATAAGGTAAATGTAGAATTCAATGGTTAATGGAGAAGTTAATATCTAATTAATTGTAAAGAATATGCATTAATTCCATAAAAAAAATGCCATCTCAAACGAGATGGCATTTTAAAATATAGGTGTGAAATATATTTATAGAAACATATTTACAAGTAAATAAAGGTAGTGGGCAAATGTTCCTGCCAAAATACCACCAATAGTGTGCGAAAGCAATGCTTTCGATGTTAATTCACGATAATTTAGGGTGTCTAACATTGCTGTGTGAGTACTTAAATAACCACTCCAACACATTCCCATTGCAGTAAATACTGCGATTACATTACCATCAATAATTCCTTTGGCAATAAATGCTTTTACCAAAGATAAAGCAGCACCAACAGCTCCCAATGAAGTTACAGGAAAGGCAATTAATTCTGGATGTTTAAAACCGAATAATCCTTCAAATAACCACCAGATATGTCCAGCCAACTCAGGTAATAAAGGAACTCCTTCATAAGCAATCCCCTGATATCCTATAGCAGCATCTTTTGGTCCGAATGTTAACATCATTACCATGGTCGAAATAATTAATACGCCAGGGATAATTGCCAATCCTAAATCGACACCAGACTTACCTCCATCTAATATGGAATTAAGGAATCGAAGAAATACGCCACCTTCCGATTTAAAGCTAATTTTTTCAGTTGCTCCTTCATAATCTTTATCTTCTCGAACAGGAATATGCCCTTTGATTAATCTTTGCATTAACCTTGTCGAAACAACAGCTCCGAATAAAGCACCAAAAAGTCCAATTAGTGCTGGTATAAATAGGTTCTCATCACTTCCAGGAATTCTCAAAGTGGACATGAAAGTAATTACAATCAGACCCATTCCGAAAGCTGTACCAAAATTGGTTAACGAAACCAATTGGTAATTCTTAAAGTATTTGCTGAAGTTTTTATCATTTGCCAAGCTAATTATAGCAGGGTTATCCGATAAAAAAGTTAGTACTCCAGCTAAAGCACCTACACCAGGAAGATTAAACAGAGGTTTCATTAAAGGAGCTAATATTTTCTCCAATAAACGAACCACTCCAAATTCAATTAATAATTTGCCTAGGGCTCCAGATAGAACGGTAATTCCCATAATATAGAATACAGTGTTCATCAATAGATCCCATGCTGTATTCATTATTGTATTCAGCATATTGGCAACCCCCATGTGGTGCCCAACATATCCGAAAATTCCAAAAAAGGTAAGTAGAAACATTACTGCTTCATACCTTCGTTTCTTAAGGAAATCGGTCTCCTTAATCGACTTAATTGCGTTCATAGTTTTAACTTGAGTGTTTGTTGTTTGTTGTTGGCGTCAAAAGTAATTTTTTGCTCGATATGGAATCATTTTATTTGTATGATCTTTGTCAGTTTTTTGAATTATTTTGTGTGTTGTAAAAACATCTTTTTCAAAGTTACGAACAATGGGTTTTATAGAAGTTTAACAGCCTTGTTAATAAAATCATTTTTTACCTATCAGCAATTGTACTAGCTTTGTCATCCCAATTAAATGTGATCAATGTCTACAGCAAAACGAGCCTTAAAAAAATATTTCGGATACGATAAATTTCGCCCATTGCAAGAGCAGGTAATTCAATCTGTTATGCAAGGGGAAGATGCTATTGTAATCATGCCAACAGGTGGAGGTAAATCCATATGTTATCAAATTCCGGCTCTAATAATGGAAGGTGTTACCATTGTAGTATCTCCATTAATTGCTTTGATGAAAGATCAAGTGGAAGGTTTGAGGGCAAATGGTGTACAAGCTGATTTTTTAAATAGTTCTCAATCGTCTCAAGAACAAGCAAGAGTAATTGAGCGAATATCCGAGGGGAAATCGAAATTATTATACGTATCACCTGAGAAATTGCTAAGTCAAGATTTCTATTATTTGCTGATGCAATTAAAAGTGAATCTGTTTGCTGTTGATGAGGCGCATTGTATTTCGGTTTGGGGACATGATTTTAGGCCAGAGTATACAAAAATGGCTTATTTAAAAAAGCAATTTCCTCATGTTCCAGTTATTGCTTTAACAGCAACAGCGGATAGCTTAACACAAAAGGATATCATCAATCAGTTAGGCTTAACTGATCCTAAAAGATACAATTCATCATTCGATCGTCCGAATTTAAGTCTTAATGTAGCACCTGGAAAAGATAAGTTTAAAGCTATTTTGGGTTTTCTACGCCAGCGCCCGCACCAATCAGGGATTATTTATTGCCTAAGTAGGAAAGCGACAGAAGGATTATCGGAGAAATTGAGAAATGCAGGTGTAAATGCTTCTTATTATCATGCCGGCCTTTCGGCAGATGAACGTGCACAACGTCAGGAAAATTTTATTAACGATGAAGTGCCGATTATTTGCGCCACCATTGCTTTTGGAATGGGAATTGATAAATCGAATGTTAGGTGGGTTATTCATTATAATTTACCTCGAAACATAGAGTCGTATTATCAGGAAATTGGTCGCGCTGGTCGTGATGGTTTAAAAGCTGATACCTTATTGTTTTATAGCTTTTCGGATGTTATTGTACACCGAAAATTTATTGAAGAATCTGCTCAGAAAGATGTTTCCAATGCTAAATTGGAACGAATTCAGCAGTTTTGTGATGCGCAAATTTGTCGCCGAAAAATTCTATTGAGCTATTTTGGAGAACATTTAGAAGAAGATTGTAACAATTGTGATGTCTGTAAAAATCCTCCGAAATCTTTCGATGGAACCATTATTGCGCAAAAAGCATTTTCAGCAATAATTCGTTTGAAAGAACAAGTTGCAGCAGGAACACTTATTGATGTTTTACGAGGTTCATCTCGACATGAAATTATCTCTCGAGGATATCAGAAAATCAAAACTTATGGTGTTGGTAAGGATATAGCCTATCAAGATTGGCAACAATATATGCTTCAGCTCTTAAATCTAGGATTTATTTCAGTTGCTTACGATAAAGGTAATGCCTTAAGACTAACCGAGCAGGGAAGAGAAGTTTTGTTTGGGGAGCGTATGGTTAATTTGGTTCATTTGGCTTCGATGAAGTCGGAACCAATTATTAAGCCAATTGTTAAAACGACCAAACAAGAAGCTCGCGAAGGATTGTTCGAGGCATTAAGAAAATTACGTCTTCAGATATCTCGAGAAGAGAATATTCCTCCCTACTTGGTGTTTTCTGATGCTAGCTTACAAGAGATGGCCCAGGAAGAACCTAAAAATGAGTTTGAGATGAAAATGATTTCAGGGGTTGGTGTTCGCAAATATGAATTGTATGGTGATTTGTTTATCAATGAAATTATCCAATTTGGGAATAAAAAGAACAAGGAAGCTAAGAAAAGTGGAGAATCTTTTTATCAAACTTATGAATACTATAAGCAAGGTTTTTCGGTTGAGGAAATTGCGAGTATTCGCAAAATTAATCCAGTAACCATATATTCTCATTTGGCCTCTCTGTATGAGAAAGGTGCTGATATTGATCTTACAGAATATTTAAATCCTTCAGAAATAGAGCAAATAGAAAGTGCGTATTATTCTTTAAATAAAACATCTAGCGTAAAGGATTTGCATTTGTTTTTAAAAGAAGATATAGAATATTACAAAGTTCGATTAGGAATTTCTTATCTGAAAGTGCTTTCGTCTTGTTAATTATTCGGTTAATCGTATCAAATGCGAGTCCATCTAATTTTGTATTGAATAAAGGGTGATTTTTGTTAAATTAGGATGTCAAAATTTACGTAAGGATGAATTATCGTTGCGTATTTGAAATTCAGTACTAACAAACACTTATAAATTGCCTATAGTTATGAACATTAAATTACTTATGGGAGTCACATTAACTTCCTTTATTGCTATGTCTTGTAGTCAAAAAACAACAGCGCCAGAGCCACCGGTAGCTAAAAAGGTGAAAAAAGAACTTACGGTTCATGGAGATACTAGAATCGATAATTACTATTGGATGAATCAAAGGGAAGATCCAGAGGTTATCGATTACCTAAATGCGGAAAATGCATATACAGATGCTATGATGAAGCATACGGACGATTTTCAGACAAAATTGTTTGATGAAATGGTTGCCCGTATTAAAAAGACAGATGAGTCTGTGCCGTACAAATCAAATGGATATTACTATTACAGCAGAACAGAAGGGGATGCAGAATATCCTTTGTACTGTCGTAAAAAAGGAACTTTAGATGCTGATGAGGAAGTCATGCTTAATGTTCCTGAAATGGCAAAAGGCTATAGCTATTTTGCAGTTGGAGATTATTCAGTAAGTGAGGATAATAAAATTTTGGCTTTTTCGGAAGATACAGTAAGTAGAAGAAAATATACCATTAAGTTTAAAAGTTTAGTGGATGATCAAGTTTATACCGATGAAATTGGGAATAATACAGGAGGTATTACTTGGGCAAGCGATAATAAAACCATCTTTTATACCATAAAGCATCCTGAAACATTGTTGCCATACAAGGTATTTAAGCATATATTGGGTACACCTACCGAAGAGGATGAGTTGGTGTATGAAGAAAAAGACAATACATTTTATACTTTCTGCTACAAAACGAAATCGAAAAAATATATCATTATTGGATCTACCAGTACTTTATCCGCAGAGTATCGATTTGTAGAAGCAAATAATCCAAATGGTAAATTTGAAATATTCCAAGCTCGTGAAAATAATTTGGAATATGGTATTGATCATTATCAAGGCGATTTTTATATCAGAACGAATTTAGAAGCGAAAAATTTCCGTTTAATGAAAACTCCTGTGTCAAAAACAGAGAAGTCTAATTGGACAGAAGTAATTCCAAATCGCGAAGATGTTTACTTAAGTAATTTTGAGATTTTTGAAAACTTTTTAGTTGTTGGAGAAAGAAAAAATGGCTTAAATCAATTGCGTATCATGAATTGGAATGGCAAAGATGAGCATTACTTAGACTTTGGAGAAGAAACCTATAACGCGGGAATTTCAACAAACCCTGAATTTAAAACAGATGTTCTTCGTTATCGATATACGTCTTTAACTACACCTTCTTCGACCATAGATTATAATATGGTTTCTAAAGAAAAAACAATCAAGAAGCAACAAGAGGTTATTGGTGATTTTCAGAAAGATAATTACGAAGCAAAACGTGTTTGGGCTATTTCTGAAGATGGTACAAAAGTTCCAGTTTCATTAGTTTACCGAAAAGATAAATTTAAAAAAGGAACCAATCCACTTTGGTTGTCAGCTTACGGTTCTTATGGTAGTAGTTCAGATGTTTATTTTAGTTCGGTTCGTTTGAGTCTATTGGATCGTGGTTTTGTTGTTGCAACAGCACACGTAAGAGGAGGACAGGAAATGGGTCGTTATTGGTACGAAGATGGAAAGTTGTTAAAGAAGATAAATACTTTTACCGACTTTAATGCTTGTGCTGAGTTTATGGTCTCAGAAGGATTTGCTGCAAAAGATAAAGTATTTGCCTGGGGTGGAAGTGCAGGAGGATTGTTAATGGGAGCGATTAGTAATATGCGACCAGATCTTTACAAAGGGATTATTGCAGCAGTCCCATTTGTGGATGTTGTAACCACTATGCTCGATGAGACAATACCTTTAACTACAGGTGAGTTTGATGAGTGGGGAAATCCAAAAGACAAGGAATATTACGATTACATGCTTTCTTATTCTCCATACGATAATGTAGAGGTTAAAGATTATCCTGCAATGTTAGTAACCACAGGTCTACATGATTCTCAAGTACAGTATTGGGAACCTGCAAAGTGGGTGGCAAAACTTAGAGACATGAAAACCGATAAAAATCCATTACTTATTAAAATTAATATGGATTTTGGACATGGAGGAGCTTCAGGTAGATTTGAACGTTATCATGAGGTTGCATTGGAGTATGCTTTTGTTCTTGACTTGGTAGGGATTAATGAATAATTGTAACATAAATATTTTTAAAAGCATCCCATTGGGGTGCTTTTTTTATATATTTATGATCTGTAAGAGTTCTAAGTAAATTGTGAGCTAATGATAAAAGCATTAATTATTGATGATGAATTGAAGAGTCAATCGACACTTCATAAATTATTGGAGAGATATTGTACAGGTGTTGAGGTGATCGGCTTTGCTCATAATGTTGAGTCGGGTATTTTAGCAATCAATAATTTAAAGCCAAATCTGGTTTTTTTGGATATTTCGATGCCTGATGGGGATGGATTTGAGGTATTAGAAAAAGTTTCTAATCGTGATTTTGAAGTCGTTTTTACAACTGCATTTAATGATTTTGCGATTAAGGCTTTTCAATTTTCAGCTCTTCATTATCTGCTAAAGCCAATTAACTATATCGAATTGCAGGCAGCAGTAGAGCGTTACAAAGAAAATAATCAGGATGTTGATTTAAATGAAAAGATAAAAATTCTTTGTGATAGTTTAAATAATCATCATCAAAAGATCATATTGCCAACTGCAAATGGTCTTAGGATAATTGAATTGAATCAGATTTTAAGATGTGAAGCAGATGGTAGTTACACAAAGTTCTACTTAAGTGACGAAACTGTTTTAATGGTTTCAAAAGTCCTTTCCAATTTTGAAGAGATTTTACCCCCAGATGTATTTTGTAGAGTACATAGTAAACATTTGGTAAACCTTAATTACACGAGTCAATACATTAAGGGACGAGGTGGACGTATCATTTTAACAAATGGAAAAGAAATTGAAGTTTCTGAAAGTAAAAAGAAGGTTTTTTTATCAAGATTAAAACAATTGGCTCATTCACTTACCAAAACAAAAAAATAGGATAAAATAAATATTGATTTTCAAAAGAGAAACGTTTAACGTTTCTCTTTTTTTTTGTTTTAAACATTTGGAACATAATTATATATGTGGCTATTGGTTGGCCCGTTTAATACTCATAATGTATCAATACATAACTTTTATTTTCAGATGAAATATTGATTTGTTATGTTTTTTTTAATGATTTTGGAAACTCTTCTATGTTCACTCTAATAGACGTAGTTATGTGCATTTGTAACGTAGTTGTATTGTGTAATTACGTATTTACATAATTATAGTTGTATCGTAATTTTGAATGTCATACATTTGCACTGAACAAAATAATAGTGGTTTTTAAATTAATTATTTAGCCTGTTTTGTTCTGGAAATAATTTTTAATGTAAAATCAAAAACAATTATGAAGTTGAAATTTTTATCTCTAGGCTTATTAGCCTTAAGTTTTGTTGCGTGTGAAACTTATGAAGAATCTGATTCTGTAGCAAATATGAGAAATGCTAGAGCAGAATATTTTAAATCTGAAGCGGCTGTTAATCTTGCAAAAGCAACTGTTGAAGAAGCAAATGCTGCCTATAGAACTGCTGAAGCTGCTCTTAAGAACTTTGAAGCTGCTCTTAAAGAAGCTCAAGTTAAAGCTGCACAACTTGCAAATGCTAAAACGGAAGCTTTAAATGCAATTGAAATTGCAGAAGCGCAAGTAGAGAGTGATAATGCTATGCTAGCGTTGGCGAATGAAAAAGTTGCTTTAGCTAACGCATTAATGGCACTTGAAAACATGAAAATTATTTTGGACGGACAAAAGCTTCAGGCTGAATATAATTTTTCTGTTATCGCTAACGGTTTAATTACTGATAAAAATGATGATTTAAATGATGCATTTGATCTTTACACAGATGCTTATGGAGATTGGAACGATGCAACAAATGACTTATTAGAAGCAAATAATAATTTGATTGATAGCAAATATGCATTGGCTGGTTTTAAGTATGCCTTTGACAATATTGATGTAAAAGGTAATAAAGAAGCAGATATTGCTCTTCTAAACACTGCTAAAGCTGAGCTTGTGGCTAGTTTAACTGTAGTA
The DNA here is from genome assembly GCA_016342745.1 of Labilibaculum sp. Taxonomy (GTDB): domain Bacteria; phylum Bacteroidota; class Bacteroidia; order Bacteroidales; family Marinifilaceae; genus Paralabilibaculum; species Paralabilibaculum antarcticum. Next base: position 184,267 of record JAEINT010000005.1, read on the forward strand.
AACGACTTAAAAGAAACCAACGATTGGGATGCTTTTATTGTTGAAAGAGATGCTAAGGAAACTGAAAAAGTGGTAGCTGAGGTGATTCAAGCTAATGAAACTAATGCTGATGTAGTTGCTACAAAAGCTGCTAAAGTTGCTGCTGATGCTGCTGCTGAAGTTGCAGATGCTGCTGCAGATGCTGCTGCTGACGTTGTTACTGATGCTAGTACTGTTGTTACTGATGCATATGCTGATATTACTACTTGGGTAGGAGAAAATGCTGGTGCTGCTTCTAACGAAGAAAAAGGTATTTACTTGACAGTTGCTGCTAGACAAAATGGTTTTGATGTTGCTAAGGCAGAAACATCTGCTGCTAAAGATGCTATGGATGCGAAGCAAGACGAACTTGACGCTCCTGATCTAACTACATATGAAACGGAATTATTAGAAGAAGAGTTAGCTGCTTTAACTGAGGAGTATGCTGCTAAAAAAGCAATCTCTGATGCTTTTGTAGCTACTTTTGATGCTTCTGTAGCTGATTTAAATGCTGCATATTTTGCTGCTATTGCTGCTGAAGATGTTGCTAAAGATGCTAAAGATGTTGCTGATGAAGCTGCTGCTGATGCTGCTACTGCTGCTGCTATTGCGGCTTCAGATGCTGCTGATGCTAAAACTGCTGAAGCTGATGCTATTGGTCTAATTGCAGATGAGGTTGCTCGTTTGAATGCTTTAGTATTTATCTACAATACTTCTACGGAGAATACAGAAACAGCGAAGCTTGAAGATATGGTTGAAAATATTGATGATGCAATTGAAGCCTTAGAAGAAGAGATCAAGGATATTGACGAAGATATCTACGCTGAGGAGAAAATGCTTGCTGAGATTGTAGCAGGTGACTATGGTCAAGCTGAAGCTGTTAGAGATCAAGAATTAGCTATCGTGATCGAAGAAGCTGAAATTGCAAGACTAACATTAAAGGTTGCTGAAACGAAAGCAAATCTAGATAATAGACAAGCTGAATACAATGCTTTATTAAACTAAAAGTGAAAATACTAAGTCTCCTCTCACGAGAGGAGACTTTTATGAAATCAAATTCAAAAACAAAGAGTTATGTGTAGAAAAATTATTTCTTTGATTTCCCTATCACTTTTATTGTGTACTGCTGTAAATGCTCAAGGTAAAATGGAATTGCTACCAAAAAAAGGCAACCTTACTGTTGCTTTGGTGTTGGGAGATAATGATGTTACTGATATAAATCCATCCGTACTACCTAATTATTCAATCTATAATGGTTCAGATAGTTATTATGTTTCGAGATTAGGTTCTGATGATAATTTCTCAGTAAAGGAGCCAGCATCATTAACAAATATGGCTGGTATTTCGTTAAATTACTTTTTAAGTGATAAGATTTCATTAAACCTGTTTGGTTCATATGGTTATAAATCTACGCCTGGAGAAGAAGCTTATACTGGCTTTTCGCCATTGAGTGATTCAAATGGATCAGTTATAGTAGGATCTGAGATTCCTGCTATTCAGGGAAGCCCTGAAACAGTAAACCATAAACTTTACATGTCTGCAGGTGCCGATTATCATTTCAAGTTTAATAAAGATGTTAGAGCACTAAGAAATACTGATTTTTATTTAGGAGGCCGCTTTAACTTCATGTATGAACGTCTTGAGAAAACTCAGATTTCATGGTTGGAAAAGGAGAATGGTGATTATGAAGTGAATTCTGGTGGTGGCGGTGTCGCAACAGCAACAGCTATTGGTTTAGGTGGTGCTGTAGTTGGTGGAGTTGATTACTATTTTACCCAGTCCTTATTTATTGGTTTGGAAGTAAATGTATTTAATTTCATGTATCAACATACTGAAATTGTTAAAATGCCTGGAGTTCAAGGGGCAGATCAAAAAACAACTTTTATGAATGCTATTTCTTATCCAAGACTTAAGATTGGATTTAAAATCTTTTAAGTCTAAGTAATAGCGTATTTATTTAAAAGGAATATTCAAATTCCCGGTTTTACTTATTGTAGGACCGGGAATTTTTAAAAAAAAAGATTATATTCTAATTATTAACCCATGATCTTGATTGATGTTTATAATAATAGACAATTTAGTGCTATGGGTTGACTATTAGTATGCTGTTAGTTGTTTGTTTTGTATTTTTGGCTTTTATAGTATTTACATAATTAATGAACTTTTAAATGGTCTTTAAATTATTTGAAAACTGTTTCTTGTATAGCTTCGAAATGCCAATGGTTATAGGGAGTTCAGAAAGTTCAGATCTTCAATAACGCTATTATAGACTCAAACAACGTAGATATAAATTTATCATGCTTGAAGATAAATTGGTGATTGCCTTGGTGACATTTCTTTTCTAATTTTAACCACAATTTGAGAAAATCACTATTTCTAGCACTACTACGACTATGTTTGAACACCTAAAAACTGAAGTTTTAAAGAAATTTGGTTCCCAACTTTTGTACACTAAGGATTGTAGAACACTGGCGGATGAAATATGCGATAAAACTGGAAGTCGAATAAGCACCACAACAGTTCGGCGTATTTTTGGATTTTTAAAATCTAGAACATCTCCTGCAAAATTCACATTAAATATTCTTTCTCTTTATATTGGCTTCGAGTCTTGGCAGGATTTCTGTTCAAAACAAGAAAGCGTACCAGAAAAAGTAAATGAGCATGAAAATGCTTGGTCAGATCTGCACAAAAAAGCATTTAGTTTTAGTCAAGAAACCTATCAATTAATAAAAGGTCAATCAGGACTTCCGTTTGATTCGGTTGTGAGTAGATCTAATGCAGAACAAAGAATTGATTCTTTTCTGAAATCCACTAAGATGGCGACAGCTTTTGTTGCTCCAGGTGGATGGGGAAAGTCCACAATGCTTGCAAAATGGTTTGAAAATAATTGGGTTTCAGGAGATAGTGAAGATGTGATCTTGTATTTAAATGCCTCTTTTATGATTGGTTTTTTAAATGAGGATTTTAGGTTAGAACGTTGGGCGCAAGAGCAGTTGGATTTAAATCAAAAAGATTCATTAAAATATTTTTTAGAAAAGCCAGAAGAATGCAAGGGGCGTCTTATTTTTGTTATCGATGCTCTTGACGAAATAACATATGACAATAATAAGCTAGAGCGTCTTTTTCTCCAAATAAAGCAATTTATATCAAGCCATAAGGATTCTCAAAAAGTCAAATTAATCATTACGTCTCGAAATTCAACTTGGGAGAAATTTGCAATTCCTTTTGTTATAAAAGGGAATGCGATACAAAGTAGCTGGTTTGAGTTGGAATTAAAAATAGAACAACTAAACCCTCAAAATTTAAACCCTTTAACAGGCAGTGAAATTCAGCACGTTTTTGATCGGACATTAAATCAAGATTTTGAAGCAAAATTGGAAGTTGGTGAGCTGTCTTTTAGTCAAAAAGAGATGATTTCAAATCCTTTCTTTTTGGAATTGTTTGTTAAATTATATAACCCTAATAAAGGGCATGAATACAGTGAAGGACAGGAGCTATTGGCCGAGTTCCTTCGAAATAAAATTTTCTTTTCTCGTTTTGCCGAGGAGAAAATGGATATAATACAAGGTATTATTAGCTTGATAAAGCATGGACGAAATGGTACTTCAGCTAAAAAAATGGAGTTGAGAGATCTATACCCAATTCATTTAAAAACTGCAGGTAATTATTTTTCAGCATACGAAGAGTTGGTTTCATACGGATTGTTAACCGAGTTTATTACAATAAATGAATTAAACAGTTATTGCAAGTACGTTACCATCTCCAATGATCAATTATTTGAAGCATTAATTGGAATGGATTTGATTCAGAAAAATGGAGGAGTCGATTTTCAATTGATAAAGACTGTTGATCAGGATTATGCCGGTTATGAGATTAAAAATAGACTGATTTGTTATTTGTACAGTAGTGCTTTATTAAGCGATAAACATTTAGAGTTAAAAGATTTTTTTAGTTTAAGTGAAGATACTTTGTCTGATATCAAGGTGGTTGAAACAGTTCTTAATTCTTCGGTTAATTTGGATGAAAAGAATTTGGAGTTGATGGAGCATTTTGCAAGAGAAGAAAATGCTGAAAAATATCTATTTGGTAAATTTCCAGATGTGTACACTCTGACAAAAGGGAATCGTATGATTTTAGGTGTTTTTGCAAATAAAGCTTATCGCAAAAGTGTACGTATCAAATCCCTATCTTTACTTTTACTGAGTGCAATATTTACCCTTGAAGTTAATGGAACAAAAGAAATTTACAAGAAACTAAAAGCAGAAGAACCCGATTCTAGCTGTTCAGCTTTTACCATATCTATTCGTCTAGCGAGTATTTTGATTTATAATCATTTCATTATCGACGAATCGAATGAGATTGATATATTGAAAATGTTTTATTATCGAGAAATGGCTTACCAACAACATGATGGTGACTACGAAACACTTAATGGCGAGTTTGAGCTCATTCTTTGTATGGTTTTAATTTATATGAAATCATTCCATAAGGTAATTCAATTGATTGATGATGTTGAGCATTTATACAATAATGTTAAGTCTAAAAAGGCAAATATTAATTATAGAATTCTCCAATGCTATAAGTTATCAGCTCAGCATGGTTTAGGAATGGAATTGGATGATGATCAGCTTACCTTTTTGGAATCATGTGAAAAAGAAGTTTTTTCTTCTCAGAATTACTTCCTACAAATTTTTTATCATGCTTTTCTTAGCTCAATTCACTTTTCAAGAGAAAGTAGAGCGCAAGTTGAAAGACATTTTAATGCCGCATTAGAAGTTAGCGAATATGCTAATTATGCATTGTGTACTGCTGGAATTTTAAAGAGGATGGCAAAGTATTACAATGAGTGGGGAGAAAAAACAAAAGAAGAAATTTGTTTGCGTGAAGAAAAAGTACTTTTACCAGATACATTAAGCATTTTTGATAAAGAAACCCTTTTTGTTTAAATATTCACAAATACTTTTACAAAGCCATTTGCTCCTGCAAATGGCTTTATTTTGTTAATAAAGCCTGTGTTTTCGTTACAAAATTTTAACTTTACGTTTATTGTAATCGTATTTATTGTTTTTTGATCAAACAAGTAAGTGATTATATTTGTGGATTAGGCTAATGCAAAACCGTTGATTTGATATGGATAAATTCTCACTAATTAAGACTATTAGGCTAGTCTCAATCGTAATTTTCATTTTTTTATTAAACCAAAACGCGAGTTATTCTCAAGAGAAATATTCTGTTTTTGGTAAGGTTAAAATTGAGAATGGTACCATTGATAATACCTATATCACCATTTTAAAGAATGCTGAAAAAATGGAAACTAAAATGGTTGATAATAGTGGCAAATTTGAATATGGTCTAGAGTTTGGGCATGAGTATATCTTTGAATTTTCTCAGGAAGGTTTTGTAACCAAAAAAGTCAGTATTTCCACATTTGTTCCAATTGAAGTATTAAGTAGAGATAGTCAGTTTCCGCCATTTAAGTTTATGGTATCCTTATTTCCTGCATACAAAGGTCTTGACCTTTCTGTGTTTGATCAACCTATGGGAATGATCATGTACGATAAAGAGTTAGATGATTTTGACTACGATAGAGATTACGATTCTCAAATTAGAGATGCAATAAAAAGAGCGGAAGAGGAAGCTAGGAAAAGAGCAGCAGAGTTAGAAGCGCAGCGATTAGCAGAAGAGAGAGCTTATAAGGCTGCTATCCAAAGAGGAGATATTAATTTCAAAGCACGTAAATATGATTTATCAAAAGCCGGATATAACGAAGCATTAACGATTAAGGAAGAGGAAGAGTATCCTAAAAGTCAGTTGCTAAAAATAGAAGAGCTCTTGAATCAGGATCTGGCAAATGCTGCTGAACAAGCACGTTTAGAGGCCGAAAAGAAAGCTTTAGAAGAAAAATATGCTGCGATAATTGCCCAAGCAGATATCCAGTTTGAGGCTAAGAATTATGAACTATCCAAGACCTCTTTCACAGAGGCATTAGGGTTAAAAGCTAATGAAGCGTACCCTAAAAATCAAATTCAGAAAATAAACGATCTTTTAGCGAATCAGGAAAAATTAGCCGCAAAACAGAAGGCGCTTGAGGATAAGTATGCTTCAATAGTAGCATTAGCAGATTCACAATTTGATTCAGGGGATTATCCATCTTCGAAAACGAGTTATTCTGATGCATTGGATTTGAAAGCTGATGAAAGCTACCCAAAAAGCCAAATTCAGAAGATTGATGAGATTTTGGCTAGTCAAAAAGCTGAAGCAGATGAAGCTGCAAGATTAGCAGCAGAAAAGGAAGCATTAGATGAGAAGTATGCTTCAATAGTAGCATTAGCAGATTCACAATTTAATTCAGGGGATTATCCATCCTCTAAAACGAGTTATTCAGATGCATTGGTCTTAAAATCTGCTGAAGCATATCCGAAAAGTCAAATTCAAAAGATTGATGGAATCCTTGCAAATCAGCAAGCAGAAGCAGATGAAGCCGCAAGATTAGCAGCAGAAAAGAAAGTATTGGACGAGAAATATGCAGCTATTATTAACTTGGCAGATTCGCAATTTTCATCGGGAGATTATCAAACTTCTAAAACGAGTTATTCAGATGCATTGGTCCTAAAGTCTGCTGAAGCGTATCCAAAAAGTCAAATTCAGAAAATAGATGGGATTCTTGCAAATCAGCTTGCAGAAGCAGATGAGGCTGCACGATTAGCAGCGGAAAAGAAAGCATTGGATGAAAAATATGCGGCTATTATTAACTTGGCAGATTCACAATTTTCATCAGGTGATTATCAGTCTTCTAGAACAAGTTATACCGATGCATTGGCTTTAAAATCTGCTGAAGCATATCCGAAAAGTCAAATTCAGAAAATTGATGAATTAGTAGCAAATCAGCAAGCAGAAGCAGATGAGGCTGCACGATTAGCAGCGGAAAAGAAAGCATTGGACGAAAAGTATGCAGCTATTATTAACTTGGCAGATTCACAATTTTCATCAGGAGATTATCGATCTTCAAAGACTAGTTATTCCGATGCATTGGACTTGAAATCTGGTGAAACTTATCCGAAAAGCCAAATTCAGAAGATTGATGAGATGTTGGCAAGTCAGCAGGCAGAAGCAGATAATGCAGCACGATTAGAAGCCGAAAAACAAGCTTTGGATGAGAAGTATGCATTACTTATTTCGCAAGCAGACTCACAATTTTCATCAGGAAACTATTTGTCTTCTAAAACAGCTTATGCCGATGCATTAAACTTGAAAGCTGCGGAAGCATATCCAAAGACTCAAATTGATAAGATTAATAAAATACTAGAAGAGCAAAAAGCAGATGCAGATGCTGCGGCTAAATTAGCGGCAGATGAACAAGCATTAAATGATCAATATGCCTCGATACTTAAAAGAGCCGATTCGCAATTTTCATTAGAAGAATACAAATCTGCTAAAATTGCTTACAATGAAGCATTGGCTTTAAAATCTGCCGAGGTATATCCTAAAAAGCAGATTCAAAAAATTGATGAGCTATTAATTAGATTGAAAGCGGAAGCAGATGAAAATGCAAGGTTGGCATCTAAAAAACAAGCATTAGATGAAAAATATGCGGCTATTATTGCATTGGCAGATTCTCAATTTTCATCAAATGATTATCAATCATCTAAAACAACTTATCAGGATGCTTTGAACTTAAAAACAAATGAAGCTTATCCTAAGTCTCAGATCCGAAAAATTGATGAGATTTTATCAGAGCAAAGGCGATTAGCAGAAGAACAAGAGCGATTGGCTATAGAGAAGAAAGGTATGGATGAAAAATTCAATACTTTTATTGCTTTGGCAGATTCTCAGTATTCTTCGGAAACATATGAGTCGGCTAAGAAGAATTACAATTCAGCACTTCAAGTTAAGCCTGATGAAGCATATCCAAAAAGTCAAATACAGAAGATTGATGAGATCTTAAGTGAACTAAAAGCTAAAGCTGAGGAAGAAGCAAGAATAGCTGCGGAATTAAAGGCCAAAGAAAAAGATTATAAGAATCACATTGCTCTGGCAGATAAATATTACGAAGGAAAAAGGTGGCAATCGGCAATAAATGAATATTTAAATGCTCAAGAGATTAAGCCAAACGAAACTTATCCGCCTAATAGAATTGAAGAAATCAACTTAATTTTGGTTGAATTAGAGAAATTGGAAAAGGAGAAATTAACGGCTCAATATCAGTACAAAGCTTTAATTGAAGAAGCTGATAAATACTTGAAGGAAGAGGAGTACAGTTTAGCTGTTAGAAAATATCAAGAAGCTTTGGATTTAAAGCCAAAAGAAGCTTATCCACAAAATCAGATAAAACGAATCGAAGTTTTATTGGAAAGAAAAAAGATTGCAGATCGTAAGCAAAAAGAATTGGATGAGAAATTTGCAGGTGAGCTCGAAGAGGCAGATAAAGCATTCAAATTAGAGCAATTTAGTGTCGCACGCCATCATTATAAAGCAGCTTTGGGAATTAAACCAAAGGCAGAATATCCAAAGGAAAAATTAGCTGAGATTGCTAAATTGGTAGCAGCCTTAAAAATTGCAGATCAAGAATCGATGGCCAAGAACCCTGCAAACTTTGAGTCAAAGTTATCAATTGCTAGGGAACGTGAATATACTGGCTTGATCGCTAAAGCAGATAAAGCTTTTAATTCGTCACAATTTACAGTTGCGAAAGTGATGTATGATAGGGCATTGAAATTGTTTGACAGAGAATATCCTAAAAAGAAGTTAAAGGAGATTAAGAAGATAATAAAAGAAGGCAAAGACTCTCATCTTACGGAAGAATACCGTAAACTAATTGCTCGTGGAGATGGAGAATTAACGAAAAATAATTATTCAGTTTCGAAGTTTTATTATCAAAAAGCACTTCGATTAAATGGCTCAGAAAAATATCCTAAAGAGCAATTGAAGAAGATTGATGAATTGATTAATTCAAAAAAGAATTCGCAGATTGATAATGAATATAAAGCATTGATTAAGCAGGCAGATGATGCTTATGCGAAGAAGAGCTGGTCGGTAGCCCGTTTCTATTATAATAAAGCGAAGAGCTTGAAGCCAAGCGAAACTTATCCGAAGGAAAGATTGAAATCGATCAAATCGAATCAGAACAAAAAATAATACCAATTTAAAAACGATCAAAATATAGCTTTATGGCATTAAATTACCTTTGGATATTCTTTTTTGTTGTTGCCTTTGTTGTGGGCTTAATCAAGTTGATTTTCTGGGGAGATATGCAAGTATTTCCAGATATGGTGAATTCGACTTTCGATATGGCCAAAACCGGTTTTGATATCTCTCTTGGTTTAACAGGCGTATTAACTTTATGGCTAGGTATCATGAAGATTGGCGAAAGAGGAGGCATTATTAAAGTATTTTCTCGCTTAATTGGACCATTTTTTAACAAGTTGTTTCCAGAAATTCCAAAAGGACATGACGCACATGGTTCAATCATGATGAACTTGGCAGCTAATATGCTTGGATTGGACAATGCAGCAACGCCACTGGGCTTGAAAGCGATGAATCAAATGCAAGAGGTCAACCCACAAAAAGATGTTGCCTCTAATGCGCAGATCATGTTTTTGGTTTTGAACACTTCTGGACTAACGATTATTCCAATTTCCATTATGGTTTATCGAGCTCAATTGGGAGCTGTAAATCCATCAGATATTTTTATTCCGATACTATTGGCTACTTATTTTTCTACCATTGCTGGATTAATAAGTGTGGCTGTAATGCAGAAAATTAAACTATGGGATAAGGTGATATTGGCTTATTTGGGAGGATTAACAGCTTTCATTATTGCAATTATTGCCTATTTTTCATCGCTAGAAAAAGAGCAAATTACTACCGTTTCAACTTTGGTTAGTAATGTGTTTTTATTCTCTATTATTATTGCTTTTATACTTTTGGCAGTACACAAAAAAGTAAATGTTTACGAAAGCTTTATCGATGGTGCAAAAGAAGGATTCACGATCGCAATCAAGATTATTCCATATTTAGTTGCCATATTAGTAGCCATAGGTGTTTTTAGAGCATCGGGGACAATGGATTTAGTAATAGAAGGAGCTGCAAGATTATGTGGTTTTTTAGGCGTGAATTCTGACTTTGTTGAGGCTTTACCAACTGCTCTTATGAAACCATTGAGTGGCAGTGGAGCACGAGGGATGATGGTTGACGCTATGCAAACCCATGGAGCAGATAGTTTTGTAGGAAGATTAGCTTCAACTCTGCAAGGAGCAACTGATACTACTTTTTATATTATTGCAGTTTATTTTGGAGCTGTTGGAATCAAAAATACTAGATATGCCGTTACTTGTGGTTTAATTGCTGATTTTGCAGGTATTATTGCTGCGATAGCTATCGCATATCTTTTCTTTCATTAATAGGGGAAAAAGCATTACTTTTGCTGCTCACATTATCGTAAAGTCATGATAAAATTTAAGATTGAAACAGAATACATCGAATTAATAAAGTTAATTAAAGCACTTAATATTAGCGAAAGTGGTGCTCAGGCTAAAATATTTGTTGAGGATGGAATTGTATTGCGAAACGGAGAGGTAGAACTTCGTAAGAGAGCTAAAATTCGTCCAGGAGATAAAATTGAAATATTCGACGAAGTGATTATTGTAGAATAATCATTTTATATTGTACTGTAGAAAATAAAATAAGGAAGTAGATTTGGTCTGCTTCCTTATTTTTTGTGCTTTATTTTAAGAGTCGATTAATAAAACTCCAAGAAGTTTTTCATCGAACCCAAGTAGTAATCTTTCCAACCCTCTACTATTTCATCATATGCATCAGATGGAATATTAGTGTGTTTTAATTCAATGCGAGTTTTATTACCAGCTTTTTTTAAGAGCATACTAACAATTGAAGGCTGTTCCGTTTCTCCAAAAAACCATTCTTGAACAAGTTTGTAATCTTTAGCAACCTCTAGGTTACAACCAGTAATATCTCCCTCCCAAAGAGAGAAAATAGTTCCAACCTTTTCGTCCATTACAGCAGGATATCCTGTCCAAAGTTCAATTTGGAAAGGATTGGTTAATGCGTTAAATACTTCTTCTTGTGAAGACGTGATTTCTATATTATATGTGAATTCTTTCATTTTCTTGTTTTTTCAGTTCCAAAATTAATCTGATTAATAAGAAAATGGTAACTTTTAGTAAGATAAATTCTCCATATCAAGGAAATCTATGTCCAAATAAATAATTGTAATCTCGACATTACAACTATTTTAATTTAAATCAGTCTAAATAAGAATAAATTTTTATATTTGTATCGAAACATTTAGATAAGATTATAAATATTAAACTATAAGTTATATGTCTAGCTTTGAAATCATAATGCCGAAATTGGGCGAAAGTGTACAAGAGGCTACTATCACGAAAATGCTCGTGAAGTTGAATGATCAAGTGGAAGAAGATGATATGCTTTTTGAAATAGCAACCGATAAAGTGGATTCAGAAATTCCTTGTCCGGTTGATGGAAAAGTAATTGAAATTCGTTTTAAAGAAGATGATGTTGTTCCAGTTGGTGAGGTTGTTGCAGTAATTGCTTTGGGCGATGCTGAAGATGTAACGGAACCAGTTACAGAACTGGCAAGTTCTCCTGTTGCAGAAAGCCAAGGTCAAGAATCTAAAGAAAGTGTAAGTACTTCTGATATTCAATCTACCTCTGGTCGATTTTATTCCCCATTAGTGAAAAGCATTGCGAAGAGCGAAAACATTTCAGTTCAGGAATTAGAATCAATAAAAGGACAAGGAACCGAAGGAAGAGTTCAAAAACAAGATGTCTTGGATTATTTGGCTCAACGAAATGGTTCGACTGTAGCAGCACCTCAAGAAAAAGGAATTGCGAGTCCGGCTTCAGCACCAAAAACTGCTGCTGAAAAACCAAAAGTATCCATGTCGATTGGTGCACAAGATCAAATTGTGGAAATGGATCGCATGAGAAGAATCATTGCAGATCATATGGTAATGTCGAAACAGACTTCTCCACACGTTACTGCTATGGTAGAAGCCGACGTTACGGATATGGTAAATTGGAGAAATAAAGTAAAAGATGAATTCCTAAAAAAGGAAGGAACAAAAATTACTTTCATGCCAATTATTATAGAAGCAGTATCGAAAGCATTGCGTGAATTTCCAGGTGTTAATGCATCTGTAGATGGATACAATGTTATTCTTCGAAAGAATATTAATATTGGTGTTGCAGTTGCTCTTCCAAGTGGGAACCTAATTGTCCCAGTAATTAAGAATTCCGATCAGAAAAATTTAGTAGGTCTTGCTAGTGATATGAATCGCTTGGCAAATGATGCTAGAAACAATAAATTAGGACCAGATGATATTTCAGGTGGTACGTTTACCATTTCCAATTTTGGATCTTTCAAAAATGTGATGGGTACTCCAATTATCAATCAGCCACAAGTTGCAATTTTAGCTGTTGGAACCATTGAAAAGAAACCAGCAGTAGTTGAAACTCCAGTAGGCGATGCAATTGTTGTTCGCCAGAAAATGTTCCTTTCTCTATCTTATGACCATAGAGTTGTTGATGGAGCTTTAGGTGGCGCTTTCTTAAGAAGAATTGCAGATTATTTGGAAGAATTTGATACTAACAGAGCGATTTAATCATGGAAACACTTGAAATAACATCCGTAGACAAAACAAACAAAACAGAGAAGATGACTGAAAGTAAAAAATTTAGCATTAAAAAAACGTCAAAGGAATTACTCTCAAAGTGGTTTCATTTGATGACTTTGGGAAGAGCATTAGACGAAAAAGCACCTAATTACCTAAAGCAGGCAATGGGATGGTCGTATCATGCTCCTTATGCAGGTCATGATGGAATTCAGCTTGCAATTGGGCAAGTATTTGATCGTAAAACCGATCATTTATTCCCATACTATAGAGATATGCTAACCTCGATTTCTGCTGGCTTAACTGCCGAGGAAATCATATATAATGGAATTTCAAAAGATACTGATGTAGCAGGTGGTGGACGACACATGTCAAATCACTTTGCGAAACCAGAATGGAATGTTCACAATGTATCATCATGTACGGGTAATCATACACTACATGCAGTTGGTTTAGGGCGAGCAGTAAAAAGATACGACCACAAAGGAGTTGTGTTTAGTTCTCAAGGAGAATCGTCGGTATCTGAAGGATACGTGTACGAAGCCATTAATGGAGCTACCAATGAGCAACTTCCTGTTGTATTTGTTTTCCAGGATAATGGATATGGAATTTCGGTTCCTAAAAAAGATCAAACAGCAAATAGAAAAGTAGCGGATAACTTCCGTGGAATGAAATACCTGAAAATCATTCATTGTAATGGAAAAGATGTTTTCGATTCGATGAATGCAATGACTGAGGCAAAACAAATTGCTTTGGAGACTTCAACTCCAGTAATTGTTCAAGCCAACTGTGTTCGTATGGGATCTCATTCCAATTCAGATAAGCATGAATTGTATCGCGATAACGCTGAATTAAATTACGTAACTGAATACGATCCATTGGCGAAATATCGCAGATTGTTGGTTCGTTACAAGCGTTTTACCGAAGAAGAATTAGTAGCAATTGAAGCAGAGGTGAAATTGGAAGTTAAAAAGGCTCATAAGGCTGGTTTAGCTGCTCCACATCCAACTCCTGAATCAATTCATGATTTTGTAATTCCTGAAGCCTATGTTTCTGAAAAATATCCTGAAGGATTGCATACTTTCGATGGTAACAATAAGAAACTAATCGAAGGATTAAATGAGACTTTAAAGGCAGAATTTCGTCACAACCCAGATACTTTTATTTGGGGACAGGATATTGCCAACAAAGATAAAGGAGGAATTTTTAATGTTTCCAAAGGGATGCAACAAGAATTTGGCAAAGAAAGAGTATTTAATGCTCCAATTGCCGAAGACTACATTATGGGAACAGCAAATGGAATGAGTCGTTTCAACGATAAAATTAGAATTGTTGTTGAAGGTGCTGAATTTGCAGATTATTTTTGGCCAGCAATGGAGCAGTTTGTAGAAACGACTCACGAATACTGGCGAACCAAAGGACAATACTCACCAAATATTACCGTGCGTTTAGCTTCTGGTGGATACATTGGTGGTGGCTTGTATCACTCCCAAAATATTGAAGGTGCTTTGGCAACTTTCCCAGGAGTACGTATCGTTTACCCATCCTATGCAGATGATGCTGCAGGATTGTTAAGAACAAGTATTCGTTCGAAAGGAATGACGGTATTTATGGAGCCAAAAGCGCTTTACAATGACCCGAAAGCCTCGGCAGCAGTACCAGACGATTTCGAAGTTCCTTTTGGAAAAGCTAGAATAAGAAGAGAAGGTGCTGATTTAACCATCGTAACTTATGGTAACACAACTCACATGTGTGTTGAGGTTGCCGATAAGTTAGCCGAAGACTTAGGAAAGCAAGTTGAGGTAATTGACCTTCGCACAATCGTACCGTTAGATACAGATACAATTGTAAAATCCGTTGGTAAAACCAACAAAGTGATGGTTGTGCATGAAGATAAAGTGTTTTCAGGTTTTGGAGCTGAAATTTCAGCTACAATTACTGAGTTGGCATTTGATAAATTAGATGCACCAGTAAAACGAGTTGGTTCTGAATTTACACCTGTTGGTTTTAATCGAATTTTAGAGAAGGCAGTTCTTCCGAATAACGATAAAATTTATGCTGCAGCAAAAGAGCTTATAGAGTATTAAATATTAGACAATCAGATAGTGGATAAGAGATTTGAGTATCCCTCGAATCTCTATCTTTTCTCTTCATCTAATCCTGGAAATTTTCGGGATAAAATCTAAAAACAAAATGAAAAAGATAGGTTTATTCTATAGTTTCAATACAAACAAAACAGCTAAAAATGCTGAAAAAATAAAGAAGGCTTTTGGTTCTTCTGCAGAGGTGGTAAGTGTAAATGTTGAAGAAATCGACGAAGATACATTTCTATCATACGATAATATGGTTTTAGGCGTTCCTACTTGGTTCGACGGAGAATTGCCAAATTATTGGGATGAATTCATGCCGGCGATTGAAGATTTAAAGCTAAAAGGGAAAACAGTTGCCCTATTTGGTTTGGGTGATCAAGTTGGTTATCCAGAGAATTTTGTTGATGCCATTGGTATTTTAGCTATTGCATTAGAAGAACGTGGTGCAAAAGTGATTGGTTTAACATCTCCAGAAGGTTATAAGTATGAAAAATCAGGTGCTTTACGTGATGGTCAATTTTTAGGTTTGGCTCTTGATATTGAAAATCAAGCAGCTCTATCTCCTGAAAGAATTGAAAATTGGGTAGAGCAATTGAAAACAGAATTTTAGTAAGTTCCTTTTATTGTAATATATTGTGAAAGCTTCCTCGAAAGGGGAAGCTTTTTTTTGCTTTATATCTAAATCCGCTAAAAGGAACTTAAGCAAGGAATATTTTAATCTTGGTACTTTAACGCCCTTATAGAGGTTTGGGGGTTTTAATTAGAAACATTTTAAATCAGTTCTTTAGCAAAACCTTAAGTATTGCCAGATCAAAAAAAAATCATAGATTTACAACAAGCGAGAATAAATTTATGAATAGAATTATCCCCATACTACACAGGCACTCCTACAAAGGCCTATACGAATGCTGGATCTGTTGATCCACTAATATTTCTATTCCCTTAATTTAAAGGGAACAATCTACATTTTTCACAGTTTAAAGAATGGTCAATTTTACTTGGCTACATTCTAATATCTATTATTTTAAGATTAAAATATATGAATGGTATCGTATTTGATATCAAGCGATATGCTGTACATGATGGCCCGGGAATTCGAACAACAATATTCTTGAAAGGCTGTCCTTTACGCTGTTTGTGGTGCCATAATCCAGAAAGTTTTTCTCCACTAGTTGAGGAGTTTTGTCAGGAAAAGAGATTGGGCGATAAAGTAGTTCAAGATAAAGTTCAGATTGGGAAAAAATATTCTGTTACTGATTTGGTCAAAGAAATTGAAAAGGATCAATTGTTTTTTGATGAGTCGGGTGGCGGTGTTACTTTTTCCGGTGGAGAGCCATTGCTGCAAATTGATTTTCTGGAAACGATGCTGAAAGAGTGTAAAGCAATGGATTATCATACTGTTGTTGATACTTCAGGTTTTGCTCCCAAAGAAAATTTCGAGCGCATTACTAAAAATGTAGATCTCTTTTTATACGATCTAAAACAGTTGAATAATAAAGAGCACAAACAATTAACTGGTGTATCCAACCAACAAATTTTAGATAATTTAAGCTACCTAATCGAGCAGAAAAAGAATTTAATTATCCGATTTCCTATGATTTCGGGCTTCAATGATTCTAAGGAACATATCATGGAAATGATAAACTTCTTGACCGACTTGACTTACCAATCAGAAATCCATATTTTACCTTATCACCGAATAGGGAAAGATAAATATTCTCGTTTCGAAAAAGAGAATCGAATGCCTGATATTCCTTCTTTGAAAGAAGAGGATACACTTTGGGCGAAAGAGCTTTTTGAGGAGGCAGGATTTAAAGTTTCAATTGGAGGATAAAATTCAGTTAACAAGGAACAGTTATCAGTTAACGGTGATCAGTAAACAGTTATCAATTAATAATAAACGAAAGAATTTCCAAAGAAGTAAATCAACTTTGGACTTATTACTTTCTATTTGATACTTGACAAAATGAACAAAAGAATAAAACAATTACGCGATCAAAGTATAAATGCCATTAACAGCATTTCTCCCGAAAGAGCATTGTTAATGACAGAATTCTACAAATCAGATGAAGCACAAATGGTATCTACGCCAGTAAAAAGAGCTTTGTCTTTTAAGTACATATTTGCCAACAAGAAAATTTGCATTAACGATAATGAATTGATTGTTGGAGAACGAGGTCCAGCACCAAAAGCTTGTCCAACCTTTCCAGAAATTTGCATTCATTCCCTGGATGATTTACAGATTTTGAACGATAGGGAAAAGGTTTCTTTTCAGGTTGATGAAGAAACGGTGCAGGTTTATAAGGATACAATCATTCCTTTTTGGAAAGGTAAAACCAATCGCGATCGTTTAATCAATAACATGACTTCAGAATGGATTGATGCATACGGAGCAGGGGTTTTTACCGAATTTCAGGAACAACGAGCTCCCGGACATACCGTTTTGGGAAAAAAGATGTTTCAAAAAGGTTTTTTGGATGTAAAAAAGGAAATTCAAACAGCTATTGATCAATTGGATTTCTTTGCAGATCCGAATGCATACGAAAAGCAAGAAGAGCTTAAAGCAATGGCGATTACTTGCGATGGAATTATTCTATTTGCAAATCGTCATGCCGATGAATTAGAGCAATTGGCGCATACAGAAAAAGATGATAAACGTAAGTTGGAATTGGAGCAGATGGCAGCAGTTTGTCGTCGAGTGCCAGCAAATGCGCCAGAAACATTTCATGAAGCATTGCAGCATTACTGGTTCATTCATTTGGGCGTAATCACCGAATTAAACCCTTGGGATTCCTTTAATCCAGGGCGTTTAGATCAGCATCTTCAGCCTTTTTACGAGAAAGAAGTGCTAACAAATCAATTGGTAAAAGATGATATGTATGAATTGCTTCAAGCTTTTTGGGTAAAATTCAACAATCATCCGGCACCTCCCAAAATGGGTGTTACAGCCAAAGAAAGTAACACCTATACAGACTTTTGCCTGATCAATATGGGCGGGTTAAAAGAAGATGGTTTGGATGCTGTGAACGACATGTCTTATGTACTTTTGGATGTGATTGAGGAAATGCGATTGTTGCAACCAAGTTCCATGATTCAGGTTAGCAAGAAGAATCCAGATCGTTTTATCAAGCGCACTTTAAAGATTTTAAAAACCGGTTTCGGTCAGCCATCTATTTTTAATACAGATGCAGTAATTCAGGAAATGCTCCGACAAGGAAAAAGCATAGAAGATGCGAGAAATGGTGGTTGCAGTGGCTGCGTTGAAACAGGAGCGTTTGGGACAGAGAATTATTCGCTGAGTGGCTATTTTAATCTGGCCAAAATTCTTGAACTTACCATGAACAATGGTTTCGATCCTCGCACCAAAAAGCAGATTGGATTGGAGACAGGCAAGATTGAAAGTTTTACATCTTATGAGGAAGTTTTTGCTGCTTGGCAAAAGCAGGTCAATTACTTTGCAGATATTAAAATTCGTGGTAACAATGTAATTGAACGCTTGTACGCCAATTATCTGCCAGTACCATTTTTATCGGTTTTGGTTGAAGATTGCATCTCGAAAGGGCAAGATTACAATGCTGGAGGAGCGCGTTACAATACGAGCTATGTTCAGGGTGTTGGCTTGGGTAGTTTGAGCGATATGTTGTCGGCAATCAAGTATCAGGTTTTCGATCAGAAAAATGTTACACTGCCTGAATTGAAATATGCAATTGATCAGAATTTTGAAGATTACGATGAGTTGAGAAGTAATTTGGTTTACAATACGCCAAAGTACGGCAACGACGATGATTATGCCGATAATGAGGCAATCGCAATATTCGAAACCTTTTATTCTGCCATAAACGGACGACCTTCGGCAAAAGGAGGTGTTTTTAGAATTAACATGCTGCCAACAACTTGCCATGTTTACTTTGGAAATGTTATGGGCGCATCAGCAGATGGTCGTTTGGCCGAAAAGCCATTGTCCGAAGGTATTTCTCCATTTCAGGGAGCTGATACACAAGGACCAACTGCGGTTGTAAAATCAGCATCCAAAATAGATCACTTAAGAACAGGCGGAACGCTTTTGAATCAAAAGTTCAGTCCATCTTTTATGGATAATGAAGCAGGAATTACGCAAGTAATGAATTTGGTTCGTTCTTATTTCCGAATGGACGGACATCACATTCAGTTTAATGTAGTAAGCGTTGATACATTAAAAGAAGCACAAAAGAATCCTGAGAATTACAAAGATTTAATCGTTCGAGTGGCCGGATACAGTGATTATTTTAATGATTTAGGTGAAGATCTGCAAAACGAAATCATCCAAAGAAACGAACACAAAGATTTTTAATATAACAATAGAGAATGGCAGATTATTAGCGCAAAATGGTACATCTGTCATTTTTGTTTTTTGCCTTATCCCTCTCCTTTAGGAGAGGGTCGGGGTGAAGTGTAAAAGTTCAAAAAATAATAAGCAAACAATGAAAAAATTAATAGTAACCCTCCTTGCTCTTTTAAGCTTAAATTTAGTACAAGCACAAAAGAGTTTTACATTAGAAGACATCACAAATAAGGGTACTTTTCGTGCACGTTCGGTTTACGGATTACGTTCGATGATGAGCGGAGAATCGTATACCGTGTTGAAACAGGGAATCAGAATTGAGAAATATGCATACGCTACTGGTGAAGTCGAAGAAATAATTTTTGATTTAGCAGTGGTAGGAATGGATAAAATTAAAAGAATAGATACTTATCAGTTTTCGTCTGATGAACGTAAAATTCTGATTGCAACCAACCGACAGAATATTTATCGCCACTCGTATTCTGCAGAATTTTATGTGTACAATCGAGATTCAAAAACTTTGGAAGCGCTATCAACTGGCAGACAACAATTGGCTGATTTTTCGCCATCAGGAGATCAGATTTGCTTCTTTAGAGACAACAATCTTTTCATAAAAGATCTGCGAAAGAAGAAAGAGCTACAGATTACTTTCGATGGAAAATACAATCACATAATAAATGGAGCGCCAGATTGGGTTTACGAAGAAGAGTTTTCGTTTAGCCAAGCTTTTCAATGGTCGCCAGATGGCAAACAAATTGCTTTTATGCGATTCGACGAAAGTATGGTGAAGCAGTTTAACATGACTGTTTTTAAAGGAACAAAGCCAGAAAAAACAGAGAATGCCTTGTATCCTGAAAATTATACTTTCAAGTATCCTAAAGCCGGAGAGGACAATTCTATTGTAAGTGTTCATGTTTACGATTTGCAATCGGCAGAAACACGAACAATGAATGTGGGCGAGGAAACCGATCAGTACATTCCAAGAATAAAATGGACACAAAATGCCAAGCAATTAAGTATTGTACGCATGAATCGTCATCAAAATCATTATGAGCTATTGTTGGCAAATACCGATACCGGTAAGACAAAATTATTGTACGAAGAAAAGAACAAGGCATGGATTGATATTAACGACGATTTGAGCTTTTTAAAAGATGGCAAGCACTTCATTTTTACAAGCGAAAAATCAGGATTCAATCATGTTTATTTGTACGATATGGAGGGAAATCCGGTAAGGCAAATTACCAATGGCGATTGGGAAGTGACGAAATTTCTTGGCTATAACGAATCTCGCAAACTGTTTTATTATCAGGCAGCAGCCGTAAGTCCATTGCAACGAGAAATTTACGCGGTAGATGTTAAAGGAAAGAAAACAACATTGCTTAGCCCAGATAAAGGAAGCAATTCCGCTAGCTTTAGCAAAGGTTTCAAATATTACATCAACTATTTTTCGAGCAAGCAACAGCCTACTTTGGTAAGTTTGCACAATGCTAAAGGAAAGTTAATTCGAATATTGGAAGACAATAAAGACTTGCAGAAAAGAATGCAAGAATACCAACTACCAACGCGTGAATTCTTCACATTTACAACCAGCGAGGGAGTTGAATTAAACGCTTGGATGATGAAGCCAGTTAACTTCGATGCGAACAAAAAATATCCATCCTTACTTACTTTTTATGGTGGCCCAGGATCGCAAGAGGTTTTGGATCGTTATCGATTCGATTGGTCGGAATATCTGGCTCAGGAAGGTTTTGTAGTGGTTTGTGTTGACAATCGTGGAACTGGTGGAAGAGGCGAAGAGTTTAAGAAATGTACCTACATGCAAATTCAGAATTTAGAGGCTATCGATTTAATCGAAACAGGAAAGTATATGGCAAAACAACCATTTATTGCTGCCGATAAAATTGGCGTTTACGGATGGAGTTTTGGCGGACAAATGTCATCCTTATGCATGTTTCGAGGAGCTGATGTTTTTGCTGCAGGAATTGCTGTTGCACCTGTAACTACTTATAGATATTACGATAGCATTTATTCAGAACGATATCTTCGTACACCTCAGGAAAATCCTGACGGATATGACAAATATGCACCAATTTACTTTGCAGATCAATTAAAGGGAAAATTCCTTTTGGTACACGGAACATCGGACGATAATGTGCACATGCAAAACACTTTGGAGTTGGCCGAAGAATTGGTTCAGTACAACAAAAAATTCCAAATGCACTTGTACACCAACCGGAATCATGGCATTTATGGCGGTCAAA
Source organism: Labilibaculum sp. (assembly GCA_016342745.1). Classification (GTDB taxonomy): domain Bacteria; phylum Bacteroidota; class Bacteroidia; order Bacteroidales; family Marinifilaceae; genus Paralabilibaculum; species Paralabilibaculum antarcticum. Next base: position 205,613 of record JAEINT010000005.1, read on the forward strand.
CTCGTTTACATCTATTTGGCATGATGACTGACTTTCTAAAAGAAAATTTAAAATAAATACCCAAGACTATATACATATTTACTGATGATTAGGTCCGCATTGCTATTTGTAATGCGGACTTTCTTTTATAGGTAATTGTAATATTTTCTAGCGAAATTTATCGAATCAACGAAAGGTCTTGCGTCTCGACATCACGTATATCCCGATATGTTTTCTAGAGTTAAAACAAACAACTATATTTATATTGTTCAATATGAATTAATCCAGATTTTTAATGGTAGAAAAATTCAAAAATAAATATCGGATTCAATCAGCACGCGCAAGCTGGTGGGATTATTCCAACGAAGGATTGTATTTTATTACGATTTGCACAGTTGGTAGAGAATGTTTGCTAGGGAAAATTGAATCTGGAGAAATGTTTTTGTCAGATCTTGGTAAAATTGTAAAAGAGGAATGGGAAAAGTCATTTGAAATCCGATCCGAATTAATTTGCGATACCTATGTGATCATGCCAAATCATATTCATGCCATCATCGAAATCAAAAAGGATACCTATGTAGATCCGCACGGCAGTGCGGCTAATAAAAACGAATCCAATTTAGTAAAGCCGCAAGGCCTTGCGGCTCTATCAAAGAAAAATGGTATTGCCCACCGTCCTGCAAAATCGATATCGTCATTTGTAGCTGGTTTCAAATTAGCAGCTACTTTAAAAATAAATAGAATTCGTAAAACTCCGAAATTGCCTCTTTGGCAAACCCGATTTCACGATCGTATCATTCGTGATTTTGATGAATACCATCGAATTCAAAATTATATCATCGAAAATCCTGAGAAATGGATCAATGACAAGTTTTTTATTGAATAATTGCAGAGACGCAAAGCCTTGCGTCTGTACAGTGTGAATCTATTAATATAGATTTGATACAAAATTAATGCTAAGAAAATCTAGAAATGCAATTTCAATGCGATATTTGAATTGTCCTTTTTACTGCAAATAGCACAGATTAGAATTATTTAGTTTAGAATGTTGTTGTTCAAGAGCTCTCGGTGGGGAGCTCTTTTTTTATGCAGTTTGTATTTCCAAGTAATTACATAGACTAAGCTCTGACGAGAGCTGTTTTTACCATTAGAATTATCTCTCGACAAAATGTAATGCTGTTTTTCATATGCAAATAATACTCTGTTAAATTAACAAGATAATATTTTTGTGAGCCACATATTGTTTCGTAAATTCGAGAGCAGAAAATGCATTAGTGCAATTTAACCACCTTATTTGGTGATGTAAAGTGCACTCTTGCGATATACACTTACGTTATCGGTTATTACAGGGATTATAAACAGCAATTAATTATAAATAGTATCATAGGAATGGCTATTAAAATTGAAGACATACGTGATCAGTTGGATTATAATTTTGTCTATTCAGGCATTAATTTCCAAGATTTAATATTAATGACTCTTGATAATAAATATTATCTATACCGAATAGAACATCCCCCATCTCCAATATTTATTGGTTCATTAATAAAAGAGAATTTTGATATACAAGATATTGCGTTCTATGGAGATTACCTTTCATATATGCATGATGTACCAATGGTTTATACTGCGTTGTCTAATAAAAATAGTTCTCCAACAAAACCATTAACCCCAATATCGAGTAGTGAATTTACCAATAATGACTATTGTTATTACGAAAATTTAAAAAGTATTTATGATTCATTGGTTGATATGCGATTTAATGGCTCTGTCAAGTTCAGGTGGGAAGAGGCTTATTATGAGTCGATAAATATAAATTTACCCGAGACAATAATTAAATCTAGGAAAGAAATTCAATTGTATAGTATGGGGTTAAAGCAAACGGATCCTTTATCTGAATTTCTTTGTTATTATAGAGTCATTGAAAGTATATCCAGAAATAATGGCAAATCATGGATTGATAAGAAACTTGAAGAATTAGAGCCTTATGATTTTGGTTTCCTCGAATTAACAGGCTTTTGGGATAATAATCACAGAGAAGAGAATATTGAAACTAATATTTTTTCAATTTATCGAGAAAAAGCAATTTCACGATTAAAACATTTAAAATCGTCACTAGATATCACTATTGGTAAATATTTATATAATGAAATAAGATGTGGGATTGCCCATGGAAAAGAAAGTGTTAAGATATATGATAATGGTAGTATTTTAGAAGAAATTGCACTTGATACATATATAATGAAACTATTAGCTCGAATGGCAATCGAAACAAATATCAACCGATAACAATGGATAAATATCATAGCCTTGCCGTAGGCGCAACACAAGGCTACGCCACTTATAATCACCGTTGTACCGCATGTAAAAAACGTATAAGAAGCTAATTAATAATTATATGAAAATTCCCAAACACATACTAATTCCGACATTGGAAATCATAATTGGCTTAATATTACTTGTCAGAGAATTATATCAGATGACAATACTTCCGAGTATACACGATAAGTCTTTAGAACTAATTTCATTTTTTAAGTACAAGGAAAATACTTACAGCTTGATTTTTGTTTGGTTAGTTGTAACTATAGTTGGTATGCTAAGTTTGAAAAGGCATAAAAGAATGTGGATTTCAAATCAAGTATTAATTATTGCAATTTTATTTGGGGCATTAATTGCAACAGTATTTTTTTTGATTTACAAATCACCAGAAGGACTTATTTGGGGATTAGTTATAATAGGAATCCTCATAATTGAATATAAATACTTTAAATCAAATTTTACAAAAGCCATTAAACCATCTCAGTTGGAAAACATAGTGTGTGTTTCAACTGGACTGTTTTTAGCATTGATTTTTTGGATTATAGAATTAACTCGATTAAGTTATAATTTGTTTGAAGTATTATAATAAGAATAAAATACGCGGTACAACAAAAGTAACCGTTGCACAATGTTCTAAAATTAATTGAATAGAATATAAAAGCCTTAAATGTTTGTGGATCCACAAGCTTTAAGGCTTTTATATTTTAGCTAACTAGATTGAATTCCCATATCAACTTTCAATGAAAGATGTTTTTCTTAAAGAAGATCTAGAATAAAAGGAATTAAACACATTATAAACTTGAGATTTCTATTTAAAATGATCAGCAAGAATTTTTGTTAATGGATTATCCTTTTGTAGTTTTGTGAGAATATTCTCGATAACAATTGGTAGATAATTCAAAATAAAAATATAAGCAAAATGAAAATAGCAGTACCAGTAACAAGCAGTAATCAAATTGATGGTCATTTTGGTCATTGCGAATTTTACAATCTTTATACAATTTCGGAAAAGAATGAAATTGTTGCAACAGAAAGAATGGACTCACCACAAGGTTGTGGTTGCAAGTCGAATATTGCATCAGTTTTAGCTGAGGCTGGCGTAAAAATTATGCTTGCTGGAGGAATTGGAAATGGAGCGATAAATGTTCTAAACAGAAATGGGATTGAAGTAATACGTGGATGTTCAGGAACTGCCGAAGAGGTCGTGAAATTATTTATCGAAGGACAAGTAAGCGATAGTGGTTCATCTTGCAGTCATACACACGGAGAAGGTCATACCTGTAATCATTAAAATAGTATGAAAAAGAACCTGCTCATTTTAATTCTGTCCTTTATATTTTCAATAAATGCTAATGCACAAGCAAGTGCAGAATACACTAATCTTTCAATAGATCAATTGGTAGCACAGGCTGATAGTTTAGAAGGTAAAAAGGTCGAAGTAATTGGTTTGGTTGCGCATATGTGCGGAGTAGATGGGCAAAAAATGAAATTGAAATCGCCTAGTGGTGCAATTCTTAAAATTGTACCCAACAATCCAAAAGATAGTTTCGATTCAGAGCTGAAAAAGCAATTGGTTTCTGTTCAAGGAATAGTGGAAGTAAAGCGTATCGAAGAATCCTATGTCGACAGAATGGAAAAAGAAGGAACCTTACTTTGCCATATCGATCAGTCACCTTGTAAAGATAAGCCTTGGGTAAACAACAAGATTGAAACTGGAGCCGATGTTGAAATCGTAAAAAAAGACATTGCTAAGCTCAGAAAAATAATGGAAGATAGTGGTAAGAATTATATTAACAGTATTTGTGTTCATGCCACTAATGTACGTCTGTTAAATAATTAAAAAGGGAAGATCTATTTAAACGAAGCTTATTTATTATACTAATAAAACGAATTCTATGAGCGCCAATATCATTGTGATATTGGCACTTTTTTTTAGTCAAAAAGTGATGGATTGCTCAGGAAAAAAATTGACTCGTGCTCATAAATTTCTTAACTTGATATAAAGTATTACGCTTCAGATTATTATACTCTTATTTTATTGTTTCATTTAAAAATTATATGCTATGTCAAGTACAGGAGGAATTATTGCAGGCTTGCTAGCGGGCTGTGCTATTGGTGTTGGATTAGGGGTAATGTATGCTCCTGATAAAGGAGAAGTAACTCGTAAAAAGGTGAGAACGAAAGCCAAAGAAAAAATGGATGAATTGGATGTTGCCTTTGACAAGAGTGTTACAAAAATGCGGAAAAAGATGGACGAATTTATTGTTGAGTTAGAGAAGAAGTTAGAGGAGTTCAGAAAAGTAGAGAAGGAAGAAGAGGAATTGGTATAACTTTCTTTTTTGTTTATCAATCATTAGGTAAGATTATTAAATATCAGTTTACTAAAGCCGAAAGTATTGGAAAAAATTACGGAACAGTTTTCACAATTAAAGGAATTATTGATTGAGTATTTCGATTCAAATGTAGACTATTACAAGTTTGCAGGTTTCGAAAAATTAATGCGACTAGTTATTGCAATTACATTTGCAGCTATATTTTTCGTATTACTAATGCTTGTGCTGATTCTGTTGGGTTTTGCTGCGTCAATATGGCTAAACAATATTTTAGAAAATAGTGTTGCAGGTTATTTGTGTGTGGCTTTATTTTATTTGTTTCTGTTATTATTCATTTATTTACTCAGAAGACCTTTAATCGAGCGTCCAATGATTAAATATTTCCAACGATTTTTGTTATTGGATGAAAATAAAAAGGACGATTGAAACTGGTTTTATTGGTTGGATCCTAAATCTATCGAATGCATTTTTATTAAGTAGGTTCACATTTATAAGTTCTTGTAATAAAGAAAGATAGCAGATGAGACGTTTTTATTCACTAAAAGATATGGAAAGAGAGAGGTATCGTTTATATCTTGAAAAGGAGTTGGTTGTGTATAAATTGAAATATTTTTACAGAAATACCAGAGAAAGTTATCGACTTGAAAATATAGTTAAGGATAGTGTTGGTGCATGGCTAGGAAAATTTATTAGCCGATTGATTTGGAAAAAAAACAATTCAAAAATGACCAAAGAGGAGATAAAAACAGAAGTTTGAGAGGACGAGAACCAGTCTTAAGAATTGTGAAATACAGAATAAGAATTTTATTAATAAAAGAATAGAGGTAAGGATATGAAAAATGTCGATTACCTCTTTTTTTATTATCCAATTTCTTATTAAAAACAGAAAAAAATCCTCTTTTTTGTAGTGATTTGATTTTGAGTAGCTAAAATTGAATGAAAGTATTGTTTCCGCAATGCTTTGCATAGTTTTTTTTGACGAAAATTGAGTGTGTTTTTCTGAATTGAAAATTACATTATGCCATTAAAGTTTTTAAAATAAAAACACCTAAAAGTCAGGTTGTTACAATCTTTATTTAGACTGTTTGTAGATTGAAAAAAGCCATTGGGAATCGTAGGATTTGGAAAAATGTGATTTTTCCTCTTATATTTGTCGTATAGATTTGTCAACGTAATCAGATCGAAAGAAGTGATTGTAAATGTTCGTTGACAAAGTTAAAAACAATCTGAATCTAATTAAGATTCAAACTAGAAAAAAAAATATGCAGTTTAATTCAGTCATTATTATTAACGTCATTATTCGCGTCCTTCTGGACACGATTCGAGGCTGAGCATATTTAAATTAAACGAAATTAATTTTACAAAATATCTAAAGCCTCTTCCGAAACGAAGAGGTTTTTTTTTGATCAGGTTATTGTATGTTATCAATTAAGGTAGTCATTATCGTCATTATTATTTCAATCGTCATTATTAAAATGAGGATTTGAGAAGACGCGCACACACAATAACTTCGAAGCAAACGAAATTATTAACGCTCTTCTCAACAGAAGGGCGTTTTTTTTGATCCAAATTGAAGCAAACACAAATAAACGATTAACAAATTGACCAAAATGTATAAAAATAAATTACGCAGTGATCAAACCACCCAAGGACGAAGAATGGCGGGAGCTAGAAGTCTTTGGCGTGCCAACGGAATGAAAGAGGAAATGTTTGGAAAACCGGTAATTGCGGTCGTAAACTCATTTTCGCAGTTTGTTCCAGGTCATGTTCATTTGAAAGATGTTGGACAAATGGTTAAAAAGGAAATCGAAAAAGCGGGTTTCTTTGCTGCAGAATTTAATACAATCGCTCTTGATGATGGTATTGCAATGGGGCACGATGGAATGTTATATTCCTTGCCTTCGCGTGATGTTATTGCCGATAGTGTTGAATATGTGTGTAATGGGCACAAAGTAGATGCGATGATTTGCATCTCAAATTGCGATAAAATTACACCGGGAATGATGATGGCATCCATGCGATTGAATATCCCAACTGTTTTTGTGTCAGGAGGACCAATGGAAGCAGGAGAGTCGAAAGGCGAAAAGCTTGATTTGGTTGATGCAATGGTGAAAGCTGAAGATAACAGTGTAAGCGACGAACGAATGCAAGAAATTGAAGAATCAGCTTGTCCTACTTGCGGTTCTTGTTCAGGAATGTTTACAGCCAATTCGATGAACTGCTTAAATGAAGCCTTAGGTCTTGCTTTGGCAGGAAACGGTACACTTTTGGCAACTCACAAATTAAGAAAACAATTGTTCATGGATGCTGCAGAATGCATCGTTGACATAACCAAGAGATATTATATTGATGGTGACGATAGCGTGTTACCAAGATCGATTGCTACTGCAGATGCTTTTAGAAACGCAATGACATTGGATATTGCAATGGGAGGATCGACAAATACGGTTCTTCACCTATTGGCAATTGCTCACGAAGCCGAAGTAAATTTCACCATGGAAGATATGGATGAGCTATCTCGTAAAACGCCAAACTTGTGTAAAGTTGCTCCCAACTCAGATAAGTACTACATCGAAGATGTGAATCGTGCTGGTGGTATCATGAGTATTCTAGGAGAATTGAACAGAGGTAATCTTTTGAATACCGATGTGTATAGAGTAGATGCTACCAACCTGAAAGAAGCTTTAGAATTAAACGATTTAATTTCTGATAAAGTAACAGATAAAGCAAAAGAAATTTATCATTCAGCTCCAGGAAGAAGCGGAAGAAACCTAACATTCGCTTCTCAAGATGCAGCTTTTGTTGAGGTTGATAAGGACAGAGAGAATGGTTGCATCCGAAGCATGAAAAATGCCTATACACAAGATGGTGGATTGGCAGTTCTTTTCGGAAACATTGCACCAAAAGGAAGTATTGTAAAAACAGCAGGAGTTGACGAATCGGTTTTCGATTTTAAAGGCACTGCAAAAGTATTTTCTTCGCAGCGAGATGCTTGTGAAGCAATTCTAACTAAGAAAATTAATGCTGGCGATGTTGTTGTAATTCGTTACGAAGGCCCAGCAGGTGGACCTGGAATGCAAGAAATGTTGTATCCAACCTCTTATCTTAAAGCAATTGGATTAGGAGCGAAATGTGCACTAATTACCGATGGTCGTTTTTCTGGAGGAACTTCTGGTTTATCAATCGGCCATGTGTCACCAGAAGCAGGTGCTGGAGGAGCAATTGCACTTATTAAGGATGGAGATGAAATTGAAATTAGTATCCCGAACAGAAGCATAAATGTTACTATTTCTGATGAAGAATTAGCCAAGAGAAGACAAGAAGAAGAAGAATTTGGAGACGAAGCTTTTGTTCCACGAGGAAGAGGAAGAGTCGTGTCGAAGGCACTTCAAGCTTACGCTAGATTTGTATCATCAGCAGATAAAGGAGCTATTAGACAATTATAAGTTAAAGGTAAATGGTAAAAGGATAAAGGTAAAACCAAAGGCATCAAGCTCTCTCTCTTTTTAGGGGATCCCGAAAGCTTTCGTGGAGCCGATAGGACAGAGGGGTGCTATTAGTTGAATCTTTTTTTTACTGTTGATAAGACTTAAAAACAAACACTATGGAAGTAGCAGCAAAAACAAAAAATACAAATGGAATGAGTAAAACCGTTGAAAATATATCGGGAGCTGAGATCTTGGTTCGAACACTTATACAAGAGGATGTAGATACAATGTTTGGATACATTGGTGGTGCCATTATGCCAGTTTACGATGCTTTGTATGATTATCAGAAAGAATTGAAGCATTACATGTCGCGACATGAACAAGGAGCGATGCACTCTGCTCAGGCTTATGCTCGAATAAGTAAAAAGCCAGGTGTGTGTTTCACGACTTCTGGTCCTGGAGCAACAAATGTAATTACCGGTTTGGCAGATGCTTACCTAGATTCTACTCCAATGGTTGTGATCACTGGTCAAGTTGCAAGTGGTTTGCTAGGAACCGATGCTTTTCAAGAAACCAATATGGTTGGACTTTCGATGCCAGCTACCAAATGGAATTTCCAAATTACCAAAGCTGAAGAAATTGCCGAAGTATTAGCGAAGGCATTCTACATCGCTCGTTCAGGTCGTCCAGGTCCTGTATTAATTGATATTACAAAAGATGCGCAGATTGCATCAGCAGATTACGAATATAAAAAATGCGAAGGTGTACGTTCTTATCAGGCAGTTCCTAAGTTGAACAAGTCGGAGATAGAGGCGGCAGCAGCATTAATCAATGGAGCTAAAAAACCATTGCTTTTGGCAGGACAAGGAATTTCTTTGTCGGGAGCAGAAAAGGAATTGATGGAATTTGTTGAGAAAACGCAGGTTCCTGTTGCTTGTACTTTGTTAGGTTTATCATCTTTCCCTACCGATCACCCAATGTATGTTGGAATGTTAGGAATGCACGGAAATTATGGTCCGAATATGAATACCAACGAATGTGATGTTTTGATTGCAGTTGGTATGCGTTTCGACGATCGTGTAACAGGAGATACTTCAAAATATGCAAAGCAAGCTAAAATCATTCACATTGATATCGACAGATCGGAGCACAACAAAAATATAACAGTTGATGTTCCAGTTTTGGCAGATGCAAAAGAAGCTCTAACTGCTTTGAATAAAGTTGTTAATGGTGAGACGAAAGAAGTGTGGATGAAGACTTTTAAGGACTTCTATCAATTAGAATTCGATAAGGTAGTTAAGAAACAAGCTTATGCTGATAAGGAAAACATTAACATGGCAGAAGCAATTCGTTTGCTTTCAGACCAGACCAATGGTGAAGCTATTTTATGTACTGATGTAGGTCAACACCAGATGACTAGTGCTAGGTATTACGAATTTAAGAATCCTAACAGTCAAGTAACATCAGGTGGTTTAGGAACAATGGGATTTGGCTTGCCTGCAGCTATTGGAGCTCAAATTGCCGATATGGATGCAACTGTAGTTTCTGTTTCTGGAGATGGTGGTTTCCAAATGACTTTACAGGAATTAGCTGTAATCAAACAATATAAATTGCCTGTAAAAACAGTTGTTTTAAACAATTCATTCTTAGGAATGGTGCGTCAGTGGCAAGATCTGTTTTTCGAACAACGTTTTTCTTATACACAATTGGAGAATCCTGATTTTGTAAAGATTGTTGAAGGATATGGCATTACTGCCAAAAGAGTTTCTAAAAGAGAAGATCTAGATGCAGCTATTAAAGAAATGATTGAAACACCAGGCGCTTTCTTCTTAGAAATTGTAGTTGAAACAGAAAGTAATGTGATGCCAATGATTGCTCCGGGAGCTTCGGTATCGGATATGCGATTGGAATAAATACTTATTTAACAGATAAATATCAAAGAAATGAAAGAATATACAATAACGGTTTTTTCTGAAAACGACATCGGTTTGTTGAATGAGGTAACCATCGTTTTTTCGAGAAGAAAAATAAATATCGAGAGTTTAACAGTTTCTGAATCGGAAGTAAAAGGAGTTTCTCGATACACGATTGTTGCATTTATTGATGATGCAAGAGTTGAGAATACAGTTCGACAAATTGAAAAAATTATTGGTGTTTTCAAAGCTTTTTACTTCGAAGCTGATCAGATTGTTCATCAGGAAGTTGCACTTTTTAAGATTGCAAACTCTCCATCTTTAAATGGAAATCTGGAAGCATTAATGAGAAGACAAAATGCAAAAATTCTAACTGTTAACCCTGATTTTCTAGTAATTGAAAAGGTTGGTTATAAGGCAGAAAATCAGGAATTGTTTAATGAGCTGGAAGAATTTGGCGTATTGCAATTTGCCCGTTCAGGTAGAGTGGCAGTTTCCTGTCAACAGAAAGAGTTTACAAGTTATTTAAAAGAATTATCTAATTAAAAATAGATAGAAGGCGCAAGAAATGAGATGTGAGAAAATAGTTTTAACACATTTCAATCTCAAGATCTAATATCTCATCCCGATAGTTATCGGGACTAATATCTAAAATAGAACAAAATGGCGACAATAAATTTTGGCGGTACAGAAGAAAAAGTAGTAACACGTGAAGAATTCTCATTAGAAAAAGCACGTGAGGTAATGAAGGATGAAACTATTGCGGTAATCGGATACGGTGTTCAAGGACCTGGTCAATCTTTAAATCTAAAAGATAACGGTTTCAATGTAATCGTTGGTCAACGTAAAGAATCAAAAACTTGGGATAAAGCAATCGAGGATGGTTGGGTTCCAGGAGAAACTCTTTTCGAAATTGAAGAAGCTTTGGATAGAGCTACTGTAATTCAATACCTATTGTCGGATGCAGGGCAAATCGCTGTTTGGCCTACAGTAAAGAAATATTTGAAGCCAGGTAAAGCACTTTATTTCTCGCACGGTTTTGGAATCACATACAAAGAGCGTACTTCTATTGTTCCTCCAAAAGATGTTGATGTAATTTTGGTTGCGCCTAAAGGTTCAGGAACTTCATTAAGAAGAATGTTCTTAGAAGGTCGTGGATTGAATTCATCATATGCAATTTTCCAAGATGCAACCGGAAGAGCTTTTGAGCGTGTTGTAGCATTAGGAATTGGTGTTGGTTCAGGATATTTGTTCGAAACTACATTCAAAAGAGAAGTTTATTCTGACCTTACAGGTGAGCGTGGAACATTAATGGGATGTATTCAAGGTATTTTTGCTGCTCAATATGAAGTTCTTCGTTCGAATGGTCACTCACCATCAGAAGCTTTTAACGAAACAGTTGAAGAGTTAACACAGAGTTTAATGCCATTGGTTGCTGAAAACGGTATGGATTGGATGTATGCAAATACATCGACTACTGCTCAGCGTGGTGCTCTTGATTGGTGGAAGCCTTTCCGTGATGCTACCAAGCCTGTTTTTGAAAAATTATACAAAGAAGTTGCTGCAGGTAACGAAGCACAACGTTCAATAGATTCTAATAGCCAAGAAGATTATCGTGTTAAATTGGATGCGGAATTGAAAGAGCTTCGCGAGAGCGAAATGTGGCAAGCAGGAACAGCTGTTCGTAAATTAAGACCAGAAAACAACTAGAAATAGCATAAAAACCCGGCAGATTATCAAAAACTGTCGGGTTTTAATATTGCTTGGATATCCCATTTTAGGGAAAAGAAAACTGGAGGTATATTACAGGTTTATAGATGATTAGGCTTATTTAGTGATTCTGTAAATGTATTTGGAATTAGTTTGAATATCGTAGTTGCAATTGATAAATTGTTTTTCCTAAAGGCTCGAAGTTTTTAGGTTTGTTAAGGATTCAGAGAGATACTTGAAATCCACAAAATCAAATAAAAGTGATAAGATGAATTATGAAACTATTCTTTTTGGTTTAAACCTGATTATTGATCTCATTATTGGAGAATCAACAAGGAAGACTGTGTAATAAATCTTATTAAATAAGAGAATAAAAACAAGGTTCTTCCATTATCAGGGAGGATTTTTTTTTGCAATAAAAGCTAGTAACAGTATACTTATAAAACACAAATATAATGAGTGATAGATTATTTATTTTCGATACCACATTAAGAGATGGTGAACAAGTCCCGGGTTGTCAGTTAAACACAATTGAAAAAATTGAAGTAGCTAGAACTCTGGAAGCTCTTGGAGTGGATGTAATCGAAGCAGGTTTTCCTATTTCAAGCCCAGGAGATTTTAATTCTGTCGTAGAAATAGCCAAGGCAGTGAGTAATCCAACAATTTGTGCGTTAACTCGTGCGGTAGAAAAGGATATCGATGTTGCTGCTGAGTCGCTTAAATTTGCGAAAAGAGGAAGGATCCATACAGGAATTGGGACCTCTCCTTATCACATAAAATCAAAATTAAATTCGAACCCAGATGAAATTCTAGATAGAGCTGTTCGTGCAGTAAAATATGCAAAGCGCTATGTTGAGGATGTTGAGTTTTATGCAGAAGATGCTGGTCGTTCGGATAATGAATATTTAGCTCGCGTTGTAGAAGCAGTTATTAAAGCTGGTGCTACCGTTATTAACATTCCTGATACAACAGGATATTGTTTGCCTTCAGAATATGGTGCTAAAATCAAGTACTTAATGGAGAATGTTTCTAATGTTCACAAGGCAGTTTTATCGACTCACTGTCATAATGATTTGGGAATGGCAACTGCAAATTCGTTAAGCGGTGTTATGAATGGGGCTCGTCAGGTAGAGGTGACGATTAATGGTATTGGTGAACGTGCAGGTAACACTTCTTTGGAAGAGGTTGTAATGGCTGTAAAAACGCATCACGATTTGCCTTTGCATACAAATATCAAAACACAAGAAATTTTTGCTGCTAGTCGTTTGGTTTCTTCTCTTATGAACATGCCAGTTCAAGCTAACAAAGCTATTGTTGGTAGAAATGCATTTGCACACTCTTCAGGAATCCACCAAGATGGAGTTTTGAAAAATAGAGAGAATTACGAAATTATTGATCCTGTTGATGTAGGAATTAAAGAATCAGCAATTGTATTGACCGCTAGAAGTGGTCGTGCAGCTTTGAATCATCACCTAACACAAATGGGGTATGAATTGTCTAAAGAGCAGTTAGATGACGCTTACAATCGTTTCTTGGTGATGGCCGATCAGAAAAAGAATTTGAGTGAAAAAGACCTTTCTGAATTAATGGGTGATGTGAATGATTTGGAAAAATCAGTAGAGTTGGAATTACTACAGGTAGTTTCTGGAAAATCTACAATTCCAATGGCAACGGTTCACCTAAAAATAAAAGGCGAGAGTGTAGCTGCAACAGCTGAAGGAAATGGGCCAATCGATGCTTGTTTCAATGCTGTTAAAAAGTTGATTTCACAGAATTTTACATTGGGAGAATTTCTTGTTCAGGCATTAACTCGCGGAAGTAATGACCTTGGTAAGGTGCATGTTCAGGTTGAGCACAAAGGCCGTGTTCATTATGGTTTTGGAGCAGATGTAGACATTATTACAGCATCGGTTCAAGCATTGGTTGATGCTTTATCCAAAATAATTTAAGACAGTTATAAAAAAATTATATACAGAATAGCTTTAAGAGAGTATTATGGAACCAAAAACATTATTTGATAAAGTATGGGATGCTCACGTTGTTGAGAAGATTGATGGAGGCCCTAGTGTATTTTATATCGATAAGCACCTAATTCATGAGGTAACTAGCCCGCAAGCTTTTGCAGGATTAGACGCAAGAGGATTAAAGGTTTTTCGTCCAGAAAATACTGTGGCGACGCCAGATCACAACATACCTACTGAAAATCAGCATTTAACCATTAAGGATGAATTGTCGCGAAAGCAAGTGGAAACTTTAACAGCCAATTGCGAAAAAAACAATATTACCCTTTACGGATTAAATCATCCATATAACGGAATCGTGCATGTTGTTGGGCCAGAATTAGGACATACGCAACCAGGAATGACTTTGGTTTGTGGAGATAGTCATACTTCTACTCATGGTGCTTTTGGAGCAGTTGCTTTTGGAATAGGTACTTCTGAAGTAGAAATGGTTTTAGCTACTCAATGTATTCTTCAGCCAAAACCTAAAAAAATGCGAATTACTATCGATGGTGAATTGCAAAAAGGAGTTACAGCAAAAGATTTAACACTTTACGTGATTGCACAATTGGGTACAGGTGGAGCAACAGGATACTTTGTAGAGTATGCAGGTTCGGCTGTAAGCAGTTTAAGCATGGAAGGCCGTATGACGGTTTGTAATATGAGTATCGAAATGGGAGCTCGTGGAGGAATGATTGCTCCAGATCAAACCACTTTCGATTATGTGGAAGGTCGTGAGTTCGCACCAAAAGGTGACGAGTGGACCAAAGCTGTTGCAAAATGGAAAGAACTAAAAACGGATGACGGAGCGGCATTCGATAAAGAATATGTATTCAAAGCATCAGATATAGAACCAATGCTAACCTACGGAACCAATCCAGGAATGGGAATTGGAGTTTCGGGAAGCATTCCAAGTGAAAAAGATGTTGATCCTACTGAATTGCCAACATTCAAAAAGTCTTTGGATTACATGGGATTCGGATTAGGAGACAAATTACTAGGTAAAAAAGTTGATTACGTTTTTGTGGGAAGTTGTACCAATGGTCGTATTGAAGACCTTCGTGAATTAGCTGCTGCAGTGAAGGGAAAGCAGAAAGCAGAATCAGTTACTGCATGGATTGTTCCCGGATCGAAGCAAGTTGAAAAGCAAGCACAAGAAGAAGGATTGGTAGAAATATTAGAGGAAGCAGGATTTAAAATGCGTCAGCCAGGATGTTCGGCATGTTTGGCAATGAATGATGATAAAGTTCCAGCAGGAAAATACAGTGTTTCAACTTCGAATAGAAACTTTGAAGGAAGACAAGGACCAGGATCTAGAACCTTATTAGCTAGTCCACTTACTGCTGCAGCTGCCGCTGTTACTGGAGTTATTTCTGATCCGCGTGAATTGTTTTAATCAAAAATACCAATAACATTTTTAGCCAATGGTTGTCCCGATAACCAAAAGCTAATTGCTTAAAGTAAATATTATGTCTATAGATAAATTTATCACATTGGAATCGACTTATGTGCCGCTTCCTGTCGAAAATGTGGATACAGACCAGATTATTCCTGCTCGATTTTTAAAAGCGACTACTCGTGATGGTTTTGGCGAGAATCTTTTTCGCGACTGGAGATATGCTCCAGATGGATCAGTAAATCCTGATTTTGTATTGAATAAATCAGAATATTCAGGAAGTGTATTAGTAGGTGGAAAAAACTTTGGTAGTGGTTCTTCAAGAGAACATGCTGCTTGGGCAATTCACGATTATGGTTTTAAAGTGGTTGTTAGTAGTTTCTTTGCGGATATTTTTCAGAATAACGCTTTGAATAATGGCGTGCTTCCTGTTACAGTTTCATCAGAATTTTTGGCCGATTTATTTAAATCAGTAGAGGCAGATAAAAGCCAAAAGCTAGTTGTTGATTTGGAAAAACAAGTCATTAGTTTCAATGGGAAAAGTGAGGAGTTTGTAATTAATCCTTACAAGAAAGATTGCCTATTGAATGGATTTGATGATATCGATTTCCTACTCGCAAGAAAAGAAAAGATTGAAGCTTTTGAAGCTAAAAACTAATAGAAGAGGTGTAAAATGAACGAACTGCGTAGCTTAGAAATAATGGATACCACCCTTAGGGATGGAGAACAGACTTCTGGGGTAAGCTTTAATTCGGAGGAAAAATTAGGGATGGCAAAGCTTTTGCTGCAATCCTTAAAAGTCGATCGAATTGAAGTGGCCTCAGCCAGAGTATCAAAAGGAGAATTTCAAGCCGTACAACGAATTACAAAGTGGGCAGAAGAAAACGACTGCCTAGAAAAAATTGAGGTGTTGGGTTTTGTTGATGGAACTGATTCTTTGGACTGGATTCATGAAAGTGGAGCGAGAGTTGTTAATCTATTATCGAAAGGTTCGTTAAAACATTTACAAGGCCAACTTAGAAAAACACCAGGACAGCATGTCCAAGATGTGAAAGATTCAATTGCATATGCTACAAGCCTAGGAATTAAGGTCAATTTGTACTTAGAAGATTGGTCGAACGGAATGATAGCTTCGAGAGAATACGTTTGGTACCTATTGGATGAATTGCAAAATGAGAATATTGAACGTTTCATGTTACCAGATACTTTGGGAGTGATGAATCAGGTTCAAGCTTTTGACTTTTGTTACGCTTGTCGCGAAAGATACCCAAAATTGCATTTCGATTTTCATGCTCATAATGATTACGATTTAGCTTTGGCTAATGTTTACTCGGCTGTTTTAGCAGGAGTACAAGGAATTCATACTACAGTGAATGGCCTTGGAGAGAGAGCTGGAAATGCTCCTTTGGCATCAGTAGTAGGTGTAATTAATGATCATTTGGCTCGAACAATTAATGTTGATGAGAATAAAATTAATACGGTAAGTCGAATTGTTGAGACGTTCTCAGGAATTCGAATTCCGTCTAATAAGCCTTTGGTTGGTGAAAATGTATTTACACAAACCTGTGGTGTGCATGCCGATGGAGATTCAAAGGATGATTTGTATTTTAATCGACTAATGCCAGAACGATTCGGACGTGAACGCAAATATGCCTTGGGAAAAACTTCGGGTAAAGCGAACATCAAGAAGAATCTCGAAGAATTAGGCATTACTCTGGAAGAGGAAACCATGAAGTTGGTTACTCAAAGAGTTATTGAACTAGGCGATAAAAAAGAAACGGTAACTATTGACGATCTTCCATACATTGTTTCCGATGTTTTGAATCAGACAATGGAAGAAATGCCAATTCAGATCAAGCATTATTCCTTATCCCTTTCGAAAGGAATGAGACCATTTGTATCTATTAATTTGGAAGTAAATGGGAAAATGTACGAGGGAACATCATCAGGTGATGGTCAGTACGATGCTTTCATGAATGCCATTTGGAGTGTTTATGAAGAATTAGGTAGAGATCGACCTGTGCTTACCGATTACTTAGTGCAAATTCCTCCTGGAGGGAAAACAGATGCTCTTGTTGAAGCTTTAATTACCTGGAATTACAAAGGGAAAGAGTATAAAACTAGAGGCCTGGATCCTGATCAGATTGAAGCGGCAATAAAAGCTACTCTTCGAATGCTTAATTTGATAGAGCAACATGATAGTGTAGAAGTAAACTCATTAAAAACTGAATAAGAATATTTAAAATGACATACAAAATAGCAGTATTAGCAGGAGACGGAATCGGTCCGGAAATCGTAGCACAAGCAAGAAAAGTAACAGATGCAATTGTTGAAAAATTTGGACACGAATTTGAATATACAGAAGCTCTTGTTGGAGCAGTTGCTATTGATGAGGTAGGAAATCCTTATCCAGATGAAACACATGATTTGTGTATGAATTCAGATGCCGTTCTATTTGGTGCAATTGGACATCCTAGATTTGATAACGATCCATCGGCAAAAGTACGTCCTGAGCAAGGTTTGCTAGCCATGCGTAAAAAATTAGGTTTGTATGCTAATCTTCGCCCAGTAAATACGTTTAAGTCATTGATTCATAAATCGCCACTAAAAACAGAATTAGTTGATGGTGCTGATTTTATGTGTATTCGTGAGCTAACAGGAGGTATGTATTTTGGTCGTCCACAAGGACGTTCGGAAGATGGAGAAACGGCTTACGATACTTGTGTTTATACTGTTGAAGAAATTGAACGTATTGTTCGTTTGGGATTTGAATATGCAGGAAAACGTCGCAAGAAATTAACGATAGTTGACAAAGCAAATGTATTGGCAACATCAAGATTGTGGAGAGAGGTTTCTCAAAGAATTGAGCCTGAATTTCCAGAAATAGAAGTAGAATACATGTTTGTTGATAATGCTGCAATGCAGTTGATCACCTGGCCAAAACGTTTCGATGTTATGGTAACTGAAAACATGTTTGGTGATATTTTAACCGATGAAGCAAGTGTAATTTCTGGTTCAATGGGAATGTTACCATCGGCATCAATTGGCGTTCATACCTCAGTGTTTGAGCCAATTCATGGATCGTATCCTCAGGCTACAGGAAAGAATATCGCAAATCCATGTGCAACAGTTCTTTCTGCTGCCATGATGTTCGAATATGCTTTTGGCTTAATGAAAGAAGGAGCTTTAATTCGTGAAGCTGTTGATAAAGCATTAGAAGCAGGAGTTGTTACTGAAGATATTGCTGATGGCAAAAAAGCTTATTCAACTAGTGAAGTGGGTGATTGGTTGGCGAATTACATCAAGAATGTTTAGTTAGTATACATTATAAGTTGAATATGCCTGAAGGAATTGGTTACCTTCAGGCTTATTTTTAAGTAGTAAAAAAGGGGGAGAAATGTCTAATAAAAATTATTATCCGCTCATGGCGGATATTGTTAAGGCAAGTAGAGTTGTTCAAGAGGTTGCACATACGGCACCTTTGTTAAAAAATATGAATTTGTCTGCCAAGTATCAGGCAAATATTAATTTAAAACGAGAGGATCTTCAGTTGGTTCGTTCGTATAAAATTAGAGGTGCTTTTAATAAAATATCTTCTTTGTCGAATGACACTTTAGACAAAGGAATTGTTTGTGCAAGTGCAGGTAACCATGCTCAGGGCGTTGCGTATTCTTGTAATAAGTTAAAATGTTTTGGGAAGATTTACATGCCTGAAACCACACCTCGACAAAAAATCAAACAAGTAAAAATGTTTGGTGGAGAATATGTAGAAATTGTATTAAGTGGAGATACATTTGATGATGCGGCGGCAAAAGCAGATGCTGATGCATTAGAGCATTCTCAAACCATTATTCACCCATTTGATGATCCTAAAATTATAGAAGGACAAGGAACAATTGGCCTTGAAATTCTTCAACAAATAAAGGAGCCAATCGATTATCTATTCTTACCAATTGGCGGAGGAGGATTAGCCTCTGGAGTTGGCGCATGGATAAAAGAATTCAGTCCAAAAACCAAAATTATTGGTGTAGAACCAGAAGGAGCTCCATCAATGAAAACTGCTTTTGAGAAAAATTGTAATGTAGCCCTTGAAAGTATCGATCGCTTTGTTGATGGTGCAGCAGTTAGAAAAGTTGGAGATCTAACCTGGAAAATTTGCGAGAAGGTTTTGGATGGAATCGTTGTGGTTCCTGAAGGATTAATCTGTTCTACAATTCTTCAAATGTATAACGAAGATGCCATTGTTGCTGAACCAGCAGGAGCATTATCCATTGCTGCCTTGCAGTTAATGGGCGACAAAATAAAAGGCAAGAATGTGGTTTGTGTGCTTAGTGGAAGTAATAATGACATTACGCGTATGGAGGAGATCAAAGAACGAAGTCTTTTGTACGAAGGATTGAAGCATTATTTTTTAGTGCGCTTTCCTCAACGTTCAGGTGCTTTACGCGAATTTGTGAATGATGTACTTGATGCTGGTGATGACATTACCCACTTCGAATATTACAAAAAGAGCAGTCGTGAAAAAGGACCTGCGGTTATTGGAATTGAAGTTCAGAATCCAACCGACCTGCAGCGATTGCAAGAACGCATGACCGAACGAAATTTTATATTTGAATACCTAAACGATAAAACTGATTTGTTTCAGTTTATCGTATAATTATTAGTTCATAACAATCAAAAAGGCGATATCTAGTAGTTGGATATCGCCTTTTTTTATTTTAGAAGAATTTTCATTATAAATCCATACATGTCTGATTTTCGATCAATGTAGGATGAGAAATTATTACCCCCACTGTGACCAGCATCCCTTTCAACTCTCAATAATATTGGATTAATTTGAGCATCTCTGTTTTGTAATTCGGCTACAAACTTGTAGGAGTGAAATGGAGGAACTCGATCATCATTTTCAGAAGTGATAACTAGCATTGCTGGATAGTTGATATCCTTCTTAATATTGTGTAAAGGAGAATAGCTGCTAAGGTTCAGGAAATCAGTTGAATCTTGAATTGTGCCAAATTCTTCAGTATGAAAATTACCAATGGTAAACTGTTCAAAACGGATCATATCTGTGGCAGGTACAACAGGAACAACTGCGGAAAACAATTCAGGACGTTTTATAGCGGCAGCTGCTACGATTAGTCCACCATGAGATGCTCCAGTTATTGCCAATTTATTAGCATTTGTATATTTTTCTCTAATAAGAAATTCAGCTGCTGATATAAAATCATTGATTGAATTTTGTTTTTTGAGGCGTTTCCCAGCTTCAGCCCACTCCAATCCTAAGTCACCACCACCTCTAATACTTGCAAATGCACAAATTCCTCCTTGATTTAAGAAATAAACAATTCCAGGATCAAATTTTGGTGTAGAGAGGATGCCAAAACCTCCGTATGATTTTAAAATGGTAGGATTGTCACCAGTTCGTTTCATACCTTTTTTATATACTAAAGTTAAAGGTATCAATGTACCATCTTTACTATGGTAATCAAGGAGTTTGTATTCGAAGTTTTTATAATTGAAGGTTACGTTTGTGTATTCTCCATTCTTAGACTCAAATGTTTTTGTATTAAATAGATATTGTACTTTGGGTATGGTAAAGCACTCATTGTAATAAATAAAGTTTTCATCTTCTTTTGGCCCGTCAAAACCAGATATAGAACTTGCTAATGGCATAAATGCAGTATGAATAACTTTCCCTGCAAAATTGTAAATCTTAATAACTGGTTGTAATTTACTTTGTAGGACACATATAATACAGTTCATTTTCACCTTACAAGTTGTTAGTATTGCATCGCTATGTTCAGGAACGATTTCTCGCCACTTGTATGGTTCATACGGATCTATTTCAACTATTGATCCTCCGTTGTTATTTTTTAAAGATTTAACAATTAATTTTCCATTATTACTATCTAAAAAAGAAATTTTATCCTTTTGTTTCATTAGTAAAGGACGCAGATAAGGCTTATTTGCAGAATAATCTATGAAAAAGTAATTGAAGTAATCGCTTGCCTTTTCTTCAAGAACAAAAAAACGTTCATCATCAGAACAGTTATAGCTAAATTCAGCCTTTGGGTTTTTTCGTTTAAAAATCAGTTGATCTTGGACTTGGTCATCTCCTAGTTTGTGATAGTAAACCTCTTCGCTACATGTGGCAGCAAACTCATCTGCTAATGGATATTTTGAATAGAAAAATCCATTTCCCTTCCAGATTATGGATGAATATTTAATGTCTTGGATATGATCTTTTTTTCTTGTTCCAGAAGGCAGGCTTACTACCCGCGCTTCCATCCAATCAGACCCATCATTGCTGGTAAGATAGCAAAGCATATCTGAGTTTTTCGAGACGGAGAATCCTTTAATGCTAACTTTTTTATTTTTGGTATTAAAGTTTGGGTCAACGATTAATTGATCAACTCTATCTAAGTATTCTCCAATGTATAAACCAGCACTAGCTTGTGTATTTCGATAATATTCAGCAAAATAGTATTTGCCAAGTTTTACAGAATAGTTTGTTCGTATAGCAGCGAATTTATCAATATCCAATTTACATCGATACTTCGAGGTTCCCTTTCTTATAAATTTGCTAAATATTTTATTTTCTTCGTTAAGCCAATATTTGGTTTCATCGCACCTCACATTTTCCAACCATCTATAATTTTCAGTTACTTTGTAGTGATCGAAAAAAGTATCCGTAACAGTTTGCTTTTTGCAAGTAGGATATTCTAATTTTTGAGCATTAATAACACTAGTTGTTATAGTGATAAGAAAAAGCAGATAATAAAATTTCATTGAGATTTTGTTTGATTACATCAGGGTGACTGTTTGCTAATTCATTAAAACTTTCAATAAAAAGTCATAAAAATTAGCTCTGAATTTATTACGAGCGTACGAATTCGTACCACCATAATGCCCTGCATCTTTTTCTACTCTTAAGAGAATAGGGTTTATTTGTGCCTTTCTATTTTGTAATTCTGCTACAAATTTGTAGGAATGTAAAGGAGGAACTCTATCATCATTCTCAGATGTCATTATCATCATTGCCGGATAGTTTACATCCTGTTTTATATTGTGCAATGGAGAATAACTAAGAAGATTAGCAAAATCTAAAGAATCTTTGACTGTACCAAATTCATCTCGATGAAGAACACCAACAGTAAATTTTTCAAATCGAATCATATCTGTAACAGCAACAACAGGAATAACAGCAGCATATAAATCTGGTCTTTGAATTGCTGCAGCTGCAACTACCAAACCTCCATGTGAACCTCCAGTGCAGGCCATTTTTTCAGATTTAGAATAGCCTTCTTTAATTAAAAATTCTGCTGCTGCATTAAAATCATCAATCGTATTTTGTTTGTTTAGTCGTTTACCAGCTTGCGCCCAAGAAATACCTAAATCTCCACCGCCTCTAATATTAGCATAGGCATATACACCTCCTTTTTCAATAAAATGAATAATTCCTGGATCAAAGTGAGGAGTAGATATCGATCCAAATCCACCATAAGCTTTTAGTAAACAAGGATTATTTCCATCTAGTTTTAATCCTTTTTTATATACCAAATTTATTGGTACGCTTATGCTATCATTAACTGGATATTTAATTGATTTAGTCTTATAACTCTTAAAGTTGAACACTACATTAACAGCCTCACCATATTTTACTTCGAAGGTTTTAACATTAAAGTGATAAGAGATTGATGGCATGGTGTATTGTTGCCTATAGAAAATGATATTATCATCATCTTTTTCACCATCAAATCCGCTAATAGAACTACCACTTGGGAAATTCATATTGAAAAGTTGTTTCCCGTAATAATCGAATACCTTTAAAATAGGATGTTGATTACTCTGATAAGTTAGTAGGAGTTTATCTTTTTTTGCAATACATCGAGTTAGGACACCATCTTCAACTTGTGGAATAATTTGCCTCCATTTAAAAGGATTATATGGATCGATAGCAACGATAGAACCTCCATTAGATTTTTTACCAGTAATGGCTATCAATTCATCACCTTGACTGTCTATAATTGAAATACTTGACCTTTGCTTCATTAATAGTGGTCGTAAGTATGGTTTATCCGACTGATAATCAATGAAAAAATAATTGAAGTAATTGGTAGTTTCTTCTTCTAATATAAAATATCGTTCATCAGAAGTAGTTGAGTATGAGAATTTTGTAGAAGGGTTTTTTCTTTTAAAAATAAGCTTATCCAGTTCCTGAGAATCGCCCAGTTTATGATAATAAACTTCTTCTCCAACTGCGGCATAGAATTCACCAAGATTTGGATATTGCGAATAAAAGAAACCATCATTTTTCCATGCAACAGAAGAATATTTTATACCTTTTAAATGATCTTTTTTCTCTTTCCCAGAAGGTAAGCCAACAACTTTAATTTCTCTCCAGTCAGTTCCATTACGGTTTATCATATAGACCAGGTTTTTTGAGTCAAGAGAAACATCAAAGCCAGTAATGTCAATTTTATCTCCTCCATTTTTAAAGTTGGGATCAATTAAGAGTTGGTTAATGTTGTCAAAGCTATCACCAATATAAAGACCTGAAGATGCGAATTTATTTCTTCGTCCATAACCAAAAAAGTATTTTCCTCTTTTAGACGCTGAAAACCCATCAACAAAGGAATATTTTTTTAATGCTGCTTTAGAATTGTATTTAGCTGAAGCTTTTTGAAGGAATTTTGCCGATATCTTTTTTTCTGCTTCGATCCACGATAATGCACTATCGCAACGTACATTTTCTAACCATCTGTAATTATCAGTAACGAGATAATGATTAAAAAATGTATCTACAACAGTATGTTTTGGGCAAATAGGGTATTCAAGTTGTTGAGATTGTAATGACTGAATGCTTAAACAGCAAATAATTATTAGCAGAAAATGTTTCATCAAGATGTTTTTTATGTTTTGTGCGTTTTTTAAGCTTTCAAAAATAATAAAAACTATGGATAACTATTATTCATGATTCAATAATTCAAGAATTATCAGATTTGTTTTTATTATGACAATAAAAAGTCTTAACTTTTTCTTCACCAAATATTTTAAAGAAAACCCAAACCCTAAAAAAACTTTTATATGAACAATGAATTTTCAAGAAGAGAGTTTATCCGAACAGGATCTTTCTCACTTGCAGGAATGGCGATTTTGCCCTCATTTTTAAGTATGGGATGCAATCGGATCACTGAACAATCAGGATTAGAGGAGTATTATTCGCATTTTAATGTTGACAAAGAAATGCTTCAAAAGGTAATGGCTGAAGCATTATCAAGAGGTGGTGATTATTGCGATTTGTATTTCGAACACTCTCTTTCAAACTATGTTGGACTTCAAGACAAACAAGTAAATCGTGCAGGATCAAATATTGATTATGGTGTAGGTGTGCGAGTATTAAAAGGGGATCAAACTGGTTACGCTTTTTCTGAGGAGGTTTCTTTGGAAGCCATGAAAAAAGTAGCTAAAACAGCTGCAAGTATAGCAAATGAAAGTAAAGATTTTCCATCTATTAACTTAAAGGAAAGAGTACATCCAGAATTTTGTAAGGTCAATACTTCTTGGGAGGATGTATCTATCAAACAAAAAATACCATTCCTTCAAAAACTCAACGATAAGGTTTTTAATTTAGATGATAAGGTAGCTAAGGTGCAGGTTTATCTTGACGATAGCTCCTCTTACATTCTTTTTGCAAATTCTGAAGGAGTAATCAGTTATGACTATCGGCCTATGGTTAGTTTTATAGCTGTTTGTGTAATGGAAAAAGGAGATAGAAGAGAAGATTTCTTTGCATCTCGCTCCATGAGAATAGGTTATGAATATTTAAATGAGGAATTGTTAGATGAAATAGCAAATGAAGTTGTCGAAGGTGCTAACAAACAATTTGAAGCTGTGAAACCAAAAGCAGGACAAATGGAAGTTGTTTTAGCTGCAGGTGGAGCTGGAATTTTATTGCACGAGGCAATGGGACACGCATTCGAAGCTGATTTTAATCGCAAAGAAACTTCAATTTTCAGTGATAAAATGGGGCAAAAGGTTGGAGAAGATTTTGTGACAATTGTTGATGACGGTACCAATCCAAACTATCGAGGAACTTTGAATATTGATGATGAAGGAATCCTTACCCAGAAAACCAAAATGGTCGAAAATGGTGTTTTAACCAGTTATCTTCACGACCGAATTAGTGCAAAACATTATAACGTGGCTCCTACAGGAAATGGTCGTCGCGAATCTTTCCGTTACGCACCAATTCCTCGCATGAGAAATACTTATATGGAAGCAGGTCCTCATACTAAAGAAGATATTATTTCTAGTGTTAAGGATGGAATTTATGTAGACACATTTACGAATGGAGAAGTGAAAATCGGAGCAGGAGATTTTACTTTCTATGTGAAGTCTGGTTATTTAATTGAAAATGGTAAACTAACCCAACCAATAAAGGATGTTAATTTGATTGGAAATGGGCCTGATGCTCTTCGCCAAATCTCAATGGTCGGTAATGATCTGAAAATTGATTGTGGAACTGGAACTTGTGGTAAGGGAGGACAAGGTGTTCCTGTATCTATGGGATTGCCAACGGTTAAAGTAGCACAACTTACTGTTGGTGGTGTAAATGCTTAAAAAAGCATTAGAGTTTACTTTTAATCAATTTAAAAACAAGTTTCGATGAAAGATAATAAAAAGGTGGAGTTGGCCCGATGGGCTTCCAAATATGCCAAGGAAAATGGCGCAAAAGAAGTTTCAGTTTCAGTTTATGATTCCAAGGAATCGGAAGTAGAAGTTAGAAAACAGAAAATAGAAAAAATACAAGAATCGATTCAAAGTGGCTTAAGTTTAAAGCTGTATGTGAATGGAAAGTATTCAACTCATTCAACAAATCGATTGAATAAGAATGATCTTGAAAAATTTATCAAGGAGGCTATTTTAGGAACTGATTATCTGGCTGAAGATAAATATCGTTCACTACCAGATCGTAATCTATGTTACGATGGGACCGAAAAAGATTTGAAGTTGTATGATTCAAGTTATGATGCGATTGATCCTCGGCAGAAAATTGATTTGGCCATGCAGGTTGAAGCGGAAACAACAGGAATGGATGATCGAATCATTAGTGTGTCTGGTTCTTATGGAGATGGTTCTTACCGTAGCTATCTTGTTTTGAGTAATGGTGTTGAAGGTTTTAAAGAATCGACATCTTATTCAGTTAGTGCAAGTGCATCAATAAATGGTGGAGATAGCCGCCCGAGTGATTACCATTACAATGCTGCCAGATTTTGGAATCATTTATCCGGCGAAGGAGTTGGGAAATATGCTGTTGAAAGAGCTTTGAAAAAGATTGGTGCAAAGACAATTAAGTCAGGAAAAATGGAAATGTTGATTGAAAACAGATCTGTTGGACGTGTTTTTAGTTCTCTTCTTCAACCTATGTACGGTTATAACCTGCAACAAAAAAGATCATTTTTAGAAGGTAAAATGGATCAGAAAATTGCTTCTGATTTATTGAGTATTACGGATAATCCATTTATTGAATCAGGTCGTAATTCACGCTTATATGATGGTGATGGTTTGGCTGCTCGTAAAATGACTGTTATAGAAAAAGGAGTATTGAAAACCTATTATATTGGTGATTATTATGGGAAGAAGTTAGAAATGGAACCAACAACTGGCTCAGCATCTAATCTAATTTTTGAATTAGGAGATAAAGACTTGGCAGGCTTAACCAAAGATATGAACGAAGGTATTTTGGTTACTGGTTTTAATGGAGGTAATTCAAATTCTGCAACAGGTGATTTTTCTGTTGGAGTAGAAGGATTCTATGTTAAGAAAGGAAAAATTATTCATCCAGTTTCAGGTATGAATGTTACCGGGAATCATAAGGAAATATGGAATAATTTAATTGCAATAGGTAATGATCCGTTAACCGATCGTTCGTGGCAAACGCCAAGTATGATGTTTGAAGGAATAGATTTTAGTGGATTATAAGATTTTGTTCTTTGTTTTTTTTAGGAGCCTTGTCAATTGACAAGGCTTTTTTTATGGTTTTCTTTTTGCTCAGCTATTAAAACCAACTCGTAATCTGTCTATATTTTCAGATGTTACGATTAAGGCAATTGCCTTGTTAATTAGGTTAATAAGAAGGTGATTTGAGATTTTAATTAATATTCAATCTTAGCTTTTATAAATTGTTAATGCTTTGCTTTTAATTTGCACAATTAAAAATATCTATTAATGTAACTGAATTGAATTATGAAAATTGTATTGCTTTTTTTAAGCCTAATTTCTTTTATAGGTAATGCTCAGGAATCAAAAAATGGAACCTGGAATACGCATAGCATTCCGACACCTTCATTAGCCAATAATTGCATAGACTACCAGCCTAATAAGCAAATTGGAATTTACTTGCCACCATCATATCAAAAAACAAAAAAGAGGTATCCTGTTATTTATTTTTTGGAAGGATATGGTGGCAGAATAGATGCCAATGGTTATGTAGGAGGAATTTTAGATTCTTTGATTATAGAAAAACAAGTTTCTGAAGTTATTTTGGTGCAAATAAGTGGAGATTATAATTTTAGAGGCAGTTTTTATGCAAATTCCCCAGTTACAGGGAATTGGGAAGATTTTGTTGTGAAAGATGTTGTCAATTATATAGATGAGAACTATCGAACGCTTGCCAAACGGGAATCAAGAGGTTTAGCCGGAATGTCAATGGGTGGTTTTGGGGTTATAAATTTGTCGATGCTACATCCAGAAGTTTTTGCTTCGGCCTATGCTATGAGTCCCGGTGTGTTCGATGAAAAGGGTTTATCTAACTGTCAAGTATTTCGTGAGGGAGGCACAGTAGAACCCGTTTTAGCTCTTTTGAATAAGCTCGAGTCTTTATCTGTTGAAGATGCACATAAGGAATATCTGGAATATGTAAAAGGTATTGAAGATTGGAATATTGAATTTACATTGGCTTACGGAATGTGTTTTGCGCCTAACACTAAAAAAGCTCCTTATTTTGACTATCCGATAAGCATTGTTGGAAATGACACAATTGTTAATAACGAGGTTTGGAAGAAGTGGGAAAGTGGATTTGGTGGAATTTCTGACGAGCTGAATAAATATGAATCTAATTTACGAGAACTAAAACTTTTAACGATTGATTGCGGTTACAATGATGGTTTTAAATGGATTGTTGATGGCTCATTATATTATTCGAATTTATTGCAAAACAGAAGAATTTCTCACAACTTAGTCTTGCATCAGGGAGATCATGGAAGTCGCTTTACGCATCAAATGCGACACAAAGTTTTTCCAGATATTATAGGAACTTTAATTTATGAAGATTAAAATTGATAAGCCTAAAAAGGCGACATTTTTGATCTGGAAATTAGATAATATGAAGAGAGTTGTAAAGGTTTTTATTTTAATGGTAGTGTGCTTAAACGCCAATTTGCTAATTGCACAATCCATAGGGGATAAAATTTATAAGGATAGGCTTTTTACTTTCCCAGATGGAAAAACAAAGGCAATGATTATAAGTTATGATGATGGCTTGTTACAGGATACTTTATTGGTCTCCATAATGAATAAGTACAGACTTAAAGGAACTTTTAATTTGAATTCGGGGCAGCTTGGGACTGAAGCTTCGTGGCTGCAAGGACTTGTTGGTAAACCTGGCTTGTATTTGGATAAAAATCAGATTAAAACTACCTATCGGAATCATGAAGTTGCGGCTCATTCTTTATTCCATCCTCACTTGACCGAATTGAAAAGGAATGAAATAATACTTGAGATAAATAATGATATAGAAAATCTAGAGAAGATTTCAGATACAATCATCAAGAGTTTTGCTTATCCATTTGGAGAGTATAATGAGAAGCTTATTTCGGTTCTGAAAAAATCTGGACTGACAAATGCACGTACGGTAAATGACTCAAAGTCTTTCGAGTTGCCAGAAGATTTCTATAGGTGGCATCCAACCTGTCATCATTCCAGAGCAAAGGAATCATTGGAGAAATTTGTGTCGATAAAATCAGAAAAACCCTTATTGTTTTTCATGTGGGGACACAGTTGGGAATTCGATAAAAATATTCAGAATAATAATTGGCCGTGTTTCGAAGAATTATGCAAAATTGTTTCTGCAAAGAAAGATATTTGGTACGTTGGAGCAGGAGAATTTGTTGAGTATATAAATGCTATTAAAAGTATTACGGGTAAGGGCAAATTAATTAACAATTCGAGACGAACTGTTTGGATAAAAGAAAACGGTAAACTAAGTTCGATTCCTCCGCGGAATAAATAAAACTGGTTTCATCTTTGAAATCAAGTCGAAAAAAAGCACAATTTGAGAATCAAATTGTGCTTTTTTTATTTGGCAGAAGTTTAGTGCTTTGTTTAGCAGTTATTTTATTATTTAAATACTGAATTTCTTTTTTTTGAGTAAAAGAATAGTCTTATTTTTACTTGCTGTTTTGTTAACCAATTATACACAAGCATGGGAAGATTTTTTGTTTTTACGATTCTACTTTCATTACTGACTATCCAGTCTTCTTATTGCCAAACAGATTCTCTTGAATTTCAATTTGCTGAGGCGAATAAATTTCTTGGACTGAGAGATAGTATAATTCAAGCTAAGAAAGACAAGTTGGCTTTGTTGACTGATTCATTAAAAGATTACAAGGCTCAGAATAAAATTCTTGAAGAATTTAGGTTGTTAACAAGCTTAACAAAGCAATATGAATCCTTTGTTTATGATTCCGCATTTAATTATGCTTCAAAATCAATAAAAGTTGCCTATAAATTAAATGATCCTGCTAAAATTGCGGAATCGAAAACAAATATTGCTCTTATTTTATTGCAAAAAGGTCTATTTAAAGAAACCATAGATACGCTAACTACAATTAATGAATCAGTTTTAGATCCAGACAAAAGAATTCATTATTACTATGTTGCCGCCCGTGCTTACTATGATTTAGGCAATTCAAGATGGGGCCATTATCAGCCTGAATATCATAAAAAAGGATATACTTATTGTCAGAAAATTTTTAAGGAAGCAGCTCCTAATTCATTTGAATACGTGTTTGCAAAAGCAAATAGTGCATTGGTTTTTGCCAGAAATGAAGAAGCCATCAAACAATATCAAAAACTGATTGATGAGCATAGCAATACGCATCATGAGGTTGCAATTAGTAATTGTGGGCTAGGTATTGCTTATACGAGATTCTTCGAAAATGAGAAGGCCAAATATTATTTACTGAAGGCGGTTGTGGCAGATATAAAATCAGCAACTACTGAAACTGTTGCATCAAAGATTTTGGCAGAGATCCTGTTTTATTATGGAAATTTGGAAGAGGCCAATAAATTCATAGAGTTAGCCCAGAATGATGCGACGTTTTATGGTAGTCATGCTCGAAGACTTGAAATTTCATACATAAAACCTCAGATTGAAGCAGCTGTTTTGAATAAAGTTGAGGGCGAAAAAAACTTCGCGATCTACATTTCTATTATTGGAATTATCGTCACTTTACTAATTATTATTTTTTTAATTATCATTTATCGACAGTTACGAGCTTTGCGAAAGGCAAGAAAAGTAATATTGGATAGTAATGAGGATCTTCTTAGGGTAAATGAAATGCTCCGTGAGGTGAGCAAAATTAAGGAAGAGTATGTTGGTTATTATTTCAATTTTAGTTCTCAGTTTATTGAGAAAATGGAAGGAATGAAAAAGGCCATATCTCGACAGTTAATGACCAAGCAATACGATTCGATTGAGTCCGAGTTAAAAAGATACAATTCGAAACGTGAGAGACAGAATCTGTTTGAAGATTTTGATAGAATATTTCTTAAACTATTTCCTGATTTTGTTAATTGCTTTAACCAAATGTTCGATGAAAAAGATCGAATTGTACTTAAAGATTCCCAAATTTTAAATACTGATTTACGGATTTTTGCTTTAATCAGATTAGGGGTTAACGACAATGAAAAGATAGCCAGTATTCTTAATTTTTCGGTTAACACGATTTATACCTACAAAACAAAAATTAAAAATCGCTCATTAATTCAAAATGAGGATTTCGACAGTAAAATAATGGATATTAAATCAGTTTAAATCCATTTCCTTTCTTTATTCCATCTATATTTTTGAATCGGATCGCTTTATATAATCAAAAGATAGTCATTTGGTTGTGTGTTTTTGTGATCGATATTGATCTATATTCTTTATAGGTATTTAGTAATTAAAAGAGCGCTGTAGTTCCTTTGATGTTCGAGATTTAAAATCATTATCTGCAGAATGATTATGATTTCGAACGATCTGGGAAATCGGTTTTTGAAACATCAAAATTTTACTTCGAATTGAAGTAGACGCGTTAATTACTAACTCTATTTATGAAGAATTATGAAGAAATTATTTTTGTTGTTTTGGGCAGTGTTCTTGTCAATAGGAATATTTGCACAAAATCAGGAAATTAAAGGAAAGGTTATAGATGCCGCTAATGGCGAAGCCTTACCTGGTGTTTCCATTGTTGTTAAAGGAACCACAATTGGTACTACAACCAATTTTGATGGAGATTTCAACCTCTCAGTGGAAAAAGGAAAAACCATTGTATTTTCATTTGTTGGCTATGTCAATAAAGAAATTCAAGTAAGCGATTCCGGAAACGTTGAAGTCTTATTGGAACCAGATGTTTTAAATTTAGAACAAGTTGTTGTTGTTGGTTATGGCATCCAAAAGAAAAAAGACAAGACAGGTGCTGTTATGAGCGTAGGAGCTGAAGATTTACAGCAAGGAGTTTTGCAGGATCCTATTCAGGGAATCATGGGGAAAGTTGCAGGTGTAAACATCACAAAACGAGGTGGAGATCCAAATGCAGGTTTTACAGTTCAAATTCGTGGAACTGCAGGTTTTTTCTCAGGAACATCTCCATTGTATGTTGTTGATGGGGTTCCTGGTGTCGATCCTACTACTATTTCCGCTGAAGATATTGAATCGTTTAATGTCTTGAAAGATGCATCTTCAGCGGCAATTTATGGTTCTCGTGGTGCTACAGGTGTAATTATTATTACTACCAAAAAAGGGAAATTTAATCAGAAAGGAAAAATCTCTTACAGTGGTTATATTTCTACCGATAAGGTGGCCAATGATCTAGATTTGTTAAGCGCTAATGATATTCGAAAATATGCAAGCGATAATACTTTAACTTTTGATGATAGAGGTGCTAATACTGATTGGCAGGACGAAACATTTAGAACAGGCAAAACACAATCTCACAATATTGCAATGAGTGGTGGTGGTAATGATCACAATTACAGAGCAAGTATTGGTTATGACAATTTTGAAGGTGTTTTAAGAGGAACGAGCAGAGAACGAGCAATTATGCGTTTAAATGCTACTCAGAAAGGTATTAATGATCGATTGACTTTGAATTTGAGTTTATCAGGAACTTTTGAGAATAACAATTATGTGCAAACAGACGGAAATAATAGTGAAGCTGTTTTATTTCAAACTTTTTCTCGAAATCCTACCTATCCAATTTATAATGAAGACGGGTCATTTTTTGAAGTTAATGATTTCGAAAATTCAAATCCAAGAGCCTTAATTGATCAGCTTACAAACGAGCGAGATGCCAAAAGGTATTTGGCAAATGCAAAGGCCGATTTTGAGATTACTGATGGCTTGATTGCTGGTGTGAATGTAAGTTATCGAAAAGATGATGATGAAACGATTTTCTTTCGTCCATCTTATCAAATTTCATCTAGTGATGGAGGTTATGGCCGCAGAGGCTATAATAATTCTGAGACCAAGATGATTGAGACAACGATAAAATACAATAAGGTATTTAAAGAAAAGCACAATGTAAACCTTTTGGGTGGCTACTCTTGGCAAGAAGATAAATCTACCAGCTTAGCTGCACAAGGAAGAGATTTTCTTTCGGATGAGGTAGGAGCTAATAATTTACGATTTGCAAACGACGTACTTCCTCAGGATATTGAGTCATGGAAAGAGAGAAGTCGCCTAATTTCCTTTATCGGTAGAGCTGTTTACAATTTTGATTCAAAATATTATTTCACAGCTACAATTCGTCGTGATGGTTCTTCTCGATTTGGAGACAATAATGAATGGGGATGGTTTCCGTCTTTTTCTTCGGCTTGGGATGTTTCGAGCGAAAGTTTTTTGGATGATGCCGATTGGCTTGATCAATTGAAGCTTCGAGTTGGTTTTGGAGTTACCGGTAATCAAGAAATTGGAAATTACCATGATATTGCTAGAATTAGCACAGGTGGCAGAACATTAGATCCAACAACGGGAGAAGAAACTTTAGTGATTCAGCAATCTAGTAATGCAAATCCTGATTTAAAATGGGAAGAGAATCGCGAGTGGAATTTTGGTGTTGATTTCTCCATTTTTAATAACAAACTAACAGGATCGATCGATTACTATAATAAAACGACTGATGATTTACTAGCGCAATATGCAGTACCAGTTCCTCCAAATCGTTTTGAAAGTATTTACGCAAATGCAGGAGAGATTTCCAATAAAGGTTTGGAGATTAACCTTACTGCAAATCCTATTCGAACAGATAAGTTCACTTGGAAATCGACCTATTCTTTTTCTGTGAACAAGCAGGAAGTAGTATCCTTATCCGACGATAACTATTCATTAGACAACATGCACGCATCGTGGATTAGTGGTAGAGGAATGGTTGGAGTGTGGACTCAATTAATTGAGCCTGGTCGCGAATTAGGAACTTTCTATGGATGGAAACATGCAGGAATTGATCAGAATGGACAATGGTTGTTTTTCGATAAGGATGGAAACATAACTAAAGATCAAAGAGACGAAGATCGACAAGTAATTGGACAAGCTCTTCCTGATTTTACAATGAGTTGGACAAATCAGTTTACCTATAAAAATTGGGATCTGGGATTTTCGCTTCGAGCTATTGTTGGAGGAGATGTATTGAATGTTACTAGAATGATTTTGGGTAATCCTAGTATGCTTCCAAATCGAAATGCATTGAAGGATGCTTTAACGCTTGCTCCGATCTTGTCTGATGCACCAAAATTCTCTGATTATTATATTGAAGATGGTTCATTCCTTCGTCTTGACAACATCACTTTAGGATACAATTTAAATGTTGATAAGGTTAGTTGGTTAAGCAAATGTCGTTTTTATATTAGTTCTAATAACCTGTTTACCCTTACAAACTATTCTGGTATCGATCCGGAATCAAGTTATGGAGGTTACGAAAACCTTGGTTTAGATATGTACGATGTTTATCCAAAAACCAAAACACTTACGTTCGGAATGAAGGTAGGATTCTAAGCAAATTATTAGTGCATCCAGAGAATAATAGGCTTTTAAAAATAGCCATTAAACCTGGTTTTAACATGAAAATTATAACAGATGAATTGTAAAATATTTAGTCTTCTTGCAATCATAGCTTTCTTTGCTTCTTGTACCGATTTAAATGATGAGGTATACAGCGAATTACTTGCAGAAGAATATCCTGAAAATGAAATTCAGGCTCAACTAATAACAAATAATGCATACGCGCAATTGCAATCTCACATTGATGGGGGATGGTGGTTTGCACAAGAAATTACTGCAGATTTAATTGTTGCTCCAACTCGTGGTAACGACTGGGATGATGGTGGACGATGGAGAACTTTACATACACACACTTGGGATAATAACCACGAATTTGTGAATAACATGTGGCGTAATTTCTATAGTGGTGTTACTGAATGTAACAAAGCCATCGAATTTCTTGGAGATGCTGAAACTTCTAAAAATGCTGTGGCGCAAATGAAGGTATTGCGTGCCTATTATTACTATTTATTAATCGATAACTATGGTGATGTGCCGTATGTAACAGAATTTGCAAATGCTCCTGCAATGCCTGAAAAAGAGACGAGAGCAACAATTTTTAATAATATCATTGCTGATATTGAAAGCGTAATGGGCGATTTAGCTGGTTCTTCAACAAGTTCTGTAAATCTTTATACTGCCTATGCTTTGCTAGCTAAGTTGTATTTAAATGCAGAAGTTTTTACTGGAAATGCAATGTGGGAGAAATGTGAAGAGTATTGCGATTTGATTATTGCTGGACCATATTCTTTAGAAGCTAATCGATTGGCTCCTTTTGTAACAGAAAATCAAAATTCACCTGAAAATATCTTCACAGTTCCTTACGATGAGGATAATTATCAAGGATTTATATTGCACAGAAGAACATTGCATTATACCAATACAGCGACTTACAATGCTCAAACAACTTTCTGGAACGGATTCTGTGCACAGGAACGTTTGGTCGATTTTTTCGAAGCTAACGATCAGCGTTTATCAGGATTGTTATTCGGTCAACAATATTCTTCAACAGGAGAAGCTCTGGTTGATGTGGATGCGGGAAACGCACCTGTATTTTTCACAAAAGAGGTTCCTGCTTTACGTATAGATGCATCTTATTCAGCTACTGAAGTTCGTCTTTCTGGAGCACGTATGGTAAAATTCGAAGTAAAGAGTGGAGTAAAAGACAATTTAAGCAACGACCTTCCTATTTTCCGTCTAGCTGATTTTAAATTGATGAAAGCGGAGTGTGAATTGCAAAAATTAGGAGGAAGTATTGCGATCGCTAAAGCTGAAATAAATGATGTGCGAACAATAGCTGGAGCTACCGCTTTTGAAGATGCAGATATTACATTGGATAATTTATTGGCAGAACGCGGACGTGAAATGTGGTGTGAAGCACATCGTCGTCAGGATTTGATTCGTTTTGGAACTTTTAAAGATTCATGGTGGGAAAAGGCACCGGATACGGAAGTAAATTACATGTTCCCAATTCCACAATGGGCTATTGATAGTAATCCAAATTTGAATTAATCTGAGAAGCATTTTAATGATTTAAAAGTACTTGAAATGAATAAATTAATGATATTGATATTAGTCGCATTTGTAAGTGTATTAAGTTACTCTTGCGACGATGAGGTAGATGCTCCTCAGGTTCTCGAGATTTACAACGGTTATTTCGTTTATGGCGAAGCAACACAATTTTCTGGTCTTGAGAATAATGCAATAATGGTAAATGGAAGTGTTGTAGGTCAGGCAACAAAGTATATGGCTTTGGGTAGTGGAACACTAGTTGTTAGTCATGAAAATAATTCAACTGCAGATTTACCCAATTCAACAGGCTTTGGATTGAATTCAGCAGATGAATTTGTTGTTGGTGGAGATCCGATTGCTTTTACCGATACGCCAGGGAATTATTTTTTCCGTTCCGATACAATTGCAAAAACAGTTTCTTTTGTGGCGATTGATAGCTGGGGAATTATTGGAAGTGGAACACCTGGCGGTTGGGATGAGGATACCAATATGGCACTAGAATCATCTGATAATGGAGAGTTTGTTTACACAGTTACAGCTGATTTAGTTGGTGATGAATGGTTGAAGTTTAGAGCAAATGACCAATGGGCACCGCAGCTTGGTGTTACTGATGGAAGCTTAGCCTTGCGATTATTTGACTCGGAATCCGATCCTAGCTCAATTCAGGTGCCTGAATCAGGTAACTATACCGTAAAATTAATCTTAGGTGCTGAGTTTAGATATGAATTAAACAAGAATTAAAGTTGCCGAAAGGCATTTTATAAAGACATTTCACCTTATTAGCCTTGGGTGGGATAAATTAGAAATTTAAGATAAAGATGTTCGCCTTTCTGAGGCGAACATCTTAAATTTATACTCCAAAGGATCTTTTTCCTATTGGATTTTTCAGTTTTATTAACAACTAGCTAAAAACTACTATGAAATTTAAATCAATTCTTTGCCTTGTTGCTGGTTTAGCAATCTTATTAGCATCGTGTGCTAAAGGCGAATTTGTGAAAAATGTTAATTCACCAGATGGAAAAATTAGTCTTCAATTTTATCTGGAAGAAGGACAATCTACCTACGGGCTTTCATTCAATGGAAAACCAATAATCGAACCTTCAAAATTAGGCTTCGATTTCCAGAATATGCCATCCATTGATAAAGGGTGGAAAATTGCAAGCACTCAGTTGCTGCCAGGTAATTCAACATGGGAGATGCAATGGGGAGAAAAAAGAGTAGTGAAGGATCATTTCAATCAATTGATTGTAAAATTAGAAGAGGAGAATGCACCCAATCGAAAAATGAATTTGGTGTTTAAGGTGTATAACGACGGTATAGGATTTCGTTATGTATTTCCTAAGCAGGAAGCAATGAGAGAGTTGATCATTACTGATGAAAATACGCAATTTAACTTGACTGGAGATCATAAAGTATGGTGGATTCCGGGAGATTGGGATATTTATGAGCACTTGTATCATACCACACAATTTACAGGTATAGATGCTACCGCTTTACGCGCAAATGATAATTTGGCACAAACTTCTATTCCTGAAAATGCTGTAAATACTCCTGTTACCATGAAAACGGCAGAAGGTATTTACCTAAGTTTCCACGAAGCAAATTTGACTGATTACGCAGGCATGACTTTGAAGGTAAACAAAGAAGAACTGATGTTGGAAAGTGAATTGGTTGGATCTGATCGAACTGGTTATAAAGTAAAAAGAACACTTCCTTTTAGTACGCCATGGAGAACGATTCAAATATCAGAATCTGCAGGTGGATTAATAGAATCCGACTTGATCGTGAACTTGAATGAACCAAATGAAATTGGATCGGTTGATTATTTTAAGCCGATGAAATACGTTGGTATTTGGTGGGATATGCACGTTGGAACCAAGTCGTGGGATAAAGCAAGTGGCAAACATGGTGCGACAACAGAATATGCAAAAGAATTGATTAATTTTGCTGCAGAGAATAACATTGGTGGAATTTTAGTTGAAGGATGGAATACAGGTTGGGAACATTGGATCGGTTTCGAAGATCGTGAAGGTGTATTTGATTTTGTGACGCCATATGATGACTATGATTTGAAAGAAGTGGTTCGTTACGGAAAAGAAAAAGGTGTTGAATTGATTATGCATCACGAAACTTCTGCGGCTCCAAGAACTTACAACCAGCAGATGGATACGGCATATCAATTAATGAATTCTTTGGGAATTCACTCCGTAAAAACTGGTTACGTAGGAAAAATCATCCCGAAAGGGGAATATCACCACGGACAGTGGATGGTGAATAATTACCGACGAGCTGTTGAAACGGGAGCGAAATACAAAGTAGCAATTAATGCACATGAGCCGATTAAGGCAACAGGTTTGCGAAGAACTTATCCAAATGCAATTGCTCGTGAGGGCTTGCGCGGACAAGAATTTAATGCTTGGGCAAGCGATGGCGGAAATCCACCAGAACATTTGCCAATTGTTGCCTTTACAAGAATGTTAGCGGGTCCAATTGATTATACTCCTGGTATTTTCAATATCAAATTAACTCCTCATAAGCCAAACAATCAGGTGAATACAACAATTGCTCAGCAATTGGCTTTGTATGTGGTAATTAATAGCCCAATTCAAATGGTTCCCGATTTAATTGAGAACTACAAAGGAAATGATGCTTTTCAGTTCATTCGAGATGTAGCTGTTAACTGGGAAACAAGCAAGGTGCTAAATGGAGAAGTTGGTGATTTTGTGACTATCGCTCGAAAAGATCGTAACTCTGAAAATTGGTTTATTGGTTCAATTACCGATGAGAATGCACGTGATATGAATCTGAGTTTAGATTTTCTTACAAAAGGAAAGAAATACAAGGCAACTTTATATTTAGATGGCAAAAATGCGCATTGGGACAAAAATCCTACAGCCTTTCAGATTATAAATAAAGAGGTTGACAGTACTTCAAAATTAGAATTTCATTTGGCTGAAGGTGGTGGAGCTGCCATTAGTTTGATTGAATTATAAGCGTTAAAATAATTATTGTGTTAAAGTGGCATTCCTTTTTTTAGGAATGTCACTTTTTTTGTAGCTTCACGCATACTTAATTTTATGAGAATAAATCGACATGCTACTTAAAATCAATACTTTCTATTTTCAGAGAGAATTAGTTTTACACCAAATAATATTTACACACTAACTTATAAATTGCAATGTTAAAATTGAATGTGAAAATTGCGGTATTTTGTCTTGTCCTGTTTGGGATGATGGGAAGTGCTTATGCAGAGAAGGATGTGCGTTTAATGCGTTATCCTGATGTAAACAAAAATCAAATTGCCTTTGTATATGCTGGCGATATTTGGACAGTTGATTCTAATGGTGGCGATGCCAAAAGACTAACTTCGCACAAAGGAATGGAATTGTTTCCAAAAATTTCACCAGATGGACAATGGATTGCTTTTTCGGCTGAATATTCAGGCAGTCGTCAAGTATATGTGATGCCATCTGTAGGAGGAACACCTAAGCAATTGACTTATTACAATTCGGTTGGAATGATGCCACCACGTGGAGGATTTGATAATGCCATTTTGGATTGGACGCCAGATAGCAAATCAATTTTGGTACGTATGAATCGTACTGCTTTTGGTGAGCGAAACGGAACTTATTACAAAGTAAGCATAGACGGTGGTCTTGAAGAAGCATTGCAAATTCCAGAAGGTGGATTTGGTGTTTTCTCACCTGATGCCAAGAAAATGTGTTTTGCGCCAATTAGTCGAGAATTCAGAACATGGAAAAGATACAAAGGTGGACGTGCAGCTGATTTATGGATTTACGATTTGGAAAATGATCAGTCGGAAAGAATTACCAAATTTGTTGGTTCCGATCAAATACCATCTTGGTATAAAAATGCAATTTACTTTGCTTCCGATCGCGATTTAAAGCTGAACATCTATAAATATGATGTTATTACCAAAGAAATCAGCCAAATTACACACCATAAAACATTTGATGTGATGTGGCCATCTGGTGAAAATGGACAGTTAGTTTATGAAAATGGTGGGCAATTGTTCAAGCTAAATCTGGAAACAGGTAAGGAAGAGCGTGTAATTGTAAACATCAATTTCGACAACCCAAACATCCTTCCATATTATACGAATGTTAAGGATTTTATTCAAGGATCTGCTGTTTCTCCATCCGGAAAACGAGCTTTGTTCGATGCGAGAGGAGATATTTTTTCAGTTCCAGCAAAGAATGGTCCAAGCCTGAATCTTACGCAAACACAAGGTGTTCGTGAAACGGCTCCATCTTGGTCACCAAATGGAAAATACATTTCTTACTACTCCGATGCTACTGGTGAATACGAAATTTACTTGTTAGAGAATAAAAAAGGAGCAAAGGCAAAGCAAGTTACTTTTGGTTCTTCTAATTGGATGTACAATCCGACTTGGTCACCAAATAGTAAATACCTGTTATTCTTCGATCGCAGCTTAAAATTGAAATATTTAGATGTTGAAAAAGGAGAGCTTAAAGTTGTTGATACGGCAAATCGTAACGAACTAACAGATTTTTCTTTTTCTCCAGATTCAGATTGGATTACTTACGTTAAGGATAGCAGAAACGATCAGGGAGCAGTTTGGGTACACCAAATTTCTACTGATAAAAAATATCAGTTAACTGATGATACTTTTGGGGATTCATCACCTGTTTTTTCTAAGGATGGAAACTTTATCTATTTCCTTTCTAACAGAGATTTTAATCTTGATTTTTCAAGTTTTGAGTTCAACTATTTGTACAATAATGCGACTCGTATTTTTGCCATGTCTTTAAAAGCAGACGGACCAAAATTATTTGCTTTGAAAAATGATGTAGAAGAGGTAAAAGAGGAAGCTAAAGCTGTTGATTCGAAGAAAAAATCGAAGAAGGAAGCTCCAAAAGCAGAAGACAAAATAAAAGTTACTATTGATGTAGAAGGAATTACCAATCGAATTGCAGTTTTTCCATTGTCTTCAGGAAATTACAGAAATTTAGACGCTGTTGATAGCGGTATTCTATACACTAGTGGTGGAGCGCTACATCATTATACAATTGAGAAAAAGAAAGATGATGTAATCTTGGATCGCGTTTCAAACTACTCTCTTGCAGGAAATGGCGATAAAATCATGTATCGTACAGATTCTACTTATGGTATTACTGATTTATTGGCAGGACAAAAAGCAGATGCTGGAAAATTAAGTTTGGATGATTTGGATATGAAGATCGACCCAAAGAAAGAATGGGCTCAGATTTATACTGATGGATGGAGAATTTTCCGTGATTACTATTACGTAGCAAATTTACAAGGTGTAGATTGGGCACAAATCAAGAAAAATTACAACCAGTTGATGCCATATGTAAGTCATCGTGCTGATTTGGATTATATTTTGGGTGAGATCATTTCTGAAACCAATACTGGTCACGCTTACGTAAATTATGGTGATTTTGAGAAAGTGAAACCATTAAAATCAGGTTTATTAGGGGCAAAACTGAAATTGGATGCTACTTCTGGTCGATACATGATCTCGAAAATTTATCATGGAGAAAATTGGACGCCTAACAGAAGATCTCCGTTAACTGAGCAAGGTGTGAACGTTAATGAAGGAGATTATTTACTAAGTATCAATGGTCACGAATTAACAAAAGGCGTGAATCCATATGTGTATTTGGAAAATCAACTGGGTAAAATGGTTGAGATTACCGTAAATAGTAAGCCTGTATTAGAAGGCGCCAAAACTTATACCATTAAGCCAATCGAAAGCGAATTGGAGTTGATGTATTTGAATTGGGTAAATGAGCGTCGTGAGATGGTTGACAAACTATCGGGCGGAAAGATTGGTTACATTCATGTGCCTAACACTGCCGTAGAAGGTAATCGTGAATTGCACCGAGGAATGTATGCTTACCATACAAAACAAGCTTTAATTATCGATGATCGTTACAACGGTGGTGGATTTATTCCGGGACATATGGCAGATCTGCTTGATAGAGATGTATTGTCTTATTGGCACAGAAGAGGCCTAGAGGCTTCACAAACACCAGGAGTTGCTCACGATGGACCAAAGGCCATGTTGATTAACTCTTATTCTTCTTCGGGAGGAGATGCTTTCCCATACTATTTTAGAAAGAAAGGTCTAGGGAAATTGATCGGAACTCGTACTTGGGGAGGATTAGTTGGAATGTCAGGTAATGCAGGTTTAGTTGATGGTGGTTATATTGCAGTTCCTCGTTTCGGTATTTTCGATGAAAATCAGAAATGGATTATCGAGGGTATCGGTGTTTATCCTGATGTTGAAGTATACGATGAGCCACATTTGGTGGCAAAAGGAATTGATCCTTGTGTAAAAGAAGCAGTAGAAATGCTACTGAAAGAATTGGAGAATGCACCTAAAAAAGAGGTAACGGCTCCAGCAGATCCTAATCGTTCGAATTGGATAGAAGAGGATGTGAAGTAAATTAAAAATCATTCAGCTTTCGCTGATAAAATAATAGAGGAGCACCAATCGGTGCTCCTTTTTTATTCTGTTTTTTTGGATATGAATAAGAGAATTGTATTGTAGTTAGGTGTGTAACTCAATGTCATTAGAGCTGTTTACATTTATATTGCTATTTTTAATTGGCATCATAAAAATAATAAAGGCAATAGCTCCAATTATTACTAATCTTATAAAAAGGTGATAGAAAAAAATGTTCTTAAGCTTAAAGTATTTGTATCCTGTAATAATAATACCAATGGAATTAGCTGCTAAACCAAAAGTGAAAAGTTCGGGCCAAAATGGATAATGTTGAAGTTTAAACAATATTGCAACAAGGAGTACAGGCAAAGCAAAACTGCTTATTTTTACCTCTAAAGAATCAACAATATTTTCTTTAAACAGAAATGTTTTAAGGCGTAAAGCTAAGCCTTGATTTACGGCTAAATAATATAAGAAATAATAATTCGCTAAAACGATTATAGAAATAGTTAATAATTCCCCACTAAATGGAATATGAAGCGTTTTCAAGAGGATTGATAAGCTAGCCATAAAAATGGCAAGTAGTTCTATTTTTTTCATAGATCTTGTTTAGGATTGATTTTAACATTTAGGATGTTTTTTCTCATTATTCAAACTTTTAAGATGTGTAAAATTATTTAATACACGTTTTATTTTTGTAGTAACATGTATTCAAATCTAATACTATTAATTAACGCATTGTAAAATAGAACTTATTTTAAAAGCATTCTAAGTTAAAAGAGACCATCGCTCTATTTTTAATTTTTTCTATAAAATATCTCTCCACTTTTATCCCCTAAAAATCCATTAAAAACATGTGAAATTTTAGTTACGACTAAAAAGAATAAATCTATTAAGCATAATAGCTTCTAGGTGAATATTTATTGGTATTTTGAGACAAATAAAAAATGATAATTATGATTCTAACTATTTCGAATTGGTGGACTGACATGAACTTGGTTGAACAAGTTTTTTGGGGAATTGCCATTCTCTTTTCATTCTTTTTCGTCATTCAAACAGTATTGACCTTTTTTGGCGGTGATGTGGATGATATGGATGTTGATGGAGATGCTGATACAGCTGTGGATACTGATGGAGGTATCGATTTTCAATTTCTAAGTCTTAAAAACCTGATTGCCTTTTTCACCATATTTGGATGGACAGGTATTATTTGTCTTCATTCAGGATTTGGACCAGGGATTTCTGCCTTAATTGCTACTGGAGCAGGATTAATAATGATGTTGATCATGGCTTCTATCATGTATTTTATGGGGAAACTGGTTGAAGATGGTACTTTGAAAATGAAAAATGCCATTGGTAAATCAGGGAGTGTTTATCTGCCGATTCCTGCAAAAAGAGCAGGTATGGGAAAAGTTCAAATTCAAGTTCAGGGATTTCAAACTTTAGATGCAGTAACTGATAATGAAACAGACATTCCAACAGGAGCAATTGTTGAAGTGGTAGAGATATTAAATAATCAAATTCTAGTTGTAAAACTCAATTAATTAATAAAACACTATGGGAGAATATGTAGTTTTTCTTTTTGCCGCAGCGGCAATTTTCATCTTTGTGATGATCGTTTCGTTTTTTAAACGTTACAAAAGATGTCCATCCGATCGAATATTGGTTGTGTATGGTAAAGTTGGTAAAGGGGTTGGAACAGAATCTCGTTCAGCAAAATGTATTCATGGTGGAGCTGCCTTTATTTGGCCAGTTATTCAAGATTATGCATTTTTAGATTTAACACCAATTTCAATTGAAATTAATTTAACGAATGCCTTAAGTAAGCAGAACATTCGTGTTGATGTTCCTTCACGATTTACTGTTGGTATTTCTACAGAGTCAGGGGTAATGACCAATGCTGCAGAGCGCTTGTTAGGTTTATCTCAAGATGATATCAGTAACCTGGCGAAAGATATTATTTTCGGTCAGTTGCGTTTGGTTGTTGCAACCATGGATATTGAGGAAATCAATAGCAACCGGGATAAATTCCTTGCAGCAGTGTCATCTAATGTGGAAGCTGAATTGAATAAGATTGGTTTGAAGCTGATCAATGTGAACGTAACCGATATCAACGATGAGTCGGGATACATTCAGGCTTTGGGTAAGGAAGCAGCTGCAAAAGCGATAAATGATGCTAAGAAAAGTGTTGCTGAGAAAAACCGTGATGGTTCTATTGGTGAGGCAAATGCACACCAAGAACAACGTGTAAAGGTTGCTGCAGCTGATGCTTCGGCAGTAGAAGGGGA
This sequence comes from Labilibaculum sp., assembly GCA_016342745.1. GTDB lineage: Bacteria > Bacteroidota > Bacteroidia > Bacteroidales > Marinifilaceae > Paralabilibaculum > Paralabilibaculum antarcticum. Next base: position 250,305 of record JAEINT010000005.1, read on the forward strand.
AAATCATGCGAAAGTAACTGTTGCTAATTCGGATGCAAGTAGAAGAGAGAAAGAAGCGGAAGCAGAACGTTTAGCTTCAGCTGCTGAGAAAGTAACTCAAGCACGTGCATTAGAGGAAGCTTACGCTGCAGAACAATTGGCTGAATCGGCTCGTGCTACACGTGATAAAGCATCACAGACTGCAGATATCGTTGTGCCTGCAGAGATTGATAAGCAAAAAATTGAGATTGCTGCTGAGGCGATTGCTGAGCAAACTCGTCGTCATGCAAAAGGTGAGGCTGATGCGATTTATATGAAGATGGAAGCGGAAGCGAAAGGTATCTATGAGATCTTGAGCAAGCAAGCGGAAGGTTTCGATAAGATTGTGAACGCTGCTGGTGATGACGCTAAGGATGCAGTAATGTTAATGATTGCTGATAAATTACCGGAATTAGTTGCGACTCAAGTAGAAGCGATTAAAAACATCAAGATTGATAAGGTTACTGTTTGGGAAAATGGTGGTGGAAAAGATGGTAAAACATCTACAGCCAACTTTATGCAAGGTATGATGGGATCGATTCCTCCAATGGAAGAGCTTTTCAAAATGGCTGGAATGGAATTGCCAAACTATCTTGGTAAGAAAATAGAAGGTGACGATACAGTTGCTTTCGAAGATGTTTCTGATAAAGAAGACAAAAAAGAAGAGTAAATATTTTCTAATATAGAATTGAAAAGGAGCGCCATATGGCGCTCCTTTTTTTGTTTCTATTAGTCGATCAGTAGGAGAAAGAATTAATTTCTAAAATAGCTTAGGATAGTGATGATTATAGAGTGCTTATTTTTATGATGTCATTTTACAGTATAAACATTAGTTTTGTGGTGTTTTGAAATGATTTTTCATGTGATATTGTTTAGTTGAGTTTTGAGGTTTTTTATATTTTATGTGTTAACCGCTGTGTTGTTAGTGTTTTGTGAATGTTTGGATTGTTTTATGTGAATATGTTAAAATTAAAATGTTAAAAATAACTAATAAATTAGTTAAGTAATAAAATGTTTGTTTAAATTAGGTAGATCTTACACTTATGTTGTGTAGGTGATGAAATCAAATCACTAAAACGAATAACAAATGATTAAGTATTTATTTAGTAAAATCAGCCTTTGTGCTGCTTGCGTTTTGACAGCAACAGGAATGCTATCAGCTCAAGGTGGTATGGATGCTAAGATTCCTATGGATCCGAATGTACGGACGGGAAAATTAGATAATGGATTAACCTATTACGTTCGTCACAATGAAGAACCTAAAGATCGGGCTAGCTTTTACATTGTTCAGAATGTTGGAGCAATATTAGAAAATGATGATCAAAATGGATTGGCTCATTTTCTTGAACATATGGCTTTTAATGGTACAAAAAATTACCCAGGAAAGGGAGTCTTAAATTATTTAGAAAAATACGGAGTTGCTTTTGGTAGAAATATTAATGCTTATACCAATGTTGATGAAACAGTTTACAACCTAAGCAATATTCCAACTTCAAATGAAAACTTATTGGATTCGGCACTTTTAGTATTGCATGATTGGTCGAATTACTTGAGTTTAGAAGGTGAGGAGATAGATAGTGAGCGTGGTGTAATTCATGAAGAATGGAGGACACGTAGATCAGGAGGAATGCGTGCTTATTTAGAGCAAAATAAACTCATTTACAAAGGATCAAAATATGCGAAACGCGATGTAATTGGTAGCCTTGATGTTATTGATAATTTTGATCATCAGGTAATCAAGGATTTTTATCACGACTGGTATCGTACCGATTTACAAGCTATTGTTGTAGTTGGAGATATTGATGCAGAAAAGTTTGAAATGAAGATTAAGGAAATGTTTGCTCATATTCCTGCTGTTAAAGATCCTAAAGAAAGAGTTTATTATCCAGTGCCAGATAATGAGGAACCTGTTGTTGGAGTTATTACTGATAAAGAATTGAGTAGCTTAAGATTCGATATTTTATACAAACATGAGGCAACCCCTTTTGTTGAAAAGAATATGAAATACTATCGTGAACTTCTTATCGCAGATCTTCAATCAACAATTCTTGGTAATCGTTTAAATGAATTGCTACAGAAAGGGAATGCTCCGTTTATTAATGCATTTGGAGCTTACTACAACAAAGCAAGAAAAATGGATGTTTATCACAATAGTGTAACTCTTAAAGAGGATAATATTATTGGAGGTATTGAAGTCTTTTTAAAGGAAGCTGAAAGAGCAAATAGATATGGAGTTGTTGCCTCTGAATTAGAAAGAGCGAAGACTGCTATGCTGAGTCAAGTTGAAAAGCAATATCAGGAACGTAACAAGCAACATAACGATCGATTGGTTCGTGAGTACAAGCAAAACTATCTTACCAATGAGCCTGCTCCTGGTATTGAGTTTGAATTTATGGCAATGCAGAAATTGTTGCCTGGAATTAGTGCCGAAGAAGTTAATGCGATTTCTAAAGGATGGGTTACTAAGGAGAATGTTATAATTACTTTATCAGCACCTGAGAAGGAAGGATTGCAATTACCAACTGAAGAACAATTGCTTGCAATCGTTAAAAAAGTTAGAAATGCAGAATTAGAGCCTTACGAAGACAAGGTAATTAACGAACCCTTAATTGCTGAATTACCAGAGCTTGGTTCGGTAACAAAAGAAGCTAAATTAAATGCTTTTGATGCCACAGAATGGAAGTTGGCAAATGGTGCTACAGTTGTGCTTAAAAAGACTGATTTCAAAGAGAATGAAATTCGCTTGAAAGCTTTTAGTAAAGGTGGAAATTCGCTGTATAATGTTGAGGATTTAGCTTCGGCAGAAATGACTGGTGGATTTATTTCAAATTTTGGTTTAGGTAAATTTGACCAAACAAGCCTTAAAAAATTACTTACAGGAAAAGAAGTTCGCGTTTCGCCATATATTGGAGAATTATCTGAAGGTTTTAATGGAAATTCTTCGGTTAAAGATTTTGAAACTTTGCTGCAATTGGTTCATATGTATTTCGAACAACCAAGATTCGATGAAGATGCTTTTACTGCATTAAAGAGTAGATATATGGCTTATGTAGCCAATATGGGATCCGATGTAAATAAAGTGTTTGGAGATTCTGTAGCAATGACTTCTACAAATCATGATGCTCGTACTATCTTGTTTAACACAGATATGATTAGCAAGTTAAATTTGGCTACCATGGAACGTGTTTACAAGGAGCGTTTTGTTGATGCAAGTGATTTTACTTTTGTTTTTGTTGGAAATATTGATGCTGAAAAAGCCAAGCCTTTAATCGAGACTTACATTGGTAGTATTAAAGATATTGACCGTAAAGAGAGCTGGAAAGATAATGGTGTAGATTATCCAGAAAAGGATACTTACAATCATTTTGCTAGAGAAATGGAAACTCCTAAAACAACTATTAATATTGATTTTCATGGAGATATTAAATACTCGAAAGAGAATTCTATTATGATGGATGTTGTGGCTGAACTACTTAGTAAAAGATACCTTGAAGTGATTCGTGAAAAAGAAGGTGGATCGTACGGAGTTGGAGTAAGAGCATCTGTTGATAAATTTCCTCGTGAAGAGTATAATTTATTAATTCGTTTTGATACCGATCCAGCTAAGGCAGATAAGCTAAAAACTATTGTTTACAATGAGGTTAGCGAGTTGTTTACTAGTGGAGTAAAAGAAGATGATTTGAATGAAACCAAGAAAAACTTCATTAAGGAATACCAGGAAAATCTTCGTAAGAATGGCTATTGGATTAATGCAATAAATCGTTACTATGAATACGGTGAGAGCGTTAAGACTGTTGAGGCTTATGAGGAAATGATCAATGAAATATCAAAAGAAAAAGTGGAAGCATTTGCAAAGAAATACTTTGCTAGACCAGCTAAAATAGAGGTGGTAATGTCTCCAGAGCTTAAAGAGATTTAATTTTTAAGTCATAAATGACAAAGCGGATGTTCTGTAAAGAACATCCGCTTTTTTAATTAGTCTTCGTCTGTTAATAGCATTAAATAATGTGCTGCAGACCAGGAGAAATGATTAGCATTCAATCCTTCACCAGTAATCGGGTGATAATTTTCCCTTATTGAAGCATCTTGAAGTAAGCCTTCTGCATTATGCAGTAGTTTTGTGCTTAATTCTTTAGCCTCTGTGTTATAGCCATAATTTTTTAATGCCTGAATACCAAAATAGGCTTGATCTAACCAAACTGGTCCGCGCCAATATCCTTTTAGAGGATTAAATTTTTTATGGTCGGCTACCAAGGTCGGGAAAGGAACTTTTGTATTGAATTTAGTAGTATCGGTCAGTAACTTTACAACACCATTTGCTTGCTCTTGATTCGCAATGTTTGTGTACAAGGGAATCCATCCTTCAGGTCCTTGTTGTACTGTCAATAACTCATTACTATTAATTGCTTTATCGTAGAAAAAACCTTCCTTTTCATCATAGAATTCATTGGCGATTCGTTCTTTTAATGCATTTGATTGATCTTCTAATCTTTTGGATTCTTCTTGTTTCCCTAGCAAGTTTGCCAACTCGGCTAATTGCTCTTTTTCTGCGAATAAGTATGCATTTAAATCAACTGACTCCTGATCCATAGACCAGCCATGATCATTATTCTTTAACATCTTTGCATCGTCGAAACGAACGGCATTGTCCATACCACTTTCCCATTTAGCTGCTATTAAAGAACCATCGGTTGAACCATATTCGCACAATCCATTTTGGTCATGATCCCGGTATGCATACCACCATTTATGATATTTTACTAGCTTAGGATACATTTCACGAACGAAATTCAAGTCATTGGTTTTTTTATAGATTTCCAAGACAGCCCAAGCTGCCAGTGGAGCTTTGGTATCACGCCAATTATTTTCTTTCGGATCAAAATAAACGCAGTCTGCAACCATGCCCATTTCATTTTGATATTGAAACATGGAAAGAATATTGCTCTTTGCCAATTCTGGATGAAATCGAACTAGAGCGACTGCTTGTTTCCAAGAGTCCCACGACCAGAACCCGTAAAATCCATGGTAAGCAGCCGATGGAAATACGCCATCGTGTTCTAAATCGCCAGCCGGAGATCGCCAGTTGGTAAGTAAGGTTTGAACACATTTTACTGCCAACTTTCTATTCGCTTTCTTTTCTAACAATGAACTTTTACTCGATAATGCATTGCTTAGGTATTTGTTCCAACGTGTTTTGTTGTCTGTAAATGCATTTTGTGAATTGTATAGGTATTCTTCCGTTTTAGAACTTTCTGTAAGCGCCTCTTGTTTATTAAAATAGTGAGAGTGAAGAAGGTTTATTGTATTTGATTTACCAGCTGGGATTTCAAGTCTGTCCTTTAAAATCATTCTATAAGAAAGTTGATCTTTAGATATTATTACATCCTTGGTTTTATCGGTCTGAATTATAAATTCTTCCTCACTGTTTTCAAACGCAACTTTAACGCCCAAAGTGGTTTCTTTCAATTGTAAGCCCTTTTCAAAAAGTTGTCCCTTCCATCCAATGTTAAGCTCTTGTTCTTTTTCAGAATGATTAAAAATTTTGGTTTGCAGTAAAGAGGTACGATTACTTACAAAAATCAATTTAATGGTAATGCTTAAATCCTGAACCTTCAATTTTTGTTGTAATAAGCCTGGATTGTAAGTCATTTCGGCTTTCGCCTTACTCAAATCTATTGGTTCATTTGTTTGAGCATTAGTTACTTCTAGCTGACTAATGCTCTTGCTTAGCCATTGTCCCCACATTTTCATGCTCAATGGACCAGAAAATCCACCATAATAGGATGTACTATCCTGATGTGGTAATGCATATCCATGCCAAGCACCCAAATCGGAAAAGCCGAATGCATCCAATTTGAATTGCTCCTGAGGTATACCTGATATGTTCAGAACATTGGAATAAATTTCCTGCAAATCAGCTTTTGAATCAATCGCTTCTTTTTCAACACAGGCTGAAAAGGACATCAGCAAGCAAAATGGCAAGTATAATTTTGATATTATTTGTCTCATGATTCTTATTTTATTCTAAGCTTACTCAGCTCGTTTAAATCCTGCTCTCCATTAATAGGACGAAGAATAAACTTGTATTTATAGGTTCTTGAAGGAATACAGTATTCTGCGTGCACAGGTGCTCCCCAAGAATTATCTCCACCAACACCCATTTGTTTGTAATCAATTTGAAAGGAGATTACATCGCCTTGTTTGATTTCATTTCCATGTTTATTTGGCTTGTCTTTTCCTTCATGATAAAGTTTTTTGTAATCAAAACCCAAAGCAGAACCAGATAGCAAAGGAGCACCAATAGCCATTATGCCTTTACCTTCTTTATTGGTTAAGGCAATCCAACGAAGATCGGTTTTATTGCCAGTTTCTTGCGGACGAACATAGGGATGGTATTGTTCCCAAACATTTCCTTTGTAATGATCGATGATACTGGCGGATTTTCTATCTTCCATACTTTCCTGAGGTCCTCTTCCGAACCATTCTATTTGATTAAATTCCTTTGGTAATTGCATTTGCATGCCCAAACGTGGAATCATCGGAAGATCATTTGAAAGTGGTGTAAATTGATTCTCAATTTCGATGTCTCCATTTCCTGAAATAAGATATTTAGTATGGTATTTACTCGAAGCACTTACAAGATTGCTTTGCACATTTATTTCAATTTGTTGAGGATTAATTTGATTTAGCTTAATCTCAGACAATTCTCTTTTTTCTCCAGCATCTTTCCAGATTTTACATTTAGCAGGAGTTCCATTTCCTAAATCATTATCGGTAACCGCTCGCCAGAAGAATGGTTCCAAAGCTTGCTCGATTAATTCTGTTCCATCAATTTTGTAGGAGTTGATACTGCCATTTTCTTTCGAAATAATTAGTTCGAATTGCTTTCCTGTTATTGTTATTTCATTTCGATTTTCAACCAATTTTAGTTCAGCCAATTGATTAGATTTAATTGGTTCTACTTCCTTGTGAATAGGCAATTGAAATTGTTCCCAAGCTACGCGATGAGCTTTTGGAATCATTACATCTTCTACTGAACAGTGAGCTTCGAAAAGGATGAAATATTCTTTTCCCGGTTTTGGATCAATGGCAGGATAATCGATTCTTACATTCATATGTTCATGAGCAGCCAGAGCTTTTGCATCAACATTACCTGCTGCAATTTCCTTTGCATCTTCCTTTAGCTTCCAGCTGATATCAATATGGTCTAGACTGATAAAATCATATCGATTTATTAGTTTGAATTGATTATTTGAATGATCAATTTTTTGGAATGCAATAGGTTGGTAAACTTTCTTTACCTCCCAAATGTGTGGGTGAGGTTTTCTATCAGCAGATACCAATCCATTGGCACAGAAATTGGAATCATTTTGTACTTTGTAAACGCCCATATCTCCACCATATGCAAAAATAGTATCACCTTTTTCGCTTACTTTTCTGAAAGTTTGATCTACCCAATCCCAAATAAATCCTCCTTGTAATTGGCGATGTTTGTAAATCAAATCCCAGTAATCTTTTAGGTTTCCAACACTATTTCCCATTGCATGAGCATACTCACACTGAATTAAAGGACGTGTTTGCACGTGCTCTACATATTTGATCATTTCCCACATGCGATCATACATTGGGCAGAAAATATCAGTATTGGATTCTTTTCCAGAATCTTCAGATTGCACAGGCCTAGTTTTATCTCTTTCTTTAATCCACTTGTAGGTCGCATGAAAATTTTGTCCTTTACCCGTTTCATTTCCTAATGACCAAACAATAATTGAAGGATGGTTTTTATCACGTTCCAGCATTGAAATGGTTCTATCCATGAAAGCCTCTTTCCAATTAGGTTTATCGGCCAAGGTCATTTCTTTCTTGTATGGTTCGCATCCATGAGCTTCAATATTTGCTTCATCAATCATGTATAAACCAAATTCATCGCATAATTCATACCAGCGTTCTCGGTTTGGATAATGAGAATTTCGAACTGCATTAATATTGAATTGTTTCATTAGCATGATATCCTTTATCATGGATTCTTCGGTGATAATTCGTCCATTTTCCATATCGTGTTCATGACGATTTACACCACGAATAGTGATTGGAACTCCGTTAATCTGGAGCAATCCATTTTTGATTTCACTGGTTCGGAAACCAATTTTCCTGCGGATTATTTCTATGGTTTTATCACCAGATTTCAATTCAATCTGTAGTGTGTATAAATTTGGTGTTTCTGCAGTCCATTTACGAACATCAGGAACTAGGCCTTCAAATGAAAAAAGCTGAATGCCTTGTTCAAGCTTTCTAGTTGAACTTAAATCTACAATGGTTTTTCCTCCATCGAATACCCTTACTTGTAAAGATCTTCTGGCAGTTTTAGTTAGGGTTTGATTGATCTCTACATCTAAAGAAAATGTTCCGTTATTGTAATTTTCATCTAATCCAGCTTGTACGAAGAAATCTTGGATGTGAATCTTAGGACGAGCATACAAATATACATCTCGCTCAAATCCACTCACCTTCCAGTAATCCTGATCTTCCAGATAGCTACCATCGCTAAATCGGTACACTTCAACCGCCAATTGGTTTTTCCCTGATTTTAGATACTTTGTCAAATTGAATTCGGCTGGGGTTTTACTTCCCTGACTGTAACCAACTTTCTCTCCATTCACCCAAACATACATAGCAGAACGAACACCTCCAAAATGGATATAGACTTCTTCATTTTCCCAATTTTCAGGAATTGTAAATTCTCGTTTGTAAGATCCTACAGGATTGTAATCATGCGGAATGAATGGTTCATTGTTTGGAAAAGGGTAGGAGACATCAGTATAAATTGGAACTCCATATCCTTCCAACTCCCAATGAGCTGGTACCTTTATATTATTCCACTTTGAGATATCGAAATCAAGTTTGTGAAAATCAATAGGTCTATCGGCTGGTTTAACTACCCAATTGAATTTCCATACTCCATTTAAATCTATAAAATAGGGAGAATTAGACTTTTGATTTCGACTTGCATTTTTAGTATTTCGATATGCAAAGAAGGATGCTCTTGGCTTTTCTTTGTTTATTCCTACAACTTGAGGGTTTTCCCAATCATTTGGCTTGTTGGCTTCTTGCGCTGTAAGTATATCGCACAGCAAAACAAAAAGGATGCTAATACTTAGGGTTTTCATATTTGTTTGGAAAGTTAGTTTGTGTTTGAATCAGGAGGTCTCAGAGGGCTATTCCGAAACCTCCTTCTCAAAAGAAGAATCCTAATGCTAGTTATGATTCTTGATTGTTATTTTTGTATTTTAAGATCGAGCCAAGCTTCTAAGGTAGATACGATTTCTTTCTGCATTTCCTCTGGGAAGCTTTTGATTCTGGTTTTGTGAGAACCTTCCGGGTTTACAAATTTTTGGCATTTGTTGTTTTCTTTTAGGTTAACAGCAGTTGCCGACCAAGTATCATATTCCCCATAGATGAAAAGCATTTTTTCAGCATCTGTTTGAAGCCATTTGTTAATTTTAATCATCGATGAGGCATCAAATTTTCGAATAGGTTCATTTGGGAAAACATGATCGAAGGTCAAATCGTCTTTGTAATTCAAATATTCTTTGAATGGAACAATTTCATAGCTGTACATTCCAATTTCGCTTAATGCCTGATGATAAAATGCAAGACTGGGTTTCAAGCTTATTTCATCGAAGAAATCCATGCCTGAAACTTTTATAAGGTGCTCAAACAATTCATTAACGCTAGCATTTTCATCTGGAATGTTATAGAACGTAATTCCTCCCCATTGCCAATATGCAAAAGGATATTCAAGAATACTTAAATCCAAAGCTTTTTCCAATCCCATCGAGAAAGAATACTTTTTTTCTTTGGCATGAGATTCGGCTATGGTGAGTAGCTTTTCTTTGTTTTTGAAACAAGCCAATTGAAATTGATAAATCTTATCTCGGGTTTCTTTTTTTCCAACACTTGCCAAATGTTCATGTATTCGTTTGTCCTCACGAGTTAAATTAAGAGGAGCCACATAGGGTACACTAACATCTACATCATTAGGATAAAAGTAACGATGATACATGGTTGTCTGCCCACCTTTACTGATTCCAGTTGTGATCCACTTTTCTTTGTAGATCTTTTTTAAAGCCTGAATGATCACATGTTGATCGGCTGCAGCCTGTTTAATGTTCAAATATTGCCAATCTATACTATCAGGCATGGAATTTTTGAAATAGCGATGCTCGATGGTTAGTTGATTTGCTTTTAATAATTTACTTAATTCACCTGCTTTCTCCGACCAAATTTGATAGCCTTCAATTTCCACTACCATAGGTCGATCAATACTATGATGCCCTAGAAGTACGCGTTGTTGAAAGCTTCCCGCATCTGGATTGTTATGGTCCAAAGCTTGAGTGAAATACAATTCAAAATAGCTAGCGAAAGTAGTATCTCCCTTTATTTTTTGAACGCTAACATTGGGAATTTGTTTTAGTTTCTCTTCAAGAGATTTTGATTTAGCGAGTAAGCCATTCGATAAACCCAAACTAAGAAGGAAGAGTAAACAAATTGATTTGATTATGTGTTTTTTCATGTCTTCTTTTTTACGATTTAAATTCTTTCCGCTTCAACATCTTCAATGCTTTTTGGAATAGGTTTTCCTAAAAGGCGAGCACCATCAGAGGTAATCAAGAAATCTTCTTCGTTTCGTAAACCGCCAAAGTCTTTGTATTGCTCCACTTTATCGTAATTAATGAATTCAGAAAAACGATTCTCAGCCTTCCACATGTCAATCAATTCAGGAATAAAATAAATTCCAGGTTCAATTGTAAGTACAAAACCTGGTTCTAGTTTACGTCCCAATCGTAATGATTTCAGACCAAATTGAGTGCTTTTTGCTTCGCCATCGTATCCAACGCAAACCTCGCCAAGGTTTTCCATATCGTGCACATCCATTCCCATCATATGCCCTGTTCCGCACTGGAAAAATAAAGCATGAGCACCTTGACGAATTGCTTCATCTAAATCTCCTTTCATGAAGCCCATTTGTTTCATTCCTTCGGCAATCGTGCGACAGGCTGTTAAGTGAACATCTTTGAAAGTAGCGCCTGGTTTTAATTTATCTATTGCAGCATTGTGTGCATTCAGTGCAATTTGATAGATTTCTTTTTGGCGATTCGTGAATGTTTTATCCACAGGAAAAGTACTCGACATATCACCAGCGTAATGCATACCATTTTCAGCACCACAATCTAGGAGCATCATATCTCCACTTTTAAGTGTATTTCCATGATAATGATTGTGAAGTGTTTGTCCGTTAATGGTCGCAATTACAGGAAATGATAACTGACCACCTGCACTTATTGCTACTTCTTGAACTGCTGCTGCAATTTCAGATTCTTTCATGCCAGGTCGCGCCATTCGCATTGCAGCAAGATGCATATCCGCAGTAATATTAACCGCTTCTTCTATTTGAATGATTTCTTCTTCTGATTTATAATTTCTTTGATTTGCAATGGCCTGTATAAATTCGTAAGAGGCATTAGTAGCTGCGATATTAGGATGAACCTGAATTAGGTCAAGTAATTTGATTTGATGTTCTGGACGATAAGGAGGAAGGTGGTGCACTTTTCTGCCATTAGTTAGTGCTTTGGCAAGATAGGATTTTAACTCTGCCATCGGGAGGGTTTCCTTGATGCCTACGGCCTCACTTTTTTCTTTGATGGTTGGTTGTGAGCCCATCCATACAATGTGATCGATGGTGAGTTCATCACCAAAAATGATTTCGCGATTTTCATCAATATCGATAACGGCGTTTAGTCCTGCATAATCTGATCCAAAAAAGTATAGAAAGGAACTGTCTTGACGATAATGATAGGTATTGTCAGCATAATTCATTCCGCTTTCGTCGTTTCCAAGGAAAAGTAGAATTCCTGATTTTACATCTTTTTTAAGTTGGTCTCTTCGTTTGCAATAAGTTTGTTTTGAAAACATTGTATTTTGTTTTTGGGTTTGTTGGTTGATAAACGCAAATCGTAATCTGCATTGAAAAATAGTAATGGTTTGGATACAACAATTTTATCCGAAAAGTAAAAGTTTACCTTATTTTATCTTGAATACAAGAATTCCATGTAAAGAGTATAATCTATTAAAATGGATGGAATAAAAAGTTGAGAGATGGGATGGGGAGCTAACAAATCCAGCATTCGTACAATCCTTTGTACGAACAGTTGTAAAGAAGTATGAATTCGTTAAAGCAAATCATTCAATTGGGTTTAATTGAATGGTAAATGTATAAAAAAACGAATAAGATATTCAGTTTATCTACTTTATAATGAGTTTAAACTATTGGTGTTCTGATCGCTAATAAAAAGATGTTTTTATAAGAACTCTAAAATAAGAGGAACAATTACAGGAACTAATACCGTTAATACGATACCACTAAATACGGCAATAATAGCATATTCTTTACCTGAATAGCGAACAATTATTGGCAGAGTGGTATCCATGGCAGTAGCGCCACCCGAAGCAATTCCTGCTAGCTTACCAAAGAACTTAACAAACAAAGGAGTCGCCAAAAGAGTTAGTATTTCACGAATGATATTTGAAAGTAAGGCAATAACACCAAGAGTTTCGCTGTGGAATTCGGTAATCATTACACTCGAAAGACTGTAATATCCAAAGCCTGCTCCAACTGCCATTGCTTCTCCAAAATTAATATCCGAAAGAAAAAATGAAAAAGCTGATACACCAAGTAATGAACCAACAATAACGGATAAAGGAACAAGAACAATCTTAATATTAACCTCGCGGATTACTTTCCATGAAGAACGATCGGTTCCAATACCAATACCTACTAAAAACATCAATAAATAAAGAGCATAAATGCTAAAATCCGAATCCAATATACTTTCAGGTAAGAATCGGGTTAAGCCTAGGATTAACCCTAGAACAAAAAAACCAAGTATGATTAAACTGCCTTTCATAGTGTTTATTTCTTTTTAAAGAATAAGGAATAGGTGAAATACGCGCAAATCAAAGAACCTAGCAATGCACCAATGGTCAAAACCAATGCTTGTATACCAATTGTGTCTAGGTTCTTAACAATTTGATCATTGGTTCCAACACCAATTCCCAAAAGGAATAGCAACAAGAAAATAGAAAAGGAAGTTAGAAGACCTACAATTTTGATGATCTTGGGACGATTGCCAATTACAAGTCCAATTCCTATTCCTAAAACCATAATGGCGAGAACAATAATGATATCTGTTAGCATGGAAAGTGTAAGCTTAAGGTGTTAGTGTGTTTGAAAAGGCAATATTAGTTTTTTCTTTCGGAATAGAAAATAGCAAACCTACATAGTTTGATTTTTAAGAACTAAGAAGGACAAAAAAAGGCCGAATCTTTCGAAACAGCCTATAAGTGTTTTCTAATGAAATCATCACAGTTCTCAATGTTTTTTATTGATAGTGAGAATTGTATTATAATGCCATGATACCTTTTATTCCCTCGGCACGAGTGTAAACTTCGATTACATCATCGGCAGATTTCATTACTTTTTTAATTGTAATACCAATGAATTTAATATCTCGAGATGTTTTATAAGTGTATTCAGTATCTTCTGAAAATAAGTTTTTAACAGCATTTATTTTGTCCTCGTTATTCGGGACAATAAATTTAAACATGTAAACAGATGGCCATTTTGTAGAGTCCAATAGCTGCTGTTTCATTTTATTATATTTTTCCTGATCCATCTTTTAGATTTTTAGTGGTGACAAAAATCGTAATAATTTCTTAAAATCCTTACATCACTTTGAGGAAAACGTTAATTAGAGCTTAATTGTTTCAGATTTTATTCGATTCTGGAATTTTCCTTAAATAGTTGTTAACGTGACATAAATTATTATTAATCTATATCTATATATTGTATCTTTACATGTTTGAGAAATTAGACTAATTTAGTTATACATTCTAGAGAACATTCCACTAATATAAATCATCGATGAATAGAAAAGTAATTATCGTTTTGCTGGTTATCGCAACTTTGGCTATTGGTTTTTTTGCCATGAAAGGCTTGAGCAGTTTAAAAGAAGCCCCTAAAAAGAATTTGGACAAAAAAAAGCTACCTATTGTTAAAGTGGAAGCTGTAAATTATCATGAACTTTCTTCTCCTATTGTTGAAAAGGGGAGATTGGCTTCTAATTTGGAAGTGAATTTAAGTTCTGAAGTAGCTGGTCGTATCGTTGAGGCTGGCGTTCCTTTAAAAGTGGGACAGAAGTTTAAAAAAGGACAGTTGTTGATTCGTGTTTATGAAGAAGATGCAAAAATGGATTTACGTGCTCAGAAGAGTCGTTTCTTAAATAAATTAGCTTCAAACCTTCCTGATATTAAAGTAGATTATACCGATAACTTTGAGGTTTGGATGAACTTTTTCAATGCCATTAATTTGGAGAAAGCTATTCCTGAGTTACCAAGTGTAAAGTCTGATCAAGAAAAAGTATTTATGGCAAGCAGAAACATTTTAGGAGACTATTATGCGATTAAAAGTGCAGAGGTTAAATTAAACAAACGAAAAATATACGCACCATTTAATGGTTCTTATGTAGAAGTAAATACTCAGATTGGATCGGTTGCAGGAATGGGATCGAAACTGGCTGGTATTATAGAATCGAATAATTTAGAGCTACAAGTTCCGATTGAGTCGAAAGAAATTTCATGGTTGAATTTGAATGAAAAGGTCGACATTTTGGATTCTCAAGGAGAAGTAATTTTTACTGGTAAATTAGTGCGTAAGTCTGATTTTGTTGATCAGGGAACACAATCTATTTCTGTTTTTGTAAAGTTGGAGAATACAAATGGAAAGGAATTGTATCAAGGACAGTTTTTAACTGCTCGTTTTAATGGGAAAATGATTGATAATGTCATGGAAATTCCTAGAAATGCTGTTTTCAGCTCAAACAAAGTATTTGTTGTTGAGGGAGATATCCTAAAAGCAAAAGTAATTAATGTTGTGAAACGCAATGAGAATACTTTGGTTTTTAATGGATTAAAGGAGGGTGAGATATTGGTTATTGAACCTCCTGTTAAGGCTACGGAAAACATGCAGGTACAAATCAAGAAATAGCGTAAAATGAGAAATATAATATCACAATTTGTAAGATATCCGTTTTACGGGAAAATGATTATTGCTCTACTTGCAATTGCAGGATTTACTTCTTTAGGATTTATGAAGAAATCATTTTTTCCTGAGACAGAATCTAAAATCATTACCGTTTCGATGGTATTTCCTGGAGCTTCACCAAAAGAGGTTGAAGAAGGCATTACCTCAAGAATAGAGGATGCTGTGAGAGGAATTGTTGGAATAAAAGAAATGAATTCTGTTTCGTCGGAAGGCTTTGCCAGATTGACAATTACAACAACCGGAGATTATGATTTGGATGAAACATTAGCCGATGTGAAAAATGCGGTTGATGGGATCCCTACTTTTCCATCAGGAGCCGAGAAAGCTGTGATTGCCAAGCGAAGAGCGACAACACCAGCGGTTCGTTTGTCTGTTACCGGTGATACCGATTTAATAAGTCTGAAAAAATATGCCGATATCATCTATGACGATTTAATGCGCTCAAAGGTGATGTCGCAAATATCTCTTTCTGGTTTTCCAAATTTGGAGTTGTCGGTAGAGGTAAAAGAGGATGATTTGAGGCGTTATGGTCTTACTTTTAGTGAGATATCAATGGCGATAGCCAATAATAATATTGATATTTCGGGAGGAGCAATTAAAAATGAAGTTGAGGAGATTTTAATTCGATCGCGTAATCGTTCGATCAATCCAGAGCAAATTGGGGAAATAATTCTGAAAGCAAATCCTGATGGTAGCTATATTCGAATTAGTGATGTGGCGAATATTCATTTTCAGTTTCAGGATGTGCCAAATGCTACATTTGTCAATAGAAATCCAGCTATTTCCATTATGGTGAACAAGCTGAATGATGAGGATTTGGAAGAAATATCGGAATACTGTAATCAATACGCCAAAGAGTTTAACGAAAAATATACTGATGCTACTTTAGAAATAGGTTTCGATTTTGTTAGTCTTTTGCAATCAAGATTAAGCCTACTCTATAAAAATGGTGGTTATGGATTGTTATTGGTTATTATTTCATTAGCTCTTTTTCTTAGCTTTCGTCTATCTCTTTGGGTTGCTTGGGGAATTCCAGCTTCCTTTTTAGGGATGTTTATCATCGCCAATTTAATGGGAGTTACCATCAATATGATCTCCCTTTTCGGGATGATTCTAATTATTGGTATTCTGGTAGATGATGGAATTGTAATTGGAGAAAATATTTATTCTCACTTTGAGAAAGGAAAGAGTCCGAGAAGAGCCGCAATTGATGGTACGATGGAAGTTGTTCCAGCTGTTTTAACTTCGGTAACTACAACCATGGTTGCCTTCTCACCACTTCTACTTGTTACTGGAAATATGGAATTTCTATTCGAAATGGCATTTGTAGTGGTGGCATGTTTAAGTATGTCGCTTTTTGAAAGTCTTTTTGTATTGCCAAGTCATGTTGGAAACGAAATAGTATTGAATAGAAATAGAAAAGATAATGCTTTTAATCGCTTTAGGGCTAAGATAGAGAAAGGGATCATGTATGTTAGAGATAATGTATATGCCGGAATTTTGGACCGATTAGTTCGATGGAGATGGTTTGTTGTGTTTATACCTGTAGCTCTTTTCTTTGTTACCATGGGATTGTTTAAAGGTGGATTTATTCAAAGTACATTTTTCCCAAATGTTGCATTCGATACCTTTTCGATGAACATTGCGTACAAACCTGGAAGCAATAAGGATATTACAATTGCTCGATTAAAGAAATTTGAAAATGCAGTTTGGGAAGTGAATGAAGAGCTGATGAATGAATTTCAGGATACGGCATATTTCATTAAATACACAAGTCTTTCTTCAGGAAATGCTTTTGGCGGACAGGAAGTTGGACCTCATGCAGGAAACCTATCTGTAACGCTTCGAGATATGGAAGGTGCGCCAGTATCAAGTTTCGATATATCGGGAAGAGTAAAAGATAAATTAGGAGATGTTTCCGACCTCGAGAAGTTTACGATTGGAGCTAATAATCGTTGGGGAGCACCTGTTTCTATTAGTTTATTGGGGAATGATTTGGAGCAATTGAATAAGGCCAATGACTATTTTCAAGGTGAATTAAGAAAAATGTCTTCCTTATACAATATAAACGATAATAACCCATTGGGTAGTCGAGAGGTAAGATTGAAATTAAAATCCAAAGCCTACTATTTAGGTATGAATTTAAGATCAATTACTTCTCAAATTCGTCAAGGATTTTTTGGAGGACAAGCGCAACGTTTGCAGGAAGGAAAAGATGAGATTAAGGTTTGGGTTCGATATCCGAAAACCGATCGCGTTTTTATTGGGCAAATGGAAGACATGAGAATTCGTACGCCAAAAGGTGAATTTCCACTGTCTGAATTAATTGATTACGAGATATTGCGTGGTCCTGTTAGTATACAACGTTACAATGGTTCAAGAGAAATTCGTGTTGATGCTGAAATCATTGATCCAAGTGAACCTGTTCCGCCAATTTTAGAATATATTGAAACAACAATATTACCAGATTTAGAAGCCAAATTCCCAAGTGTTCGCCCAGAATTTCAAGGTCAGGCAAAAAGATCAGCTGAAGATATTGCAGAATTGAAGATCTATTTTAGCATTGCATTTATGTTGATTATTTTTATTGTAATGATTCATTTCCGAAGCTTTACACAAGGAATAATTGTTTTAATGATGATTCCTTTGGGATGGCTTGGATCTGCATGGGGACACGGGCTAGAAGGATTTCCAGTGTCGATGTTAAGTGTTTGGGGAATGGTTGCTCTTTCGGGCGTAATTATAAACGATGCTGTGGTCTTCCTGTCCAAATACAATTTATTTGTAGAGGAAGGTATGCAGCCAGAACCAGCGGTGAAAGCAGCGGGAAAAGCTAGATTTAGAGCCATTGTTTTAACAACAATTACGACTTCAGTAGGTTTGTACCCATTGATTTTAGAAAATTCCTTTCAAGCACAATTCTTAATTCCAATGGCGATTGCATTGGCTTATGGCGTGTTGGTAGGAACCATGTTTATTCTGTTATTCTTCCCTGTAATTATTTTAACCTTGAATGATATTAAAAGAGTATCAAAAAGTATTTGGGAAGGGAAAGAGATTTTAGCTCGGGATGTTGAGCCTAAGGTTAAGGAATCAAAAGTAAGTTTGGATTAAATAATAGAATTTCCTGTTTATAATTAGCTCTGACTTTGGTCAGGAATCAAATAAAGAACAAACAAATGATCAGAAAAGTATCATTATTCATAGTCTTCATTATGTGCTGTCAGTTTAACTTGATAGCACAAGAAGAACTTAACCTCTCCAAAGCAATTGCAATTGGCTTGGAGAATAACTATCAATTAAAGATTGTAAAAAAGTCGGAAGAAATTTCTGATTTGAACAATACATGGGGAAATGCGGGTAGGTATCCAAAAGTGGATTTTAATTTTGCTTCGCGGAACACCTGGGATTATAACGAGAATGAGGATTATACTCGAAATGGTTTGGTGCCTTCTTTAGACGTAAGTTGGACTATTTTTGATGGTTTTGCAGTGCAAATTCGAAAAGATAAGTTCGACGATTTGGCACAACTTTCAAAAGGAAATACGATCATCGCTATCGAGAATAAAATTGAATTGATTATTCTTGCTTATTACAAGGTGCTTTTGGAAAAAGAGAGCTTGGGAGTAAATCAAAAAATCATGGAATTGTCTTCCGACCGATATGAAAAAATGAAAGTCGGTAAAGAGATTGGAAGTTCGGTTACCTACGATGTTTTGCAAGCTCAAAATGCATGGTTACAAGATCGTTCAGCCTTCTTGTTGCAAGAAGTTGGTTTTAATAATGCAGTTCGAGATTTAAACTTTTTATTGGGCGTTAAGGAAAGTAAAACCTACACATTCTCAGAAGAGTTTTTACCTGTAAACGAAGAATATCTATTGGGTAATTTGATGGATAAAATGTTGTCTGATAACAACACCTTAAAGAATAGATACATTCAGGAAATGCTTTTGAAACGAGATGTTCAGATGGCTAGAAGCAACTTCTATCCACGAGTTTCTTTAGGAGCAGGTGTGCAAGGTAACAGAACAAGAAACAAATTGGATGGAATGTCTTCGTCTACTGCTGATTCGCATAATTTGTACGCTAATGTAAGTTTAAACTACCTGATTTTTAATGGTAATTCGAATCGTAGAGCAATGCAAATTGCCAAGATTCAGGAAGAAATTGGAAAGATTGAAACGGAAGATGTAAAGCACACTTTAACCAATTTATTAGCGCAGCAATTTGAAGCTTATCAAGTACGAAAAGAACTGTATAAGCTGGCTGAGGAAAACCTAAGCGCAGCAGAATTAAATTTGAGTATTTCAAAGGATAAATATGAATCGGGGAGTATTAATTCTTTCAACTATCGTGATATTCAGATTACCTATCAGAATGTTGCTTTTGCGAGAGAAAATGCAATTTTTAACTTGATTCAATCTAGAACTGCCTTGGTAAGAATTACCGGTGGAATATTAACGGAATAAGCGATTAGACGTCAAAAAAAAGAGGCCACCTGAATCAAAACAGATGGCCTTTTACTTTTGTATTCATATTGAAAAGGTTCTTAAATTGTAGTTCAACTAGATTTAATGACCTTGGGAAATGA